>NZ_CAXBNC010000017.1:0-124558 GCF_963977085.1 uncultured Paraglaciecola sp. | reverse complement strand
TCTAGCTTCTAGCTTCTAGCTTCTAGCTTCTAGCTTCTAGCTTCTAGCTTCTAGCAAATAATTTTCCACTATGAGTTCTACCAAAAGAAGTAAAAATAATTTTATTTCACTAAATTATTGACAACAAAGTTTTATATCTCTACATTTGTAGATACATACTCGACAAGTGTAGAGATAAAAATGACAAGCGACATAAAACTCAGTGAATTTGAATTAGATGTTATGAACATCCTTTGGCAAGTGGGTAAAGCTTCAGCACCTGAAGTACATGAAAAAATCAAATTAGACAAAGATGTCAGTTACTCAACCGTCAAAACCATAATCGACCGACTCGAACAAAAAGCGGCGATAACCCGAGCCGACCAACAAGGTCGTACTATCTATTATGCCCCAGCTGTTGAGCGTGAAGCGTTATCACCACCTTTACTAAAAGGTTTTCTAAAACGTATGTTTGCCGGTGATCCACATAAGATGGTGGCGCAATTACTTGCCAACGAACAACTCAACAACAATGAAATTGAGCAGCTTGAAAATATGTTGGCTGCGCAAAAAGCGAAAAACACAAATAGCACTAACAAGTGAGGCTATGATGACGACTTATTTCACTATCACTCTTTTGATCAGCAGTATTTGCGGTTTAGGCATTTTATTATTGCACGAGGCTCCCGCCCGTTTGCGTTTTTATATTTGTTTAATGATATTGGTGACTTGGCTTACCCCTTGGCAGTTTATGCAATTTCAAGCGGTGTCTAATTCGTTTACGTTGCCGTTGAATATCTTGACTGAGTTCAAATGGAATATCCCAGAAGCTGTCATACAAAACCCTTCTGACATCGCACCTGTAATTGAACAATCAACTTTTCCATTGTTTTCATTTTATTGGTTATGGCTAGCCGCGTTCGCAATTGGATTAGTGTTATTTTTCAAAGATCTAGTGAGTTATGTGAAATTGCATAGGGACTGGATAAAACACTCAACACTAGACAATCAAACGTGGAAAACCGCACAAATCACTCAGCCTAACTGTGATATTCGTCGTATCAACTCAGACTCCCCTGGCATGGCGACCGGCCTGACTAAACCTATTATTTGGCTAGACAACAATCAACAAGATGCTGAAAAAATCCGCACTATTGTGCTCCATGAACTTACCCATATTCGCCAACATGATCCTATTTGGTTGTGGGCAATTACCCTAATGCAACGTTTGTTTTGGTGGAATCCACTGGTTGGGTTGACCGCGAATTACGCCAGAAAACAAATGGAATTAAGCTGCGATGAGCAGTGCAAAAAGCATTTACCTGAAGGCAATTATCAACTGCAGTTGATTAAACTGACATTACAGGTGAATAAGCAGCAACAAGCGCTGCAAATGCCAGCAGTGTTACAAATGAGTGGTACACCGGCATTTAATTTACAGCGAATAAATAAACTTAATAAGGAACATAAAATGAAAAAACGATATGTAGTAGTGATGGCGTCGTTGCTGTCTCTAACAAGTTGGATTGGCTTTTCAAATGCAACCGTCAATTCACAACAGCCTGTTAATTTTGATGACAAAAACTCAAGTTTAATTGACGTTTTACATGCTCTCAACGACAAAGATTTTACTGGAGCCGAAGCGCAGTTAACTAAGTTGGCAAACAACATTGATAGTTTTAAGGCAACAGATCAAGCAAAAATCTGGAAGCTACATGCTCATACTTTATACGAATTAGATGCCAACAACCCACAGATAATTACCTATATAGATAAAGCAGTAGCACTTGAAGAATCTCTCACAGCAACAGAGCTTTTACCTATTCTTCATATGGCACAATCTTTGGCTGCTAGCCAAGGACGATGGGACAAACAGATCAGTTACTCAGACAAATGGTTTGAGATAGCAGATGACAATCTCGACAAGAAGAAAATATTATACTTAACTGCTATTTCACATTATAAATTGAAGCAAACTGCAACATCGATCAAATTATTAGACGAGTTAGTCGCAATCAATGAAATCCAAGGATATCAACCCGAAGAAACTTGGCTAAATATGCTATTTGGTAATCATGTCGAAAGTGAAAATTGGATTGAAGCCCTCGCTGTACAAGAAAAGCTCGCAATGTTGTATCCAAGTGAGAAAAACCTAAAGCAACTAGAGAATATGTCCCAAATAAAGACTGCATCCCGAATAGAAAAAATATCCAAACCTCTCTAGTTAGAGCATTCAAATACAAAACACATAACGAGTTACAAACTCCTTATGTGTTTTGGCATTTGAGTATTAATCGTAAATCCAGAGTAACGTTGCGGAAAGAATATGAAGCTAATTAAAATAAATTATATTGCTATAAATAAACAGTGTACAAAGCTGGCCAGACTTCCTAAAAAAACAATAATTAAACTTGGTGCTACAAGCTTACTTTTGTCCGCCAGCACTATTTCCAATTCGGTATTTTCGGCTTCAAGCTACAACACTGTGCCTTGGCTATCAACAACATTACTGCATAAACCTATTGAGGAAAATTATTCTTCAATATTCAAATCCAAAATCTCATTCCCTATTTTTGAAGATGTTAGTAGCAAATATTTAGCCGATGTTAATCGGCCAAATTATACAAAAGCGGTTGTTTTGACGCTGATACGTTGGGTGTTCGGGGAGCGAAGTGAAAGGGAGGATAGCAATGAATATGTTGACGTCCAAAAGCTGGTGTCAATCATCATAGCTTTACACAATAGTGGTACCTCGAACAAAATGGCTATATTTTTAGCTTATGTTCAAAATGATATTTTACAGGAAGTCGACAAGTCTAATAACAAAGCTTTGGACATGTTGGATAAGGCTGCAACGGCTAAACAAAAAAAACACGATAAAGAATTTGAAGATCGGATGGAATTTATACAATTGGCCAGACTCAGGCAAGTTGAAGCGTCTATGAAACAATACGCTGTTTTAAACGACAAAGCCTATCAACTCGGGTTTGAAACCTTTAACAGGCTCGAACAGATTGATGTAAATTTAAATACTCCAATCCATCAAAGAGAAGCGTTCAAAGCAGGTGTTGAGATTGGTAAACGCCGTTATGATTTATCTGTTGCTGAAAGAGGACTAAGCAGTCCACCTGAAACTGACGAACTACCTTCCAGCTCTGAAGAAAACTTAATTGAAGCAGACAAAAAAACAGAAAAAAACGAGATAAACTTACTATAGGTAATTTAGAAAAATGTTTATAAAAGGAAACGAACTTGGCTAATAAAAGTCTCTTTTCAACGTCTTTGTTATCTTTAGGCTTTTGTATGCTTGTTACCACTGCCTCTTTGAGTCACAGCTCGCAGATTAAAAGTTTAAAAGGTCTGCATGAGGACATAGCAATAGGCGAGATAGACGGCGTTAAGTTATCAATCAACATTGCCTTCCCAAAAACATTCAGTAAACAACCGCGCCCCGTATTACTGATGATCCATGGTGGTGGTTTTTTGAAGGGTGATAAAAGTCAAAATAATAAACGTATTCAAAAAATGACCCAATTGGGTTTTGTGGCAGCAAGTGCTATGTACCGATTTGCACCAGAACACAAATTCCCCGCTGCTCTTGATGATATTAAATTGGCGATCCGTTTTTTGAAAGCGAATGCTGACGCATACCATATCAATCCACAGCGCATTATTCTTAGCGGCGCTTCTTCCGGTAGCTACTTAGCAGTCATGGCAGGCGTAACTGGAAACTCCGATGCCTTTGATGATCATGGTTTATATACTGAATTTGATTCCACTGTGCATGCGGTTGCGGGTCAGTCAGCGCCCATTGCTGATTTTAGGTTAGCGAAGTATTCAGGCTTCGCCCTCATAAAACGTCTGCTCGATACTGATTCAGGCAATTTTCAACACTCGCTAGCTGAGTTATCCCCTATCACCTATTTAGATCCCCAAGATCCGCCGATGTTTTTAACCCATGGCGATGCGGATCCTATTGTGCCTGTTGAGATGAGCCGTGAGTTTGTCCAAGAATTAGCAAAAACGGGGCACAGCTATGAGTATTATGAGTTGCCTGGTGGCACCCATAGCTTCACTCAATCGGTACCTGAGCAAGCCAAAACAGCATTCGAGTCGTATCGACGCTTTATACAAAAGTGGGCAAAGTAGAAATAGCGAAAAGCCGCGTTCCTTAAGTATTTTGGCTTAGTTGCAGTCATTAATTAACGACTGACTGCAACTCCTCAACCGCTTTTTCCTCGGCTTTATCCAAAGGTGCTCGCTTCACCGCTTCAACGGTCTCTTTTGATGGATAACCATCGGCAATCAAACCCATAGTCAATTGAAATGCGCGCACACCTTTACGTGTTGCTGGACCTAAAATCCCGTCGGCTACACCGACATCAAAGCCTAACTGATTAAGTTTTTCCTGAAATTGCTGCATTTCAACAATGGTATAGTTGGGCAAATCAGGAAGCGGTTTTGATAAAGTACCTTGTCCTTTGATTCGGTCTGCCAAGTGACCCACTGCTATGCCGTAATATTCAGAATTATTCCAACGTAGGATCACATCAAAGTTTGGGTAAACGATAAATGCAGGTCCAGTATGTCCTGCAGGGATAAGCACTGCAGCTTTTAAGTCACTATCACCTAAAGTTTGGCCGCCAACTTGTGTCACTTTTTGCTGTGACCAAAAAGACAAGCTTTGCGGTTGAGACTTTCCGGCTAATTGATAATCAAAATCTTCGGGCAACAAAACCTCTCGGCCCCATTTAAAGCCTGTTTTCCAACCTAAATTTTGTAAGAAGTGGGCCGCCGATGCCAGAGCATCTAATTCATTGTTCCACAGGTCAACTTTGCCATCTCCGTCGCCATCTTTGGCATATTTCATATAGGCTGTAGGCATAAATTGGGTGTGCCCCATTGCACCTGCCCAAGAGCCAATCATTTCATTAGGATCTAAGTTTTCGCGTTCGAGCAACAACAAAGCTTGCATCAGTTCTTGTGAAAAATAGCCACTTCTGCGTTGATCACAAGCCAAAGTGGTTAAAGCGGAAATAGTAGGAATTTTACCTTTGTAGTTTCCAAAGTTAGTTTCTAATCCCCAAAATGCAATCAGGTAATGTGCTGGTACTCCGTACTCTTGGGTAAGTTTCGACAAAAAATCACTGTGTTCTGCGAGTTTTTCACGGCCTTTATTCATACGCCAATCTGTCACCCGTTTTGAAAAATACCCCGTAAAGGTTTGTACAAACTCAGGTTGACTACGATCGTATTCTAAAATTTTTGGCAAGGGTCTAACTTGCCCCAAAATATCCACAGTGGTGTTTTCAGACACCCCTGAGTTACGGGCTAATAGCTGTAAACGTTCAATACATTGTGGGAACGTTTCGGCCACAACCTCTGGGCTTTGTTGTGCATGTGCAACGTTAGCCATTGCCGTCAGGCCAGCGGCAATAAGAAGTGTTCTAAATGAAGAAAAAGAATTCAAAGTAACTATCCAAAATTTTTAAAAATGGTTGGTCTAAGGCGTTATGCTAACTGACTTGGTAAAAATTAATAACAAAAATCGTTACGCAAATTTTGCCATCCATACATCATTCGCCATAATATTTTCTGTACTACTAATATGATCCAGCCAAGTTTTGCCAACGAGATGGTCAAATTCATGTAAAAAGATACGTGCCACAAAACCTTCAAGCTTAATGTTTTGTGCCTTACCCTCTGGGTCCAAATATACCACATCAACTGCGTTGGGTCGTTCAATACACCCACGCAATCCCGGCACAGACAAACACCCTTCCCATTCCCAAACCGTATTTTCACTAGTTTGTTGGATCACTGGATTAATTAAGACCAAAGGTTGCATATCTGGCGCGTCGGGATAACGAGGGTTTGGGCGCGAGGCAATTATCATAATTGCCCTAGGGTCGAAGACTTGCGGCGCGGCAATACCGATACCATTGGCCTCAAGCATAGTTGCCAGTAACTCATCAATAAACGAGGTCAGTGACGCTTGACCAAACTCAGCCAATTCAACCTGCCTAGCTGGCGTTCTAAGAATTTCCTCACCCACCTGCGCAATTTTCATAAATCATCTCTTATAACTTTATCTATAAACACGAAGCTCGCCGCTCAAAAAACAACAAACCACAGGGGACTCCGGGTGCCGCGCACCGGGTGCCGCGCACCAGATGCCCCACACAGAGTGCTTCGCTACACAGAGAAAAGACTTAAATCATACTTGTCTTTACCTCTGTGCCCTCCTTTTCCTCTGTGGTTCAAATTCTCTATCTTTTATCTGTTCGCTCGGAGCTCAAAAAACAATAAACCACAGGGGACACCGGGTGCCGCGCACAGAGTGCTTCGAGTGCTTCGAGTGCTTCGAGTGCTTCGCTGCACAGAGAAAAGACTTAAATCATACTTGTTTTTACCTATGAGCTCTCCTTTTCCTCTGAGGTTCAAATTCTTTTATCTTTTCGCTTTTCTTTGTTCGCTCATAGCTTGCAGCTGCTGTTAACTCACCAACTGCAATTGCGCGAATTCACGATACAAGGCATTACTTTCAACCAACTCTTGATGTGTGCCTATTGCGACTATCTCACCTTTGTCCATCACCACTATTCTGTCAGCGTTGATAACGGTAGCCAGTCTATGAGCAATGATCAAAGTGGTTTTATCTTTCATTAATTCTTCTAATGCCAACTTCACATGTTGCTCATTTGAGGCATCCAAAGCACTCGTGGCTTCATCCAAAAGCAATATTGGCCGGTCTGCCAAAATAGCTCTAGCTATGGCAATACGTTGTTTTTGGCCCCCAGATAAACGCACCCCACGCTCACCTAAGTTAGTTTGATAACCTTCAGGTAACTCGCAAATAAAATCATGTGCACGGGCCGCTTTTGCAGCGTTTTCGATTTCCAACTGACTTGCATTCGTGCGACCGTAACCAATATTATCTTTCACACTGCTGGCGAATATAACTGACTCTTGTGGCACTAACGCATATTGATCACGTAGGTCGGATACATCCAGCAACTTAATGTCTTTGCCTTCTAATGCTATCTCACCACTGCTGACATCATAAAAACGCAACAACAATTGGAATAATGTAGACTTACCTGCGCCACTTGGTCCAACTAAAGCAACACGTTCACCACTGTTGATTTTTAAGTTGAGGTTTTTTATCACAGTTACTGAATCAGCTTGTGGGTAATGAAAACTCACATTCTGCATGTCAATCTCACCACTGACTTTATTGGGCAACATAATAGGAGTCGCTGGGGATTCGATACTGGTTTGGGTATTGAGTAATTCCATTAAACGTTCACTGGCACCCGCCGCCTTTTGAACCTCACCTATCACTTCACTGATAGTTGCCACAGCACCGCCCGCCATGACTGCATAAAACATAAAGGCAGTGAGTTCGCCGGCACTCAATTCACCACTTAATACCTGCTGTGCACCTACCCATGCCACGAGAGTAATCGCGATAATGCTAATAGCCATGATACAAGCCACCAACAAAGCTCTGAATTTAATCCGAAAATGCGCCGCCCCCATGACACTCTCGATGCGGGTCTGAAACAAGGTTTTGTCTATCTCTTCATGAGAGTAAGCTTGAACTGTGTGGATTTCATGTAGGGTTTCATCAACATAGGCACCCACATCCGCCACCTTGTCTTGACTATTTTTGGAGTAGAATCTGACCTTAGCGCCAAAAATTCGGATGGGTAGTAATACAATGGGCACTGCTATCAACACATACAGCGTCAGCATTGGACTGGAAAATAGCATTAAAAATAATGCCCCAATAAAAGTGATGCTGGAGCGCAACCCCATAGATAACCCCATGCCAACCACTGACTGTAATAATGTGGTGTCTGCGGTAAAACGAGAAATCACTTCACCAGTGCGGGTTTTAGCAAAAAACGCTGGGGATAACGTCAACAAATGCCCATAGACTTTTTGGCGAATGTCAGCGCTCACTCTTTCACCCAACCAAATCATCCAATAAAATCGGAAATAAGCCGCAATACTGCCAACGAGTGCGATACCCATAACTAACAACATAGTTTGATCTAACTTACTGGCGTTGTTGGCAAGAAAACCTTCATCTACCACAGCTTTAATACCTTGGCCTAATAATAACCACGCACCTGCACCCACAATTAATGCAGAGATGGCGAAGATCACCTTTGATTTATAAGGACGGAGTTGACCAAATAGCCATCTCATAACGGTGCTAGTTTTAGGGGATTGCAAAGTATTTATCTCTTAAATTTGGCAAGTAGAGTGAGTATGGGGGCACTAGGCAGTGATTACGATACGTCTGTCAAAGTAAAAAGTATCAAACTGTTGCAGAATTTTAGACTTCAATCATATACTCGCTGCAGAGCTAACTGTTTCTCCGATAAGGATATGTATGAGCAACATCAAAAGCGTGTCAAATAAAGCACAGCCCCAAGTCACAAAAATGGATATGTCCATGAAAGTGGCACTACTGATTGGTGGGGTATTAATAGTGTTTCTATTTTGGTTTTATCCCAACCTTATACGTTTGAGTTTATACACAGGCTGTGTTGTATGTTTAGGCCTATTTCTACCTCGCCAAGCAGGTTGGAATATACGAGAGCGTCGGGCTAAAAAATCAAAACTGGCAGAACAACAAAAATGGGGTTTTGCAAGCCGCGACCGTGAAGGGCCATGGATCAATTACATCGATTACCCTTTGGTTCGTAATACACCTTTGGCAGACAGTAAATTTTTTTATAGTGACTGGCTAGTGATAGAAAACGGAAAGGTCATCGTTAATCCAGGTTCCTCAGAAGTCGACCTTGAATCAAAAACTGTCAATTATGATTTGGCTAAACCTAACACCTACGCATGGGATGGTTGCACTCCCAAACGATTGTTTTTTTGGCTCGCGTTGCTAGGTACTCCAGATTGGTGGCACGGTGAACACACTATTCAAGTTCTGTCAGAGCAAGGGCAATTAGTTGAGAAAAAGGTATTTTGGCAATTATGTATGCACGCAAGCCTTGTTCATGATGCACTTTATCAATATCTAGACTCTATCCCGATAACCAAAATGCAAGTTGATCAGCTGTTTCACGATATGTTACTTGAAGCAGGTATGCCCAAATATCTAGCAAAGGTTTATCATTGGTCAGTTGATAAATTTGGCGCCAATGATGTCTATCCAGACGATCCCCAACCTAACAGTGATTTTAAGTGTGATGATTTTAAACAACTGTAAATGCCAACTTAGTTGGCGTTGTCATCCACATTTAAAATAGCCAATATCAATACAAAAAAGCATAACACTAGATTGAATAATGGAATTTGTAGATTACTGGGCATCATATAAATCACGCTAACGGCAGGGATCCAAATAATCCAAGTGGTCACCACAGTAGTTGGTATTTGTACTTTGATAAGATCAGCAAAGTGTATTTTAGTTTTCTGCCAATTAAACTGTTGATCTTTCCATAAAAAAACCAAGGCAATCAAAGGCCCGGTCAAAAAAGCAGAAAATACAAACTGATCAAACGCGGTTTTTTTGACTATGGTTAGCCAGTCATTTCCATCGCCAAATAACACCACTTGAAAAGCATAAAATCCGTTAATTATCCCACCCAACACTGCCCACACCAGCACATAAAAAAGCAGTTGATAAAAAGGTAAAAAGCGAATTTTACCGCTTATAAACAAATACAAAAAAGGTAGCAGGCCACCAAACAATGCAGTAGAAATGACCGCATACCAAGCACCATACTGTGCCTTTAAATCAGCAAAAAATTGAAACGTGTGTTGTGACGCTGGCCAATAAAAATAACTTAAGCCAATGGTTACTGCAAACAGCTGTAAACATAAGCCAGGCACTAAATTGGCACCTATGGCACTTTTAATATTACTAACGAGTCGCACACCATTAGTTTGCTTGGTTGTCATTTAATGTCTTCCTGAATCACCTGAGTAATGGATTAGCCATACTGGCTTGTAATTAGATTAAGTCGCTAGATTGATAAACTGGCGAGTGCACTCTGTGTTTGTTTTTGCATATGTGGATTGATTTTATAGTGACTGGGACTCCAGCCCAACAAAAACCGGTAAAAGTCAGCCCAAGCAAATGCATATAAGCTGCGCCACTCTTGCTGCAAATGTTTAAAGTCTACGTTTATTTGATAGTGCTGTAATGCACCTTTTAACAAAGAAAAATAGTCATCCAAAAGGGTTGCTTCATACTTAACTAAGTCATCCTGATTTAGGCAGCCACCTAAAAAGTAAACAAGATCTTTCACCCCTACTCCTTTGCCTACATACTGAAAATCAACCGCTGCTATAGTGCCAATCTCATTGGCTTCAGTGAAGCAAAAATTTGCCAACTTAGCGTCACCATGAACCAGGGTTTGAAAGCAGGCAGTATTCAATGCAGTGTCTATCGCCTGAGCCGCATTTTTTAGTTTACCTGGCTGCATCACATCGAACTCATCTTGGCGCGTCGCCAAATACCAATAAGTACCAACGGGCCAAAGGTCATCACTTTGATGTTGTAAAAACCTAGCGTGAAAATACGCCAACCACCTGATAGCAGATTTCACATCAGTCATAGAAGCTTGGTCTTTGCGCAACAAAAAGCCCGCTTGATCTAAATCTTGCAAGACCAATAATTGTTGTTGCTTGTCTGAAAACTCAGCCAATAATTGCGGTACCACACAATTATCATCACATAAAGATGCATAACCTCGATAAAAATTGGCTTCTATTTGATAGGACTTTACTTTACGTTGGTGCCCCGTGTGCGTATTCCAACCTCTAGGATGAATTGACTCTAAGGGGGGTGAGATATGTTTAACAATAATCGAATGATTGAGTCTAGGGCTATAATAACGAGCAATCTCTCCATAACCACTCCATAGTGATTGCACCTTATGCAATTTACTCAGGTCTGGATCAGAAAACTGGGATTGTAGTTGGGCTAAAACGTTGATTTTCGGAAGCAGCTATATCTAAATGTTTAAAGTATCTTACCGTAAACAGAAACGCCTAAAAAGCACTAACAAAAAAGCGACTCGTTTAAAGTCGCTTTTTGCAATATCACCGTCTATCTATCGCGGCTTGGTGGCTTATGGTTGTTAAATTCCTCTTCGGTCAAAACCCCATTACTATCTGCATCGATATGGCCAAAAATAGTAGCATGTTCGCTGTTTGGTACGTCACTCTGCTCAAACTCTGCAAAGCTAACACTGCCATTTCCATCTAAATCTAACGACGAAAATTGTGGACGTTCACGTTTTGGCATATCCCGTCCTCCGCGTTCTTGAGCATGAGCCGATAGACTTAACGAAAGTCCAATCAAACAACAAAGTGCTAACAACTTTACCGAACATTTGATTTTTACCCCATTTACTAATTTCATAATATGACCTGCTTGTTTATTTAAGTTCCAGTAAAGCTTACCCACAATTCACTTAAACAGTGTGCAAGAAACGGGTAAAAATTGTGCAAAGAAGGTGCAAAGACTGACAAAGGCAGCTAAACAGTGTGACAGCAAAAATTTGAAAGTGAGAGGTGGCGCTCAGATTATAAATGATAACCTGAGCGCATTAGATAAGACTATTGGTGGCTAGGTTAAATCCATTCCCTGAATAATTTCATGGGCGATTTCTGGTGTAGTAACACTAGGCTTTTCATGCAAATCACCTTTTAACTGTCCTTTACGATGTTTAAGTGCTGCATCTAATTTTTTACTTGCTTGAGCTAATGCTGGGTACATCACGGCACCTTTGCCTTTGACCGCAACACTAGTGCCTTCATATTTAGTAGAAACTTCTGCGCTAAACTCACCGTGCTCTTTCGTCACAATAATGTCTAATGCAATAAGGGTAGGGAAATGACTGGCTACTTTAGAAAACTTTAAATTAATATCCTCTTTAACTGACTCTGAGATATCGCAATGGTGACCTGAAACATTTATTTTCATAGATTTTCCTTTTTGCTCTGGTTTACGTTTTTTAAGTCTTACTTATACAGCTTGGGTCATGTTGCCAAGAAAACAAGGAACAACCAATATAAAAAATCATACTCGTTGATATTTTTCGTTGACCAAGGGGCTAACCATCTCAGTTTTATGGTAAATTTACCACATTAATTCTGGGATAAAATTTTATGACCTTATACCAAGGCAATACTCGCAAAATGCGAGTCAGCACTAATTCAGCTAACCTAGCCCAATATGCTCTGCCTATTGGCGATAACGAAATCAACATGAATGCGTTGATAGGCCAAACATTAAAGGTGAGCTATGGCGGTGAAATTCATTGTGTGCACTGCGGAACAAAAACTAAAAAGAGCTTCAACCAAGGCTATTGCTATCGCTGCTTAATGAAGCTGGCGCAGTGTGATACCTGTATTATTAAACCCGAATTATGCCATTACGAGCAAGGTACATGCCGCGAGCCAGCTTGGGGCGAAGCTAACTGCCTATCAAACCACTTTGTGTATCTAGCCAACACTGGCACCATTAAAGTAGGTATCACTCGTCACGTTACTGATGGTGTGTCTAGTCGCTGGATTGATCAAGGCGCCACTCAGGCCATTGCTATCATGCGGGTGCAAAACAGGTTAACCAGTGGCTTGGTTGAAATGGCCTTTAAAGAACATATTGCCGATAAAACCAATTGGCGCACTATGCTCAAGAGTCAGCCTGAACAAGTGGACTTGGGCGCATTAAAGGAGTCCTTGTTAGAACAAGTTGAAGGTGATCTCGACGAAATTATTGAAGAGTACGGCTTTCAGGCGATTGATATTACTGATACCCCAGCCATTGATATTCACTACCCTGTTGAGCAATACCCCGAAAAAGTGAAGTCGATTAACTTAGATAAAGAACTGACCTTCGAAGGCACCTTACTGGGTATCAAAGGCCAATATCTCATGTTAGACGGCGACCGCGTGATCAATATCCGCAAATACTCAGGTTATGATTTGCAAATTGAAACGACCTAAATATCTAAGCTAAATTAAAGGTTTATTGAAGCGTTCTGAACGAGGAAAATAGTAATTTTCAGGGTCAAGGGAGACTAACACTTTCTTGGCTCTACCTTGAATTTCAATGGCAGGTACAAAGCCATAATAGCGAGAATCTGCACTGTTATTTCTGTTGTCACCCAAAACCAAATAATGCCCCTCTGGTACTATTACTTCAGCAAAATTATCACGGGCGTCTGCCACTGGTATAAATTGCACAATATGCGCAACATTGCCTAGATATTCAGTTTTTTGCAGAGTATTTTCGCTGTTTTTATAGGAGATTGACTCGCCGTTGATAATCAATTGATTGTCAAACATAGCGACCCTATCGCCAGGCTCGCCAATCAATCTTTTCACCAATCTATTCCCGGCTTTTTCAGAATTAAACACCACTATGTCGCCGCGTTTTGGCTGACCGGTTTGCATAATTTCAATATCAGTAAAAGGCACTTCTAAACGGTAGGCCATTTTATCCACGAATATTCTGTCGCCCTCGACTATGGTGGGCAACATTGACCCAGTAGGCACCACATACCAATCAGCAAAACTGCTGCGGGAGGTAAACAAAACCAAAACAAGCACTAAAAATGCCCCTTTTTCTTTTACGAATTTGTGCAGTGAAAGTTTCATATTCATAGTTTAATCCTTGAGAAAGTCACTCGACCTGAGATCCTAATAAAAGTGCTAAGTTTAGTAGTAGTTTGTAACGTTATGTGTCTACAAAATACACATCAAATTATGAATATTGTTTAATTGCTTTAGGTTGGCACTTAAGAGAGAAATTTTAGTGTTTTAAACTCGATCGAATCTGGAGGGTAACTAGAAGCCAAAGGACTATGTTTAATACTCATAGCCGCACTAAAGCAAATATGCCATCAGGAGAGAGGGACTGAGTAGTGAAGTACTTCTAAATCAGCTTTTATGCAACTTTATTAAACAAACAGTACCCAAAGCGCAGCACTGGTAAATTCATAACAGAGGAATAAAGAATCACATGTTTAAACGGCGTAAGGCGACGTTAGCACCCCATCCATACTAATCTAATCAGTTATGCAGATTTATTTCCCAATAATTAGAATGGATGTCTTGGCATTTCCACGTTAATTTCTTAAAGGTCTGTAATGACTTTTTTACCTGAAAATAACAACAAGTAGGTTAGGCCTAAGATGCCAAACAAGGCTAAGCCAGATAAAAGAAAGGGATCGATGACAATATTCTCTTTGAATTCGAATGTTCCCGCTGATATCTTTTTCCATCCCATAAAGTGTTGGTTTGCTGCAACTGTTGCGCCGAAAAAGCCAATCACTAAACCTATGTATTTTGCTAGCCAGTGGGTGGCAGCAGGAGAAATTAAAATTAACCCTAAAATACCAATGACTGTGCGTTGTGCTCGGCAATAAGGGCATATGTAAACCATCCCCGAAAGATCTGATGTCCACGCCACTATTGAAATAATAATAGCGATGACTCCCACTATCTTACTATGCGTTGAATATGTGTTTAGCTGTAACAGGTTCATGTGTGTTTAATTCCTAATTTAGAGCGATAATTGATCTTTAGTTATGATATTTCAACCAAGCATGAGACAAAATCGGCAGCACAGGGGACTTTTAGCGATCTCAATGTAGTTTGCAGTTTGCTATACGCTAAGGCTAAGGCTAAGGCTAAACCCTATCCAACTAACCTAACAACAATACCAAAATCGCAATATGAGCGCGAATGACCAAAATCAATTTTGGAAAGAATTTAAATCATAAGGGCTATTTATTATCTAAATTCAATCAATGGCAAATAGGTACAAATAAAATCCAAACTAAAACCAAAGCAAATAACATTTAATACTTTTAAGACGAGGGCTCCTTAGCAATTCAATCCGTCATGGAGAATCGAATATCAATAATTAGAATGAGGGTCTCGATAATTGATCGATTTCCAATCATGTTCACATGTAAATATTATTATTTTAAATCAATATCTTAGACTAATTATTTAACTATACTTTTAGGTTTAAACACAAAATTTTGTATAAAAAACTTGCAACTACGATAAAACTCGTACATATTAAATACGAAACTTATCGTAGTTAAGGATGAATATGATCAACCCTACTCCTTCAGAGCTTGAAGTTCTCAATATTTTATGGGGATTAAAAGAAGCCAATACACAAACCGTAAATGACCGCCTCAATTTACAGCGCAAGGTAGGCTACACAACCACCTTAAAAACCATGCAAGTTATGGCTGAAAAAGGTTTGTTAGATAGACGTAAAGAAGGAAAAAGCCACGTTTATTTTCCACTTATCCAAGAATCCGTAGCAAAAGACAACCTACTCACAAAATTCGTTAATAACACTTTTGGTGGTTCGGCGAGTAATTTGATGATGCAATTGCTTGGTAACAAAAGCGTCAGCCAAGATGAATTAACTCAAATCAAAACTTTTCTTAAAGAAATGGAGGATAAAAGCCATGGATAGATTAACTTCCCTATTCGATAGCCAGTTTGTCTATGCCTTGGGTTGGACTATAGTCCACTCATTTTGGCAGTCGTTGCTAGTGTTTACTTTATTAAGCTTGAGTCTACTAATGTGTCAACGTTCTAAACCTGAGATCCGTTATGGATTATCTATTGTTGCCCTTATTTGTTGCCTACTTATTAGCGTAAAAACATTTGTTTATTGTTACCAAGATGTGGCTCAAGCCAGCCAGTTATTTACCCAATTACAAACCACACTAAACACGCCACAAATTCAGAACTGGTGGGTGACTACCTTCACCACCATCAACCCTTGGTTAGATACGATTGTGTTGTGTTGGTGTGTCGGTTTTATCATTCAGGGCATTCGCTACGGGTACGACATTAGATTAACTCAAAAATTAAAAAGCCAATCTGTATCTCACTTACCACAGCAGTGGGATAAAAGGTTGCAAAGTCTAGTCCAGAAACTTGGCGTTACTAAGTCTGTGGCTTTTATGCACTCAACCAAGATAAATGTGCCTTGCGTTATTGGTCATTTTAAACCTGTCATTTTATTACCACTTGGCATACTCGTGCAGCTTCCACAGGCCCATATTGAAGCCATAGTGCTACACGAATTAGCACATGTGAAACGTCACGATTATTTGACAAATATTCTGCTGTGTTTAATTAAAGTGCTGTTCTTCTTCAACCCTTCAGTTTTAGCTATCGGCAAAAAAATTAGTATCGAACGAGAAAATATCTGCGACGATATAGCAGTTAAGGCCTGTGGTGATCCGTTAACCTTTGCAAATAGCCTTAGTCAATTCGCTGACGTCACACCTGTCAGCCAGTCTGCAATGGCCGCAAGTAAAGACAAATATCTGTTATTAGAACGTGTGAAACGCTTATTTCCAAATAACGGAAAACTAGCAACGTCTACCGAAAGGTTGATAGCCCTTATCTGTGCAGGATTACTCGGTTTAACCCTGAACGTTAATGCCAAAAATCAACCATCGCCTGCTGAGTTTGAAGCCACACCAACACAACTTGAGACTGTCAATTTTCCCGTAAAGCAAGATGCCACGTCATCTGATATCGCCGAAGAGATCCCAAGTTCTGAGGCCGAAATAGCTAAACCAACCAAAGGTGTGAATAACGAAATGGCAAGCAATGATGAAACGGCTATAGCCAGTGAATCAGTAAACAATTTAAATATTGCGGTTAAGGCCTCACAAAAACCCAGTCTAGATAACGTGCCACTAATAAAATCAACGCCAAACATTGCCGCAAAACCTCTACAAAAAACCTTAGAAGATAATCAAAGCTTGCCATTGCTGGCTCAAAATAACGCTACAGAGACCAGTAGTGCAGCAGGTCATTACTTAGCACTCAAGAATGAAAAAGTAAAAAAAGCAAAGAAAGCGGTAAAACAAATTAAAGAAACAATACAAACACCGCAACAACCTACCGGACGCGTTTATGCCTCTACTGACAAATTTAGTAGTTTTTCATTAGAGTCACCCAATGCGTTAGACAACATCGACCAGATAATTTTTGCTCCTATTTCAACCAGCGACACAGAGTTTTCACAAGGTGCAAGAAGATGGAGAAATGTAGTCAGCCAATATTTTTCTGAAGTGCAAAACCAAAAACCTCGGGTAATTACTTTGAATAGAAAAGACCGCACTGAAGCTGATTTTACAGGTTTAAACTCCTCGCTTATCGCTCAAATAAGAATTAAAGACGTAAATCTGCTCGGCCCTGGGCAGGAGACATCGAGGCCCCTAATACTTCGTAATAGTACTGATAGCAGTATAATGGCAACAAAATGGCGTGACTCGCGGAGATCTACCCCTGGCCCGTCTGATAACAATATTAGTAGTCCTATTCAAAAACTTGAATCTACTGAATCGCTTCATTCACGGGCAGATTTGAAAAAGGTAAAATTTGTCCTAGAAGTCATCGCAGAAGTAGTATTTGTAGATGCTATAAACTATGAATATGTGGGTTCTGGACTAAAAACAATATGGCTTGATTCTGCTAACGTTGAGCCTGATTTACTTTCTCTAGTTAGGGATAGAGAAAGCCCTACAAACTCTCGGACACAAACCGAACGTAATGCCGACATCATCAAAAATGCCTGGGATATATTGCTAAGTCATCTTCAAAATGATGTGTACCAAGTGGCTGCTGCGATTAAAAATCAAGAGCTTGAACTGACGTTAGCGACTGCCATGGAAAATTCCCCCACTAAAAATTCGGACCTAAATAGAAACCTCGCCTCACAATACTTTCGGGTAGAAAATAGTGAATTTGAAGACTTTATTATTAGCTCGCCTGATTCCCTGAATGATTTTAAAAATCTTACTTATTCACCTATAGGAAGCGAACAAGTAAAACTAAATTCTAAACATTTAGAATGGAAACAGCACACCACACTGGCCTTATCGAATTTGGCAAAACAGGCAGGACAGACCTACATCTTAACAAAAGATTTAGCCAAAAATGTACCGAGCAGCCCCGAACAAATTAATCCGAGTAACAATCAGAATTTAGTGGTACAAATCGACGTTAAGTCAATGGAACGTTATTCTCGCAATGCCAATCGCATTTATAGAAATGCACCTGAGTATACTTCAGGTGGTTCCAATTATAATAGAGGTGCCGTTGCTACGGGCACTGGGCTTAGCCCATCTAAAGATGACGTTGGGGGAGCAACGGTTAGAAAAGGAACCCTGGCTATGCCAAGTGCTTTTGATACTAAACAATACTTGCGAGGTGAATTCGATATCACCCTTTTGGACCCAAAAACCCACCTAGTGTTAGGGCATGCTATAGCAATGACTGCCGTAAGCCCTAATCATAGTGCTTTCAAAAAGTTAGCGGAACAATTTAACGCTCAAAACCAAAGCGCGTCCTATGAGGATATGTTACTGCTCGCTTTATTCGAACAAGTCAAAACTCAATTACATAATGAATTAAGTCGCGTTCAACAAGGTAAGGTGTCCGTTAAACCTATTCAATTAACGACAGAACAAGTAAAAAATATTACTGATGCTCCCTTGATAAGCCAACACAAAAGGTCAGACTTCACAGTCGCTAACCTTGCCTATTAGTCAGTAATAGAGTCAGTGGTAATGATGCACATTATTACTACTGACTCTACACCTCTTCCCCGCCATATTTACTGGCCAAGTCATCTAATTCAGAACAGGTATAGTCAAAACCTTTACCATCAAATTCATAGGTAATTTTCACTGAATCTGAACCGTGAAACAACTTGGCTTTGACCTCTGCCACTGACCAGTGTTTAAGCTCATTTAAAAATCGATTGGCCAATTGTGCTCGTTCAAAACGATAGCTGATTTCTGTTTGCATAGTGGTGTTCAGTATTCTTACAAAGTTGTAATTTATGATGCTGGGCAGTTTGAGGAATTTTAATAAAGAGTCAAGAGGCGTAAAAGTCTTATTCCGGTAAATATTCCATTACTTTGCTTGCCGTAAGCAGATAATTATCTGATGATTGCTTTATAGTTGTTAACTCCTCATTGTGGTAACCACCGCTATTTCACTGCACAAAGGACATGCTGAATGACAAACAATTGGGTTCTTTTTGGTTTATTAATTTTAGTATTTTTGATCACGCGAAAATGGATAGTGTCGGCTTTCAAACGTATTGCTAAAAATAAAAATGCGACCTTAAAACGCAAGCTCATGGTACGCCAAATATTGTTGGTGTCTCACCTGCTGATTTTTATCATTATCGGGACTATGGTGCTAGGCATTGATTATGGAAAATTCATTGTGTTTCTATCGTCTGCCTTTGCGGTCTTAGGTATCGCCCTATTCGCACAGTGGTCTATTCTCAGTAATATCACCGCTGGTATTTTGATCTTTTTTAATTTTCCGTACCGAGTGGGTGACACAGTGCGAATTGCAAATAAAGACTTTGATTTAACCGGAATGATTGAAGAAATCACTACTTTTCATGTGCTTATCAGACATGCAGATGGCGACCTTATTACCTACCCCAATAGCCTTATATTACAGACGCCTGTGATTAAATTAAAAGCCAAACATTTAAAGCTTTCGAACGAAGAAGACGAGCACAATGAATAACAAGGTTTTGATTCCGCAGTGGCATCTAAACACCATTTAAGGCTGCATCAGGCAATTTGTGCAGCCTTAAAAAAGCCTCACTACTCTTCTAGTGCTTGACGCACCTCGTTCAAGGCCTCTACTGAAAACCCTTGATCGTAAAAGTAAACTATAATGCCGTCTTTGTTGAGTAACATCACCCGGGCATTATTAGGGTTTTGGTTACCAGTAAAACGCTGCACTTTGTCGCCATCGGCATACACTGTAACCACACCTTTCCATAATTGTTTTGGAATACCTTTTCGCATACCACTGTCAATAAACCCACTAAACATACGGGGCAACATGCCTTGAATAGTAGGAATTTCGTAAGCGGCCACTGGGGTTTGGGTCATGTCCAGACCAATCAACCAACGGTCGATATCAAACTGCGAGTCTTGTTTATATCCAAACAGTAATAAGGTGTTTTGACCTATAAAGTCTTTAGGGATAACAACTGTTTGCCCTTCTAAACTCTCCCCCCTTGCTGCAACCATTGTGTCGCCTATGGTCACTTGGCTAGGGTAATCGTAATTAGCACAACTGCTAAAAAACATCATAAACAGCAAAAACATAGAATATTGTTTCATTATAAAAGTCACTTTTATTATTGAGTTACTTTGAATACGTCCAAACATTCAGAAGAGTTCATTCGCTTAAAACTCAGTTTTTGTTATAAAATCTAAAGCCCCCGTTATGGCAGCAACTTGTGCTTGGATACAGTTTTCAGCATTGACTTGGGGGCTATCGGGGTACACTTCTGTGGTACTCACAAACCTAGCATTGGTCACACCGCCACATAGACTCAACTTCTTAAGAGGGTAATTAATCACTCCTTTTTGTTCCATTTTAGTCCCAATAATACGCCCACTCTCATCTGCAGGCGCAATGTGGGTGACTTTCTCTACTGATTGAATGATGGCTTTTTGAAAGTCTGAACAAGGATTTTCAGTATCACCTACTGTATAAAATCCATCAGGAATTGCCCATTCTTGGTGATCTACCGCATCTCTTGCTGCAAGCGCAGGGCGAAATTCAGAGTTATCTGTATCGGTGGTTTCATGCAAATCGATATGCATCAAAAAGTCTAAACCAGACACTAAATTCATTAAAGCAGCTGACTCCTGGGCCGGGCTGTTTGCATAAAATGAACGATTAGGGTCGATAGCAAGTGGGTTCCACCTATTAATGGTTTCGTAAGCCCAAGGACTGACACAAGGCACGATCATAATGTTAAATGTGTGGTGATAGGCCTGCGCTGCTGATACTGCAAATCTTAATGCACCAAATACCCCACTGGTTTCATAGCCGTGTACACCACCGGTTATCAAAATATTAGGTTTAGACTTATCCCAATTAAGGCTGCGAAGAACAAACACAGGAAAGGCATTGGAGGCATATTCCAATTTTGCATATTCTTCAATATCAAAATGCTTGGTTAATGGAGCTAACTGGCTCAACACATCATCAGCATAAGAACGTTTAACGTTTTGTGCTGCTAACCACTGTTTTTTTTCAGCATCCTGCCATTTTTGTCCCATTTGACCTATTGGGTAAGAATTATTTGCTGTCATTTGGTTGCTCTTGTTTTCTGATCATATGGCGGGATTATGTGGGGCAGCTCGGTTTAATTCAACTCATTCCCCCTGTATAGAGGGAGATGACCTAGTTGAATGTATTTGATCGCTTTACGTAGCTTCCTTGGCCAAGTTTTGCAGACAGGTCAAAGCCTGTTTTGCCTTAGCAATAGGCACAAAAATATGATCATGGTAATAAGCGGCAACTACATTAGCACTGATATTTTGCTGAGTAAGGGCAGTTGACACTGCCGCGGTTAACCCAACTGCCGCTAAGCTAGAATGTACATTGAGTGTGATACACTGAAAAACGCCTTGATAAGCAAGGCCTGAAACATCTGCATTAGCTTTTAGCACAATAACCGTTAACCCTTCCTTTTCGTAAAAAGTACCAAGGGGCGCTAACTTAGCAAGCAATACTGGAGTGGCCTTTTCTACCATAGCAAACACATATTCTGATTCACTCAAAACAGGCTGCATTGAGCCAATTAGTTTATTTAAATCTGTTTCACCTGACATATTTATTCCTCTTATTTTGATAGGTAACTCCCGCCGCAAATTTAAATACCCAGCTGTTTAAACATAGTTACAATGTCTTTTTCAAGCTGCTGCTGCCACTGTTGTTTTTTAGTCGCGACCAATTGCTCAAGCAATGGTTTGATAGGCAATATTAGACCATCACAATTCAAGTTTGCTTCGGGCACAGGTACAGATACTTCAACTCCGGCTTTAGATTCAGGTGGATTGATTTCGGGCTGAATATCCAATCTGGCTTCCGTCAAAAATTCAGACGAACAATTTAGAAGAATTTTTTGACCTAAAAACGCTTTGTTAACTAGCCCGGTCATCATCACTTTTATTGGTACTGTGAGGCTTAAGTAGTTGTGAGTACTAGAAAATGTTGCTCCAGCGGTTTTATGAACGGTCAAATCATAGGTACCCATTTGCCAAGGTCTTGCTTGCTCTTGATGTAATACTTTAGGCAAGTGTTTATCGACCAAAGCGACTATCAGCTGGTCAGTCACACTTTGAGCCTTCACACTTTGCGCACAAAACACGAGAAAGCTTAAAGCGAATAATAATTTCATGGGTAGATCTCAATTTTTTATTTTGGCGTTTAACTGTTTTGCAGTTAAAAAACCAATTAGCTGGGCTATTGAGACAAATGATACATTGAATCTATTGCTAGGGTTAGCGTTTGAAAAACATAAGATTATGATCAGTTCCTTTAATCATAACCTTATGTCGGTAATGTTGGGGTTATCTATCTAAATTCATCACCTTAGTCCACGCGGCAACAAAGTCTTTTACAAACTTATCTTTAGACGTATCAAACGCATAAACCTCGGCAACAGCCCGTAATTCTGAGTTGGAGCCAAAGATCAAATCAACAGAGGTCGCTGTCCACTTACCTTGACCGCTTTTACGATCTACGCCTTGAAATACGCCTTCAGAGTCAGATTTTTTCCAAATGGTTGACATATCAAGCAAGTTAACAAAAAAGTCGTTGCTTAATGTGCCTGGCTTATCCGTTAAAACCCCATGTCCTGCTTGGTTATGATTAGCGTTCAGCACCCTCAAACCACCAATTAACACCGTCATTTCTGGCACCGTTAGGCTCAACTGGTCAGCCTTATCAACTAACATTTCTGTAGGTGACTTATAGCTAGACTCAGGGTTAAAGTAGTTGCGAAATGCATCTGAACTTGGCTCAAGCAAGCTAAATGAATTCACATCAGTTTGTTGTTGAGTCGCATCACCTCTACCTGGCGTAAAGGGAACTGTGATGTCAAACCCTGCGTCTTTTGCAGTCTTTTCAATGGCCGCTGCCCCACCCATTACTATTAAGTCAGCTAATGACACTTTGTCATCGTTAAATAAACCACTAGTAGCATCATCTTGAATGCCCTTTAAAACTTTCAATACTTTGGCGACTTCAGCAGGATTATTGACTGGCCAGTCTTTTTGCGGCGCAAGAGCGATACGCGCACCGTTAGCCCCACCACGCATGTCGGTAGCACGGTAACTTGAAGCAGAGGCCCAGGCCACACGAATTAATTCAGCAGTTGTCAGACCTGAATCCAAAATTTTCCCTTTAAGCACTTTGACATCATCGCCATCTATAGTCGATTGGCTGTTTTGAGAAATAGGATCCTGCCAAATATGTGTCTCTTTAGGAACGTCTTTGCCAAGAAAGTTACGGGGTGGCCCCATATCTCTATGGGTTAATTTGTACCATGCTTTGGCAAATGCTAGGCGATATTCTTCAGGGTCAGCTAAAAACCGCTGTGCAATTTTTTTGTATTCGGGATCATACTTTAACGCGAGATCTGCAGTAGTCATCACAGGAGCATTAAACTTACCTTTAATATGTGCGTCAGGCACCATTTTGTGTAAAGACTCGTCTGTGGGTATCCACTGAATAGCACCCGCTGGGCTGCGCGTTTGCTTCCATTCAAAGTTTAATAGGTTACTTAAATAAAGTGATGTCCAACGTGTGGGGGCTTGGGTCCATGCACCTTCAAGTCCACTGGTTGTGGTATCTTCTGAATGGCCCTTACCACACTTATTTTTCCAACCTAAACCTTGTTCTTCAATCCCCGCGGCCGCTGGTTCCGGAGCCAAACACTCTGCTGGTTTTCGTGCGCCGTGCATTTTCCCAAATGTATGACCACCAGCAATTAATGCTAAGGTTTCTTCATCGTTCATAGCCATACGTGAAAATGCTACACGAATATTTTTAGCTGAGCCTATGGGGTCAGGTTTGCCTTTGGGCCCCTCTGGATTCACGTAAATTAATCCCATGTGTGTGGCACCAAGTGGACGTTGTAGCTTACCATCGTGGTCTTCTCGATCACTGGCTAACATTTCTATTTCAGGGCCCCAATACACCAAATCTGGCTCCCAATCATCGGCACGACCACCAGCAAAACCATAAGTTTCAAAGCCCATGTTATCCAGTGCTACGTTGCCAGCCAAAACAATCAAATCAGACCACGACAATGCTTCACCATATTTTTGCTTAATGGGCCATAACAAACGTCGGGCTTTATCTAAATTGCCATTATCGGGCCAACTGTTAAGTGGATCGAATCTTTGTTGTCCGCCCCCCGCTCCACCGCGCCCATCGAGGGTGCGATAAGTCCCCGCACTATGCCAAGTCATACGAATAAAAAATGGACCATAGTTACCAAAATCTGCAGGCCACCAGTCTTGTGAGGTTGTCAATAATTTATCGATATCGGCTTTAACTGCGTCCAAATTAAGGGTATTAAAAGCTTTTGCGTAGTCAAAATTGGCACCATAAGGGTTAGACTTAGTATCGTGATCCCTTAACGCCGATAGATCCAGTTGATCTGGCCACCAAAACTTGTTGGATCTAGGTTGCCCCTCAACCACTTTACCCACTCCAACAGGGCCTTTAGGTTTAGTCATTTCAGCCGATTGACTCTCTTCTGAGATTGCCATGCTAGACATACAAACTGCACTAACAAAAGCCGCTATTGTGGTTTTAAAAAACATCAGTTTTTTACTCATTTTATTTCGCCCTACTCTACTGTGAAGAGTCATCATATTGTTAACGACTCTGATAAACGCCAAGGCTGACTCACACCTTCAAAAGACAAAATTTTAATGAAGCAATAGAATCAACTAACTTGCGATGTAGTCTAGTTAACAAATTGTAAAAGTGGTTTGAATAAAATCGATTTACTTAATCGAAAAAAAGGATTTGCAGAAAAGATTTGATAAAAAGACCGTTTACATGATTAATCGACCGCTTATATAAAAATCGATCTGTTTTTTTTTTCATATTTTAAGTTAGACCCACTTAATCTAGAGGAAACAACATGAAACGTTATTTAAAAACTATCACCGCCACTTTGTTTACTAGTTGCATTACGTTGACTTGCCTTGGCGAGTCTTTAGCTTCTGGAGCACAATCCACTTTAAAATCCACACCAGCCGAGCAATCTAGCGCAGTTAAAGATGCGCTTTTATTTGTAGGACATTGGCAGGGCAAGTTGCAAGTCAATGATCAGCAAAGTATAGAATTTATCTTTAATTTTAAGCAATCATCAGGTGGTTTGGTGGCGTCTTTAGATGTGCCATCACAAAGTCAATTTGGGTTAGATTTCGACGAAGTTAATCAGAAAGGTAACACCATATCACTAGCGCTGACTGCCGCGGGTATTCAATATGCTGGACAATTAGTTAATGGTGAAATCAAAGGCAAATATCAACAGGGAGAATTCAAAGCACCTGTTACTTTAGTCAAAACACAAACCGCAGCTTTACGAAAAGCTAAACCCCAAGACCCAAGTACGTCACCCGATTATAGCGTTGAACAGGTGGTCTTTAAAAACCATAGGGATGGGCATAGATTGGCCGGTACATTATCAATCCCCAGAGGTCCCATAACTCATAGTGTTATTATTCTGTCGGGGTCTGGCCCAACTCAAAGGGATGGTGACGTCTTTGGTCATAAACTTTATGCAGTTCTCGCTGACTTGCTGACAAAAAGTGGTATTGCTGTATTGAGATTTGATGATAGGGGTGTAGGTGAGTCTGAGGGGGTATTTACCACAGCGACTAGTAAGGACTTTGCTAGTGATGCTGAAGCTGCGCTGTTGTTTATGAATTCTCATAAAGAGTTAAAGCAAAGCAAAATAGGTTATGTAGGGCATAGTGAAGGTAGCCTTATTGCAGCGATTGCACTCGCTAATACTAACTATCAAACTGCTGATTTTTTTGTTTCACTAGCAGGGCCTAGCACTTCTGGTGCTCAGATACTGATTGATCAGTCCTACTTAATTCAAAAAGTACGGGGAGTAGCTAGCCTGAAACTTAATAAAGATGACCAGCAACAACGACAAATTATTGCGGCAGTAAGTCACAACGCGTCACCTAAAGAGCTAAAAATACTGTTAGCAAAAAGTGGCTTATCGCCAACACAAGTAGATGCTCAATTCGCACAGCTAACCTCACCATGGATGCAATATTTTATCAAAACTGACCCTAAAACCTTCCTAGCTAAGGTAACTGTACCTTCCTTCGTCATTAGCGGTGGTAAGGATCTACAAGTGCCAGCACCACAAAATATCGATGGGTTCATTCAAACTATTGATAAACAGTGGTTAACCTATAAAATTTATCCTAATTTGAATCACTTATTGCAGCCGGCTGATAAAGGTTTACCTGCCGAATATGCATCTATTGATACCACCTTGTCACCTCAAGTGGTTAAGGATATTCACCTTTGGCTAACGCAATTATGAGGACACCTTCTACTTTCTGGTTAATGCAGTTAGGAATTTGGGGCAGCCTAATGCTGCTCAACCTATTTGTTCGTGGTTATTTTAGTCATTATAAATTAGGTGAGTTAATTAATTCTTTTAGCTTGTTTATATCCCTGATGATAGCCAGTGGTGTGTTACGACGTTTTTATAGAGACCGAGGTACAGACGACTCTTTACCTAAAGGCATAGGCCAAGCAGTACTAGGAAGTGCTATAGCATCTTTGGTTGCAATAGTGATTATTGGTTTGGTTTTGTTACCAAATCAAGAGTTTTTATTTGGTGAAGTAAGTAATCTGGCACTACTGCAATTATTAGCTTCTTACCCTAATATTTTCCTTTTTTTATTGTGTTGGTCCGCTGTTTACTTACTCATTAAACGTCAAAAAGCATTAAAGCTGGCATATACCAGAGAGGCAGAGTTAAAGGAGCAGTTGGCGGCGAGTCAAATGGAATTGTTACTCAACCAGCTTAACCCTCATTTTATGTTTAACGCTATTAATAATATTCGCGCGTTAATTTTAGAGGATACTGATAAGGCCAGAGACAGCCTTGCACAGCTTTCAGATGTGTTGCGAGTTACCTTACAAACTAAACAAGATAAACTATGGCCTTTAGTCCAAGAGATTGAATTAACAAAGAGTTTTATTAAATTAAATATACTGCAATATGAACAAAGGTTAGTGGTGGATTGGCAGATTAATAGTAACAATATAGAACGTTGGCTTGTGCCATGTTTATCATTGCAACTATTGGTAGAAAACGCCATAAAACATGGAATCGGAAACAGCAAGGAAGGAGGGCTAATTACTATCAAAATTATTGCCAATAAAAGTTTAACTCTTGAAGTAATCAATCCAGGTAAAATCGCGCCAAGCTCAAGTTCAACCCGACTTGGTATTACCAACATTCAGCAACGATTGAATTTGTTATTTGAAGATAAAGCACACTTTTCGTTAACTGAACACAATCAACTTGTTTCTGCGAAAATCATATTAGAGGAGACTCAATGTTCCGCGCAATGATAGTTGAAGACTCTAGATTAGGGCGGTTAGAGTTGAAATCTCAATTAGCTAATATTAATAATATTGAGCTGGTAGCTGAGGCAGAAAACTTGGCCGACGCCAGAGATTATTTAAAGCAACATAAGATTGATGTACTCTTTTTGGACATTAACTTGCCTGATGGCAATGGCTTTGAATTGCTGACCGAATTAATGCCTGCACCGAAAGTGATATTTACCACGGCTTTTGAACAATATGCTCTAGAAGCCTTTGATAATAATGCGGTGGATTATTTATTAAAACCTATTACCCTACCCCGTTTAATAAAAGCCTGTGAACGATTAGCTGGAGATGATTCTGTCGACAAGATAGGCTCAGTAGATGGGGTAATGACCATGGAACAGCGTTTTTTTGTTAAAGACGGTACACAATGTTGGCTAATTCCACTTACACAAGTAGAGCGTTTTGAGTCCTTAGGTAATTACACTCAAGTGCATTTTGATAACAAACATCCAATGTTAAATAAAACCTTGGCACAAATTGAAAAACGTTTACCAGACAAGCATTTTATGCGTGTAAATAGAAATCACATAGTGCAACTAAATATGGTAAAAGAAGTTCAGCCATGTAGTACAGGCGGGTTAGAACTCACTATGGAAAGTGGTGCAAAAGTCGAGGTCTCACGTCGTCAAACTAGCGTGTTTAAAGGGCGTTTGGCTTTGTAGTGTTCCATTATTTTGCAACTACCCAAAATTTATCGGTAATCGCAAAGCAGATACTCTTCCAAGTATGTTTCTTGAATGTAAGGAAAGCGCGACGATAGCGTTTAAGTTCGACATTGTCTGTCAACTCAGTTCTCCTCAACTATTGCAATGGAATAGAAATACTGCCTGAATAGATTGTGTTTCGAAAATCACACCACTTCAACTCAGGGCATCTTAATCGTTATTTGGATGTGTTCCCCATTTCGAAAACTTGCTGTAATTTTTGCAATAACATGGATAGCTCCACTGGCTTTGCAAGGTGCCCATTAAACCCTTCTAGTTGATAATGCTTAATATCTTCACTCATCGCATTGGCTGTTAGTGCGATAATAGGGACAGTTGAGTGGGCCGATTTTATTAGTCTGCAGGCCTCTATGCCGTCCATAATGGGCATTTGAATATCCATCAATATGACATCTGGTGCATGTACTTTATGAGCTTCAACTGCCTCAAAACCATTAACTACAAATAAAAGTCTAGCTTGAGTGGGCGCAAGCATGGCTTCAACGACCATTCTATTTATTTCATTGTCTTCAGCAATCAGAATAGTTTTTCCTTTAAAATTGATTGCATCAGTATCAAAGTCTTTTTGAGCGACCATGGGTGCCGTTGTCTTTTCTAAAGGTAAGGTTAGGGTAACAGAGGTACCCACGCCAACTTCACTTTCAACCCTTATTTCACCATCCATAAGCATCACCAAGGAATGCGTAATTGATAATCCCAAACCAGAACCACCAAATTTTCGCGTAGTAGAAGTATCTGCCTGTTCAAAGCGCTGAAACAGTCTTTGTAGTTGCTTTTGTTCCATACCAATGCCTGTATCTTGCATAGTAAAGATAAGGTCCTCTTGTGCCTCATCAAAATCTACAGTAAATGTCACACTCCCCTGTTCAGTGAACTTAATGGCATTGGAACCAATATTTAACAATATTTGACGGACCCTAGTCGGGTCACCTTGCCAATAAAGATGCGCAACATTATTCGTTAGGTTAAAGGCTATGTTTTTGTGTGCGGCCATCACTGACAACTCAGAACGCAAATGCTCCACAAGTTCTGTTAAATTAAACACCGCGCTTTCCAACTCAAGCTTGCCCGCTTCTATTTTTGAAAAATCAAGAATGTCATTAATGATGACATTAAGATTTTTAGTCGAATACAGCGCTTTATCTAACCAATTCAGTCCTGTTTCAGTGGTGATTTCTTTTTTAATGATCTGCAACGCACCATAAATGCCATTTAATGGAGTACGAATTTCATGACTCATATTAGCTAAAAACTTAGATTTAGCTTGATTGGCTTGTTCAGCCAATTCTGTTGCTTTAGCCAATACCTCTTCATGTTCGAGTTGTTCAGTCAAATCATAGGCCATACCCAAAAAGCCAAACAAATCTCCCTGCTCGTCGAGCAAACTACTCACACTTAAACGCACAGGAATATGCCGCCCACTCGCATGCACGTAACGCCAAGCGCTAATATCAAATTCACCAAGTCGTGCTTTCGCGACAAACACCTCAAACCCTGGTGCAATTTTGTAACCCAACTCATCAGTTAATACTTCAGCTCGGGCGACTACTTCATCCAAAACATGAAATGCTGCGGGGGTTTGCTTGCCTATCACTTCTTCGGCTTTATAACCTAGGAGGTTTTCAGCTGCGGGGTTAAAAACAGTAATAATGCCTTGCTCATCTGTGGCAATGATAGCGTAACTTGCACTCTCTAAAATACTCCGCTGCAACACGCTAACTTGGGATATTTGTTTGATTCTTTTCGATACTTCTTGTTCAAGTTGTCGATTAGCGAGTTTAAGAGCCTTCTCTGTCACTTCGGATAATTCAGCTTTGTGTGCCGAGGCTTGCTCTCTTTTGGCTAAGGTTAATAAAATACTAAAAACAATCAGTATGATTAAAACCGTGGCTGCCAGCACAATTACAAAAACTAGATGTTTTGCTGGAAGTAGCAATGATTCTATAAAGGAGTGTTTGGCAGTCAGGTGTAGAATCCAATGGCGACCAAAAAGATTGATTGTATGGCTCGCTTGATAATCAGAACTTTTCTGGTCCAAGTCGCCAAACTGATAAAAAGTAGTAGAAGTCTCTGCGTCATTATCTTTTATGCTAAACACCACATCATTTTGAATAAGACTAATAGTGTCGAGAACTTCGTCTACTAATATGGGCGCATAACTCCAGCCCTGAATATTGGCCATTCTTTCATCAATGTTTTGCGGAACTGGATTAGCCCCATAAATAGGCATCATGATTAAAAATCCATGGCGTATTTTATTGCTTGCCTGAACCAAAGTGATAGGTGCGGTTAACCGCAGCTCATTATATTTAGCCGACTCCATTGCCGCGAATCTGCGCACTGACTCTGAACCAATGTCTAATCCAACTGCTTGTTGGTTTTGTTGCTCTGGCTCAATATATTGGATCACAAACAAACTGTTCTGATGCGCGTTGAGTTGGCGTATCGCAAAATTTTTATCGGGGCGGTCTTGCCGTGCATGCTCAACAAAGTTGTCTTGCTGTAGCGGCGCAACATAGCGAATTATTCCAAAACCTCTGGCACCAGGAAATTCTTTGTCTATGTCTCGAGAGTCACTATAGGCTTGCATTTTTGCATAACTAAATTCATCTATACCAGCAGCTAAGATAGCGCCTCTCAATCCTCTTAGCCCATATTGATAAAGGGTTAAAGTATCCACTACTGAGTCACCAATTTGTTCGAGTCTGGACTCTAACTTTGCTTGGATATAGTGCTGATTTTCTAGCGATTTATGCTGATCTAAATAGGTTGCGACTAAAAGTCCAACAATGAAAATAACCAGCGGCACCCATATCAATTTGGGGTTTTCATGGTTCGCAACAATTATCCCTTTATTACTTTGCTGCATTAATTTCCCTTAGCTTCATCGAAATGAGTAATTTTAAAACTTGCATTAAAGCCTTACGTTAACGCTTAAAGTGGCACACTACAAATACAAGCTTTTCATGTAGATAGTAAAGTAGTTTGAATTTAGACGATACCAAAACCTGTTCATAAACTTTAATGTAATTTAAATTCGATAGGTCAGTGATATAGGTTAAAAGAAATCAAAAAAAAAGATAAATGACCGATGTGGTAAAATAGGCTTTATTGAGCAGCAAAACAAACAAATGTGAAAAACCAAATTACCAATGATAGATAAAAGGAATGCCACTCCATACATCATTATTGAACAATCGAATTCATCAAAGAAACATTTTTGAATATGCCATATTTAGGTGAAGTGATGTTATTAAACTGAAACGGCAGTTGCTCATATTATGTAAGATTAAATCAGCCAATTGAATTCATTAATTTACTGAGCAGTGTTCATATCTTTGTAATAAATACCAATTAGAATCACTATTTTGTTGTATTGGCAATATAGTCATGAATTCTCTGTTATTAGACTCGCTTTTTAAGGGCTACAGACTAGAGCTATGCCAAAAAGTTAGAAACCATTTTGGCTCTGGGCCACCGGATCCTGAAGATATTGTTCAACAAACCTTTATGAAGGTTTCAGAACTTCAATTGCAAAAGCCTATTGCTAATCCTAAAGCATTTCTTTTTTCTCTCGCGAAAAACCTTTGTATTGATCATTTTCGACAACAATCTCGTCATGAAAAGTTAGTCGATAATATATTATTAGAAGCGAACCTAGATGCCATTGAACAAGTTTCAGCAGAAACCATCATGTTAAGGGATGAGACACTCGCACAACTTGATAAGTCTGTAAATAGCCTCAATAAAAAGCAGAAAATACTGCTGCGTGCCAGCAGGATAGAGGGTTTAACCTACCAACAAATTTCTGAGCAAACAGGTTACTCAACTTCCGATATTTGCAGAACACTTCATTTGACGATTGAAAAATTGTCTTCTGATTTTTTGGAGCAAGAGAGCCAAACAGACCAATACTCAACGAACGTCAGTTTAAGTAGGAAGCGAGTATGAAGAAAGTAACAAGTGATACAGAACAACAATCGCTATTTTGGTTAACTAAAATAAATTCAGGTCAATTTTCAGAAGCTGACTTGCAAAATTTTAAAATATGGCTCAAAGCTTCAGATAATAACCAAACAGCATTTCGCAAAGCATCTTTATTGTGGCGAACGCTGGCTTATTCTCCCACCCTAACTGAACAACCCAAATTACTTGAACCAAAAAAGAAAGTTCGGAAAAAAAATCAAATATACACTTGGTATGCAGTCGCTGCCTGTTTGTTAATAAGTGTGCTTATCACCTTAATGCCTGAGCTTGAACAACCTATACCCTATTCAGAAACGGAAAAAGCATCTACGTTGGAGCTGCGAACTGCTAAAGATGAAATTAAACAATTTACTCTCCTTGATGGTTCTAATGTTTGGCTTGGTGCAGGGAGTCGTTTACTGGTTATGTTAGGGACATCATCGCGCCGCACGCAACTGCTAATAGGGGAAGCGATGTTTGACATTTATCCAAACTCACAAATACCATTCTATGTGCAAGCGGGTGATGCAGACATAAAAGTATTAGGTACTGTATTTGAAGTGCAAAAAAGGAATTCAGGCATACTCGTAAATGTAGCGAAAGGTAAAGTGCGGGTTGCGGCTAAAAATCAATATCAAGACCTTGAGATGAATGAATCGATTTATTTCGAGAAAAACAAAGTATTGCCATTGCCTTCCAAGATTGACCCACAGTCCTTTGCACTATGGCGTTCAAAAAGATTTCACTTTGTTAATACTCAGTTTAAAGACGTGCTTCTTAAATTGAATCGATATTATAAAAGTATCATTTACATTGATGATCCTAGTTTATCTGACATCCCAATCACCGCGGCTTTCCAACTAGATCAACTTGATCAGTTATTAAATAGCTTATCTAGCATACATCATTTTAATTGGCATAAAGATGTGTACGGAAACATTCACATTGAGACTAAATAAATAGGGGGAAACTCTTTTAAGCATCGTTAATTGGTCTAAATCTTAAGTTAAATTATATGAAGCTTTTGTGAAACCTAGCTGTTTTCTGGGATATCCAATTTTACCAAACGTCTTTGTAGAGTAACGATTTTGTTCGTCACATTTAACTAAAATTTTAAGACTATAGGGTATTTTATGCACACGAATTTCAGTCTCAGTAAGCTGGTAAAAGGTATTACTTTGGGTTTAGTAATGAGCTCGGTTGCACAGGCGCAACAAGGCAATATTGTAATAGATAAAATAAGTATTCAGGAAGCCGTTAATACTTTATCTAAACAATACGGCAAAGTGATTATTGTTCGTGATCTGGGTAATAAAAGTATTGTCCTGAAAGAGGTTAGTGGCTTTGATAGTTTGTTAAATGCCTTAAATTCATCACTTTCGGGCAGTGGCTATCATGCGACAGAAAATACACAAGATACTATCGTTATTGAAAAAATTGTCGCAGACGAAAAGTCATCCAGTCAACAAGGTGTCACATTAAAAAAGGGAGCTGGAATTGAAAAAATAGTGGTCACTGCCCACAAGTCAGATAAAAGCATGCAAGACTTAGCCACATCCATCTCTGTGCTAAGTGGGGATAACCTCGCACGTAACAACATCGATAATGTATTCAACATGAGTGACAAAATACCGAGCTTTGTTGTATCGAGTGTGCAAGGGTATCGCCCGACTATCAGTATTAGAGGTGTAGGAAATGAAATTCCTGATAATGCGGGAACCAAGCAAGCCGTTGCTTATCATGTAGATGGCGTATTCATGGTCAATGACTATGCATTGTTAGCGGATTTACAAGATATAGAAAGAGTAGAATTAACTCGCGGACCAGATGGCACTGTTTATGGAAATAGCTCAACGGGTGGTGCTTTGAATGTGATAACCAAACGCCCGGAGATGTCCGAAACTTATGGTTTTGCAGAGGCGTCCATGGGCAGTTATCAGCAAAAAGAACTCAAAGCCATGCTTAACCTGCCCTTAAGCGACACTATAGCCACTAGAGTGGCAGTGTCTCATCGTGAAAATGAAGGGTATACCGAAAACCTAGCGTTAGATAATTATCGGCTCGATGATGTAGACAATCAAACATTCAGGGCACAAGTCGGTTGGCAACCTGATGATAATTTATCCTTATTATTGCAACACCAATATTTCAAAAGTGATACCCATGGTCCCGCTTTAAAGGGCGGCTTTGACACCAAATCGACTGACCCAAGGGTGGTTTATCATGATACTGCGGAGTTTTATAATTTAAGTACAGCAGTAACTAGCCTGCACGTAGATTGGACCTTAAATTTTGCACAGCTCAACACCATTTTTAGTAAACAAAAATATGATATGAGTCGCAAATTTGACATTGATCGCTCAGATCTTACGGCTAATGATCCCGCCCCTCTTGAAATGATAGGAGTATTAGACTTACTTGGTGAAGCACCTATTCCGCAATTTGTGGGTAATCTTCGACAAATTGATCACTCTAATACTGCAGAAATCAATCTTATTTCCGAGCCAAATAAGTCGGGCATAGAATGGGTAGTAGGGGCTTTCTGGTTAGATACTGAGATTTTCAGTCGTACTTCTAATTTTGTAGACGATGGCCGTGACGGACTACCAATAAATGAATCCATTACAGGGCCAAACGTATTTGCCAACAATGCGGATATAGACTTCATCAACTCTGACTTCCGTAATTTTAAATCTCACGCATTATTTGGTCAGCTTAGTTACCCCTTGATAGAAGACTTAAATATTACTGCGGGATTACGCTATACCAAAAATCAATTTGAAGATGAACGTTGTTCGTATAATTGTGTTCCAACGAGAGAACCAATATCGAGCAATCCAAGTGACTCAAATAACAATCTCACAGGAAAGCTTGGTCTTGATTATAGATGGTCACAACAGAATATGACTTATTTCAGCCTAGCAAATGGGGTCAAACCTGCAGGATCAAATAGCAGTGTTGATATACGCTTTTTTCCTGAAGTATTTGAGCAAGAAACCCTTGTTGCATATGAAATAGGTAATAAGTCCGACCTTTATGATAAAAAAGTAAGACTTAACGTTGCTGGATTTTACTATGATTATAAAGATTATTTATTCGAATCTAGTGGGATAGGTCGCTTTGATTCAGGTGCTTCCAATATTCCTAAAGCAGAAGTTTATGGAATTGAGATGGAATCTGAAATAATCATACATGACAACTTAACGCTAAATATCAGTCTCAGCATGATGGATTCAAAAATCATTGAGGGTCGAGAAGCCATTGACCGCGCTGTTGCAGAAAATTTAACGGTTGGTCTCATTATTGATGGTGCCAGTAGTGATGAAATCAATGCCATCAGGGAATCAACAGCGCAAGATTTAACAGGGAATAAGTTGGCTAAAATACCTAAAACAGCCGCTAACATTCGTTTAAATCACTTTGTAGAAATGAATAACGGTCTTTTTGAAACTAGCCTAGGCTACACCTTCCGAGACGAGTATTTCTCTAGGGTATTTAATTCATCGCAAAGGGATATTGTGCCAAGTTATCACTTGTTCAATTTAAATTTAAATTACACCCCTTATAGTGAAAAATGGAATGTTGCTGTCAATGTGCAAAACCTATTCGATAAAGTGGCTATAGCTTCACGCCATACCGACACCTTCGGCTTGGGTTTTACCAGCGACCAATATTTATCACCAAGGATAATCACTCTCAAGGGCCGGTATAACTTTTAACCTATAGCAAAAGTCTTTGGATACCTCCCCCTTACTATCTAGCAAGGGGGAAATTAACAAACTTGCTGATAAAGCCTTATTTAGCATCGATAAAGTCAATTCTTCAGAAAATGGGGACAACTTTAAGTTTGCTATCTAAATGTGTAACACATTAATTTACATAGGATCAATTGTGAAAAGAAGAGATTTCATTTTAAGTGGTCTTGCGATGGCGGGATCTGCCTGCAGCCCATTATCAAATCAATTCATAGCCAACATTAAAAACATCAATGTTATTACAGGTGTCAGTTCTGGAGAAGCATCGAGTGACGGCGCTATTATTTGGAGTCGATGCGACCGCCCGGCTATTATGCATGTAGAAGTCAGTTCTGATCCTTTTTTTCATCATACAACTCAATTTACTGGAGGCTATGCTTTAGCCCCAACAGATTACAATGCAAAAACGATTCTGAGTGGATTAGTACCTGGGCAAACTTGGTATTATCGGGTGTTCTTTCAGGATTTAGTGACTAGGGGTGTTTTTAGTCAAAAAGTGGCGGGAAAATTTAAAACGGCACCCACACTTAAAGATAACATCCGTTTTTGTTGGTCTGGAGATACTGCAGGTCAAGGTTATGGTATAGATCCTAGCCGAGACGGCATGCTGACATATCATGGAATTTTGGAACAACAGCCTGATTTTTTCATTCACTGTGGTGATTTGATTTATGCCGATGGCCCTATTTCTGCAACAAAAACACTCACTGATGGAACTGTGTGGCGCAATATTAAGCATAACTCAGTGAGCAAAGTAGCTGAAAGTATTCAGGAATTCAGAGAGCGTTATTATTATAATTTTCTTGATCAACACTTCGCTGCTTTACACCGAAATGTTGTTACCTATCAACAATGGGATGATCATGAGGTAAAAAATAACTGGTATCCGGGACAGATTATTGATGACAATCGATATAAACAGACTGAAGTTTCATGGTTAGCTGAACATTCTAAAAAGGCCATGCAGGACTGTAACCCAATCGGCTTTGGTTTTACTCAGAAACAACTTTATCGACAGATAGAGTATGGTCCATTATTAGATATCTTCATGTTAGATATGCGAAGTTTTCGTGGTCCAAACACTGACAATCAGGAAACTGAAAAAACACACTTTTTAGGAAACGAGCAACTCTCGTGGTTAAAAAAAGCGCTGCAACAGTCAAAGACAACATGGAAGATAATCGCAGCTGACATGCCTATTGGTGTAAAAGTCACCGATTGGGGGACAAATATTGCTGACAATATGGCAAATATCGATGGGCCTCCCCTAGGAAGAGAATTGGAGTTTGTTGATTTGCTGAGTTTTATTAAAGACAATGATATAGACAATGTGCATTTTATTACTGCTGACGTACATTACTGCGCATCACACTTCTATGATCCTAATAAAGCTCAATACAAACACTTTAAACCATTTTGGGAGTTTGTCAGTGGCCCACTGCATGCCGGTACGTTTAGCTCTAATGGCATAGATAATACTTTTGGCCCTCAGGTGGTATTTTGTGGCGTGCCTGACGACTTAGAGCCTAGCTCTCCCCCATCGGATAATTATCAGTTTTTTGGGCAGATAGATATTGATGGTACAACAGAAATACTTGAAGTTAGTCATTATAATCGTCTAGGAATAAAGCTATGGTCAACCAAAATACAACCATTAGGCTAGATTCTAGGGACTGTGATGATATTTACTTGCAACGCTAAGTGACACTGATGGAAATAGTCTTTAACTTAAAGCTAGGAGTTAATTCAATTTCTAATAATCAACCCAGTAGATTCATTTTAATTACACTAACTTAAAAAATAATCTCGGTGTATTAAGTTGAAGTAAATCCAAAAATATCAATTTTGCCGCTGAATGATTAATAACACATTTTAATTTAAATGCTTGGGGCCGATAAATCAGCCCCGTTAAATTTATAGATTAAAGAGTTTCTACCTTAGCAAGTAACTGGCTAAATTCAGCGAGTTCAAGCTCTAAATACTCACCGCCGTCGCGCCACTCTACACCTATGAGTACATTATCTTCAGCTAAATCTTCTACCCAGAATTCTAGCCAATCTGCAATGGTAATAGCTTTAGGCACGTAATCTTGCCATTCATCGATACAATGGCTTTGTGCTAATTCCATGTTTGACCATATCGGCATGACGTCGGTATTTTCAAAATTAACTGAGTCAAGCACCACCCAACCTTCGCTAGCTTGGTCTTGTAATGCCCATAAAGTTTGAGTGGCCTGTACTTGAGCCATAAAATCTGCAGATGGAGACTGGGTATCTGTCATGGTGGTTGTTTATATTTGTCTGAAAGTGTGCCTAATCATACGGAGTTAACTAGATAGGAACAATGCTAAATTTAGCTTTGTTCCTAACATGCTTTAGTGTTTACAGAACTGCTTCTTTTGTGACTACTTTACTGCGCTTAACTTAGCGGCTTGAATGCCTAATCCTTCACAGACCGAGTTAAATGCATCGCCTTCCATCACAGGCAAACCAGGTAAAAGATCTAACAGCTCTTTTTTAACGATTGGCGATAAACTCATTCCACCGGTTATAAATAACATCTCTGGCGCTTCAGCGCTGTTTTTTAAGCATTCAGTGACTAAACTTTTCACTCTGGCTAACCAAGATTGCATTGATCGCTTTAGATCATCAACATTCAACTTAACGTCATAGTCAGCTTCGATGTAATGCAAGGGTAAAATGATTTCATCTTTTGAAGAAAGTAACTCTTTGGCTAATCGAGATGAGTTAACTAACCTTGCAGAGAGTTTTTCTTCTTGAACAATTTGCAAACGTTCCAGTAATTTTGGCTCTTTGACCAATGATTTGGTATTGGCAATATCCAACCAGTAGTCATCTGAGAAAAACCGGTTCAGCTTTGGAATATCATCCACCGCACACATGTCAGAGAAATAGGCAGGAGGCACTGGCAAACCATTACGCATCAACAAACCTTGCCCCATAGTTGACGCTATAGACTTAGTAATGAGATTTTTATCGCACTCCATACCACCTAATCGAGTCCCAGTAACCGACATCACATCTTGTTGGCGGTCCAGATTCGCAAGCTTTTCTGGTGATAACTTAATACAACAGATATCCGTTGTACCTCCACCAATATCGACCACTAACACATTAGTATGTTTATCAAGAGTGCGTTCGATTTTATAAGCGGCCGCTATAGGTTCTTCAAGAAATTCAACTTTAGCAAAGCCTGCCATTTTTGCGGCTTGGGTCATAATATCTATGGCCTGGCTATTGCCCTCTTGACCTCTTGTACCATGAAAGCGCACTGGGCGACCTATTACTGCTGAATCAACAGACTCCCCTATTTGTTGTTCTGCACTTACACGAAAGAACTCTAATTGTTTAGCAATCAAACCTACAAAGGCTTCTTGTTGACCCGCGACTAAGTTGGCACCTAGGAAATTTTTTGGTGAATAAATCAGGCGACCTTTTTCAGGCATTTTTAAATAACGTTTAAAGCCTTCTTCACCAAATGCAAATTCACCAGTTTCAACCAGTTGATGCAGCGGTAAGTCTTGCACTGTCATGTCTTCCAACAACAGTTCAATTGCACGTTCTTGCAACCCGGGTAAATTATGAAATTCGGCACGAAGTTCGTCTATTCTAGCACTATGAATTCGCTCTTCTCTGGGATCTGAGGCTTCGTAATACCCTTCTTTTGCTTTTTCAATTTTGTCAGAAATCGCTCGTTTTAATTGAGCAATTTTAGCTTCAATCATTGGGATAGGTGGCCGTGGCAGTTCGTCTTTATAAAAAATAAACACCGAGGAGCGGATTTTGTTTGCTGTTTCTAGACTAGGATCGAGCTTAATAAATTGATGTTGTTGTCCATCAAAATACACCACCTCTGAGTTCGAAGTCCCATAATCTATACCTATTGCTGCCATATCCGCCGTTCGTCACCTAAAAATGAGGGCAAGGATTGTAAAGTAAAATCAAGCTAGGTTCATTAGTTGTTTTAAATGGATTGCACTCTTTAGCATATTGAATATAAACCTTTGATTTATCGAGATAATATTTACATTAATGGCGCCGAATAAAATTTGGCTAAGTTAAGCCAACACTTTGTGCTGTTTCAATCCTATAAAATGAAGGATTAAGAACATCCGCTGAAAACCTTAGCGGGATCCAAACAGACAAGGTGATTGAATAAGGTAGCTCGAAATAGTTTCAGCAGACTGTTGATAGGAGGTATTAGTGAAAGTTCTTTTTTGGGTGCTACACCAAGAATTGTTTAACTAAAAGAGAACTGGAATTATAATATAGGTTCACTGGTTTCTTCGAAAGCCACAACATAATACCCTTCCAATAATGCACTCTTAAGTTCAGTGTAAATTTTAAAGCGCTTAGTACCATTATGCTTTGTCATAACATTTGCGTTCATAGTCACGAAGTTATCCTCGTCGGTACCTTTGGATTCCATACTGATCTCCCAAATCCGCGTAACCACTTCTTGATATTGTGGGTCTGGGTATGCCGTTACCCACCAACTTTCTTTATCTGGGATGTCTTCTAAGTTCCAGCCAATGATTTCACTAAAACTCGCATTTAAGTATACAAAAGGATGATTAAGTGTCTCTTCCACAAGTTTCACCACCACTATGGGTAACGGCAGCATATCAAAAAACTTAGTGGGTATAGTCTTAGTCAAAATGTCACCTCTTAAAGGCATTTGTATTCTAGAGATTTAGCATACTATAAACGTTAGGCTGTCCAACACGATACGTCAACCTCACCAACATTAACCCGTTAATGGCTATAGAAAAATATACCCCACAAATCCTACCCAGCTTAAGATCAGCAAAATCCATGGAAGAGGCTTACTAGGATAATCATTGGACACATCTTCCTCAATTGTGACCACATCATTCTGTTGCTGTTTTAATTTTTGTTTACGTTGTTTATCTAATTCACGTAACTTTTTACCCTGCTGCTTTTTATATTCGGCAATACCCTTTTCTATACCTTGAGCAATCAACTTAGTTTGTTCTTTAGTTTGCCCCATTTTTTGGGTGCCTTTGGCAATTTTCAGGGCGCTTGCCGTCACTTCAGGTGATACTTTATTTTTCATTTTTGAATTTAACCGAATTTAAATTTAAGAGGAATGTTAGCAGTTTAAAGGTTATTTAGACGTCTTGCCTACGCAAGTTAACTAGGAGTCGTCCCATAGACCACCAGCAGCAGTAGCAATAGCCCCACCATCGCTACCATTATTGTGGTGTCGAGAACATCCATTGTATGATCTTTTTCTAATAGTGATGCCAGAGTATGTAAGGTAGGAAACAGAAATATGACTAGTAAAATATTAGGCACCGAAAACAGAATAGGTAAATCGGGGTGGTTGGGATTAACAAATGCTTGATAATATGCGATGGCAACAAAAGTAAAAGGTACAATCAAAAACAGCAACTGTGCAATGCCACCAAAGGCATTTGCTAAGGCGATCCCATATTCTTTTTTACGATGTGACGTCCACAATATTACGTATTCACTCATGCCAGCAAAGCCCGCTAAGATCATCGCGGCGACTATGCCACTCAGTCCCATTTCTTGAATAGCCAGTGCTGCAAAATCAGCAATACTTTCACCTCCGAAAAATGAACCTAAAATACCTAAAGCTAGCAATGATAAAATTTTCCCCAGACTGCTACGTTCGACATTTTTGAAAGCCAGTTGTTGCCGCTCCAACATTTCTTCTTCGGTTAATTTTAGAGTGGCCTGGACGGTATCTTCCTCTTTTCCAAGGTCTCTCACCAACTTATAGAGATACACCACAAAAATGGCCAGTAGAAAAAATGCAATAACCCCGAAATCAATGGCTTCAAAAGCTTGTTTAGGGTGTCCATTAGAAGAAAAAATCAACATAACAATACCCATAACCAACCCCAATGCTCCGCCAGCAATCAACACTTGGGTACCAGCATCTGTTATAGGTTTGGGCATAAGAAATTTACCCTTATAGTCTTTTGGTAAGAAATACGAATAAATACTAAACACCAAGGCATTATTGTAGATAGTTATCATAGCAACAATAAAAGCCGTCAAAGGACTCACCGGCACCAGGAACGCAATCACGACACATTCTGGTAAGGTTGATAGTATCTCAGATGCTGTCCCAGCCACATAGTGAGTCCATCCCATTCGCGCTGCAAAACGTTCAGTGGCGGTCACCAAAACTTGACAGGACACTTGAATAATAAGCAGACCAATCACAAGTGAAAATATGGCTTCAAGATAGAGAGGTAGTGCAATTGAAAACCAATCAAAAAGAAATAATACTAACCAAAACACAGAGCCCGCAGCCATCCGAAACACCCAAGGAGAGACTTGATCTTTACGAAGATAAGCTGGTCGGCCTAAATGTAAGATAGATAACCTGTCTGGGTCGATGCCTGCTTTACGCAAATACTGGTGAAGTGCTGAAGGTGCGCCAGGTAATCCCGCTGTTACTTCAGGCCTAACCTCGTCAGGACGTGCCGATTGGGAATGGTTTTTAGTGTTTTTCAATATTATTCCTGATAGATGTAGCCTGCGGAAAATCCCCACAAATGCAGTATTTAACCTGACCTCGGATTAGTGGCTAAGCCTAAAAGTTTCACAACCAATAGGACTTGAGCTACATCAATAAGTCACAAACTAGCGCACAACTTATCTTGATCTTTGATAGTTGGAAAAGCAATGTTTGCACAGCTTGTGCTAGAACTTAATGCTAAACAAAAGTTTTCAATTAGGCTAAGGGAAGATCTAAGACCAATACCCCAAACAGATATTAAAACCATTATAGTTATCAACCATTGTTTTAGACTGATGCCATGGCATACTGCATTTTGCTATTTTTACCTTATCACTTTGGAAGCGTCATGCGTTCAATTCTTGTTTCTATTATGGCCTTGTTTTTGGCTATATTTTTACTGTTATTAGGCAACAGTTTACTTAGTACATTGTTAGTTTTGCGCGGGGTGGCGGAAGGTTTCTCAGGTAAATTTTTAGGTATTCTTACTTCGGTTTATTTTTTGGGTGCCTTTGTTGCGACTTTACTGGCCTCGAAGATGATTAAACGCATGGGGCATATCCGCTGTTTTACTTTCTGCACAGCCTTACTCGGCTGTTGTACCTTAGTTTATACTTTGTTCATTTCGCCTTACGCTTGGCTGATTATTCGTTTTGTAACAGGTTTTGGCGTGTTTGCTATGTATACAGTGGTTGAGAGCTGGTTAAATGGGCAAACCCAAGACACCTACCGTAGTCGGGTTTTTTCTATTTATACCCTTATCAATCTAGTAGCAGTCGCCGCTTCGCAGCAACTCTTGCTGATTGATAGTGTCACCAGCTCCACCCTCTTTATTATTGCCAGCCTACTGGTGACTGCAGCTGTTATGCCAATATCTTGGACTAGATTACAACAGCCACATATGGCTGTTGATATGCCCTCTATGAGTGTAATTAAAGTATTTGATGCAGCGCCTGTCGCGGTAACAGGCTGTTTAGTATCAGGGTTGATCATGGGCCCTTTTTGGGGCTTAACACCTTTATTTGTTAGCGAATTGGGGTATTCAGATAAAGAGTTAGCTGCTTTTATCTCACTCTCAATACTGGGTGGCGCTATGATCCAATACCCAGTGGGTCGTTGGTCTGATCGAATGGATCGTCGACGGGTTATTTTAGGTACCTTCATTTTGGGCAGCCTGTTGGCATTTTCTATGGTTTTGTGTGCTAAATATTACTCTATTGAACATGGCCTCATCACAACCTTATCCGCTCTATTTTGTGGTTTAGTGTTAGCCATCTATCCAATTTCGGTGGTACACCTTGTGGAAAGGATACACAAAGATCATCTGGTTGCAGGGTCCAGCAGTCTATTAATGATCTACGGTTTGGGTTCTTTTATTGGCCCCACAATTGCGGGTTACTTTCTAGAATATATGGGCGCAAGCGCTCTACCCGCCTACTATTTGATTGTTTTAGGCGCTTTTAGTTTAGTGCTCATAATGCAATTAATTCGCTCGCGTATAGTTGAAAAACCAGAAGATCATGAAAGCCATTATGTAGCTATGGTGCGTACATCACAAAATGTGTTACCTATGCACCCAGAGTCTGAAGAGATTCTGGATGCACCGCAAGAACGCCGCAGTGAGCAACATGATCGTCAAGAAGTTAATCATTAGCCCCCAGTGGCTGATTGGGGTATTTAGAAACAATGCTAATACCCTCTTTTTTTCCAAAATTGGATCTCACCGTCACCGTGCTCGGTTAATACACTAAAGGTTTTTTGTGCGATGACTTTCCCACCGCACTCGATAACCATGCGCCAGTCTCCTACTTTATCGTGAATGGGAGCCCATATTGTGTCGCCTAAATAGAACTCCCAATCATTGTTTCTCACATATACGACTCCTGAAAATGGCGCCATCACATCGCCATTTTCATCAGCAATATCGGGATGAAAAATAAACCAATCTAAGCGTTTTCCTTTAGATTTTTTCGCATTGACAATAAAGCCAAATTCGATTTCAAGCTCAGCAGGTATATTAGTCGTAAAGGTTTTTATCTTTGGGAGGCTTTTACTTTTTTCGTCCCAGTGTTCATAAATACCGTAACTGCTTATTTCAAAAAATGTACGTAATTTAGACAAATACTCTCCTAGTACATCGATCTTTTTTCATTGTTTTGGAATATAACCTAGAAAGTTTATACTGGCTGCAGATACTTACTGATAAATACATTAACTTTTTGAGGATCAAATATGTCTAAGCATTACGACAACCTCAGTGAACTGAATCAATACACGCCGCTACGTGAAAAGTTAATTGCCACACATAAATCTGTTAGTGAGTTGTTTCCATTTATTCAGAGGATTGCTATTGCGATTTATGATCCTCAAACCACTATGTTGAAAACCTACTTACACAGTAGTGGTGAAGATAATCCTCTGGAGAACTATCAAGCTCTTTTGAATGATGCTCCTTCTCTCAAAAACATCCTTAAAGAAGGGTTACCTAGAGTTATCAATAATTTACTTACATTTGAAGCAAGCCATAATGCCCATACCAAACGAATTGGCCGCCAAGGTTATGCTGCTAGTTACACCTTGCCTATTTTTAATAATGGCATTTTTATTGGTTTTGTTTTCTTTAATTCCAAACAAAATGACGTATTTACAGAACAAGTTTTACGACAAATAGATGTCTATGGCCATATGATTTCGTTAATGGTAATTAATGAATTAACCTCGATTCAAACCTTGTCAGCAGCGGTTAAAACGGCAAGCAGCATTACTCATGTACGCGATCCTGAAACAGGTAGCCACTTAGATCGCATGTCTCGTTATAGCCGTATTATTGCCACAACATTGGCCGGTAAATACAACTTAGATGACGAATACATTGAACATATATTTATGTTTTCCCCGCTCCATGATATTGGCAAAATTAGTATTCCAGATAACATCTTGCTGAAACCAGGCAAACTCAATAAGGAAGAGCGGATCATCATGAACACCCACGCCAACAAAGGCAGGGAAATAGTGGATGAACTCCTTAAAAACTTTGGACTTGAAAATATTAAATACATGTCAATGTTGCGTAATATTGCGCAATGCCATCATGAAGCCATCAATGGAAAAGGTTATCCACAAGGTATAAAAGGTGATCAAATTCCGATCGAGGCACGCATTGTAGCCGTTGCCGATGTATTTGATGCATTAACCAGTGCCCGTTCTTACAAAGCAGCCTGGAGTAACAAAAAAGCCATCGATACCTTGCTTGAAATGGCCGGAGAAAAACTCGATGTAGATTGTGTTAACGCACTCATTCAAAATATGGATGAAGTAGAAACGATTCAAAAATTATTTATTGAGACCGAGTAGAATAGCCATTTATAACGCCACTATTATGAAAAATGTTTTGAGTTAGTGGCAAAAAACACGCCACCACGCCACTTTGAATAAAGCTTTCTCAAGATTTTCCGCATTTTTTCATGCTCTCTTTTTCAATGTCCCTTTTAATTTCACTGATAAAAGCGTCTAGTTTTCACTTAAAAGACAGTATTGTTACAACGCTTTTCTAGTGGGCATAACCACGTTGGCAAAGATTAAACCTGCCACCAGCGACATCAGTATTAAAAAGGTTTCCTGACCAATATGATCAACTTTAATAATATCTTGGCCTGAGATGAATGAATTGAGTCCAATGTAGGTTTTTGAACCCGGCACCAACACAATTAAACCATGCATAGCAACTATGGTAGAAGGCGCGTTAACAATACGTGAAAATAGATTAGCAAACACGCCCAATGCAAATGCACCTACAAAGGCACCAAGTCCGTTTTCAAGAAATCCGGAACTCCAAGTAGATACCCCATAGGCTATAAAGGTAGATGCTATTGCCCAAGGAACATGCTTAATTCGGGTACGAAATATAGCGACCAGACCTACACTCAGCATTAATACACCCATCCAGTTGACCCAAAAAGGTAGCGTAGCTGCCATGGCCAGTTCTTGTTGACCAAATAATTGATACCCCAAACTTACCCCCAAAAAAGCACCAAAATACAGTTTGAATAGCTGCATGATGGCGTCCATTACCCTAGAGGTTCCCGATACCATATTTCGTGAGGACAATTCAGCTAATCCCATGGTTAACGACAAACCAGGTACCAAAATGATTAATGAGGAAAGAATGATCAACCAGATATTAAAACCTGATGATGAATAATGATTAATAGCACAGGCTCCGAAGCCCACTGTAAAAGACGCTACAGGTTCCAACATCAAGTTGACTCGCTTAGAACGAAGTGCCCAAAGCGTCCAAAAGTAGACCATCCCCCCCAACAAACCAGAGTAAATAATTTCTGACCAACCGGCACCCATCAACATAGAAAATGCACTGGTAGACATGCTAAAAGCCACACCAGTTAAGCTTTTTCCATAAGGGCTGGGCATGGCTTCAATTTCGACCAATTGAGTATTGGCTTCAGCCAGCGAGATTTTTCCTGATAACAATTCAAAGGCTAATTCGTCGGTGCGAGACAAAGAGTTCATGTCCAGCTCACCGGGTTGCATCCGTGCAGAATGGTTATATTCATCTTCATGATGATCACTCCACAGCACAATTGTGAGAGTGGTAGGGGTAGAGTTAAAAGACGCATGTAGCCCAAAATGCGTCGCAATTTCTGTCAAATACGCTTCTAAACGAAAAGAGGGAGAACCGTATTTGTGTAACATTTTACCCAATCTAAGGATAAAACGCCGTATTTGTATAAACTCTAACTTGTCCATTTTTCTATAACAACTTCAATAATTAACGTAATACAGGGAGCCGAAAGAAAAAGCTACAAGCATATTCGACGATGATAAACAGGGCGCGGATTCTAGTAATAGAATAGACACAATACAACGTACATTTTTTGAACCACTTGGATTAGAAAAACTAATGCTTACGCATTGCGTAAATGTCACTTAATGGTGACACTTTAACTGTAGCAGGGTTGATAAGCTTAATTATCTATACTCAAACTTAAAATATAAAAACACAAGTTGTAATGTCACCATAGGTATTGCAATTTAAGGCTATATTCCTAGTGATTTCGACACGTTAGATTGAATCACAGGCTTTATCTATCCCTAAAGACTTCTTTCCCAAATACCAGCGTCCTTTAGTCATATCACCTTTTAACTGCATACGTATTCATGGCTTTTCGCAATAAATTCAATGGTTGAATATTTTTTTTTGCATTAGAGTTTTCTGTAAACAACTTGTCAACAAGCTGTTGCACAAGTGTATTCACCCTCTAACATAAAAGGCTTAAAACGTGAAAACTGCACCAAAAATATTGACATTATTATGCTTGCTGTTTGCATCTGGCGCCAATGCAACATTGCTTACAAATGGAGCGTTCCAAAGTTGTAACTTTAACAGTTGGGACACCTATACCGATGGAGTGACTAATGCCGTTCGCGACGGCGATTTTAATATAATTGATAATGCTGGCGACTGTCAGGCAGAGATCAATATTGATGTTAATAATGGGGCAACGGCCGTTTTTGCCAATACTTTGTCAACCGAGCTTGACTTAAGTGTGGCTGCTGATTCACAACTATGGCTTAGTTTTGACTGGGACTTTGCTGGGTTTGATGATGGCAGCGACATTGCGGATTTATTCTTTGTTAATCTTATCGATGACATCGGTAATATTACTGGTGCTGATGGCACCCCAGGTTTTTTAATTGCACCTACCAGTCTATATGGCGCAGGCACCTTTTCTGTGATGCTTGATAGTAGCTTTCACAATCAAACGGGTTGGTTTTTAGATTTTAACTTAGAAGCTGGCTATACCCCTGATTCATATTCCTCAACTTTATTAATCGACAATGTAACACTTACCGCCATACCTACAGAGGTACCCGCGCCTCCTATGTCTGCCTTACTACTACTTGGCACAGCCGCTCTGTTTAGCAGGCGCTCTCAATCCAACAGGACTCGTTGATATGAAATTATTTAGCCAAATAAATATGTTGCTACTGCTGCTGTTGGCACCTTTCGCCGATGCAGCATGGCAAGATGCAGACAGCGGAGAATTTAGCTACTCCGCTCGACCTGTTTATGATCGTGTTAATCGTCAGTACAGTGCAATAGTCACGCTCACCAATACCGGCAGTGAGATCAGCGCGCCGTTACGGGTGATATTTGATGCCAGCAGCCATCAAATAATGAACGCCAATGGCGTTGACAACGATTTACCTTTTATTACCCTAGCTATCAATGAGCTAGCAGCAGGAGCTACGCACAAGTTTACAGTGAAGCTGGGCTTGACTCGCGCGGCGTTATCCATGGAAATGCGACTTCAGGCCGATATTTCCTCAGAAGGCCCGCCTAGCACTGGATTACAACTAGCAGACAATCAAATTGCGATATTCTATCAACGGGACGATGGCAATTATCAAGGTTGGGGTTTACATTTATGGAACGGTGAAGGTTGTGGTGACTATGCCGCTCCTACTAGCGAAAGTCCCCATTTTGGCAATTGGGGTGATCCTTACCCTGCTGATGGTGAGCACCCTATCTACGGCGCCTATTATATTGTCACTATTACCCCAGGTGCTTCCTGTTATAACTTTATTGTACACAGTGGCGACAACAAAGCCTTGGGTAATAACAACAGTCGATTTGAACCAGAAAATGGCCAGCAAGCCTTTACTTTTCATGGCTACCCAGAATTATGGTATGAGCCTCTCGCCTCTCGCCCTTTTACTGTTGATGGCGCCAAAGCGCACTGGATAAATACCAATACTTTAGTGTGGCTAACCTCAAGCGATGCCGCTGAATATCGTTTATACACATCTGCCGATGCCAGTTTGTCCAGCGTTAATGATGAAACATTAGCCGCTGCCAACTTTACTCAATTAACTATGGCGATTGTTGACCCAGCTGTGTATGTCCAAGATCCACAACTTAACGGTTTTAGTGGGTTTACTCTGGATGTCAGTACAGAGCAGGCTAAACTATGGGCAACACAACAGTTACTTGCGGTAGCACTGGACGCCCAAGGCGAACTCGTTGAAGCCACGAGAGTACAACTTCCTAGACTATTAGATAACTTATATACCAGCGCAGCTAACGATGCCGATGAAGCCCAATTAGGGGTCACTTATAACAATGACAGTGTCACCGCCACCCTTTGGGCTCCTACTGCCAAAGCAGTTAATATTCAAATATTTAATAGCAATAAACAGCTAGTTGCCAACCATGCTATGAGCCTAGATACGGCAACAGGGATCTGGACTTACAACGGCACTCAAGTTGACTTAGATCGTCAGTTTTATCGCTACGATGTGACTGTCTATCACCCCCTTACTGAACAAATTGAACAATTAATCACAACCGACCCTTATTCTGTTAGCTTGGCTATCAATGGCCGTTACAGCCAGTTTGTCGACCTTCAAGATGCCGATTTAAAGCCTATTAACTGGGATGCCCACACTGTGCCTACTATCATCGATCCCGAAGACGCGGTGATCTACGAAGGACATATTCGTGACTTTAGTATTCTCGATCAAAGTACCAGTGCCGCCCATCGTGGCAAATACATGGCCTTTACCGAGCTTAACTCAGCGCCTATGCAACATTTACAAAGTCTGCAACAAGCGGGGTTAACCCATTTCCATGTCTTACCGGCCAATGATATTGCCTCTATCCAAGAAGATAGCAGTCTGCGAGTGGATGTAACCGATACCGTTGCCAAACTGTGCCAAATGAATAACACAGCACCGGTATGTGGCGTGGAAGATAACCAGTCAACATTATTACAGGTGCTCCAAAGTTACGATCCAGCCACCACAGATGCCCAAGCATTGGTGGATTCTATGCGTGGCATGGATGGATTCAACTGGGGATATGATCCACAACATTTTGCTGCTCCTGAAGGGAGTTATGCAACCGATGCTGATGGTGTCAGCCGTATTCTAGAAATGCGCGCCATGAACCAGTCTTTACACGAAATGGGGCTAAGAGTGATCTTAGATGTGGTGTATAACCATGCGGCGTCATCAGGCCTTTACGACAACGCAGTATTGGACAAAGTGGTGCCCGGGTATTACCACCGCTTAAACGAAACCAGTGGTCAAATTGAAAACTCCACCTGCTGTGAAAACACCGCCACTGAACATAAAATGATGGCCAAATTGATGAATGATTCGTTGGTGAGTTTTGCTGAACATTTTGGCTTTGATGGCTTTCGATTTGATCTAATGGGACATATACCTAAACAGGCTATTTTAGATGCCCGTGAAGCAGTACGTGCAGTGGACGCCGATACTTACTTTTATGGCGAAGGATGGAATTTTGGAGAGGTGGCGAATAACAGGCGTTTTGAGCAAGCTTCACAATTGAACATGGCCGGCAGTGAAATTGGTACCTATTCTGATCGACAACGTGATGCAGTGCGAGACGGCGCCATGTTTACCGGCGGTAGCATCAGCGAACAAGACGTGATCCGTGTTGGCCTAGTAGGCAATGTTGGCAGCTATCAGTTTGTTGCAGCCAGCGATAACTATCTATCAACTTACGACTACCAATGGAATGGACAGCCCGCTGGATACAGTGAAGATCCCGCTGATACTGTTAACTACATCTCCAAACATGACAACGAAACCTTGTGGGACAAATTACAATACGCTTTGCCAAGCGATTTAGGAATTCAAGACCGAGTACGTATTCAAAACGTGGCGTTATCTATCCCGCTTTTAAGTCAAGGGATCCCGTTTTTACATATGGGCTCTGATTTAATTCGTTCTAAGTCCATGGACAGAAATACCTATGATGCCGGAGACTGGTTTAATCGGGTTGATTTCACCCAAACCAGTAACAACTGGAATATAGGTTTACCTTTAGCACAAGATAACCAAAACAATTGGGGCAACATTAGTCCAATTAGCGGCAACACCAATAGTGACTTTACTGCCACTGATGTTGATCTGACGGCGTCTTTGTTTAAAGAATTTTTACAAATTCGCAGCGCCAGTAAATTATTCCGTTTAAATAGCGCAGCAGATATCTCACAACGAATTAAATTCCACAATACCGGTAGCCAGCAAGAGCAAGGCCTGATCGTAATGAGTCTCGACGACGGTATAGGTTTAGCAGATTTAGACAGCAATAATGACGCGATTGTGGTGATAATCAATGGCAGCGCCTCTACGCAATCTGTCAACGTAAATAACGCCAATGCTTTTGTACTTCATCAAAGTCAGCAACAATCGGCCGATCCAATAGTACAAACAGCTACTTTTAACGACGGTACTTTTAGCGTCCCCCCGTTAACTACTGCGGTATTTGTTAAACCACAAGATGGCGCACAAGGTTACGGGTTATCTGCCCTGCCCCCTTATGGAGAACAACCTATTTATCTACGTGGTGATTTTAATTCATGGGACACATCATTACCCTTTAACTACCAAGGCAACGACAACTACGAATTAGATGCCGCCCTATTACAAGGTGATTATCAGTTCAAAATCGCCGACCAAAACTTTGCTGCGGTCAACATTGGTGGAGAATTCACTATGCCTATAGGCTCCCCAGCGACGCTGACTAACGGGGCTAATAACTTAAGTTTAAGTTTGATTGCTGATGGCAACTATAAGTTTGTATTAGATGCAACCAACACAGCCAATCCTAGCCTCACCATCATTCCTGAAGATCCCAATGCCATTCCACCTCCTTATGGCAATCATGTGCCTTTGTTACGAGGCGACATGAACGGTTGGGGCACTACTTCCCCCCTAAGCTACCAGGGTAACGATATTTATCGCGGAGTATTTAATATCGCCGCAGGCAGTTACTACTTCAAAATTGCCGATCAAGATTGGGGCGGTAGTGGCGGCGTAAATCTGGGAGGCAATATGGATGTAGAATTGAATACAGTTGTCACCCTGTATCCAGGTTCAAACGACAATATGCTTATCAATATACAAAATGGCGGCGAGTTCAATTTCGAGCTAGATGCCAGTAATCTAGGTAGCCCAACATTGACTGTGACTGAGCAGCCAGAGTAATCAAACAAATAACCTGAGTCACTCAATCATCACAAAAAAAGGGGCACTTGGCCCCTTTTTTTATTCTTCAAATAACTCAAATTACAGTGCAGTGACTAATATTTCACGGCTAACCTCAGGTGTTACTGCGCCATGTTCACCCAACTTCAGCATACCGTGCCCCACTAATTTTTCGATTAATAGATCTATATCAGCTTCACCTAAATCGACCTGAGATAAACGTGTAGGCACCTGCATCTTTTCAAAAAACTGCTCGGTCAGTTCAATGGCAGTATCGATACGTGACTCTTCATCACCTTCGGTAATATTCCAGATACGCTCAGCATACTGTAATAATTTTCCACGTTTTGCTTCTTTGCATACTTTCATTACCGCAGGTAAAACGATTGATAAGGTACGCGCGTGGTCTATGCCATGAGTACCTGTTAATTCGTGTCCGATCATGTGTGTTGCCCAATCTTGTGGCACACCTGCTCCTATCAAACCATTAAGCGCCATAGTTGCCGCCCACATAATATTGCCACGAACCTCTAAATCTTTGGACGTATCAGGCGCCAATGCTTTTGGCCCTTCTTCAATTAAGGTAAGCAATAATCCTTCCGCAAAACGGTCTTGCACTTTAGCGTTAACACTATAGGTTAGATACTGCTCCATAGTGTGTACAAATGCATCCACAACCCCGTTGCCTACCTGACGGTCCGACAATGAAAGAGTGACCGCAGGGTCAAGCACAGCAAATATAGGACGAACCAAGGGACTGTTGAAAGGTAATTTATTACCATCACGAGTTACTACCGCACCGGTATTTGACTCAGAGCCAGTCGCAGGTAGAGTCAAGACACAAGCAAGAGGCAACGCTTTTTTAATACGTGTCTGTTTGCTTACTATTTCCCAAGGGTCATCACCTTCGAATAATGCCGCAGCAGCGATAAATTTAGACCCATCAACTACCGAGCCGCCACCAACAGCTAAAATAAAATCGATCTTATTGTCTTTAATAATATCTTGAGCCTTCATTAACGTATCGTAACTTGGGTTTGGCTCAATGCCCGAAAATTCAAACCAAGTATGCTTAGTTAATGCCGCTGCAACTTGATCATACACCCCGTTACTTTTGATAGAGCCCCCACCATAAGTCACCAATATTTTGGCATTACTAGGGATCTGTTTACCTATTGAGGCTATTTGACCTTCACCAAAACGAATTTGGGTAGTATTTTGAAAACTAAAATTTAACATGAATAATATTCCTCACTTTTTTAAAGGTTTCAGCTCTCTAAAGCCTAGGCTAAAATTGCCAATAATTTTTTTGCTGCTAATTCTGAGCTCGCAGGATTTTGTCCAGTAATAACTAGGCCATCCTGAATTGCAAATGCGCTCCAGTCAGCAACCTTTTGATAATTGCCACCGCGCTTAATCAATTCATCTTCTAGTAAAAAAGGCACAATGTTAGTTAATTGAACTGCCTCTTCTTCACTATTGGTAAAACCCGTTACCGCTTTGCCTTTAACCACATATTCTCCATTAGCATCTTTAATATTCAAAAATGCAGCACTGGCATGACATACTGCGGCTACCGGCTTCTTGGCCGCTAAGAAGTTTTCAATCAAAGAAATTGAGGTCTGGTTATCGGTAAGATCCCATAATGGCCCGTGACCACCTGGGTAGAAAACTGCGTCATAATCAGAAGCATCAAGATCAAGTAATTTTGTGGTATTGGCCATCAATCTTTGTACTTCGTTATCCGTATCGTAACGCTTAGTTGCTAGGGTTTGAAAATCTTCTAATTCACTCTTAGGGTCAATAGGTGGCTGGCCGCCAGCGACAGAAGCAATACTCACTTTTATGCCTGCATCGATAAAAGCGTAATATGGCGCTGCAAATTCTTCTACCCAGAAACCCGTCTTTTCACCGCTATCACCTAGCTCAGCATGTGACGTTAACACCATTAATATGTGCTTAGCTGTTTGTGATGTTTTCATAGTTTTTCTCTTATCTGTCTTGAATTTGAAATCAGTGTAAACCTCCAGTAAATTTCTAACAATACAGAGAAATTAGACAACATTGTTCAAACAATTGATACAATACTGCTATAGTGGCTTATGAACTTATATTTTGAACAACTGAAAAGCATGGTGGTTTTTGCTCAAGTCATTGAGCAAGGTAATCTCACGGCAGCTGCGAAACATATAGGTTTATCCCGAGCTGTGGTCAGCTATCACATTAAAAAATTAGAATCTGAGCTTGGGGTGAAATTGCTCAACCGCACTACACGTTCAATTTCACTAACTGAAGCAGGGGCTGAGTATTACCAGTCATGCCGAATCATTGCCGATCGCGCCACCACAGCGAATCAACAAATAGAGAACCTTAAAAACGAACCAGAGGGATTGTTGAAGATTACCTGCCCGGTCAATGTGGGTTTGCAAATGGTAGTGCCAGCACTGAATAATTTTCGCGATTTATACCCCAAAATTGACCTCGATGTCATGCTCACTGATGAAGTGGTAAATATCATACAAGAAGGTATCGATCTGGCGATCCGAGGAGCTCCATTGCCTGATTCAGGTTTACAAGCAAGTAAACTTTCTACTCTACAGACCTGCCTATGCGGATCGCCAGATTATTTCAACAAACGCGGTAGGCCAAAAGTTCCAGCTGATTTACAACCACACCAATGGGTAGTCTATAAAATGACTGCAGGAACCATTGAGCTAAGTAAAGACAATCTTTCATACAGTGTGGCAGTAAAAGGAGGGATCAGTACCAATAATGCCGCCGCTCGAACTGCTTTTCTTGAAGGGGGTCATGGCATAGGTAGGGTGCCTGTATATGACGCTTGGCCCAAGATCCAAGCAGGAAAATTAGAATCAGTATTAGATGATTACCAGCTAAAAGACATTAACATATATGGCGTTTTTCCGCCTGGCAGCGCAGCCTCAAAAAAGCTACGACTATTACTCGATTATTTAAAAGAGTATTTCATTAAGATTGAACAGCAAACAAAAAATGCAGTGCCTAGCATTAGAGGCTAAGTAACATTAGGACGCTTTTATTACCTTTACTTAATTAAAATGTTTTGAGTTTCTCTACTGCTTTTGCCGCATTACTCATCACACCAATTTCTTGAAATTTGATCCTCCCCTTATTATCTAGCACTGTTATAAGGTTAGAGTGATTAACCTCATTGTCTTTAACGTTTTGATATTTGACGTCTAACACCATGGCTAAACTACGCACATCCTCAGCGCTGCCGGTTAATAAACGCCAGTTTTGCATATTGAGTTTTCTTTTTTGCGCAAAATCCCGCATAACCTCAGGGGTATCAGAATCTGGTGTTAATGAAACCAAAATAAATCCAACATTTTGTTTTTCATCTTCACTCAGCTTATTTTCCATGGACTGCATAGTAGAAACAATAGTTGGACAGGTATGCAGACAATGAGTATAAATCAGACTTAACACCTGCTTTTTACCGCTAAAACTGTTAAGTGTCAGCTCATTACCGTCTTGATCTAACCAAGTGTTATTGAGCTGATACAACGAATCTTGGGGTATGTTTTGCGAGTTTACCCGCAAAACCACAAGTAAAAGTACTAGCCCAATCACTTTCATTAAAACTACCGGGTTAACGTTTAACATTTATTTGCTCCTTAGACGATGCACATCGAAACCCTAGGTTGGGAAGGGTAAATTTTGCTTGTAAGCTAGAACGAAAACCAAAACGCATAAAAGCTGCATAGTCACTGGGGTCCGCTGCACCTTGGGCTCCCGCCGCACAAAATAGCTTTTGATCTATACTGCTATCCCCCCTTGACTCTCCGCTGACTAAAGCAGAATTAAAATCTTGGGTCCATTCCCATATCAAGCCATGTAAATCTTGTACGCCCCAGAAATTCGCTACATTGCCCCCCACGTCCGGTAATTGTTTACGACTAGGTTGGCTATACCAAGCCAAAATTCGCTGCTGATAGTTCTTTTCCTGACTACCATCAACAAGGGTTTCACTGGCACTTGCTACCCGTTCCCACTCGGCTACTGTAGGCAAACGCCTATCCAGAGAACGGCAATAAGCTTGTGCAGCAAACCAAGACACATTGATCACAGGACTATTTAGCTGCGCATTTGAGGGTAATATTTCCCCTCCCTTATTGCTCCAATGTTGTAAGTATTGTGGCTCAGCAAATAGTTGCGGAATGACTTTTGGCTGCCAACTTGGATTGACAGCAATAAACTGTAAATACTGCTGATTGGTAACAGGCCTTATATCAATACTAAATGCCTCTACCTTAGTTTGTGGACTGTCTTTACTCATGTAAAGAGGGCGGTAATCCCCTGCTGGGATCTCCACCATATCGTGTGTACCTACTAATACTAGTGATGTCAGTAACCAAGCTATCATTATTCTAGAATCCGCAGTTTTACAGGCCTTGACGCCCAGGTAGGTTCACTGAAAACATTCATATCCGAGAGTCAGCTGTGGCTAAAAGCACCTAGTGACGCCTATTCGCGACTTCTGCGGCTGACATTTGTCCACCTTTGTTACCCCAACTATTGAGAACAAAGGTAATGACATTGGCAATATCTTGGTCACTTAAGCGCATGGCAGGCATAACACTGTCGTATATGCTGCCATTAACTTTAATTGGCCCAGTCAAACCTTTAACGATGGCATCAACTCCCAAAAGAGGATTAGCATTTAAATAATCAGATTTTGCCAGTGGTGGAAATGCTGAAGGAATACCCTGTCCATTTGCTTGATGACAAGCGAGACAATTCGCTTCGTAAACGCGCTGCCCAAAACGTATCTGCTCATCTTTTGATTTGGCAGTGGCCACAATGTAATCTTCATCCATGGTTTGAATCGCCGAACCTTCAGGTAAATACACATTATCAGCTTGTTTTCCTGAGTATATGGCGGGCGCTTCAGGCCCCTCAACGTTAAGCATCGCCAAAGCACCTTTATTAAAGGCCCTAAAAATAGAGTGATCTACAATAATAAAGGTACCAGGTACGTCCACTTTAAACTCCACTATGGCTGCACCACCAGCGGGAATCAGGGTCGTTTGCACGTTGTGATTTTTCAGATCGCCGCCCTCAACATAGACAGTGTCGAATATCTCACCAATAACATGGAAGGAAGAAACTAAATTCGGACCGCCGTTACCCACATATAATCGAACCGTTTCACCCACATTAGCAGTTAAAGAGTTTTCATTAGTAATGCTACCAACCGAACCATTAAACACCACATAATCAGCATCTTCATCAATCGCCTTTTCCATATCAAAAGGCTGTAGGCCGGCTTCGCCGTACTCTCCTTTAGTATAAAAGTCGCCTTGTACCACATAGTATTCTCGGTCAACGGCTGGCAAACCACCTTCAGGCTCAACCAGAATTAAACCGTACATGCCGTTGGCGATATGCATTCCCACAGGTGCTGTTGCACAGTGATAAATATATAAGCCTGGATTAAGTGCGGTGAAACTAAAGGTGGAGGTGTGTCCTGGCGCAGTAAATGAGGATACGGCGCCACCTCCAGGACCTGTTACTGCATGTAAATCGATGTTGTGTGGCATTTTTGAACTAGGGTGATTGGATAAGTGAAATTCAATTTCGTCGCCTTTTCTAACACGAATAAAGCTGCCGGGAACGGTTTCCCCAAAAGACCAAAAGACATAATCCACACCGTCAGCGATTGAGCCTACTTGCTCTCTCGTTTCCAGATTGATCACCACCTTTGCGCTGTGATCTCTAGTAATAGGCGGTGGCACCATAGGTGGTGCAGTCAATACTGCTTGTTCAGTTACTAAACTTTTTCCTTGTGCATTGACACTTGTCATCCCTGCTAATAACACTAGCCACAAAGTCGCTTTTATCTGTGGTATTTTCATAAGACGATCCTCTTGTTGTTTTTTTGGGGGAACAGCTTAAAACGTCAGTATCAGAGAGTTCTGTTAGTAAAGAGTTGATGTGGATCAAACAACTGTTACTTAAGAAGGTTATAGGCTCAAATAAAAAATCGGTGATAGTTGTGGCTATAGTAACGAATCGCACTCGATAAGATGGCGGTGATGATTTTACGGCTTTTGCATTCAATTGAATTAAGAACAACAGAAAAAACTAGACCTCTAAACGCTTGCTAGCTGGCGCACCAAAAGATTGCTGCGCCCCGGTTTTCTGTCTATTACGCTGTTTTCACCTTAAACCTTTATTTTAAGGTGAAAACAAATTGCCCCTTGGCATTGATTTCGCGACTACATTCACCTGCAAAATATAGATAATTGAGGTGGGAAAATGCTTCAGCAATCGCAAAAAATATATTTTTTGAACTCAGTTTACGCTTGAACAAAACAGGCAAACATTGCTCTATGGTTTTGCCTTGCTCACAAAAAGTTCTGAGATTGTGCAAATGAGCATGATGATGGCTAATCAGCTCGTTGACTCGGGTATGTAAACCATAAAATGGTTGCCTGTGAGAAGGTAAAACTAAACAATCTTCTGGCAACTGAGTAAATTGTGGCAAAGTATCTAAATACAACTTCAGTGAATTAGCGTTAGGTTCAGTGCTATACACGCCAATATTTGGCGAAATGCCTGGCAGAACGTGATCCCCAGAAATGAATATATTAGTGTCAGCATTAAATAAACAAACATGTTCTGGTGAATGACCTCGACCAATATACACTTGCCAATCATGCTCCCCAACTCGCAAAGTATCACCAGCTTGCAAACGATAAAATTGTAATGGAATCGGCCGAATGACTTGCCCTACTCCTTGACCTTCTTTACGATTTTTCTTGGCATTGCTGACATACTCTTCTGACATACCACAGCGCACTAAATACTCGTCATCTTGCCAATCGGAGGCTCCGCGAGCACCGGCAGATAGAGCTCGAGCGGTAAAATACTCCACTTGGCTCATATAGAATGGAATGCGAAACTTCTCCACTAAGTACCCAGCCATGCCAATATGATCTGGATGTAGATGTGTCACTATGACTTTAGTGATAGGTTTTCCTAAGGTATCGAGCAACACATCCCAAAGTGCCTGTGTTTTTTGAGTGCCAATGCCAGTATCAATTAATGCGTAGCCCTCTTGTCCATTTTGATTATCTTCAAGTAGGTAAAGATTGATATGGTCAAGATCAAAGGGTAATGGCATACGCAACCAAAATATACCCGGGGCCACTTCTTGCAGCTTGCCTGGCTCAGGTATGTCAGCATCTATAAAAGTCACTTGCACAGCTTTTCTCCCCATACACCTATGGTGTCTTTGGTATCCCCTATCTAATTTGAATACGGCTTAGATACATTCTCCGCATCAATATTAAACCCAATAATTCCAGCAACTACCAAGCATCATTATGTATTGATAAGTATCAGAGTTTTGAATTAGTAGAAAAGTAGAGATAAACAATTCACCTGACTGTTGTGGTGAATTGGACTCAATTTTAAATGTCTAGTGAATAGCGGAACTGAAGATTGCGCCTGAAGAAATGTATAACATCTGAGTGACTTCTGATGTAAAAACCAGCGTATATTTATAGATACTCACTACAATATTATTTTAATGATATTGATATTATGGAAACATTTTTAGTCCTTAATAAACGCAAAGATATTACCTAAAACCATTAGGTTACTGGGTAAAGTGCTCAGAAATAAACCTTTACGTGTTCAAAGGTCCACAAGAGTTTCTAATTAATAATTCACATTTAGGTTTAACAATCTCAGTGACGTCTTCTTTTTGAATGAATTTTCTAATAAGTAATTTTGCAGCTTCATAACCTAACTCTGTCACTGGTTGTTTTACTGTTGATAATGGTGGCCACAAATATTCTGCTAACGGGTCGTCATCAAATCCCATCACAGATAGGTCATAAGGAATTTTTTTATTAAGCTGAGAAGCCACACGGTAAACTATTGAAGCACTGGCATCATTAATGGTGAATATAGCGGTGGGAGGCTTTGGCAACTTCAATAACCGTCGTGCTGCATGTTCTACTATATTGGGTTGATAGGCGTGCTGTTCAACCAACTCAGATCTTTCTTCAATACCCGCTTCTGCTAAGGCTTTTTTATATCCTTCATAGCGCCAACTTCCCGCTGCGTGCCCTACCAAATAACTGATAAAACCAATTTCGGTATGACCATGTGAAATAAGATATTGGATAGCTTTTTGTGTTGCAGTCACTTCATCACAATGGACCAAATCATTACCACTAATATCTCTCGGAGAAATACGAATTATAGGAATATTTTTCCTATTGAATAGTTCCAAGAGTTCCTGATTTTCACCCAAAGGAGGTATTAAAATAAAGCCATCTGGATTTGAACGTTCGATCATATGCACAACACTCGGCATAAGATTTTCTCCGCTAAACTTAAGTGGACGAATGAGCACATCATATCCAAGTTCATCACATGCAGATATAGCGCCTCCGATAACCATATTCGAATAAAAATTTCCTCTGTAATCAAAGTAAAGTACTGCAATAAGATATGATTGTTTGGTCCGCAAACGTCGTGCATTAAAATCTATTTTGTAATCTAGGTCCTTAATTGCCTTATTTACCTTCACAACATTCGTTTCACGAACTCGGGGATCATTATTTAGAATTCTGGACACTGTCTTAATCGAAACGTTAGCCAATCTCGCTACATCATGAATGGTACTGTTTTTTTCTTCTTTCATTTTCCGTTTACCGTTTATTGGGACCCGCGACTCTTATTATATATTAACTTACGAATAGGAACCTATCGCTCATCAAAACAAAAGACAACGATAGCACTTATAGATAGAAATAATAACAATCAATATACCAAAAATAACCAAATCATTGTTTTTAAACAATTTATCTTATTACGACATTAATAAACCCAAAAGACAACGATTGTAACAATCAAGACTTACTGCTATTGTTAATGGATAGTTAACATAATGAAAAAATAATTTACCTAAGCTCTAACACTACAAATTATTGATTTGAGGAAACACACTAATGATTAAGAAACGCCCACTGGCAAACGCTTTACTGATTGCTTTAGGCTTGATATCGCCATTACAAGTATTTGCGCAACAACAGAATGAAAATTCCAAAGATAACATCATGTTGGAAGTTATCGAAGTAACAGCACAAAAACGTGTCCAAGGATTTTTAGAAGTGCCGGTTGCTGTTACGTCTGTTTCTGGTGAAACACTAGAGGCAGCTCAAGCAACCGAGTTTCAGGATTTAGTACAGATAAGTCCATCAGTAACTTTCAACCAATCAGGTGACATGCGTGGTTCAGGTGTAAACATTCGGGGAATAGGTACAACCGCATTTCAAACAGCAGTCGAGCCTACAGTAAGTACAGTCATAGACGGTGTGCCTTTAGGGCGAACAGTACAGTTTTTATCTGATTTAGCGGACATTGATCGCGTTGAGATTCTTCGAGGGCCCCAAGGTACCTTATTCGGTAAAAACGCATCGGGTGGTGTAATAAGCGTGTACACAAAACGACCTGAAGAATTCTTTTTTGGTGAAACCCGTTTGACCTTATCCGATGACAATGCATATGGCATCATGGGACAAGTGACCGGACCATTAAGTGATGGTGTTCGCGGACGACTAGCTTTCTATTCACGGGACTTTGACGGTTTTGTTGAAAATGTCACCACAGGTGAAACCATCAACGGTGACAACAGTAAAGGTTTCCGCGGTAAGCTTGAGCTTGATGTGGGCAGTGACGGCAACTTATTGTTAATTGGTGATTATTCAAAACAAGACCGCGATTGTTGTACAACGATACTGAAGGACGTTAATCGCGATTCCTTTTTTGATTTTCTGCAGTATGGCGAAGATTATGCTGATATTGATCTTGGCCCAGAAAATAATAAGGTTAAATTGGGCAGCCCAGTTTATTCTAATACTGAAACCAGTGGTATTTCGGCCGAATATAATCATAACTTCGGTGATTTCACTTTGACATCCATCTCTGCATTTCGCGGTTTCACACTTGAATCAGCTGAAGATGCAGATCTCAATCCCTATACCACTCCTGTAACCGGTCATGTATTGTTTACTAAAAATGGCGCGTCGGGTGGCGGTAATCAAGAACAATCACAGTTTTCCGAAGAGTTGCGTATAGCAGGTCAATTAACTGACGATATTTTCATAACAATGGGGGCTTTCTATTGGGAGCAATCCATTGAGCGATACTTTGAACGGGAGGTGATGCGTTGTGCTGACCCTTATGATGCAGAAATTGGCACAGAAGCTTGTTCTGCTGCTGGCTCGGGCATTGGATTTAATAGTTTTGATTCCATAGTAGATACCACTAACTATGCGCTATTTAGCCAAGCTGAATGGGGAATTACTGACGATCTAACGGCATCATTAGGGTTACGCTATACCCATGATGAAATTGAAATTGATTTCGCCCGCGGTGATGCAGTTCTGACAGGTCCTTTTCCCGGTATGCCAGGTTTACCAGGAGCTGCGGCTGATTTTTCCAGTGACACCACTGACAGTGCTGTAACCGGGCGTTTCTCCCTTGCTTATAACTTAAACAAAAACAGCATGATTTTTGGTAGTTATGCTGAGGGCTATAAGGCCCCCGCTTTTGATTTGATTTTTTCTAGTACTGAAAGTAGTACAACACCTATCCCGGCGGAAACAAACAAAGCCTGGGAAGCAGGTATTCGTTCAGAATTACTTGACCGCCGCTTACGCTTGTCATTCACTGGTTTCCACACCACTTTTGAACACTTCCAAGGGCAAGCATATGACCCACAAACCATCACATTCTCTTTAACCAGTGCTGGGGAGGTCATCACCAAAGGATTAGAAGTAGAATTTACAGCGAAACCAATACCCGAGTTACTGATAAATGGAGGCATAGCCTTTATAGATGCCACCTACGGAGAGTTTTTGGGGGTACAGTGCTATTTTGGTCAAACGCAAGAAGATGGCTGTAATTCAGGGTTTCAAGATATTAATGGAGGTGATGTACCTAACTCACCTAATACTAAACTCACTTTATCTGCAAAATATGACATCTACCTTGAAGGGAATATGGATATGTTTATCAGCGCAAACTATCGCTGGAGAGATGAAGCGCAAACCAATCAAAATCAGTCACCAGATCTGATATTGCCAAGTTACGGGGTACTGGATTTCACCCTTGGAATTCAGGCGGATGATGGCCAATGGACAGCTGCTTTGTTTGCAAAAAATGCCCTAGATGACAACTTTGTTTCTCAATTAAGTCCAGGTTTTCTCGATCCTTCAAACACTAGCATGTACCTGACCCGTGATTATCAACGTTATATGGGAGTCGAGTTTACTTATCGTTTTGGTGCTTTTTAACATTCGTCAAATGAGGAGAATAGACGTGTAATTTAATTTTCCTCATTAATGCACTGAATAACTAAATCGCAACGTTTATGGATTCAACCCCATTAAGTAAATTAATTGAAGGACCCAAGTTATGCTAAAAATAAATCACATTCTGCTTATGGTTTTTACCTCTGCATTTTTTACCGCATGTGATAGCGCAGAAGTAAAACCTAAATCAGTTGCAAACCCTATGAATGACCTCACTGTTGATACACAAGCCGTAGACTCGATTTTGGCTAACATGTCGATAGAGGACAAAGTGGCCATTGTCAGTGGCATGGGGTTTTCACTTGATGGTAAAAAGTTAGGTGCTATCGACCGTGTTCCAGGTACGGCAGGGTACACTGCTCCATTATTACTCCAAGGGTTAAAATCAATCGCTCTTGCAGATGGACCAGCGGGTTTGCGTATTTGGCCAAAACGGGAGGGCGAAGAGCGTACTTATTATGCTACCGCGTTTCCTATCGCCACCATTGCCGCATCTACTTGGGATACAGCGGCAGTAACACAAGTCGGACAGGCCATGGGAAATGAGGTCAAAGAATACGGCGTGGATGTTTTGTTGGCGCCAGGTATGAACCTTCATCGCAACCCCTTAGCGGGTCGCAACTTTGAATACTACTCTGAAGATCCATTGCTCTCAGGATCAATGGCAGCCGCCATGGTCAATGGTATTGAGTCGAACGGTGTTGGGGCTACAATCAAACATTTTACTGCTAACAATCAAGAAACAAATCGAATGACAGTAGACACATTGGTCAGCGAGCGAGCGTTAAGAGAGCTGTATCTTAAGGGCTTTGAAATCGCCATCAACAAATCTCACCCTTGGGCAATAATGAGCTCGTACAATGCGGTAAATGGAACATTAGCTTCTGAAAATCAAAAATTATTGACTGAAGTACTCAGGGAGGAGTGGCAATACGAGGGTGTGGTGATGACAGACTGGTTTGCTGGCAAAAACCCAGCGGCACAACTTAAGGCTGGCAACGATCTATTGATGCCTGGGGTAGAAAAACGTACTGAACAACTTAGAAGTTCTATAAAAAATGGGGAGATACTAGAATCACAAATCGATATCAACGTACGCCGGATTCTAAGCATGTTATTAAAGTCTCCCACCCAAAATGATTATCAATACTCTAATGCCCCTGACTTAAAGGCCCACGCAGAAATTGCGCGAAGTGTCGCGGCCCAAGGCACTATTTTATTAAAGAATAACCACAATACCTTACCACTAGCTAACAACATTCGGCATGTTGGTGCTTTTGGTACGGGCTCTTATGCTTTTTTTGCTGGTGGTTCAGGTAGCGGTGATGTCAATGAAGCCTATACCGTATCACTTGTGGAAGGCTTAGAGAATACCGGTATTAATATTCATAAGGCACTGAGTGAGCGCTATGTAGAACATCGTGTTATTGAAGAAAAGAAACGACCTAAAAAAGCGTTTTTCTTTGCCTTAGAAAAGATGCTACCTGAGATGCCCCTCGAACAAGCGCTCGTTGATAAAGTTGTGGCTACTACTGATATGGGTCTGATTACAATAGGCCGTAATTCAGGAGAGTTTGAAGACCGCGCCTTAGAAGGCGACTTCTATTTGACCCAAGCAGAAAAGAACATGATAAAACAAGTATCTGAGTCTTACCATGAAAGTGGGAAAAAGGTAGTGGTGGTGTTAAATATTGGAAATGTGATAGAAACCGTCAGTTGGCGCGACCAAGTTGATGCCATCATTCTTCCTTGGCAAGGTGGGCAAGAAGCAGGCAATGCGTTAGCCGATGTGTTGACGGGGAAAGTTAATCCTTCAGGTAAGTTACCCTCAACCTTCCCGATTAACTATGATGATGTGCCCTCTGCTGCTCAGAATAACTTCCCTGGAATTGAAGACCCAAATGGTGAATCTTTAATAGTAGCAGGGCTAGATTGGGGTAAACCATCAGAAGTACTCTACCAAGAAGGGATTTTTGTAGGGTATCGTTATTTTGATACCTTTGAAGTCGATGTCGCTTACCCATTCGGTTTTGGTTTGTCCTATAGCACATTTGCTTTCAGCAGTGCACATGCTGGAAAATCACTGCAAAACGCTGATAACATAACTTTTCCAGTTACCGTAACTAATACCGGTAGAAGCGCTGGTCAACAAGTTGTCCAGCTATATGTTTCAGCTCCAAGAGGCAACCTGCCCAAACCGAAAAAAGAACTAAAAGACTTTGCTAAAACCAAAGTATTACAGCCAGGGGAAAGCCAAACACTGAGGTTGTCAGTCAATAAAAATGAACTGGCATCTTTTAGTCCAAGGCGAAGAGCATGGATAGTCGATAAGGGACGCTACCAGTTTCATTTAGCTAAATCGGTGAATGAGGTTGTACTGAGTGCGTCACTTCAAGTACCGACATCTAAAGTAGTGAGTGAAGTGATTGCCGACCTCAGCCCCAAGTCAACAATGAATGAATTAAGCATCCCGAACCCAAAAGATGCTACAAATTGACTTCATTATCCAAAGAAGTGTGTGTATTGGCCTTTATTATTGGCAAGCTGAAATAATCGTAAAACTATTACTGTAAAGGCCAAATCAATTTGTTACGGCTACAAAGTGAAGTTAACTGGAACACTATCATAATGAAAAAACTGAATTTAACTCTAATTTCTCGTGCCATCTTTTGGTTAGCTATTGCTTACACAAGCAACATTTACTCGACAGAAATCGAAAAAATGACGCCACCAAATATTATCATTATATTTGCCGATGATATGGGATATGGGGACATGAGTAACAATGGTCACCCGACAATTAAAACTCCCAACCTTGACAAAATGGCGGCTGAAGGACAGAAGTGGACCAATTTTTATGTTGCAGCACCTGTTTGTACACCTAGCCGTGCGGGATTAATGTTGGGGAAATATCCTATCAGAGCTGGTTTGGCGTCTTCCGCTCCCTATCGAAACGTTTTTCGTGAAGATTCACTTGGTGGTATACCAGATAGCGAATTGACCATTGCTGAAGCGTTAAAAGCCAAGGGTTATAAAACTGCTATGGTGGGTAAATGGCATTTGGGACATATGCCTGAGTCACTGCCTACACATCACGGTTTTGATAGTTGGTTTGGTGTACCTTACTCCAATGATATGAACCAAGATTGGGGCTTGATCAAAAAGTTAAATGGTGACGATTGGAGTTTAGCTAACTGGAGTAAAGGCAAACAATGGACAGAGCCCAAACCAGAATATTTTAAAGTGCCCTTGATGCAGGATGAAACAGTATTGGAATATGGACCAAATCAGCATGAGTTAACAAAACGTTATACCGACAAAGCAACAACCTTTATCAAGGAAAATAAACAACACCCCTTTTTTCTTTATTTAGCTCATGCCATGCCTCACGTGCCACTTTTTGCTTCTGAAGAATTTACCGGTCGCAGTACACAAGGATTATACGGTGATGTGATGGAAGAGCTTGATTGGTCAGTTGGCCAAGTATTAGAGACTCTGCGTGAGCAAAGCATTGCAGAAAACACCCTAGTGGTATTCAGTTCTGATAATGGTCCGTGGTTATTATTTGAAACAATGGGTGGCAGTGCAGGACTATTTCGAGGCGGAAAAAATGAAACTTTTGAAGGAGGCCTACGGGTCCCTGGATTTTTCTGGTGGCCGGGTCATATCAAACCTGAATTGGTACATGATATAGGTTCAACAATCGATTTATTACCCACTCTTGTGAGTATAGCCGGTGGAAAAGCCTCAGAAAATTCCGATGCCTATGATTTATCAGACACCTTGTTGAAAGGAAAAACTGGCATACGTAATGAGTATTTTTATTATCGAGGAAACCAAATTTATGCTGTTCGAAAAGGTCAATTTAAAGCCCACTTCCTGTTTAAAGAAGCTTACGGAAATCCACAAGTCATCGAATATGAATCCCCGATTCTTTACGATCTAAATGCTGATCCTAGCGAGAAGTATGACATTGCAAAAGATCATCCTGAATTGGTAAGCACATTACAAAAAATGCGAATTGAACAAATGGCCAGTGTGAAACCTGTACCGAACCAACTGATTCGTTGCAAAAAAGGCTCGCGATTCTGCCCATAAAGCAGGATTTCATGCTTGTTAAACACTCGCTCAATTCAATCGCTACTTCACTTAATAAATAGAATACAACAGTAGGAAAAAATCATGAAACACCGAACTTTGTTAAACCAGGACGAGCCTATTTTTAGACCACTGTTACGGCAGTTTGCAGTATTGTTTATCCTGTTAGCAACGAGCTGGACAACTTTCGCGGATACCGTAAAAGTACCACAAGTGGATAGTAAGACGTTTGCCACTGAGCCACTTAGATTAATCAATGGCATAAGTGGCACTATGGTTACATTTACCAGTCACTCCCCTGCGGATTACGCCAATATTATTAATGGTAAACTTGGCTCAGCAGTAGAATTAAGCGCTCAGTTATTTATGCCAAAGAACGCGTCCTCTCCCTCTGTGCCAGCAGTGATCATCAACCCAGGAAGTGGCAACATAGGGCCTCACCATATTCATCAAGCCGTCACGCTAAGCTCCGCTGGGATTGCCGCCCTATTAATTGACCCTTTTTATGGCAGAGGCATTACCGATACTATTGGTGACCAAGGTCAAATGAGTTTTGCAGCTAGCACTTATGATGTGCTTGCTGCTGTACAAAAGTTGCGTCACTCTGCAGGGATAGACTCAACACGTATTGGTGCAACCGGAGGAAGTAGAGGCGGTACCGCGGTAATGATGGCAATCGCAGCGCCACTTAGCGAAGTAGTACTAGGTGACGGAAACGGAATTAACACAGTTGTTGCGGGGTATCCTTGGTGTGGCGTGCAATTTAGCCGCCCGCAACTAGCTAAAGGCGCATCCCTCCTTGTCTTGCATGGTGACGCTGATGATTGGGTTTCGCCTATAAAATGCCAAGGCGCGGTACAGGCATTGCAGTCTGGTGGCAATGATGCCCAGATAATGATGTTTCCAAATGCACTACATGCTTTCGACAGAGAAGGCGTTGATCCGACTGAAATTGCTGACGCAACATCAGTGGTAAAATTTCATACTTTATATATCAATAAAGATGGCCAATATTTCGATCCTAGAAGCGGAAAAATGGACCCGTCCTTAACAGCAAAAGAATTATTTACTTATGCTGCCACCGGCGGATTTATCAAAAAAGGAGTGCATATAGGCTCAACTGGTAATCAAGCGGTGGAATATAACCAAGAGATGCTTACCTTTTTTGAAGCTCGACTATTGAAACAACCGTAACGCCAGAATTTTGAGTCGGTTCCAGTGTTAAATTTGGGCGTACATAACAAAGGCGGAAATCGCACTTATTTCAGCGATTCCGCCATTTTTATTTAGATAATCGTCAGGCTAATATTGCCCATTATCCCCCACTCAAATTAAACGACTCCTAGTTCAAAATAGCATCGACGACGCGACGCCCCCCTCCGTAATATTTATCCCAAGTACTTAAGTTGCCGACTTCCCCAAACTCTGTAGTCGTGTCGCTGGCTCCTACAAATAGGTTCTTCATGAATAGCTTTAAACTTGGTCACAATTACTGCACTTTCCCTTTCACATTGACTATTTCCACTGATTGCAGCCCTCGCTGGGTTTGCCATTTAATACACTGACCTGTTTGTAAACCAATTAACGCAGCGCCTATAGGGGCAAACACAGAGATACTGTCGTCAAACTTGATGGTGTCTGCGGGTAAACATAAGGTTTTGGTGAAAGTTTTTTGAGTGTCCAAAATTTTAAATGTAACCTGGCTGCCTAAGGCTACTACATCTTCTGGCAGGTCTTTAGAAGAAACGATTGTGGCGCGATCTAACTCTTGCTCTAGGGCACAAATAAACTCGATAGGTAATTTAGAACGTTCTAATTGATTTTCTAATTCCATTAAGTCGGCTTTTGAAATAATAATATCGGGTTGCTTTTCCATAATTTCACTCTTATTTTTTGTTAAAAAAAAGGGGCTCATATGAGCCCTTTTGCGATATAGGCTATTTTTGTTTTTCTTTTAAGGAGTGTTGTGGCTTTTTCTTATCTTTCTCTGTGTACATGAGATATCTTCCTTCAAAAAAATGAAATACGTTTAACTGTATAAATACTCTTCAAAGATTGATTACTCCAAGGCTGTACCCTTCTTTTGTTACTGTATAAAATTTTATTTAACGACCGCAGCCCCATTGTGACTTACGGAAAAAAGTAGCCACTGCAGCTCGCCTTTTGCTGTTTTCACATGGGCCATTTCGCCACAACGTAGCCCTAATAACGCGAAGCCAATGACTGACGTAAACGACACTATGCCTTTAGACGGATACGCTTTTTGGTCTTTCACTATCCGCAAGGTCAAATATTCCAAAGTAGCTTCATTTCTAATTAGTACAGTACTTCCAATCCGAACACGGTTTTCAATACTGGCGCTTTGACTCCCACAGAATTCAAGACGATCCAGTAATTCCCCCAGAGCCATAGGATCTAATAAGATTCGATATCCCGCGTCTTGAAGTATCGAATCAGAAGGACAAATTAAGGTTTTGCAAGACCTGAAAATACGCGTAAGCACGGCTAACTCTCCAACCGAACAAATTACTAATAAAAATGAAAAAAACAGGGGACACTAGCCGAGCGTAAGGACTACGCTCGGCTTAATTTGGTAAGGTGAGTAGGTTACTCTTTATAATGTTAATTTGGCTAATGATGAACATGATATCCTCAAAATGTAATCTTGATATTAGCTCGCCCAAGAATAATTACAAGAGCAAAATTTGTATATTTTTAACTCAAGATTAGAACAACTGACACGGCTGTTACCCCTTGAATTAATTATAGGCTGGGGGATTTTACTTGTTTAAAATATCAATATTAGGTATCTATAACCTTTGCTATAACGCTAGCCCCTAGGACTTTTTATTAGTGCAAATTAAAACATATTCATTTCATCACCCAAGTGCCTTTTGGGTTGGTTGCCTTCTAATTACCTTGGGTGTCTTGTCGCATATTCCTATGTTTGTGCATGCCTCACATATGGGTTACCACATGGCGGGGATGCCTATGGATATGACAATGATAATTGGCATGGCATTGATCCCTGTTGGGCTATTATTTTCTTGTTATGGTTTAATGCCAAGATTAGATTTGCTACGACAAAATAACTGTACAGAGGCAATTCATTTTCATGTGGCAGACCACAGTCCACTGAATTGGCAACATAGTAAACTCGTTATAGCACTATTGGTCGCAGTGGTTGTAGATGTCATGAAACCCGCCACGTTAGGCTTTGTAATGCCGGGTATGGTCGCCGAATACCAAATAAGTGCTGAAACAGTGGGGACTTTGGCCCTTGTTGCCTTAACGGGTACGGCTTTGGGTTCCATTTTATGGGGGAGAATGGCTGATAAATTAGGTCGACGCGCCGCTATTTTATTGTCTGCATTGATGTTTATTGGTACCTCCATTTGTGGCGCCATGCCGAGTTTTGAATGGAACCTAGCCATGTGTTTTCTCATGGGTCTATCAGCTGGAGGTTTGTTGCCCATCACCTTTACTCTAATGGCAGAGATGATCCCAGCTCGTCACCGTGGTTGGTTATTAGTGGCGTTAGGTGGCCTCGGTACTGCAGCGGGTTATTTAGTCGCTTCGGGAGCGGCGGCTATTTTAGAACCCTTATTTAGCTGGCGCATTTTGTGGATGTTAGGTTTACCAACAGGTATAGCGGTGATTGTGCTTAATCGTTATATCCCTGAGTCGCCGCGCTTTTTAGCGAACGCCGGTTTACGTAAAGAAGCACGGGCAATATTGGCTCAATATAACGGTCAAATGGATAACAACAACCAAGACGCTGTTCCTGAGAAGGAAACTCAAAACAACGGTTTTTTACATACCATAATGAGTACCTATTCAAATATCACTATAGGCTTATTAGGTGTTGGCATAGTGTGGGGAGTAGTCAACTTTGGCTTTTTATTATGGCTGCCAACTAACCTACGTGAAATGGGAATGAGTGCCGAAAATACTAACTCACTTTTGGCCCAGTCTGGCTTGTTCGCGCTACCAGGAATAGTACTTGTGATTTGGTTATATCATCACTGGAGTAGTGTTAAAACATTAGCTTTATTTGTGGCTTTGACTGCCGTTAGTTTAATGCTGTACTGGCTGTTTGAACTATTAGGTCTGTTTTCTAGCCAATCTATCATTATGGCCACAGCTTGTTTATTAGTGAGTTCTAGCGGGGTCATTGCCATGTTAATTCCTTACGCAGCTGAAATTTATCCGGTTCATCTACGTGGTTCGGGTACAGGCATGATAGCAGCAAGTTCCAAGTTTGGAGGGATCTTAGGCGCAATATTAGGCATTTTTGGTACCTTTAACAACTTGTCTTTTGCAGCCTTACTAATTGCGATTCCATTACTGATATTTGCCTTTGTGTTACTTAAAAGTGGCATCGATACCCGTGGCCGCAGACTCGAGGATATACAGGCAGAATTTATTAATAAATCTATTACACCTTTAAAATAGCTAAGCCCAGAGTATTGTTAATTGCTCGACATCACCACAGCGGCTCTATATGTTAAATTGCTTTAAATGATACAGTGACTTTGTATGCCACACATTCCTAACGACTGGGCGCCACTGCAACCCATATTACAGAGTATTTTATTAGCCCATAGTGATGGTTTGTCGGAATACGAGCTGTTTAAATGTTTACAATCACCACCTTATAAAATGTTTAACACCGATGCCTTGCAGCATCCATTATCGTTATTCCAGAGCCATTTCATCCTGTTTAATGCTTTGTATCAGTTACAAGGTACTTGGCTTCGAAATAAAACTGGGTTATTGCAGATTCACTGCAGTTGCATTCGTCACAGTCCTTGGAAGGCTGGACAAAGTGGATTAATCACCCAAGACAAACTTCGCGCCTATTATCTCGATTGGACACACCTCAATGATACCGACCAAGGGCAAGTAGAAGTTTTGCTCGACAGTTTTTGGTCGGCTTTAGCTGGCCTTCCTAGTCAAATTCACGGCAACATCATGCCCATGCAACAAGCCCTTGATTTAATGAAAATAAAGGCGCCCTATTCAGCACAACAACTTAAACAGCAGTATCGAAAAATGTTGCATATTCACCATCCAGACAAAGGTGGCAACAATAGCCAGGCCTTACAGCTTCATGACGCCTATGAACGACTAAAATCCAATATCCTATGAATTTGCTAGCAGCCTAAGCGACCTTATTTCACTAGATACTTTACACTTTTTTCTTACATAGACTGAGTGTTAAGGCAATAAGATTCGATGCTACACAAGCATAGGAGTCATGCACTTAGATATGGCATAATCATTTATATACTTTGCTCTAACGATTAATTCGAGAGATGAATAATGAAACCATTAAAACTGTTAATCACTACCCTATTATTAATGCCAACTACCTATACCTTGGCTTCTGAGCAACAAAATACGCCCTCATCAAATCCCAATTATAATGCTGCTCTGGCTAAAAAATTAGGTGCCGATGCTTATGGTATGAAATCCTATGTTTTAGTCATTTTAAAAACGGGGCCGAATGACAAAACAATCACTGACCTAGAACAGCGTAGTGAGTTGTTTAAAGGGCATTTTGCGAACATGAACCGATTAGCGAAAGCATCCAAATTAGTACTTGCAGGCCCATTAATGGATGATAAACCTAAGCGTGGCTTATTAATTTTTAACGTAAAAACCATTGAAGAAGCGGAAGCCTTAGTTAAAACGGATCCAGCAGTACAAGCAGGCGTATTTGATTATGAGATGACAAAATATTATGGCTCTGCGGCCTTAATGCAAATTTCTGAAATACATGACAGCCTACAACTAGAAAAAATTGAGTAAATGACGCTCGCTATTAAAGTGCCCCCGTAACTATGTTTTTAGTAAAGAGCCCTATCAACACCGTAATCAAGTAACTAAAATTGCGTTTGAACTTGGTATTGCTTAGCTATTCATTTTGCGTCCATCAATGCAGTAATTGTAGGCTCCATGGCATTTGCCCACACCTGATATTGATCTTTATTAGGGTGCAGCAAATCCTGCATCACAGATTCACTTAACTTTCCGTTTTCATCAAGAAATAGGTGATTAATATCTAAATAGTGCACATATTTGCCGTCTGCGTAGTCTTTAATAATATTATTAATATCGGCATTTATTTTACGGAGAGGATCATCAACGCTGGCTCCACGGGGAAATATAGCTAACAACAATACTTTTGTATTGGGTAACTGTGTCTTTAAAAATGCCAGAATATGCCTAATACCCAAGGCGGTGTCTTCAGGTTTATCCTGCCTATGCCCTGTATTATTAGTGCCTATCATTAACACCAATAACTTAGGGTCAATGCCTGCAACCGCACCATTTTGTAAGCGCCATAAAACATGCTCGGTTCTATCACCACTAAAACCGAGATTAAGTGTGTTTCGCTTAGCATAATGTTGTTGCCAAACCTGCTTACCTTTATCTTCCCAAGCGTGGGTAATTGAATCGCCTAAGAAAACCAAATCAACATTTTCCATTTGCTCCTTTTCTAGCAACTTCTCCTGATGACGAGGCATCCACCACTCTACCGCCCATTTAGCACTATGAACTTGCGCTTGTATAGACAAAGGCTCACTTGCCGAAAATGTTACGCCAGTAAATAACAGACATACTATTAAAAAGAGCTTTTTCATGTCTTTCCTTATGGTTTTATTAAATCTGATGTCAATCGCTGCTATATCTACAACACTAAAATAAAATCTAATATAACAACAATATCAATAAAGTTAATCACATAGAAAATGCTAGCCTATTTTCGCAAAGGTTGTTTTTCCGAAGGACAAAGTTTAAAAGAGCCGACTTTTGTTGCATAGGTTTCAATAGCACCACTATTATTGCATTCACGCGCCTTGTTTAAGCCCTTGTGAGACTGGATTATTGCGCATTATGTGGGTTTAATTTCTGAATTGATGGGCAACAAAACGGTAAATTGCGTGGTAAATTCATTGCTGGTGTTTATTTCAGAAACAAAGCTCAGTTTTCCAGCTAAAAGTTTACTGACCCATTGATTGACCATATACAATCCCAGTCCAATATTACCTTTACCTCTGCCACTAGTAACAAAGGGTTCAAAAAGATTTTTTTGCATTTCCGTTGGGATACCTGAGCCGTTGTCAGAGACTGTAATGCATATTTGATTTGCATCAAACCTACGGGCTTTGAGTTCAATTCTGCCTGGCTGTCCAGGCTCAAATCCATGGTTTAAACTGTTCACCACTAGATTCTCCAGTACTTGTGAAATAATACCAGGACGACTTACCAATGCTAAGTTTGCCTCAATATCTTCAAGCAACTGCACTATTCGAATTATTATGCGCCATCAAGAAACTAGATTGCCAACAACTAGCAATTAGAAATAAATAACAAATTTTCACGTATGTGTTTCGCGAATTCCTTGATAGGTACACGTCAGTCAACTTATTTGCTGCTCTCACATGTTATCAACTGCACAGCTTCAATATTACCCGCTGGTACAAAGCCAAACACTTGACCATAGAAACTTAACTCCGAATTTAGAGCCTTGATATTATTTGCTGGTTGCCTAAAGCCATGACCTTCTCCTTCAAAAGTGATGAATGCGGTAGCAATACAATTTTCTTTTAAGGCATTAAATATCAATTCAGATTGATTAGGCGGAACAACCTTATCATCCAGCCCTTGCAGTAAAAGCAAAGGAGCCGTTATATTTTGAACACTGTTAATAGGTGAACGTTGCTCGTATACACTTTTCATTTCAGGGTATGGGCCAATAAGCTGATCAAGATATCGAGATTCAAACTTGTGAGTGTCGCCTGCTAAAACGCCTAAGTCACTGATGCCATAGTAGCTGGTACCCGCTTTAAAAACATTTTGAAAGGCTAACGCTGCCAAAGTGGTATATCCACCCGCACTACCGCCTCTAATAGCGACCTTATCTGCATCTATCAAACCTTCAGAAGCAAGCCATTTAACACCGTTTGAGGCATCTTCAACATCCACTACGCCCCAATTAGGATAGAGTTTTTTCCTGAAAGCTCTGCCGTACCCAGTGCTACCTCTATGATTGACGTCAAAAACCGCAAATCCTCGACTTGTCCAAAATTGAATGCCTGGATTGAGACTGGAATCGGTAGCACCAACAGGTCCCCCATGAACTTTAACAATAAGGGGTGGCAAGGTATCTTTGGCGCCTGTGAAATCACTATTTTGTGGGGGATAATAGAAGCCATAAGCTATTTCATTGCTCCCCGTTGGAAATTCAATTGGCTGAGGTACAGAAAGGAAACCTTCATCGATGACAGGACCGCTAGGCTGATAAATTTTTTCATAACTATTGTCAGTTAACTGATAAATGGCGTTACCTGAATGAGGCGTTGACGCTCTGAAATAAACTCTATCATTTGCCACCGAGATTGAATCCGCTGATGAAAATGCCTCTCCGATATTGTTCATCTCGCCTGTTGTTAAGTTAACCCTCGCTATGTAATCAATTCCCTCTTTTGTGTAGGCTATAATGGCGAAACTGTTATCTACAATGCCATAACTATTAATTTCTATTTCTTGATCGAGCACTTTTTGAGGTTTTTCAGATTGTGCTTCGACACTATATAGTGTCCACCAGTTTTCAAAGTCAGCGATAAAATAAAGTGTGCCATCTTGAGCATAATTAGGCTGTTTTATTGACACATTGCCACTCTGAGGAATTTCAACAACAGCTACAACTGAACCATCTTCATCAAAATTTATCACCCGTAATTGGGTATCATCCCATGGCATGTTCGGATGCGACCATGTAATAAAAGCTACTGAGTTGCCATCAGGTGATAAATGCGGATCACTGACAAAATCGGTTCCTTCAAATAAAATACTTTCTTGGTTTGAGTAGCTTAAGCTAATAGCCACTAAAGTATTAATTGGCTCTCCAATGCCTCGGTGATCTTCTCTAACACAAATAAGTCGGTTATTTTTGTGATCAGCAATACAATCCATATACCGCAGCTTTTCACTGGTGATGGCTTCAGCAGCGCTGTTTTGTGAGACGCGGTAAATTTTTTGATTTGTAAATTGAGAATAATAAATAGTGTCTCCATCCACTAGATAAGGACGTCCGCCGTACTCATGTACACGAGTTCTCACACTTACTTCAGTTGACGTTAGCTTTATAGCTGTATTTTGCGGACTTAACTTGAAAAGCACATTTTTACCATTTGCAGATGCTTTTGACTCCACAAAATAGAGTTGATCGTTTTCAACTGTCAAATAAGAAACGTTATCTGACGCTTCAAAAATACTCGCAGCAGTAATAGGTGATTGCCAAGCTCCATAAGCGGCAGTGGTGTAATTCATAGATTGAGGTGCCTCAGAGGTCGGCTTAAACACTAAATAAACAGTAATAATTAATAAAATTGAGATTATTATTTTTGCACGCATTCTTAGGCAACCTGCTTATTTAATTGAAGAAAGAAGCAGTGTAGAGATTAAGTATAAACATGTCTAATGAGTCTCGAGTTATTACAAGATGCCACTTTTTACATAATCTATTCTTCGATGCCTTTCCAAAAACAGATCTACGGATAGATGTTTGACTATAATTCGCTTCTAATGGGTTTAACACAGAACACTTGGCTACGCAGAGGAAAGTGACTTTAGGTGACTCTGCTCCCGTGAGTCCCAATCTCGATCGTAATCATTTTTCAATAGTTACAATGGGATCTCTGTCATTTCTTATTTTATATTGTTGATTTCAGAATCACAGGAATTGATGGGCAACAAAACGGTAAATTGCGTGGCAAATTCACTGCTACTATTTTGTTCAGAAATAAAACTTAGTTTTCCAGCCAAGAGTTTGGTTACCCATTGATTGACCATATACAATCCCAGTCCAATATTACCTTTACCTCTGCCACTAGTAACAAAGGGTTCAAAAAGATTTTTTTGCATTTCCGTTGGGATACCTGAGCCGTTGTCAGAGACTGTAATGCATATTTGATTTGCATCAAACCTACGGGCTTTGAGTTCAATTCTGCCTGGCTGTCCAGGCTCAAATCCATGGTTTAAACTGTTCACCACTAGATTCTCCAATACTTGTGAAATAATACCAGGACGACTTACCAACGCTAAGTTTGCCTCTATGTCTTCAAGCAACTGCACTTTTCCCTTCTTAACTCTGGGCTGTAAACTGATCATCAAGTCACTGACAATGTCTCCTAACAGGCAATCAATATAATCCTCATTGACCCTATCAATAGCTAAACGCTTAAAGTGATGTATATGATTAACCGCTTTATCCAAATTAATAGTGGCAAGATGAAGGCTAGAGTTAATTAAATCCACAGAGGTCCGAAACTGGCTTTTTGACATCCCTTCTTCCATGGCTTTTTTGAGTTTACTATTGGCATCATCGGCATTAGAAACACAAATAATTGCGCCGCCTATAGGAGTGTTAAGTTCATGGGCAACACCCGCCACCATCAAGCCTAAGGATGATAACTTATTGGCTTCAACCAATTCGTCTTGCAGTAGTTGTTGTCTGGCGATATTTTCAACTAATGTATCGTTAAGGCGTTTTAATTCTTGCTGTTCGTCCTGTAGCTTTAGCGAAAATTCTATTAGTTTGTCTTGATAACGATACTCTCGCCAGATGATGAATAGACCACAAAAACTCACAAACAAAAAAACGGCTAATGCAAACAATAAAATCTCGGAATGCGCCTTAGACAACAACTTTTGCGTACTGGTGGCATACAACATCAATTGATTAGTATGGGCCCCTGAATCCTCACCAAAAAAAGTGGTGAGAGGCATAAAACTAATAAGGGCATTATCAACAATACGATCGCCGCCAGTGGAATGTTGATTTTGATACTGCCACAAATCTGGAGATTCAGTTTTTAGAGTTAACTTTGGTTGTTTTAACATAAAGCCCCATTCTTTTTCAGATTGAGGGTTTAACAACCAGTATCCATCTTGATTAATAATATGAATTTGAGCTTCTGGACTACTGTGATCTTTAATGGTTCTCAACAAACGATCTAACCGATAATTAATGACCAGCAAACCAGACATTAAATGTGTGTCAGAGGAGGTTTGAATGGTGGCTCTGATGGTAGGTTCGAAAGGTTTAACGACCTCTCCTCGCTCAATATTCAAATCGATGGGAGAAAAATACATGTTGGGCGCGGCTACTTGGATGCCTTGTTTAAAATAACTACGGGTCTGTTTAGATTGCAGGTTGTTTCCTTGTAATACTCTAGCCCCATTTGCAGTGAAATCAACACGGACAACTTCTTGTCCGCTGTTATCAAGCCAGCGCATTTGTGAGATCCTAGACGACGCTTTGCCAAATTGAGTAAAATAATTCTGCACTTCTTGCTGAGATTTAAGGGATAAGCCTTGCGTCTCGCTGTTAGTATTATTTTCTTTGGAAAGAGCGTCACCACTTGCCAATAAAGTTAACAAGTCGCCTACCCCCCCAAGCTCTCTACTAAATAGATTAGTGGTGATAAATAGTTTTTGAGCTTGAATGTTCTTTAGTTCATCCACTTTAGTGGTATAGAGAAGCTGATAGGTCAACCAAGCAAGTAAGACTGAAAAGATCAACAGGAGCAATGCCTTAATCACTAGGCTGCGCTTTTGACTGACTAAATTGGTGACTGATAATGACATAAATTTAGTACTCTATAGCTTGTTGTATTTAGTTAACCACGCAATTAAATCTTTAATGACCAAGGGCTTCGAATATAAATACCCCTGAGCGATATCACAGCCCGCATCGCTCAACCACTGCTTTTGATATTCCGTTTCTATTCCTTCAGCCACAATACTGAAATTAAATTGTTTACCTAGTTTCAAAATCATATTAATGACATGTTCACTGTTCTTATCTTTTTCCAGTTTACTCACAAAACTACGATCAATTTTAATACTATGGGCAGTAATGTTGGATATATGAGCAAGAGAACAATAACCGGTTCCAAAATCATCAAGACTTATTTTTATGCCTAAGGTAACAAAGCGCTGTAAGCATTGTTGAATTCGCTCGTAGTCTGACATGGTCTGAGTTTCAGTAACTTCTAAATCGAGTAACTCCGCAGGTATATCAAAACTAGCAAGGCAATTTGCGACAAAGATATAATAATCTGGATGCAACAAATCAAAGGAAGACGCGTTAAAAGAAACAGGGATCCTATATCCCATATCTACCAAAATCTTTAAGGCTTCCATGGTTTTTTCAAATATCAAGCAATCAAGTTTAATAATGAGTCCAGATGCTTCGGCAATGGCGATGAATTCATCCGGCGACACAAAACTTCCATCTTCACGCTCCCATCTGGCTAAGGACTCAAAACCGACCACTTTACCAGTGGATAGACACACTTTAGGTTGCAGCATGACACTCAATTTGCCTTCACGTATGGTATTGCGTAACTCCCCCATTAAGCTATAACGACGCTTGATTAAGTCTGATTCTTGCTGTGAATGTTGCAGATAGGAAATATTCTTCAGAGACGCTTGTTTCAGTTCTGATTCTGCCATACTGATTATTATGGCAGCTGACCTTTGATTCAAGGTATCAAGCCGCATATCCAGTAAAGTAAAGGAAGAGACATGTGCCACCCCTTCGACTTCAACTTCGTTATAGGTCAGTTTACCGATCAACTCGGGAGATAATTCAAAATGACTGCCTAATAAAACAGCGAATTGTTTGTGGCCAGACAAAGATACCCGTGAGCCAGTAGGTAATATCTGCACTAATGAATGATAAATAGAAGTCAGTACATTTTGTGTAAATTCATACCCAAAAGTAAACTTCATTTCATCAAAATAGTTCACTTCTAGCATTAATAAACGAGTTTGTTGCCATTCCAAATGGCTCATATTCTGAATTTCTCTTTTTAACCAGTTGCGGTTAGGGATGTTCAGATCACTGTGGGTATAGGCCAGTTCGGTGACACGATTAAGAAGGGCGATATTGGTAAAACCACTGCTGATATTTTCACTAAATACCTTGAGTAAATTAATATGAGCATCTGTTATTTGCGCAGAGGAGTTCACCACTATTAAATAACATTTTTCATTAATTTCATTCGTTTCAAAATAAAACACTGAACGTAATGGCGTGAGGATATGACGCTTTTCACTGAGTGCTTGTTGCAAATCATCAAACAACTCATTGAGTTGAAAATCGCCAAGTTTGAGCCCCTCTAGTTGCGTAAAACAACCTGTTGCTGTGAGCACATGAGCATCTTCAAATGGGTTCAGGCTATTGCCCATGCAGAATAAGCCCCCTTCTTCGACACCAAGAATATTGCCGATTTCAGCTAGTACCGTACGCGTAAAAGTAGCAAGGTCATAACGGCTATTTATACTTCTAGCGGCTTCCAGTACTATTTTCAGCCCCTGAGTGGCTTCCGCAAGCTCTGATATATAATTCCAAGTGCGCATATTACTGGAAACAATAGAGTGCAATTTATTCAGTTTTAAATCGCCCTTGTTCCAATATTCGTCTATGTCTAAGGCACTCATAACTTCTTTTTCGGGCGCAAAACCGGGCTGGCCCGTTAACAATACAATTCTAACATGTGCGTTACCAAGCTCTTCCCTGATAGTACTGACCAAACGCAGACCCGCATCGTCTTCTTCCATCACCACATCTAATAAAATGAGGCCGATATCTTTATGAGTACTTAGAATGGCTGACGCTTCAAAAGCGGAATTCGCCGTAAGAATGTGCAACTTAGTGTGGTTGGGTAAAATTAATGCTTCTAGGCTGGAAACAAGGGCGCGTTGATAATCTAAATCATCTTCAACACTTAGTACTTTCCAATGATTAACGAGGCTTTTGGATGGTTCTGTGCCTTGGGGTATTTCTTCTAAAAATTCATATGATTCAGTTGATTGAGCCATCGTAACCTCCATTTACTTTACGTAATCACGTTCTACACTAGGCCAGTCATCTTTATCTTTCGAAGCAATGGTGAAACCTTTTATCGTAGTTGTTGTTTTTGTGTTTCACTACACATTCAGTTAACCGATAAATTAAATTACCCTTGGAGTATCATCCATCAAGATTCAATTAATTGTCAAATTTTCATTTCTGATAAACTAACGAGTCAATAGGCGCGGTCTTACGATCTCGTAAGTTTGCCTTAGTATTGCACTACGAAATCTTCCACCCCCATAGAAAATTGATGACGATTAAGATTAGGTGCGTAACATATCTGGCATAGTGGCTTCCAGATTCACTGCGTGGTCTTTTAATTCTAAATCGGTGTGATAAACCTGCACCTGATTACGACCTTTATCTTTGGCGACATACAGAGCCGCATCGGCTTCACGAATAAGTTGGTTAAGATCTTTGTCTACAGAACGGTTATGGGGCTGATCACTGTTGATATTCTTAGTTGCAATGCCAATACTGACAGTCACTTGTTTAACTTGCCCAATACTTTTTTTATCTGCCGTGACCACTTGTTTGCACAAACGCTGAGCCAACAACAAAGCTGCACTTTCATCGGTATGGGGTAAAACCAGTAAAAATTCTTCACCACCTACGCGGCCAACATAGTCAGGCTTTCTGAGGGTAGCAATACAAATATCAGCGACATACTGAATAACACTGTCACCGGTTTCATGACCAAAACTGTCGTTGACCGCCTTAAAGTTATCGATGTCCAACATCAGCACACTCACAGCATATTGATAGCGATCACTGCTGTTGATTGCCTGCTCCCCAAGCATTAAAACACTTCGGCGGTTATGCAATGACGTTAAGGGGTCGCGACTCGCCAGTACTTTATTTTTTATATACAGACGATAGATAACGGCACACATAATCAAAAAGAATACTAGGGCAGCGGACAACACCATTACCACCCAGTTTTGTTGTCGCTGGTGTTGCTGCTCCATTAGCAACTGTGCATTTAACAATGTATTACGCTCTTCTAATAGGAGGCCTTGTTCATTTAAAAATTCGCTCTTTAATTGCTCGCGCTTTAGATTAAATTCGGCATTTAATGTGGCAGTTTGAGAGGTAATATCCAAGCGGGCTTTCTTCAATAAGGCTCGCTCACTTAGGCGCATAAAGTGAAATGCCTGTTGGTAATCCCCTGCTTGATTTAACAAGTTGGCATAATTACCGTAAGCATCCCATTGACCAGCAATATCCTCTTGCATTTCGGCTAAATCTGCTGCTTTTTTGGCATACTCCAAAGCCAAAGGTATTTGGCCATTTGTGCCTAGTTGTGAACTGTAATGCACATAGGCATTAGCTATATCAATAGGATTGCCCAATGCTTCGCGTTTTTCGACTGATTTGGCAATCCACTCTAGCGCTTTAGCATCATCTGGTACTTTACTGTAAAAATAGGACTTCAATAAATATGCGTTGGCGAGCCGAGTATCATCTTGCTGCTCAACGAAAACGTCCATGGCTTGTTCTAATTGCGCAAACGCTAGACTACGCTCACCCACAATGTTAACCATTTGTGCATCATACATAAGTGTTTCAGCACGATAAATTAACGCATTCTTTGGGTAGGTATTGTAGGCGTTCTGATAATACTCCAGTGCCTGCTCGTAGTTTTTTAAGGCGTAATTAACGTCGCCAATAAAAACCAAACTACGGGCCTGAATAAGGGGCCAGTTATTTTTTTCTGCATTTTTATACACTGCAGTTAATGCATTGAGTGCGGTTTCATATTGCTGTAAATACACTCGATTAACGGCTTGATACATCAAAATAAAATTTTCTAAGTAGGCGTTTTCTTGTTGCAGGTTTTGGTCCTCAAGTAGTCCCAAAGATGACTTAAAACTGTTATCGGCTTGAGCGTATTTACCAAACAAATAAAATTGAATTCCATTGAGTAAATGCCAATGGCTCTGCACAACAGCATCATCTTGCGCAAAAACCTGCTGTTGAATTTCACTCAATAAGGATTGCAGCAAATCGGCCCGTTGATACAACATATACAGCTGAGCTTTTTGAAGATTAAGCTCGATTGAGGCAGGCGCATTGCTTGAGGTATCGGCAAGGCGTGCATCTAATTGCTTTTCAGCCTCATGAAAATTAGACTGAAGCTGCAGTAATCCTTGTTTTGAAATCATCTGTGCATGGGTTTGGTAACTCATAAAAGTTAACACCCCAACAATTTGCAACAATTTTTTCCAACTCATGACTACTTCCTGTATCTGTTGTATCGCTATACTTTTTATTACGATTTGTTTGTTCTGCAGCATTCACCAACTCTATGGAAATAACACATACAATCAATAAGTTGTATTAAAAAGAAACTATTTCAATAAATATACGGAAAAATCAAAGGTTCGTCATGCTTTATAAAACTATTACTCACTATAAATTCAACCTTGACTGTCTAAAGTGTTAATTAATTCCCACTGTTGATTCAACCCATTTTTAATGGCGAATTTATGTTAGACAAGCATGAAGTAAATAAATGGGCGGCTTAATTTTTAAGTGACCCAAGTACTTTTTACTAATCTGCTTAAGTTATTTGCCACCAAACAATACCAAATTGCAGAAATCGGTAAACAAAGTGTGACACGATAATCCCGACAAATATAACCGTTGCTTTGACGCTACTCATCCACCAGCCATCCTGATATTGATTTCGTTGCGACAGCACTATGTAGAAATAATAAGGTATCAACAGGGCGGGCAAAAATCCTTGCCTATTACTGACATTTAGATCAAAAAGTTCGAGTATTTCGAGAAAACATATAATTATCATTGGCCATAACAGCACAAATGCATAGGTATAAAGGGCGTTAACTGCGTGGTCAATTAAATAGAATCTGCGGCTTGGATTGGCCAACCAAACAAAGGGCAATAATAATGGGACACTTAATATAACCAAAGACTTAGCCAAAGTTTGACTCAAAGGATCGTAACGAGCGGCTAACTCCTCAAAGCTCACGTCATTCACCACTAAGTATTTTTCAACTACCTCATTAACTAGGGCGGCGTATGGTTGAAGCGCCTGAGATTTAAGAGGTAAGGAAAAATCTGTCATGGGAGAAACAATAAAATACAGCAAGTTAATAATCAGGAAAAATGAAATGGGTTTAACGTAGGGTACCCGCACCCCGCGACAAAACTCATGGGCCAAAAAACCCGGTTTGCTAAAAAACACAATGGTAGATTTTAGAAATCGATTGTCGATACTGTATAGAGACTCAAATAAGTCACTAAACAAAATAGTGATACGCCTATGTTGTTTATCAAATTTTTGCTCACCACATTGATAACAAAACTTACCAATCATAGGCTGATGACAATTTTGACACCTGTATTCAGACATAAACTATGTGATCCCAATAATGGAAAACCAATATAAAAATAATTCTACAATTTCAATATAAACCCAGCAACAACAGCTGCTCCGAGAAAATAAACTAAGCCCATAGCCACTTAAAAATCAAAAAACCTGTCTCCAAAGCTCATTTAAACAACACTTTTCACAATACAGTCTTATGCTTTAATAATAGATTTCAAACACAAATTTTTGGCCATTAATTTAACTAGGGTATATAAATTAAAACTGTTAATGTAAATAATCGCCTGCCAACAGGAGCTGTTTTAATGACTATGAGCGCAATTAAAAAATTGTTGACTACATGTTTATTAACAACAGTTTTTTGTATGGCCTTTGATGTGAAAGCAAACACAAAAATTAAGTTAGCTGTGACAGAAAGGTGCCCCTATATTTGTGCTGAGAACGCGGCCAAGCAAGGGGTACTGGTTGATATAGTAAAAAGCATCTTTAATAAAAAAAAGATACAAGTTGAAATTCAACACTTTCCGATGAATCGTGCAATACACATGCTTGACAAAGATCAGCTCGACGGTGTTATCGGAATATTACAAAGAAATGCACCCACACTTATTTATCCCCAAAAAAGCATAGGTCGGGTTCAATACCTAATGTACACATCTGCAAACAGTGGATGGCTTTATACCGGCTTAAATTCACTAAAAGACCAAGTATTAGGCGTTGAGGTGGGTAAATCTTATGGGATAGTCGACAGCTACATTCAACGACATGCTAATGACCAACAAATTATCTATCAACATTATGGAGAAAATTCCACAGCGAACTTAATAAAGTTACTAGAAAACGGGTTTATAGATATTTTGTTGGAAGATAAAAACATACTCGATTTTCACACAAAAAATATTGGCGATGCCAAGCTTGAAGAAGGGGGCACTATCCCCACAGACCACTTATACATTGGATTTTCAGCAAACAATACTCAGGCTCAAGAATTTGCAGACCTCATAACAACGGGAATTTCAGAGCTAAGAACAAGCGGCGAACTTGCCAATATATTAACCACTTATGGCTTGTCAGACTGGGAAACGTGGTCACCTACCCATAGAAATCCGTTTTCTGGCAATTACCTTGAACGCCTCGAAAAAAATTTCCATTACGATAAAGAATCTAAAAGAATCAATACCGCTAACATGATATTCGAAGGCTCAACCGCCAAAGACGGCGGGTACTGGAAATATGCGACAAAGTTTAAGGAAATCTTAGAGCGTCTTTCTGACGGTAAGTTAACGGTACAACTCGAATTTGGGTTAACAACTGAACATGACATTGCCATGAATATTGCCGAAGGAAAAAGCCATATGGGAATGGTGGCCACCAATAACTTGACGCCTTTTGCCCCTTCGTTAGGAGTGCTTGCCCTACCCTATATGTTCCCGAATGAGGTGGGGATTAAAAAGTTACTCCGTTCACCATTAATAGAAAAAATTGCGGATAGGGCGGGATTGGAATCAAATGTTAGACCAATAAGTTTCTTTATCGGTGGATATCGATTATTGGCCAATAGTCAAAAAATAGTCGAAAGAACCTCTGACCTTCGAGGTCTAAGAATTCGTGTTCCCCGCAATCAACTCATGATTGAAGCTTTTAGATCATGGGGTGTAGAACCCGTCCCCTTACCTTGGACTGAAATATGGCCAGCGTTAGAATCAGGGATTATTCAAGGCCAAGAAAATCCCATCAATATAATCTTTGATGGTGTGAATAAAACCCAAGAAGTCTGGGATATATTAAAGTATGTCACTAACATTCGTTATTTTATGTTTACCGCACCTCATATGATGTCAGAATCATTTTATCGCCAATTGGATGCAGCCAGTCAGATTTTGGTCAGACAAGCCGCAACAGAGGCCGAAGCCTATAGTTGGGAATTAGTCAGAAATGAAGAGATTAAAATGACTCAATTTGCCAAAAGTAAGGGGATGATCTTTATTGAGCCCCTCAATGAAAAGCAAGACTGGCAAGCAAAAGCCCGATCAATTTGGCCTGACTTTTATTTCAGAGTAGGTGGTAAAGAATTAGTCGACCAAGTCTTGGAAGTTATCGATGATAAATGACCTTAGTAATAATAGTGCACATTACATTTACCCCATTTAGGGGCAAATAAAGCATGACGCAGTAAACAGTGATGGTGATATGCAAACACAAATAATTGAAAATCTAACGCTTTATAGTGGCAACATCCCAGGCGCCAAAGAGGCCGTGAATAACGAGAGTGTTGAGTCCCAAGATGCCACTGGGCGTTTTATAATAGAGGTGAGTCAACCACAACTGACTGCTTACTGGCCCGATGAAAATTTACGTAATGGTTGCGCAGTGGTGATATGCCCTGGTGGTGGTTATAGAGGTTTATCTATAGATAAAGAAGGCGAAGCCATTGCACTGCGCTTGGTAAAATTAGGCATCAGCGCATTTGTGCTTAAATATCGTATGCCTGCAGATCGCACCATGGAAACACGTCAGTGGGGTCCTCTACAAGACGTGCAACAAGCGCTGCATGTAGTGAAAAGTCATGCGACTGAGTGGCAACTCGACTTGTCAAAAATAGGGGTAATGGGTTTTTCGGCGGGTGGACACGTGGCGAGCAGTGCTGCAGTACATTATCAAGACCCTGTATTGACAACACTCAGTCCTGCTATGGTTAAACCCGCCTTCCAAATTTTAATTTATCCCGTCATCAGTATGGACTCGAAAATCACCCATGGGGGTTCTAAAGCCTCGTTAATTGGTGAAGATGCAAGTCCTAAAGACATTGAATATTTTTCGAATGATAAGCAAGTTAATTCAGATTCCCCTCGTGCATTTATTATGCACGCCAATGACGATATCAATGTACCTGTGGAAAACTCACTGCGGTATTACCGTGCTCTAATGGCAGCTCAGGTGCCGGTACAGCTGTTGTTGTTACCCGACGGAGGTCATGGTTTTGGTATGTATCATGATTACGACTGGTTCCAATCTTTAGTCATGTGGCTAAAGGTCAATCAGCTAGTGAGTTGAACCACTTTGTACTAAGTGGTTAGTTACTCAATTTCTTTGGCTTTGTTTTTCAATAAGGTGACCAGCTCTTCGGTGGCCTCTTCTGGGATCCAACCTGAGAGTGCAATGGCACTGTGCATGTTACCTTTAACGTTAACGGCTATGGTGACCGAATGGTGAGGTAAATGGGTTTTATAGTGCGTTTGCATCCTAACGTAACCTTGCTCACGATATTGATTTAGAGCAGCTAGCAAACTTTCCACTCCTTCGGGAAAACCAGGAATGTCGCGATCTTGATATAAAACACGCACTTCTTCATCTTCAAGATCTGACAACAACGAAATACCTGTACCACATTCAGTTGCGGGGAAATACCCTAGACGACCGAGTGGGCTTTCCTCTCCCATATCAGGCAACGAGTGATAAAGGTAGGTAACTTTGTCATGCCATAACACCCCCATTGCCACTACTAAGCCATATTTGCGGAGTTCTTCTAAGGGTTTAATTGCTTTTGTCGTGACACCAGACGCACACAATCCTTGGGCGGCTAATACCAACATAGCTGGTCCGGTAACATATTTGCGATCTTCATTTTTACGTACCAGACCGATAAAGTCTAAGGTGCGTAACAAACGATTGACACGAGTGGTATCCAATTCTAGGTAACGCGCTAATTCACGACAACCTACTGGACGATCGTAGGATGCGAGGCCTTGTAAAACGTTAATACCTTCAATAAGGCTGTGGTTTAACTGACTACCGTGTTTTTTTAGATTTGCGCTGGAATTGAGCATAATTTATTTTGTAGAACTATGGTTATTTGCAGTCATTCTACATAGAAATGCCACTAGGCAATACTGCAAAAATTAAATGACGCTGTCACTGAGTGACAGCGTATAGACAACTGCAATTAAAAGTTAACAGAAACACTCATTTTGTAAGTGGTACCAAACTCAACATTACGCTGAATAGCTTCTTCATAAGCTGCATATTGTTTTTGTCTGGTATCGAGTAAGTTAACAGCTTGGAAATTTAAGCTAACATTCTCGTTAATCTTGTAGTTAGCGGTAACAGCTAAATCTTGATAACTTTTATAAAACACGCCGTTATCCCCAGCACCTAAATAACCTAAATAGTCATCACGCCAGTTATAAGCAACCCGAATACCAAAAGAATCAACTTCATAATAGGCGACCAAATTAATGTTATTTTCTGACAAACCTGGAATAGGTAAACTATTTCCGCGTCCATCTTCAAAAGGCGTTTCACTGTCAATGAATGAATAGGTTGCCATAATACCTGTGTCTTTAAGAAATCCCGGTAGTTCTGTAAATGCCTGTTGATACAACACTTCTAAACCTTGGATCGTGCCGCTTTCACCATTGATTGGCTGTTCAACAAAGACTTGCTGACTATAATTTGGCAAATCACGTGGCTGGATTGTATTCACAATAAAAGATTCAACGTCTTTATAAAATACGCCCGCAGACAAAATGCTACTTTCACCAAAATACCACTCAGCAGAAAAGTCTAACTGATTGATAATAAAAGGGTCTAGCTCAGGGTTACCGCCATTGGCCGTAAAGTCACCGCGAACAAAAATACCGCTGCTTAGATCTGAGGTATCAGGAAACGTCAGAGTACGAGCCGCACCGAAGCGTAATACCAGATCATCCGTTAGATCCATTTTTACCATAGCAGAAGGTAAAAATTCAGAATGCGACACTTTAGTTGTAAAAGGAGTAGCGACGCCTGTTGCCACATCTTCAGAGTGACCTTCTGAGGTTAAATCCCTTTGAACATAACGTACACCGAAGTTACCGGAAATATCATGACCGCCTAACTCACTGGTAAAGTTTGCTTGAGTGTATAAAGCAACAATATCTTCCTTGATCTTATAGGAAGGTGAAAGATCATGAGTAGTGGCACATTCTGCAGTGCCTGCCGCATCATAATAATCACTTAAAGTGGTACAGCCTTGCCATTTACTTTTGTCCACAACCAAATATTGGTTATTAACCGCTGGGCCATCACCAGAGAAAAAATTGGTGTTACTGTACATAGTATAAATTTGTGGCAAATCGGTTAATGCAATATTAGGTGTAATGGCACGAGCCACATAATCATGACTGGTATCAAGGGTATTGGCCCGTCCACCAAACTGCACTGAGGTTAAAAAATCCCCATCAAAAAAACGCGTAAAGTCGACTTTGGCAGCCGCATCTGTGGTTTCATTGTAAGAGGTATTGTCATAAACGATGGCTAGGTTAAGCCCTTCTGGCGAAGTTAAGTCCGCATTGCCAAAAGTCACATCAGGTGCATCATCACCTGCTAACAAATCAAAATCGACTTCGGCACTGGCTGCAGTTTGAAAACGCATAAAATCTTGTTGCGAATTAGAGGTTGAGTCTGTGTAAGCAAACTCACCCGCGACTTCCCAATCATCGGCAAACCACTTAAAGCCTAGTGCACTACTAGTAAATTCCATATAAGCAGGCGCATACTCGGTGTTGGCTTGCACTGGTCGGTTGACCGTACCTGAGGTTAATACACCATTGTCTGAAATCTCGGTGTTTTCATAACCACAACAGGTCCAAAATCCGGTCCAGAAACGGTCCCGATCTGAGTCCACTTTGCTATAAAAAGTATCAAAGTACAGTTCTAAAGAATCAGTAGCTTGCCACTGAACCATAGCATTTAAGCCCACCCTGTCGCGTTTGTCATTGATTTCCCAATAACGTATATCGTTAAACACTAAGGTTTCTTCAGTAGGATCAGCAGTGACCGAAGTATCATAACTATAACCTGAGAAAGTATTTAGCCCTTCTTCCTGAAAGGTTTGGCTAGCACTTGACGCAGCGACTTGTACACCCAAGGTATTATCTAAAAAGGAATTCGAGTAATAAGCAGATATCTCTGAACCACCTTCTTCCGATAAATCATTGTAAGAACCGGTAGCGCTGGCCACAAATTTTTGGCCGTCGTTATCTAAAGGACGACGGGTTTTGATATTGACTATGCCACCCAAGGCGCCTTCAATTTCGTTGGCGCTGGCTAATTTTGAAACTTCCAGACTGGAAACCAGACTAGAAGGGATCAGTGACAACATACTATAAGACGAAGACTCTAAGGTATCTGGACCTTTATCACCGCGCCCACCGGCTGTGGTTACCTGACGGCCATTAACCAAAATAACATTTTGACTTAACCCCCGAATCGAAATGGTACTACCTTCTCCAATTCCTCGTTCCAACTGCACACCTGAAACCCGTTGCAAAGATTCAGCTACATTGGCATCAGGTAATTTACCCATATCATCTGCCGAAATGGCATCAACAAACTGCACACTGTCACGTTTAGTGGCTACCGCTTGGGTGAGCTGACTTCTAATGCCAGTGACCTGGATTAGTTCTACATTTTCATCACTTGCTTGTGCTGCGTCTTGTTGTTCCTGTGCATAGCCAGAAAACGCCAATACCAGTGTGCCCATAGTAATAAATGTTTTGGTTATTTTATTCAGTTTAAGAGTCTGTTTAGTCGACTTATTCATTTGTGCCCCCTTGATTAACAAGACATTCCACTTGTTAGTGTCATGCCGGTTTTTACATGTCATTAGTATTCCATGGACATTTATAAGTCTATAATAGATACAATACAAGCTTTTTTGTTTTATATTTTTTACATTTTTTACATTTGAACAACTTTATGCATACTTTTACCCCCGCAGTCACCAAAACCACCAAAGCCTCACCAAGAAAGACTTAAATGAACAAATATCGTTAAAAACGACTTATAAACGCTTCTTATAAATATAAAAATAACAATACATTTACATTGACATGTTTCTAATAGTGATACATATTTGCATTATTCGTATCGAGGTTAACGCTTTATGGCTAACCAGTACATTAAGCTCTGCTGCTTAGGTTAAACCGATAGCGCAGCAAATTGCAGTGTATTGTCGTTATCATTAAGTATCTGGCTCCATTATTTGAAAGAAACGTTATGAACCAATTTGATTATTATGTCGCTGTCGCATTTGCGTTAGTTATTTTATTTTTAGGATTAATGTTCTCCCGCAGCGGTAAGAGTATGACTTCCTTCTTTGCCGCTGGAGGGGCAGTTCCATGGTGGATAAGCGGGCTTTCGCTGTTCATGAGCTTTTTCTCTGTTGGGACTTTTGTCGTCTGGGGATCTATCGCCTACAGCGATGGTTTGGTAGCCGTGGTTATTCAATCCACTATGGCCGTTGCCGGTATTATTATTGGTTGCATCATTGCGCCTGCTTGGAATAAAACACGGGCGTTAACCGTTGCCGACTATCTTACCCACAGAGCAGGCAAGTCAGTACAAAAAATCTATTCTTCGGCCTTTCTGTTTATCAACCTATTTACTGCTGGCGCGTTTCTGTATCCGGTCGGCAAAATTATCGAAGTGTCCACAGGTATCCCGCTGAATATGGCGATATTGGTACTGGGTTTATTTGTTATTGCTTACACCACAGTAGGTGGACTCTGGGCAGTACTAGTAACTGATGTGTTGCAATTTGTGGTACTGACAGCCGCTGTGCTGATTATTATCCCACTCGCGTTTGGGGAAGTGGGTGGCGTAAACACCTTTTTAAGTAAACTACCCGATGGCTTTATGGCGTTGCAAAATGAAAACTACAGTTGGATTTTTCTCATCGCTTTTGTGATTTATAACACTGTTTTTATCGGTGGTAATTGGGCGTACGTGCAACGTTATACCAGTGTTGCAAAACCTAAAGATGCCAGAAAAGTAGGATTATTATTTGGGGGGCTGTATTTAGTCGCGCCTATAATTTGGATGTTACCGCCTATGATATATCGGGTAATTAATCCCGACTTATCTGGCACAGAAGCAGAAGAAGCGTACCTGCTTATGAGTAAACTAGTGGTGCCTGAAGGCCTGCTTGGTTTGATACTGGCGGCCATGGTTTTTGCAACTGCTAGCTCAGTCAACACCGCCATCAATATTGCAGCGGGTGTTTTCACTAATGATTTATTCAAATCCATAAAACCTAACTATCCGGCACAACGCTTAATGAAAGTCGCGAGAATATCTACTTTTGTTTTTGGCTTTTTGGCGATTACCGTTGCTTTGGCGGTACAAAGCATGGGAGGAATTGTTGAAGTTGTATTAAGTATTGCGGCACTCACTGGTGCATCACTTTATTTACCGCCTATTTGGGCCATTTTTTCCAAACGTCAAACCGGCAAAAGCCTATTGCTTACCACCCTGTTTAGCTTATTGATTAATGCCTTCTTTAAATTTGTCACACCTAGTCTATTTGACCTGTCGTTAAGCAGAGAGTGGGAAATGATGCTGGGCGTTATTACACCGGTAATATGGTTGATTGGATTTGAAGTCTATTACTACCGGTCTCGTAGCACTAATCCTGATTACGACAACTACATTGAATACCAATTAAGTCGCGAAACCCAAGATGCACCGAATAGCGAGGTACAAGCGAGTGACAACACCTACAGCAAAAAAATTCTCAGCATAGGCATTCTTGCCATAGGAATTCTACTCATATGTTTAGGCGCTGTAACCGATTCTGCCAATGCCGAGACCCTTGGTGTTGGACTTATCATTGCGCTGCCTGCGCTGTGGTTTTTGTTAAAAACTAATAAAGTTATTTTAGGAGCAAAGTAATCATGTATCACGAACTGACCGAACCTCATGGCAGATCCTCCACCGTAGAAACGGTAAAGTCCGATCTCGTCGTTATCGGGGGCGGTATTGCAGGCGTTTGTTGTGCTATTTCAGCCGCACGAGCAGGTGTAAAAGTCACTTTAGTGCAGGACCGTCCGGTATTAGGTGGCAATGCATCAAGCGAAGTCAGACTATGGGTCTTAGGGGCAACATCTCACATGGGCAATAATAATCGCTGGTCTCGAGAGGGAGGCATTATTGGCGAATTGTTGTTGGAAAACCTGTTTCGTAATAAAGAAGGTAACGCACTTATTTTCGATACCATCATGCTTGAAAAAGTGGTGGAAGAAAAAAACATTACCTTATTATTAAACACCTCGGTGTTTGCCACCCACAAAAATGCAGATAACAACATTGCTTCAGTTGAAGGGTTTTGCTCTCAAAATAGTAAGTTTTATGCTCTGCATGGCAGCTATTTTTGTGATGTATCCGGGGATGGCATAGTCGCTTTTCAGGCAGGTGCAGAATTTCGAATGGGCGCAGAAGCCAGCAGCGAGTTTTCAGAGAAAATGGCGCCAGAACTGCCAGATAAAGAATTGTTGGGTCATTCTATTTACTTTTATAGTAAAGACGCCGGCAAACCCGTGAAATATGTTGCACCGTCATTTGCAAGCATAGACGGCATGACCGAAGACAGAATGAAGCGCATTCGTAGCCAAGATGTAGGACCACGGCTATGGTGGCTCGAATACGGTGGCAACAGCGATACAGTAGGTGAATCAGAAGACATTAAATGGCAGTTGTGGAAAGTCGTCTACGGAGTATGGGATTACATTAAAAACAGCGGTAAATTTGAAAATGTAGAAAACCTCACATTAGAATGGGTAGGTACCATTCCTGGAAAACGTGAAAGCCGACGTTTTATTGGGCACTCGTTTATGACACAACAAGATGTGGTAACACAGCAACCCTGTGATGATGCAATATCTTTTGGTGGCTGGGCAATTGACCACCATCCCGGTGATGGCATATACAGTGAAAAACCACCTTGTACCCAATTCCATACCAAAGGGGTGTATCAAATTCCTCTGGGTTCTTTTATCAGTAAAGACATTGATAACTTATTTTTTGCGGGGCGCATTATTAGTGTTTCCCATATCGCCTTTGGCTCCACTAGGGTAATGGCAACCTGTGGCCATGGTGGGCAAGCTGTAGGTGAAGCGGTTGCTTATTGTTTGAATCAAGCGTGTACACCGGCGCAGTTACTGCAAGCTACGCATATTAAAAACTTGCAACAAAACCTCAATGAGAAAGGACACTTTATTCCCAATGTGCCAATGCAGCCCCACTACAATTTGGCAAGTAAAGCCAAGATCAGTGCCTCTAGCGAATTGCAACTTAATGCAATGCAAGATAATGGCCCTTGGCGACCTCTAAAGATATCTGCAGGTCAGTTATTACCATTACAAAAAGACACAACCTATCAATTTGGGGTCAAGGTACGGGCCCTAAAAGACACCATACTGTATGCGCAATTACGCCACAGTGAAAAAGTGACGAACTATACGCCAGAGGTCATTCTCGGCCAGCAGAGTTTTGTTTTGAGCGCCGGTGAACATCAACTAGAGGTGAACTTTGCTGAGACATTAGCTGAAGATCAATACGCCATGTTGTGCTTTTTAGCCAATCCTGACATTGAAATTGCCTGCACAACGAGTCGTGTTTCTAGTTTAGTAGCGGTATTTAATGGCGTTAATAAGGCGGTGTCTAATAACGGCAAACAAGTGGTAGAAGGTGACAAAGGGGTAGATGAATTTGAATTTTGGACACCTGAAAGACGCCCAGGTGGGCATAACCTTGCCCTCACAATCAATCCACCACTGGATTGTTTTGCAGCCGCTAACTTGACTAATGGTTATACACGGCCGTATCAACGTAGCAATGTTTGGTGTGCAGCATTAAACCAAACTGAAGCTGAATTAACACTTGAGTGGCCACAACCGCAAAACATAAGCGAGATTATTTTGCACTTGGATGCTGATTTTGATCATGCCCTCGAATCAACGCTATATGGACATCCAGAAGATCGTGTGCCCTTTTGTGTTGAACATGTTCAAATTCTAGATGCGCAAGGAACAGTCCTATTTGAGAAAACTGATAACTATCAAGGGGTAGTACATTGTGTTTTACCCACAGCTATTAGCAGTGACCAGCTGCAAATTAAACTGCTTAAAACTCACAAAGATTGCCCCATTGCACTTTATGAAGTCATTGTTAAATAGCAAATGTAAAAAAGCAGCCAGTGTCATACTGGCTGTAAAGCTGAGTTTGGTATTGGCGGTATTTTCCGCCGATGCGAAGCTCACCTTAGCCCCGCAATTTGACAGTAATATGCTGTTGCAGAGGGATACAGTTAATACTGTGCAGGGATATGCTGACAGTCATGAGCGTATCAAGATCTCCATGGACGGAGTTCAGTTGCAATCCCTTGAGGTGCAGCAAGGTGCTTTCGAGTTTACTTTGCCAGTAACCGCCGCTGGCGGCCCGCACACATTAAGCTTGCAAACCCAAAGCCAAATGATTGTTTTAGACAATATATTGTTTGGTGATCTGTGGCTGGCCTCTGGGCAATCTAATATGGAGTACACTCTCGGGACACTGGGCAGTGACTACCAGTCAGAAATCGCATCTGCTAACTTGCCGCAAATCCGCCAGTTCAGAGTGGCGCGTCATGCCGCCTACCAAGAGCCTTTAACTAGAGTCGCTAAAGGGCAATGGCTCATTGCCCAAGGGGAAGCGTTAAGAGAGTTTTCTGCGGTGGGCTACTTCTTTGCCAAACACCTTCAAGAGAAAACTGGCGTACCTATAGGCATCATTAACAACGCTTATGCCGGTGCACGTATACAAGCTTGGTTAAGTGAGCAAGCGCTAGCGGCCTACCCCAGAGAACTAGCACTAATACAGCGAAATAAAGTAGCAAGTAATATAAAGCAGCTAGTGGCGAGTGATAAAGACCAACAGCAACAATGGCAGCAAGAGTTGGCAGCTAATGATCTTGGCTTACGCAATGGCTGGTCTTCTGCACAGCTAAAAGACGACCAATGGCCACAACTTTCAATGCCCGGTTATTGGACTAACCAAGGGCAAGAGACCTTTAGTGGCAGCATGTGGTTTAGGCGCTCATTTAATGTGTCTGCTGAGCAAACAACTCAGTCTGCGAGTCTCGAACTTGGGCGTATTGTGGATCAAGATGAAGTGTACATTAATGGCCAATTAGTTGGCAGTACGCCCTATCAATATCCACAACGTGTGTATGCACTAAACAGCGGCGTGCTGAAACCAGGACTCAACCAAATCAGCGTACGCATTGTGTCTCATAATGCCAAAAAATCCGGTTTTGTGCCTGCTAAACCCTATCAAGTGCGCTTTGACGATTCGCACATCCCACTCAGTGGATTGTGGCGATACCAAGTAGGTTACCGCATGTCCAGACCACTGCCAAAACCTCAGTTCAAAACCAATGAACAACCTTCAGTATTTTACAATGCCATGTTAGCACCATTAGCTCGAACGCAGTTAAAGGGCGTGATTTGGTATCAGGGTGAAAGTAATGCTAAAGACCCAGCTGTTTACCAACTCTTATTTCCGGCTATGATCACCCAATGGCGAACCCTTTTTGCGCAACCCAAACTGCCTTTTTTATATGTGCAGCTCGCCAATTTTTTAGATGCACAAGATGACCCTAGCATCGCTGGTTGGGCTGATATTCGCGCCGCACAAACCAGCGGCCTCGCTCTGCCCAATACCGCCATGGTGTCGGCGATTGACTTAGGGGAATGGAATGACATTCATCCTAAAGATAAAGCCTCGGTGGGCAAACGCTTGGCCAATGCGGCATTAAAAACACACTATAACCAAGCCAATGTGGTCTATCAGGGCCCCTTATTAACTTGCGCAGAGCGTGTGAGTGATAATGCGATAAAAGTACACAGTGCACTTTCACCATCCGTATTTTTACCATTGGCAATAAGCGGCCCAGACCATAAAGTGCAGGGTTTTGCCATCAGTAATGACAACCTTAACTATCACTGGGTAGAGGGTGACTTGCAGCAAAATTATGTGTTACTAAAGGTCGAAAATGCCAATAAGATCACTCACGTCAGCTATGCATGGCAAAGTAATCCTGCTCGGGCTAATTTATCCAATAGTCACAAGTTACCCGCTTATCCGGCAAAACTCACTGTTTCATCGAGCTGTCAAAACACCAATGAATAAAATCAAACAGAGATAAAAATATGTTCAGACTAAAGTGTTTATGGGGGGTGTTCGCTGTCCTGATATTTTCTTGTGAAAGCATGGCAACCCCAAATAATTTATCGCCAACAGTAGTCGATATCGACGCCCCTTCTAAGGTGTTGTTTATTGGTAATAGCTATAGTTATTACAACAATGGCATCGCAACGCTTTACAGTAATCTTGTTAGATCATCTGGCTTGTGGAATAACAGTGAGTTTAGCACCCGCCAGAAAACCATTTCAGGGGGGCGCCTCGCAGAACATCTAGCCGGCTTTAGCGAATTACTGACGCGACCTAACTCTCAGTCATGGGATGTGGTGGTAATGCAGGAATACAGCAATGGCCCCATAAAAAACAACAGCAGTGCTACAGAGTTTCAACAGGCCAGTGGCCAGCTTGCGAAGTTAATTCGCGCCTATCATGGCACACCGGTATTTTTTATGACCTGGGCCTATAAAGGTAATAAAGCCATGGTGCAACAATTGCGTGATGCCTATGTGGCACAAGCCAATAAATTGAATATGTTAGTGGTGCCGGTTGGACTAGCCTTTGCTGCCAGTCAGGAAAAGTTTCCGACTATTGAGCTGTATAGCAAAGATGTACAAGGCATCGATGAACACGGCCAAGTAGTCTATCAAACACTCGAAAAACACCCCAGCTTAGCCGGCTCGTACCTAGCTGCCTGTGTTTTTTACGCAACCCTGCAAGGCAAATCACCCGCAGGCCTGAGCTACACCGCGGGTTTACCACTAGAACAAGCCAAACAATTACAAAACCTTGGATGGCAAACCAGTCAGCAATTCTTAAAAATGAATAGCCACTAAAAGCACAACAACGCTCAATCCACTTTTTAGAGTATGATCGCTGTCTTATGTGTTAAAAATTAATAAGCTAGGGTACCGCGAATGGGATAATCATCTTGGCTGCGAACGAAGCTTAAACCTCTTACGACCACATCTAATTCTGGGCGCAAAAACGGTGTATTAGAGATGTTAACAGCTTGCAATACCCCCTGTTCATTAATCACAAATAACCCAGGCTCTGCAAAGTTATGATCGGTTTCGTTTTCAGAGCGAGGCAACGAGATATAAAGTCCTAGCTGCTTCATTTGCTGTTCTGTTAAGCCGTAAGCAATTGGATAAGTGATAGTTAATTTTTCCATATTTTCAGCAAGTTGTGCTTTTGAATCAGCGGAAACGGCAGAGACACTGACACCAATGTCTTTTAAGGATTGTTGATGTGCTTCGAGTAGATTCAGATATCGTACACACAGTGGACAATGTTTGCCTCTGTATACAACTAACATCTGCCAATCTGCACCACTGTGTGCCTTTCCCAGATTGACACTAGTGCCATCGAGTAGCGTCGCTTCTACAGTAGGAAATTGACTACCTGTTGTTAGTTTTATTGAATTTGTCATAGTTCTCTCTTTAATATTTGTGAATTTTTCGATTGTTAGTACACAAGCTAAGTTCAATAAGTGCAGCGAAACAAAGTGTTTATTTTTTTGTGGGCCAATTAAACATTCCACTGAGCAAAATAAATAGAATGCTAACCGCCACCACACCAGGCCATTGGTACAATGAAAAGGCTTTGACGCCCACAATAGAGCCCAGCGCCCCACCCAGATAATAACCCAACATATAAATGCCATTTATGCGACTTTGTGCTTTGGGATCAATACTGAATACACGCACCTGATTTGCCACTTGGGCACTGAAGATGGCAAAGTCGATTAAAATAATGCCTACAATTAATGATACTAGGTTGCCCGCAAACCACCCTGTTATTGCAAAACCAGCAGCAGCGAGCCCAAGAGCAATCATTACTAAGGTTTTGGAGCCCAAATGATTAACCCACCTTCCAGACACTTTAGCACCTATTACCCCAGCTAATGCAATCACACCAAATAGTCCTGCCTGCTGAGCGTTGTATTCAAAAGGTGCCTCACTGACATAAATTGCCAATGTTGCCCAAAGTACATTAAAAGAGGCAAACCAACATGCTCCTGCAAGGGTGAACTGCTGCAAGGATTTATGTTGAGCAAATAGAGCTAAAGTACTTTTTATAAGTGGCCAGTAACGTAAGCGAGTGTCTGGATTGTTTGTGGGTAAAAACACACCCAGCAAAACGCCAAATACTGCGGCCAACAGCGCTGACATTATAAAGACGCTGCGCCAACCAAACTGCTCACCCACAAATCCACTTAGGGTTCTGGAAAGTAAGATCCCAATAGTTAACCCCATCATTAAAGTACCAAGGGTTGCCCCTTTGTTTTTAGCCGACACCAGTGAAGCGGCAAAGGGAATTAATTGTTGGGTAATATTGGCGCTCACACCTATTAAAAACACGGCCACCAGCAATATCGGCAAGTTAGGCGCTATCACTGCAACCCCACAAGAAACAACTAACAGACACGATAAAATACCGATCACCCGCCGCCGCGCAACCGAATCCCCCAAAGGCGAAATAAATAACAGTGCAAAGGCATAACCTAACTGCGTGAGTGCCGGAATACTGCCTAATTCCGCGTCACTTAAATGAAACTCGTCAGCAATAAGCGGCAATATAGGCTGATTGTAATAAAGGTTGGCAGCAGTGGCGGCAATAGCCGTTGTCATCAGTAATAAAATAAATCGACTTAACGACTGGCTCTGTTCTGGGTTAGACATCTTTTATATCAAGTGAATAAATCATGAGCCGAGCATAAGACTTATTTATAAATAACAAAAATGATAAAATATTACCGAATCTATACACATTGTGTATGCATCTATTATTTTAAGAGTGAAAACGTGGATATAAAAGTATTAAAAAGCTTTATTACCGTGGCTAAACATAAAAGTTTTTCTGAAGCGGCTCGGGAGTTACATACGGTTCAACCCGCTATAAGCCGTCATATTTCTGCATTAGAGCTCGAACTTGGAGTCGTTTTATTTAATCGTAACTCACGAGATGTGGCTATTACCCAAGCAGGTGAACAACTTTTAAAAGATGCCAGCGCCATTTTAGCCCTTACAGAGCAAGCAAAAACACAGGCAAGACGAGCCCATGATGGCAAAGTGGGTAGGCTTAATATTGCCCACTTGAGTGCAGCATGTTTATCTTTTATGGCGTCTTTAGTACGCACTTATAAATCACAGTTTCCCCAAGTACATGTGAGCTTATTTGAAATGACGGTGACCGAACAAATTGAAGCACTTAAAAATGACAAAATTGATATAGGGTTTTCAAGGCAGCTGCCTAACGCAATTGCCGATGAATTTATTAGCCACGATATTTATATTGATAAACTCGTCGCCATCGTAAACCAAAGTCATAAATTTGCAGATAAACAAAGCATCAATTTAGCGCAACTTAAAAAAGAACCCTTTATTATTTTTAATCGTAACGAGGCGCTAGGGCTTTTTGACGAAACCATAATACTTTGCAAGCAAGCAGGATTTTCCCCCAACATCATCAGCCAACCAAAACACATGCAGACATTAGTCACTGAAGTCGCGGCGGGTTTAGGTGTTGCTATTGCTCCTTATTGCGTCAGTAAGTTGTATAGTGAAGGCTGCCACTTTGTGGCGTTAGACAATGTCAGTACACAAATTCCACTACAAATTCAGTATAAACAAACCAGCAATAACGCCAGGGTAGATACCTTTGTAGACATTGCTTTAAAGGCCAAAAGTGCAATACAGCTTAGTATGCTTAATTGAGTCTTTCGGCTAACCGGCTTGCAGTGAAACCAGCGCACTAAACACATTTATATTCAGCTACAGTATTTATGCTTGGTTGACTGTCTAGAGTGAGCTGTTTTTCCTTTCGAGCATAGGTTGATAGAGCTCATCATAATAGCGCTGCGCAATGTTTTTCCAACTGTGCTTTTCTGCAATAACTCTGCCATTTTGAGCCAGGGTTGCCGCTAGATTGGGGTCTTGAATGATAGCCTCGCAATACGCAATTAAACTATCTGTATCACCTACTTTGGCCACTAAGGCGTCCCGTCCATGTTTGATGATGTCTGGCACCATACCCACACTGGTACTCACCAAAGGTATGCCACAAGCTGGCGCTTCTAAACAGGCTTTTGGCCCACCCTCTATGCGTGACGGAATAAGATAAATATCCAGTGCTTGAAAATACGGTGCTACGTCATTGGCATGGGGCAGATAACCCGTGTGATAAAACGCGATGCCGGCGCCTCGCAATCGATTTTTAACATAACCACGCGCCGGTCCACTGAGTAACACAAATAATTTATGTGACTTAGCTAAGGTTTCAAGTACGTCACAGAGTACATCTGGGCCTTTTTCCATTTTTGCCTGTTGGCCATTATTCCAACCTCGGCCATCTTTTTGAAAAGAACCAATAACAACCGCATCTTCGTCGATACCCAGTTGTTGCCTGAATTTCAACTTTTTCTGAGGGGTAGCCACAGTAAAAACCTCAGTGTCCACCCCCAAAGGAATACAGTGAGTTTTGGTTGCTGTAGCACCATGAGCAATTAAAGTATCTAAGGTGCTTTGGCAGGAGGAATGCCAAAAATCTAATTGTTTATCTAAGGCAGGTACAAGTTTGAGGCGTTTATCATTTTTAAGCACATGAAACCAGGTTAGACCACAACCGATACCAACATTTGGCCAACGTACCTTGCCGTGAGACAATGCATCGGCAATGCCACCAAAGTGAAAAATACCCTGATGAACGCCACTGTGGCTAATGGTTAACTCGCCAATTGGCTTAGGCAAATTGGCCATTAAACATTCACCGTCATGGTTGATGGACCAATTCTGCGCTGAGACTAAATAGCGAATTAATTTGTTAGATCTGGCATTAGCTTGAGTTGCACGTTTAAAGGCCATTTGGGCTTTTATCCATTTAAACATACTCGATCTAGCCCCTTGAACAACAGTCAGTGCAGCGTAGTTGCATGTAGCGTCCTGATAACTGGCAGAATTTTGATGCTTCGCAGTCTAAAACATCCATGTGTAATTTATGTGTCACTGAGTGAGTTTCACTTAATCGCTAACTTCAGCATGAGTAGATTAACGGTATAAAGAAGGTTCATTAGGATCTGGGCGAGTTTTAAAACGTTTATGCATCCATAAATATTGCTCTGGCGCTAGCATGATCATTTTTTCAATCATCTGATTCACGCGTGTGACATCATAATTATCATCACCACTGGGGAAATTCTCTAAACCTGGCAACACCTTAATTTTATAACCTGTGGTTGTACGCACAGAAACCATAAACACCGATTCACAATTTGCTTGGCCGGCAAACAATAACGAGCCTGTAGTTGTGGCCACTTGCGGCACTGCAAACAGCGGCGCATATTCACACTTAGTACGGCCGTAATCTTGGTCTGGTAAGTAAAAACACACTTCGCCATCATTCAGGGCACTAAGCAAACCCAATACATCTTTTCTGGGGATCATGTATTTATTCGAACGTGTGCGGCCGTGGTATTGCATGTATTCCATTAATTTATTTTTGTGTTTACGGTAAAACACCACAGATGGATTTTTAAGACCCACCACGCGACACGCAAATTCCAGATTCATATTATGGATCGCAAAAGCCAAGACCCCCTTCCCTTTGGCCAAGATCTCTTCTATCAGCTGATAATTTTCAAATTCGGCTTGTTGAGCCACCCGCCAATTTGGCCACCACCAACCCATGCTAGTTTCAAAAATAGCCATACCAGCATGTTCTAAATTGGCCCGTAACAATCTATCCCGTTGTTCTTGAGTTAGATTTGGAAAACACAATTCGAGATTGCGTTTAGCAATTTGATAGCGCCGGCGAGCAAAGATCTGCAGTAATTTCCCCATGCCTTTGCTTAAGCCTCGCTGTACTTTGTAGGGTAACCAAGAAATGCTATATAGCAGAACTATACTCAACCATACCAGCCAATATGAAGGTAATAAAAAAGACCATTCAAATGGTGGCGCTTTGACTTTTTTGTGTTGCAAAGTACATCTCCTGACGAAAAATCTCGACAGTGTAAACCACCTAACATGACAGAAATATTGCAACACTAGGCTGATGTGTCTGCTTTTATCCCTGAAGTGGGGGCCGCAAATAACATAAAAGTGCCATAAACAGACTATACACTTAGTGCTTTTAGGATTTTGAGTTAGGCATAAGTTCAGATGTTGCAAAACAATTACCGCGGTCACCCAAACTATTATTCTAAAATTGATGGGGTAAAGGGCGCTATTATCAAACAGTTTGCCGGTGGTTTGTTGCCCGCCACACTTTTTTACAAAGGACTCAAACAACCACCAGCAAAGTCGCCCAAAAATGATCAGCAACTCACAATAGAAATTGTGAGCCATTGTTGGCAATACGCTCACCTGTTGCGTTATCAATTATCATCTATTGTTTTACATGCTCCCGCAGACATGATGATCACTATGACAGTGTATTACTGTGAAAGTGATCTCAAAACCCTGCAAATTCTGCGCTATTTTGGGCAAATAAAAAAAGCGCATATCCGCTGGAATTGGCAAAATTTTCCCAAAGAATATTTGTTTCGCCGTGCCATTGGGCGCAATCATGCGGCCTTAAAGACTCAGGCTGATTGGATTTGGTTTACGGATTGTGATTCTATTTTTCACCACAGTTGTTTCAGTTCACTGGCGCAGTGTTTACCGCATACACAGTCACCTTTAGTTTTTCCTTTAATTGAAAACCGCAGTGCCCCACTCCCCGCACAGCACCATCAGCTAAATTTTGATGTAAAGAACACCACCCTAGTGGATATAAATCCAGAGGATTTTGTGGCCACGCCCATCACTCGAGCAACAGGCCCGTTGCAAATTGTGAAGGGTGATGTTGCAAGAGCCTTAGGTTATTGCAAACAGTCTGAGATCTACCAGAAACCCGCTCGTCGCTGGTGTAAAGCACTAGAAGATCGCGTTTATCGCTGGTTTCTAGGCACACAAGGCGAAGGTCTGCCCATTAAAGGTGTGTACCGCATTCAACATCAAGAAAAAGGCCGTTATACCCAAGGCAGCGTTTGGTCGTGGATACGACACTTTGGGCAAAACCTAAAAACCACACACTTTGCTGTTAAACGTTAAATTAATGCAGTTGTCATAATTTGGTAAAACGATCTAGTCACCATAAGGCATGCAACATCAATATGATGGATGTCTTAGACACCCAATTCATAAGCCAACTGGATTGAAAGGTTAACGATGAAAACAACAAGCCAAGCCACAGGGAAACAAGTGACTCATTCTGATGTGTTATTTTTATATCGTACTAAAAAAAAGAAACGCTATTTTAATTTACTCAAAGAACAGTCACTTAGTGCCTTAAGTTGCCATGTACAGTCCTATCACGGTTTACCTAATGCCCCTTCAATCGTCCTCTCAGAGCATGTTTTACAAGGCATAGTACACAAGGCCGAATTAGAGTTGTACAATGCAAAGGCGGATGTTTGGCAGAGTATAAAAGTACTGTCACGGCCCATTTTAGTGGCACAAATTAGACTTTTGTATTCCCGTCTGTTTGATTATCTGCAAGCAAACAAACCTAAGCTTGTTGCCATTTGGAACGGCCACAAATGGCAAGACAATGTCTTTCATGCGGTCAACCAACACTTTGCTATTCCCGTCTGCTATTTTGAAAACGGAGTCTTGCCTAAATCAACCACCATGGATTTTAACGGCATCAATGCCTTAAACAGTGTGCCGCGACAAGCCCATTTTTATGACAGCCAACTATCTCAGGATTTAGAGTCAAAATTTAAAATAAAAGGCCGTAAATACAAAAAAACTAAAAAACCCAAGATCAGTTTTAAGCGCCCCCCAAAATACCTATTAGTACCTTTTCAGAAAGACCGTGATTCGCAAATATTAGACAATTCAGCTTGGATAAAATCCATGGATCAGTTGTTTTCTGTATTAGTTGAAGCCTTAGTATTAAGCCAAAGAGATGACCTGCATATAGTGTTTCGAGAACACCCTAGCGCTAAAACCAAGTATTCATCATTATATAAACTAGCGGCTAAACATCCCCGTCTATGTTTTGATCAACAAAGTGAATTAAGCGAGATCATTAGCCATGCTGAGGCGGTTATTACCATTAACTCCACCGTAGGTTTAGAGTCACTACTGTTGGGCACTAAAGTGATTACCTTAGGCGAAGCCTTTTACAACATCGACTCTATGGTACTGAGGGCGTCTTCAACGTCAGAACTCTCACAGCAAATCAATGCGCTAACTGATTTTTCAACAAACCAACACTTGTTAACGGCCTTTGTTCAATTTTTGCAGAATGACTATGTGATCCCAGGAGATTGGAAAAAACCCAAGGCCTTGCACTTTCAAACAATACAACAACGCATGCTAACCTATTTGGCCACACTACCGCAGTCTCAACACTTAGCTACCTTAGAAGATACACAGCCATTAACCCCTGATTTATTGACCAAAAAGATTGCCTAAACATCACCAAAATTCGTATTGAGGGCACGGTGGACTTATCCGCCTATTCAAAGTGGCTGGCATATGGATGCCTCTGCAACGGGCAATGCCACCAAAAAGCACAAAAAACAAGCATCCTGAGAATTTTAAATAAGCCGTTCAATAGTTCGATTTTAGGCGTCTTTACACAAAAACGTCTTCCACCTTTCGTCGCTTGGAGTACTTCACTTTAGGTGCTTGACCAATTCGCAACATCACTTGTGAAACTCCTCGACTGCTGATGATTTTTGCAAGCTGCGGCCTTAAATGATCAACCTCAATAGCTTGATGCAAAAATGATGCACTGACCCCCTCAGTACATAACTCTAAAAGCACAAAAGACAGTGCTCTGCCTGTATTCAACCATGCTTGTTGTTCATCCACTTTTGTAGTAAAAATACCAATGGCTGGACTACCCTGAAGAATTTTCCGACGATTAAACTTGGCTGAACTCTTACCGCTGTTAAATAAGTCCATGATAAATCTAGCTAGAGGTGTTGGTAAATTTAAGGGAGCAAATCCAAAGCTAGACATCCCTGTTTTGTCTGACGTATGACGTCTTAAACGGGAGGAAAATTCTCGTCGAAACCAAGGTTGGTTATGTTGGTAACGAATGGCTATTTCGCTTAAATTTGCCACCCTTTCTTTTTCTTCATCTGTGGTTAAAAAAGTAAAATCTACCGCACATTCGGCAGCTAAGCTTTTACATTTTTCCAGCAATGGCCTAGCAACAGTTTTATCTGCAAAAAATCGACGATTGGTTTGACGGCGTAAAATAGCCTTGAACAAACTGCTATTATGAGGATCTTCAGGCACTTTCTGACCTAAGGCAATAGTGGCGACTACATCTGAGTCTGCACTATGACTAAAAAGTGTCACTAATGGCTCAAATCCAAAATATTTTGCCGCCACTTCCACATTACCTATGGCAGCGCCGCAACTAATTTTCATCTGTCTAAGGTGGGGATCAATAAAACTCAACATTCTCGTTTTATCGATCAATACATCCATTTGGTCATGGTGAATGCAAAATTTCCAAGGTTGACTGTTATGGTTTGAAGGAGCCAATACCGCATAATTCACTAGAAACCTTAGTTGTTCAGCCCTGCCCTTAGCAAAAGGAAAATCTGACTCGGCAATATTTCTTGAATCTTCTTTCATTGCTATCACCTTCACTACTTACCAAAAACCTATAAGATTGAAATTAGCATAACAAACCTAGAGTTGCTTATGCGCCTATCGAACTTACCCCATTGAGTGCCAATAATGACACACTAAGAAATCGCCAATTGATTTGCATCAATAATTAGCGTGTCTGGTGTGTCCTTCTTCTAAAATTCAGTCCTAGTTTCAAATACCCCCACCACTTTTTTATAAAAATGTACCGTTCTCTTGTGTTTGCTGTTAACAGCAATGTATTTTTAAACGCACTATTGTTATGCACCACAATTCTGCATGCTCTATAAGTGATTAGCATTACTAATTAGACTGAAAATTTACTACAATCTCCATTACTAAAATTTCCATTCTGTATATGTAGAGATAGCAAAATAATGAACCAAGTAAGTCGCAAACCGTTTATTTTATCCCGTGCCATTTACCCTTTATCACTTTCACTTTTAGTTGCTTGCTCGACAATTGGCACTCGCACGACTTCCATAAACAAAGAGATGATGCCTGCCACTCAATTTGATTTATCTCATTGGAAGATCACAGTACCACTAGATTTAGATAATGACGGTAAAATTGACGAGGTGAGCGTAGAAGATATTCAAAACTATGCTCATCCTGATTTTTTCTATCTAGATGAAAACGGCGGTATGGTATTTGTGGCACCTAACAAAGCCATTACCACAGCTAACTCATCGAACACGCGCAGTGAATTACGTCAAATGATCCGGGGCGCCAACAAAAAAATTAAAACCAATTATGCAGGAAACAACTTTGCTTTAGCCGCCCACCCACTGTCTATAAGGTATGGTGCGATTGGAGGCAAAATGCAGGCAACCTTAAAAGTGGATCATGTTGCACTTCGAGCCAAACAACCTGATACCCCTGCCGCCTATTCAGTAGTAGTCGGGCAAATTCATGCAACTAAAGATAAAGAGTTGATAGCCAAGAATCTTGGATTTGGCTGGGGAAATGAGCCCATCAAAATATATTACAAAAAATGGCCAAATCATGAAAAAGGCTCTGTATTTTGGAATTATGAACGTAACTTGCCCAAAGATGATCCTAATCGTACTGACATTACCCATCCGGTATGGGGAAATACCTGGGATAACGCCGCAGAGCCAGGTGATAGCGGCATAGCCTTAGGTGAAGAATTTAGTTACACCATTAATGTGCACAAAAATACTATGTACCTTACTTTCAGTGCTGAAGGTAAAGACGATGTGAAGTATTCAATTAATCTAGCAACTAATGTAGATGCCTATGGCAACGTTGATAAACATGATCACCGCCTTGGTTATACCGCCGACTCCCATTATTTTAAAGCCGGAGCCTATAATCAGTGCAGTACCAAAGAAGAGTCTGGTACAACTTGGTACGCGGGTTGTTTAGGTACAGGGGATTGGAAAACTGACAAGAAAAATGGCGATTACACTCAAGTCACCTTTAGTCAATTGACATTAAGTCCTGCAGAAGCGCCAACGCAATAATGCCAAAAACACAGTTGAGTCAATAATAGCGTTGCGAATATTAGTTGAAATGACACCCGTTTGCTTTAATCGTTTATTGCGTAGGGTGTCTTGTTAATTGCTAATAAGGTTAACTCAGGTAGAATTGTCGGTTAGTTGTTCACTGCCATTAATTTTGGAAATATAAAGTGACCAATCATTCAGTTTTTTGAATCGTTTTTAAAGGTGAAACACAACGTTTTGACTCGTACCATTTTATATTTTATCTGCTTTTTTACTTTTTTTGCCAATAGTGCCCCCGCAAATAGTGCAACATTAAATGTATACATAGCTGAATACCCTCCTTTTCAAATTTTAGATGAAAAAAATGGCCACACTGGGTTTGCTGTTGAATTGTTTAAGGAAATTGTCAAGCTCACAGAAATTCAGGTGGAATATATAGCCGTTCCTTGGGTAAGAGCAAAACGCATAGTGGCTGAGCAACCCAATAGTGTGTTATTTACCATGGCAAAAACCCCTGAAAGAGAAAAATTGTATACCTGGGTGGACACCACTTATTTAGTTAATGAAGGAGTGTTTGCCCTTAATGATAGAAAAGATATCACTATTAATTCCCTAGAAGATGTCTATAACTACTCAATCGCCTTGCCTCGGGGTGATGTATCCGTAACAACCTTGAATATTTTTCCCGACCATACTGAAGGCGCTTTTATAGTCGAACATCAAGAACAGTGCATCAAGATGCTTAATTTAAGCCGAGTAGATTTAAATTATAACAATGACGTTGGATTTTTTGTCGCTGCTAAAATGCTTGGGTTCAGTCCAGACAAATTTAAACAAGTGTTTATAACCAGACAAACCGAATTAGGCATAGTCGCAAACAAAAACATCAACCCTGAAAGTCTCAGAAAAATTCGCCAAGCAATGGTAACCCTTAAAGAAAATGGTGTTTATGCAAGGCTTCAACACACATGGTTTGGTGATAATTAAAGCAACTGAAGCCTCATCAGTTTTACTTAAAATATTGTGGTAAGTTGATTACTTTGTTGTTTAACACTCAGTACCTTGCCATATTCAAGTTAACTACCCACTTGTTAAAAATTGGCTAAATGTGAAGCAAACGCTTGGTTTTTTAAGTCCTGACTCCACATTTCCACAGTTGTAAAAGCCACAATGGGCTGTGCTTGACCGGCATGAACAGTGACGCCTTGCAACCAATCGAAGGTATCCTGAAACGCTGCCTGAGCGTCACTTTCATGCCAATCTGTTTGCTCGCCGTAATCGAGATTTAGGGTGCTGTCAGAAAAACGGAAAGGTTCGCCGCTAAAACTTGCCACTGTCTGGCAAATGGCAAAAGTTTCAGAGGCAATGGTTTGAATAAGTGGCCAAATGGTTGCGGTTTCTCGGCCGTTTAATGATAAGCGTTCGGCACACCACCATGCCGCAACTCCGACTTTGTCATACGATGCCACTTCTGCCCACACTGCCTCCCATAAGTGGGTTTGGTCAAATATGGCATGTGCTTCAAACACAATTGGAGTAGCAGCAAAATGTTCCACATAAGCATTCATAATGGAAAGATAGGCGGCACTTAAGGTGTCTGGTGTATACCCAACAGAGGTAAATGTTTGTTGGTCGATACGACAATGTCCTTCCAAACCATTAGTGGAACACGCGCCTGTAAAATACACGTAGGCCAAAGCCGGATGCTGATCAAAACGTTGCCCCAATTCAGTAATCAAGGCGACTTTTGCTTCAAGGTACTGCTGATCCCAAGGTAAACACATTGAGGCCGGCGCACCTCGAAACTCGAACTCAAAAAGCGTACACCCATCTTTAATTGATTGAGGAAGGTTGTTGCCATCAGATACAGCTAATCCCACCAGCAACCCCAACGATGCAGCACTGTCTAGATTAAGTTGAATAGTATTAAAAAGACACGCCAAGTCTTCACCGCATAAATTCCAATCAACTTTCACTAACACCCCGACTTGCCCAGCAGAACGCGGGGTACTTGCCACAATATCGGTTTCAGGCAAGCGAATGGCCGCAGCACTTTCATAAATACCAGAAGGAAAAGGTTTCACATCTGTTGGTTCAGGAGTGGGATTTTCTGGAGATGAATCGGGGGGCTGAACAACACCCACATTGTTAGACTCTGTGGCATCAGAATCAATGGAGCCACCACAACCCGAGAATAACAACAAAAGCACCAAAGCCGCTAAAACGCATACCTTTAGTGAAAAAAGCAAATCAGTATTGACATGGGTATAAGGCATAATTTCAATATCCTTTCTGAATAATGCTTGGCTTATAAACAGTCTACATCAAAAACAAAGGTAAGTGCCTGTGACTAAGCGCTTCATTTTTAAAGGTGATTGGAAAGGGATGAATTGGTTGTTACCAAAGACTTATCTAAACACCTATTGTAATAAAACCCGCTACCTCAAACATTGATACTAAGGCCGTCCATGTCACTCTCATGTAACGACCTCATTCTGCATGGGCGCGATCTGCCTATGCTTTCAACGAACCTTAATTCCCCCCTATTTGGCGATTATTTCCTCTTTGAATAACTTGCTCAGCAGCACCTGTGGCTGACATTCTTAATATCCTAACCTTAAAAAAATTCCAAAAAAATGAAACCTCCTCAACAACTTAGTTTAGTGAAAGTGGCTCTGCCCCTCTTTATGTTTCTAGGGGTAAGCCCCTATTTTCCTACTGCCCTTAACTTGCAACACTGATGTCACTCAATAGGAAAGCCTAATTATATTTTACTTAAGCAATGGGCCCCTAATTGAACAAATAATTTTCTTACCAATATGTGTTCTTGAACCGAAAGACAATTGATATTGCTGTCTCATTTTTAGTTCTTGGATGCGAATAATAAAAGGTCATTAAAATGAAAAGTACTTTGATATCCAGTGCCATTGCACTCGCACTTGCTTCACCTTTGTTGGTTCTACCTAACCAAATTCAAGCAGCCAGTAGCCAAACAACTGCTGCTACTGCCTTGGCCGACAAAATATTAAACTTTGATGTTGCCGCTGTGCCAACTCTTAATCAATTGCAAAGTGCTGCTTTAAGCAATCTAAAAGCGTTAAATGCCGAACAAACTCAAGCCATAAGCCAGTTTAAAGCCTCTCATCCCAATGCACAGATTTCAGTGAATGAAATGACAGGTACCATAGATGCCATGATTGGTATGGCCGTTCAGGTATCGGGTGATTCGGATGAAAATATCGCCCGTAATTTTATCGCCGATCATCAAGATATTTTTGCCGGACTAAGCAATGATCAATTGCAATACAATCCAAATCGTTCCAAAGCCGCCCTTGGTGGACAACTTGTGCGTTTCGATCAGATTATCAATGGCATTAAAGTCGATGGTAATGGTTTGGGCGTGATTATTGATGCCGACAACCGCGTGCGCGGCGTGATGGGGCCTTATCAGAAGACTTTTACTGAGTCTAGTTATGCAGGTATATCAGCTGATGACGCCGTTTTTTCCGCCACCCAAGACTTAGTACAATTTCAAAAAAACATCCCAGCGTCAGCTTTAGCAGTTTTGACACCGGCATATGCAACCATTGCCGCTGAATTGGGCGTATTTACCACCCCTATGCCAGAATTACGTTTTGTACAAAACGCTGATGGCCATAGCTTAGTTTGGCAGTTTTATTATTATTCAACCAATCCCTTTGGTGTGTTTAAGTATATGGTTGATGCACAAACTGGCGAAGTACTTTATCGTGAAGATCAGGTGCGCACCGCAGAAGAATCTGAGCCAACAGATCAATACGCTGACTATTTCCCTACTTTCCCACCTATTACCCCAGAACTACAAAACAACTGCGAAATTGTGGATACAGATGGCGGCGTAACTGGCACACCAGAGGGTTTATTGCGGATAAAATTAAGAAAATTTGATGACACAAACCGCGTCACAGGTGTTGAAGGAATACTAACGGGTCAACATGCCCATATCCAAAATGCCTTACCTACTAAACTACCATTCGCTCAAGCTGGGTTAGGTACTTATTATTTTGATGAAGACTTCGCACCTATTTATGGTCGACCAGATGAGAAAGATCACACCGCCGAGCCAGCAGAACATTTTGATGGTATTAGTCAGTTTATTTATATTACGACCTTAATGGAATACCTTGATCACATGCACAAAGACGGAGATGCAGTACATGCCCGAGGTTTTGGTGATGGTAGCTTCCCTGATCAATACCCTAACGAGTCCACTCCATTAGTAGGAATAGTGCATATTCCGAATGTGTTAGATGCGCCTACAGATACCAGCGATCCTGAATTTTTAAACAAACTACTCGACTTAGATAACGCTTTTGCAATTCCTCTTTCACAAGATGTCAATGGCCAGGAAGTGGTGGTTAACCCGACGTTTTATGGTCATGGCTATCTGTTCAACGATTTGGCGGTAGATTTTTCTGTGCCTATACATGAAGGCACCCACGCCACTATTACCCCAATTGCTGGCTTTGAAGGTAGCCCTGAAGGTGGTGCCCTTAACGAAGGTCAAGCCGATTTATGGGCTTACACCATAGGTGAAACACCGGATCTGGGAACTTACCCAGTGAATGCCTGTAAGTTAAGACAAGTATTGCGTGAAGCCAATATCGATCCTGATTCTTATGAATATATTCGCAGTGGTCAAAGTCAACTGCGCTATTCACAATTAGGCACAAGAGATAATGCCTTTGAGGAACACAGAGACGGTGAGATCTATGCGGGGGCAATGTGGGATCTACGGGAATTAATGGTCACTATGTATCCGGCCAACTCTTTTACCCGTCCTGATCCAGTGACAGGGGAAGCAACACAGCTTGCCAGTTTAGGCAAAGAAACCTGGGAGCGCATTTTCCTCGGCTCTATGTATGTCTTAGGGGTAAGTGCACCTGATACCTTTGTAAAGGCACGTGATGCGGTATTGGTTGCCGACGCTATGTTATACCCGGCGAACTCCATAGGTGCCGATTCTTTGGGTCAGCACCATGCACTGATTGAACGTGTATTTGCGGCCCGTGAACTAGGCAAAAATGCCCAAGCACCAATAGGTGGCGTGCAAATGATTTCGACAGCGGTGAGTGACTTTACCGCCTCGCAAGATGCACCTGCGACGCCACAAAAAATTGTTGCCGATATTGTTAATCAAAACAGTATTAATGTGAGCTGGGAAGCAGTAGACGATGTGATTGGTTACCAAGTACTAAAACGCAAAGGCGGCAGCCCTGCACGTTTATTTGCTGGGGTACCTGGCCGTGAATATGTTGAAGGAGATCTCAGTTCCAATGGTTATACCCATGTGGAATTTGTGACTGAGCCTAGCTACTTAGATAAAGGGCAAGGGTTTGGACGTGGTGCAGGTCAAGGCATTGATGCCTTTGACTACCAATATGTGGTGCGTGCTATTTCTACCAATGCCTCTGGTCAAGTGGGTTTTTCTAATTTATCTGGTACAGCCAAAACTAAACTCAAAAGCAAAAATGTGACTAAGCAAGTGCAAGCTAAGATCAGCAATGTCTCCTTTAACATCGGCGAATTTGCCTTTGATAATACCTTAACCAACAACGGCTCATTGGAATTATTTGGTCCAATCAATTTTGATATTGTGTCCATCAGCAGCCCTAACGTGACAGTAAACAATGCCGATAATGATGGCAGTGGTCAACGTGGCAATAAAGCTAGATTTGTTTACGATGAGGTTTTAGCACCGGGCATGGATTCAAGCGCCCGTTACTTGAGTTTTACTAATCCTCTGGCCGAAATGTTTACCTTTAAAGCTAAAGTGTACGCAAAAATAGAAGGTCAAACTCGAGCAGCCAATGGTAGCCAAGTGTCAAATGATAGCTCTGCAGCCGCCGAGCGAGAAGTAACTTACCATGCTATATCTGAACATAAAGGTTTAGTGGCCATAGGCACAACTGATATCGAAGTGCTGGAAGGGGTAGATTATGTTGACGTTAACTTTACCGCCTTGAGTAGTGCTAAAAGTGCAGTAGCGACCTTAACCGCAGATGTTGACGTGGGTGGCGCTTATCCGGATCTTGATTTCTCTATGCTAGATCAAGACGGCAACGTACTGGCTACTTCAGGTAATTTAGGCGCGTCGGAGCAGATCGGCAGCACTGTAGTGGCAGGTGAGGACTACATATTAAGGGTGAAGGGGTATGCCAATGGTCCTACTCAATTTACTGTAGTACTTGACCAGTTGGTAACTGATGCATCTGAAGCCAGTGTCAATACTAGTGAAAGCGATATGCCTGAAGACAGCGAAATTGAACTTGTTGAGTTTGTAGTCAATCCAGTGAATGGCACTGTGATCACACTTTAATCATTTCAAAAATTAAAAATAGCCCACTAAGAAATTAGCTGGGCTATTTTTTATCATCAACACCCACCAAAGCTATTACTCCCCTCTAAATAACCTACTCTTCATAGGCTAATATTCCAACTTGGTACTTTTTAGTCTTCAAGGCCTATCATCAAGGGAACTACCATTGATAAAGCGTTATAGTTCCCATGTAATCAAGCCGTTGATTTTGCTACACTTTGGAAAAATCAGCTGCATTTGTGCTTCATGTACTTACCCAAAAACTGCCGTGTTATAACAATTGGCGATGGCGATTTAAGTTTCTCGCGAGCCTTATTAGCACATGTTCCTCCAAACAATCTTATCGCAACGACTTACGATAGTGAGAATGTGCTAAGAGACAAATACACGCGAAATGCACTGGATGATTTGTTAAATGCAGGGGTAATAGTTGAACATAGTGTGGATATAAAGGATATTGCTAGTGTAAAGCGCCTTCCACAACACTTTGCCGACATAGTGATTTTTAATCACCCCTTGGTACCAAGCCAAGATCGCGCTGTTTTACCTCAAAAAGAGCGTAATAAACGCGCTAATCTCGCCAATCGTGATTTACTTTATTACTTTCTAAAACACAGCTTTGCCGCGTTATTAATCCCAGAGGGGCTGCGCCTTTGTTATATCACTAGCAAGTCAGTAAAGCCCTACAGTGATTGGCATATTGAAACAAGTTTAACCTTTAACACGCCTTACCAATTCCTTGGTAATCAAGCCTTTAATTTATCCTTATTTAAACACTACATGGTGCGAAAAGTAGACAGAGATAAGTACCTAAAACATCAAGAAAGTGAGGTGTATGTATATTCGGATAAAAATTCACACCCGATTAATAGCTGTCTCACAACATTTAGTTTTAGTGAAGATAAATGCTGCCCGCTTTGTCGAATAGGTCCATTTACGGATGCCGATGATTACAAAAATCATCTCAACACCCGCCTTCATAAAACACAGCAACACTATCATGATATGTGGTCAGCTCATTGCAATCTAAACTAACATTGCAGTCTTAACTAGACTCATATGGACGCTCTACTTTCGTCAAGGCAATATTCATCTTGCTCTTACACTAGAGGGGGTTTAATTTTTATAAGAAGGATCAATACGATCCAATTTTCTTAGCCAAGCTTGCCACACTATATGACGTTCATGCTCTACTTTCTTAAACTGGGAACTAACATATTGAGCTAATTCATTAGAAATAGTCGACATTTTTGATAGGCTTCCCATTTGCGAAGCAGCCAACTGAATTTCACAGGCGCGATTAAGGTAATACATAATTTGAAATGCATCTGCGACACTTTCACCTACCGTTAATAAACCATGGCTGCGCAGGACTAACCCTATATTATTGCCTAATGAATGTTGAATACGTTTACGCTCTTCAAGGTTCCATGCAACACCTTCATAGTCATGATAACCAAGACGATCATAGAACTCTGTACTGATCTGATTTAACATCAATAAACCATCATCACAAGCCGCTAAAGCCATACCTGCAAGTGTATGGGTATGCATTACACAATGGGCATCATCACGAGCCATATGCACAGCACTATGAATAGTAAAACCAGCGAGATTATAATCTGCGTCACCTTCTAAAATCTTACCTTGTGAATCAACAACAACTAAATCACTGGCACAGATTTCATCAAACATTAGTCCAAAAGGATTGATTAAAAAGCGGGGAATTCCGTCTCCAGGTAAACGAACTGAAAAATGAGTATACAAAGTATCTTCCCAACCTAGCATCGCAGCTAGTCGGTATGCTGCCGCTAAATCACGACGTAAAATTGCTTCTTGTTGTAAATTATCACTGCTCATTGTTTAACTCTCATAAATTCTATCCAGTAAATTAATAATGTTGTGGAATATACTTAAAATGAAGCATAAGTCATTTGATTAATCATCATTAGGTCAATCAAATGTTATAATCATGGCCGCATAATTATCGACTGGGCGGGAAAATAAATGGCGAAGCCTAATAAAAAAGCCCCAGAGTCATCCGTAGACATCTTCTGCAGCCAGTGTAAAACCCAGTTATTTAAATACCGCAAGGGCGGCAAAGGATCGCTACTTAAATGTTTTAAGCAACGCATCACAAAAGATTTCACTTTATCGCCCTGCACTTGCCCAAAGTGCAATAGCATCTTCGCCAGAGATACTTTAATCAGAGGCACTCCCGCATTTAAAATGATCGGTGGTAAAGTGTTTAGTAAATAATGACTATTCTACAGTAGCAAGGCGAGTTAGTGTGGCTGTGTTGCTAATGGTTCCTAAGGGGTCAAATTAACAGGTTAAAGAGACATTTTAAATACTGCTAACGCAGTCTTAATGTGCCAGACGCTATGAAAAGTGAGCGAATTACTCCCATGAATTACCCTAGCCCTTGCAACAACCCACGCAACCCCTTCCCATGACTTAGATTGAACACTTGGGTTTTACCGTATTGTATCAACACAGATTTAATATCATCGGAAAGGTAATTAGTCCAGTTGCAAACAAAGCCCATGCTCCAATTGGGGTAATCTCGCTTTTCTATTATTTCCGAAATAATAACACGCAAATTTTGATGACGAGGATCACGCCTGATTGACTCTAATAGAGTATAAACCTGCTCTTCTGAACCTTCTAAGACCTGAAAAAAATTCTGACCATTGACCACAAGAAAACCAGTTATATCTTGCTCGTAATTATTTTTTGTCGATACGGCAAGAATATCGTCGAAATCTTGTTGATTTAGTTCTCGAGCAAAATCACTGACATAGATTAAATGAATCATAAATCGTCCGTTTTGATCTGATATAGTTTCAATCTACTAATTGGCTACTTAGTACAAAAAAACACCTAGGTAGTATTAGTTAAAATGACTCGTTATTAAAAAGCCCTATTTAAAATATAATACTAAAAAAGACAAAGAATTCAAATAGATGTAAAGCTAGAATCAAAGTCCTAAGTGGCAAAATCAAAAGTCTAGCGTCTCAACTTTCGCAGACTTATAGTAATCTCCCAACAACACTCAAACCACTTTAGAAGTAGGGTTTTAATTCCCAATGACTCAAATGTCGAATCTATCATTAAGTTTGTGGAGGCAAACATATGTAGGGTCTGATCAGGTGAAAAATATACGACATTTGATTTTTGATAAGTTAAACGACTTGGACTTTCTACTAGGCACTGAGCCTGATGGTTTAACTCTTATGGATAACCTATTCGTAAACTGCCCATCACCTAGTACTGATACCTTATTTGTGGCAAGGTCGCAGATAGCTTGATAATTACATTTATGCAACTCAACCGTTTTTAACAAAACTGCCCCCTTGATTTCTGGGTGAAGACAAAAAAACAACGCTCAACAGCAAATGAAACTCGCTATAGAGACCAATTTTAAAAAGTAGAAAATAGATAAATTTATAGAGCTGAAACATGTTTAAAAAAGCACAAGATGCAAAACCTAAAGAGATAACATACGAGCGAGTAAAAGGTTATTTCTTGTGGCTAATTGGCAAATATGGCGATTACACATCAAAAACCTTGCTGCAAAAGGCAAACCTATTATTCAAAGAAAACACCTCTTTTAATGAGGATGCCCTTAACCATCTTATCGAACGAGGAATTGTTGATGATCTTCGGTATGCACAACGCTTGACTCTCAGTTATTCAGAAAAAAATATTGGCCCCAACAAAATAAAACAAAAGCTGTACACCAAAGGCTTCACATCCCAAATAATCAATGAATGTTTAGAATCAATAAATAACACTGAAGATGACTATTTAGATAAAGCACTCACACTCAAAATTAAAAAATTCGGTGAACTTCCAATTGAAGATGAAAAAATCAAACAAAAAGCATTGAGACATTTGATTGGGCAAGGGTTCTCATATTCAGTTGCCAATAAAGCGATTAATCACTCAGTTAAAGAGGAGTAACACAGCTTAGTGTTTACCAAAATACCTGCTGTGAAGTAACAGATCTGCCATACAAATTCACACTGACAATGTCGGTCATCATCCCTACGCCCCGACAAAAAAACACGATAAAATTGTCTAACCTATTGTTTATATAGAACTTAATTATCGAGGTTGTTTTGTTCATTCTATTTACCTACAAATCAGGCAATTAAAGCCCCTGAGCTTCAGCGTTACCTTCTATAGTAGTAATTCTCTTTTTTGCGGATAATTTTCTTTTTTCTAACAACCTTTTTAATCGTAACTTGCTGGTGGCTAGTTCTCTATTATTATTTAAATTATTGTGCTCATTTGGGTCAGTTTCATGGTGATACATTTCTATTCCCGCATGACCTTCTGACCATTCCGTATATCTATAATTTTTAGTTCGAATACTATATCCCATTTGCTCTAGTGACTGTAACTCAGATCTGGTCCACCAAGCTGTACTCATTGCCATTGAAAATGCGCTAGTTCTTATTACGGCGTTAGGGTTGTCTATAATTGGTATTAGACTTTTTCCTGACAGGTATGGCGGTGTGTTAATATCAGCTATTTCGGCAATTGTTGGATAGATATCAACAAACTCAACCAGTGAATCAGTCTTTGTGCCACGTACTTTCTGATTTGGTAAAGATAATATTAATGGCGAACGTACAGAGTTTTCAAACAAATCACCTTTTTGCCACAATCCATGATCTCCTAAATGGAACCCATGGTCTGATAAGAAAACAACAATGGTATTTCTTTTTAAATTTAAGCTTTCAAGTTCATCGAGTAGCAATCCAACTTGATGGTCAATAAAGCTAATACTAGCGTAATAGGCTTGAATCACTTCTTTTTTTTGTTTTAGTGTCATATTAGCTTGCATAGGGCGATCAGCTAGCGCAGCCTCCGGTATATCCTCTCTATCGTTTGCAGGGACAAAGGGGGGATTGATGGAATCTAGAGGGTATAAATCGAAATATTTACTAGGCGCGATTAATGGCACGTGAGGTCTGAAATACCCTACAGCAAGAAATAGCGGTTTTCCTGTTTTTTCAGGATTTTTCTGCCTCAGGATATTTATTGCCTCTGATGTTACTTTTTCGTCAGTATGTTGCTTGTCACTACTTTCAAGATTTAACCAGGTTAAGGTACCGCCTATATCGCCAGTGAAATTAGGTCTAATAGTGTCTACTTTTTTTTCTACTTCCTTGTCTATTCCTATTGGATTAATAACCTTGTCCCAAGATTCAGAATCATCTTGGCCGTTAGTTCCGATTTGTGAAGGTACGTTATAATGAAATATCTTGCCGACTCTCGCACTATAATAACCTTCATTTTTAAACAACTGAGGTAAGGTTACAGCTTTCGGAATATTATCTCGAAAATCACTTCCTATGCCTATTACCCCAGTTTGTTCGGGATATAATCCAGTAAGCAAACTGGCTCGACTGGGAGCACAAACAGGGTATTGTACATACGCTGAGTTAAATTGAATTCCATCCTTAGCCAGCTTGTCTATATTGGGTGACTTTACTATTTCATTGCCATAAGACCCTAGTTCGGTATTAAGGTCATCGACCATTATAAACAGCACGTTTGGCCTATTATCAGCAGCATTTGAATCACTAAATATAAACAATAATATGATAGTTAAAAGTTTATACATATATAACCTCGATTATGTTTTCGTTTTAAACGGTAAACATTTACTTAAGTAATAATTACAAAATTTAAATTTTAACAATTAATGAACAAGCTACAGATATCTTGTGTCTTATACAAGAGTGGACTTAGATGATTATCAAAATTATTTTCTCAGTTTGATAAAAGCATATTGTGGTTTCACGATCGCTGGTATCTTTTTGATCTTTAATGGGTCTTCGATGCTCGATTTAACTTTAACCGCACCACAGCATTGCTCACAGGTTTCTATTTCTATCTCAAAAACCCGTTTAAATCATTGTGCCGAGGTCATCGACTGGTACTTTTGAGAATAAAGGGGTCAGAGTTACTTTGAGAATAAAGGGGTCAGAGTTACTTTAATACTTTTTAATCATTTCTCTTCTTACGCCACCCTACTGGCCTGCCCCGTTTGCCTTCAACAACTCGCCTCCCAGTAAGGCTTTCAATATCCGCAAAAAAATCATCGTTGCCTATAGCTAATCCCTTATTGGTGGCTTGACGGATATCTTCCAACAACTTACCTTCGATTTGCTCTGTAAACAGCCCTCGATATACCAACTGACGCTCCTTTGGGTTTCTACCAAGACGGGTATAAATAGAATGAGGTGTTAGCAAGTCACTCTTCTTTCCAAGTGCATTACATTGGTAACTTGACCAAAAATAATCGGCGGGCTCATTAACCATCGATGCCCTCACAGGATTCATTTCTATATAACGATAAACTTGCATAAGGTAGGTTTCTTCTTGCACCAAACAGGATTTAAAGCGCCCTTCCCATAGCGTACCTGTTCGTTTGTAACTACGATTAAAATACATCACATACATTCGCCCAAGAGATTACATCATCTGCGAAATACCATTAGCGCTACTTGGCGTACATAAAAGATGAACATGATTAGTCATCAGCACCCATGCATGAACACTGACTTTATATTTCTTAGAGTACGTTTTGAGCCAACCAATATAAGCTTGCATATCCTCTTCACAAGCAAATGTCGCCTGACGATTATTCCCTCTCTGTATTATGTGTTCGGGCACTCCCGCACTAGAAACTCGCAGCCTTCTCGCCATGAAACCAACCTCTTTTAATTAATAAATAAAAGTATAGTTCACTTAAATTGACTCTGACCCCTTTTACTCCCATGACCCCTTTTACTCCCAGCACGGCCGCACAAACTTTTGTTTCTGGCCGTATCACTCAGATTGATGGCTTTTGGGCAGCTCACAAAAGCAGCGCGGCGCTAATGGAAGTGATTGAAACCTGAGACTTGTGGCATGTGGTTTGGGGAGCTCGTGCGTCGGAAAAAATGAAAATTTGTTGATGTTGATGTACTTGGACATTGAACTCGGGATATATGTCTTGATAAAACGCTGCTATTGGAGTTTATAATGGCGGCCAAATAGTTTTCGCAATTGATGCACCCACGTGAGTAGAAGATGGCCCATAAAGTACGTTATAAGTTTAATGGTGTGGCAAAGGAAATAAGTTTTTCTTACAGCCGCTATCAAAATATGCACGAGGCAGTGGCCGATGCTGAAGGACTAGACCTTACCCAGTTTTTGCAAACTGAACAGCAAGTTGCCTCAATCAGTAAAGACAAAGCTACCGTAAGAAATTTTAGAGATACCGAATTTGTAAAAATGGGTTTTACAGAATTATACTTCTTAAAAAATGGCCAAGAATGATGGTCGTTTTGGGTCATGCACTCAATAGTATCGTGAGCATTAGCGGTGCTGCAGTTAAGGTTATAGTGAGCATCAACAAATCGACAGGAAAGCCGATTGGCTGGCCTAAGCCTTAGACACAAGGATCAGCCTAATGCACATCCATTGCTGATTCAGCAATTAGCAGGACAGTCCTGTTAATTTTGCAAGTCACCAATATCAGCGGCTCTGACCACGCAGTTCCCCAACCCCGCAGTTCCCCAAAAGATTCGCTTCAAAGCTAGCCTGTGAACAATACAATATAGGCACTTAAATCAGCAAAATCGATGCCTGTTAGATCTTTTAAAAGAAGCGAACTATCCTTTTTTTATTCTCGCAAAAGGACGCGATCATGATCATAGAAAGTCAAAGGGAACATAGTTCAGCCCTCTTCAAAGCAGAGGAGGATACTTGGAATATCCTGAATTTTGTTGAAATAGGGGAGATAGAGCTCGAGGCTACTTCAAGTCATTTTGAACTGGAGAACAATAACTCTTTTTCTCGCATCGCTGCATTGCACGCAGTAGCTGATAACATTAACTATGAGTTAGCAAAATACATATCATCAAAGACGAACACCGACATAATACTGCAATCATATTTAGTCCATTCAGGCTCTATAAAATGGATCTCGAAGGTGTTTGGCAAGCCTCGTATTAACGACGAGGCGAACATAAGCGATACAAATCCTACTTCACTACAACCGCAGCCGAATTTTCTGGTGAATACCGCTGCTATTATGGGCATCTTATCAAGCTCGTGGGTGATTGGTCCTGATGTAATCGACTGGGTAAATGATAGACTTCAGGAGGAAACTCGGATAACTCAATGCATACCCAAATTCAAAACTGCTACCTATGTTACACCTATTGATGGACAGGGAATAATGGCGCTTATCAGTAAAGATTGTAACACCCCTTATCAAATAGCTTACTCACTTTACAACTACAACAAAGAGCACTTTATTGACAGCAATATTAATATGGTAAGGGCTGGTGCACAGTTAAAAATACCTCCAAGCGAGGAAATTTCAAAAGTATCGGAAGAGGATGCCCGTTTCTTTGTTAAATTTTCTGCTTACAATCAAGCCCTAAAAATTAAAGATCTTATTAGGAAAAACCCGGACGACTAATGCTTAAGGAAATACTTAAGGAAATATCGGGGTCAGAACAACGTTAAACGAATTCCTTTAACGCCAGCCCGGTTTTCTGCCGTTAGGTAAGACATATAATCTTCTACCTGTTAGTGATACCACTTCATTTTTAAATCTTTCATAGGAATAAAGGGGTCGGAATAAAGGGGTCAAGGAATAAAGGAATAAAGGGGTCAAGGAATAAAGGGGTCAGAGTTACTTCAGAATAAAGGGGTCAGAGTTACTTTAATACTTTTTAATCATTTCTCTTCTTACGC
>NZ_CAXBNC010000016.1:0-131145 GCF_963977085.1 uncultured Paraglaciecola sp. | reverse complement strand
GCACATTTAAAGAAAAAGCCTTAAACGAACAGTATTACGCCTTCGCGGGAATGACAGTAGATATACGAGAGGATGTCACTGACTGCAATCTAATTAAACCAGCAATAGGTGTGAACGTCGTTGGCTGACTTCTGATCGCTCTTACCGTCCTGCCAAAATATGCTAATGCTTACTCTCGCAATCGTTAAATTAAATGTGCGCTGCTACAACTAATTATGTTAACAAGAGTATTCACAATCTAATAAAGAATACTCTGTGGAAAAACAAACTTATTGAATTTCTAAAAGCTCTACTTCAAAAATAAGCAAAGAACCTGCAGATATTTTTCCCGTCGATCTATTGCCATAGGCTTGGTCAGAGGGGATAAAGAATTTAAATTTATCACCCACCACCATCAATTGAACCCCTTCTGTCCAACCTTTTATTACCTGATTCAAAGGAAAGCTGATAGGCTCACCTCGGTCAACAGAGCTATCAAATACAGTGCCATCTAATAATAAACCATGGTAATGCACTTTTACTGTTGAACTGGCACTTGGATGACTTTCTCCTTGACCCTTTTGTAAAACTTGATATTGCAAACCAGAAGCCGTTTCTTGCACATCTTGGTTAGCTTTATTTTTTTCTAAGAAGTCTTTTCCTATAGCAATATTCTCAAGCGCTGCTTTTTTATTAACTGCGTTTCTAGCAAAGTAAAAAACCACTAATGCAATGACTACAGCTACAACAATATATTTCATCACTCTTCCTAACGTCATTATAATTAAAGTTTAGTATTCTAACACCCGATTATTCTTACGCTAAGACTTCTTATTTATGACTACCTAAGATTAACGTTTCGTCATTGTGGGAAGAGATTTTACAATAACTAAACTAAGGGTATAAAAGTTGAGAGCCTTTCAAAGATATTAAATATCAATTTTTGTGCCCATGCATATAGTTTGCTAGCGCTAAATCATCAAAATCACTAGAATTGCTCAGGGCGTTGTAAATACCAGCTTGATCCTCTTTACTTCTGTTTTGCCCCAGCTTTGATTTGCCTTCAATTTGGGTTAGTTCGATTTTAAAACCAACAATTCCCGCTAACATTTTGTGTTTAATCTTTTCGGTGACTATGTCTTTTTTTACCAGTAATTGCGGTTCGTATTTTTCAACTACTTGATCCACTGCTGTAAGTGTCTCTTGAGCATTGAGCAAGGTGACAACGCCATAGGCGTGAACAGCAGTATAGTTCCAAGTAGGGACCGCAGGTGTACTCATATACCAACTTGGGGAAATGTAGGCATGTGGTCCAGTGAATATCACGAGTACTGTCTTACCCTCTAGGTTTTTCCAATGCGGATTGGCTTTGGCACAGTGAGCATACAACACCCCTTGTTCTGCTTCATGTGCATTTAGGACAAAGGGTAAGTGTGTGGCCAATAAGTCTTCAGTGGAGGATACCATTACCCCAAAACCAAACTCCTCAATAAACTTATGTTTATCAGTTAACGCTTTCATTTGGAATGAATTGGGAATAAACATCTGGGATTATGACTCCGTCATTTTTGTTGTTGGATGGGTCAACTTAGCGATCAAATCCAATTTAGCTTGTGGCCACTCTGGTTTGATAATGCTGTAGATTGCACTGCTGCGAATGCTGCCATCTTGTTGAATACGGCAATCACGGTGAATACCTTCAAAAGTAGCACCTATGGCTAAAATGGCTGTCCTAGAACGCTGGTTTTTTTCATGAGTTTGTAATGCCACTCTATTGAGATGCAATGTTTCAAATGCATGGGTTAACAATAATAGTTTGCAGCGACGGTTGACGTAACTTCTTTGAGCGCTGGGCGTTAAAAAGGTAAAACCAATTTCAATGGCTTTATGCTCTAAGAAAATATTCAAGTAACTTGTTGACCCCACAATTTTGTCTTGGGTTTTATCTACTATGACAAAAGGTTGCTGACTATTCTGGCGCGCATTTTCTAAACAAGACGCTACCCACTGCTGAGTTGAGTCTAAGGTTTCACAGTATTTCGCTGTGGTCCATTTCCAGATACTGGGGTCCTTTCCTGCACAATATAATTTTTCTATATGACTCGTGTGCATAGGTTGAAGAGCCACGTATTCATCTTCAAGTGTTATGTTCTCAAGTGCCATTATTGTTCTCCTCATTATTGTGTTGGCTATTATTAAGTTATTTTGGTCTAATTAAATCAACCAATTTATATTTTTTAACTAGACCAGTGAAAGTATTTAAATTACAAAATGTAAACAGTACTCAGCCCAAATATTTGCAACTTGCAGAAACGGTTAGAGAGGCGATTAAACAAGGGCAATTGACTTCGGGTGATCAATTACCATCGGTTAAATCCATTAGCCAAGATTTAGGCTTAAACAGGCATACTGTAATGAAGTCATTGGCCGAATTGGTGGCTGAAGGTTGGATAGAGTCTATTCAGAGGGTAGGCTATAAAGTGGTAGAGAATTTACCGATTGAGAAAAGCCAAAACTCCACTTTTAAAGCTGTGGCGGTCAATCTCAGTCCTATCGACTACCGTCTAGTACGCTCGGGGATGCAGTTACCAACTTATCCCGCCAATGACTTTGAGTTTAACTTTGCTGGTGGCCAAGCAGATTTATCTTTGTTTCCTTTTGATGAATTTAAGCGGTGCACGTCTGACGTACTGAACAGACCTAATACTGCGCAGTTGAGCTATGGGCAAAGTGCTGGCACTCCAGAATTGATTGAGCAAGTGAGGATTTATTTGCGTAAGTCCAGAGCGATTACCGATCGAGAAATAGTGATCACAAATGGCTCCCAGGAAGCATTGTTTATTGTTGCACATTTGTTTCTAAAAACAGGTGACAAAGTGGCAATTGAGAAGCTGGGATATCCTCCGGCTATGGCGGCATTTAGAAGCGCTGGCGCTGAGTTAGTAGGAATAACACAAGATGCACAAGGGATGTGCCATAAAGACTTAGAGGTGCAAATATTGCAGGGTAACGTTAGGTTGATTTACCTTACACCTTTGCATCAATATCCCACTACTGTGACATTATCTGTGAGTCGCAGAATGCGCATCTATCAACTGGCAGCACAACACAATATCCCCATCATTGAAGATGATTATGATCATGAGTTTCATTATCGATGTCAGCCTCTTGCGCCCATGGCTACCCAAGATCCTGCACAGCTGGTCATTTATATCTCTACGTTTTCAAAAATCATGTTTCCTGGTGCCAGAATTGGGATTATGGCGGTAAACAAAGCTCTGGCTAAAGCGGTGACAGAATACCGCTTATTGATTTGCCATAAAAGTAACGTTTTAATGCAATCAGCTTTGGCTAAGTGGATGGCCAATGGTGGGTTTGAACGTCATTTAAGGCGAACCACTAGGCTCAATCTGCAACGCAGAGATCACGCTATTGCAGTGTTGAAGCAATACCCTTGTTTTGAGTTTGAAATCCCTGATGGTGGCATGGCGCTTTGGGTAAAATTAATGCCAGTGTGTGATGAAAAGGGGCAACGACTAAGTGCTGAGTTATTAGCGAAAAAATGTCAAGATATAGGGATTTATATCCAACATGAAAAACAGCTGCAGTTGCATGAAAAAAATGCTCAAGATAGTTTTATCCGTTTGGGGTTTGCCGGCATGAATCAAAGTAAATTTGCCAGCGGTATTGAATTATTAGTGAATAGTTTAAACAATAGAGACACTAATTTTTACCGAAGAGGCGCAGTTTCACTTAGGGCAATGACATGAATCGACGCGAGCTTTTGAGGCCATAACGATCTATTATAAGCAAGTTCAGCGAAGATCGTCGCAATAATAGTGGTATGGGACTGTGCGGTTAATCTAAGGTTCAAGACAAATATTCAGCTAGACCAAGGTATTGATCTAGAAAAGGGGCAGGAAACAACTATGACTTCGGTCTTTATTATTGTGGTAATTATCGCTTTGCTAATGACGATATCGACAAAACGACGTCGTACGGCTATCACTAAATCACTGTTTTATTTCATTAATTGTTTAGAAGCAAAACGAGCAGGACTAAGTTGTTACAGCCGCTTAATTGACGGGCTCGAAGTATTTTATCTTAGCAACACCCAAGACTTCAATGCAGATAAGCCGGTGTTAGTGCTGCTACACGGATTCAGTGGGGACAACTATGTTTGGAACCGATTTGCCAAGAGGTTTTCTGCAGACTTTCAGTTGCTTATTCCGGATCTCAAAGGACATGGTAAAACCGCTTATGACCCCAATGATAATTATTCTGTGCCCAGCCAGTGTCGCATGTTAATAGGGTTAGTGGATCAATTGCAGATAAAGCGATTTAGTGTTGTGGGTAATTCAATGGGGGGGTTAATGGCAGCCAAACTCATTGTTGATATACCAGAAAGAGTAGAGAAGTCAGTTTTGATTGATCCTGCTGGAGCCAAATCAGCATATGCACAACATTTGGTTGAGACTCAGGTCAATCCATTTGCGCATCAAGTTGAGCAAGATTTTTTTGATTTTTACGATCGCATCATGTCCAAACCTCCCTATGTACCCATATTTATTCTACGTGCCTTAGCAAGACAATATATCGCTAAACGCGAGCAATATTCCCATATGTTTAAGCAATTTTTTGACTTACAGGATTTTTATTCGATTGAGCATCGATTTGACTACCCTAACGCCATGTTGATTTGGGGGCTTAACGACAAGTTGTTGCCTGTTGCCGATTACACACATTGGAGAACCATGCTTAATCCTACAACCCATATATATGAAGATCTTGGGCATATGCCTATGGTTGAGGATGTGAAACGTGTGTCCAAAGATATTCTTAGTTTTTTACGCACATAAAGTAGTAGGTTATTGTTGAAATGCAGTTGCCAGCGAATGTGCAAAGCACTGTATAATCACTCCAAGGAATTTTATTTTTAAAGAGTTTAGGTATGCCAAATTTTGTAATCGAATTCAGTGGAACCCTTACCCAACAAATTACCCCTGAAACCCTGATGGATAAGATATTTAAAGGCGCAAAAAACAGCGGACATTTTCCACCAGAAGCGATAAAAGTGCGCATAGAGCCTCGCCCATATTTTCGTTTGCACGATAAATACAATGACTTTTTGCATGTGACTGCACACATCTTAAGTGGCCGCACAGACCTACAAAAAGCTGAAATATCCAAGGCCGTGATGGAACCCCTTAAAGCCTTAGGCCTAAATAGTGTTTTTGTTTCCGTGGAAATTGTGGATATTCATCGCAGTAGTTTTGTGGATTTTACCTATGAAGGTAGATCCTAAAATTTAACTTTTCAGCATCAGGTCCGTTTCTGCCAACATCTGCACACTTTTTATTCGGGCATGGATATCATGGATTGGCATAGAAACAATGATTTCATCTACTTTTGTGGCTTCAATAAATTGCCTTAGTTTATCTGTGACTGTTTGTTTAGAGCCTACCATGGCGTAACGTAAAATATTCATTAACATTGCTTGGTCTGCTGCCGTACAGATTGTTGATATATCATCCACAGGTCTGGCAAACGGACGATTAACTCCAAGGCGTAAATTCATAAATTGTTGCTGCACGGAGCTAAATAAATAGTTAGCTTCTTCGTCAGTATCGGCCACTACGGCCATTAGTCCTGCCATCATATAGGGCTTCTGAGATTGCTCTGATGCTTGAAAGGATCCACGGTAGAGACTGATGGCGTCGAAGAGTTGCTCTGGGGCAAAGTGTGATGCAAAAGAGTAGGGTAGTCCAAATTGCCCAGCGAGCTTAGCACTATACAAACTTGATCCTAACAACCAAATTGGAATATGGGTGTTCGCACCTGGCACAGCCACAATATTCTGCCCGACCTTAGGTTCGCCTAAATAATGTTGTAGTTCACGAATATCCTCAGGATAATTATCTACCTCAGACGTCAGATTACGTCGTAAGGCTCTAGCAGTAGCCATGTCTGTTCCTGGAGCTCGTCCTAATCCTAAATCGACTCTATCGGGATATAATGTAGCTAAGGTACCAAATTGTTCCGCTATCACTAAAGGGGAATGGTTAGGTAACATCACGCCACCAGAGCCAATTCTAATTTTAGAGGTTGCAGCAGCAATGTGAGCTAAAACAATGGCGGTCGCTGAGCTGGCCACACCAAACATACCATGATGCTCTGCTAACCAGACTCGGTTATACCCCGATTTTTCAGCCTGAATAGCCAATTTACGTGAGTTATCAAGGGCGTCGGCAATGCTTGAACCTTCGGCAATTGGAGCAAGATCAAGTATTGAGAATGGCAGAGTCATAAGTAGCCTGAAAAAATAAAAATAGTAGATAAACATTACCATAAGTGAATCTTACGAGTCGCTCTTTAATGACGTTACACTGCATCTGTTTGGTTTTCTGGTTTGGCGTTAATAAATGCCTCTAGTTGATTACAACATTGATAGACATTGTACAATTTGGGAAATGCACTCATTTCAACTTCGAATCGTAAAGCGTTGTATAGCTGTGGGATTAAATACAGGTCTGCTAATGTGACATCTTCCCCAAAACTGTAGCTTGATTCATCGAGCATTGTTTCCAGCGCAGACAATCCAACAGTGACCCAATGACGATACCAAGTTAACTTTTGCTCACCCTCTATATTAAGTTGCTCAGTAAGATAATTCAGCACCCGCAAATTGCAGATAGGATGGATATCACATGCAATAATATCCACAAAACTTTGCATTTTCGCGGCCTGAAAGGGATCGGCCGGTAACAACTTTACATTTGGGTATAGTGTATCTAAATAACTCAGTATGGCGCCAGATTGTGCTAAAAACTGGCCATTATTGGTTTCTAAACAAGGCACTAATCCTTGTGGTTGTTTAGTTATATAGTCGGCGCTTTTGTGTTCATTTTTTATCAGGTTAATCGGCTCAATACTGTGTTCAATCTGCTTTAAATTTAAGGCAATTCTGACCCGATAAGCAGCAGATGAGCGATAGTAACTATATAGTTTCATATTTAAGGCCTACACAATAGCGGGTAAAATCGTTGCTTCCACTTCTCCAAAACCAATTCTCGCGGCCCCTTGTTTACTGCAAGAAGCGCGCATAATTATGCTGTCACCGTCTTCTAAAAATGTGCGTTTTTCACCATTGGGTAAGTCAACAGGGGTTTTACCTCCTTTACTTAATTCAAGTAAAGAACCCGCTTCTTCATCTGTTGGCCCAGATTGTGTACCCGAACCCAATAGATCCCCAGAACGCATAGCACAGCCATTACTGGCGTGATGAGTTATTAATTGTGCTGGAGTCCAATATGAATATTTAAAGTTAGATTGCGACAGTTGTGCCATTGTTTGCTGGTTTTCACGCATAGTTTTGGTCTGAATAAAACAACTTAAGTCGATGTCTAGGCCACCATAGCGACTATTATGTTCGCTAGTCAGATGGGACATAGTTTGAGGATCTGTTTCTGGTCGCGTAAACTCGCTGCGATAAGGGGCTAAGGCTTCCATAGTGACTATCCAAGGTGAAATAGTCGAGGCAAAACTCTTAGCTAAAAAAGGTCCTAACGGCTGGTATTCCCAAGCTTGAATATCACGGGCCGACCAGTCATTAAAAATACACACTCCAAACAGATGTTGTTCTGCATTTTCTATTTTTATTATTTCGCCCATCTGAGTACTTTTGCCAACAAATAATCCCATTTCTAATTCGTAATCCAAACGTTTGCACGGCCCAAAACTTGGCTCAAGGGCATCGGGAGCTTTGGTTTGCCCAACTGGGCGGTGAAACTGTTGACCTGAAATGCCTATAGTGGAAGATCGTCCATGATAGCCAATAGGGATCCATTTATAGTTAGGTAACAAGGGGTTGTCTGGGCGAAATAATTTGCCTACCGCAGTGGCATGATAAATCGACGTATAAAAATCAGTATAGTCGCCAATCTGGCAAGGCATGCCAAACTCGATATCTCCTTGGGATATTAATGTTGGCGCTAATGCAGTTTGTAAAGGGGAATCCGCTCTTAGTGCTTTAGATAATGCCAATCTTAGTGCAGAGTTGGCTTCATCCCCTAGGTCCATTAAGTCATTTAAAGTTGATTGACTGGCCGCTTCTAATGCTTCTTGGGGGACACCACTGAATAACTTGAGTTTTGCAACCGCGGCTAAATCTATGACTTGATCGCCAATGGCTACTCCACCTCTAAATGCTTCTTTTTGGCCTTTACGTTTAACTATTGCAAAAGGTAAATTTTGAATAGGAAAATCACTTTTCGAATTGGCACTGGTCACCCAACTAGTGAGATTGACATCATGTGTTTCATTGATCATTAACATATTTTTTCTCTCAATTTGTTTCTTAGAACGATGCCGACGGCCCCGCGATACTATTTATTAGCTTCTCGCCTCTAGCCTCTAGCTTCTAGCTAGAAGTTTTAAGCTGCTTTTAAGCCTGTCCGTTAAAATGTTTGTTTAGATTTCCCCAACAACTAAGGTAGTCTTTTTGTCTTGTTGTTGCTTGTATTGCAAATTCTGTGGGGGCAATGACATAACGAGACTCAAACATAAATGCCAAAGTATTCGCATATTTTTGTGGCGACAGAACGCCATTTGAGGCTTTTTCAAATACATCAGCTTCTGGTCCATGAGGCGTCATACAGTTGTGTAAACTCATGCCTCCGGGTTCAAAACCTTTTTCTTTAGCGTCATATACGCCATGTACTAATCCCATAAACTCACTCATGACATTACGATGATACCAAGGTGGCCTGAAGGTATTTTCAGCTACCATCCAGCGTGGAGGAAAAACTACAAAGTCGATGTTGGCTGTACCTTGTGTCTCAGATGGAGAAGTTAAAACTGTGAAAATGGAGGGGTCTGGATGATCAAAACTGACTGTATTAATGACATTAAAACGTGACAAATCGTATTTATAAGGAGCGCTATTGCCTACCCATGCCACCACATCTAGTGGGCAATGCTCTAAATCAGCTTGATACTGCTCACCACAAAACTTAGTGATTAACTTACTGGCTTGTTGCTTATCTTCAAAACTGGCGGTCGGATACTGAAAATCTCGTTGATTCGCAAATCCATTGGCACCCACTGGCCCTCTTTCTGGCAAGGTAAATAGAGCACCATAGTTTTCGCAAATATAACCACGAATAGCTTGACTTGTAGGTTCTATTTGAAACTTAATTCCACGGGGAATAACCATAATCTCGCCGGGTTTTACATGGAGTAATCCTAATTCAGTACGAGCGACTAATTCACCTTGTTGTGGCACAAATAACAACTCGCCATCTGCATTACAAAAATACCGATTGTCCATAGCTTTATTCGCACAATAGAGATGAATACCCATACCTATTTGCGTTTTGGCGTCGCCATTTGCTGCCACAGTAATTAAGCCATCGATAAAGTCAGTTGGGGTATCTGGTATAAGTTGCGGGTTCCAGCGCATTACATTGGGAGGGCAAGGCGCGCCGCTTAATGGTGCTGTGCGCACTAACCCTTTATCAATAACACTATAGTCTCCCATGCTGATTGATGGCCGAATACGATACATCCAGGTGCGGCGATTCTCATGTCTTGGGGCAGTAAAGGCGGTGCTACTAAATTGTTCTGCATACAAACCGTATGCACACTTTTGAGGATTAAACTGGCCAATAGGCAATGCGCCTGGTAAGGCTTCTGATTCATGTTCGTTGTTAAACCCTGAGGAATAACAAATATCACTTGGCTTAATCATCGGATTTCCTCGTTGCCATACGGATATGTTTTCAATATAGTCTCATATGAAACTATATTGTTAATAGAATCAATTTTATTCAGTTTATTCGTGGTGTACTTTATTCTTTACGTAGAGCAGGTGAGTTAAAAAATGCAAAATATCCAAGGTGAAGTAGTGCAACTCGAGCAATTTGTACCCTACCGAATGGTACATTTGGCAGCCAATATAAGTCTGGGGTTATCGAAAATCTATAAAGATGAATTTGATATCACTATTGCACAGTGGCGCGTATTGGCACAGTTAGCCGCACAACAAAAGTTGTACTCCAAGGACATTAGTAACATCACCTCTATGGATAAATCAAAAGTATCCCGGGCGGTGAAAACCTTAGAAAGTAAAGGCTATTTATATAAAGTCACAGACAAAAAAGATAATCGCGCGGCCTACCTGTCGTTAACGACTCAAGGTAAGACGCTATATCAAAAAATTGCACCTAAAGCGTTACAGTGGGAAAGGCAACTAATAGCCGTTTTGGAGCAAGGTGAACATAAGAAATTAATGGAAATTTTGGAAAAATTAGATAAACAAGTCTTGCTAATTTGAAGAATAATTTGTTGATATTGTGATGCTAGCAACCCTCCCGAGAAAGTTGCGCTAATAAAAAACATCGATTCTTGGTATTAAACTTCATACTTTGTTGCACTATCACTACTATTTACCTGTATTTCACTGCTATATTCTGCAACCTTGTGTTTAGTTTATTTGGAAAGTGTGTAATGGACTTCCGTGTTTGGAACAGTTTGTTTTTAAAGGTTTTATGCATTGTTTTGGTATTGGTTAGCCCAGCAAGTTTTGCGATTAGCCAAAAAGTACTTGAACAAAGTCCTGGCACCATAAAAGTGGGGCTAATGGCCTTAGCTATTGTGGTTGCTTTATTATGCGTATTAGTGATTGTTTTTAAAATTCAGCTAAGTAACTTCCGTAAAAAACAGCAAAAACACAACCAAAAACTGGCAGATAAACAAGCATTGTTTAATGATTTTAAGGTCGGCATGTTGCACGTCAATGAAGCTGGCGAAATTATTTTTGCGAATAGAGTCGCCGCATTTTTTCTAGGCAGTAAAGAAGATAAGTTAATTTCTAGACCCTTGCTTGAGATGTTTTCTGACGATGTGCAAGAATCTATTAGTGCCGCTTTAGCATCGAATCAGTATAAGCCTCTACAAACCTATGTGGCTGCGAGTAGGCGTCATTTACAATTAGGATTCAGTAAGCAGTCGGTGGTGAATGATGGTATCGCTAGTGTTATTTCTGTAGCTGATATAAGCAATTTTCAGCACCAAATAGATCAACAATCTTCTAGCCTTACTAGCCTAAATGAAGGTTTGTTTCAAAGTGGTTTAGCAAAACTAACCATTGACTTTGAATCAAATACTTTTACTTCAGACCAGCTGTTTGCTGATTTTTTGTTAGCAGCAGAACCTATGAATGGTGAGCTCAATCAGTTAAAAAAAATGCTTAATAGCAAAGCAACCATGGAGTGGGAGCAGACCTTAGAATTAAGTAAGACCAAACATCAAATGGACATGAGTTGTGCGTTTCTGCAGATCGATAAAAATCAAACCGTTAGTCAGGGGAGTGAGCCAAAAGAAGCGCAACATCAAAACACTATTACCCTTAGATTGACTGGCCTAAGCAGCAATAAAAATGCTAAAGGTGAAACCACACGTTTGGATTTTTTGGTACAAAACCTATCAGAATTGGATCATTATAAAAGCTTGCATCAAGCCAGCCAGCAACAGGTTAACACTCTGTTAGCAACCAGTTCTAATCCCGTTTATATGCTTGATGAGCAGGGTAAGTTTAAAACCTGTAATTCAGCTTTTGAGTTGTTGTTTAAACAAAAACTATCAAAATTAGAAAATAAAAACATACAAGATTTAGACATATTGCCTCCAGAAATTAGTCGTTTACATACTGAAAACAGTACAAATTTCAGTGCTGTAAATGTAGGGCACGATAAAGAATTCGAACTAATGTTGCCTGATGAGGTATTGCACACCCTTAAACTAAAATTAAAGTTTTTTGCAGGTTTGAATAAAAAACGAGCTGGGGTAGTGGGAGTGATTCAAGATGTGACAGAACTTAATCTTGCTAAAAAACAGTTGGAGCAAGAGCGAAAACATTTTATTACTATATTGGATCTTGCACCTGTTGCTGTCGCCACAATTGATTCTGAAGATCGTATTGTTAGAGCTAATATTGCGATGACCGACCGTTTAGGACTAAGTGAAAGAGAACTAAAAAAAGATACGTTCTACCAGCTATTTAATGATTCTAGTAATGCCGGCAAGGCAGCTAAACAAATTCATCAGACTGGGAGGTTGCGTGGTTTTGTGGCGCAATTAAAAGGTAAAAATGACGAATTGCACCCCAGTGAGTTACATGTCGATATACTCAATAAAGAAACACAAGAATACTTGTGCTGGATATCGGATCGTACCAAAGAACAATTTCATCAGGACAAATTTGATAGTTTGTTGCAACACAGTAGTATGCCTATGGCAATTTTGGGCGAGCAAGGTTTTAGTAAATTAAACCCTGCCGCTTGTGCCTTTTTTAATGTAGAAGAAGAGCATGAGTTATTTGGTAGCACCCCTTTTTCCACTGAATTAAACCTAGACCAACAAGCATCTGAAGAGCTAGAACGACATATAACAAAGGTGAAGTTAGAAGGGCAAGCTAAATCATTACAATGGGAACATAGAGTGGGCAAAGACCCATTACCTTGCCAAGCGACTTATGTGCCTATGTATAAAGGACAAGACTTCGATTCAATTCTATGTATTTGGACTGACTTTAGAGATTTGCAGCAAGCAGATGAAGCACGTATTGAGGCAATAAACTTACATCAAGCTGCTGAGAAAGAAGTGGCTGAAAAGCAGCAGCTGTTGCGAAACAGCCAAGATCAGTTAGCGTCTAAGATGAAAAATTTGGCTGATACAGAGTCAAGACTACAAGCTGCTCAAGACGATTTATCTGAAAAACAAAGTGAATTCAGCGATTTACAACAGGCTCACCAGCATGTTACCGATAATCTGCAAGAACTGCAGCAAGATTACAATCAAAGTCGCTCGCAGTTAAGTGAGGCACAGCAAGCTAACAGTGCCTTGGCATCTCAGTTACAAGAGTCTACGGCTAAAGTATCAGGCTTGCAGGCTCAGCGAAACCAAATATCCGATGCCCTACAAAACAGTGAGAAAAAGTATAAAACGGCACAACAGGAATTGCTTGAAAGTGAGCGTAACGCCGAAATTCTTAAACAAGAACAAGTTAACCAACAAAACAAAATGGATGACTTTGTGTCAGAAATTAATGGACTTAAAGAGTCTATCGAACAAAAAGACTTACAAATTAATGAAGTGGGCGGGCAAATAACCTCCTTGCAGTCGGAGTTGAACAGTTCTGGGAATACCACTGAAAAACTGCGGCAATTGCTAGTTAATCAACGTAAGGCCAGTGAAGAAGCTGAAAAGCAACGTAGAAATTTAGAACAGACATATAAATTAGCCGAGTCAGAGTTAACTAATAAAGTACGCCATGTTGAACATTTGCAAAATGAAATGCAAAAATTCGAAGAAATGTCGAACCAACAAAAAGGTGATATGCAGCAACAGCAAAGCCAACTCATGCTTGAATTGGAAGCTAAACAACGGCAATTGCAAGAAACTCAACAAGCATTAGATGAAACAAAAGAAGCGGCTGAGAAAGAAAAAGAGGCTAAAGAGCAGCAGCAAAATCAATTAGAGATTTTGCAACAAGAACTGTCTGAGATGGAAAATAATAGTCTGCAACAACAGCAAAAAATGGCAGAAACTGAGCAAGAATGGCAGGCACAGCAGCAAAAAATCCACCAAGAGTTAGCGGCTAAACAACAGCAATTACAAGAAACTGAGCGGACTTTGCAGCTAGCTAAGGAACAAAGCGAAGCGGAAAAAGCCGATAAAGAGCAACAACTCGCACTGTTTGAAAAACTCCAAGCTGAACTCGCAGAAGTCGAGCAGCGTAACACCCTGCAACAGCAACAAATTGCCCAAAGGGATAAGGAATATCAGCTGCAGCAAGATAACATGCAGCAAGAACTCAAAGCTAAGCAGCAACAGTTGCAAGAAACACAGAGCAATTTAAACCACGCCAAAGAACAAACCGAAGCTGAGAAAAAACAACAACAAACCTTGTTCGAAAAGTTGCAACGAGAGCTAAGTGAAATGGAAGCACGTAATGCTCAGCAGCAACAGCAGATGGCAAAAAGTGATGAAGAGTGGCAGTTACAACAACAAAAAGTGCAACAAGAACTCATCTCTAAACAGGAACTATTGCAACAAACAGAGCTGTTGTTGTCACAAACTAAGCAGCAAACCGAGGCAGAAAAGGCAGCTGAAAAAGCCGAGAAAGAACAGCAACAAGCGCTGTTGGAAAAATTGCAGAGTGAGCTTCAAGAAATGGAGCAACAAAGTTCTCAACAGCAACAAAAAATAGCTCAAAGCGACCAAGATTGGCAAAAACAACAACAAGCCTTACAAGATGAAGTTGAAGCTAAACGCCAACAATTACAGGATACTCAAGGCAACTTGGACGAAATTAAACGTCAAGCAGACGATGAAAAACTGGCACGCTTAGAACAGCAACAGAAACTTGAACAGTTGACCGTAGAATTAACTGATGTTGAAAGCCGTGCGGTTAAACAAAAAGAAATGATTGAAGGTAGTGATGAGCAATGGCGTAAACATCATGCAGAAATCGAACAACAGAAGGTACAATTACAACAAGCCTTAGTGGAAGCTGAAAAACAAAACAGCCTAATGCAACAGAAACTAGAAGGTAACTTACAACAACTGCAACAAGCCGAATCACAAGTGTCAGAAACCCAATCAGGGGAGCAAAAACTGCAAGATGAACTGAATCAGGCACGTAATCAAGCTGAGCAGTTACAACAGCGAATACAACAACAAGAAGAACATGAGCGTAAGTTACAACAACAACTCGAAGAGCAACAACAAAGCCTGCTGGGCAGTGAACAAAATATTCACTCTCTTGAAGAAAAACAAGTTCAACTCACTGAACAATTACAGGCAGTGCAACAAGAATACTCAAACAGTAAAGAGAGCTTACATGATCAACACAGTGATCATGCTGAATTAGCTGCGCAACTACAAAAACTGGAACAGGATTTACACAACAGTCAATCTCAATTAAGTGACAAAGAAAGTGCCTTACAGCAAGCTAAACAAGAGTTGGAGTCTAATCAGGCTAAACTAGCTGAACAGGAAAACGCGTTATTATCTGCCCATAAAGTGGAGCTGCAACAAGCGATAGAACAACAGCCTGTTCAAGAAAATAATACACCTTCTGAAATCGCAAAAATTGCGATGCCAACTAACCCCAAAATTTGGTTTGATTTGTTGCCCTATTTACAAAATCAAAATGTCACTAAACCACTACCAATTGCGTTAAATGAGTTGATGCAAGAGTTGGAAAACGGCATCAAAGAAACTGATAATGCTGTAGACGAAGATGATGTCACATCTATTTTAAAGGGCGCTCGTAAGCTAGTATTAGTGGCTAATAAAGTCAATTCTGAGGCATTAACGGATGTGGTCACTAGGTTGGAAGCCGATTGCCGAGAGGGACTTGTAGATAATATCGCCATATCATGGCCTACAGTGCAACGTTCTTTAAACCATACTCTTAGGGTGATTTATTCACATTTGCATAATTGATATTTACGGGAGTCATCTGTGAATTGATCTGAACCTATAGAGATCCCGTATAAGCGAGTTGCCGTTTTATGTTGAGGTGTATCAATAGCGACCGTTTTTTTCCTTGAAGAGCCAATATTATTGTTGCAAGCTCATAGTTCATAGAAAGGTTCCTTTATTTTTGGTACGCTACCCTTAAATAATTTTAAGGGTGTAAATTATGATTAGTCATCTTAAGTGGATTAAATTATTTTGAATTTTTATGTGGCACGCCAGCCTATTTTGGATACCAACAAAAACCTATTCGCCTATGAATTATTGCTTCGCAATAGTTTAGAAAACTTTTTTCCAAAAAATATTAGTGAGGAAGAAGCCACTGCCAAAATAATTGACGGATTAGAATATAATTTGGGTTTAGAAAGTTTAACTCAAGGTTCATTGGCCTTTATCAACTTTACCCACGATTCGTTAATAAACGGTTATCCTTTGTTGCTAGACAAAGAGAAAATTGTAGTAGAGATACTAGAAACGGCTAAACCCACTAAAAAGCTCCTTGCAGCTTGTAAAGAGTTAAAAGAAAAGGGTTATACCATAGCCTTAGACGATTACGAGCATGGCTCGCCTTGGATGCATTTTTTCCCCTACGTAGACATTATAAAACTCGACTATTCTCTGACATCAGAACAGCAATTTCAGGAAATTAAATCAGCACTCATCTCTTTTCCCGATATAAAACTACTGGCTGAAAAAATCGAAACTTATGCTGAATTTGAACACGCCTTAGGTATTGGTTGTGAGTATTTTCAAGGTTATTTTTTTAGTCGACCTGAAGTCATTAAGACTGTCGCTTTTAATCCTTCGCAGGTTGCCGTTGTTAACTTGATGTCTGAAATCAATAAAGACGAGCTTGATATTAAAAAGATCACGTCCATTTTTGAAGATGAAGTTAATTTAGCGTTTAAGTTATTGCGCTACGTACAATCTCCTATTTTTAAGCGTAAAGCTGCCATAGAATCCATAAGACAAGCCATATTGGTCTTGGGACTTGAAGAATTAAGACGTTTTATTTGTTTGTTGTTTACAGCGCAATTTTCAATAGGTAAACCTAAAGAGCTGACTGCTATGTCCTTATCAAGAGGGCGCTTTTGTGAATTAATGGTGAAAGCAGCCATGCCCACTCAGTCTAAGTCTTCTGCGTTCTTAATTGGTTTATTGTCTTTAATCGATGCTATGGTTGATGGCGACATTCAAGAACTGATGGATAAATTGCCCTTACATCAAGAAATGAAAGACGCCATTGCTAATCGACGAGGTGAGTCGGCCAAATTTTTAAAATTATGTGAATTATTTGAAAAAGCAGACTGGCCAAATATTGAACTGTTTTGTCAGCAATTAGGGATTGAATCGGAACAGTCTGGTCTATTGTATCAAGAGGCTTTGAATTGGGCTGACCTTAGGATGTCTGCTATACATTGATTTTTGGTTTTGAGTTGCAGTCAAAAAGCTGAGTTTAAATATGTCAGCACTTTGACTATTTTAAGTAATAGCTTAAGCCGAAACCGTAGGGAAATAAGGGGTTGTAGTGCTTGTCCCCTTTATTGACTTTAGTTTGCGATAATGTTGGCCAACTGAAAGATAACTTGCCAGTGAAATCATAATCCCCAAATAATAGGTCGCTGACACCTTGGCCTTCTGAGCCAGGGAGCCATGCAGCTATAAATGCACTGGATGCAAGGAGTTCTTGTTCAATAATCAGTGGTCTTCCCGAAACTAGGATAGCGATAACGGGCACGCCTTTATTACTGATGTTTTTAATTGTTTGTAGATCTTCAGGATAAAGTTTATTGAGCTCTAAAGAATCACCGCTGGCTCGTAATACTTTTACTTGGCCATTGATTTGTGAACCGGCTTCGGTGATGATTTTATCATCACCTCGAATATCCCCCATGCCTTCTGCGTAAGGGGTTTCACCAATAACAACTACAGCAAGGTCATGTAATTCAGGTGAAGCTTCAAGGCCATCGCCATTTATGCTGAGTTCTGAACGAGTGGCCACCTTTTGAATGCCTTGCCAAATTGAGGTGCCTCCCACAATTTCTTCATTGCCAGACACTCCTTGCCAATTAACAGTAAAACCACCGCATTGATGACCAATATTATCTGCATTTTTTCCCGCTACTAAAATCCGCGCGTGTTTTTTTAGGGGGAGAATACTGTTACTGTTTTTTAATAAAACCAAAGATTTTCTAACTGCTTTGCGTGCGACTTGTCGATGTTCGTCGCAACCAAATGAAGGGTGATTTGACCATTTGCGTTTTGCAGGCCTAGGTTTGTCAAATAATCCAAAGGCATACTTTACCGATAAAATACGTCTGACAGCGTCATTAATTCGGCTAATAGACACTGTGCCAAGTTCAATATGGCTGAGTAAATTGTCGATGAAAAGTTGCCAATTTCTGGGTACCATAAACATGTCAATACCAGCATTGACCCCTTGTGCTACCGCCAAATAAAAGTCGTCTTCTAAATAATCAATGCCTTGCATATCAGAGATGACAATGCCATCAAATCCCATTTTTTGTTTCAGGATATCCACAAGTAAAAACTTATGAGCATGACACTTGTCGCCATTCCAGCTACTAAAAGACACCATTATACTTAGCACGCCGGCTTTAATTGCGGCTTTATATGGTTGAATATGGGTTGCTTGAAGTTCTTCCCAGCTAAGGATTGTATCGCCTTGGTCTACACCATATTGTGTGCCGCCATCACCTACCCAGTGTTTGGCGCAGGCTAAAATATTATCTTGTTTTAGTTTACCTTGTAGGGTTTCAATCATCTTTTGGGCATAAAGAGTGACTAAATTTGGATCTTCAGCATAACTTTCGTAACTGCGTCCCCAATGATAATCCCTAGCAACGGCTAGGTTGGGGGCAAATGCCCAATCAACGCCAGTGGCTAACACTTCTTTGCTAGTGACTTCAGCAATATGTTTGATGAGTTTAGGATCGTTCGCCGCTCCTAATCCGATATTATGAGGAAATATGGTTGCGCCTTTGACATTATTATTTCCATGGATCGCATCTAGCCCATAAATAATAGGAATACCTATATGCTGCGAGTCTTGGTGAGACGATGCCTGCCAATAAGCATCGTTCATTTCTACCCAACCTTTGGGGCTATTATCATCAGGGCATGAACCTGCACTACTTAAAATTGATCCTAAATGATAATGTTTTGCTTGTTCTGGAGAGCAGGTCATACGGTCTGCTTGGGTCATTTGACCGATTTTTTGTTCGAGTGTCATTTTGCTCAACAATTCGTCAACTTTTTGTTGTATCGATTTGTTTTGTAGTACTTTTTTCATTAATGATCTCAAACTCGCCATTGAGTTTTGTTATTGTAATAAAAGCAAATAATAGGAGAGTCTCGCACAAATCCTATTGTAACCCTAAGTAACCATATTTAAATGTGACTATTACACAATGCAAACACGGTAAAATGGACTGATTGCAGGGTAAAATGGATACCCTCAGCAACTTAAATTTCACTGTTAACAATAGCTTGGAAACAATTTAATCGCGCCCAAAAATCAAAGGGATAGTCTACTGCTGCATAGTTACTTTATTGAGTCACTAACTATCGGCGTTCTTTATTATCTATAATTGACATGTTTTTCAATTAACTAAGGGGAAAATTTCTATAAGCATCTGAAATTTAATTAAAAATTAAATGAGTCTTAATCACATTCCGTAACTATTGTTTTAAATGTAGCCACCAATTTTTAAGTTTCGAACCCCTAGTAAAGTGAACATTATTAGTGGTTTTTCCCCTTGTTTCTTTTTAATCGCAACAAGAGTCCGTTTTGGCTTTTTTAATTTGAGTTAAATTTTGAATGACTTAGTGTTTATGATTTAGCTGGCAACACTTTTCAACAAGGTCTTCAGTATGTATTACCATTCGATAAGAAAACTGCTTTTATGTTGCTTACTCACCCTTATCTTTGGACTGGTGTCAGGTTGCGGGAGAGAGTCAGCCGTAGTTGAAACGACTCAATTACAGGCCCCTGTACATGCAACAGATTTTGTTTTAGCCATAAATATAGGTGGAGAAGCTTATATAGGTAAAAATGGCGTGGTGTATCAAGCTGATAATTTGCTCTTGGATTTTGTAAAGGGCCAATCAAGCAATATACGCGGTAGTCAAGATAGCGAGTTATTTGAAAGCTACCGCCTTGGTAATGTGCAATTAAATTTACCCCTGAAAAACGGAATATATGATTTAACTTTTCAATTTGCTGAGCCACAAGACATTGCCATTGGCGCCAGAGTATTTGATGTGTCGGTTAACAATAAAATAGTGATCAGTGAGCTTGATGTGCGATTGGCCAGAGATGGCAAACACTTGTCATCATTGGTTCGTACAGTCAGCAATGTTGAGGTATCCGACGGAAGTTTAGATATTGCTTTGATCCCAAAGATAGGTGAGCCGGTTTTGCATGGATTAGTGGTCAGGCAAAAAACGCCAGATAAGCGTGATTGGCAAATTGTTTGGGCTGATGAGTTTGATTATCAAGGTGCACCAGACCCTCATAAATGGTCGTTTGATGAATGGCCAGCTAGGAAGGTGAATGACGAAGATCAAACATACACAGCACGAGCAAAAAATGCGCGAGTACAAAATGGCAAACTCATTATCGAAGCCCATAAGGAGCAGTTTCAAGGAGCTGAGTATAGCTCGGCCAGAATCCATTCTTTGGGTAAAGGTGATTTTTTATATGGCAAAGTGGATGTAAGAGCAAAACTTCCTGCAGGACAAGGGACGTGGGCGGCGATTTGGATGTTACCTAGTGATCCTTTTCGTTATGCTGCTAATTGCCAAGCCGGTAATGACTGGCAAGGCAATAATGACTGTGATGCTTGGCCAAATTCAGGTGAGATAGACATTATGGAACATGTCGGTTTTGACATGCAAAATGTACATGGTACGGTGCATAACAAGGCGTATTATTGGGTCAATTGGCAGCAGCGTAAGGCCAGTGTTGAAGGTGGCGACGTTGATGAGGCTTTCCACGTGTATTCTGTAGAATGGACTGCTGATGCTATTACTGTGCTATTTGACGGAAGTCCTTATTTTTATTATCAAAATGAAGGGAAGGGCTGGGAATCTTGGCCCTATGATCATCCTTACCATTTAATCTTAAACCTTGCTATTGGTGGCGGGTGGGGCAGAGCCGGTGGACCAATTGATGAAAGCATTTTCCCCGTAAAAATGGAAGTCGATTACGTGCGAATTTCCAAATTGCAGTAGCCGACATACATTAACCGAAAATTGTAAAAGCAAAGATACAATCTTTGCTTTTTTATTGTTAGATGATTTAAAAGAGAGTACACAAATGAGCGGTTTGGACCCAAAAAATAGTGCGGTAAGCGGAGAGTTTATTGATAGAGATGGAGAGCGCTATTACGCTATCCGCAATGTCGAAAAAATGCCGGCGTTTTTTATTAGTTTGGTGTCCGACAGTGATCACTGGTTGTTTATTGCCTCTAATGGTGGATTAACTGCAGGCAGAGTATCACCAGAAATCTCACTATTTCCTTATGTGCCTGTTGACCGTATTTATGAAAGTAATAGGCATACAGGCAGTAAAACCCTACTTAAGGTAACAAAGGGAAATAAAAGCTTTGGTTGGGAGCCTTATAATAAGGACTTTAACCATCAATACTGTATCAGCCAAAATCTCTATAAAAATACTTTAGGTGATAAAATTTGCTTTGAAGAAATTAATCACGACTTAGAGCTGGCTTTTTGTTATAGCTGGAAAACCAGTGATAAGTATGGCTTTTGTCGTCAGTGTGAATTGCGTAATTTGTCTGATGATCCTATCTCCATCAAGATGATTGATGGATTACAAAACATATTACCGGCTGGTACACCTCGTTTAACACAAAGTAGTTCGAGTAATTTAATTGATGCTTATAAATGGAATGAGTTAGAGCAGTCAACTGGTTTGGCTATGTTTACTGTGTATTCTGGGATCACTGACCGAGCGCAGCCTAGTGAGTCGCTTAAGGCAAATACAGTATTTAGTTTAGGCTTTGAAGCACCTCAGATTCTTTTAAGTAACACACAACTTGATAAATTCTGGGATGATAAAACTCTGCAAGAAGAGACCCATAAACGTGGGATCCGCGGGGCATATCTGCTAAATGTTGAATTTGAGTTGGCGGCAAATCAGTCAAAGCCTTGGCAAATTGTCGCGAATGTTGAACAAAGTCAGTCACAGGTTTGTGAAATGAGCCAAGGGCTTGAAAATCCTCAAAACATTGCCAATGATATTGAACACTCAATCAAGCAAGGCTCGGACGAATTAGCGCGGATCATGGCCGGTACTGATGGTTTTCAAGTGACCAATGAAGAAAGTGTCACTGTGCATCATTATGCTAATGCTTTGTTTAATACGTTAAGAGGTGGGGTATTTGATGATCATTTCAATATTAGCAAGACTGATTTTATTGGCACCTTAAAAACCTTTAATTTACCTTTGTATAAAAAACACCAAGAGGTGTTAGTTAAGTTCCCAGAAAAATTAGCGTTTAACCAGTTTACGCGCCTAACCCAAGCCATTAACGATCGACAAATTGATCGTTTAGTTGCGGAATATTTACCTGTTACTTTTGGCCGTCGCCATGGTGATCCTAGTCGTCCTTGGAATCAATTTGAAATAAAACTCAAAGATAGCAAGGGCAATAGATTGTTGTCTTATCAGGGGAATTGGCGTGACATTTTCCAAAACTGGGAAGCCTTATGTTTTAGTTACCCTGAATTTATTGAATCGGTGATAGCTAAGTTTGTGAATGCTTCCACTATTGATGGCTACAATCCATATCGTATTACCAAAGGAGGTATTGACTGGGAAGTTGAAGAGCCGGAAGACCCATGGAGTTTTATAGGTTACTGGGGCGATCACCAAATTATTTATTTGTTAAAAATGCTGGAGTTATCCGAAAAATTTCATCCTCAGAAGTTAACTAACTTATTACACCAAAGCATTTTCTGTTATGCCAATGTGCCTTATCGAATTAAGTCATTTGAAGCCATGTTAGAAAATGCCAAAAGTACTGTGGATTATGATGAGCAATCAGCTATGAAGATTGCACAAAAAGTACAAAGTGTAGGGGCCGATGGTAAGTTGATTTGGGATGATAACGGTGCTGTCTATCAAGTTAATTTGTTAGAAAAACTCTTGGTACCCTTGTTAGCTAAACTCGCTAACTTAGTGGTGGAGGGAGGGATTTGGTTAAACACGCAAAGGCCTGAATGGAATGATGCCAATAATGCATTGGTAGGCCATGGCGTCTCAGTTGTGACGCTCAATTATTTACGTCGTTATGTGCATTTTTTACAAAATTTATTAGCTAAGCAAGAAAAGGACGTAGAGCTTTCAGCGCAAGTGGCAATATGGTTGCAAGATACCGCACAAGTGCTGACTGAATTAACGCCTAAATTACACCATGCAGTGATGACAGATGAACTACGATTTGAGGTTTTGCAGGCTTTAGGACAAGCAGCCTGTAAATACCGCACTAGTGTTTATCAAAAAGAGTCTTTTAGCCATAAAGTAATGACTAAACTGCAGTCTATCCAAGGTTTGTTAGATAAAGCGTTAATCGTTATAGATCACAGCATAAATAAAAACAGTAAAGATGACGGTTTGTTTCATTCTTATAATTTGTTGTCTTTGGGAGATAACAAAGCGCAAATTAAACATCTTTACCCCATGTTAGAAGGGCAGGTAGCCGCTCTTAGTTCAAGTGCAATTAGCCCAGCTAAAGCTGCAGATGTGTTGGATGCGCTTTATAGCAGTGACATTTTTCGAGCTGATCTGAATACTTTTATGTTATATCCAGATAAAAACCAAATAGGCTTTTTAGCTAAAAATATTGTGCCTACAGAGCAGGTTCAGAAAATTCCAGCGTTAATGGAAATGCTCAAGGGTAAAGACCCTAGTATTATGACCCAAGATGTAAGAGGTAATTATCGCTTTAATGCCAGCCTTAAGAATAGCAGTGATTTATTGGCACAACTGAATGAACTTGTGCCGCAATACAGTGAACTGACGGCAATTACCATGGCTCAAATTAAGAGCCTCTATGAGCAGGTATTTAATCATCAAGCATTTACAGGACGCTCGGGCGGTATGTTTGGTTTTGAAGGACTTGGCTGTGTGTATTGGCATATGGTGTCTAAATTACTGCTGGCTGTTCAAGAACACTTTATTCAAGCACTAGATAATGACTCTGAACCGCAGTTAGTTAAACGTTTAGGTGATCTGTATTATCGAGTAAGGCAAGGCATAGGTTTTAATAAAACGCCACAAGAATACGGGGCGTTTCCATGTGATCCTTATTCTCACACCCCTAAACATGCAGGAGCGCAACAGCCTGGAATGACAGGCCAAGTTAAAGAGGAACTCCTGACGCGTTTTGGTGAATTAGGTATTAGCGTTACTCGCGGAGCAGTACGTTTTTCACCAAGACTATTGCGTAGGCAAGAATTTACCCAATTCTCAAGGAACTTCAGATATTTGGACCTATCTGAGCATTGGCAAGAGATAACCTTGCCCAGCCACAGCATCGCATTTACTTGGTGCCAAGTGCCTATTGTGTATCAGTTAACTGAAGGTGATTCGACTCTTACCATCACACTTGACAGCGGAAAACAGCTTAGCAGTAACGTTATTGGCCTAGAACCAAGTATTGCTAATGAATTGTTTACCCGTAGCGGAAAAGTTAAATCTGTAAATGTGTTGCTTAATACTAACCACCTTTTTGAATAATAGTAGACGTTAAACTTACTAAACATGGAAAGAGGTAAAATTATGTTTATATAAATAAGCCCGATGTTTTTAATAGTCGCATTAACTAAAATATCTTAATATACGTTTTTTTTAGAATAAACAAGATAACCTAGATATTGGTGATATGACTATGGATAAAAGTGAGTTAAGAAAGCTAGTTAAAAATGTGGGAGCTGTGTTTTTAGCAAGTATTTTATTCACTGCTTGTGGTGGTTCAAGTAAAAAAAATGAAGACGTCATTCCTCCTGTCGTTTTAACGCCTGAAAGGGACGGGCATTCTGTCGCCCGTATGTGGAATGAAGTGCTTTTAACTGCAATACGAAATGACTATGCTCGCCCTACTGTGCATGCTAGAAATTTGTTCCATATATCTTCTGCAATGTTTGATGCTTGGTCAGTTTATAATCCGCAAGCCCATGGTTTTTTATTTGGTAATGAAGTCGCTGGTTTTTCTTGTTCTGCCGATAGCATCAATTTGCCAGACGATGTTTTGCCCCATCAGGAGCTTGCAATTAGCCATGCCGCTTATCGCATTATTCAACATCGCTTTCAATTTTCACCAGGTTCATTTGAAATTATGGAAACCGCAGATGAATTGATGCAGAGCTTAGGCTTTAATATTGATGATGAGTCAGTAGATTATTCTCAAGGTTCAGCTGCTGCTTTGGGCAATTATATTGCGGATTGTTACATTCAATTTGGTTTGCAAGATGGTTCAAATGAAGAAAACTTCTATGCTAACACTAGTTATCAACCTGTTAATCCGCCGTTAGCATTGAGTGGTGGAGATCCCGGTAACCCGAACATTGTTGATTGGAATCGTTGGCAACCTTTAGCAATAAATGGTTTTGTTGATCAAGCCGGTAACCCTATCGATGATGCACCTAGCTTTTTAGGTCCTGAATGGGGAAGCGTTGTACCTTTTTCATTGTCAGATAATGATAAAACCGAGTTTACTCGTGATGGTTTTGATTACCAGGTATATCATGATCCGGGTATGCCCCCTTTGATTGAAGGTGAGTTGAGTGACGAATATAAATGGGGATTTTCACTCGTTGCGATTTGGTCGTCTCATTTGGATCAAAATGATGGTGTTCTATGGGATATCTCACCAAAGAGTATTGGTAATATCAGCTCCTTTCCCGATTCCTTTACTGAGTTTAATGAGTTTTATAAACAAATTGAGGGAGGAGACCCAAGTACGGGTTATGCTCTTAATCCCGTAACTGATCAGCCTTACGAAGAGCAATTAGTTCCCCGCGGAGATTATACTCGTGTTTTAGCTGAATTTTGGGCCGATGGTCCAGAGTCAGAAACCCCTCCGGGACACTGGTTTGTAATTTTAAATACGGTGAGTGACCATGAGTTATTAGAAAAACGTTGGGCTGGAAAAGGCGATACTTTAGGAGCCCTTGAATGGGATATTAAATCCTATTTTGCTATGGGTGGTACTATGCATGACTCTGCAATCGCTGCATGGGGAATAAAAGGGCGTTATGACTATATTCGCCCTGTATCCGCGATTCGTGCGATGGCAGAAGGACAGAGCAGCGATCCTGCATTAAGTTCTTATCATGTAAACGGTCTACCTTTAATTGAAAACTATATTGAAGTGGTCACAGAATCAGATCCATTAGCTGCTGGTAAGCCAGAAAATGTTGGAAAAATAAAAATGTATGCATGGAAAGGACCTGAGCATATTAGCAACCCTGTGTTTGCTCAGGCAGGAGTTGACTGGATATTGGCAGAAAAATGGTGGCCATATCAAAGACCTACTTTTGTGACCCCTCCTTTTGCAGGTTATGTTTCAGGGCATTCAACGTATTCTAGGGCGGCTGCAGAATTGATGACTGCTATGACTGGGTCGGCATACTTCCCTGGAGGAATGAGTGAGTTTGAAGTGAAAGCAAACGAATTCTTAGTGTTTGAACAAGGTCCTAGTGTGGATATGACCTTGCAATGGGCAACTTATCAGGATGCATCTGACCAGTGTAGCTTGTCGCGTATTTGGGGGGGCATCCATCCTCCTGCTGATGACATTCCCGGACGAAAAATAGGTGCAAAAATTGGCACAGATAGTTTCGAATTTGTGCAGTCTTTTTTTACGGAATAAGTGGTATTAAGTTGGCTTACTAGAAACTAGTAAGCCAACTGCCCCTAGTTTATTTTACCAATATAGCTTCTAGCTCTTCCAAAGACTTACCTTTAGTTTCAGGTAAAAACTTAAGAATTATCAACAGTCCTATAAAAGCAAATCCACCATAAATCGCAAAGGTATAGGTGGCGCCTAAATTTGCTAATTCCCATGGGAATACCAACTGTACCAAAAAGCTAACGCCCGAGTTAATTAATCCTACAAATGAAATGGCAATGCCGCGAATTCGGTTAGGAAATAATTCTGAAAACAGCACCCACATCACTGGACCAAGTGAGACTGCAAAACAAGCTACAAACCCCAATATACTCACCAGTATGACAGTACCATTCATTTGGATTGCCGCAGACACTAAGGTGGATTCAAATTGCACTGCTTGTGCTGTTCCCAACATATCTGTAATGGCTGATTTAAAGGCTAAATCACTGCTAAAGGTGGCGCCAATTATGGGGTGTAATGCTTGAATGTCGATTTCTGTTGATAAGTTAGTGATTGCTTGTGCGGTTAATGTGTAAGTGGCAGCATTGAACTGATACGCCAAGCTAAACATACAGAGGATTATCCCTGACACTCCCATGACTAATAGAGATTTTCTGCCTATTTTGTCAATTAATGCGATGGCAATTAGGGTAAATACTACGTTGGTTATACCTACTAATATGGCTTGCATAAAAGAAGCATCAGTTCCTAAACCTGTTTGCTCAAAAATCATGGGGGCATAAAAGAATACTGCATTAATACCGGTAATTTGCTGCAATATTGCAATGGAGATCCCCACTATCATAACTAGGCGCATAGAGGGCTTAAGTAAGTCCAAAAATGCACCTTTAGTTATATTTTGTTCAAGATTAATGTTGTTATTTATTTGCTGAATTTCTTGTTCAGCATTTTGCTCGCCTAATGCACGTTTTAGAATAATACTGGCTTCTTGAGCACGGCCTTTCATCATTAACCATCTTGGGCTTTCTGGCACTATGGAGAGGCACACAAAGTATAGCAGGGCAGGGATGGCTTCAATTCCTAACATCCAGCGCCAATTCCACTGATCAATACCTAAAGATTGCACCCATTGCGTATCAGAATCGCCAGCCTGTAAAATTAAATAGTTGGTAAAAAACGCCACAGAAATACCGAGTACAATGTTTAATTGGTTAAGGGAAACCATACGCCCGCGATATTTGGCTGGGCCAATTTCTGCGATGTACATAGGTGCAATAATCAGAGCTGCGCCTACGCCTAAACCTCCTAACATTCTAGCCAAAACCAGCATTAAAAAATTAGGGGCAAATGCGGATGCAATGGCTGATACAAAAAACAAAGCTGCCGCAATTTTTAAAACCACTTTTCTGCCAAACTTGTCACTAAGTGGACCGGCTGTAATCATGGCAAAGGTGGCAGTGAGGGATAACGAGGCGACTGCCCAACCTAATTGGATTTTTGTTAGATTAAATTCGGGTTCAATAAATTTGACCACACCTGAAATAACAGATGCATCAAACCCCATTAGGAACCCTCCCAATGCAACTATGATGGATACGTAAAATACGTAAATAATAGAGTGAGGCTGATCGGTTTTCATTCTTATGCCTTATATGAAACGCTAGGATAAACTTGGCTAGCAAAGCTAGACTATTCGTTTTAAAAAGACCGACTAATTCGATAAGAAGGTCTGAAACCGCGATAAGACGGATTGAGCCGCTAGCCCACAGTCAGCGCCAAGTGTAAACTAAACCTCGCAGTCATTGCCAACTTAGTTGGCTGTTAAGGAATTTAATGCCTCATACATTTTTTCAAGAAACATCTTCTGCTGATGGCCGTAGCCAAATTTATCAATTTGGCCTGTTACACCTTGGTTTTTGGACCTTTGTAAGCATCATTAGTTTTTTTTCGTTGACGCTTTGGTATGGGCCCTATGACTGGTTTCATATATTACATATATTCTTACAGGCTATTATTGGATTAGGGTTTACCCTGTTCCTCTATTGGGTTTTTATGCATATTTGGGATAAGCCATTTGTGCATAGAACCAGTATTGGTTTGTTGATGGTTTTTTTAGTGGCCTTTGTTTGGACGCTAGCCAGAATAGAATTGTTTATGTGGGTGACCGAAGCTGGCAGCAAGTGGAATGAATTTGGCGGTTGGCATTTTGCCAGTGTATTTATCTTTTTGTGTTGGTCTGGCTTATTTCATGGAATGCGTTACAACGACTTATTACAAACCGAACATCGGATTATGCTCAAAGCAGAAGCGGAAACCCGGGAAGAACAAATTAAACGTATGCGAGCGCAGTCAATTGCTAGAGACGCACAAATTAAAATGTTGCGTTACCAACTTAACCCTCACTTTTTATGTAACACCTTAAATGCCATTAATTCTTTAATAGAAGTCAACGAATCCGAAAAAGCGCAAGGGATGACGGTACAGCTAAGCCGTTTTTTAAGGCATTCATTAGACAATAACCCCGACACCAAAATTACCCTCGAAAATGAAGTGAACGCACTAAATTTATACTTGGAAATTGAAAAGACCCGATTCGGTGACCGACTCAGTTTAGATTTTCAGATAGAACAAGACGCTAAGTTAGCAACAGTCCCCAGTTTATTGCTGCAACCAATTATCGAAAACTCAATGAAACATGCCATTGCACAAAATGAATCTGGAGGGACGATCAGTCTACATGCCAAGGTGTTAAACAATAGATTGATTATTCAACTGAGTGACACAGGCAGTGGCAGCAAAGTCGCACACAGTAAAGTAGGCAGTACTAAGGGACGAGGTGTAGGTTTGCGCAACACCAATGATCGGTTGAAAGCATTATATGAACAAGATTTTTCAATTAACATCGATATACTGCCATCCGGTGGCCTGAATACTAAGATTGAGTTGCCTTGTGAATACTTAAGTAGTGACAATCACTTTGCTAAACCCAGCCGTCGTTAGTCATCAATAAAAGAGGAAAAACATGAATAAATTAAGGACCCTGATTGTTGATGATGAACCACTTGCATTAAAATTGCTTAGAGCCAAGTTAAATAAAGTACCTAATGTAGAAATTGTAGGTGAATGTAAGAATGGTCGAGAAGCCATAGCCGCGACATTAGAATTGGCACCAGATCTAATTTTTTTAGACATTCAAATGCCCGGATTAGATGGATTTGACGTGGTCAAAAGTTTACAAAGTGATATTTTACCGCTGATTGTTTTTACCACTGCCTATGAACAATATGCGTTGGATGCATTTGATGTACATGCGGTTGACTATATTTTAAAACCCATTGATGACGAACGAATTGCCCGTGCCGTCCAAAGAGCACAAGAACGTTTAGAAGGCGTTGATGGGCAAGATAATAAACCACGAATATTGGGGGCGATTAATAGTATTAATCAAAGGGATAATTCTCCACAGGTGGTAAATAAAAGGCTGCCAGGCTCATTGTCCACTGAAACTTTTGTGGATAAAAAAGTGGTTATTAAGGACCGAGATGAGATAACTATTTTAAAACAGTCAGAGATTGAATGGGTCGATGCAGCAGGAGATTATGTGTGTTTACATGCCGAAGGACAAACCCATATTAAACGCAGCACATTGAAGGAATTATTGACTGAGTTGGATGAAAATATATTTAAGCGGGTACATCGCTCCACCATAGTTAATTTGAATTTTATTGATAAAGTCATCCCACATACTAAAGGTGAGTTTTTTTTATTACTTGGCGAGTTTGAAAGAATAAAAGTCAGTCGCAATTACAAAGATGCAATTAAGCATTTTTTATTGGGGGAGTAGGGCTTAATACTTAAAATAACTGGACTCTATACTAGTTGTATTTTACGTTTGGTAGTTTTTACATCACCGTTTAAGTTCACCAGATAATGGTTCAAAAAAACATGGAAGGAGTATTCATTGTTTAACTCGATACATCATGTCGCGATTATTTGTTCTGATTATGAGAAATCTAAACAATTTTATACATCAATACTTGGCTTAACTGTGATTGCTGAGAATTATAGAAAAACAAGAGATTCTTATAAGCTGGATCTTAAACTGCCAAATGGTGGTCAAATAGAATTGTTTTCTTTTCCTAATCCTCCACAAAGGCCCAACTCACCGGAAGCTTTAGGTTTAAGACATTTAGCCTTTAATGTCTCTTCAGTTGAAGAAACGTGCGATTATTTGGTAGCTAAAGGTATTGAAGTAGAAGACATAAGAGTGGATGAATTCACTAGCAAAAAGTATACTTTTTTTAAGGATCCTGATGGACTTCCTTTAGAAATTTACCAACAATTTGGCGTTTAAAAGTATGTTAAACGCCAGTTATTGTATCGCACCATAATTAACAGAAACGCAGCGTTATCAAATAACAATAATGCTGCGTATCAGTCGATACAATATTTAACCTTTACCTTTACCTTTACCTTTACCTTTATTGGGTTTAGCTGACCGTGTTTTCGACTTTTTAGCTTGATAGGGCGACGACTTGTCGTGACTGATTTTTATCGCGCTGGCCTTATTACTGCGACTATTCCGAGTGTTTTTTGCCACACTTTTTAATAAGCTAATGCGATTGCTTACTTCAAACCCTGCTTTTACGATTCGTTTGATTTTACTACCGATCAGCTTTTCTATTCGTGCAACTGTGTTTTCTTCTTCACGGCTAACGAATGATATGGCGTAACCTTCTTTTCCTGCACGGCCAGTTCGACCAATACGGTGAACATAGTCTTCAGGTAAATAAGGCAGGTTGTAATTGACCACATAATCCAAACCTTGAATATCAAGGCCTCTAGCGGCTACTTCTGTGGCTATTAATACTTGTAGTTTGGCTGATTTAAAATCGGCAATGGCTCGTCGGCGAGCACCTTGACTTTTATCTGCGTGGCATACTGCAGCGTCAATTTTACTGCGTTTTAACGCTGCCATTAATTCATCGGCTTGTTGTTTGGTACTGGTGAATACTAAAACCTGAAACCAGTTTTGCTCTTTTAACAAGGCTTTAAATAAATCAATTTTTCGCGACTCTTCTACAGGATACATAACATGTGATACTGTTTCAGCCGTGGCATTAATTTTGGTCACTCTTAACACTTGATGATTATTCAACAACTTATGAGACAACTCATTTACGGCTGGCGATGAAGTGGCAGAAAACAATAAGGTTTGACGTTTCTTAGCTGTGTACTTCAATATATTTTGTACATCTGTGACAAAACCCATATCTAACATACGGTCGGCTTCATCGAGTACCACAAACTCAGCGTTGGCTAAATTAACATTGCTAAGTTCTAAATGTTCAATTAAACGCCCAGGCGTTGAAATCAAAATATCGACACCATCTTTAAGTTTATTCGTTTGTCCCCCCATTTTTACGCCGCCATAAAGCGCTGTCAGCTTTACAGGTAAAAATTGTGCATAGGCACCTATAGTGTTGGCAAGCTGCTCCGCTAACTCTCTGGTTGGCGTGAGTATTAGTGCTCGTGGGCTACCTGATAAGGTCGCTTTTGGCTTATCTAACATTTGCTGCAAGATAGGTAAGGCAAAAGCTGCTGTTTTGCCCGTGCCTGTTTGGGCGTTAACTAATAAGTCTTTACCTCTTCGAGCGGGGACGATAGCTTGTTCTTGAACAGGCGTCATTTCAGTATAACCGCAGACGTCGAGAGCCTGCTGGATTTCAGTGGCTAAACCTAAATTTGAAAATTTCATAGTGATACTGATCCTAAGAAAGGGCAAGGGCAAAAAACGAGGACGGAATATACAGCATTTTCAGATTATTTGTGGTTTTTATAAGCGTAAACTGTGTTCTTTTATGTTTGATAACACATTCGATGACTTTGACAGAAAGTAAAAAGCCGTTAGCATGATAATCATACTAAACGGCCCAGGGAGGTGGCAGTTCACTACGCTGCCATTACTAAGTCGTCAAATTAGGATAAAAAGTTCAATAAGTACAAAAATAAAATAATTTTTAGTCTAAGTATACTAATAATAATCAAATAAATAGAGGTAAATATATGAAAAAGTGGTGCATAGGTATAAGTTTGTTATTGTTGACGGTTGCATGCGATAAAAATGAAGTGGGCGATATTTCATTAGGGGTTTTTACTACTCAGGATATTAAGTTAAATACTTTGGTTGACCCTATAGTCACAGGGGTAACCTGTCATGTAGCGAGTATTGAAGCTGACCTAAGTTTGTCAGACCCTTCTGATAGTTCAATCGCCTGCAGGCAAACAGGCGAGATCACTGCCCCTATGATTGCTGCTATAGATAAGTCTAAATCAGGTGAGGTGGTATTTAAAAAATCAAAAAGTATCTTTTTTAAAACTATGAAAATCCGCCGTGTATTTGATGAGCAAAGTCAAACTTTGATGTATGTATCCTATTCTACAAAAGAAACATCAGGTAGTTTTAAGCATAGTCTTTCAACAGTGCCGTTGTGGGGGACCAAAGCCTATCAATCCCCTATGAAACCGAGTGTGTGAATTTAAGAATAATGGATAAACTCAAATTAGTTGCTTTGTCTGGCAGCTTGCGTAATTTGTCTTATAATCACGCCGCTTTGCAAGCATTAAAGAATTTGTCTGTGAAGGTAGCTGATATTGATATTCTAACTTTGGGAAATGTACCGATTTTTAACCCTGACAGAGAGCAAGATGCAATACCAGCGGTGAAATCATTAAAATCCCATTTGAATGCAGCTAATGGTCTTATCATTTCTAGCCCTGAATACGCCCATGAGATCAGTGGTGTGATGAAAAATACTCTTGATTGGTTGGTCAGTGGGGAAGAGTTTGTGAATATGCCCATAATGCTTATCAATACTTCGCCTAGAGCTACCCACGCTCAACAGATGTTAAGAGAGGTAATTGTTACTATGTCTGGGAACATTATTGAAAAATCCTATGTGGCTATTCCACTGCTTGGTACTAGTTTGGACGTGCAAGGGATTATGACTGATAGCCAATTATCAGGTTTACTTAAAACTGGTTTAGATGAATTTTGTATAGCAATTAACGATCTTTTACGCTGTGATAGCCCTCAACCCCTAATCTCTAATTAATATATTAGTTGCGACTTTAGGTTACTTAATTGCTATGTATACACAATGTTATTGTTGTATTGATACTTTTTTACGTTGTTATGTTTATTGATTTTATAGATTACAGAGTACACCACAATGCGCTTATTATTTTTGATTCTATTAGCTGGTACCGTGATGGGGTTTACTGTGCGGGCAAATGATCTAAACAACGCAGTTGATGATATGCTTAAAGGTTCCATTCCTGTAATACACACAGCTGAATTAGACTCCCTATTAACCAAAAGTAATAAATTAGTATTATTTGATGCCCGTGAGAAAGCTGAATATGAACTCAGTCATTTACCTAGTGCTCAATGGATTGGGTATGATGATTTTTCTCTAAAATCTGTCGCCAATATTAGCAAAGACCAAACAATAGTGGTGTATTGTTCCATCGGGGTGCGTAGCGAACGTATAGCCGAAAAACTCAAATCAAATGGGTTTAAAAATGTTTTGAATTTATATGGTGGGATCTTTGCCTGGGCAAATGAAAGCAGAATACTGTTAGATGAAAATCAATTGTCTACACAAAGTGTACATGGCTATAACAAAAAGTGGGCTCAGTTACTGGAACCACATGTACATAGCCCTCAAGCACAATAGCCAACTATTTAAGTCAAATGTTTTTTAAGTTAAGCATTTTTCCGCTTACTTCATGCTCAAACCAATAAATGCAATTTTATTGAACCCAAAGCTGAATAGTCACGTCCTTTAATTATGAAGCGAAATAGTGAACACATTTTAACTGAATGGTTAGTGGTAAATTGCCAATTAGGTGATGCCGACGCCTTGCAACAGCTGATGAAAATTTGGTATCCCAAGTTATTGCGTTATGCCCATAGGCAATTGGCCGACCAGCAAAAAGCCCAGGATGCGGTACAAAACACCTTGGAAGTGGTCGCAAAATCCATAAGTAAAATTAAAGATCCAGGTTCGTTTGCAAAGTGGGTTTATCAAATTCTACAAAATAAAGGGGTGGATATTCTTCGGCAAAAACATAGGCAAGACAGACTATGTGAAGAGTATGTTCAGTTTCAGGAGGGACAAGCTATAGAGCATTCAACCTTAGCCAAAGAAGCTGAATATGTTGAGTTTGAACAAATGTTGAGTGGCTTGCAGCCCCAGCTTTACCAGCTGGTGCATCTGCATTATCTCGAAGGTTTCAGCATGCTTGAAATAAGCGAATTGTTAGTTATCCCAGCAGGAACCATAAAGTCACGCCTACACCAAGCAAGAAAATTAATACAAATTAATCTACAAAACAGTCAAAGTGGAGAAATACAATGAAAAATATCAATCAAAAAATCCTTGATGCATTAAAAGATGATAAAGCTGCCCACGAGTTTTCAGAGGAACAGGCCAATGCATTACAATTAATTGGGCAAAGTTTTAAAGGTACATTTCGATTAACTTTTTATGTAGTTTTGACTATTCAATTAGTATTTGCGGGACTGGCCATTTATTGTGCTTATCATTTGGTGAATGAGATGGATATTGCGTTAAAATTAAATTGGCTAGCAGGTACCTTGTCAGCGGTTGTTGCTTTTGCCATAGCACGTTTATGGTTTTTTATGGAGTTAAACCGTTTGTCTGTAATACGAGAGATTAAACGAGTCGAATTGCAAGTTTCGTTGTTAGCTGAGACGTATCAAAAGTAATATAGCGTGACTTTATTGCTGCAATAGGAAAAGTAATTGAATTATAAAGAGGTACTCCACTTTTGGGTTGAAGAAATTGAGTCATCAAAGTGGTGGTCAAAAGACAGTCAATTCGATGGGATGATTACTCAACGTTTTGCAGCCATGCACCGAGCCGCAAATGCTTGTGAATTATTTAATTGGCGTAAAACGCCACAAGGACGTTTGGCTGAAATCATCATTCTGGATCAGTTTTCCCGTAATATATTTCGTGACAATGCCTTGTCATTTGCTTCGGACCCCTTAGCGTTAGCATTGGCGCAGGAGGCAATCTCTATTGGCGCAGACATTGAATTAAATCAAAGTCATCGCAGCTTTTTGTATATGCCATTTATGCACAGTGAGTCGTTAATTATTCATGATGTGGCTGTTGAGTTATATACTAAAAATGCATCGCAATATTCTTTAGATTTTGAATTGAAACATCGAGATATTATTAAAAAATTTGGACGTTATCCTCATCGGAATTCAATTCTGGGTCGAACCTCAACACAGGTTGAACTGGAATTTTTAACACAAGCCAATTCTTCGTTTTAGGGGGATTGGAGCTCAAAACGCTCGCTGCACCTTTAAAGAACACGGTGCGATTTAGTCGCTAATTGAGTACTTGTATTTTAACTAACCCTTAATCTATTGAAAATTTATCACAACCAACAGGCTTGTGATAAAGTTAAAGAAATCAATTATCTAGCGTTTTTATGAGTGTATGAGTCCGAAGGTATGAAAATAAAAAACTGGCTTGGATTTATTCTGTTATTTAGTTTTACCTTAAGCGTCGAGGCAAAGTCTGTACATATTGCTGTGGCAGCAAATTTTAGTCACACCATGCAAAGCCTAGTAACAGAGTTTGAGAAAACATCTGACTTTGAAATGGTTTTGTCTTTTGGCTCATCAGGAAAATTTTATGCGCAAATCAAGCAAGGGGCGCCATATGAATTATTTTTTTCCGCTGATCAGGCCAAGCCAAATGCTTTACATAAAGACAAACTCATTATTGATGCTAGCCGTTTTACTTATGCTATTGGTCGCCTAGCTGTGTGGAGTACCCACCCAGACTTAGTCAATAAAATTGAATCCACATTAAAGCTGGGCGCTTTTAATAGACTGGCGATCGCCAATCCTAAATTAGCGCCATATGGGGCCGCTACTTTGGAGGTACTCAATTATTTGGCATTAATCGACGCTACTCAGGCAAAATGGGTTCGAGGTGAAAATATCGCTCAAACCTACCAGTTTGTCAGTTCTGGCAACGCAGATTTAGGTTTTGTTGCTTTGTCGCAGTTGTTAGGGGTAAATAAAGAGACAAGGATAAAGAATGGCTCTTATTGGATAGTGCCCGACTCTATGCATCAACCTATTAAGCAAGATGTTGTGTTATTGCGATCTGCTGCAAGCAGCCAAGGAGCCAAAGCATTTTTAGAGTTTATGCATACAAATACAGCCCGAAGTATTATTAAACAATATGGGTATCTGGTCTCCAATAGTGAGCAATTGGGGCAAGGAATATGAGTTTAACCGATAGTGATTTAACGACTATCTGGTTGACGTTGCAACTTGCCACTACTGTTACAGTGTTATTACTGATATTCGCGACTCCCATTGCCTGGTGGTTAGCCAGAACCAACTCTTGGTTTAAAGGGCCAATAAGTGCATTGGTGGCCTTACCTCTGGTGTTACCTCCTACCGTTTTAGGTTTTTATTTATTGTTGGCCATGGGGCCAAATGGTGCAATAGGTCAGTTAACCCAAGCACTAGGACTCGGCACGTTTCCGTTTACGTTTTGGGGACTAGTGGTGGCCTCCATGGTGTATTCCATGCCTTTTGTGGTGCAACCTATTCAAAATGCAATTGAAGCTATTGGTAATCGACCATTGGAAGCTGCTGCGACGCTCGGCGCTGGTCCAATTGATCGATTCTTTACCGTAGTGCTTCCTTTAGCTAAGCCTGGTTTTATGACGGCATCTGTACTGGGATTTGCCCATACAGTAGGTGAATTTGGCATAGTATTGATGATAGGTGGCAGTATTCCAGGAGAAACCCGTGTTGTGTCTGTACAAATATATGACCATGTAGAGTCATTAGAGTATGCCCAAGCCCATGCTTTGTCAGGTGTCATGGTTGTCTTTTCTTTTGTGGTGCTGTTAGTGCTGTATACCTTTCAACACAAGCGTAAAGCAGTAGGTATGACTTATGGCCAATAAGGGAGAAATTGATAAAGGAATACAAGCGCGACTGCAATTAAGTTATGAACGGTCAACAAAAAATCACTTTGAGTTAGAGGTTGATATTGATATTCCTGGGCAAGGTGTCACCGCTATTTTTGGAGAATCAGGTTCGGGAAAAACGTCGTTATTACGCTGTATTGCAGGCCTAGAAAATGAGGTGGCGGGCAGTTTATGTGTTAACGGTGAAATGTGGCAAGACGTCAATCTATGGGTTCCGACTCATAAACGTAGTCTTGGGTATGTGTTTCAAGAGGCTTACCTATTTGCGCATTTAAGCGCCTTGGGAAATTTGCGATACGCTATTAAACGCAGTAATCAACCTGCGAATACTGAGTTATTTGAGCAAGTAGTGAATGTTATGGGTATTGAAGGCATATTGTCACAACTAACTGCGCAACTTTCGGGAGGTGAAAGACAAAGGGTGGCAATAGCCAGAGCCTTATTAAGTCAACCTAAATTGTTATTAATGGATGAGCCACTAGCTTCGTTAGATACGCCACGTAAACTTGAAATTTTGCCTTACTTAGAGCGTCTACGTAACAGTTTTAATATTCCTATAGTGTACGTCAGCCACGCAGTGGATGAAATTGTTCGTTTGGCTGATCATGCCGTGATTATGCAACAAGGAAAAGTCACGGCGCAAGGTGATATAACCCAACTGTTTTCTATAGCTGATTTACCCTTAGGTGTAAGTAATGAGGTAGGTGCTATTCTGGAATGCCAAGTTGTGGAAAGGGATACTAAATGGCATTTAATGCGGGTTGCTTTTGACGGAGGTGAGCTTTGGTTACCCAATGTTGAGGGCTCACACAACACTTCCCAAAGGGTACGTGTGCTTGCCAGTGACGTTAGCCTAACGTTAACGCCCCATAGTGATAGCAGTATTCTCAATGTGTTGTCAGGGCAAATAGTAGAAGTAGTCAATGACCAAGATCCCGCTATGGCATTAATCAGATTAAAAGTAGGGGGGAGTTATTTGTTAGCGAGATTAACGCAAAAGTCTTTACATAACTTGAACTTAGTTAATGGCAAAAGTATTTGGATACAAATTAAGTCTGCTGCAATAGTGCGTTAGATATAAACATTCCATTAAGCAAGGAAAATGAGCGTCGTTCGCTTCGCTACATAAAAGAATAGATTGTTAAAAGCTAAGTCTTTTTTTCTGCGTCCTACTTTTGGCAATGGTTAATCTTCTTTTTAGGTCAACGCAAGAAAAAACGGCCTCAAAAGAGGCCGTTTTTAAAAATGGTAAGCAGTTTTCTGTTTAACAAGAATGCTACTTACCAACCATGTTGAACGTGTCGCTGGCCGAAGCCAAGTTCGTTCTAGAACAATTCTTTGCGCTTAAATCCTGTCGTTCAGTGCAGCAACGATAGGTGATGCTTCTAAACCATTCTCAGAAGCCCAAGCTAATACAGTTTTGCCGTCTTTTTCTGGTGAGCTTAAGTCACCTTTAGGCATTTTTTTCACCATCAATGTACCTGTTTCAACAGCGTTATTTAACATGGCTGTGCGAATAAGGCTGTTACCGCCACAAGATACACCGGTGTAATAATCTTTCAGTTTTAATCTAAAATCAGACTGAACACGTTTCATTTTTTTACGTAGTTCGCCTTTGTCATCTGCTTTAACGATAGTACAGATATTTTGTAAAGCTTCGCCTACATCAGCTTGTGCGTTACCCGCAGTGAATAAAGAGATAGTAGCGATAGCGATAGAAGTTTTAACTATTTTCAACATGGTTAAGTTCCTCGTGGTTAAGTTTATTTTGCAGCCTTGCTGCGTTTCGATAGAGCTATTAAAACCTATCTAAATTGATTAAAAAATCTGCGGGGTGATACTTGGGTATGGGAAATGATAACTTGGATAAGAATTTCAGCGCGTTGTCTGTTTTATTGTTTTAAATGTAATTTAGTTAATCAGCCTACTTTATGTAATTGCTCGCAAAGTAGGCTGATTAAATTCAACTAGCTAGAAAATTTTCTTGGGTGTCTATCAGCTATTCTGGGTGAAAAGCTTGAGCAACCTGTGCAATTTGGTCTCGCATCCAAATATGAGCATCATCTAAATCAGCACTCATGTGCCAATATAAAAAGTATTCAAGTGGCGGCAGTTCAAATGGTAATTCATACATTGCCAAATCATAGTGTTTAGCAAGATGGTAGGGTAAACACGCAATCAAATCTGTTTTTACGAGAGTGGAAGGCACTGTCAAAAAGTGCTGGCTACGCATGACTACTTTGCGTTTTTCGCCGGCTTTGTCTAATGCTACGTCTATGGGGCCAGCTCCGGTTTTTCTATGGGATACATTGATATGACCAAGTTGTAAAAACTCATCCATATTTAACCCTTGAGCTAATGAGGGATGATTTTTACGTGCCAATACAACAAATCTATCTTGGGCTATTTTTTGTTTACATAAATGTTGGTCGCTAAAAGATGAAGCATCGGCGTAAAAGTCTAAATTTCCACTGGCCATGGCAGAGACAATATTTTTGCGTTCAATCTCGTAATTGGTGAGAGAAATTTTTGGAGCGCTTTTTTCTAATTGCCCCAGTAGCCGGGGGATAATACTTACTTCAAGTAAATCTCGGCAAGCAAAATTGAAGGTTTTTTCTGCCTTAAGTGGATCGAAAATATGACTTTCTTGCACACTTTTACGTAGTAATCCTAAGGCTTCCCTAGCGGGCCCTATTATGTTTTGCGCCACAGGGGTGGGTGTCATGCTGTGCCCTGTTCGCACAAACAAAGGATCGTTCAGCATTTCTCTTAAGCGGGCTAAAGAGTTGCTAACTGCTGGTTGCGTAATACACAGCACATCGGCAGCTTTAGTTAAGCTGCCGGCTGTGTAAATCGCATCAAATACAGCAAATAAGTTTAAATCAATACGGTGCAAATTCATAAACACTACCTTTACATTAAATCTGCAAACAGGATACGTTATTTATTAGTTAAATCAATGTTTAGGTATAGTTAATATTCATTACATTGATATATCAAAACTTGATAAGCTTAAGCAATATGAAATAAAAGGGGTAATCTTATGAATAAAAAATTATTAGATCTAACAATAGGTGAGCAGCTTCCAGTGGGAGATTGGATAAGCATCTCCCAAGCAGATATTGATTTGTTTGCTAAAGCAACAAATGATCATCAATGGATACATGTTGATCCAGAACGTTGCGAAAAAGAGAGCCCATTTGCGACAACTATTGCCCATGGGTATTTAACCGTGACTCTAATGCCAAATTCGCTGTACCAGTCAATTCAACCAGATCCCATTTACCAGTCGTTGCTGAATTATGGTGTAGACAAAATCAGATTTATTGAGCCTGTTCGTGTTAACGATAAGATAAGGTTTGTTTCAACTTTACTTAAGACTGAGCAAAAAGCGTCTGGGAAATTGTTTTATTTTGAAACCACGGCTGAGATTGAAGGCAGAAGCAAACCAGCCATGAAAGGGGTATTTTTAACCCTATTGGTGGGTGCTCAGTAAAAAATATACAAGAAAATAGTCGTAATACGTTTATTTAAATGAAACAAAAAATCTTCTGGTCTGACCATATAATATATAAATATTCACATATAAGTAACATTAAATTTACATAATGTGTTCCTCAACCTACTATCATTGTGGAGTGTCTAAAATATTGTTTTTCAGGCACTTAGGTAATAATAATATTATTGGAATTAAATAGCTCAATAATCTTTGTTTTGGTTATTGGGCGTATTCCGTCCAAATGATGGTTGTTTAATATCCGATAGCTCACCTATTGGGGACACATTATGCAAATGAAAACAAAATTATCTACCTTAGCTGTGGCCGTTTCTGCACAGCTATTGGTAGCGAGTAACATTGCTATAGCTCAAGAACAAGAAGTAAAAGAAGAACAAGCAATTGAATTAATTATGGTCACGGGCAGTTTTGTAAGGCGCAGTGAAAATTTTGAATCGCCATCACCTTTGGCTGTGGTTGATGCGGTTGCCATAGATTCAATCGGTGCAAAAAATATTAGTGATATTACCCAAACTCTCACTATTAATACTGGCGCACAAAATAATCCAGATGCATTTACTCAAAATGCAACAGCAGGCACATCCAACATTAACCTGAGAGGGTTAGGGGTTGCATCAACATTGATATTGCTTAATAACAAAAGGCAAGTTGTTAATGCTCAGCCAACTAATGACGGTCTGAATTTTGTTGATACCAGTTCACTAGTTCCTATGATTGCTATTGGTCGTATGGAGGTAGTGAAAGATGGTGCCTCGGCTCTTTATGGCTCTGATGCGGTAGCTGGTGTGGTTAACTTTATAACAAAGCAAGATTACGATGGGGCAAAATTAACTGCTGACTATCAAGATGGCGCTCATGGAGATAATAAAGAGTATGTTCTGCAAGGGCTTTGGGGAGCGACTAGCGATGATAGTAGTGTCTTAGCTGCAATTAGTTATACCAATCGATCTCCGTTGTTTATCTCTGATCGTCGTTTGAGCCGCCCACAAGATGACACTAGTGCTTTAGGGAATCCTGGAGCCTATTTTGTTCCGGCTTTTGGTAATATTCCTATTGTTGATCCAGGCTGTGAAGAATACGGTGGCACCTTAGACAGAAGAGCACCTGCGGGCACTATTCCTGGCCTTGAAATTGGCTTATGTGGTTTTGATTTTGGCCCTTATTATAGTTATGTTGCCGATGAAACCAGAGTGAATGCTTATGTTAAAGCGGATTACAATTTAACTGACGACATCACGTGGACGACAGAGATTAGTCTGGCGCGTAATCGCGCTGAACGTGGGGGGGCACCAAGCTTCCCTATATTAACTTCTCCTGTTGTGCCTGCTGACCACCCAGAAAATTTCTTAGGATTAGAAATGGCTTTTTTTGGTCGAGCTGAAGGTAATGGTTTTCAAGGTGACGCGGCAAATACAGAATCAGATACCTTTAGATTTAGCTCAATGCTGCAAGGTGAGTTAGATAACGGATTTTGGGAGGCGAGTTATACAACTGCGGTCAATGATTTCTTCTTTAAAGTACCAGATGTATTAAATACCGAATTTAACCTGGCTTTAAATGGGCTCGGAGGCTCGGGTTGTAACCCGTTAACAGGTACGCCTGGTGAAGGATTATGTGAATACTTCAATCCATTCTCAACTTCCTATTCTACAGCGCCTAATTCTCAATATGTAGTTGACTCTTTTACTGGTGAACAAACAATTGATTCTAAAGCGGAAATGCAAGTCGCTGAAGCCTTTGCTTCTTTCGATGTTTTTGAAATGTCTGGGGGCGCAGCTGGTCTTGCAGTTGGGATGCAATACCGCGAAGAAAAGTTATCGCAAGACTACGATGCATTAGCAAACCAAGATAGTTTTACCTTTGTTATTGGGAACCCGGACTTTTCTGGCGAATTAGATGTGTGGGCAATGTTTGGTGAATTAGCCTTACCTGTTACTGCAGATTTAGACGTACAAATAGCCTTACGTTACGAAGATTACGGCGGTAATATTGGTGATACAGTTGATCCTAAACTAGCCATGTCTTGGCGAGCCACTGATGACTTCTCGATTCGCGCATCAATATCTACTTCGTTTAGAGCGCCTACTGTATTCTTACTTAATGGTGGAGCCACGTCCTTACAACAATTAACTGATCCAGTTCAAGAAGCAAACGCATTTGCTGCAGTAAGAACCGCGGGTAATGAAGATCTTAAGCCTGAAGAATCAACTGCCTATAACCTAGGCTTTTCATTTGAGCCGGTCGATGATTGGTCAATTGAAGTCGATTATTGGAATTTTGAGTTTGAAAATTTAATCATTCAAGAAAATCCTCAAGCCTTGTTGACCGCAAATCCACAAGATACAACGCGTATTATTCGAGCGGGCGATCCTTTAACTGGACCACTTTTACAGGTAAATAATACTTATGTGAATGCGAGTTCGCTGGAAACATCGGGTCTAGATTTTGTCAGTAGTTACAAAATTAGCACTGAAATGGGAGATTTTTCACCTAATATCAATGCAACCTATATCACTAAATATGATTTAGATGATCCACAAGCTGGAAGTGTTGATGCCGCCGGACGTCGAAACTTTACTAACATAGGTGTGTCATCTCCAGAATTGCGCATGAACCTAGGTCTGAATTGGCAGCATGAATCTCATTCTGCCAATATATTTGTTCGTTATATCAGTAGTTATGATGATGATCAAAATTGCGCTGACGGAACCTTAAGTGTGTCGGGGTGTGCTGATGGATTTAAAGAAATAGAAAGCCATGTGACTATTGATATGCAATATAATGTCAATCTAGGCAGTATTTTTGAAACCAAAACAGATTACGTCTTGACCCTTGGTGGTATAAATATCACTGATGAAGATCCACCTCAGGTGTTCACCAACAGTGGGTTTGACTCTAAGGTTCATGATCCGCGTGGTCGTCAAATTTACGCACGATTGGCTGTAGAGTTTTAACTAATAGCGCAATCTTAGTTATTTAAGTTAACTCAAATCCCCAGTAAATCTGGGGATTTTTTTGTAAAGAAGTTGTTCCGAGCCTTCCTTTTGGTAATTTTGACCTTTATCTTTTTTTTATCTGTGTTTTGGACGATGATTTCTAAAAGACTCAACAAAGGAAACTAAACAATGGTAGAAAAACTTAATCATGAGCAAATCACTGAAGCTTTAATAAGCTTAAATCGAGAAAAAGAAGCGCTATCACATTGGCAAGTTTGTGAGGGAAAACTCGTTAAAAGTTTTAAATTTAAAAGTTTTATACGGGCTTTTGGTTGGATGTCACAAATCGCTATCTGGGCGGAAAAACTCAACCATCATCCAGAGTGGTTTAATGTATACAATAAGGTGGAAGTTAAACTTACGACTCATGATGTCGGTGGAATAAGCGAGTTAGATTTTAAACTTGCAGAAAAAATGGAGTTGTTTTTTAACTAAAAGTATCTAAGTACATTCTTAGCAAGTATCGAGAAGATTTGTGGCAAGTATACTCAAAGAAGTGGTCGTTGCTTAAATCAACGAATTGTACGGCATTTAACCGGTTAAACATGTTTTTGGTATTTATCTGTATTATCCCCTTGCGTGACAAAGTTTGCTATGTATAATACGCCCCACTTGAGGAGTGGAAGCAAACAATAACTTCCAACTCAAAGAAGATTTCAAGCGCGGGATGGAGCAGTCTGGTAGCTCGTCGGGCTCATAACCCGAAGGTCGTAGGTTCAAATCCTGCTCCCGCAACCACTTTTTAAAACTTGGCTTTTCGCCAGTTTTTTGTAACATTAGTGGACTAGGGTCCAGAAACAAATAACCCCGCTTGTACGGGGTTTTTTTGTACTTAAAGTTTTAGTTCTGTTTCTGGGCATTTGGCCCTTTTTTTGTTTTTGGAGCAATATTTTGTCGCAACTCGAACAAAAGCTGACGGATATGTTAACCGCACCTGTTGAAGCGTTAGGCTTTGAGATGGTGGGCGTAGAGTTTTTACGTGCAGGTAAACATTCGACGCTACGTATTTTTATTGATCATCCTGATGGTATTGGTGTTGAACATTGTGCCGAGGTAAGCCGTCAAGTCAGTGCTGTACTGGATGTTGAAGATCCAATCAGTACCGAATATAACTTAGAAGTCTCATCTCCAGGAATGGATAGGCCTTTATTTAAAGAAGCCCACTACCTTGAGTGTTTAGGTGAAGTTGTGACGCTTAAGTTAAGAATACCTATGGGTGATAGACGTAATTTTAAAGGAAAAGTGTTAGCCTGCGAATCCGGTAATCTAACATTAGAAATTGATAACCAAACCCATGTTTTGGCTATTGCGAATATAGAGAAAGGTAATCTAGTTCCATCTTTTGATTAAGGATAGCGACCTGACAAAAGCTGTCGGAAAAGAGTAATCAGTGAGGCAACAATGAATAAAGAAATTCTGTTAGTGGCTGAAGCCGTTTCAAACGAAAAACAGGTTCCAAGAGAAAAAATTTTCGAGGCGTTAGAATTTGCTATCGCCAGCGCCACCAAAAAGAAGAATGAAGGCGAAATCGAAGTACGCGTTAGTATTGATCGCGAAACGGGAAGTTTTGATACTTTTCGCCGTTGGTTAGTCGTGGCTGATGATCATGAGCAAGAAAATCCTATGGCAGAAATGTCATTGTCTGCTGCCCAGATGGATGAGCCAAATAAAGAAGTAGGTGAGTTTGTTGAAGAACAAATCGAATCTATCGCCTTTGACAGGATCACTACACAAACAGCAAAACAAGTTATTGTTCAGAAAGTACGTGAAGCTGAACGTGACCAAGTATTAGCTGAGTATGAAGATCGTGTTGGCGAATTAGTCACAGGTACAGTTAAAAAAGTGAATCGTGACAATGTCATCATTGACCTAGGTAATAATGCTGAAGGTGTTATTTACCGTGACGATATGTTGCCTCGTGAAACATTCCGTGCCGGCGACAGAGTACGTGGTTTACTGTATGTAATCCGTCCAGAAGCACGCGGTGCACAGCTATTTATTAGTCGTACACATCCAGATATGTTAGTGGAGTTATTCCGCATTGAAGTGCCAGAAATTGCCGAAGAGACTTTGGAAATTAAGGCCGCTGCACGGGATCCAGGCTCAAGAGCTAAAATTGCCGTTAAAACTAACGACAAACGTTTAGACCCTGTGGGGGCTTGTGTTGGTATGCGAGGATCACGTGTTCAAGCCGTTTCCGGCGAACTTAGTGGTGAGCGTGTTGATATTGTACTTTGGGATGATAACCCTGCACAGTTTGTGATTAATGCTATGGCACCAGCGGAAGTTGCTTCAATAGTGCTCGATGAAGACAAACATTCAATGGATGTGGCGGTTGAAGCAGATAATTTGGCACAAGCCATTGGTCGTAGTGGTCAAAACGTTAGATTAGCTAGTCAATTAACAGGCTGGGAATTAAACGTCATGACAGTAGAAGACTTATCTGCCAAACATGAAGAAGAAAACGCTAAGGTCTTAACAGTGTTTACTGCTGGTTTAGATATAGATGAAGATTTTGCTTCTATTTTGGTGGACGAAGGTTTCACTACACTTGAAGAAATAGCCTATGTGCCAATTAACGAGTTACTTGACATCGAAGGATTAGATGAAGAGATGGTTGAAGAGTTACGTAATCGTGCTCGTGCGACCTTAACGACTCGTGCATTAGCTACAGAAGAAACCCTTGAGGCTGCAGAGCCTAAAGAAGAGCTGTTAAATCTTGTGGGTATGGACAGACATGTTGCCTATACACTAGCAAGTCGCGGCATTACAGATCTTGAAGGCCTTGCAGAACAAGGTACCGATGAGATTTCAGATATAGAAGAATTAAGCGAAGAGAAAGCCGGTGAGTTAATCATGGCCGCTCGTAATATCGTTTGGTTCAACGAAGAATAGGTCAACAGGAGGAATTCCCATATGGCAGAAGTATCCATAGAAAAACTTGCCACTGATATAGGTACGACCGTTGACCGTTTGGTTCAGCAATTTAAAAGTGCCGGTATTGATAAAGTTGCCGGCAATGATGTAACTGAAGACGAAAAACGCATTTTATTAGACTTTTTAAGCAAGCAGCACGGTGGAACAGGTTCAGAAGCGCCTAAACGTATGACGTTACAGCGCAAAACAACTAGTACTTTGAGTGTCGGCAAGTCTAAAGCTGTGACCGTTGAAGTGCGCAAGAAACGTACTTACGTTAAACGTTCTGATGTTGAAGAAGCTAAAATGGCTGAAGAAGAAGCTAAACGGTTAGCCGAAGAACAACAAGCTAAGCTTGAAGCTGAAAAGCAAGCTGCTGAAAAAGCAAAATTAGCTGCTGAGGAAAAAATTCAAAAAGCCGCTGAAGCTAAAGCGAAAGCAGAGGCTGAACGTGTAGCCCGTGCTGAAAAAGCCAAAGAAGCGCGCGTTGCTGAAGAGTCAGCGTTAAGTCCAGAAGAAAAAGCAGAGCAAGAGCGTACTCGTGTAGAAGCCGAAAAGCTTCGCAAAACACAAGAAGAAGAAATTCAACGCAAGCTTGAAGAAGATGCTAAAAAGGCAGCACAAGAAGCTAAAAAATTAGCTGAAGAAAATTCTCGTCGCTGGAAAGAAGAAGAAGAACGTCGTAAGAAACAAGAAAAAGAAGAAGTGCACGTTCACTCAAATCGCTACGCGCAAGAAGCCGAAGATGCAGATGACATCAAAACAGAACTTGGTGGACGTAGACGTAAAAAATCTAAGAAAAATGCGGGTTCTGAATTGAAGCATGCCTTTAATAAACCAGCTCAGCCTGTTGAGCGAGTTGTTCGTTTAGGTGAAACTATCACAGTAAGTGAACTGGGTAGCAAATTAGCGATTAAAGCCACTGAAGTCATTAAAGCCCTAATGAAGATGGGTGAAATGGTGACAATTAACCACGTACTTGATCAAGAAACTGCTGTATTAGTAGTAGAAGAAATGGGTCATAAATACGAATTGGTTAACGATAATGCCCTTGAAGATGAGTTGATTGCTGACGCATCAGGTGGCAAGAAGTCTTCTCGTGCACCAGTAGTCACAATAATGGGTCACGTTGACCATGGTAAAACCTCATTGTTAGATTACATTCGTCGTGCAAAAGTTGCAGATGGTGAAGCCGGCGGTATTACGCAGCACATAGGCGCATATAGCGTTGAAACAGATAGTGGTCGTATCGCATTTCTAGATACGCCTGGACATGCCGCGTTTACTGCAATGCGAGCACGTGGTGCAGTAGCAACAGATATTGTTATTTTGGTTGTGGCTGCCGATGATGGTGTAATGCCACAAACAAAAGAAGCCGTACAACATGCAAAAGCTGCTGGTGTACCTTTAATTGTTGCTGTTAACAAAATTGATAAAGAAGCGGCCGACTTAGACAGAGTTAAAACTGAATTGTCGCAGCTGGAAGTGATTTCAGAAGAGTGGGGCGGTGAGCATCAATTCGTTAATGTTTCAGCCAAAACTGGCCAAGGTATTGATGAGTTATTAGAAGCAATTAGCTTACAAGCCGAAGTGTTAGACTTACAAGCTGTGCCTACAGGACCTGCTAAAGGTATTGTCATTGAATCCCGTCTAGATAAAGGTCGTGGACCTGTTGCCTCTGTGCTTATCCAAGAAGGTGAGCTTCGTGCTGGTGATATTATGTTGTGTGGTGAAGAATACGGACGTATTCGTGCCATGCGAGATGAAAATGGTAAAGATGTAAAAGTCGCAGGTCCGTCAACGCCAGTAGAAATACTAGGTTTATCAGGTGTACCTATTGCTGGTGAAACTGCCATAGTGGTGCAAGACGAGCGTAAAGCCCGTGAAGTAGCCACTAAACGTCATACTAAGCAACGAGAATTAAAATTAGCTAAACAACAGAAAGCTAAACTTGAAAACATGTTTGCCAATATGGAAGCGGGCGATGTTAGCGAGTTAAATGTGGTACTTAAAGCCGATGTTCAAGGTTCTGTTCAAGCTATATCTGAATCTTTGACTAAATTGTCAACTGATGAAGTGAAAGTCAATATTGTTGGTAGCGGTGTAGGTGGAATTACTGAAACCGACGCTAGTTTAGCTGCCGCTTCAGGCGCAATTGTGGTTGGTTTTAACGTTCGTGCTGACGCTTCTGCTCGTAAAGTAATAGATACAGAAGAGATTGACTTACGTTACTACAGCATTATTTATCAATTGATTGATGAAGTGAAACAAGCCATGAGTGGCATGTTAGCACCTGAATTCAGACAAGAGATTATCGGTTTAGCTGAAGTACGTGATGTGTTCAAATCGCCTAAAATTGGTGCTATCGCTGGTTGTATGGTGACTGAAGGTATCGTTAAACGTAGCAGTCCTATCCGCGTATTACGTGACAACGTAGTAATTTACGAAGGTGAACTAGAATCACTTAGACGCTTCAAAGACGATGTACAAGAAGTCCGTAACGGGGTGGAATGTGGTATTGGTGTGAAGAACTATAATGATGTTAAAGCTGGCGACCAAATCGAAGTATTTGAAACCGTTGAAGTTAAGCGCGAACTATAACATTTATAGGTTTAACAAGTTTTAATTACAGTTGAATAAACGGGGGCTTCGGCCTCCGTTTTGTTTGCAAAAGACACGTGAGTGTTGGGAGAAACAACAAATGGCAAGAGAATTTTCTAGGACCGACCGAGTCGGCCAACAAATTCATAAAGAAATCGCCAGCATTTTACAGAATGAATTTAAGAACCGAGATCCTCGCCTTGGTATGGTTACCGTAGCGGGTGTTGAAGTATCACGAGATTTAGCCCACGCAAAAATCTATGTGACATTCTTTGAAAATGACGAAGAACAAGTTAAACATTATTTAGCTATTCTTGAAGACAACAAAGGATTTATTCGCACATTGTTAGCCAGTCGTATGCGTATGCGAGCAGTACCTGCAGTAAAATTTGTTCGAGATGGCTCATTGGCTGAAGGTATACGAATTGCTAATTTAGTAAGTGAAACCTTAAATAAAGACGCCGAGCGGGCAAAATTAGCAGGTCGTTCACTTGACGATCAAGAGTCAGATGAAGGTAAGCAAAAGTAGTTGTTATGGCCAGAAAAAGAAAAGGTCGTGCCGTTAACGGCATTTTACTGTTGGATAAAGGCTTAGGACTGTCATCTAACCACGCATTACAACAAGTTAAACGTATGTTCAACGCAGCAAAAGCGGGGCATACCGGTGCGTTAGATCCGCTAGCGACTGGGATGTTGCCGATTTGTTTAGGTGAGGCGACAAAATTCTCACAGTTTTTATTGGATACAGATAAAACTTATCAGGTTACCGCTAAACTTGGGGTGCGCACCACTACGTCAGATGCCGATGGTGAGGTGGTTGAAACACACCCCGTCAATGTAACTGAAGCAGAGTTGATTGCCGCCTGTGAACAGTTTAAAGGGCCTATTAAGCAAGTGCCTTCTATGTTCTCCGCCTTAAAACATCAAGGTAAACCACTGTATTTTTATGCCCGTCAAGGTATCGATATACCAAGGGAAGCCAGAGATATCACAATATTTAGTTTATCCATTGACAGATTTGAAACGGATGAAGTGGATATGACTGTACACAGTAGTAAAGGTACTTATATTCGTTCTTTGGTGGATGATCTTGGGCAGGTATTGGGATGTGGTGCTTATGTGAGTAAGTTGCATCGTACCCAAGTGACAGATTACCCAGCCGATAGAATGATAACAATGGCGTCATTGCAAGCGCTCAGAGACGAAATTGACAACGACACCGCAGATTTATTAGATGACCAAACTTTTACTGTATTGGATCAGTTATTAATGCCGATGGATTCTGCCGTTAAAACACTTGAATCGGTTACAGTAGAACAAATTGCCGAAGGCTTTTTTAGAAATGGTAATCCAGTGAATTTTATTGGCTCGACTGAATATGCTGAAAATTCATTAATTCGTGTGTATAGCAAGGACAGTGGCTTGTTTTTAGGAGTTGGTTTTATAGATCCTGACGGTAAAGTTGCCCCTAAACGCTCCGTTGTTTACGGCTAATTATTTAGATTTTGTATAAGTGTGATATTTGCCGATATAAAACTTGTTATTAAGTTTAGCGTCGCTATAATACGCGCTCTTTTTTGACTCGCTGAATTAGTGATTGGCGGGTTGTATCTTTAAACTCTTATTTATTGGAGAAAATTATGTCACTAAGTACACAAGAAACGGCAACAATCATTGCTGAATATGCGGTTAAAGAAGGCGATACAGGTTCTCCTGAAGTGCAAGTCGCTTTGTTAACTAGCAACATCAATAAATTACAAGGTCACTTTGCGGATCATAAGAAAGACCACCACTCACGTCGTGGACTGCTTCGCATGGTTAGCCAACGTCGTAAGTTACTTGATTACCTTAAAGGTAAAAACACCGAACGTTATCAAGATCTTATTAAACGTTTAGGCCTACGTCGTTAATCGACTTAAGCTTACAAAAAAGACGCGAAAGCGTCTTTTTTTATGTCTGAGAGAAAAGGTGCAAAATAGATGACTAGGGCGCGATTAGAGCTTCGATTGTTTAAGATGTCTAATTTAGTTTTACCCTAAGTCCTGACGCTTAACGACATTGAATTTTATCTGAGAAAGGATTTAAAACGCTTAAGCTAGACTAGTAAATACTAAAGGGAGGTGGCTAGACTTTACTCAAAAAACGAGGAAACTTGTTAATCAACGATAAAAGTTCGCTGATTCGTTTTATTTAACGGCTGGCCAGGTCGCTTTCTGCTTCTGAGAAATTCCACTCTATATGCTCTTGCATTGCTTCACGGGATAGTTCGTTCAGTAGCATTTTCATTTCGTTGTCAGACAGCTGGTCTTCTGCCATCAGTGCTTGTACCTTTAGATAAAGCTGTAACATACTTTCAAAACCTGCGGTAGACGCTTGATAATTCGCTAACTCTATCCATAGCGCAATAACCCCACCAAGCATGACTAGAAACTGAACAGCTAACATAATAAGATAATTCCATTGGCACCAAAATCCTAAAACTATCTTGCTCGAAGAGTCAATAACCTTACAGCTGCTTACAGTACTGGTTAAAGAAAAGTCAGGATTGGCAACTAGCAATGTAATTTGCATTGTCAGCATCCCTAACCCAATTGCTAATGCGAAACTGAATAAAATTTTTGAAATTCCTGAAAATCTTTTCATTGCCATCTTAGGATGGGCATGCAACCACGACGGAGATTCTTTTAATGAAAGCGGTGTATCTACCAGCTTACGTTCAAGGTAATTTATTTGGTCATCAACCCAGTATTTCTTTATATCTGCAATATTCAGGTCGATGTTCTTTTGCCACCATATCATCTCTGCAACTGAAATAGCTTGAGTGACGATAGGAAAAATAGCGCGGTAGCGTCTTGGCATCATTGGTTTTGTTGTGGGCGGAACACCTCCCAAATTTAAAAAACACCGTAATCGAAGGGCTTCGGCGACCATCCGATTTAATTGATAGTGCCACTTGTGTTTGGCTTTTTTCGACCAGTAAATAAGCAAAGCGGATGTTGCAACAAAGAGTAAAATAAGCAATGTAATTCCGATCCCCGCTGCAGTATTGAGCAGGTTTGATACTATCTCATAGCCCATCAAGCCAATAAAAGCGGTGAACATGAACCATTTTATTTGCGTGCGATAACGTTTCTGCGCAGTTAGGGCGGCTAAATCAGCTTCTGCGAATATTCCTGCCACTTCCCCAAGCCCTTTTTCATTAACAGGATCAACCGGTGAAGCAGTAATAGGTTGGCGGCTATTAAAGTGTTTAAGTTGATGAATTAATGCCGAAAATTCTTGGCGAAGGGATTTCAATAATGCTGAATGTTTAGACGAGGTACAGTCGTGGCAAACATAAAGAGAGGTTGCCGCATTATTTTCTTCAGTTTCAAAATGCCGAAAGGTGGCGGTGATAGGCTCACCGCTATGTTCACTTTGGCGTGTGACGTGAATATGTTCGACTAAGCCGCCATTTTGACCATCAAAACGGCTGACATTGCGCAGACTAGGGTGGATAAAATTTTCTGCGGAGTGCGTCATACCACACTTCATTTTTACCACATCTGCCGTGCCGCCTTGGCTGTCCGTATCCTGCCCATCCCAAACCGCTATCAATACATTACTATAACGACTTAAGAATGCGCCCTGATTTAAATAAAGGGTATTTCGTAGCTGACCATAATTCAGATCATGATAGGCGTAATCAAGATCTTCTGCTGCCAGCTCAGGCGTGACTACAATTAAATTGTGTAGATATTTATTTAGATAATACTCGCAACATACCTGACTTTCGTGATCAGCCTCAGAAAAATCTTTTAAAAAATGCTCGCGGGGCATGGGCAAAACAGGAATAACATCGGTATTTAAACTGTTCCATTGGACTGATTCTTCCATTAGTGACTCAATGGCTTCTATAGCGAGCAAATCTGGGCCAACTGCCATACCTGTCATTAGCCATATAGGCGTGTCGTTACCGACTTCTTTACGCCATCTTTGTAAAGTAAGCTTGATTTTTTCGGTCAGCTTGATGGGGTCGAGTTGACCTTGTTTATCTTGAACTTGTGCGTCCCGATGGCCGGTAATACCAAGCAGTAGTGGAAGTTTTCTACTCATTACTTAAAAGGGACTTTATATACTAGTGGTTTTGATGATGTTCCATCTGTCCAATCTATTCTTATAAATAGAGGGCTGACAGGCCATGTGTAGTGAAAAATAGAGGAGGTGCGCGTGTCTTGGCGCTGCTTCCACGTGGTATTGACGTTAATTTCAGACGATTTCTCAAGTCGTTGCAGTAGTGTTGTGCCACGAACATTAACCGGTGTACCAAATGACAGCGTACTCTTTGGCTTGTTAGCATTTTTAGCTTTTTCTTTGTTATATAATGGCTGACGGAGTAATTCCATATGCGCTATCAGCGGAGCCAAATCATCCTTACTGATAGAGAGCATCTGCCTAGCATCCAGACCAACATAAATGTCTTTAATGAGGTCTATATCTTCTTGGTTAGCCTGAAGCCAAACAAAGCTGCATCCCCACTCGTTGCAACCAATAAGTGATTCTGGCTTGGCTTTAATTTTGGTGAGACGTGCATTTGATATCGCCTTTTTTTGTTCAAACTGATAGCGATATGTGGCTTTGTTCCCGTTGTTTGAATAGTAGGTCAGGCTAATATTGTCTGCCGCTTCAATATCCGAAAAACTAATATCTTTAGTATGATAAAAACCGTTTGTACTTAACATTTCGTTGTCAATTCCTGGATATTGACTCCAGATTATTTTGCTAAAGTACTCGTTAGTCACTGGGGCCAATATACCGAAAAATCGATTCATTGCATTGGTCAAAAAAAGTGCTGGTGCGTTTATGTCATTGCTGTGTAGTCTGCGAGCGTTCGAAGCATTAACGTCCACACCAGTTTCTTTTACGTTACTAATATCACCATCGGCAAAAATAAATTGATAGAAGAGGTTTTTCCCGAGCCGTGGTAGGAAAATTGTCATTTGACCCTTTTCATTGGTCGTCACGGCAAGATCACCTTTAGCTTCTAAAGGATCCAAGAATAAAATGTTGTTGAGTTTATTTGCACTAAATCCAAAGGTCATTTTACTAACCACCGGTTGTAGGCTGGTCAGTGTTTCTATTTGGGTTAAACTGCCAACGTGGCAAAGCATGAATCCCGAAGCGTAATTCATTGATGCATTACATTTTAATAATGACGAGTTTTTCAGTTTTTCTTTTAATTGTGTAATGTCTTTGAATTTACCTTCTTCGATAATTCGTTTAATTTGTGGTGTTGAAAATGTCATCTCGTCACTTCTACTGCCATCCTCTAAGTCACGCAGAGTGACAGCAACTTCTGAAGCAGCAGGCAGGCTTTCATCTATTTTTACTTTAGTGTTCAGCAATGATTGAATGGACGTGTTTTGTTGCCCGTTGTCAAAATCAAAAGTCACTTCGAACTGTTTTGTGTTAATTGCGGGGCTCATCATTAGCCCTCTTAGCCCATCTAATTGAAGTGTAATAGAGCCGCCGCTGTATGCCCTAGTTACTTTGATATTGAAGTGGCTGGTTTCCAATTCACTTAACGAAGACAGTGGTGTTGGCAAATCCGGCTGTGATTGTCTTTGGCTGATAAAATAAAAAGCGAACAATAACAATATAGCTGTTGATACCACAGCGAGAACATTTTTAAGGATAAATCGACTAATGTGCTGAAATAAAGTGGGACCATCAATAGGCCCTGTAACTATAGTGGTATTATTAATCTCAGCGACAATGGCTTCTAATTTTTGCGGATAATCCGCAGTCCAGTTATCGACCCAATGTGGAAGCCCAAGGAAAAGTTCGAGGGAACGTGGTACAGATATTTCTTCCAATCGGATTGTGAAAATTTTACGGTTATAACTGGTGGCGCGCTCTACTTCTCGCTTAACATAGATTGAGCGTTCTACGTGTTCCGATAGCAGTAAAATAAGGCTTTTAGAGTTTATCACGCCTTCGATTATTTCTTCGGAATAGTCTCTGCTGGGACGCACATTACGTGAAGCAATCCAACAAGTTAAACCTCTACTTTCTAAAAATGCACAAAGTTCATCGGCTTCTTGTTGATTCTGCGAAGCGTAACTTATAAAAGCATCGTAAGTAGGTTGTTCGGTTGGCTTGATTGACATACTGCTTCCATTCGCTGATAAGGTTTTCTCAAAGTCTTTCATTTTGCATACCAATATACAATCTATTTCTTGTCCACTGAAAAATAGGTTTGGTTGAATGCCGATAATTACCAATGTTTTCATTATAATAAAACAGTAAAAGTATTGTAAAACAATGCCTTACAACAAATTGCATTGGATTTTAGCTAGCCAAAATCCATCTTTAATGGTTCAGGGACTGCTTTCCCGCCTTCAAAAACTTTTGTAAATAAAGTTATTTTTTACTGCTGAAAATAGTAATTGGCTTAATGGAAATCGAAACTACAAACATTTGGATGTTGGAGTTAAGCGGGGGATTTAAGTTCTACTTCTTAAAAGAAGAACAATTTTTAACTTACACAATTACGCATTCATGATGATCGGCATCTTAACTTTTCTAAAATTGTTCTTGAATTATTCCACCTTGCTTCTTACTCCTACATGGTGGTCGCTTATCGGGTTGTTGTGTTTTCTAAGAATCTAGTTTCACCTAATTAAGAGCGCTATTTTTAATATTGATGAATATCTATTTATCAATATTACTATAAGGATGGTGTGTTTTATCCCGCAAATGATTGACGTGGAATACCAATGATTTTTAAGATAATGCCAGTATAGGAGGGCATCTGCCTTGGTGGGGGGATTTAGTGCGCTGCTACATTTTGATAAAGACACTTATTAGTTTGTGCTATTGATATAAAATTCTAGCTCAATGTTGACTCATTTTCTGCCGTTATTTGTTTACACTTATTTTACAATTGAGAGGTGTAATGAAAGATAACTACTGATTCCATCTTAATATTGTCTTGTTATTCATTTATGTAAAGACTTTATGCACCATTGGTAATACCAATTTTTTAATTTTTTAGAGTAAAAAAGTTAATTTCAAGGCCAAACTTGTCGGTTTTTTTGGGTGTTACTCGCATCAATTACCTATAATGGATTGTTATTTGCTCGATAGTTCGCATTTTTCGCCCGTAAATATCACTATTGGTTATATTGATTGGTAAGTTTATATTTTAGATTGGTATATCAATTGGTTGACAATTTGTGTGGTAATTAATAATTACAGGTGCACAACTTAATATTGGCGTGTGGAGTAAGGAGCGGATTGCTGGATGTACAGATTATTTTGGGGAACAAAAATAGAATTTGTTAGAAAATTATGGCTTGAGCAAAAAATTCCATGAAATTAAGTCAATTTTTGAATTGGTTTTCGGGATAGAAAAAAAGCTGCCAGAGGCAGCTTTTTAGATAATTGAGGGTGTTTTATTACTTTTCTATCTTACTGTAAGGACGTTGTGCTTCACCCGTATATAACTGACGAGGACGGCCAATTTTTTGTCCTGGTTGGCTTAACATTTCATGCCAATGAGATACCCAACCTACTGTACGTGCTAAAGCAAAAATACAGGTAAACATATTGGTAGGAATGCCAATTGCTTTTAGAATAATCCCAGAGTAGAAATCTACATTCGGGAAAAGTTTTTTCTCTGCGAAGTAGGGGTCACTCAAAGCAATTCTTTCAAGTTCCATTGCAACATTCAGCAAAGGATCATCGATTTTAAGCTCGGCTAATACTTCATGACAGCTTTCACGCATAACAGTGGCACGAGGATCAAAGTTTTTATAAACCCTATGGCCAAAGCCCATTAAGCGGAACGGGTCAGCTTTATCTTTCGCTCTAGCGATAAATTCTGGTATACGGTCAACAGAGCCTATTTCTTCCAACATGTTCAAACACGCTTCGTTAGCACCGCCGTGAGCAGGTCCCCATAAAGAAGCAACACCAGCCGCAATACATGCGTAAGGGTTAGCCCCAGAGGAACCCGCCAAACGCACTGTAGAGGTAGACGCGTTTTGTTCGTGGTCAGCATGCAAAATAAAGATTCTATCTACTGCTTTAGCAACTGCTGGGCTAATTTTATAGTCTTCAGCAGGAACAGAAAACATCATATTAAGGAAGTTTTCTGCGTAGCTTAATTTATTGCTTGGGTACACAAATGGCTGACCGATGTTGTACTTGTAACACATAGCAACCAAAGTAGGCATTTTCGCGACTAAGCGGTATGCGCTACGTAAACGTTGTTCTGGATCATGGATGTTTAGGTCGTCATGGTAAAAAGATGCCATAGCGCCTACTGTGCCACATAACATTGCCATAGGATGTGCGTCGCGTCTAAAACCACGGAAAAAGTTATTCACTTGATCATGGACTAAAGTATGGCGAGTAATAGTATCTTTAAAGTCTCTGTATTCTTCAGTATTAGGAGTTTTATCATGCAAAAGCATATAAACCACTTCAATATAGTCTGCATCGCGGGCTAATTCTTCGATGGAATAACCTCTGTGTAACAGAATACCCTTGGCCCCATCAATATATGTAATCGATGATTCACATGAGCCAGTTGCCATAAACCCGGGGTCATAGGTAAAGTACCCATTAGCGCCTAGAGACCTTATGTCTATTACATCGTGGCCTGCAGTTCCTGACAAAATCGGAAGTTCGATTTCTTTGTCACCCGCTTTTAAAATGGCTTTATTGTCTGCCATATACTGTTCTCCTCAGAATCGTTTTTTGTTCGATAAACAGCATATTTTGCTATTTACTAGGGGGGAAATTGCCGCTATTTGAACTTACAATGACTTATAAAGTCAATTTTTATGCGTTTCCGCTTATTAAATATTCACTTCTTTAGCCACGTCAAGCAAATAAAATTTTAGCATAGCTTGGTTAAGTTTCGTATTAGGCACGCATCCTATTCTATACAGAGTGATCTAATCCACTTGTTATTATTTATAAACCTTTAATAAAGAACAACAATTGTATTTATTTGAATGGCTGGATATACTTCTGGGGCTTAAAGCGCTCCATATCGAAAAGATTATTTCTAGTTAACTTTTCATTAACAAAGTGGTAACAATGTTATGGACAAGAAATAGAGTTTTAGCAAAAAATTTACACGCAAATGTTATTAGCCTAAATGTTTAAACCACCTACGGGTAAAAAGAGCGATAAACGTGAAAAAACAAAGACCAGTTAATTTACAACTCAATACTATTAGTTTTCCTCCTGCAGCTATTACTTCCATTCTCCACCGCGTTACAGGCGTCGCAATGTTTTTTGCGTTGATGTTTGTGATCTGGGCTTGGGCAACGTCTGTATCTTCTTTAGAAGGTTTTGACCTTGTTAAGGAACAAATGGCTGGCCCTTTAGGTAAGTTTGTTGCCATTGGGACCATTTCTGCCTTGATTTATCATGTGTTAGGTGGTGTTAGGCACATGATAATGGATTTAGGGCATTGGGAAGAGCTTCGTTCAGGAGATCTCAGTGCAAAAGCAATTATTGCTGCATGGATTGTCTTAACCATCTTAGTAGGAGTTGTATTATGGTAACCGGTCAAGCAAGTTTAAAACGTAATGGTGTTCAAGATTTTGTAACCATTCGCGCCACTGCAATCATTATGACTGCATTTTCGTTGTTCATGGGATGGTTTTTTATCAGCACCCCTGAAGTGACTTATGTCATTTGGACAGATTTATTTTCTGGTCTTGCGATGAAAATTTTTACCTTCATGACGTTGGTTTCAATTATGTATCATGTGCGTATCGGCATGTGGCAAGTCTTAACTGACTATGTAAAAGCACCCGGTTTGCGTGCGTTTGTTCAATTTGTTCTTAACCTAATTGCATTTGTTTATGTAGTTGTAGGTTTATTTGTTTTGTGGGGTGTGTAAATGAGTATTCCTGTTCATGAGTATGATGCGGTCGTAATTGGTGCTGGCGGCGCGGGTATGCGCGCAGCATTGCAGATTTCAGAGTCAGGTAAATCTTGTGCTCTGTTGTCAAAAGTCTTTCCTACACGTTCACATACTGTGTCAGCTCAAGGTGGTATTACTGTCGCTTTAGGTAATGCCCATGCAGATAATTGGGAATGGCATATGTACGATACGGTCAAAGGTTCTGATTATATCGGAGACCAAGACGCTATCGAATATATGTGTAAAACCGGTCCAGAAGCCATTATTGAAATGGAAAATATGGGATTACCTTTTTCACGTTTCGAAAACGGAAAAATCTATCAACGTCCTTTTGGTGGCCAATCGCAAAATTTTGGTGGTGAGCAAGGCGCTCGTACTGCTGCCGCCGCCGATAGAACAGGTCATGCTTTATTACATTTGCTTTATCAGCAAAATGTGAAAAACAAAACAAAAGTATTCAGCGAGTGGTATGCACTTGACCTAGTCAAAAACCAAGATGGCGATGTAGTGGGTTGTACTGCTATTGATATCGAGTCTGGCGAAGTCGTTTATTTCAAATCCAAAGCGGTAGTGTTGGCAACAGGTGGAGCAGGGCGTATTTATGCTTCTACCACTAATGCACACATCAACACTGGCGACGGTTTAGGTATGGCACTTCGTGCTGGTGTACCTATGCAAGATATGGAGATGTGGCAGTTCCACCCAACAGGTATAGCCGGTGCGGGTACTTTGGTAACCGAAGGTTGTCGTGGTGAAGGTGGTTATCTGCTTAATAAAGATGGCGAACGCTTTATGGAACGTTACGCACCTAATGCTAAAGATTTAGCTGGTCGTGACGTAGTGGCCCGCTCCATGATGACAGAAATTCGTGAAGGTCGTGGTTTTGATGGTCCTTTAGGTCCACATTGTAAGTTAAAACTTGATCATTTAGGGAAGGAAGTTCTGGAGTCTCGTTTACCGGGTATCTTGGAACTTTCTCGTACTTTTGCACATGTTGACCCAGTAAAAGAGCCGATTCCTGTTATTCCAACTTGTCATTACATGATGGGGGGGGTACCAACCAATGTTGACGGACAAGCCCTTAGTATTGATGCAAACGGTAACGCAGCACCCATTAAAGGTTTATTCGCCTGTGGTGAAATTGCTTGTGTATCTGTGCATGGTGCCAACCGTTTAGGTGGTAATTCACTATTAGATTTAGTGGTGTTTGGCCGAGCAACTGGGCTACACCTGGGTGAAGCTATTGACGGAATTGATGCCCGTGAAGCATCCAATGATGATGTTGATGCGGCTATGGTACGTTTTAACCGTTGGGAAAACTCTACGGTAGGCAAAGGCGAAGACCCTGTTCAAATCAAGAAAGACTTGCAGCAGTGTATGCAATTAAACTTCTCGGTATTCCGTGAAGGTGATGCAATGGCTACAGGTTTGAAAGAATTAGGTGATATCCGCGAAAGATTAGAAAATGCGCGTCTAGATGACAAAAGTAACGACTTCAATACAATGCGTATTGAGTGTCTAGAATTAGATAATTTGATGGAAACTGCTTATACAACAGCAGTAGCTGCTAATTTCAGAACTGAAAGTCGTGGCGCTCATAGCCGTTTCGATTTCCCAGATAGAGATGATGCTAATTGGTTATGCCATTCTGTTTATTTACCAGAAACTAAATCAATGATAAAACGTGAGGTGAATATGACACCTAAATTGCGTGAAGCCTTTCCACCTAAAGCAAGAACGTACTAGGAGTAACGACCATGCAATTAAATTTTTCAGTTTACCGTTACAACCCTGATGTTGATAACGCTCCTCGTATGCAAGACTATCAATTGGAGGTCGAAGAAGGCCAAGATATGATGGTTCTGGACGCCTTGATAGCATTAAAAGAAAAAGATCCCACTCTGTCATTCCGTCGTTCGTGCCGTGAAGGTGTGTGTGGCTCAGATGGCGTCAACATGAATGGTAAAAATGGTTTGGCCTGTATTACGCCACTTTCTGCGCTTAAAGGTTCTAAAATAGTGGTTCGTCCTTTACCTGGATTGCCTGTAGTGCGTGACTTAGTTACCGATATGACACAATTTTATACTCAGTATGAAAAGGTCAAACCGTATCTTATTAACGAAGATAGTCATGCGCCAGCCCGTGAATTTTTACAGTCACCTGAAGAAAGAGAAAAACTCGACGGTTTGTACGAATGTATATTATGTGCATGTTGTTCAACATCATGTCCGTCATTCTGGTGGAATCCTGACAAGTTTATTGGTCCTGCAGGTCTGTTGCATGCTTATCGCTTTTTGGCAGACAGCCGAGATACAGCAACAGATGAGCGTTTAGGCGAGTTAGATGATGCCTTTAGTGTATTCAGGTGCCATGGCATTATGAATTGTGTCAGTGTTTGTCCTAAAGGATTAAACCCGACTAAAGCGATCGGTCATATAAAATCAATGCTGCTTAAACGAGCAGTATAGAGTTTACCAAGAATAAAATACCGTGTGCGCAAGCACACATAATTGCAAGTCTGATTAAAGCAAGGGACGACAATGCAACAAAGCGTGATGAAAGCATGGTGGGATTCTTCTCACATGGCTGGTGGCAACGCTACTTATATAGAAGAAATGTATGAAGCCTATCTTGATGATGCGCAAAGCGTATCTGATGAATGGCGAGGCATTTTTGAAAACCTACCTAAACTTGATGGCGTCGAAGTTGAAAGCAAGCATAGTCTCGTTCGTGATCAATTTCGTACATTAGCAGCGCTTGGTCCTGCTGCTCGAGCGGGTTCTGGTGTTACTCAGTCGAATATAAGCGGTGGCGACGAAAAACAAGTTAAAGTACTGCAGTTGATTAATGCCTATAGATTTCGAGGTCATCAACATGCCAATCTTGATCCTCTAGAATTGTGGAAACAACCTAGAGTCCGAGATTTAGAACTATCTCATCATAATCTATCTGAGAAAGATTTTGATACCACCTACAATGTAGGTTCTTATGCTATTGGCAAAGAATCTATGCCATTGGGTGAGTTATTTGCGTCTCTCAACCGTACCTATTGTGGTTCTATTGGTACCGAGTACATGCATATTACCGATACTGAGCAAAAGCGTTGGGTTCAGCATCGTATTGAATCAGTGCAAGCCAAACCAGAAATTTCTCGAGAAGAAAAGGTCAGCATCCTTAAAGGTTTAGTGGCGGCTGATGGTATGGAAAAATACCTAGGTGCTAAATTCCCCGGTGCTAAACGTTTCTCACTTGAAGGTGGTGATGCTCTAGTTCCCATGTTAAAAGGCTTGATTAGTCATGCTGGTACTAAGGGCACTAAAGAAGTGGTTATTGGTATGGCTCACCGCGGTAGAATTAATACCTTAGTGAATGTACTGGGTAAGAATCCATCGGTATTGTTTGATGAGTTCTCTGGTAAACATGATGATTCACTCGGTGCTGGTGATGTAAAATATCATGCCGGTTACTCTTCTGATTTTGCTACGCCAGGTGGTAACTTACATTTAGCCTTAGCCTTTAACCCATCTCATCTTGAGATCGTTAATCCGGTTGTTATTGGTTCTGTTCGCGCGCGATTAGACAGACGTGGTTGTACCGATGGCTCAGTTGTATTGCCGATTACAATACATGGTGATTCGGCTATAGCAGGCCAAGGTGTAGTACAAGAAACCTTTAACATGTCGCAAACCCGTGGTTTCCAAGTGGGTGGCACAGTTCGTATCGTAATCAATAACCAAGTCGGTTTTACTACTTCTAATATTGAAGATACGCGTTCTACGCAATATTGTACTGATATTGCCAAGATGGTGCAGGCGCCAATATTCCACGTAAATTCAGATGATCCTGAAGCAGTTTTGTTTGTGACTAAATTGGCACTGGATTATCGTAATCAATTTAAACGTGATGTTGTAATTGACTTGGTTTGTTATCGTCGTCATGGACATAACGAAGCCGATGAGCCGAATGCCACTCAGCCTTTGATGTATCAAAAGATCAAAGTGCACCCAGTTCCCCGTAAAATATATGCAGATCAACTTATTGCAGAGGGAAGCATAGATGCTCACGAAGTTAAGAAATTAGTGAGTGACTACCGTGCCGCCTTAGATCATGGCGCCTGTGTGGTGGAAGAATGGCGTCCAATGACAGAACATTCAGTTGATTGGTCTCCTTATCTTGGACACGATTGGGACGTTAATTTTGACAGTGCCATCAGTGTTGAAAAAATAAAAGAATTAGGTGACAAGCTTTGTACTTTCCCTGAAGAGCATAAGTTACAATCACGTGTGGCTAAGCTGTACAAAGACCGCGCGTCTATGGTTAGTGGCGAGAAAGCACTCGATTGGGGAATGGCAGAAAATTTAGCTTATGCGGCTATTGTTGACGGAGGCAGTAATATCCGTATGACAGGTCAAGACTCTGGTCGTGGAACATTCTTCCATCGCCATGCTGTACTGCATAACCAAACTGATGGTTCTGCCTATATGCCTTTAGCTAATTTGCATGCTGAACAAGGTAAAATGGAGATATATGATTCTGTTTTATCTGAAGCTGCTGTACTTGCCTTTGAGTTTGGATACGCAACGGCTGAACCAGGTACTTTGACCATTTGGGAAGCGCAATTTGGTGACTTTGCCAATGGTGCACAAGTTGTAATAGATCAGTTTTTAAGTTCTGGTGAAGCGAAGTGGGGACGTTTGTGTGGATTAACTATGTTGTTACCTCATGGTTATGAAGGACAAGGCCCTGAGCATAGTTCTGCTCGTCTAGAACGTTTCTTACAGATGTGTGCAGATCACAATTGGCAAGTATGTGTGCCTTCAACACCTGCTCAAGTATTTAATATGTTACGTCGTCAGGCACTACGTCCGATGCGTAAACCACTTATTGTTATGTCACCTAAGTCTTTATTACGTCATCCTTTGGCTGTATCAAGTATTGAAGAGTTGGCTGAGGGTGTGTTCCATAATGTTATCGATGAAATCGATGATATTGACCCAAGTAAGGTGAAGCGAGTGGTGATGTGTTCTGGCAAAGTTTATTATGACTTGTTAGAGCAGCGTCGTAAAAATGAGCAAACCGACGTAGCGATTATACGTATTGAGCAACTTTATCCTTTCCCACATGGCGAAATTGAAGAAGTGATCAGTAAATTCAAGCACGTTAAAGATTGGGTTTGGTGTCAAGAAGAGCCACAAAACCAAGGTGCTTGGTATTGTAGTCAACATCATTTTTGGGCGGCCTTGCCTGTCCCTGCGACATTAACTTATGCCGGTCGAAAAGCCTCAGCTTCTCCTGCGGTAGGCTATATTTCAGTTCACAACCAGCAGCAGAAAGATTTGGTTGATGATGCATTAACAATTAAATAAGGAACCAGTATGACAATAGAAATAAAAGTACCGGTATTGCCTGAATCAGTGGCAGATGCATCAATCGCTACCTGGCATGTAAAGGTTGGCGATAAAGTGAGCCGCGATCAAAATCTCGTAGATATTGAAACAGATAAAGTAGTGTTAGAAGTAGTCGCTCCTGCAGACGGTGTCATTAGCGAAATTTTACAAGCTGAAGGCGAAACAGTGCTAGGCGAGCAAACTATAGCTAATTTTGAAGAAGGCGCGGGTGCAAGCGCAGGGGCCGCTGCTCCTGCTCAAGCCAGTGAACAAACAAGTCAACCATCCGGTAATAAAGGTGAGTCAGTGGAAATTAAGGTACCTGTTCTGCCAGAATCAGTGGCAGATGCAACAATTGCAACTTGGCATGTAAAGCCAGGTGAAGCCATTTCTCGAGATCAAAATTTAGTTGATATTGAGACAGATAAAGTTGTGTTAGAAGTTGTAGCACCAGCAGACGGTTCGTTAAGTGAAATTTTAGCGCCTGAAGGTGAAACTGTAACTGGTGAGCAAGTGATTGCTAATTTTGTTGCGGGAAGTGTTGCTAGTGCAGCGCCAGCAACAGCGGCAACTGAAGCCTCATCTGATGAAAATGATGCACTTAGCCCGTCAGTTCGTAGACTATTGGCTGAAAAAGGGTTAGATGCTTCTAACATTAAAGGGACAGGTAAAGGTGGTCGTGTCACTAAAGAAGACGTTGAAAAGTCTTTACAAGCGCCAGCTAGCAAACCTGCTGCATCATCTGAAGCTGCACCTGTTGTTGCGTTAGGTAATCGTACTGAAAAACGTGTGCCAATGACACGTTTACGTAAAACCATAGCTACGCGTCTATTAGAGGCGAAAAACAGCACGGCTATGTTGACGACGTTTAACGAAGTCAACATGAAGCCAATTATGGACTTACGTAAACAGTATCAAGAAAGTTTTGAAAAACGCCACGGTATTCGCCTTGGTTTTATGTCTTTCTATGTTAAAGCCGTGACCGAAGCACTTAAACGTTTCCCTGAAGTAAACGCTTCTATTGATGGTGATGACATTTGTTATCACAATTATTTTGATATCTCTATTGCTGTATCCACACCACGTGGTTTAGTGACGCCAGTACTTAAAGACACTGATGCTTTAGGCATGGCAGGCATTGAAGGTGGAATTAGAGAATTAGCCCTTAAAGGTCGTGATGGTAAATTAAGCATGGCTGATATGCAGGGTGGAAATTTCACTATTACTAATGGTGGAGTGTTTGGCTCATTAATGTCAACACCTATACTTAACCTTCCACAAAGCGCAATTTTGGGTATGCACAAAATCCAAGACAGACCTATGGCAGTGAACGGTAAGGTGGAAATTTTGCCAATGATGTATTTGGCATTGTCATATGACCACCGCATTATTGATGGTAAAGAGTCTGTCGGCTTTTTGGTGACCATCAAGGAAATGTTAGAAGATCCAACACGTCTATTATTAGATGTGTAACTAATTGATACAGGTGAGGTTTTCCTCGCCTGTATTGTCGTCGTTATTGTATTTCGTAGCGACATATAAAATAAAGCGGCTTATTAGCGGCTTTTTTCTTAAATTAAACGGGTAGAAAAACCATGAATTTGCATGAATATCAAGGCAAGCAGTTATTCAAAGAATACGGCTTGCCAGTCTCTGAGGGGGTCGCAACCGATTCTCCTGAAGAAGCCGCAGCAGCAGCTGATAAAATTGGCGGAAGTGAGTGGGTAGTTAAATGCCAAGTTCACGCAGGTGGCCGTGGTAAAGCAGGTGGTGTTAAATTAGTTAAAACTAAGGAAGAAATCAAAGCCTTCGCTGAAAAGTGGTTAGGCAAAAACTTGGTTACTTTCCAAACTGATGAACATGGCCAACCTGTTAGCAAAATTTTGGTTGAATCATGTACTGATATCGCCGATGAGCTTTATCTAGGTGCCGTTGTTGACCGTACGTCTCGTCGTATTGTTTTCATGGCGTCTACTGAAGGCGGTGTTGAAATTGAAACTGTTGCTCACGAAACTCCTGAAAAAATTCTTAAAGCTGAAATTGATCCTATAGTGGGTGCTCAGCCTTACCAAGCCCGTGAAATGGCGTTTAAATTGGGCCTTAAAGGCGTACAAATAAAACAGTTCACACAGATATTTCTTGGTCTTGCAAAAATGTTTGTTGATTTGGATATTGCCCTTATCGAAATCAACCCACTGGTAATTAAAGCTGACGGTGATATTCACTGTCTAGATGCGAAAGTAGCGATTGACGGAAACGCTACCTATCGTCAACCAAAAGTGGCTGCTATGCACGATCCATCACAAGATGATGCTCGTGAGGCTGAAGCGGCCAAATGGGAACTTAACTATGTTGCTCTAGACGGAAACGTTGGCTGTATGGTTAACGGTGCCGGTCTTGCTATGGGTACCATGGATATTGTTAACCTTCATGGTGGCAAACCTGCTAACTTCCTTGATGTGGGCGGCGGCGCAACCAAAGAACGTGTTGCTGAAGCATTTAAAATCATTCTTTCTGACAGTAACGTTAGTGCGGTATTAGTGAATATTTTTGGTGGCATCGTTCGTTGTGACATGATTGCTGAAGGCATTATTGGTGCGGTTAAAGAAGTAGGTGTTAACGTACCAGTTGTTGTTCGTCTTGAAGGTACTAACGCGGAATTAGGTCGTGAAGTATTAGCTGCCTCAGATCTAGATATCATAGCTGCAAGCAGTCTTACTGACGCAGCTCAGCAAGTTGTTAAAGCTGCGGAGGGCAAATAATGTCTGTATTAATTAATAAGCATACTAAAGTTATCTGTCAGGGTTTTACCGGCGGTCAAGGTACTTTTCACTCTGAACAAGCTATCGCATATGGTACACAAATGGTCGGTGGTGTAACACCTGGTAAAGGCGGTACAACTCACTTAGATCTACCTGTATTCAATACAGTACGTGAAGCAGTTGAGACAACGGGTGCTACTGCATCTGTAATCTATGTACCTGCAGCATTTTGTAAAGATTCTATCGTAGAAGCGGCTGATGCAGGAATCGAATTGATTATCTGTATCACTGAAGGTATTCCCACAATCGATATGTTGTTTGTGAAAGAATATTTGACTGCGAAAGGCGTGCGCATGATCGGTCCAAACTGCCCTGGTGTTATCACTCCTGGCGAATGTAAAATCGGGATCATGCCTGGTCATATCCATAAGCCTGGTAAAGTGGGTATTGTGTCTCGTTCAGGTACATTAACCTACGAAGCAGTTAAACAAACTACTGATGAAGGTTTTGGTCAATCTACTTGTGTAGGTATTGGCGGCGACCCTATCCCTGGTTCAAACTTCATCGATATATTGAAATTGTTCCAAGAAGATCCAGAAACAGAAGCTATTGTAATGATCGGCGAAATTGGTGGTTCTGCTGAAGAAGAAGCAGCTGAATTTATCAAAGCTAACGTCACTAAGCCTGTTGTATCTTACATTGCTGGTGTAACTGCACCTGAAGGTAAGCGTATGGGTCATGCTGGCGCAATTATCGCCGGTGGTAAAGGTACAGCTGACGAGAAGTTTAAAGCGCTTGAAGCCGCAGGTGTTAAAACTGTGCGTTCTTTGGCTGATATCGGTAAAGGTTTACGGGAAATTACTGGTTGGTAGTTTCTAAGTAATTCAATACTAGTTGATTTGAAAACCCGCTTTTAGCGGGTTTTTTTATATCTGTTTATAATTCACACCGTACACTCCCAATATTCAAGAATCACTCTGTCATTATGGTAGTCTTTTTCGCCGGAATAAGTTTGGTTATTTATGTACTTCGGACACGGCTTACATTTAAATTTAACTTAGTTTACACTCAGACCCTCAAAATATAGGTGGATTTGGATGGTTAGTTAAATCCTCTTATTCAAACATTAAAGATCTAAAAATAAAGGGATTTAAATAAGTAATGCGTTTCAAACTATTAAAAAAAACTATCTTTACTTTATTGATATTAGCGAGTGCATGTGGAGGAGGCTCTGAATCGAATGATTCTGAAGTTAGTAATGATGCCCCTGTGATTGCACCTATGACTGAGCAATCAGTTGCAGAACGAAGTCAATTTACCTTCAGTGCTCAAGCATCTGATAGTGATGGCTCAATAAGTAGTTATGAATGGAAACAAATTAGCGGTTTTACTTACGTTACATTATTAGAAACGAGCTCTGCGCAATTAAGTTTTTTAGCAAATGGTGTAGTAGAAGATCAAACGTTAGTCTTTGAGTTAACAGTAATAGATAATAAGGGAAAACCTTCTACTGAAACTCTCACAGTAAAAATCACTGCCTATGAGAATATCCCAGCTGCGGATATTCTAGATGTGGGGTTATCGGCGTGCTTGTCTAATATTGATATTGAAAAACAAGATGCGGGATTAGCAGAACTTCATTGTGACCAATTACCTATATCTTCAATTGATGAATTGAGCTCATTTCAATATTTACAGAAGTTATCTATTACCAATACACAAATTTGGAATATAGACGTTTTAGAGTCACTAAAAGAATTAACCGAGATAGATTTTTCAAACAATCAAATATATATATTAGATCCTATTTCATCGCTGACTAAGTTGACCTATGTAAACTTTAAATATAATAGCTTTGAAATAAGAAAGAATATTTTTGAAAATTTGAAAGAGTTAAACACACTCATTCTTTCTTCTAATTTATTTGGTGTTAACCTCACTATAGATGCAGGGTGGTTTAAGGAAACACCAAAACTTACCAGTTTAGACCTGTCATATCTCTATATCAGAAATATAAATTTATTAAAAGATTCTGCACAAATAGCGAATTTAACCCTTTCAAACACAAATGTAGATAATTTAAGTTTTATTGAATCAAACTCTCAATTGGAATACTTAGATATTAGCTCTACTCAGGTTTCAAACTTAGAAAACATAAAGAATGCACAAAATTTATCTGAACTTAATATTTCTAGATTAAATATTAGCGATTTCTCTGGTTTGAAAAGCTTGAGTAAACTCAAGAAACTAGTCGTCAATAATATGAGAGAGGGAGTAGATTTTAACAGTTTGGCGAACATGGTTAATTTGGAATACCTTTACGCAAACACTTTGTATTATAACGTTACAAATTTTGACGCAATTGCTAATCTTGTCAATTTAAAAGAATTAGATTTATCATACACTTACGTTAATTCACTAAGTTTTATATCTAACTTAACGACGCTTAACAGTTTAAACTTGAGTAACGGTCGTTCTATCTCGGATATATCGGCTCTAACTCATTTGACCCAGTTAACTTCATTAAACCTAAATTCTAATAATATTTCAGATCTTACTCCGTTAAATAACTTAATTGATTTAACGCACTTGGATCTTGGGTTTAATAATATTAGTAATCTACATGGCCTAGCAAACTTAAGTTCACTTGTGAGTTTGAACTTAGAAAGAAATAGAATTAAAACTATTGATGGTTTAGAAAATCTAGGTTCACTCGTTAAGTTAGACTTAGGCTGGAATGAAATAAAAGATATTTCTCCGTTAAATTTGATGACTTCACTTGTCGAATTGAACCTAGAGGTAAACGAAGTCGATAGTATTCTGGCGTTGACAAATTTAATCAATATCGAAACGCTGGACCTTAATACAAATGATATTGTTGATATATCTCCACTAAAAAATCTTAGTAAAACAACTTACTTAAATTTGAGAAGTAACAGGATTCTAACCGCTTCAAGTTTGCTTTCTTTTGATTCATTTCAATTCTTATCGCTAGACAATAATATCAATATTTCTTGTGGAGATATCGAACGATTAAAAAATCAATTTGGAAAATTTGCAGATTTGCCTGATGAATGTGCCGGAGTAGCACCTAGTACGAGAAAGTGGACCTACAGATTGTCCTACAACAATATGAAGTCAGCGCCTGCTATAGGAAATGACGGAACTTTATATATATGTGGTTGGGATGGCTATCTTCATGCGATAAATCCCGATAGTACAATAAAATGGAAATTTTTAATTGGAGGCAATATTTCGGCATCTCCTGCCATTGCGAGTGACGGCACTATTTATGTCGGGCACGATGACGCAGTTTACGCGTTAACTCCTGAAGGAAATGCAAAATGGATATATAAAGGAGATGATTATGGGTATTCTTCAGTGGCAATTAGCAGAGACGGAAATATTGTAGTTGGAGGGCATAATAAACTGCATGTTATTAATTCAAATGGGCAACTTCTATGGAACTCGGGAAGCGACATAGGAGGAAATACCCCTGTTATCGCAAACGATGGTTCTATTTATGTTGGGTCATTTGACTACAAATTATTTGCCTTCACTGCTGATGGAATTGAGAAGTGGACATTCCCAACAACTAGTAATTACGTTAGCGATATAGCCATTGCAAATGATGGAACCCTTTATTTAGGATCAGGTAGCTCTTTGTTCGCTATAAATGCTGACGGCTCGCAAAAATGGATTTACTCAAAAGATGATGTTAAATCTTCCCCAATTATTGCAGAAGATGGCACGGTTTATATTAGTATGTACCCCAATCAAGTTCATGCATTAGAGCCGAGTGGAATGCTTAAATGGAAGTTTACGGCTAGTGGCAACATTGATTCTACAATGGTCATTAGTGAAGACGGAACTTTATATGCAGCTTCTCGATATGGTGTATTCCATGCAATTACTCCAACGGGAGAAACTAAATGGGATCTATCAATTGGAGGAGGTTATTATCAATCATCTTTAACAATCGCATCAGATGGTACTATTTACGCTGGTAGTGATAGTGGTTTTTTAGTTGCAATAAATGGTGATGGAGGCGGGTTGTCTCATTCTCCTTGGCCAAAACAAGGTAAGAACATTCGAAATACGAACAACAAAAATGAATAACCTCTTTTAACACAATAATTTCCTTGTAACTTTTAGTGTTTTGTTCGATAAAAAATTAATCGGGGTCGTAACAAAGTTAATTGATGAGGAAATTATTTTGTATTCTTAGTCGAAATAATTTAACTAGTTGGTCATGTTAATTACGTTGAGATGGTAAAGGGGCTCTTAATTTTTCAGATTATATGTAGTAGCTCAGACCTGGTACTCAGAAACTAGTAAAGGCATTCTTTACTTGCTAAAAATAACTGAGTTTTGAGGATTATTTTTAGCAGTAGCATCGGGGACACCATGAATAAAACTGATTAAGCATAAAAGTAAACTTGGTAAAGCTATTTTTGACTGTATCGTCATCCATTCTCGCCATGTTATTTTTAGGGAATAGTCGGTATCCTGTATAAAAAACACGCTAAAAAATAGCAGCAAATATATACATGTTGTAATTTTTTGTAATCGAAAAACGCGGAATGTATATGTTTATATTAGGAATCTTGCCAGCAAGTTTTATGCTTCAAAAACAACCGCCGATAAGCGGTTGTTTTTGAAGACAAGAATAATCAGTCGTTGCGGGTAATTGTTATAAACTGATCCATGCTTAGATCGTCTAATTGGCTTTGTTGACCATCTGGCCAAACTATCTTGACTCGTTGCAAAGCAGTCGCTTGACCCAAGCCAAAGTGTGCTTCAACAGGATTTTGAGATACGTAGTTGTTACCCGCTCTTAATTCTCGCATTTGTTCAACACCGTCAGCAGTAACATAAATACGTGCACCTAAGGCTTGAGTATTTCCTGATTTCTCTACCAGTTTAATATTTACAAAGTGGTGACTGGTGCCTGAGTTACAAAACAATTTAGGCCCTTGATTGTAATTGGCGGTATATAAATCTATATCCCCGTCTTTATCGTAATCAAAACAGACTAATCCTCGACCCATGGCTGTGTCATCAATACCTAACGCCACTGAGGATTCAGTAAAAGTGCCATCACCATTAGACATAAACAGGCGAGATGGATCCTCTTTAAACCTAAGATCAATATCGTCACCTTCCATGCCATTGACATGGAATAGGTCTAAGTGTGTGTCGTTATTAAAATCTGCAAAACATGCAGCCCATCCCCAATAACCGTCACGTACACCTGCTTCGTCAGTTTTGTCAATAAAAGTGCCATCACCTTGGTTTTGATACAGGCGATTACCTGGCGTTAATGATCCAAAATGAGTGACACCGTCTTTAAACGTAATGGCAGTGACAAACCAGTCGAGATCACCATCATTATCATAATCTCCAACGGCAGATCCCATACCCGCATTGTCACTGATAATCTCTCTGTCGGTACGATCGGTAAAAGTACCGTCTTTATTATTTCTAAAAATACGGGTGCGGTGATTGTCAGATACCAACAATAAGTCTTGCCAGCCGTCATTATTAATGTCTGCAAAGGTGGGCGTAAAAGATTTGTCCCGGCTACCGAATTGCCGCATTACCGGTGTTATGTCTGTTTCATTACTGACGTCAGTAAAAGTGTTATCCCCGTTATTTCGCCAAAAATAGGCATAGTGTTCGTTAGACTGACTACTCCAATGGGTAATGACCAAATCAAGATCATCATCCTTATCGTAATCACCCCAGGTCGCCCCAAAGTTATTGCCTGGCAAAACTAAACCTGAGTTTTCAGTGATGTCTAAAAATTTGTCATTACCTCGGTTTAAGTAAAGTTTTGGAGCAGAGCCACCGACACTACCTACAAACAAGTCCAGTAAACCATCACCATCTAAGTCACCAAATGCAGGACCACTGCCTATGGCGAGCAAATTAACATCTGCAAATTCAGCCATATCTAAAAATGAACCGTCAGCCATATTTTTTAGTAACAAGTTCTCTTGGCCATCACCGCCTACTGCATACAAATCAACCCAACCATCATTATCAAAATCTCCCGCTGCCACACCTCCAGACATACCTAAAATACCGTCTCCGTTTGGCACAGAATGGCTAAAATTTAATCCAGCTTGAGTGGAAATATCGGTAAAACTGAAGTCTGTAGTTGTTACTGTGGTTGAGTGGCAGGCGTCGGTGTCACTGCCTTGTGGCGAGGTTGAATCCACTATTACGGCAACACCACTGCGTAATGCAGGCTCTGGTGTGGCAACAATAGGGGCGCTTGAATTGTTTGATGAGCCACCGCCGCAACTCATAAGTAATATACCCAATAGGGTCGTGGATAATGTTGATTGTTTAATTTGATTCATATTTATTACTGCTAAAAGTGAAGATCTAAAAATGACTTATGATCCTGAAAATTAAGACTTGAACGTTGAATAAAATCATCAACATAATCGAGGTCATATTTATGGGCGATATTATCCTTGGGAATATCGGTCAATTGGTTAGGAAAAATGCCATAACCGGCCAAAATACAAAGCCATGAAAAAGGTGGGTAATAACTCTGTAATTTGGCTTGTTTTATCGTTTGTGTGATATCTTCTGCGGCCATCCAACCATTGACTATTCGTTTTAGTTGATTTGAAATATTCGGATTAGCCGCATTTTCTAACCAATAATCTGTGTCGTCTCTGGAGTTCAACCTATAGTGCGCCACTATGTAATCTCGTATCCCTTCAAAACGACGATTTATTAGTTGGTTAAATTCATCTTGCTGGTTATTCGAAAAGTGGCTGGTTTCATTGGCTTCAATAAAACGTTCAATGGTTTCTTGCACAAAGTGTAATGCGGTAGCTTCAAGTGGCTCAATAAACCCCTGTGATAAACCCACAGCTAGGCAGTTTCGATGCCAATGTTTTTCTACTCTTCCTACTTTCATTTTTAAGTGACGGGCTTGTACATCCGAATCTAATAAATTCAGTTTATTTCTGAGTTCAGTTTCAGCTTGATCGGCGCTGCAATGTTCGGAGCTATACACATAACCATTTCCGACTCTATTGGTAAGTGGGATGTCCCAGGCCCAGCCATATTTCATAGTGGTTGAAATTGTTTGGGATCGCAGTGGTTGGCAGGCAGGTGAGGGGATAGCAACAGCACTGTCGTTAAAAAGGTTTTCTTTAAAACTCACAAAAGGCACGTTTAGGCTTTGTTGGATCAGCACACCACTAAAACCTGAACAATCAATAAAAATATCACCGTTGATTGTATCGCCATTATCAAGCTGCAGATTAGCTATGTCTCCATTAGTTTGCATACCCACATTTAACACTTTAGCTTGAATGTGTTTAACACCTTTGGCAATCCCTTTGTTCGCTAAAAATTGACCCAATAAAGTGGCATCGAAATGATACCCGTAACCAATAGGAAAGGGAAAGTTGTGATCAGGAATAGGAGATTTGTTCTGCTCTGCCAATTTTGCTGACAAATAAAACCTGTCGGGATGGCAAGCTACGTTCAGCCCCTTACGTCTATAAACGCTGTTATAAAATAACGCAGGTGCTGAAAAAGCGTCAATTCTAGACGCAAAAGGATGAAAATAGCTTTCAAATCCTTTACGAGACGACCAACCGTTAAAGCGAATACCATTTTTGTAAGTGGCATTGCAAGCGGGCATCCATTCTTTTTCTTCGACTCCAATCTGTTCAAAAAAGGATTTGAGCTGAGGTGTTGAACCTTCGCCCACACCGATAGTGCCAATAGCGGGTGACTCCACTAAGCTAATTTGAATGCCTATTTTTTGCCATTTAACGGCCATTAAATTAGCGGACATCCAACCTGCGGTGCCACCACCTAGGATCACAATATGTTTATTGGCAATTGGCGTTGTATTCATAGTATCTGCAAAGGATTGTTAAAATTAACGGAGTTCAGTTTAATGCTGAGTTTAGACATTGGATTAATGCCTGATCGTCTTAAAAGCTATAATCCAATGTTTATACTCGAAAATAAAGAAGAGCCACATAGCGCGGCCCTTCTTCACTATCAAACTATATATTACAAGTTGTAGTTAACACCGAAATACACAGTACGTCCGAAGTATTGGATGGTACCGGTACGGTTGGTTTCACCAAAATATGAAATGTTGGGTTCGTCGGTTAAGTTGTCAACCGACACCACTGCTTGCAAGTTTTCTGAAAAGTTATACGACATCTGCGCAGAGTAAATGGTTTCCTCGTTAAAATAAGCAGATTGCTCACTACCTATGGCAATTTGTTGACTTAAGTATGGACCACGATGACGCACACTTACCCTTGCATTAAGTTTCTCATCGTAATCATAAAATAATGTTCCACTAAATACTCTGTTGGATAAACCTTCAAGTGGTGCATCTGAGCCTGCTTCACCTGGCACTGCTGATGGACGGGTAATTTCACTATCAGTATAAGACCAGTTAATGTTAATCCCTAAACCAGACCACAAATCAGGTAAAAAGCTAAAGGTTTGTGTATATGCCACTTCAATACCGCGCATATATCCCCCTTCACCATTATTTTCAGCATGAGTGTAGTTACCATCTTCAAGTTGAATAGGCACATCATTTTCGTCGAATAACGGTGGAATATCGAAACCTATTTGTGAAAGGTCAAAGTCTTTTTCAGTGACTGTACCAACAAAGTTAGTAATGTCTTTGTTCCACAAGGCGACAACAAAAGCGCCATCTGTTTCTGAGAAATAATGCTCATAGGAGATATCGATTTGATTGGCGTAAAACGGACGCAAAAACGGACTGGTTTCACTGTTGTAATCTAAAAACTGGGAACCTTCTCGTTCATTAATACTGATACCACCTACTAAGGCTAAGGTATCCATATCGGGTCGAGATAGTACTTTTGCCGCTGCAAAACGAATCAGTTGTTCTTGATTTAGTGAAAAAGTTAAATTAAGTGAAGGAAGATAATCGGTATAAGTTGTGCCTTCTGTACCTTGAACGTAGTTTGTGCTGATAAGGCCATTGTCATCAGCAATTGGATCTCCGTTACCCGGTCCAACATCAATTAAACCGGTACTCTTTTGTTCAGTTTCAACTGCGCGTATTCCGAAATTACCACGCACCGGAAAATCACCTAATTCAGCATCAATATTGGCTTGGATATAAGCCGCAGTGACGTTTTCTTCAATTACATTGTTTTGAGTTAAGGTCCAAGCGTTATTCCAATCTGTTGTAGGTGTTTGGTCTACGTTTGGGATCCAACTATCCAAAATTTGATTAACGTCTACTGCCAAATATTGAGGCATATTGGAAAAGTCACCGCCTAAACTCGAAATCGTTACTTCATCAGAAGATAACTGATAAGGCTGAAAGCGCTCTACTTCGATTGTATTTCCGTCGGCATCTTGTCCGTAGGTGATGTATTGTCCGCTACGTGAAGTTTGATCTGTTACACCGTAAACAAATCTGCCACGCTCTAATGAATACTCACGTTTTGAAGAACGCAGCCCAGCTTCAACTGAACTAATAAACTCGTTATCGAGTTCATATTTAAAATCAATTTTAATTGCATCAGATGAGTTAGATTCTATACGAGGATAAGCTTCTGCTGCGACAACCATCATATGATCTAAGTCAGTAAAATCACGATTAAAACTAACATTTGGGGATTTCAACCCATTTAACTGATATTGCACAACTAAGCCGTCATCAATTACAGGTGTGTCTATGCTGGCGTCTTCAAAGTAAGCCATACGCATTACTCTGTCTTTGCTGTCTTCGTCACCTTCAGAATGTGCAACATCCACTGTCACTGACAAATCGTCATTAACATCCCATTCTCCCTTTAAGCCCCACGAAGACACTGAGCTTTCTGTAGTTGCGTCATCGGCTTGAGTTTGTACGCGTATTCCGCCGTACTGTGAGGTGAGCGCTGGTGGTGCGTCGACCATATTATTGGGATCACGAGAAAAGGTACCGCCAAGTAAGGTATTACCCGATAAAATAGGGTTGGTTAATACACCTCCATTGGGCGTGCCACCTAAGGACGCTAATCTAACTGTAGATAAACCATCAACTCTTAATCCACGATCAAATTTTTCAGAATCAAATTTTGAATGGAAGCCGTCGAATTGAAAGCGTAAGTCATCACGGGGTTCCCAATTTAAGGCAATAACAACGGCGTTTCTGGTATCTTCACCGCCTCTGTCGTGTAATTCAAAACCATCGGAGACAAACAATTGTTCGGGTAAACCGTCATAAATTCCACCGTGTTCTGATGAAAATGAATTGTTAAGCTCTTCGCTATATTCGTCAAACTGTAAACTGATAAACTGATTTGCAACTGTAGGTTGCTTCATTAACGCTACACCTACTGATACACCAAAAGTGTCATCAAGCATCTTCGCTTGGTACGAGGCAGTAAAACGTTGGCCAATTGAATCGAGATATTCGCTATCTGATACTGCGTTATTAGTATTGCCGTGAGCCGAAAGGCGAATTTTTTGATCTTCTTCATTATCTAGTGCACTGGCTGTTTTTAATTCTACCGTGCCCGCCACGCCACCTTCTATGAGTGATGCTTTTTGTGATTTATATACCTGTGCGGCTGATATAAGTTCTGAGGGAAATTGATCAAACTCTACTGAACGTCCTCCAGAAGATGAAACTTGTTCACGTCCATTAAGTGTTGAAAGGACAAAACCACCTGATAAACCACGGATGTTTAACTCACTGGATTGACCATCGCGGCGTACAGAGGTGACACCGGGTAAACGTGTTAGCGCGTCGGCTATAGATACGTCAGGTAGACCACCAATGTCATCGGCAGATATAGCATCTACAACAGTGTCGGCAAAACGTTTTGTATTTAGAGACTTGATAACACTGCCTCTAAAGCCTTTAACTTGGATTACTTCCAATTCACTTTCTGGTTCAGCCGCAGCATCAGTTTCTTGAGCAAAGCTCGCACCAGAATGCAGGGTAAGTCCTGCTGCCAAAAGGCTGAGCGTCATTAGGCTCGGTTTAAATTTTTTCATTATATTTCTTTCCTAGTGTGTTCTAGTAACTTACAGAGCAGACACCTTTATATGAGTGGCGTCTTTGTGAACTGTAAAAATATTCGATAATCCATATCTTATTTAGGAAGTTTTAGGTGTAACGTGACGATGATAATGCTAATAGCTCGCGGCCCAAATACAACCTTTTATTAACATGCAAAAAAGCCAAAATGACGCCTAAAATCAGCTTTAATATATAAAATTCTATAAAAAACAATGAGATAAGCTTTTTTGTCGATGTATGTTGCAAATTATGAATACGTATTCATAAGTCATGTATTTCATTTACAACATATTACAATTAATCAACAATAGCCTTGCTCGAATGATCGTGGATGCGAATTCCTACGCTGAGCATGATGGTATGGACTCCTGGAATAGTTTTTTGATTACGTGACAGTGTCATTTTAATAACTAGAGAAATAACCATCGAAGCTACTAGTTCTAACATGCTAGCAGCTGAGTAACACACTTGGAGAAACCATTTATGTCTATGTACATGAAGAAACTTTTAACTACTGTACTGTTTGCATTGTCTGCAGCAGTATTGTCTAGCTGTGGAGGTGATCAAGTAGGATTGACCGGCACCGCAGATACCTTACTTGTATGTAAATCACCCGAAACAATAACAGAGGACGGTTCGGCATGTGAACTCGTCATCGTGCCTTGTAACTACCCTGAAGTGCCTAATGACTTGGGCTTGTGCGTTATGGATACAGGCGCATGGCCAGATGGCGCGAATGGCATCACTATGCCAGAACCAGAATATACGCCTAAAGACGGCGAAGTGGTGCTTTATTACGCGTTAAAAGACGCCGAGTATACAGGTTGGGGCTTGCATGCCTTTAATGAAGGACAATGTACTTCATGGTCAATGTTTGATGGACCTGGTGGCGATACAACAGGTACGAGTTGGGGGATTCCTATTGATCCAGTAGGCGTTGATCCTAATTACGGTGTGTATTGGGTAATGGATACAACTGTTAATGTCAATTGTGGTAACTGGATCCCCTATAATTTTGATGCCGGTGTACAAGTTCAATTCACTGCTATTGCGCAATTAGCAGATGAGACGGTTAATCCAACTAACCGCTTTTTCCTGCTTGAAGGTTTAGATATTGTTTTCCCTCACCCTCGTACTTTTGATTCTTTAGTGGTACCAGGCGGCTCTACACTTATTTGTGAAGAACCACAGATATTAAATGAAGCCGGTGATGCCTGTATCGATGACCCTACAGCTTTACAAACCTTTGTTCCGGGTGAAGCAACCCTTTATTTAAAAGGTTCATTTAACGATTGGACAACTAACGAAGAGTACGTGTTCGAATATGCTGATAGTGTGTATACCATGGTCGCTTCTATACCCGCTTCAGCAGATGACTATAGCTTTAAAATTGCAGATGACCTTTGGTCTGAAGCTACTTCTTTTGGGGCAACTGCCACTGAAGAAGAAGTTGTTGTTGGTGAAGGTAAAACCCTAGTGGTTGGCGAAAATGTGGGTCAAAACATCACTTTAACTGTTTCTGCAGATACGAACTACCAATTTATCTTTGATGCGACCGATCCTGAATTACCTGTTTTGACAGTAATTGAAGTGCCACTTAAGCGTGTAATGTACGTTAAAGGTACCTTAAATGAGTGGAGTAATAGCCAAGCTATGGTGTATGAGGGTGACAATATTTATAACTCTGTGTTCACCTTAGATGCAACCGATTACGAATTTAAGGTAGCGGATGCCAATTGGACAGATGATACTAACTTTGGTGCAGCTTTAGGTGATGAAATGATCGACCTTGATGTATCCAAGAGTCTAGTGTTTGGTGAAGGTGTGGCACAAAACATGACTATCACTATTGCTGAAGCGGGTAACTATAAATTTGTATTGGATGCTACGGATCCAGCAGCGCCTATTTTAACAGTTAGTACTGCGGTTCCCTATGGTAATAATGCTTTGTACCTTAAAGGCACTATGAACGATTGGTCACAGGTTGAAGGATATGGTTTGGGCTATGCTGACAATCATTATAGTTTGGTAACATTATTGGACCCTGCTACACACGAGTTTAAAATTGCTCCTGAAGATTGGAATGATGCTGCAACTGTTGGTGGCTTACCTGACAATAATGTGATTACTCTGGATGAAGCGCTTACCGTTGCAGTAAAAGATGACGGTGGTTCAGAGAACTTAAGATTTGTGGTTGATGCGTCAGCTATGTATCAGTTTGATATTGATGCAACAGATAAACATGCACCAGTATTATTGGTGAGCGAATATACACCTTTTGCCGCCCGTACTATGATGCTGAAAGGTACCATGAACGGTTGGAGTAACGATGTTGCTTACGAATTCAGTTATGCTGCCGGTATCTTTACATTAGAAACGACCTTAGACGCGGCAACACATGAGTTTAAAGTGGCTTCTGCTGATTGGGAAGATGATTCAACTATTGGTGGATTGCCTGATATGAACGTAGCACTAGCTGCGGAACCGTTAACGGTTGCCATAAAAGATGACGGTGGTACTGAAAATATAAGATTAGTCGTTGCCGAGCAAACCACTTATATCTTTACAGTGGATGCCACTATAGTAGGCGCACCTGTATTAACGATAACCGTTAAGGAATAATGGTTAACTGATGTTTTTGTAATACACAAAACTGTATAAGAAGCCGCGAGATTATCGCGGCTTTTTTGTATGTCTTGTCTCATCCTAAAATACATTGACATACAAAGGACTTCTTTATGGAAACCTCAAGTAATAAAAAGCCTAGACGCCCAACAGGTATCTCTTGATGGTCGAGAAATTCGAGTTAGTGTCTGTAAGTTTCCGTTAATGTAGTTTTCTTTGTCTTTTTTAATAAACTAATTTTTAACTTTTAATACAACCACTTACTTTAATTTTAGCGCAGATCACTTTGACCACTCCCAGTTTATCAACCTTGAATAGTCCGCTCTATTACCTTAATCTCTATTTTTATTGAACGTTCAATTAATAAAGACACCTGAAGTTACAGTCATAGCCATTCTTTAAAAGTAGTTAATAGACTTAGGTGCTGAGCTTCGATTACAAGCTACTGCTATTAATCCCATTAGCAAAAAAGCAGGCTTTATTGTCTGCATAAGGTAAAGAATAATGATAAAACCGTTTCGCAGTTTCCACCTTGTTTGTACCCTAATGTTAGTTTCTGGTTTGGCTGTTTCAGCCCAAAGTCATGCAGCAGTCAATATTATTCACGGCAAGACTATCATCCCAGGTGGTAATGCCACTTCTGATAAAGACTTAACAATCAAAAATGACAAGTTGGCGTTTTCCTTAGCGTTAGGTTCAGCGCCTCCTTGGGGGGTGGCCCGTGGTTGTATTGTGGATATTGCCAACGTTCAAAAAGATGGAGCCTTAAGCCATGATCGTGTTGCCTTCGCAGATTTTATGCCAAACAATTGGTCAAGCTGGCCGAATACTTATCAAAAGCTCGATATCATTAAAGACTCAAAGGAAGAGGCGATCGTTAAAATTACTCGGGATTTTGGTGAGGTGGTCATTAGCACTGTTTATAGCCTAAAAACTGGGTCTGATCTCATTCATGTTAAAACCACTATGACCAATGAAGGGGAAGCATTAGTCGATATGTTATCCGGTTATGCATTGTGGCCTGATGGTGGTTATAAGTTCGCGGTGCCCGGTTTTGCAGGAAAAGAAGCCTCGCTGGTGACTGAGCCTTTGGCTGACCGTTTTGTTGGTTATGGCGCAGATTGGGCGGTTGCCTTGCATGCTCCTTATATGACAGAGCTGAGATACCAATCACGGGATCTCTACACAAAACATAGCCTGCAAAAATCACAATCCATGTCATTTGAAGGTGACTATCAAGTGCTGGCCAGTGGTGACCTTGCGCCTGTGGTTAGGGCTGAGATTGAGCGTAAAAACCTGTCGTCTGGAACATTAACCGGCAAAGTGAAAACACAACAGGGTAAGTCTGTAGCTGAGCCGGCTCTTGTAGTGCTAAAAGATGGTGTGCCATACATTTGGGCACTGGGTAAGAATGGCGAATATAAGCTTGATTTACCTGTGGGGGATTATCAGGTTTACGCCACCAGTAAAGGTTATTCAGTCAGTGCAACGCAAGACATAAATATTAAAAATGCTGCAACGCAAAACCTGTCATTTAGCGATCTTTTGTCCCCAGGTGAAGTAAATATTCAGGTAACAGACGCTCAAACAAAGTCGGCATTAGACGCTAAAATTCAAATTCAAAAAGGTAACAAACCTTTGATTGAATTTTTTGGCGCAAAAACCTTTTTCACCGAGTTAAGCAACGTTGGGCAGGCAAAATTCACTTTGGCCCCTGGCGATTATCAGCTTAAAGTGTCTGCTGGTGGCGATTTTTTAGCGAAAGCTGTATTGCTTGATGTCAGCGTTGTTGCCAATAAAACCAGCCAACTGGCCAGTGCAATAGCGGTCAGTACTTATCCAACACAACAGGGCTGGTATGCCGGTGATTTGCATCATCATTCAGATGTACTTGAAGGTTCGACATCACCAGAATATCTGGTGCGTTCGCAGCTGGCAGCAGGTCTAAACGTTACTTTTGTCAGTGACCATGATTCAACTAAGAATCATACTGCTATTAAAACGCTATCGGATAAGCGTGGCATACCCTTTATTCCATCAATAGAATTCTCACCATCTTGGGGGCATTTTAACGCTTTCCCCATTGATGTTGGCGCGCAACTATCGGTAGATCCTGGGGTCGATGATATCCATGACATTATTAAAGATGCCCGGCATATGGGGGCAACAGCGGTTGCTTCTAACCATCCCTACATCCCTTATGGTTATCTAAGCAGTCTAGAGAAAAATACTGCAGTGGGTGGTTTTGACCCTAGCATTGACTTGCTGGAGATAAATGCAGTAGTGGATTATCGTCAGGTAGTTCAAAAAGCCCGCCAGTTATGGTCTGCAGGCCTGCCTTATTATTATACTGCTGGTTCTGACACCCATGATGTGTGGAATGAAACCAGCGGTCTTAACCGTATTTTTGTATATACAGGCAGTAAACCAAACCCTAAAGCCTTTGCTCAGGCGATGAAAAATGGCCGCTCCTATGTGTCGTTTGGCCCAATAATCTATCCGCAAAATGTGATGTTTGGCGACACTATAAAGCTGGCTAAAAATCAGCCTCAATCCATTAGTTTTGAGCTGTTATCAGTCAATGGTCTTAAGTCTGTGCAGTTAATTGGCAATGCAGGTGTGATCAGTGAGCAAAGCTTATCGGGCGAGAAGGCATCATTAGTATTTGATTTACCTCTAAAATCAGGGTGGTTAAGTGTAGTGGTTGAGGATAATAAGAAACACAAAGCGTTCTCAAACCCAATATGGCTGCAGTTGGTGGATAAAACACAATTCTGAAGTGTGCTAGCTAAGTTATTAAAACTATACAGGATCAAAAAAGAGGGCGTGTTCATACATGCCCTCTTTTTTTGGGCGATTGAATAGCTGTCAAACTGTCATGGATTTGTTTGCTTAGTCTCAAGCGCCTTAATTTGGCTAAGGAATTGTTCATCGCCTCCGTTTCTTAAAATCATCACTAAAGAATATTGCTGTTTTTTGGTAAATCAAATCATTCTAGCCCAATTTAAAAGGGTGATTTTATGCGGCTAGCTTATTTTATATTGAACGTTCAATTAATCAAATTTGATATTGATTGAACGATCAATTAATATAAATACTGAAATCATAATCAACCCAGTCTTGAGGATCTGCATCCACACATATAAACACACATAAACTAAACAGGATTTTCTATGAACACTAATGTGCCCATGAAGCAAAGTTTAATCGCACTCTCTGTGCTATCAGCAATCTCTATTACCTCCTTGCCTGTAATGGCTCAAGAAGTACAAGGATCACAAGCCAAAACCGAAGAACAACAAGAGCCAATGGAATCCATAGTGGTTACCGGTCGCAGTGTTTCTTACGCAAATAGCGCATCTTCTGCTGAAATGAAAAAACAGCAAACTCCTATGACAAGCGCCTTGGCTTTGATTGATAACCTGCCAGGCGTATTGGTTACTGAAGGAGACCCCTTTGGTTCCGATGAATGGTCAACAAGCATTTCAATCCGCGGCTTTGAGTTAAATTTAGCATCGCAGCAAATTGGTATGACAGTTGACGGCATTTCTAACGGTAATTCAAATTACGGCGGTGGTACAAAAGCCAGTCGTTATATCGATACTGAAAATTTACGCGCCACAGAAGTATCTCAAGGTACTGCCGACATAGGCAGTCGCTCAAATGAAGCACTGGGCGGTACGCTAGATTTCACTACTATACTTCCAGCGTTTGATGAGCAACTTACAGTCAGTACGACTTTAGGTGAGTACAATGCAAAAAAAGTCTATGTTCGCTACGATACCGGTGAAATCGCTCAAGACACCTTTGCTTGGTTGACTATCTCAAGTCAACAAAACGACGACTACATGGGCGGCTCAATAACGAACTCAAGAGATCATGCCGAAGGCAAAATAATCAGCCGTATTGGTGACGTTAATTTAACCGCTTATATCAGTTATGACGACGCTCAGGAATATACTTACCAGCGCATCTATGGCTTAGCACAATATGAGCAAAACCCAGATTGGGATGGCTTAACTGAAGTATGGACAGGCGTTCCTTATCAAGATCAGGTATGGCGTGAAGGTTGGATTACTGAGCGTGAAAATTTGTTTACTTACGTAAAAGCAGATTTTACCTTGGGTGAAGTGGACGTTAGCTCTAATGTTTATTATCACGAGAACGAAGGCGCAGGTAAATGGATCCCTTATTACATGGTGGATGTTATCGATGACGGCGCCGGCAATGCTAACTCAGAGCTAGACGCTTCTTCTACTGTATACGGCGGCGCATCTCAGGGGCTAATTTATTTTGTTGACCGTGCAGGTCAGTCACTTTCACCTATTGAAGGCTGTGCCAGTTCTATCGGCTTTCCTTATGGCGGTGCCGGAGCCGCCCTTGATCCAGGTTGTTACGAGCAAGGCGCTATGCCTGTCAGTTCTAATCGTCACACCCATTACAACAAAAAACGTTATGGCATAAATGCTGACTTTAAATGGAATACTAGTATCGCGGGTATGGAAAACACAGTACGCGGTGGTTTCTGGTATGAGGATTATCAGCGTGATGAATACCGTGATTGGCATAAAACCATTGATGCTGCATCAAGTCCTAGAGCAGAGAACAATCCTTACTGGGTCCAGTATGACCGTGAGTTCCCAGTTGAGACTTTGATGTATTACGTTGAAGATGAAATGGATGCTGGTTTTGCCAAGTTCCGTCTGGGTGCAAAGAAGTTTAATGTTGAGGTAGTTAAGGAAGATCAATTTACGCCCGCTAATGACTTGAGTGTATCCTCAGACTCTGACACTTTGTTATCAGCCGGTTTTGTTGCTCCTATGCCGTTGCGTGGCCTAGAAGTGTTTGGTGGTTATGCAGAAAACTTTGCCGCCATTAAAGATGCAGTGTTAGAGCGTGACGATACTGACTTGAGTTTAGTTGAACCTGAAACTGCAGATAACATTGACTTTGGTCTGCGTTATTCAAGCCCAGGTTTTAACGCCAGTATTACTTATTACAAAATAAAATTTGAAAACCGTATTACTTTTGTGAGTAATGAAGATGTGAATGGCATCGACTTCTTAGAAGCCGCTGCCGGAGGATACATCAACGACGGTGGTATTGAGTCAGACGGTATCGAAGCCTCTGTTGATTACAATTTTACCGATAATTTTGGTATTTACGTTTCGTATACAAAAAATGATGCTACCTACACAGACGAAGCCTACCGCGGTAATACTGTGTTAGGCAGTGCTAAAGACATGGCTGTGGTTAGCTTTGATTTCAGTAAAGGTGACTTTTACGCAGGTTTTAGCACTAAGTACGTAGGTGAGCGCTACTTAGACCAAGCCAATACCCAGAAAACTGACTCTTACATAGTGAGTGATTTGTATATTGGTAAAACGGCATACGATATTGGTGGAGCTATCGACAGTATTGAGCTGAGCTTCACAGTAAACAATGTCTTTGACCAAGATTACCTTGGCTCTATAGCGCCAAGTGCAGGCTGGATTGGTGCACCGCGTATTGCGGCGCTTAACGCTAAGTTCGTCTTGTAACAATAGGTTAATAGGTTACATGCAATAATATTGTATGTGACCTAGTTTATGTTTGGCAAAAAAGGCAATCGTCCATGATGAGATTATTAGTAATTTCTACTTTATTGTTTAGCGCTGTGCTCTGCGCCAAAGCACCAAGCCGTATTTTGTTTGGTTCTTGTTCTCATCAAGATAAAGACATGGCGATTTTTAATAGCATTATAAAGGACAACCCTGAGGTGTTTATTTTTCTTGGGGACAATATATATGGCGACACCCAAGACATGACGGTGTTGGGCAACAAATATCAAAAACTGGGCGCTAAGCCGGGTTTTAAAAAACTAAAAGAGCAGGCTGAGTTAATCGCGATCTGGGATGACCACGATTTTGGTGCTAACGACGCGGGTAAGGAATACCCCATGAAAGAAGCGTCTCGAGCGCTTATGTTGGATTTTTGGCAAGAACCTGAATACTCGCTACGCCGTACTCGTGAAGATGGCATTTATACTTCCTATCTTTATGGAGAAGGACAACAGAGTATTCGTGTCATTTTACCTGATCTGCGCTGGAACCGTGATGCCCTGTCTCATGTATCTCCCGAAGAATATTCGAGTGAACGTAAACCTAAAAAAATGGGTCCTTATAAAGCAAACAGCAATACAAACGCTAGTATGCTGGGTGAAAAGCAATGGTTATGGCTAGAACAAGAATTACAAAAACCAGGTCGGATAAAAGTTATCGGCTCTAGTGTACAATTACTGGCTGACTTTACCGGTTGGGAATCTTGGGCAAATTTCCCTGCTGATCGCCAGCGTTTGTTCAAGCTTATTAAGCAGCATAAAGTCAATGCTGTTGTACTCATAAGCGGTGATACTCATTGGGGTGAAGTTAGTTATTATGATCAGGATCTTGATTATCCGTTATGGGAGGTCACTTCTTCAGGATTAACAGAAGAATGGAAAAACGTCAGTCCCAATAAAAATCGTATTGGTCAGTTTACCAATAACGTAAACTATGGGACGCTAAATGTGAATTGGCAAAAACAAGATCCAATTATCACCCTAGGCCTTTATGATGAAGTGGGTGACGTTGTAAACGAACACAGGTTTAGGCTGTCATTGCTTGAACCTTACTAAAAATAGCAACTGTGTAGGAAAGATATGCCAAAAGTAGGAATGGAACCGATGCGTCGTCAGCAGTTGATCGATGCCACTATTGAGGTGATTGCAGATGTTGGTCTGCGAGGTGCCACAATTAACCTAATCTCTCGTCGCGCTGGAATGTCATCAGGCATTATCAGTCACTATTTTGGCAGTAAACAGGCGCTTATTGAAGCGACTGTACGTTATCTATTAACTGGCTTAAAGGATGCGTTGATTGAACGCGTAAGTCCCACGACAACACCAGAGCAAAGATTAATGCTGATTATTGAAGCAAACTTTGCGCGGCTACAGCAATTAAGTGATACCACCAAAACCTGGTTAAGCTTTTGGGCACAATCGATGCACGACGCTGAATTGCACCGTTTGCAGAATGTAAATAGCAAACGACTACTTAGTAATTTAGCCAGTTCATTTAAAAAACTAATGGGCGATGACGACGCCAAACTAGCAGCTGAGTTATGTGCTGCAATGATCGACGGCCTGTGGTTAAGAGCTGTACTCAGTAAGTCTGATCAAGATCAATTTAATCACAGTGAGCAATTAGCGAAAAATTACGTGCGTTCACTTATCAAACTGTATGGAGCTTAAATTGACGAGACCCGTTTACCAAAATTTTATTAATGGCCAATTTTTAGGCAATCAAAGTGGTGCAACATTTGGGGTTAAAAACCCAGCCACCGATGAGGTGATTTATCATGTTGAAGTCGCTGATGAATCTATTCAAAACGCCGCCATTCAAAGTGCTAAACAAGGTTTTGCTCTTTGGTCGGCACTGACACCTATTGAACGTAGTCGTATTTTATTAAAAGCCGTAACCTTGCTCCGTGAACGTAACGATGAATTGGCAAAAATTGAAGTGCTAGATACCGGTAAACCTTGGCAAGAAGCCGAATGTGTGGATGTGCAAACCGGCGCCGATGTGATTGAATATTTTGCCGGACTTGCTCCGGCACAAGTGGGACAGCAGCAAATGGTAGCCGAAGACTTTTATTATACCCGTAAAGAACCTTTAGGTATTTGTGCTGGAATTGGCGCTTGGAACTACCCATTACAAATTGCGTGTTGGAAGTCAGGCCCAGCCTTGGCTGCGGGCAACGCTTTTATCTTTAAACCTTCAGAAGAAACCCCTTTAGGCGCAATTAAATTAGCAGAAATCTACATCGAAGCAGGTGTGCCAGCTGGCGTATTTAACGTTGTGCAAGGTGCGGCTGAAGTCGGGCAGTGGTTAACCCACAGCCCTGATATTGCAAAAGTATCCTTTACCGGTGAAGTGGGTACAGGTAAAAAAGTGGTCGCCAGTGCCGCAAACTCCCTTAAAGAAGTCACTATGGAGCTGGGTGGTAAGTCGCCACTGCTGGTGTTTGATGATGCTGATGTATCACAAGCAGTGAGCGCAGCTATGTTGGGGAACTTTTACACTCAGGGTGAAGTTTGCACTAATTGTACCCGTGTTTACGTACACAAAAGCATCTATCAGCCATTTATTGAAGAGCTAAAACTCCGCACCGAACAAAATATTATTGCTGGTGATCCCCTTGATCCTAAAGTGAATTTTGGCGCGCTAATTTCAAAAAAACATCAAGATTTAGTCATGAGTTATATAGATAAAGGTATAGCCCAAGGCGCGACACTTTTAACAGGTGGTAAAATATTACATCCTGATTCCGCACCCAATGGGTATTTTGTGGCACCCACTGTGTTTATCGACTGTAGCGATGACATGACCATAGTCAAAGAAGAAATCTTTGGCCCTGTTATGAGTGTGCTGGTGTTTGAAGACGAAGACGATGTTATTCGCCGTGCTAACGACACCCATTTGGGTTTAGCAGCTGGGGTGTTTAGCCAAAATATTAAACGGGCCCACCGCGTTATCCATAAATTGAAGGCAGGTATTTGTTGGATCAATAGTTATGGTAATTCACCAGCCGAAATGCCAGTAGGCGGTTATAAACAGTCTGGTATAGGCCGGGAAAACGGCATCGAAACCCTAGATCACTACACCCAAACCAAATCAATTTATGTGGGCATGGGCAATATAGAGAGCCCGTTTTAATGGCTGTAGAAACTTATGATTACATCATAGTAGGTGCCGGCTCAGCCGGTTGTGTGTTGGCCAATCGACTATCTGCAGACAGCAGTAATAGTGTTTTATTACTGGAAACGGGTGGTAGTGATAAAAGCATTTTTATTAAAATGCCAACAGCCTTATCCATCCCCATGAATTCTGATAAATACGCCTGGCAGTTTCATACTCAAGCTGAGCCCTATTTAGATAATCGCAAAATGCATTGCCCAAGGGGCAAAGTGTTAGGCGGTTCATCGTCGATTAATGGCATGGTATACGTGCGTGGACACGCTAAAGATTTTGACGAGTGGCAACAGCATGGCGCTGAAGGCTGGGATTATCAATCTTGTTTACCTTATTTTCAAAAAGCCGAATCTTATTATTTAGGCAAAGATAGTTATCGTGGTAGTGACGGACCTTTAGGGGTGAATAATGGCAATGAAATGGCCAATCCACTTTATCAAGCCTTTATAAAAGCCGGTCAGCAAGCTGGCTATGCCAGCACTGACGATTATAATGCTGCCCAGCAAGAGGGTTTTGGCCCTATGTGTATGACAGTCAAAGACGGGGTACGCAGCTCGGCAAGTCGCGAGTATCTTGATCCAGTTAAGTCTCGAAGTAACTTAACCATAGTCACTGCTGCCTTAGCTGAAAAAGTAGTGTTAGAAGGCAAAAAAGCCGTTGCCGTCGAGTATAATGTTAATGGCAATAAAATAACTGCCAAGGCGAATAAAGAGGTAGTCTTAAGCGCTGGCTCCATAGGCTCTCCGCATTTATTACAGCTTTCAGGCATAGGTGACAGCGATACCCTAAAATCAGCCGGTATTGAGGTAAAACATCATCTACCTGGGGTTGGGCAAAACTTGCAAGATCACTTAGAATTTTACTTTCAATATAAATGTAAACAACCCATCACCTTAAATGGCAAGCTGGGTTTGATTTCTAAAGCTTTGATCGGTGCCCGTTGGTTATTAACTCGCAGTGGCCTAGGCGCGACAAATCACTTTGAGTCTTGCGCCTTTATTCGCTCAAAACCCGGCGTTGAATGGCCTGATATTCAGTATCATTTCCTACCTGCGGCGATGCGTTACGATGGTAGAAGTGCGTTTGCTGGCCATGGTTTTCAGGTACATGTGGGGCATAATAAACCCAAAAGCCGCGGTGCGGTGACTATTCAGTCAGCGGATCCAAGGGTTGCGCCTAAAATTCAATTTAATTACTTACAACATCAAGATGATATTGAAGGGTTTAGAGCCTGCGTACGTTTAACCCGTGAGATTATCGAGCAAAGTGCCTTTGATGAATATCGTAATGATGAAATTCAACCAGGAAAAGAAATACAAACTGATGAACAAATTGATGCCTTTGTTCGACAGTTCGCTGAAAGTGCATACCATCCATCATGTTCATGCAAAATGGGTGAGGACGATATGGCTGTGGTTAATTCACACACCCAAGTCAGAGGGCTTAGGGGGTTGCGGGTGGTAGATTCTTCTATCTTTCCCACCATACCAAACGGCAATTTAAACGCACCAACCATTATGGTGGCAGAAAAAGCGGCAGACTTCATTTTAGGAAAATCAGCACTGCCTCAATCGCAAGTAAAGGTTGCCAATGCAAAAGAGTGGCAAAGTGTACAACGTAGTTCAAAGATCTAAGCTGGCCACCTACAGTACCTAGATACTGTGGGGCTTGCAGTGGTGCACAGCATAAATTGTTTATGCTGTGTTAATGCGAGGCAAAAAGCATGGGGAAACAATGACGTATTATTATTTATTGGAGGGCAGGGGATTATGACCTTATGGCTTAATGCTGGCATCATCTTCACCCTATTGGCAATAATAGTTATTTTATTTAAGTGGGGAAATGTACGCTGCGTAGGTGTTACACCTGTAAGAACCTTTACCTTTATAGCTATTTTATTTACCTCTGGCCTAGATGTTGGCTTGATTATGTTTCCCCTTACTGAGTTTGCTGGTTATGCAGATTTAAAGAGCAACCCAGAATATAGCTTTGCTAATCCACTGGCCATTGAATTTGCCTATTGGGGGTTTCTCATCTGGGGATTTTATTTTGTAACCTGCTTCTATTTTTGTGTCGTAGAACCTAAGGTCAAGTTTTTCGACATTCCATGGGTGAAATTAATCAATAATGTGGTCATTATTGGTACCTGTGCCTTTACTGCCTTCCTGTTGCTCTCCAATTTACCCTGGTATTTACCTGCCATTGGTGATGGCGAGTCTCTTGTTCCTAGCTTCTATTTAATTGTATTTGCAGCCATATGTTTTGCTGTGTATTCAAGCACCGACATTAAATATGTACGTTTTTTAAGTATCTCTACCACCTGGTTATTTATCGGATTAATCGGCTTTATGTGGCTTGGCGCCTTCATGGGCAGCGACAGTCAGTTATCAGCATTTACCGATAATTTAGCGCTGATAGGTAACTACTTTGGCAATATTGATGACTTTGTTTTGCCGCTCAATGCCTACCATGAATTTTATTTATTTTGGTGGTTTGCATGGAGCATTATGATAGGTCAGTTTACGTCACGTTTTGTGGGGGGCTTAAGAACCTACCAGTTGTTGGGGGCTATGTTGATTTTCCCTTCAATTCCCATTGCAGTTTGGTTTAGCGTACTTTACCAATACCATGAAGCTGGTATTCCCACTGCGGGCTTGAAAAATTTTGCTATGGCCTTTGTGGGTATAGTATTTGTGATCAATTCACTCGACTCATTGATCCGTTTGTACACAGATAACTTAAATATGACAGTTAAACGTTTTGGCAAATTTAATTATATTGCGTTAAATGTTGTTGCACTGGCACTCTTAACTCTGTTGTTTAAACTGGAATTTTTAGAAATTCAGTGGGTAGGCGCATTAGTGATTGGGTTATTCTTTGCTTGTGCCATATTTATTGCATACAGCAAATTTAAAACGGTACGCAATATAGATAGTTCCCCTGTAGACAATAAAATTGACTATACAAAAATTGAATCGGCTAGCTAAAACATTGCTAATCTGAGCAATTATTTAAAACTGCTTTTGCCGCTGGTACTTTTGTTTCCAGTGGCTATTTACTTTGTTCAGGTCTTTGGTTTTGGCACTTAAAGATACTATTTGTAAATTTATGAGCAAGCAGCCTATTCCTAATTCGCCACCTCTCTGTGGTCAGAAACGCACAGGGGCACAGCCCCTGGTTTAACAAACATGTTGCAATCAAGCCCTTTGGTCTTTTAGCTTTTTAAGCTGCTGAATACGTATGTAAGCGCTGTTATACATCTCGCTAAACCCTTAGCATATGAACACTAATAAAAGCTAAAAAACAACTACTAAAAGCAGGGTTAAATGAGCCAATCCAAAACGTTACTGCAATTACCTTTTACAATCATGGCAATGTTTTTGGCGAGTTGTGGTAGTGGAGGGGGTAACAGTGGCAGTACTAATCCTGCTCCAGTATCAGAAAATAACGCGCCTACTATAAGTCGTTTTTCAAACGATAATAGTGCTGCAAATCCTCTCGAAGTGACGTTTTCGTGGACTGTCTCCGACCCTGACAGTGATGCTTTGTCTTGTGTATTAAGTCTTGGAAATGGACTACAAGATGTCTCAATATCAGATTGTATAACAACTAACTCAACAGTTGTGAGTTATACCCTTGCTGGCGTGGTTGAAGCTAATCTAACTGTCACCGATCCAAGTCATACCTCTACAAGTCAGAGTCTTTCCTTAACTTTAGAAAATGGCAATAGTGGCTTACCGCAACCTATTGTGATGGCGAGTGATAATGAATTAGTCATCTTTTATAATCGCCCAGATGGAAATTATCAAAATTGGGTTTTACATCTATGGAATAACCAGAGCTGTGACGCCTATGCGGATTTTGCATCTGATGGCGGCACTGAATGGACAGTAGGACAAGCACAAAGTGGGGTGGATTCAAACTACGGCGCTTATTGGGTTTTACCTTTAAAAGCTGACCACAGTGAATGTGCTAATTTTATTGTGCATAAAGGCGATGAAAAGGATATTGGTGATGCCGATCATCAAGCCGATTTAACTGGCAATAGAATGATATGGGCCTTATCAGGCATAGCTGAACTATATGCTGAAGCCTTGTTATTTCCTTCCGGAGTTCTAATTGCCGACACAGCGGCTCACTGGGTAGACACTCAAACAGTATTTTGGGACGTAAATGGCAGTGCCGTGGCGAAAATTCGTATTTACAGCTCTGCAATAGATGACTTAGGTTTCGACGGAGAAACTGGGATTACGGGCAACAATTTTATTGAATTTACACCGCAATCCTCTGGCACTCATCCGGCAACTAGCCTTGGTTTGCCAAGGTATCAGAACCTAGATGCCTATACAGCAGACACGTCTCCAACAGTTGATGTGAAACAAATGCTGACCGGTAAATTATTGGCCATTGCTTATGATAGTAGTGATGCAGTTATAGCGGCGACTTACGTACAAACACCTCGTGTATTAGATGCCATTTATACGGCAGGATCTGACGATGCAAATGAAGCCTTGTTAGGGCTGAATTATTCTGCAAACTCAATTCAATCTAACGTTTGGGCGCCAACAGCCCAACAAGTCAAAATTAATATTTATGATGTGAATAAAACCTTGCAATCCAGCCAGTCAATGACCCTAGATAATAACACCGGAATTTGGTCAATTGACTTAGATAGCAGTGTGGATAGACAATATTATCGATTTGAGCTGACGGTTTACCATCATATTAATCAACGTTTTGAGACCATAGAAAGTACCGACCCGTATTCAGTCTCTCTGTCTACAAACGGCAGTTATTCGCAGTTTGTGAATTTAGACGATGACAATCTAAAACCACAGAATTGGGATACCCATGTTTCCCCAAGTATTGTTGATCCAGAAGATGCGGTTATTTACGAAGGGCATATCCGCGATTTTAGTATCAGAGACGAAAGCACAAGTGCTGCCAACCGCGGTAAATATTTAGCTTTTACCGAACAAGACTCTTTGCCCGTTAGTCATCTTAAATCTCTTGCCGATGCCGGTTTAACCCACTTTCAATTGTTACCGGCGAATGATATTGCCACTATAGGTGAAGACTTAAGTAATAGAGTGAATATTACAGATACAGTCGCGGACTTATGTGCACTTAATAGTAGCGCACCTGTTTGTGGCGTTGAGGATGGCACCGCGACCTTATTATCAGTATTCGAAAGTTATGATCCTAGTACCTCAGATGCGCAAGCCCTAGCAAATGCCATGGGCGGTTTAGATAGTTTTAACTGGGGATACGATCCTAAACATTATTCCACACCAGAAGGCAGTTATGCCTCTGACCCAGACGGAACTGCAAGAATTCTAGAAATGCGCGCCATGATCCAAAGCTTGCATGAAATGGGCTTACGGGTGTCGCTAGACGTGGTGTATAACCACACAAGTTCATCTGGGGTGTTTGATAACTCGGTATTAGACAAAGTGGTGCCCGGTTATTATCACAGAAGAAACCTCACCACTGGCAACGTGTTGCAGGATACTTGCTGTGAAGATACCGCGCCTGAACACCAAATGATGGACAAACTCATGGTGGACTCCCTTGCGCTGTGGACACAGGCTTACAAGTTTGACGCATTTCGTTTCGATATCATGAGTAACAACTCTACCGATTCTATTCTCAACGCTAGAGACGCCGTGCAAGCTTTAGACTCAGATAACTATTTTTACGGAGAAGGTTGGACCCGTAACAACAATGGTTATACCCAAGCCAATCAAAACAATATGGCGGGTAGCGAAGTCGGTACCTTCAACGACCGTCCACGAGATATTATTCGTAGCGCCTCTTTGTTTAGTGATTCGGGCAGTCTGGACGATCAGGACATTATACGCTTGGGGTTAGCGGGCACCTTAGCCGATTATTCCATGCAAGATAAAAGTGGTAATGTGAAATTAGGCAGTGCCTATTCGGCTAAACCGGCTTATGGGAAAGATCCTGCAGACATTATTAATTATGTGTCGAAACACGATAACGAAACCTTATGGGATCAGCTGCAATATGGGTTGTCCAGTGACCTGTCTGTTGACGACAGAGTACGGGCGCAAAATATCGCTGGTACTATTCCCTTTATTAGCCAAGGCATACCTTTCTTTCAACTGGGCGGCGACTTGATCCGTTCAAAATCCATGGATCGCAATACCTACGATGCGGGCGATTGGTACAATTGGGTTGATTTCACTAAAACCTCCAATAACTGGAACATTGGTTTACCACTGGCCCAAGACAACCAAGGACAGTGGAATACTATTGGCAATTTGGCGTCCAATATTGACACCCAGGTTAGTATGAGCCACATAGCACTTTCTGCAGCGGTATTTAATGAAATTGTAGCTATTCGCCAATCAAGCAAATTGTTTAGACTGACTGAAACCCAAGATGTGATTGACCGTCTAGGTTTTCACAATACAGGGGTGAGTCAAACTCAAGGTTTGATTGTGATGAGCCTTGATGACGGTGCTGGCTTAGAAGACTTGGATGGTAATGTCGATGCAATAGTGGTGGTGATAAATGGTACCTCTAGCGAGCAGTCACATAACATACTAACGGCTAGTGGTTTTGAGCTGCACAGCGTACAACAAAGCTCTGCAGATAGTGTGGTACAAACTGCCAGTTTTGTTGAAGGCGCAAATAGCGGAACCTTTACTGTGCCAGCGCTTACCACTGCTGTGTTTGTTAAACCGCAAGTTGGGACCCAAGGTACGGGTCTAGCGGCAGATGTGACTGTCAATCAAGCTGATGTTGCGCCATTTGGAGACACCACTGTTTACCTGCGTGGTTCTATGAATAATTTTGGTGATGATGGTTTAACTACAGCAGATAGTTTTTCTTATGTTGGCAATGGCGTCTATAACCTTGATTACCTATTAGACTCAGGTACGCAAAACTTAAAAATTGCGTCTGATGATTATGCTTTGGTTAATTTAGGTTTTAGCGATGTGTTAATTAATTCTAACTCAGTCACTGCAAGTGCAGATGCTGACGGCAATATCAGTTTTACTGTCAGTGCTCAAGGTAACTATAATTTTCAACTAGATGCCTCCCAAGATACGCCTGTGTTGACTATCGATAGTGTATCCCCAACTGTTAACTGTTCAGCCCTAGAGGATTCAGCACAAGACATTCCCTTTAACATTACTGGTGGCGGACAACTCTACGTACGTGGCAGTCATTCGGGATGGGGCCCTGATGAAACTTACCGTTTGCATTACAAGGGTAATAATACCTATCAAGCGGTAGCCGAATTTAGCGGTGATTTTCAGTTTAAATTAGCCTCCGACGATGGCAGTTGGACTACACAATTATGGGCACAAACTGAAGATGGCAACATAATCTCTGAAAATTTAACTGTGGGGATCAGTTATCCCGTTGCCTTCAATGATGCAGGGGAAACCAATAATCAAATCAGCTTAACGACAGGAACCTATAGCTTTTTATTAACCTTAAACGAATCTAATCCTAGTAAAGGTAGCAATGTTGGCTCTTTAAATATTCAGCAATGTTTGCCTTAATTTAAGGAAGCCAGTACGCGCTTGATTTGCATTCTGGTGTTTTTCCCAATTTTTACCATCTACTTGCAACCCTTGTTGCGTCTGAAATGCCTTAACCTGCTTTCGGCTATTGCTACCCCAAATTCTATCTACAGAGTGTTGGGTGCCTAGAATTTGATTTAGGGCAGATTGGATAAAGCGGATCTCTGCGGGATTGACCATTTCAATTTGATATTTGACAACTTGTTGATTTAAATGCCTCAATATTCGTAATATTTGGTAAGTGTCAAAATTAGGTAGGGAAGTTGATTTTAGCTGATGGCACCTTATTCACCACCAGCTAATTATACGGATTGGTATTAGATTACAGTTCACCGGCACCGTTGCTGGCTTTACAGATATAAATATCTTCTTTAATACCGGTTTGGGTCTGGTATTGCTGTGCAAGCAGTTGTTTTGCGCCATCTACCAAGTTATGGGGCATCACGGCAACTACGCAACCTCCAAAACCGCCGCCAGTCATCCTGACACCACCATTTTCACCTAAGTAGGACGACAGTAATTCGACGATAAAATCTATGGGTGCAACAGTAATTTCAAAGTCATCTCGCATGGATTGATGTGACTCAGCCATTAAACGAGATAGGGTACTGATGTCATTATTACGTAATGCATCGGCCGCCAATAAGGTGCGTTCACTGTCAGATACCACATGGTGAGCGCGGCGATAAACTAGTTCTGATAATTGCGCTTTTTGACGCTCTAAGTCAGTTAAACTAATATCGCGCAGGGCTTTTATACCTAAAACCTGCGCCGCTTCTTCACACTGCAAACGGCGAGTATTGTATTCACTGTCGACTAAACCACGCTTAACGTTAGAGTTGATGATCATCACCGACAGTGATTCTGGCATGGAAATTAGTTGCGTATCTAGTGAGCGACAATCCAATAATAATGCATGATGTTGGGCACCGCAGGCACTGACCATCTGATCCATAATACCGCAGTTGCAACCTACAAATTGATTCTCTGCCGCTTGACCATTTAAGGCAACCTCAGATTTACTCATAGGTAATTGATACAACTGTCTAAAGGTTTCACCTATCACCACTTCTAAGGACGCCGATGAACTTAAGCCAGCACCTTGAGGCACGTTACCAGTAATGGCTAGATCAGCCCCGCCAATTGTCATACCTTGTAGTTGTAGGTGCTTAATGACACCTCGCACATAATTACTCCACTGTTGTGATGGGTGGGACTGAATAGCACTTGTTAGGCTAAATTCATCTTGCTGGTTTTCGTAGTCAAGGGCTACCACGCGCACTATTTGATCTTCGCGAGGAGAAACTGCCACCAAAGTTTGATAATCAATGGCACAGGGTAAAACAAAACCATCATTGTAGTCTGTATGTTCACCTATAAGGTTGACGCGGCCCGGTGCTTGAAAGTGGCGGCTAGGTGCTTCACCAAAACTGTCAGTGAAAACTGCATCGAGTGTCTTAATTCTTGATTCTAATTCCTTAGCCATGATGTCTAGTTTCCTAAAGTTTCGTTGTAATGCATGTGACTGACTTGCTGCAGTTTTTCTGCGGCTTGTTCGGGTGTTAAATCACGTTGTGGCTCTGCCATCATTTCATAACCCACCATAAATTTACGCACTGAAGAAGACCGTAACAGTGGCGGATAAAAATGTGCGTGTACTTGCCAATGATCGGTGTCAGTTAGGTTATTCGGTGCCCAATGCCAACCCATAGAGTAGGGGAATGAACACTGAAACAAGTTGTCATAACGGCTAGTTAATTCTTTAATCGCTATCGCTAAGTCTGCGCTTTGTTCTTTGCTGAGATCCACTAAACGAGCACATTTGAATTTGGGCATTAATAGTGTTTCAAAAGGCCAAGCGGCCCAATAGGGCACTACTGCCAACCAATGTTCAGTTTCTACCACAGTACGACTGCCGTCGGCAGATTCTTTGTGGGCGTAGTCTAATAACAATGAGCTTTGATGTTTATCGAAATAACGTTTTTGATTTAACTCGGCTTTTGCCACCTCATTAGGAATGAAGTCATTGGCCCAAATTTGCCCATGTGGGTGAGGGTTGGAGCAACCCATAGCGGCCCCTTTATTTTCAAATACTTGCACCCAAACATAGTCTTTTGATAATTCTGCGACTTGTTGTTGCCAAGTGTCGATGATCCCTGCAATGGCACTGACAGGTAGTTCAGGCAAGGTCAGGTTATGTGCCTCTGAAAAACAAATAACGCGACTGGTTCCGCGAGCAGCTTCAAGAGTAAATAAGTCATCATTGCTCAGCTCTGATTCGGGAGTGTCTTGCATTAAGGCAGCAAAATCATTAGTAAACACAAAGGTACCAGTGTAATCAGGATTCACTTCACCATTGATCCGTGTATTCCCAGAACACAAATAACAATCTGCATCATGGGCATCATTTTGATTCACTTGGGGTTTTTCTACTTGCCCCTGCCAAGGGCGTTTAGCACGATGGGGTGAAACCAAAACCCAATCACCGGTAAGTGGATTACGACGACGATGGGAATGGTCTGTAGGATCAAAATACATAACAATTTAGCCTTATTAACTTTATATTAACTTAAGGGTACACGTTTTCCCTTTTTAATGCCAAGAATTTTTGAAATGTGACTAATATTGATTTTTAACAAGTTGTAATATAGCGTGTACAGTATCTGTAGAGTATTCCCTAAGATGGGTAAACGTTAAACATGACAACCTTAAAAGACATTGCTAAGGCTGCTGGTGTGTCTCATGCCACTGTTTCAAGAGTGGTCAATAATGGCCCTAAAGTAGGCCCAGTTCTACGTGCAAAAATTAATAAACTAATCAAAGAAATGGGGTATAGACCTAATGCTAATGCTCGAGCTTTAGTGACCCAAAAAAGCACCACTATTGGTGTAGTGATCCCCGATGTTGCCGACCCCTTTTTTGCTACACTTGCTAACGGTATCGACAAGATATCTAGGCAATTAAATATGCAGATGCTTATCAGTACAGGTAAATTAAGTGCTGAATCTGAGCGAGAGGCTATCAATTTATTGCTTGAAAGGCGCTGCGAAACCATCGTTATTCATAGCAAAATGATAGGGGATGAAGAACTCATAGAATTGTTTAATGCACACCCACATTTTGTTTTAATTGATCGCTATATTGCTGAAATTGAAGACAAATGTGTATGGTTGGACAACCAAGAAGGTGGCAAAATTGCCGCTAGGCACTTGTTGTCTTTAAAGCACCAGCAACTTGCCTGTATTACCAGTAGTTATGACATTGAAGATCCCAAGTTACGTTTGCGTGGTTTTGTCGAAGAGTTAGGTAAAGCGAATATCACCCTAGACAGTCAAAGACTGGTGCGGGCAGAACCGACCCTACAAGGAGGTGAAATCGCCACGCAAAAATTACTGGCTTCAGGTCAAGCTTTTAGTGCAATTTTTGTTTATAACGATGCCATGGCCATAGGTGCTATTTCAACACTAGAAGACAATGGATATTCTGTACCTAATGATGTGTCAATTATTGGTTTTGATGATGTTTTACTGGCGCGTTATTCCAGACCTAAACTCACCACACTTCAATATCCCATCGACCTTATGGCGCAAAATGCAGCGCAACTAGCATTACGCATTCATCAAGAACCAACAATGTCATCAGATAAGCTAAAATTTATACCGCAACTGATTAAACGAGAATCCACTTCTCGCTATTTAAAATAAGCTAACACACATTATTCCATCCAAAGTGGATCTCGCAAAACCAAGTAGTTGGAATAAAGGTTGTTAAGGAGGAGTAGGGTAATACAAATTAAGGAAGTTAATTTTCTCTTATGAACATTAAGTTTGAGTTAATCGACTTTAGCATTGAGATAGTTTTTTATTTAGATACTCAGCTTTTAACACTTTTAATGCCTTTGTGCTTATTTAGAGATCCTCATCTTGATTTTGTTGTTTAATTTTTCTGATCCTGTCGAGTATGGAAAGGAAGACCCTAAACAATTTGGGATCAAGATGGTTTTGAGTCATGTCCTCCATTATGGTTAGCGCTTCAGCTTCTGGAATGGCTTTTTTATATACTCTTTTGTGCACCAGTGCATCGTATACATCAACGATAGCCACTATTCTTGCGGCTTCTGGAATTTCTTCACCTTTTAAACCCTCGGGATAGCCGGAACCATCCCATTTTTCATGATGATAGTAAGCAATACTGGATGCGATATCGAGCATAGGGATCCCACTTCCCGCTAACATTTCACCACCAATTCGCGAGTGATCTTTCATTATTTCGAATTCGGCTTCCGTCAAGCGACCTGGTTTTTGTAATATATTGTCAGGAATACCAATCTTTCCAATGTCATGCATGGGGGCAGCGAGTTTTATGTCTTCTATTTGAGATAAAGGCCAGCCGAGTTCCATCGCCATCTCAGCCGAATATAAACCGATTCTGCGGATGTGTGCACCCGTTTCTTCATCCCTTTTAACTGCGGCGGAGATTAATCTAATAGCGATTTCTTCTTCTCTATCACGGATTTGTTGGGTTCTGCGGTGTACTTCTAATTCCAATTTTTCCTGGGTTAGCAGGTTCTCGCGCATCAGTTGTTGTTTTTCTTGGATAGAGTGGTGATCTTTGTCGTTAAAGCTAAGCAATAGTAGTTTGTTGTTGTCTACTAATATGGCTGTTGCTTCTAAATGCCAATCGGCGTCATCTGGCCCCTCTTCGACCCATAGCCCTGAGTTCAAGTGACCTTGCTGTTTGCGTTGCCAGTGGTCTTGCGCATCGAAGATAAAATGTTGTAGAAAAGCAGGCAATTCTTCTTGTGTAAGTTGGCTGCCCTTGTTGATGCTGGGGTAAAAATGTTTAAGCCAAATGGGTGGATCAGTTATACAGCTGAATAGCTCGTTGTTAGTTGTCGCAAATACAGCAAAATTAAGATCTGCATAGAGTTTTTCCAGAATTCCAGCTGACATGAATGTTTATTCCTCGATTCCTAACATCTTCCGTGACAAGGTAGAAAATAACGCTTCAACATTGTCTCCTGACTTGGCACTGGTTTTTATAATCGTAAGATTTTTGTCTATGTTGTCAATCGATTCTGGGGTAATGAGCCATTGGTCCTCGATATCAGCTTTATTTATGGCCAGTACCGCAGGTATATTTCCAAGTACATTTTGGGCTAATTGATGAATGGATAATGCAATATCCAATGTTTTTTCCCTAGTACCATCTGCCACCAGGATATAACCGGCCGCGCCCCGTAAGTAATTGGTATTGATTTCTGTGTAGTCGTCTTCACCTTCGAGATCCCATATCATTAAATTGATATCCTGATTTGAGATCGACAAGGCCTTTTTATTGATTTTCACACCTATAGTTGTTAGATATTTATCGCTAAAAATACTTTCAACAAAGCGTTTTATCAAACTGGTTTTTCCGACGGCAAAGGCCCCCAGTAAGCAAATCTTTTTTTGTATCACTGTATTTTATTCCTCAAGAAACCACTTAGATTTCAAATTAGTCAGTGTTTTCAAATGGATCGTTTATCCTAACAGTCAGTTGCCATAGTATGATTTTTCTTGGCTTCTCTCTAGGAAATTTTTTACCTTTAGATTAACTTTTTAGTAAAATAGTTTCGGATATCGGTGATTTTGTCAATTAGTTAAAAGTGTGAAGGCTTCATGTTAATGTCTAGCCGCGACTATAAAACACAATCGCAAGAAGATAATTATAATTTCTCATACTCTGCTTTTTAAAAAAATACCCAAAGGCTAAGGAGTGTGCTTCCTTTAAATGCTCAATCTATATTAGCGGCTATGTTTAGGAAGTCTTACAAGTCGTAATAATCTGCTAATAGCATGAGTAACTATGTATGTCTGCTTGTATTGGAGTAGACTTTATTTCCCTTATTAATTTGAATTGATAGTGATGATTAAAATTAGAATAATCAATTGGTTAAATTTAAACCTTGGATTGATGGCGATGCTGTGTTTTAGCGTAAATGGGGCTGCACTTAATCTGCAAATCGACACAGATAAAGGCAAGATCGCAGGCCTTTATGAGCAAAGTACTCAGGTATATCAGTTTAAGGGGGTACCTTTTGCCAAGCCGCCAGTAGGAGATTTACGCTGGAAACCACCAGTGGCAATGGATCCTTGGCAAGGTGTGAAGTCAACTAAAGAATTTGCCTCTCGGCCCATACAACTGCCTATATTTGGGGACATGAATTTTCGGTCACCTAGCACCAGTGAAGACAGTTTATACCTGAATATTTGGAGCGCTAATTTAGCTCCTGAAACCCCACAACCAGTATTGGTGTATTTTCATGGTGGAGGCTTTATTGCCGGTGACGGTTCAGAGCCTCGTTACGACGGCACCAGCATGGCGCAAAATGGTATTGTGACTGTGACTGTTAATTATCGTTTGGGCATTTTTGGATTTCTGGCTCATCCAGAACTCAGTGCTGAGTCGAGTTATAGGGGCTCTGGTAATTATGCGTTTTTAGATCAGGTTGCGGCATTACTATGGGTGAAAAATAACATTGCTAGTTTTGGCGGCGATCCACAGCGCATTATCATAGCTGGTGAGTCTGCAGGCTCAATGTCAGTCAGTGCCTTGATGATTTCGCCGCTAAGTAAAGAGTTGATTGCCGGCGTGATTGGTGAAAGTGGCTCTGTTGTAGGGAGTAATCTATCCACTAAATCATTAAAGTCGGCTGAACAAAACGGAGTAGAGGTTTTATCTAAGTTAGGCATAAACTCCATTGCTGAGTTACGAAAACTGAGTGGCACCGAATTACTTGAAAGAACGTCAAAACAAAACCTTATTTGGTATAGACCGAATATCGACAATCATTTTTTCCCAGTCGCTCCTCTTACCTTATTGCAACAAGGGCATATGGCTAAAGTGCCTATGTTAGCTGGTGTAAACTCAGAAGAGGGCAGCTTTAAGCAAATTTTAGGAGACAAAGCCGCTACGCTTGAAAATTACCACAACGCAGTAAAACAACTATACCCAGAGCATTTTCAGCAGGTTTTAGCCTTGTATCCAGCCAGCGATATTCAATCGGTTATGGATGCTGCTCAAGACTTAGCCAGTGATCGCTTTTTAAGTTACAGCACTTGGGTATGGGCAGAGTATGTGCAACGTCATAGCGGCAAGGATGTGTTTTATTATTTGTATACTCACCCAAGACCACCTATGACCTCGGATTTTGATGACATGGAGCCTGCATTAGCAGGGGGATTAGTCGAGAAAACCAAAGATACGCCCATCAAGCCTAGCAGCCGTGGTGCGGTGCATTCAGCAGAAATTGAATATGTAATGGGTAACTTGGCAAGTAATAAAGTGTTTGCGTGGACTGCAGACGACTACGCCATTTCTGATAATTTTCAACGGTATTTTATTGCTTTTATCAAGACGGGCAATCCCAATAGGGCTGAATTACCCACTTGGCCTAAATTTGCAGACAATAAACGTATTGTAATTGATAAAAATATTAGCGAAGAGGCGATGTCATTACTGCGAAAACGTTATGAATTAATGGCTAAAATTAACGGCTTTGAGCTTTGAGCAAATAAAGTAGTGTCCTTTTTAAAATAATTCAAAGAACTGAGGTAATAGAGAGCAGGACTCTCTATTACCTTCTATTTTTGTTACTCAGTAATCATCTCGTCTTGGGGTGATTCACATGTGCTTGTATCCTGTGATTCAAAGGCTTGTTTATCACGTACATTTTTTTGCACAGTGACTGCGGCAAATATACTTAATACATAAGCCATGGCGTAAAAGCCTTTTTCACTCAATAATAACTCGGCATTGAACAACCCTATGGCTAACAGGGCAATAGATATGCCTGCTGATGCCCAAGATATGCTGTGATAAATCTTCGATGTGGCGATACCCTCTGCTTTATCACGAATGGTTTTTTGTAATGACACCATAGAGAATAAACCGTATAAAATAATACATAAATAATAGCCTTTTTCATTTAGCGCCATTTCAGCATTGAATAGGCCTAATCCATAGGCACCTGCACCAATGATTAACGCGGCAATAGAAGCTAAAGTGTAAGACTTGGTGGGGGCTTGAGTATTCATAATCGTTTTCCTTTTCGGTCATTTGGTTAAGTCGTTGAACTGACGCTACAATAAACATTAGCTAATTAAAAATAAACCATGGTGCGATTTGTAGCGGTTATTGCTACGAAAGGTATATTAATTATATACCTTAGGTTAGGGCGAGGGTAATATTTTCATTTTATGGAAAATGACGTTTTGTGTTGCCTTTATTCAACGTTTGCGGCATCAATATATTCTTCATCGTTATTTAATTCACGATCAACCGTAACCCCAAAAGATGTTTGATGTTCATAGTGGTAAAGAAAGAGTAGCAATCCACTTTTTCTATCAAAAATAAATAGAGGTGATGATTTTCTTAGTTTTATAACCATTGAAACTCAAAATCTATTTGAGGTTGGTTCAACACTAAATTAACTCGTGTTCTTCTGTAAAAAATAATGTCGAACTTTCCAAATCCACAAACTTTTTTTCGTCTGCAAGAAATTCCATTCTATGCTTTTTCATCATTGGAGAATTTAACCCTTGAAGATAGTCATCTTCTGACTCCCACCAAATTTCTGCTATGCCATCATATCCATTAGACATACCTCTAATATTACGCATTTTGGTATTTAATTGAGTATCGATAGTATGACTTTGTACGTATTTTTTAGCTCTATAATCTTTAGCTACCTTTAAAAAGTGTGGGCCATGAGTATTCAACCAATAATCTTTAAACGCTTCGCTAGAGAGGTTTGGATGTTTATTGATGCACATTACCATTTTAATCATATTTGAATCCTTTATAAATTATTGCTGCTGTTTCACTTATGCACTAGTGCTGTAATTAGGGAGAATCAAAGCCGAAATTAGTCATTTCGCTTGTCGCATCGCCTCACTAATAATATTACATATTATAGCAATATTATATATTGAGTAATTAAAGTTTATCTTTTCTACTGTTTGTCATTATCGTAAATCGTTGCTTATGTCTTGATTAATCTTGATTGTCTACTCTTCATTTTTTGGCGGGTAAAGGCTTTTGTACTAAGGGTTTAGGAGTTTCTACCTGGTTTGTACTCTTTTATTTTGGCTGGAAAAATACAGTGTTAAGAGAGAAGGAGTTGAGTAATATATTATTCTGTATATTACATATATAGATATTAATATTTATATGTGTAATTATTATTTGGTGTTGATGAGTGAACATACAAACCCTAGAAAAGGATAATAATGTGAAAAGTAGCCAGTCAAATTCATTTTTCAGGAGAGTAGGCGTGACAATTGTCGGGGTCAATATCTCTTCAGGAGTCTCTGCCGCTGTAGACGAAGTAGATAAAACCAGTGCAGATGGTATAGAAGTGGTGGTTGTTACTGCCTTAAAGCGCTCGCAATCCATTGGCGATGTGCCAGCTTCAATTTCGTCCATTGGCGGGCAGGACCTGAAGGACAAAGGCATAGCTGAAATGAGTGATCTTCAGTTTATCGTGCCGAGTTTACATTTTGGCGGCTTTCTGGGCTCACAAAATATATCGATTCGTGGGATCGGCGAATTTAATGGAGAGCCGGGCGTTGCAGTCAGTCTTGACGGCATATATCAAGCCAAGGCAACATCGGCGCAACTCTCTCAACTTGATATCGAACGTATTGAAGTGCTACGTGGTCCACAAGGCACTCTCTATGGCCGAAACTCCAACGGCGGGGCGGTTAACTTCGTATCCGCTGCGCCAACATCAGAACCTGAAAGTTACTTAAAGTTGGGTTACGCAGACTTCGATGAAATGTCAGTGGAAGGTGTATACAGCGGACCAATTACTGATACCACCGCAATTAGGATTGCCGCTAACTATAGGAACATAGGCGAGGGCTGGGTTGAAAATCAAACTGCTGGAGGCGGCGATCTTATGGAGGGCAGTTTCACTAATTTCCGTATTAGGCTGGTTTCTGAACTGACGGATTCCCTCAGTGTTGATCTTATGTATGCACGCAGTGAGATAGACGGGCGCTTGGATCATTATGCTTGGATAACCGACAATCGTGAAATAATTGCATTTCAAGGCGGTGTGCCACAGCTGGCCGATGCGCAGGTCACGACTGAGCCCTGGAAGGTCAATACTGACTTTGATGGTGACGCAACTCGTACATTTGATCTATACGGACTCACCGCCGATTGGGATTTGTCCTTCGCTACCCTGCGTTCAATCACGTCCTACCAGGAGTTTCAAAACGGCAAAGTTGACGATCGGGATTCGACCGATTTGTCCATCTTCTTAGCAGATGAATACGATGAAACACAGTCTCTTTCTCAAGAATTTAACCTCAGCGGTAACGCTGAGTCTGTTGACTGGCTTGTAGGGCTTTTCTATGCCGACGACGAAAACCAGCGCAATTCATACTTTGGCTTCCCGCAACCGGTTTTAGGTTTTCCAGCGCCAGCAGTATTGGAAAATATACGGCCTACTTACGATTCTACTTCCACTGCTGTATTCGTGGATGCTACTTGGAATATTACAGATAAAACCAGAATCAGTGGCGGTGTTCGTCGTACAGAGGATGAACTAGTTGACGCGCATACCAGTGAAATTTTCATTTATGTACCCGATAAACTCAGCGTAGGCGTGGCTTGTGATCAGCAGGAAAATCTCGACTGGTCAGCAACAACTTATAGAGCATCCGTTCAACATGACACATCAGATAACAGTAACATTTATGCGAATTACTCCGAAGGTTATAAAGCCGGTGGTGTCGTTCCATCTGAGTGCAGCGAACCCTATAACCCCGAATTTGTCGATGCTTTTGAAATAGGCTACAAAGGCAGTTTTGCGGGTGGTCGATCGAGCCTAAGTGCTGCACTTTTTTACTATGACTACACTGATTTTCAAGTCGCTCAGATTATTGGTTTAGCCAGCGCTACGGTTAACGCAGGCGATGCTGAGGTGACAGGAGCCGAGTTCGAGATGTCTACCGCTTTAAGTCAAAGTTGGCACCTCAACGGTTCTGTTACCTTGCTTGATACAGAGTATGGTGACTTTATCAATACCGATGGTATGCAGCCTCAGTTGGGCGCGCAGCAGTTGAAGGGGAATCGCTTAAATGGCTCTCCAAAAACCAGTGTAAACTTTGGCTTGGCTTATAATACCGCACTTTCTGTTGGTGGTTCGCTAACTTTACGGGGTGATGTAGCTTATCGTTCTAGAACTTACTTCCGCGAATTTAATGACAAAGACGACTCTCAGGAAGCCTATGCAGTGGTAAACCTCAATGCTGTCTGGGAAAGCGACGATTCACTATGGGGTGGCCGCCTGTTTGCCAAGAATCTCACGAATGAAGACTACGTTGTGGGGCTTGTGGGTTCGTCTGCCAATGGTGGGCGGATGGGTAGCTGGGGCGCTCCTCGCCAAGTGGGTGTGGAGCTAACTTACTGGTGGGCAAAATGAAACAAGATATCAAAGTTATAGTAAGTGATTCGCAACCCAATTCGAATCTTCCAGGGCGCTTAGGCAATCCTGATTTACAGCTGCGTAACGACCCTCGTGCCGAGCCTCGCCTAATTGAAGTGCTAGCAGCGTTCGGTATGGACGTGCAGCCTGAACCCGCTCCAGTTACAGCTGAGTCGACGTACCAGGACTGTCTTGCCTATTTCAAAGAGGTGGAGATAGGTTACGAAGCATTATATACACCGCTGCATCATGGTCTGCCGGATCTTGGTAATGTTCGGTCCACTGAGATTATTACAGGTGTCGATGGCAATGAGATTGCTCTTTACATCCATCGCCCATCAAAGGTCGAAAAAGACCTTCCCTGTGTTGTACATCTGCACGGTGGTGGCATGGTATTTTTAAAGGCGGCGGATGTGAATTATGTACGCTGGCGCGATGAGCTTTCAGTCAACGATATGGTGGTTATTGGCGTCGAGTTCCGCAACGGCGGCGGCGCACTTGGCAATCATCCCTATCCCGCAGGGCTCAACGACTGTGCCAGTGCAATTCGCTGGGTACATGCAAACAAGAAGGAATTGGGTGTTTCTCATATTGTTGTTTCCGGAGAATCGGGTGGCGGAAATCTCAGTTTGGCTGTGGCGCTGAAGGCGAAAAAAGAAGGTTGGCTTTCGGAAATTTCCGGGGTCTACGCCATGTGTCCTTACATCTCTGGGATGTATGCTAATCCGCCTTCCGATTTGGTCTCTATGCGAGAAAATGACGGTTACACCATTAACCTCTCGATGATGGGCGCTCTTGCTAAAGCCTACGACCCAGAGGGGGAAAACCATGAAAACCCGCTTGCCTGGCCTTATCACGCGAAACTCGATGTATTGGACGGGTTGCCACCACATACCATTTCCGTAAACGAGCTTGATCCCTTGCGAGACGAAGGTCTCGCGTATCATCACAAGCTTTTGGCCGCAGGTGTCTCTTCTGTCACTCGCACGGTCAAGGGTACTTGCCATGGGAGTGATTGCGTATCGCCAGCGGTGATGCCAGATGTGTATGCGGCTACAGTGGGCGATATTACCAAATTTACCCGATCTCTCGTTTAGTAGTTACGACGGATAACCAATCAATATTTTCCACTATCGACAGAGCACATACGAGACAGTTGAGGACAACACTATGAGTACACCAATGGATAATTCGGTCGCAAGTAATCAACCTGAACCGCTGACCAATTACAATACCTATACAGGTCACTTAGCACTGAGGGAGGCAATTTCGCGTGAAGCACCGAATCAAAGCGAGGATAGGCTAATTTATCTGGGAGAAAAAACAGGTTCGTGGGAAGCGCAGGAATGGGTGCGTCAATCCCACCAAACTCCTCCTCAGTTAGTGCAATACGATGTACGGGGGAGTCGTATTGATGAAGTGGTTTTCGATCAATCATGGCATAACTTGATGGCTATGGGATTTAAGTCACAAGCTCACTGTTTGGACTGGAACGATCCTTCTGCCGGGTCGAGTGTTGTTCGTGCCGGTATGTTTTATCTCTTGAATGAAACGGACCAATCGATTCTTTGCCCTATAGGCATGACCCACCATAGTCTACCGGCTTTGCAAGTTGATGACGCCCTTGGAGAAAAATGGCGGCCATTAGTCACCTCTAGCGATTATGATCCACGCAGTGTGCCTATCTCAGAAAAAACGAGTGCGATGATAGGCATGTCGTTGACGGAACAGATCGCGGGAACAGATTTGCGCAATCTGCAAACTGTGGCGATAAAAAGTGACGCCCCAGGCGAGTATTTATTGAGTGGCTTGAAATGGTTTTTTTCAGCCCCTCAAGTTGATGCGTCGATTGTTCTGGCAAAGACTGAAAAGGGCATAACCTGCTTTTTGATGCCAAGGTTTCGGCCTGATGGTACAAGAAACAGTATCTTTATTCGCAAGCTTAAAAATAAGGTAGGAGATAAGGCCAACGCCTCAAGTGAAGTTGAACTGGTAAATGCGTCGGCACAAATAATGGGGCAAGAGGGCAAGGGCCTGAACGTGATGTTTCGTATGATCAGTCATTCACGAGCGGATGCGGGATTGGCTTCTGGTGCGATGATGCATCACGCCACAAGCCAAGCATTACATTATGCCCGTCAGCGCCAGGTGTTCGGAAAATCACTAATATCAATGCCCTTGATGGAAAATGTGCTAGCGGATCTCGCGATTGAGACTGAGGCGGCCACAGTTCTGTCTATGCGTTTGGCACGCGACATGGATGAAGAAAAAAGAGGCGTCGGTAACGGGGCATTAACGCGCATTGGGGTGGCACTTAATAAATATTGGAGTAGCAAGCGGGCGACCAATGTAATTGCTGAGGCGATGGAAGTTTTTGGTGGCAACGGCTATACCGAAGATCACGCAATGGCGCGGCTTTATAGGCAGGCTCCGCTCAATAGTATTTGGGAGGGATCAGGCAATGTTATTTGCCTAGATGTTTTGCGAGCAATGCGCACAGATCCTGAATCATATACGGCATTGTTAAATGAAATAAAATTGGCAAAAGGTCATACAGCACAATTGGATGCACTCATTATTGAGCTGGAGGCTTGTCAGAAAAATATTCCTTCTCCAGTCGTTGCCCGTGTATTTGCACAAAAGTTATCAATTGCGATTCAGGCATCGCTATTGATTCGCCACGCCCCTGGTTATGTTTCCGATGCATTTTGTTGTTCGCGACTGGGTTCTCAATACACTGGTACGCTTGGTTCTTTACCCAGTAATATAAGAATGACTGATATTATTGATAGGGCTATGCCCTATAGCTAGACGTAGATTGTTCTTAGGCTTAAGCATGACAAATACTCTCAAGGAGCTAGGATTGATATGTGCAAACTCAAAAGGCTTGATGCCTCCTGTCAAGGAAGGATTTCACTACTGAGCGATCAGCAAGTTATAGAGCGTGTTTTTACCCATATAGACAATAAAACCACTGATCTAGGGGATACGGTCTGGACAGAGCCTGTGGCAAGCTATTTGTCTAAAGATCGTTTCGACTCCGAAATCGCACTTTTACGGGGTTTGCCCATTCCATTTTGTCCTTCTGCTATGCTGCCAGAGAACGGCTGCTACTTAGCGAGAAATGCGGCGGGCACACCGCTTTTGGTCGTTAGGGGTTATGATGGACAAATTCGGGCGTTTATTAACGGCTGCCGACATCGTGGAATGCCAGTTGCCAAAGATAGTGGGTGCGCGCGTGCCTTCGTCTGCCCATACCATGCTTGGACTTATGGACTTGATGGGAAACTTAGGAAAATTCCCGGGCACGCTGGCTTCCCAGGGGTTGAGTTGCAGGAAAACGGGCTGGTTGAAGTAGATGTTTTAGAAAAAGGCGGGCTGGTCTATGTTAATCAAGGAGGCCCTATCGACTCTTCAATGCTTGAAAATGTGCCCGACTTTTTTACATCTGAACAACAGTTTTTTGATCAAAGTGATTATACCGATAAGGCAAACTGGAAGTTACTCGCCGAAACCACCATGGAGGGATATCACATCAAGTCTCTCCACAAGCAAAGCTTCTATCCGTATGGGCTTGACAATATCACTATAGTGGAGAACTTTGGTTGCAATTCTCGGGTCATTTTCCCCTTTAGGCGTATTGAAAAACTTCGCGATATTGCGCCAGATGAACGACGTCTAGATGGTATGGTAACCTCGGTGTACCAGCTTTTTCCAAATGTTAATATTTCCATTCTGTCCAAGCATACAACCATGACCATCTTTGAACCGCTTAGCCCATCACGAACCAAAATGTTGATTTACCGAATGACAAACAAAAGCTCAGATGGCTTGGCAATTGATGTGGAAGAGGCAAAGCGAGACGCTGTTTTTGTCAAATCGGCGGGTTTTGATGAAGATCGTGAAGCGGCTTGTAGCATTCAAGGCACTCTGGGAAGCAATGCAAATCAGCACCTTACTTTCGGGCATTTTGAAAAAGCGATTGTGAATTTTCATAAAAGTCTCACGGATCACTTATCGTGCTCATAGGATTAGCGCGTTCATCTAATAGAGTAGGGACAGTGCTTGACGCACGATCACAAATTTTTGTCACCTTGCCAATTAACTTTTCGGCATGCTTTCATTCAAACCAAACTACCTATTGTGAGACTAAACAATGACAATAAACACCAGCGAAAATAACGGTTTAAAGATTACATTTGAAACTAATATTGTGAGAGTCACTCTCGCAAGACCAAAGCAGCTGAATGCACTCAATGACAGTATGCGCCGCACATTTTCTCAACTCCTAAATGAACTGATGGAACGACCGGATATTCGTTTGTTAGTCATTACTGGCGAAGGGAATTCGTTTTGTTCTGGTGCAGATCTTAAAACCACCTCTTACCCCAAAGTGGAAGGTGACTGGTCAACAAGGCGAAATAGAACGGCCACTTGGCAACATTTGCTTGAACAACTTGATCGTATTCCTCAAGTGACTATTGCCAGCATGCAAGGCCATGTTATTGGTGGCGGTGCTTTGTTAGCAACGGCTTGTGATTTTAGAATTATTGCCAAAGATGTGAAATTTCGTATCCCTGAGCTTAGCCTTGGTATTCCAAATGTATGGAACGGCACACCTTTATTGGCTAGAGAGGTCGGTTTACCAGTAACAAGAGACTGGGTTATGACGGCCAGAGAAGTGCAAGCAGACGAACTCTACCTAAGAGCCTGGGCGCAAAGGTTAGTTGACCTCGATTTGCTAAAAGACAGTACGCAAGCGCTTATCGAAGAGTTATTGAATATTCCGGCAGGACCCCTTGCTTTAACCCGATCAATGACATCAGCCATAGGCAAAAGCAAATCAGGCATGAATTTGGGATGGGCCGACGCCGATCTACAACAATGGGCTTTTACCGAAGAGGAGCATCAAGCTGAGGTTCGTAACTATACACAAAATCGTAAACGAGGCACTCAGGAAGGTTAAGTTCAAACAAAGGCCAACATGGCCCTAACATTTGTATAATAATGACATAGTGGTGGGCGATTCACATGCTACATGTCGAGAAGATACTTTGAAGAGCGATCTGTCTCTAGTGCCTTTTCAGTTTTAACCAAGACCGGCTTTTAACAGCGGTGTTGGAGATAGTACTGTCTGTAGAAATCGCTGCGTACCTTAGACTCCATGTTATTGTTGCGAGCCTGAAGGCAATGCTCCAAATGCATCAAGGTCCATAATTTGCGGTAAATTTTCTATAGACCCAGTGCCAAGAAACAGTTCCCATGGCTGCTGATACAGTGCATTGTACTCTTTTGTTGTAGTATCCAGTTCGATGCGCAAACTCTTGTTGATCATGCTGTCTGGCAGCAGTGGATCAAGAGCCAATATGCGTATCGCTTCCCCTCCTACCAGTATAGATTCCCTAAGCGCTTCTAGGCTTTTAAGGTTTTTCTGTCGTCGCATAGAGCTTTTAAGCCGTTTTACTCCACGGCGATACCCTTGTTCCAAAGCCGAGCGGTTCCAAAGCAGTGCTAAATTAAGCGCTAAGTCATCCGAGTAAAGTTCTTTCGGGGATGAATAGATGAGATCAGTTACGCCAGACATTGCCTCCACTAGCTCACTGATGCTTTCGCGCGATAACGCGAGGTTGTCTGGACGCACCAACATTCGATCTTCTACTACTTTAAAACCTAACCTGAGTCCTGTTTCGATTAAACTTTGCCAATCTGTTTTCCTTATTTTTAGTGGAGGATGAATGCATAACCATCGTTGATTCCACTCCTTAATTCTGTCTTCGCCTTTGCTCCAGTCATCAATCCAGTTGCGAACGGGATTATACGCTGTCGTAATCTGATAGAAACCTCTCTCATCCGCTTCAATAAAGCCTCGTGAGGCAAGCCGAGAGAGGGTAACTCTTACAGAGTTTTCACTTATATTGAACATACAAGCTACGTGAATAAGTTTTTTCACCGGCCAGGCAGTGGATTTAGTTGACCTTAAGAGATCTAACAATAGGTTTTTTGCCGTTATTTCTCTCAACTTCATGGGTTGCTCCGGTTAGAATTGGGCTTTGTCATTCAGGCTTTCTCTGTAGTTTAATTGGATGTCGCATGGCGGTTACTGGCCTGATAAGCCCAGATTTTCATCAGGCTTGAGTGATCACTCAAGCCAACAACTCTTAGATTCCTCCCAATTTCACGAGACTCAATTTTGTTAAATGGTTTTGTGCCATTGTAATACAAAATACAAGAGCAATTTTAATCTAGGCATACTTTTTTGTCTACTTCCCTATAGTACTGCAGCGTCAAGGTTGACACTGCCCATGTTTTTATCACATGGACAATGAACCTTTGCGCTCCGGTTTGCCAGCCTAAGTGTTAACCGAACTATTCGACGAATGACCGAATCGTCAGTTTAGCGAGCTGCGACATGTGAACTTCGTCAGGTCCATCTGCTATGCGACAATATCTGGCTGCGGTAAAAACAGTGGGGATGATGGTGTCTTGGCATACGCCCGCTCCACCAAATATTTGCATAGCGCGATCTGCTACAGCTTGACACATATTTGGTGCAACAATTTTTACCATTGAGATGTAGGGCATTGCGGCCTTGAGACCTTCATTGTCCATAATTTCCGCTGCTTTTAGCGTCAATAGACGGCATTGCTCAATATCGCAGCGGCTGCGCGCTATTTCATGTTGAACGCTGGTCTTCGCGCTTAATTTTTCGCCAAAGGCAACCCGTTGTTCTGCTCTTGCACACATCAATTCTAGGCAGCGCTGGGCTAACCCTACAAAAGTCATGGCGTATTGAAAGCGTCCTGGGCCGAGTCGGCCTTGGGCTATTTCAAAACCACAGCCTTCCCCTTTAAGAATATTACTAACGGGAATTCGCACATCTTCAAACAAGAGCTCGGCGTCTCCACCTGGTGAGTGGCTGCTACCAAATACGCGCAGCTCTCTTACCAGTGTTATTCCTGGCGTATTGCGGGGCACCAAAACAGTGGAATGCTGACGATGTTTCTGTGCCTCTGGATTCGACTTACCCATAACCAACATTATTTTACAGCGAGGATCCACCGCTCCAGAGGTCCACCATTTGCGACCATTGAGCACATATTCCTCTCCATCTCGTTTTATCTCCAGTTCCATATTAGTTGCATCGGATGACGCAACTTGAGGCTCAGTCATTGCGAATGAAGATCGAATATCGCCTGCAAGTAATGGCTCTAACCATTGATTTTGTTGCTCTTGTGTACCGTACTTTGCCAATACTTCCATATTGCCCCGATCTGGGGCACTGCAATTAAAGACCGGTTGAGCCCAGCTTACTCGACTCATCGTCTCGAACAAGGTAGCAATTTGAACATTGTTCAGCCCGGAGCTCCACGGCACATATTCTTCAGGTAAGAAGAGATTCCACAGACCCTCTGCCTTTGCTTTGTCACGCAGGCCATCGAACCATTCAGGCACTTTCCCACGATTATTTTGATCGAATGTAAAATTATCCCATTCTTGTTCACGTGGATAAATATGCTCCCGCATAAACTGTTCAAGACGTGCATTCAACTCTTGCACTTTTTTATCCTGATGGATCCCCATTCTGTTCTCCTACTGTAATTTTATTTTGTGCATGAACGTTAATTAAGCCGAAAAATTATTGATCAAAATGACGGGTACCTAAATTCGCAGCACTCAATGAGGCCTGAATCACTGCGACACTGTAAATAGGGAGTGTCAATCAATGAGACGATTCGAGGTGCGCCTGCCAAGTTTGAGTCAATTCAAATTAATTATTACATTATTTAAAATTAATATCTATATCTGTAATGTTTGGCGAGTGATTTAACGCCGAATAAGTGCTATTTGAGATTTTCTATTTATAGCCTTAACGCTATATAGCCTGCTAAAAATTGTTTAAAGAGACGCAATAAGGAGGAGGGGGATTGTTCATTCAGGTGCAGCGTATTTACAGCTGTTCTAAAAAAGCAGCATTTGTCACTCTAATCAAATGCTGAACAGGGATTTTGCCAAGCTTACTATTAGAAGTCTTAGCCAACGGGTAGCACTTTACTTTTAGTCAATACAGATGAAGTAGAGGTTATTATGGCTTGTCTTAAATTATTGATTAATGAAGATAGGGTGTCTGGTGCACGCCAGATAGTTGTTATAAACCCTCGTAATTAAAACCGTATTGATGCGATCGCTCTAAAATTAAACTAGCCTGCTATTTTTTGCCGTTATCTCAAAAAAAGGTTTATAAAGGCGAACCTTTAGATTAAAGCATGTTTGTTTTGCCATCGGCATAAAAAGTCACGCCATGTTGGGCTAATTGATATTGGTCTAGATAAGTGTGAATAGAGCCGAAGGTGGCCGTGGCAATTTTTCCTGGGTGGTCTTTCGTGGTGACCTCATCCATTAACATAGCGCCAAACAGCAACTTAAAACGACTGGTTCTGACTCGCTGAGCAGTATAATAGGCGCGGGTATTGGCTTTGAGTTTTTCGATGTCAGTTGATTGATAAATAGCGGCATTGAGCATGTCCAGTGTATGTTCAGTGCAATTTTGTAATTGGCTATTCATTGGGTTAGCAATCACAGAGTATTTGGGGTTATGCAACTCAGCATTTTTACCACTGGTGATTAATTCAATTAGTCGCGTTTGGATTTCTTCACTGGGAATAATAATCCCCGCTTTTAAGGTGTGTGCCCCCCAGAAAAAGTCCACGGGATAGTCTTGTACAAGCTGGCTCCTATTTGGCTTGCCAGCTCGCTGATATAGGTTGTGGATCGCATAACCCTGAGCAGTTTCACCATTTTTGAGTTGAATATCTGAATAGACTGCAATAGCGGTGTGGGTATAGTGAATACCTTTAGGTAACTCTTTTTCAGGCCTGCCAACACGAGCAATGATAAAGGCTCTTGCGCCTTTTGCTGCGGCATATTTCTCCACATCTTTGGCAAATTTTACAATTTTTTCGGGTTCGAGTGTGGATTGTTTGTTTGTCTCGCTACCCGCCCAGCTTGGGGCACAAAGTAATGCTAACAAGGTAAAGATAAGCTTAGTTTTCATAGGGTAATGCTCCTGTAACAGTGAAAGGCTGCCAATCTATATTGGCAGAATTGTTTGAATACTTGATTTAGTGATTTTGAATAAGGGTGTGTTTGTTGTGGATGACAAGGACTTTATTGGGGGCAGGATCTGCGGTAATAGTCGTCTCGGTGATAACTAAGGGACCATGATGTGCAGGTCTACTGGCTAAATCGCCAATAGATGTACCCGTTTTTACACTGGCAGCACCGGCGGTTAATGCCACGCTTCCTGCGACCATTAGGGGCACTGCTACCGCGGCACTGGCGACTTTGGCAGTGGATACTGCACCATGACTTACCGCTAACACTGAATGTTTACTGGCTTGGCCGCTATGGTGGGTTGAACCTTCAGCTTGTGCCGTAATAGTTGTAATACAAAGGGTGAATACCAAAGCAATAGTTGTAAATTTCATTGTGATTCCTTTTGGGTTATGCCGAAACGTTTTCGAAGCAAATCAACATTAGGCTTTAGTATTTAGTAGGTAAACACTCTCGTGTTTTGTATACTCCTTTGACACTTTTGGTATAGTTTAGTAATACTTTTTACGATTAATTGAGAAAATATATGAGTCAAATTAGTCAGGTGAGTCAGACTTTGAAGCAGTTATTACGGCAACAGCAGATCACTTACAAAGATATTGCCCTTAAACTAGACATGAGCGAAGCCAATATCAAACGGATTTTTTCCACTCAAAGTTTTACTTTGCAGCGCCTAGAGCAACTTTGTGACATTTTGCAGATGAGACTATCGGACTTATTTGCATTAACCGAAAAGCAAGTACAGCAAATTAGTCAATTAACGGCTGAGCAAGAAAATGAGTTGTTGGCTGACCCAAAGTTGTTATTAGTGGCAGTGTGTGTGCGTGATGCATGGAAGTTTGATGAGATCATTAATTATTACGACATAGATAAACATCAATGTATTCAGCTTTTGGCTCGGCTAGATAAACTTAAAATTATTGATTTATTGCCTAATAATCATTTTAAATCGCTAATTGCTCAAGACTTTAGGTGGATCCCTGGAGGCCCACTAGAAAAATTTATGGAGCAGGAGGTTATGGTGAAATTTATGGCGCCTAAACAAAATGAGCAGTGGCTGTTTCGTTTTTATTTGCGGGGACGTTATTCCCAATCATCTATTGAAATTATCCAACGCAAACTCAATCAATTAACCAAAGAAGCGGCAGTACTGAATCAAGAAGATGCAGATTTACCCTTAAACAAACGTCAACATATTGGTTTGCTAATGGCAATGCGACCCTGGGAACCGTCGTTATTTGAGAATATGCGTAAACAGAAGAGTATTTGAGATTACTCATACAACCTGAAGACCAATGTGTTTCAGGTTGTATGAGTGTACACAAAATGAAGTCTTATCTAGCAGTCCATCCACCGTCTATCACCAAAGCTTGGGCGGTGATATTTCTGGCTTCATTGGTGAGCAAAAACGCAGCGGTTGCTGCCAACTCATCTATTCCAATAAAAGCTTTTTTAGGCATAGGTGCCAACATAATGGTTTCTACTACCTCTTGTTCACTGATGCCATTTTCAATTGCTTGAGCCGCAATCTGATTTTCGACAAGTGGGGTTTTGACATAGGCTGGGCATAATGTGTTGACTGTCACATCACAATCACCTGTTTCTAGGGCGAGGGTTTTCGCAAAACCTAGTAATCCATGTTTTGCTGCGACATAGGCAGATTTAAAGGGTGATGCCACAACTGAATGCACTGAGCCTATATTGATAATGCGCCCATAATTTTGTTTGCGCATATTAGGCAGTAACGCTTGGCTAAGCATAGCAGGGGCCACTAACATAATATTGATTAACAGTTGCCATTTTTCAGGGGGAAAGTCCTCGAGTTTACTGACGTGTTGCACCCCTGCATTGTTGATTAATACATCGACTGTTAACGGCAGTAGATTGGTTGCTAGGTTAGCGACATCTTGTAAATTGGTGACATCGAGCTCAATGGCTGACGCAGCCATATCTTGATTGTGTAATTGTGTAACCGCCTTTGTGGCTGCCGTCAGATTGATATCCGCAATGATGATATGGTGGCCTAAGCTACCTAAGTGCTCGGCAATACCCAAACCAATACCACTTGCGCCACCTGTAATAAGTACATTTTTTTTAGACATGCCAGCTCTCCTAAATATCTAATTTTTGTTTTAAAGATTCAGCTATTTGTTTCACAGCTTTAATTTGCTGACCATTTTGTGTGGCGTAGTCGCTACCTGTATAACCCCACCAGTCCCAGCACCCTTGAGGATTTAATGGCATAAACATAGAGTTTTTAGTTTGTGGATAAAGTACAACCATATGGTTGTTGTCAGCCCAATTATTTAAACCATTGTTTTCTACAAACTGACGACCGACAGTCTGTTCATTTTGTTGACAGCCATGAAAACTAATGTGTAGTTGGCAACTTTCACCAGCCTCACAACTTTTAGGGATATACACAAATCCTTGCTCGGCAAGACTAGTGGCGGGCTCTCCACCTAATGTTTGTTGATTGATGTTGACGAGTTTTCCATTTGTTTGGGGACTTCGGGGTTGCAAATCTGAGAATAGAAAATTCAGCATGTTACCCGCAGCATCATAATCACAATTGCCTAAAAAAGGGGACTCAGACAGATCACATTGAGAACCTGCTGATAAGGTTGGGAAGTGATGAGCAAAGGGTTCATGATTCAGATATTGCACATTTTTGGATTCAATCCACATTAAATATTGTTCGTGTAAGGCATCAGACACCTTGGTTTCAATTTTGGCGTCTTTTGTGCCTCTAAATAACCATACTTTGCTGCTTTTAAGGTTCTCTAAGCGGGAAATTTGGTTTTGTTTTTCATATTCTTGTGCTTGAAATGTCAAGTTTTGGCTGGTGGCATCACTGCTTTTATTAACACATTGGGCAAGGGCGGTTTTGATACTGTTTTGGGCACAAAAATAAGGGCCAGCGGCAATGATACCCACTTTATCTACCCAATCAGAATGAGCGATGTGGAATTGATTGGCCATGTAGCCGCCACTCGACAATCCAGATACCGCAACTTTTGTTAGATCTAAATTGAGTTTTTTAGCAGTCACTTGACCACTGCTAATTAGTAAACCGCTTAGCAATAGAATTGTTATGTTTTTCATTTTAATACTCTTTAATGATTTGATTTATTGCTCGATAAATTCTTTGATTTTTTGTGCTTTTTGGCTGATACCAATCACACCATTTAGATGACCAGAATCACCTGCCAACTCTTCTAATTGACTTGTCTTACCTAAGTCTAAAAGTTGTTGATTTGCCTCGTGGCTCAAATAAGGCATAAGCAATAAATCATTTGATGAGGGTAAAAATAAGCTTTTGGCTTTAATTTTTTGCAAACCTTCAGCAAGGCTTTTGCCATGACCGGCAACAAACAATTGTGAGGCTCTTGCTAAGTATAATAGGTGGTTAGCATCTGACAGCTTAGCCCGGGCTTCAGCTCGACTTCTTAACCAGTTTGAAATGGCATAGCTACCATGGATGGAGTGCAGTGGCTCTGTTTGCAAGGTTTGATGATCCACCCCTTTCGTTTTGCCCACTAGGTTAAACGCTTCTGGGGTTAATGCGTCTTGGGTGATAAACATTAAGGCTGCAATTAATCCTTCAGTAGGGGCGGAGTGGCTATAATAATCGCCATTTCGCCAATTAGGATCGAGTCGAATAGGGATGGCCCAACGTTCTAATAAAACTGTAGTCCAGGCGTCACTTTGACCACTACCTATTACCGAGATCATCCTAGGCACCCAGTCTGGATAAGCGGATGCCCAGTCAATGGCTTGCATCGAACCCATAGAAGCACCAATCACGGCATGTAAGCGGTTGATACCTAAACTCTCAAGTACCAACTTTTGTACATTCACAAAGTCTCGGATAGTGACCACAGGGAAGTCCAAGCCATAGGGTTTGCTTGTATCAGGATTAATTGACGCTGGGCCTGTGGTGATAACATGAGGATCATTTGCCCCTAAATTAGCTAGGCTGTCGACACTAATGACATAAAATTTGTTGGTGTCTATGGCTTTGCCTGGACCAATCAACGCGTCCCAATAACCTGCTTGTGGATCGTCTTTAGAGTATTTACCTGCCGCATGAGAACTGGCCGAAAAGTAGTGAGTGACTAAGATGACATTGTCTTTTTCTGGAGTGAGTTTGCCATAACTCTCCCAACCAACAGCCACATTTTTAATGGTTTCACCATTAAAAGTTTTGAAGTTTTCCGTCTCAAATCGTTGTTTTACCACTATTAGCTCTGCTGCTGCAAAAGAGCTAAATAACAAGGTAATACACACCGCAAAATATCTGACGTGATGTAGTTTTAGTTGTTTCATTTCTGTGTATTTCTCGTAGATCGTTTATATAAAACTAAATAAAGCAATAGCTAATGCCACACCGCATAGAGGTACTACTACTGTTAGTGCGCCCAATGCCCAGTAGGCCTGTTGATGGGTTTCGTGACAGATTGCTCTGATCGTTGTGACGACGTAACCATTATGTGGTAACGAATCTAATGCTCCAGATGAAATAGAAACAATGCGATGTAATTCGTCTGGGTCGACTCCTTGCTCTAAATAACCTGGCGCCAGAAGAGGTAAGGCAATGACTTGACCACCGGACGCAGAGCCAGTTAAACCTGCAATCACACTAATCGCAATGGCCGCCCCAATTAATTCGTTACCTGGTATTTGTGCCATTACTTCAACTGCTGTTTGAAAAGCCACTGTTGATTTGGCAATGCTGCCAAAACCCACTACCGCTGCTGTATTACCTATCGCAATTAACGCCCCAGTGGTGCCAGCGGTGACGGCATTTTCTAAATGGTGAAAATACTTAAAATTAATGACCATTAAACATAACACTCCGCCACCTAGTGCCACTATTAAGGCTAGTTGCTGCAGTGAATCATGTAATAAAAATGATAAAACTAACACCACTAAAAGTGGAATAATTCCGGTTAAAGGGTGAGGGTAATCACGCTCTGGGATTTCCGGATCATGGCTGCGAGCTTCAAATTTCTCACCGTTAGCTATGGCTTTATTGATCATTTTTCGCATCCACCAAAAGCCAAAACTGGCCATAAATATGGCGACAACTAAGCTAACTTCCCATGCTGCAAAAGGCGAGGTACCTAAATATTTGATAGGGATCCAATTTTGAATTTCAGGAGAGCCTGCAGAGGTCATGGTAAAAGTAACAGAACCAAATGCCAATGCTGCAGGAATAAAGCGGCGTGGCAAATTGGCGTCTTTAAAGAGACTAAGTGCCATAGGGTAAACAGAAAAAGCCACCACAAACACACTGACTCCGCCGTAAGTGAGTACCGCACAGGCTAACACCACTGCCACAACGGCTTGTTGCCTACCTAATTTGCTGATGATCCATCTCGCTAACGAGTCAGCAGCTCCGGTATCTTCCATAAATTTGCCAAATAATGAACCCAGCAAAAACATAAAAAACCATGAGGCTATAAAACCTGAGAAACCTTGCATGTAACTAGTAACAAAGTTGATATCACCAATAAAAATGGGTAAACCACTTGTCAGTGCCACTATGAGTGCACAAAGAGGGGCGGCTATAAATAGATTCATGCCGCGAATAGTTAACACTATTAACAGCAATAACCCACCTATTAAGCCAATTAAACTAAGCATATTATTTGTTCCCTTAAAATTAAGTCTGTGACCGCAGACTAAGGGCTGTTGATTTTTCATATGTCATCGAGGATATATGAAAGATTAACAACCCCTTAGAAAGGATGATGCTAGTGTGTGGCAAAGTGTATTCGTTGCCCATAGTACTATGGTACTAAGGACATCAAGTCAGTTCTGGATTAATGTTACCTAGACCGCAGCAAATAGAAAAAAACTAAAAAACACAATCCAAGGACACATGATGAAAAATATAAACAACAAACAAGGTTTGGCTGCCACTAAACAAGTATTTAATCAATCTCTCTGCGCTATGGCGGTAGGAGCCGTATTACTTGCAAGTAGCACAGTACACGCTCAAGAAGTTGAAACTAAGAAAGGCCTTGAACGAATTGAGGTCACTGCCCGTAAAACAGTTGAAAGCTTGCAGGAAGTCCCTGTATCAATCACTTCGATTGGCGCAGTTGAACTAGATGAAAAAGGCATTTCGGTATTAACCGAAATTCAGCAATTTTCACCTAACACGACTTTACAGAACAGTCGTGGCACAAACTCAACCTTAACTGCGTTTATACGTGGAGTGGGGCAGCAGGATCCTCTTTGGGGTTATGAACCAGGTGTTGGGATCTATATTGATGATGTTTATGTGGCACGTCCGCAGGGTGCCGTATTTGATTTGTTAGACGTTGAGCGCATCGAAGTATTGCGCGGTCCTCAAGGTACCTTGTATGGAAAAAATACTGTTGGTGGTGCACTTAAGTACGTAACGAAACAAATGAGTGGGGACACTGAACTCAATGTCCAGGGTACTTTGGGTAGTTATAATCAGCGTGATCTAAAGGTGACAGGTCAATTTCCTATCATCGCAGACACTTTATATGTTGGATTTGGTTTAGCCGACTTATCTCGTGATGGATATGGAGAATATTTGCAATCAGCATTACCCAATCAGGATTTAGAAAACTACAACAAAGACCTAACGGCAGCACGTGTGACTATAGAATTTACTCCAAGTGATGATGTGTTTTTTCGATTGGCTTGGGATAAAACCACGGATGACTCTAATGCGAAAGGAGGTTACCGTTTATTACCTAGCCTGTTAACTGACGCGCCTGTACCAGACAGTGTCTTTGATTCTTACACCAGTTTGCCCACTGAAAACAAAGTTGAATTGGAAGGCATTAGTTTAACGGCTCGTTGGGATATAAGTGACGCACTCAGCCTCAAATATATTGGTTCTAAGCGCGAAAGTTACTCACCTACTAACATTGACTTTGATAATACGGCATTGGATATCTTTGATGTTCCAGCTATTTATGAAGACGAAAACAGCTCTCATGAAGTGCAGTTTAACTATGTAGGAGATGGTCTGTCACTCGTTGGTGGGGTTTACTATTATGATGGCGAGTCTTGTGGACAGTTTGAGGCGGTACTAGGATTTTTAGGACGTGCCGCGTTTAGTACACCAGGTTTAACTCGTGAGGTGAGTGGTTGTAATAACAGTGAAAGTACAGCAGTTTATGTGCAAGGCTCCTATGATATTACCGAGCAGTTATCATTAACCTTAGGCGCCCGTTATACCGATGAAGAAAAGCAAGCCACAGTAAACAATGGTTTAGTCTTTGACAATGTGTACCCAGAGTCTGGTTGGATACCTGGTTATGTTCGTCCAAGTGGTGACATAGTGCCACAAGTGTTAGGTAGTGACTCGAATGGAGATGGCGTTTTGGATGCTCCCTCTGTAGCAAGCTGGTCGCGCTTTACGCCTAGAGTAGGTCTAGAGTATCAAGTGGATCGTGACCTAATGTTTTTTGCTAGTTATTCCCAAGGCTTTAAATCAGGAACTTATAACCCTCGAGCAACAGTCAATGAGCCAGCTGCTAATCCTGAAATTGTTGATTCAATTGAAGTGGGAATGAAAAGTGACTGGTCAGATTCTTTACGTGTAAACCTCACTGCATTTTCTCTAGATCACAAAGATCGTCAGTATATTGGTGTGATACCAAGTGAAGATGAGACAGTGTTAAACCAATATTTAGCGAATGTGGCGGCGACATCAGGAACAGGAATCGAAGCTGAAATTAGCTATATTGCAACTGACAATCTCACAGTGGATATTGCAATAGGTACTTATGACGAAAAAATTGAAGAAAACAACGCGGTTCCTCCTTTATTAGGGATTTCAAATACCCCTGCATATACTTTTAATTTAGCGCTAAATTATGTGTTAGAAAGCGATATCGGCGACTTTACCTTTAATACTAATTATTATTACCGCGATGATTATCGTTTGTTTGAAGACAGTGATCTGCTTCAAGAAGAAGGTTACGGTATGCTCAATGCCAGCGTCAATTGGCAAAGTGATGGTGGCCAATGGTACGGTGGATTACACCTTAAAAACTTAACTGATGAAGAGTATTTAGTTGGCGGGTATAATTTTGCAGTAGATAACGGTGATGGTACCTACGCACCAGGATTGGGTGGTGATACCACGCTAATTGGTTATTATGGCGATCCAATGACTGTTAGCTTAACAGTTGGTTACAGATTCTAATTTGTTTTTAGAATACTAAGGCAGCTTCGGCTGCCTTTTTGTGTTTATGCATTGGCTTCACTCTAAAATAATCATACCCTTGTAACTTATTAGTTGTTTTCATCAGTAATTGTCTTTAAAGGTTATATTAATGCATGCGAAAGCCATAGTTGCAGATGATCACCCCTTATTTCGTAGTGCGTTAAAACATGCGGTGTTAAGTGTCTTAGGTGACAATATTTTAGAATCTGCCAGTTTTCAGGAAACCTTAGAGTTATTAAACATCCACCAAAATATCGAACTGGTATTTTTGGATTTAAACATGCCCGGCAATCAAGGGTTAATGGGGTTGACTGTACTGCGTAATAATTACCCAGATGTGTTAGTGGTGATTGTATCGGCAGAAGAACGTCCAGATATCATCAAAAAGGCCATAGATTTTGGTTCAAGTGGTTATATTCCTAAATCTACTCCTTTGCCTACTATCACCCAAGCAGTAGAACAAATTTTAGAAGGGCAAATATGGGTGCCTGAGGATATGCTCAACGATGTTAAACAGCTCAATAATTCCGAATACATTAGTTTTGCTTCGCGACTAGAAAAGTTGACTCCCCATCAACTTAGAGTGTTACAACTGATGGCAAACGGCTTATTAAATAAACAAATTGCCTACGAGTTACAAGTGAGTGAATCAACTATTAAACAACATGTTTCTGCGGTGCTTAATAAGCTAGGCTTTAATAACCGCACTCAGGCAGGAGTGATGTTCAAAAGTGTGATGAGTACAGTTGCAGGTGAGTAATTTAACTTATAGAAGCAGAAATCGACGATTTTTAATCAATGTATTCATTACAGGTAATAGAAGTTTTCTTACCCAAATTCACAGTGAACCTTGTTACTTTCTTAATAAGCCTTTAGTATCCAGCCGGCTTTTTCCAATAATTGGACGGATATGAAGTTTAGGACGCAAGTAAAATTAACATTTGTAGTGTGTTTTTTTTTATTGGTTAATACTGCAATTAGCGGCGAAAAAATTACTGTTGCTTTTGGTGAAGTATTGGCGCCATGGGTTATAGTCGACACTAATCAGGGGATCATTGTTGACTTGTTTGAAGCTGCAATGGCACCTTTAGGGTACGAAGTCGATCACTACTATTTACCTTACGCTCGTCGCACTAAGGCATATCAAGTCGGCGATGTTGATGTTGTCTCTGACATGAACTTAAACTCTATTGAGCAATATGATCTGCAAGGATACTTTTCTGATATTGCTTATTCATACGAAAACTTTGCCTTTAGCTTACATAAGAATAATTATCATTTTACTCAGTTAAATGATCTCAAAAATCACAGTTTACTTTCGTGGCAAGATGCTATTGTGCATTTAGGTAAAGAATACGCCATGATGGCAAGTAATAATCCGCGGTATTCAGAAACCTTTGATCAATCGATGCAGGTCAAAATGTTATTTTTAGAAAGATATGAAGTGATACAAATGGACGCTCATATTTTTGATTATTATCGCGCTCAATTGGCTAAATCGACAGAGATCTATACCAAAGTAAAAGTAGACCGTTTTGCTCTGCTTGGGGCCAGTCCAAATGGTTTTCTATTCAAATCTGAAAAACTCCGAAACGAATTTAATCAGCAATTAGCATGGTTAAAGTCCACAGGTGAATATCAAAAAATTATGCAGCGTTACAAGTAGTGTTATCTGAACTTTTGCACACTAAGGTAAAAAAAAGTAAACAGTAAAAGTAACAACGCTAATGTAGAGGGTACTTGGGAAATACAACAGTGAATAAGGTTTAGCAATAAAACTGCATAACAAAGGGGCCTCTGCCCACAAGCCCCTGGTGTTGTATAGTCACGCTCAATTCTTGTTAGATGCAGCCATTACCAGCTGATTTTTGCCTCGAGCTTTTGCTTGGTACAGAGCATCATCAGCGAATTTTAATAACTCGGCTGTATTGCTAGTGCGATTGAAGGTTAATTCGGCTAATCCAAAACTCGCAGTCATTACAATTGAATCTTGCTCAGATTTTAATCTTATCTGACTCATGCCATCACATAGTCTTTGACTGATTTCTTCGGCACTTTTGATATCGGTATTAGTCAGTACAATGACTATTTCTTCACCGCCATATCTTGCAATAAAGTCGTCTTTACGTAAATTAGCTTGCTGTAAATATTGTGCCACTCTTTTTAAACATTCATCTCCAACCTGATGCCCATAACTGTCATTAATTTTTTTAAAATTATCAATATCTATCATCAGTAGAGACAATTTTTCATTATTTTCCATGGCTTGTTTAAACTTCAATTCAAAATAACTATCAAATGTTTGGCGATTGAATAATCCTGTGAGGTGGTCAGTTTCTGATAACTCTTTTATGCGATCATGCTGAATTTTCAAATAGTGCGCTTTATCTTCCAGTTCCCTATTGCGAGCAGACAATTCCTGGGTTTTCTCTGCCACTTCTTGTTGCAAGTTATTGGTTAAATGTTCGGCCATATCTAGCGCAGATACAAACCTTAGAGAGTGATATTGAGTTTGTGCGAATAAAAACAAAAACAGAGTATATTCAGAAATATAAATATTATAGGCACTAGATAATGCAGCAATTACGTCATTTAACACCCCCGCAAACATTGCAAAGCCGCTGATAATCATCAAAGGGGAACGAAAAGATTCTACTTTTATCGATTGTATGACTAACCCAATAGCATAGACCGCAAATATCCCTAAAAGTACCTGATAGTAGATTAAATGATTTACAACTTCTTTTAACGGTATGAATAGCGTAACAATTACAACAGCCGCGACGACTAAGTAACCAAACTTAACTACTTGGTCAGAAAGCTTAGATGTGAAAAAACATGAAAAGAAGTGAATTGCTGCCACGGCGGGCCAAACGACAGTGATGTATTCTAATCTTAATAAAATATCAAAATTGGCTGGATCACCTAAAAGGTAATAAGCGTAATCTGTCGATACAGCAGCTCTTAATAAAACAGAAAAAGCAAACACAGCTAACAGCAATAAAACGCGTTCTTTGGGTCGAAACAAATAGAAAACGATATTTTGAAATACTACCAGCAAACCGATTGCAATTAGCGCTACTCGACTAGCCAAATCTGAAAGTAATAATTTATTAGCTTGCTCTAGTTCAGTGACTTCGAAGGCACCATACATGCCAGCTCGTTTATATAATTGCGCTGATAAGTAAATGACCAAGGTGCCTGAGTTGGCATTTTTAGGTAATAGCAATATATGTGTTTTAAAGCGCATTTGTTGCGCCTCATAGTTTTTTGAAATGATTCCTGATTGACCTAAATACTGCACTTCTCCAGAATCGCTAATCCACCATGCCTGCCAAGCGTCATTAACGTTGCGCATGCGAATTGCTGGCTCTTTGAATGTAAGCTGTAAATTATTGAGTTTGAGTGCATAGGTACCAAAGCGAGCTTCACTTAAGGTCTCTTCATCCACTAAAGTACTAACAAAATTAGGTAATTGTACAATTTTAAATTTGGATTCAGTGGCATTTATAGTTGCTAAGGGAGTCCATTCTCCCCAGTTTAACGCCCATTTTCCGGCAAGACTTGCCTTGCCATCTTTTAATTCTTTTTGCACATCGATACTAGGTATGGTTTCGGCAAATAATTCTGAGGAACTCAACATACCAATCACAAAACACATGATTAATGCGATGTACCTAGAAGATCTCAACATAATCTTTATTCCATTTTAAGATTGAACTGCATCGCATCTAAAAAGTTTTTATACATAAACATATCACAACAATAACATGGATAAAGTGAATAACACTCTAATTTAGTTACATAAAAGGATTAATTTCGTTTGTTAAATAATAAGGTACAAGGGTCTCAATCCATAGCTAATTAATGGGAAATCCTAGACTAGGAGAGCAAAAGAAAAGCGCTCTTTCGTACTTGGGAGTCTATAAATTCAAAATGGCAAAACAACTAGCTTTATTGGGCTACAGTCATGAAGATGGGGTACTAGTATTTGAGTCGCTCACTTTTGCTCTTTGGAACACGTCTATAAGGAAGTCAAAAGGCTTTTATGAGTGATAAAGGCGCAAATTAGATAACTAAATAGTTGACTAAAATGTGCAGCGAAGAGAAACCGATCCAACTGTGACGTGTTCGCTAATTAACGGTGTTGTTAGGTGTTAAACCAGCCTTAACTATTACACCACCAACTACTGCACTGCTTATAAATATTTCAAATTTGAAATATTTATAAAACTGTATGAATAAATCTATCACTGTAAATTCCAAGAATATGCCAAACACCTAGTGAGGTCGAAATAATTGGATTGTTATATTTTCGCACTATTTATCATGTGCTCTGTTCTAAGGCGATAACCCTCTTCCCACGCTACCAAAACTGCAAGTATCCCTGAGAAAAAAATGATACCCATAGACATCGGAAGAAAAGTTATAAGAGACATTGCGCCTATACTCTTTCCCATAAATGTTAAACAAAACATCACAATTGAAAAGATAAATACCAGCAACCCGATAATCGCCGTAGCCCTAGCAATCAAAAGTAAAAAGCCCAAATGTTTACTCTGGATATTCTTATAAGGTTTCATAATTCATCCTTGATGGTTAAGTTTGAGGAAAATATAACGCTTTTTATAAATGGCGCGCGTTTTTTGCGCGTCCAGTGGAGGCCGTTTTTTGGCCGCAATGATGTTTAATAAACTTGTATGGATAATACACCTACCCATTAACCCCTTTTAAAACA
>NZ_CAXBNC010000015.1:0-132088 GCF_963977085.1 uncultured Paraglaciecola sp. | reverse complement strand
TCTAGCTTCTAGCTTCTAGCTTCTAGCTTCTAGCTTCTAGCTTCTAGCTTCTAGAGCATTAAGCACTAGTAAACGTAAGTAAACAAACACAATTAATAAAGAAGTGAGCAATGAGCAAAAACAAACAAATTTTACGTATAGGTGTGGGTGGTCCAGTGGGGTCAGGAAAAACTGCGTTATTACGGATGTTATGTCTTGAACTAAGAGATAAATATGACATGGCAGTGGTTACCAACGATATTTACACCCGCGAAGACGCCGAGTTTTTAACCCGCCATGGTGCGTTAGCAGCAGACCGAATTTTAGGTGTAGAAACCGGTGGCTGTCCGCATACAGCTATTCGCGAAGATGCCTCAATGAACTTAGCGGCCATCGATGACTTACAAGAACGCCACCCCAACTTAGATTTTGTATTAGTGGAAAGCGGCGGTGACAACCTAAGCGCCACTTTTAGCCCTGAATTATCAGACTTAACACTTTACGTGATTGATGTGTCTGCCGGTGATAAAATCCCTCGAAAAGGCGGGCCTGGTATTACTAAGTCTGACTTATTAATCATCAATAAGATCGATGTCGCTGATTTAGTTGGCGCATCATTAGAAGTAATGGATCGCGACGCGAAAAAAATGCGCGGTGACAAACCCTTTGTTTTCAGTAATATGAAAACTAAACAGGGCTTAGATGAGATCATCCAGTTTATAGAAAAAGAAGGCATGCTGCGGGTATAGCAACAGGCGTCATGAACACAATTGAAAATTAACTATTTAAGGAATCCCCATGAAATACCTACTCACTCTGGTATGTTTATTTGTTACTAGCAGCGCTATGGCACACGAAGATCATGCCCTTGGCGAAAATGTTCACTTTGCCTACCACATCGCTTTTTGGAGCTTATGTGCACTCGTCGCCTATAAAGGCTTTGTTTGGTTTAAAGCAAGAAATAAAGGTAAACAGCAGTAAGACTGAATAGAAGCATTCGCTGTCGCTTATTGGTTTCTCCCGCGGCGGCGTCTTGCTAATGGGCAAATACAAACATTGTAGGGCGAAGCCTGGTTTGTAATGGCTCCAGCCCAGCTTTATGCGGCAAAATTAAGTAACTTGTTATCCGGCCTTATTGTTAGACGTTCCAATGAGAGTATTAGACGTTCCAACGAGCGGTTGGAAACCACCGTAAGCCATCTTTCTAGCATCAAATCCAGAATTCGAAGAAGCAATCAAATCCACCATTCTTGGGTCAGCGGCGACCTTAGTATTTGCCAGCTCACGTGCCTCTCGAGATTCAAATACCACCCACCCAAACACGATAACATCACCTTCTGATGCGGCGACGAGATCAGTGAACGAGCGAGTTCCCTCCAATTTCAAGTCGTCACCAACATATTCCCGGTAATCGAGCGCGCCATGCTCCTTCCAAATCTCTGCAACCGTTTCAGCGAGTCGCCTATACTGGTTTAGGTGATCGCACGGAACGGGAAGAACGAATCCATCAATATAATGTGCCATATTTGCTCCGCTAGTGATAATTGAATTGTTTGTTATCTGTCATTGCGTAGGCATGCACAGATTAAGGTACATGAAACAATTTGGAGTCTCCATGGATGCAATAAGCTATTGAGCAGTTAGAAGTAAATTTAATAAATACAAAGGCGAATTTTTGTAATGAGCACGCACCAATCTTCATTACTCGTAACAGCGAAGCTCCAGTAGTTATGATGTCATTAGAAGACTATAACGCAATGCTAGAAACTACATATTTACTGAGAACTCCAGAAATTGCTAGAAACCTTATAAATCCGTTTCACTATTTATATACCAACGCTTGGCAACTACTCGGCTTGATTAGACAGTGGATAGGCGTGCAACGCGGTTGTCGCATCAATACTTTGAGCTAAATCGCTTACACCTAACCTGAGCCTGAAACAAACTGGCTGATTTAACTAGCCCTATTCTTGAATAGTGCCAGTGTTGGCTTAACCGATGAATGTCTAGTGCCCCTGCTATCAAAATGGATATTGAAGATGTAGGCTGCGATGAGATCGCATAAGAGAGCCTCTATATGTGTTTGCTGCAGGCGATTGCCTAACAGTCACAAAGACAGATGAAGTAAACGGCTTAGTTCAGAGGTTTGGATTGATCTTGCAAGAGTGGTCAAAAGATGACTAGTGCCTATTGACTAACCAGAGGCTCATATGTGTTATGTGATGGGCTATCAATCTGGCAGCCCATCGAACTTTGGCAATGCGCCTAATTCTTTATCCCAAACAGCTTTGCTAGATGTAAAAATGTGAGCTGTTGGTGATATAGAGACTTCCGTGTCCAAACACCCAGCGGGAATGACAAGAAGACCTGCGTTATGAGTGCTTGGCAATGCTGAACCGCAAACCTTACAAAAACTTTTTTTGTGGCGAGTACCTGCAAGCGTAAAGGTAGTTACAGAATCTGAACCTGCTAACCAGATTAATTTAGCTGACTGTGAAAATAAATTTGCCGCATGAGCAGAACCGCTATCCTTTTGGCAATGCTGGCAGTGACACAGGTAAAAGCTATCGAACTCTCCTTGCACTTCAAATTTCGCAGCACCACATAGACAAGAACCCAAATATTCAGTCATAAAATTCCCTTCTTCTATGGCTTGTAAGTGACGCACTCATAACAACTTAATAGAAGGCTTGAAGCCCGTTTAGATTTTTCATTACGCCTTCTATCGCGATTATGACTCAGCTCACATCAGCCCAGTTTATTAACCTATTCAATGCGTTAATAAAAATTCTATTTTTCAGAGAGGGTGAAAGCGAGCGACCCACTTATTTAGTCATTTGCAAAACGACTAACTACCTATCTCTGCATTCTTATACAGCCACATTCACAAGGAAATGAGTGATGAACTCGGCTTTTTTAACATACATTTCAGAGCTAATGACAACCAAAGGTTATGCGAAACGCACCATCAAATATTAACTTTATTAGATTAAATTTTTCATCCTTTACCATCATAAACGACATCCGAATGAAATAGGTGATAGCGAAGTGGGAGTCTTTCTTAGCTATTTGTAAAATGACCAGCATGTTGCATTAAAAACTCAAGCAACGACACTTAATGCACTTTGTTTTTTATACCGACATATTATAGTGCGACCACTGTCAAATGACATGCAATTTAATAAAGCAAGGGTGGCGCAAAAACTACCTTAGGCAAAGGGTTAGTCCCCTGTCAGGGCATAAAAATTTAAAGAGCCATTCCACCTATACAAACCACCACTCAATAATTTTATGATAAAAGCTAATACCAATTATCACATTGAATGGAAAGGTTAACCCCAACGAAGCCAGCATAGCTAAACCAATATCTGCATCATCTATACTGCTTTTTATCGCAGCAGGTGCCGCAATATACGAGGCGCTCGCTAACAAGCTAGCAAGAATCAGCGTTGACCCCATACCTAAATCCAACATATAACCCGCTGCAATTCCAAAAAAGGCCAACACGCTAGGCGCTAATAGTGCAAAAACTAACAACCGCCAGTGTTTAAAGGGGATAGGTTGTAACGTACCCGCTGCCACTAAGCCCATTTCTAATAAAAACAAAGCAAGTACCGCTTTAAATATTCCAGTAAATAACTCTGTGACTTCACTACCTGTTTGATAGCCATACATAAAACCAATAATCACGCCGCCCAAAAGTAAAATCACACCTCTGTTGGTGAATGACTCATGCCATAAATTACCCATGCGAGTAGATGAAACACCCGTTTGATAATGACGATACAACAACAAGCCCACCACAATGGCAGGCAGTTCTAATAACACTAAATACAAAGTCACCTCAGGAGCAACTGCGAGGTGGTTTGTTTCCACATAAGCCAATGCCACCGCAAAAGTACCGGCACTTACCGAGCCATAGTGGGCTGCAATACTGGCGCTGTCAGCTAGTGACAACTGCACAAGTTTTCTGAGTATCGGAAATAACAATAGCGGAATAATCCCCCCTAATATCCCCACCATGACAAGTTCTGGTACCAGTGCCCAACTCAACTTTCCATGTAGCGCCATACCTCCTTTGAGACCAATGGTTAACATCAACAGCAGGCTCATTGTGTCGTAGGTCGCTTTAGGCACTTTAAGGTCAGAACGAACAAGCCCAGCGATCAGGCCAAGCAGGAAAAACATGACAACAATGTCAGGCATAGCTTTCTCTTATTAGATATAAAATGAATGGCCCTAGAATAAGGGCATAACAAAAGGTTTCAACCACAAAATTGCTGGCGTTTTAATATACCTTATACACTTAAGAAGCACTGCCATCTAGTAAGTGATTCAATTCTATTAATTCTTTGTTAAATCTAGCTTTACGCCTAGACGCCCACACCCAAATACAAGGCAAGGCAATGGCATTGATTGCGCCAGAGAGCAACATTTTCTCCACAAGTTTTTCAGGGGGATAAACTTGAAAATAATACAATGTGCCATAAAAAACCATTAACAACAGCACCACACACCATACAGAATGCAAACTCAGATTTGCGATTTTAATGTTGTTTTGAATTTGTTTTTGTAACTGTTGAATATGTTGCTCTGTAGAGACATTTGACCAACCTAAAGAAAAACGCCGCAACCAAGTGATATAAAACACCATCACCACTGAAACAGACATCACAGCAAATATTAGCCCCAAGGTAAACTTATCTAGTTGCTCCGCTTTAACCCATAGAATAGCAAAAGGAATGCTCAGACTAAAAAAATCCAAAGCCACATAAAAACGCTGTTTTAATTTTACCTTGCGCCATTTTTTAGTGACCTCGCAGAGGTCTGCTTGTTCAACCTTTTGGTTATGCCATAGTTGGCTCAGTGAGTCTTGATGCTCAGACATACTAAATGCTCTCCATTAACACTTTTCTCGCTCTATTGAGTATCACCCCAGCGTTTGAGCTACTGATACCACAGACATCCGCAATTTCATCATAGCTAAGCCCTTCCATTGACATAGTCACGACTTGCCTAGTTTGAATGGGCATTTTTCTAATTTCTTTCAGCATGGTTTGAATCTGCTGCTGTTGAGCAAAGTGCACGTCAGAACTGGCCTGCTGACTTGGATGTGGAGTTTCTACTTCACAATAGCTGTCGTTGCGAGGCTGTTTGGCATGATAAGCAACATGGGTAATAGCTTTATTGTGGGCCACTCGTAGCACATAAGTTTTAACACTGCTGTCGCCTTTGAATTTTTCCATTGCTTGCCACACGGCCAAAGAAATTTCCTGCAACAACTCCTGACGCAAATGAAAATTAGCTTCATAGGTCGCAGCCACACGGCCTAATAAGGCAGCATGTTGTTGTAAAACGTCTTTAAAATTGCTGCTCAAGTGACCCAGTATTTCCTAATAACAACAGACAAAAATGTAGATTCAATAACCTAGTCTCTAACGCCATAAAAATATTACAAATATTCTTTATTATTTTTACTTAGCGCAAGACTATGAGATGAAAGGAAATCTATGACAGCAAAAATACTTACCTAATGTTGATGGCCAAACATATAAAATTGGCATAAAAGTAATCTTTAAACAACTAACTAAACAGGATTGATGACCTCGTTATTGATAAAACAAAAAGCGTAGGCAACCTTGATCACAGGTTTTATTTCCCTTTGCTAAAAGGCAGCGGTAGTTTCCCCATAGCGACCGCATTGCCTAACAAAACGATGGCAACCCCAATAAAGGCCTCTATGTGCCATTGATAACCTTCAAACAAAGTCGACAAAAGTAAAGCAACAATAGGGTAAACCAATACCACGTAGGCGGCTTTATCAGAGCCCATTTGTTTAACAAGTTGCATATAGCCACCAAAGGCCAAAACCGATCCAAATACCGACAAATAAAACATCGAATAGTAATAATTAGGATTGCGCGGCAACGTAAATTCAGCACCATTAAACATGGCGGCGGTGAAAATAAAGATAACGCCATAACTCATGGCCCAAAAGTTCATTTGGATCACAGGGGTACCATGATCAAGGATACGTTCAGAAATGACATTACCAAAAGAGGCAAAAAAGAATGAGCTAAAAGCCAAGCCTATCCCTAACAACAGATACTGATTAGCACTGACTTTTGAAAACTCAGGTAGAAAGATTAAACCTATGCCACACATACCTAAAGTTGCCCCGATCATAACTTCTTTGCGAATGGGTTTCTTTAATAAGACACGGCGCAATAATACGTTGATATACACCATACATGAGCTCATTAACGCCACTATCGCGCTAATAATATACTGCTGGCTTTGATATAAAAGCGTGTAATCAAGGGTATAAAGACATAAACCCACACCGGCCATTTTAATATGAATATGCCTAGGTAAACTTAACGATAACTTTTTGATTTTGCAGTAACTAAAAAGAATAGTCGCGGCGATAAAAAAACGATAAGCCACCGAAAGAGTAGGGTCGACTTCACCAAACTGATAGGTAATAGCCAGCCAAGTCGATCCCCAAATAAGCACCACAACAGAAAACAGAACGGGATTAGACAATATTTTATTACTCTTGGACAAAGGATATACTGATGCCAAGTTTACCCAGTAAATAAGAATAAGTGACTGCCAAATGAAAAAAATATTGCTGCCTGTTACCATCTTAGCCGTGATTTTAGTGGCTATTGTGTTTTATCGCGCCACAAGCGTATTTGAAAACAACCAATACCAAGTGACTCAATCTTTACTTCCTATCCCATTAGATGAAAGCGCTGCAATAGACAGGTTTAGTCGAGCGTTACAAATTCCTACGGTATCTTATGATGATACAAGCAAATTAGAGCCAGCAGCGTTTCAGGCATTTCACCAACATTTAAAGCAATCTTTTCCCTTGGTGCACCAAAAAGCCGAGCTCACTAAGTTCAAAAACTACAGTATGGTCTTTCATCTAAAAGGCCAAAACCCACAACTCAAACCGGCACTGTTTATGGGGCATATGGATGTTGTGCCCGTTGACGAACAGACCAAAGACCAATGGTTGCAACCACCCTTTAGCGGCAACGTGGTAGACGGCGTGATTTGGGGTAGAGGGGCAATTGACGACAAGGTCAGTGTACTGGCGCTAATGGAATCCCTTGAGTGGTACTTAAAACAAAATAACACGCCACAAAGAGATATCTATTTTTCCTTTGGTCACGATGAAGAAACCGGTGGTGAAGGAGCAATAGCCATAGCCAAATATTTTGCGGAGCAAAATATTCAGTTTGAATTTATCCTAGACGAAGGCGGCGTAATTAGCGACGGCATTATTCCCGGCCCAACTCAACCTATAGCTCTAGTCGGAGTGGCCGAAAAAGGCTTTGTAAACTTTAGACTTACAGTAAAAGGTGAAGGCGGGCATTCATCACAACCACCAGCGCATACTGCAGCAGGTATATTAGCAAGTGCCATTGTTAATGTAGAAAATAATCCATTTGATGCACGCCTCGAATTTTTTGATTTAATGTTCGATAACATTGGTTATTCAATGCCGTTATCACAACGATTACCTTTGGCTAACCTGTGGTTGTTTAAGCCTGTTGTTCTTAGCACATTACTAAAAAGCCCCAGCTCTGCAGCAAGCGCTCGCACCACCACAGCTGTCACCATGTTACAAGGCAGCACCAAATCTAATGTATTGCCCACTATTGCCACTGCTGTAGTGAATTTTAGAATTTTACCCGGTGACACTATTGCTAGCATTCAAGCTCATCTTGAACGAGTGATTGACGATCCCCGCGTGACACTTTCTACTGAACTCGCCAACGAAGCATCAGCAGTTTCACCTACCAATAACATTGGATTTAAGTTGATTGAAAGTTCAATTAGACGTTTGGATGACAATGTACTAGTTACGCCTTACTTAGTGATAGGCGCAACAGACTCAAGGCATTTTCAACATCTTTCAGACAATATTTATCGCTTTATGATGGTTTCACTCAATCCTGACTCACTCAAACAGTTCCATGGTTTAAATGAACAAATTGCGGTGCAGGATTACCTCAACGCCATTCAATTTTATTATGCGATGTTACAACAAACAGCCAGCGGTGAAACCACTGCTAATTAACCTTGGATTCTGGAAAAGAGTATTGCTAGGCAGAGCAACTTATTCTGAGTTCCGACTAGCGAGGAAAACCATCACACTTGTGGGCATGTGTACCCTCGTCATACCAAGCTGCTCGTTCAGCCCAAAAGATATTATCATTGGGTTGAATGTTCGGCTCAGCATCTAAACTACCTGCAGGCACAATTAAGACTTTGCCACTGGTAGTCACAAAAGGTAAACCAGAGCCACATTCAGTGCAAAATACCACGGTAAAATCTCGTTCGGGGTAGTTAAATTGTTTTTTATAGGTCGCGCCGGTCGTCCATTGAATGGCGTCGGGGCGCGTAAACAAGTTAGACGCATGAGCCGAACCGGTAATCTTTCGGCATTGCTGACAATGGCAAAAATAGAAACGATTAAAATCATTCTCAACTTCATAAGTGACCGCACCACACAGGCAACCACCACTAATTTTTTCGCTCATGTAATCTCCTAAACTAACTGACTTCAATAGAGTATTGCGCTTGGCCATTTTCACCCGAGGTAAAGCTCCCTGTTGAACCAATGAGCTTATCCTTAATAGTGCTTTGGAGCACCTCAAATTGACTCTTTGCCACTCCCGCAACAAAACGGCCAATATGCCTTAATATAAGACTGCCTGAGTCCCCATTTATAGTTACCTGAAGACTTTCAAACCCAACAAAATCTGCGCTACCATCACTTTGATAACTCAACAAATACTGTAATTCACTGGTACCAGTCAAGTCACCGCTATAATCAAGTTTGACGTTCGCTAAACTGCGTTTTAGACCATCATGTTCACTTTGAGTCGTCTCTTGCCAGTCTGTTATCTGAAATTGACCTGTTAATGTGTGCATAGTTATCTCTATTAGGTTTGCTCAAAAGCCTAGTCTAATGCATGATCAACAGTCAATATTGAACAAACACGACAAACAAGTCCTTTAATGCAAACTAGCGATAAAAAGATTTCCGGCGTTCTATACCCAACACCTAGCGCTGAAAAGTTTCAATTAAGGCGTTACTTGCCAACACCAGAACTCGCTCCTTTAGTTGAACAATTTTGGCTAGTGGATTGGGATCTGCGTGGCCAGCCAGCACACACTCAACAAAACTTGCCAGACCCGAATATGCATTTAGTCGTAAGCGACAAAGGTGCAAAAATACTGGGGCCTGTGAGCAAAAAGTACCGTTATACCATGCAAGGTCAAGGCAAAATTATTGGAGTTAAGTTTAATCTGGGTGTTTTGGCTAAAAGGCTACCTTGTCTAATAGACCAAGCAGTAGATAAAGAATTTGCAGTAACGCAGATTTTCGAATTGAACCCGCAGGCTTTAATTGAAAACACCTTAGATACGCGAAACGATAAAATCACTGTTACCTATTTAAGCCAAGCATTACAAAAATATGCCCATAAATTAGATCCCGCAACACATGCAGTGCAAACACTTGCTACACAAATAAAAACCAACCATGCCATCAACAGTGTTGAAATCCTCTCGCAACTATCCCACACCTCAGTACGCAGTCTACAACGCCTGTTTAAAACCTATGTGGGTTTATCACCTAAATGGCTGATCCGAAAATATCGTCTGCACCATGCGTTAGAGAGATTAGAAAATCAGCGACTTACATTGGCAGAGTTGGCCGTAAATTTGGACTATTCCGACCAATCACATTTAATTAGAGACTTTAATGAGTTTCTGAATATCACGCCCAAGCAATATGCCCTAGCAAAAACCTTGCTTAGCTAAATCAACTTATCTAATTGAGTGATAATCGTATAATTTGACTGGATTTGCGTGTTTTTAGGATTGAACCACACCGCTTTTAATCCTGCTTTTATTGCTTGCTGAACATCCCGCTCCAGTGAGTCGCCAACCATAGTAATACTCTCTGGGATCACATTTAACTTTTCCGTTATTGCCACATAATAATCAGCATCGGTTTTTCCCATACCAAGGTTTTCACGACAAAAAATACGTTGAATATAGTCACTTAACCCCGCTCTTTTTAGGGCTAAGCGAATTTGCATTTCTGTAGAATCTTCAGCATTGGTAGCTAAATGACATGGAGAAAAGCGGCTAAGTCGCTGCAAACATGCTTTGGCACCATCCACAGCCTGCACTGTAGGCCAATCACACATTGGTCCTGTTTGACCGGGAGTATCCACCATCAAGGTGTCACCCCAATCAAACAAGTAGTGTTGAGTCTTCACCATCTCAAACTAAGCGCGTACTTCACCATCACCCATCACGATAAACTTTTCAGTGGTAAGTGATTCTGCGCCCATAGGTCCATAGGCATGGAGTTTACTGGTGGAAATACCAATTTCAGCGCCTAACCCTAATTGACCGCCATCAGAAAAACGCGATGAAGCATTGGCCATCACTACCGCCGAATTGATGCGGCGAATGAAGGCTTGGGTTTTAGAATAATCTTGGCTAACAATGACTTCTGTATGTCCAGAGCTATATTCTTCAATATGTTCAATGGCTTGCTCAAAGTCGTCAACCACTCTCACTGCAATTTCCATCGCCAAATATTCTGCGTGCCAGTCGTCTTCTGTTGCAGGCTGTGCGCCTGCAAAATAACTGATACTGTTTTCACAAGCATGTACCACAGTATTATGCTCTGCCAACATTGCCGCAGCTTTAGGTAAAAATGACTCTGCAATGTCTTTATGTACCACTAGTGTTTCTAAAGAATTACACACACCTGTACGTTGCGTTTTACCATTTTTAAGTATGTTTAATGCTTTGTCTTGATCGGCAGCGCTATCAACATACAAGTGGCAAACACCTTTATAATGCTGTATCACTGGGATACGGCTGTTTTCTGACACAAAGCGAATTAAGCCTTCACCACCTCGAGGAATAATCAAATCGATAGACTCGTTGAGTGTCATTAACTCGTTCATCACAGCGCGATCAGGATCTGGCACCACCACCACAGCTGCAGGGTCTAACTGTTGTTTCGCCAAGGCAGTTTTTATACATTCGGCCAAGGCTAAGTTGGAATGTAAGGCTTCTTTACCACCACGCAACACCACTGCATTCCCAGCCTTTAGACATAAAGCGGCGGCATCAATAGTCACATTAGGGCGGGATTCATAAATCATCGCAATCACCCCTAAAGGGATACGCATTTTTCCTACTTGAATACCGCTAGGCATACGTTCAATTTTGGAAATTGAACCTACTGGATCAGACTGACCAGCAATTTCCATTACTGCATCTGCAATACCTTGAATTCGTTGTGGGTCTAAAGCCAAACGATCTAACATGGCGGCATCTAAAGCATTTTCTTTACCTGCCAATAAGTCTTTTTCGTTAGCCACTAAAATGTCCGCTGTGTTAGCGACTAATGCCTCAGCAATAGCGATTAACAGTTGATTTTTTTGCCCTGACGTCAAGCTGGCAATTTGACGCGCTGCTTTTTTAGCTTGTTGGGCAGCACTTGTAATAGAGAAACTCATTATGTTTGTCCCTTGTATAAATATTGAATAGATGTGCCTTAAAGCAACACTAAGTCATCACGATGTATTGCTACTCCACCAAAAGTGTAGCCCAAAGTGGCTTCGATTTTTTGGCTGTTTAAACCCTTTATTGCCGTTAAATCACTGCCACTATACAGCACTATTCCTTTGGCTATAGGTGTGTTTTTGTAGCTAACATTAACGGCCTCACCAGACATAAATTGACCACTAACCTTAATAATACCAGAGGGTAAAAGTGATGCGCCCTTTTCTAACAAAGCTTGTTTGGCACCTAGGTCAATTTCGATGCTACCTTTGGTTTTTAAGGTATGCCTTAACCAGTTATCTCGCGCATTATCTAGGGTTTTATTAGGCTTAAATAAGGTGCCCGGAGAATGTCCCATCGCCAAATCTGTAAATACACTTGGGTCTCGACCATTGACTATCAGCGTTTGAATCCCCGAATCCACACATTTTTGCGCCGCTTGGATTTTAGTTTTCATACCACCGGTACCCACATCACTGCCAGCACCACCGGCTAAAAGGTAAATGCGGTCATCAATAACGCTCACTTCAGGGATTAACTGAGCAGCAGGATTTTTTCTAGGATCAGCATCATACAAGCCCTTAATGTCTGAACAAATAATCAAGGTATCTGCTTCCGCTACCAGCGCAGTGTATGCTGCCAAATTATCATTATCGCCCACTTTTAATTCGTTGATGGCCACAGTGTCGTTTTCATTAACTATGGGTAACGCATTATTTTTTAATAATTCTCGCAAGGTATTTTTGATATTGACGTATCGGGTGCGATTATGTAAATCATCAGAGGTTAACAATATTTGCGCGCAATCAAAGTCAAATAGGCTTGCCCAGTTAGCCATCATTTGGGTTTGTCCAATCGCCGCCATGGCTTGCTTTTCTACAATCGAAGGATGATGTTTAAACGCAATTTTGCCCTTTCCAGCGGCAACACTGCCTGAAGAGACTAAAATCACTTCTTTTCCTTGTTTACGACTATCGCTAATAAATTGCGCGATAGGCCTTAGATACTCCTGACTACATTGATTATTATTAGGCGCAATTAAGCTGCTACCTACTTTAATCACTGCTCGTTTCCAATTGACTTTAAACATACTCTACCTCGAGAACTTATGGGATTAGAGTACGATAAAACCATAGAGAAACAAGCCATTGTAGTTATAAGCTATGATCTAAAAATTAATGGTTTAGGAATTGATTCATCCCAAAACAACCACTTTGAAAGATAAATGCGCATAAAACGGTCTTAATAGCGCTCAGTTATAGTGAGAATTTTCTTAAAATTTGTAATAAAATAGGGCGGCGGTCAAAAAAATTCTAAAAATTGCCCCGCAAATCACCATTTACGACAACCAGGGAATATAATGTTTAATAAACTCATCATCATAGCAGCGCTGTCGTTTACGACTATTGCCTCGGCAAATGCAGCAATTAATCAAACTAAAGGCGACTTTGAAGATAAATTTCGCCAATTAGACGAGTCACTTCCTACCCCCAATGTATACCGCAACGCAGCTGGTGAACCTGGGCATGCTTATTGGCAACAACAAGTAGATTACAAAATCAAAGCTAAGTTAGACGAAGCAAAACGTCGAATTACCGCTAGCCAAGACATCACTTATCACAATAATTCGCCAGATACCCTCAAGTATCTTTGGGTGCAGTTGGATCAAAATAAATTTCGAAATGATTCAATGTCTGCCATGACAACTACCTTTGGTGGCATTGGTAATCGTGGTCCAGCGACATCAGCAGCGTCTAGCAGTAAACCTGCACAGCTTAGTTTAGGCGCATTACGCCGCCAACAATTTACTGACGACAATGTGTTGGGTTACGACATTCAATCGGTTAAAGACAGTAGGGGCAATAGCCTAAAGCACACTATTGTAGGTACCAATATGCGTATCGATTTACCAGAACACCTTAAGCCTGGTAAAAAAGTGGAATTTTCAATCGATTATGCTTTCAACATAGTGGAAGAAGATGCGGTATCGGCACGTTCGGGCTACGAACATTTTCCTGATGACGATCGTGAAGGTGGCAATGATATATTCTTGTTAGCCCAATGGTTTCCACGTTTACATGCCTACACAGATTACGAAGCTTGGACCAATAAAGAATTTATTGGCCGTGGTGAGTTTACCTTAGAATTTGGTAACTACGATGTTGAATTGACAGTACCAGCTGATCATATTGTGAGCTCAACCGGTGCGTTGCAAAACCCCAAAAGCGTTTTGACCTCGACACAACGTAAACGCCTAAAAGAAGCAGAAACAGCTGATCGTATTGTATTTGTTGTGACTGAAGAAGAAGCTTTAGAAAACGAAAAAGAAGGCACCGAGAAATCCAAAACATGGAAATTCAGAGCTGAAAACGTCCGTGATTTTGCATGGGCTTCTTCTCGTAAATTTATGTGGGATGCCCGTGGTCATCAACAAGGTGGCAAAGATCAACCTCTGGTTATGGCGATGTCTTTTTACCCTAAAGAAGGCGGCGATTTATGGAAAAAATATTCCACTGAAGCCGTTATCCAAACATTAGAAGTGTATAGCCGGTTTTCTTTTGACTACCCTTATCCAGTAGCACAATCGGTCAACGGACCTGTAGGCGGTATGGAATACCCCATGATCACCTTCAATGGCCCGCGCACTGAATTACAAGACGACGGTAGCCGTACCTATTCACAAGCGGAAAAACGTTTCTTAATTGGCGTAGTTATTCACGAAGTGGGGCATATTTACTTTCCTATGGTGGTCAACTCTGATGAACGTCAATGGACTTGGATGGATGAAGGTCTGAATAGCTTTTTAGATGGTGTAGCAGGTCGCGAATGGGATCCAACTATTCCTTGGGGTGTAGAGCCTCGCGATATAGTGAGCTATATGAAGTCTTCGAATCAAGTGCCTATTATGACGCAATCAGATAGCGTATTACGTTTAGGACCGAATGCTTATGGCAAACCTGCCGTTGCATTAAATATTCTGCGCGAGACCTTATTAGGTCGTGAATTATTCGATTTTGCATTCAAAGAATACGCACAACGCTGGAAATACAAACGTCCTACACCAGCAGATTTTTTCCGTACTATGGAAGAAGCCTCAGGGGTTGATTTAGATTGGTTTTGGCGTGGTTGGTTTTACAGTACAGATCATGTGGATATTTCCATAGATAAAATTTCAAAGTTGCGTTTGGATACCAAAGATCCTGATATCGATTTTGACCGTTTACGCCAAGAAGAATTGGACAAACCCTTATCTTTAACTGATGAGCGTAATAAAGCCGAAGGCAAAAAATTATGGGTTGAGCGGTTCCCTGATATCACTGATTTCTACGACGAAAATGATAGATTTACTGTGACGAATAAAGAACGTAACGCCTATCAGAAGTTTTTAAAGAAATTAGACCCATGGGAAAAAACAGCCTTTGAACGCGCAGTAAAAGAAGATAAAAACTACTACGTGTTAGAGTTTTCAAACAAAGGTGGCTTGGTTATGCCAATCATCTTAGAGCTTACTTTTGCTGATGGTACCAAAGAGAATCAATATATTCCTGCGGAAATTTGGCGCCGCACGCCTAAAGCAGTCAATAAAATGATAATCACTGACAAGGATAAAGAGTTGGTTAGTGTCACTGTAGATCCACGTTGGGAAACCGCCGATGTAAATGTGGATAACAACCATTACCCACGTCAAATTATCCCGTCACGTATCGAAGCTTACAAATCCAAGAAAAGCACAAGAAAAGTGTCTCGAGATATCATGCAAGATATTAAAACCGAGCTAAAAACAGACGACGATGAAGATGACAAAGACAACAATGAATAAGGTTGTTCTTTGGGCAATAGGGACGCTGCTGTTTGCAGCGTTCTCTATTTCAGCACACCAGCAAAAAACCTCTTTTAGCACTGTTTTGTTTAATGCACGCACCGAAAACATCGAAGTCATGCATCGCTTTAGGGTGCACGATGCTGAACATGCCGTAAAAGAAATCTTTGGTAAAGATGCAGACATCATTGACTCAAAAGAGACCCAAGAGCAGTTTGGCGAGTATGTGAATAATCGTTTTAGTTTGTTTGATAGTGAGGAACAACCTCTGCCGTTAAAAATGGTAGGAGTTGAAATAGATGGCAAGTTTTTATGGGTATACCAAGAAACAACACAACCCACTCAAATAGACAATATGACAATCCGTCATAATGCCCTACGTGATCTTTGGCCTGAGCAAATCAACACTATTAACATTGAAGGTAAAGGCAAATTGCAAACATTAACTTTTGCCGATTCAGTTGAGCTGCTAACGCTCTCATTTGAACATTAGTCACCTTATAATAAAGCTGATCTGGATCAATATAGGCTAGTAATAACACACTAAAATTACCTCTGTTATCAAATTATTTAACAGAGGTTAATGATTATGTGGGATTTAATATTAAACGATCCAGTGGCTTGGGGTTCAATTCTTGGAATTGGAATGATTGTAGTAATGGCTGGGTATTATGCGTATTTGTTTATCCATAATACTAAAGAAAATCGTTAAACAATGAGCTTCCTTCTCCCCCCAGCAGTCATAATTTTAGATAAGTAGATAGGGCCATTAGTGCCCGCTTATCTGCTGCTTTATTTTAGGTATTTAACTAGCTTTAAAAGTCTGGGTTCATATTTGCCATACCTCTTCATAAACTATCAAATAGAGTTTAGCTTTTCTAAAATCCTAACGTCATGAAATGCTGTAGAAACTAAGTTTTTGTTGATGGACATAAACAGCATTTTTACCCATTAGAAACGTGAATTTGTGGGTTTTCAATAACCTCCAATAACGCCTCTTTTAAACAACAGTTTTTCCTAGAGTTAGAGAAACTTTATGATTTAGGTGAAATTACCCGCATGAACCACCAATATGGATTGAAGTTTAGTACCATTCGCTGACCGCAATCACATTGCAACCCTGCCTAATCGACAATCGCCGCAAATTTTTCAATGGCTGTTTTTGACGCTTCAGCTACTCACTTCGAGCATAGGTTCCGCTGAGTTAATAATTTCATTCTTTTTAAAGAACAAAAACAAAGCGTTAAACAATACCCATACACCAAGAGTCCATTCAAGCCAATCAGGTAACACATACAGTGCTAAAGTGCCCAGAATTACAGCGTACTTTAGCCACTCTAAATACATAGCTTTAGGACTGTTCTCTAAGACTAAACCTGCGGAGACACTGGCAAAAAAAACAAAGAGCACAATTAAAACTTGCTCAACTACAATAAGCACTTCGACATTCATCATCAGTAACAAACCAATGAGCACGATCAACAAATATTGCAATAGACTGTAGAGTTTATTAGATAACGACAGCTGAATATCGAATTTTTTAAACTGACTCAGGTCAACCCTACTGAGAGGATAATTTTGCTCAACATCAGCAGGTCGCCATCCAGTACGTTTAAACCAAATAAGAAGTTTGTCCTGCCAACGTTTTGTATGCCAACAGTCTTTAAATAATTGGCTGTATACATGCACGTTAGCCCATAGTGGATTCCAACTTTTTAAGGCCTTGCGAATACCATAAATGGGCTTGTCTTCGTCTAACTCCTCTTGGAATGAACCAAATAGGCGATCCCAAAGGATAAACACGCCACCATAGTTACGATCAATATAGATTTGATTTTGCGCGTGATGCACTCTATGGTTTGAAGGAGTAACAAATACCCACTCATACCAACCTAACTTGGGAATGTGCCGAGTATGCACCCAAAACTGGTAGATAAGATTTAAGGAGCCCACCGCAATTAATACTTTGGGTTCAAAACCCAATAACGCCATAGGTAAGTAAAAAATCCAACTGAAAAAGCTACTACTACTTTGCCGCAATGCTGTCGTTAAATTATATTCTTCACTTGAATGATGCACCACGTGAGCCGCCCACAAAATATTCATTTCGTGTCCCAGACGATGATTCCAGTAATAGAAAAAATCATACAACAAAAACGCACTCAGCCACATCCACCAAGTCGATGGCAGCTGAAACAAAGCCAACTGCTCATGGGCTAACACGTAAATAGTTAAAGGAAGTAACAACTTAATAATGCCAGTCATTCTGCTTAACACACCCGCAGTTAAACTATTAATACTGTCGTTAACACGGTAGTAATCTGTGCCTTTCACTTTTTCTAACAATAATTCGATTAAAATCAGCAGGAAAAAAAACGGCACCGCATATAAAATAATATTCAAATGGCTTCCACATGTCTTAAAATAAACGAGTGACCCATTCAGTCTAATTGTCTATTTGTGGTCAGTCCAGTTATGAATACAATTACATTTTTTTATAATGTTCACGTATCATTTAGGTAGATATTTGAGTAGGCTGAAGTGACTCTGTAAATAAAGGCATTTAGTTAATAGGAAAATCATGAACGAAGAATCGAAAAAATCGTTAGTTCCGCATTTCACTATAGGTGCAATTGTTTTAGCTATAATTTTGGCCGTGGTGCTTTGGCCCAGCGAACCAGAGCCTGAGCCTGTTGTTGTAGCGCCTGTCTCCCCAGTGATTGACCCCATAATTGAACCTGTTATCGAAGAGCAACCTGCTGAAGTTATTCCCGAACCAGTAGAGGAAACACTTGAACCTGAAATCATCCCAGAGCCTGAACCATTAGATATTAGCGATGGCACCGTAAAGACCAAATTATTGACCTTATCTGACTATGATGCATTTGCGCGTTTATTGATTGATGATGCACTACTAGAACGCTTTGTTATCATGACCAACACCTTAGCTGATGAAGGCATAGCGGCTAACAACAGGGTTTTAGTTAAGCCAGAGAAACCATTTCGCACCTATAGGCAAGCCGATAAAGAATGGATTGACCCTGCAAGTTTCAAACGTTATGCCCCTTACGTAGAAGTGTTTGAGTCTCTCGAGACAACGTCGTTATTGCAGTTGTATCAAGAATACAAACCGGCCATAGAAAAAATATTTTCTGAAATTGCCAGCCCATCCGACAATTTTGAAGAGAAGTTGAAAGAGGCAATAGATGTATTGTTAGATACCCCAGAAGTACCTTTTCCAGTCGAAGTGTACACAGACAGTGTAATGTACAAATTTAAGGATAGTCAGCTAGAGTCGTTAACCGCTCCTCAAAAACAATTGTTGCGTACTGGGCCAGAAAACATGCGCCGTATTAAAGCTAAATTACGTGAGATTAAAGAAACGCTTTAAATGACAACCTTCGATTTAGGTGCATTTCAACAACAAATCAGCTCACAAAATGCGGCGTTGCCGCCTATTGATAAATGGAGCCCTGACTTTTGTGGTGACATTGATATACAAATAAAACATGATGGTACATGGTTTTACATGGGTACGCCCATTGGCCGCAAACCCTTAGTGAAACTGTTTGCCAGTGTTTTAAAACGTGAAGATGATAGTTACTTTTTAGTTACTCCCGTAGAAAAGGTAGGTATTAAAGTCGAAGACGTCCCTTTTATCATTACTCAATGGCAAAAAGAAGACGGTAAGTTAGCACTAACAACCAATACAGATGATGTATTAATTGTCAGTTCAGACAATCCAATACAATTATTTGCAGACAAAAAAACCGCTGTATATCTACCTTATGCGTTAGTGCGTAGAAATCTATGGGCTCGCCTCCACCAGAATGTATTTTACCAACTAGCTGAAATGGGAGTAGAAAAAGAGTTAGAGGGCAAGCAACATTTAACGCTTAACAGTGGTGACTATTGCTTTAGCCTAGGAGAGTTATAACTCTTGCCTTTAAATTCTACCCCCCTTAATAATAAGTACCTTCAGGACAGCTATAAATAGCCACGGTGGTAATCAAATTGACAGATTGAGGCAGTATAGTTGTGAGGCTAGATGGCTTGATTTACACACATCAGTAAGTTGTTTATTGAATTTGAAACAAATGTATTATTGCAACGGTCTGGTATTGCGTTGCAATAACATAACTAAAAATGGAGGAACATCAGTGAAGAAACTTCTACCCATACTACTACTTACGATAAGCGCTAATGTAATGGCGGCGGATAACTTTGACGCTACTGCTGAAAAAATCAAATCAGCATTAAAAGCTGAAATCAGAACCCAAGCTGAAACCGACCGTGACAGAAACCGAAAACCTCTGCAAACTCTAGAATTTTTTGGCTTACGGGATGATATGAAAATTCTCGAACTCATTCCCGGTGGTGGTTGGTACACTAAAATTTTGGCGCCAGTTGTGAGCGAAAAAGGCCAGTATTATGCGGCAATCGGAACCGGTCGTATCAGTGATTTAATAAAAGAACCAGGGTTTGAAAAGATCAAAATTATTGGTGAAAATGTCAATATTAATCGTAAAAATGGCGAAAATTTTGTACCTTTTGAAGTAAATGGTTTGGATATGGTACTGACTTTTCGAAATTACCATAACTTTAAAGAGGAAGGCCGTCGTAATATGAACAAGTTGGCCTTTGAAGCGCTCAAACCAGGTGGAGTTTATGCAGTAGTAGACCATACCGCACGCCATATGGAAGAACCAAACTCAGCGAATCGCCGCCGTGTTGATCCGGTTTTGGCAATCAAAGAAATTCAAGAAGCAGGCTTTGAGTTTGTTGATTATTCCGATATCCATTACCGCGCAGACGATGAGTTACGTTACGAAGTAGGCGTTAAATCTGTCACAGGCAATACAGACCGCTGGACTATTAAGTTTCGTAAACCCAATTAAAACTAATCAAAATAAAAAAGGTCGCTATATTAGCGGCCTTTTTTGATCAGATAACGATAGGGTGAGGTGACGCTTTGAGAATCCAGCAATTCATGCTCCATAAAGCGACAAAAGCTGGGGATATCTCGAGTAGTAGAGTGGTCGTCGGCTATCACTGTGACAGTTTCACCGACTTGCATTTCGCGAATTTTTAAGCGCACCATCATTACCGGCTCTGGGCAGCGCAATCCAATCGCATCCAATTGATAATTAGCTGACTCAAATGGGCAAGGCAGACTCACTCTAGATCCCGTAGTCCAAACGATATTGTTTGATATTAGCTAAATGCTCAGCCATATCGGCTTTGTCACTCAAGTAATCCACCAAATCGGCCAAACTAACGATAGACACCACTTCGGTATCAAAGTCACGCTCAACTTCTTGAATAGCCGACAATTCACCTTGGCCTTTTTCCTGCCTATCAAGGGCAATCAAAACACCAGCAAGTTGAGCATTATTGGCAGCAATCAATTGCATTGATTCACGAATAGCCGTTCCAGCGGTAATGACGTCATCCACCAGCATGATTTTACCTTTTAAGGGACTACCAACAAGATTGCCCCCTTCACCATGGGTTTTCGCTTCTTTGCGGTTAAAACAATATGGCTTATCTACATTATGTTTGTCAGCTAAGGCGACAGCCGTGGTTGTTGCTATAGGGATCCCTTTGTAAGCGGGTCCAAACAACACATCGTAATCAATACCGGATGCTTGCAAAGTTTGCGCATAAAACTGGCCAAGCTTGGCTAAGTCACCACCAGTATTAAATAACCCTGCATTAAAAAAGTAGGGACTCACTCGACCAGACTTAAGCGTAAACTGTCCAAATTTTAAAACATTACGAGCGAGTGCAAATTCAATAAAATTGCGCTGATAATCTTGCATTATATGGTCCTAATTCAAAGCCAATTTTTGCTCATCAAATAATTCACGAATACCATTTTTGGCCAGTTCCAACATTTCATTTAGCTCTTCTAAATCAAAGGGTTCGCCTTCTGCAGTGCCTTGTACTTCGATGAATTTGCCAGTGTCGGTCATGACAACGTTCATGTCAGTTTCAGCATCCGAATCTTCAAGGTATTCCAAGTCAGCAATCGCTACCCCTTTGTAAACTCCTACAGACAAAGCAGCAATCATGTGTTTGATTGGATTCGCTTTTAAAATACCTTTAGCGCGCATCCAAGTTAACGCGTCTGCGAGTGCTACGCAGGCCCCTGTAATAGAAGCGGTACGTGTACCACCATCAGCTTGAATAACATCACAATCAACAACAATGGTATTTTCACCCAATAATTTTAGATCTACTGCGGCGCGCAATGAACGTGCGATTAAACGCTGAATTTCTAAAGTACGCCCACCTTGTTTACCACGCGCGGCTTCGCGATCTGAACGAGTATGTGTAGCTCTTGGCAACATACTATATTCTGCGGTTACCCAACCTTTACCTTGGCCTTTCATAAAACGTGGCACACCTTCGGTCACTGAGGCATTACACAATACCTTAGTGTTGCCAAACTCAATCAGCACTGAGCCTTCTGCATGGCAGGTAAAATTGCGAGTAATAGTAACGGGGCGAATTTGACTGGCGGTTCTTCCACTTGGACGCATGTTGCTCTCCTAAATAATAGTGCGCGGAATTATAAAGACTTCCAAGTAAATTTTCTTGCGTTTTAAGCCTTTCTAAAACAATTAATCACTTTACACACTCGCCCCAAGTCACAACAGGGGTATAATACCCAGAACTAAGACCTAGGAAGAATTCAATGATTTACAGTATGACAGCTTTTGCCCGCCGTGAACTTAAAGCCAATTGGGGCACAGCCGTGTGGGAAATGCGTTCCGTTAACCAACGATTTCTAGAAACCTATTTCCGTCTTCCCGAACAATTTAAAAGTATGGAACCTGTGTTGCGGGAACGTTTTCGTAAACAGTTACAACGTGGCAAAGTTGAATGTTCATTACGTTTTGTCGCTAACGATGCTGCGGTAGGTAAACTCAACCTAAACGAAGATCTTGCTAAACAAGTTATGCACGCTGCAGATTGGGTGCAATCACACGGCCAATCTGCCGGTGTAAACCCCTTAGATGTATTACGCTGGCCTGGGGTTATTTCAGCCGAAGAAGCTGACATGGATGGCATTCAAGCCGATGTACTGGCTGAATTTGACCTAACCCTCAAAGATTTTATCGCAGCCCGAGCCACAGAAGGCAGCAACCTCAAGGTCATGATTGAACAACGTTTAGACGGCATTAACCTTGAAGTTGAGAAAGTCACAGCTCACATGCCAGACGTAATCAAATGGCAACGAGAAAAAATCCAAACTCGCTTCGAAGAAGCCAAAATTGATTTAGACCCAACCCGGGTTGAACAAGAAATGGTGATGCTGGCACAAAAAGTCGACGTAGCCGAAGAACTAGACCGCTTATTATCCCACATTGGCGAAACCCGAAAAATCCTCAAAAAGGGCGGCGCAGTTGGCCGCAGACTCGATTTTATGATGCAAGAGTTTAACCGCGAATCGAATACCTTAGGATCTAAATCTATCAACACCGATATCACCCAATCAGCTGTAGAGCTTAAAGTGTTAATTGAGCAAATGCGTGAGCAAATTGCGAATATTGAGTAGTTAAAATATAACTAATTGAGAATAGTAATACCTTGGCCTAAATAAAATCGGGTACTAATTCACAATTAGCACCCGATAGAGTTAAACAATAGCTGATAGTAAATTTTCAGCTTCAGTCATGCTAGTTAGTTTTACTTTGATAGCGGCTTTATCCCTTTCTAAGCCTTTTGAGGGATAGGTGTTACTGTGGCGACCTTTTCCTTCTGGATATTGTACAACAGTAAAATTATTACACTTATTCAAATACTGTGCTGGCAGCCAAATACTTGCATGAGATCCAGTATCTCTAGTTTCATAGTTTGTTTCGACTACTACATCATTATTTGAATTCAGTGCCCATGCACTAACCTTTTTTACAGCGCGAACCGGGTGACCTAACTTTTCAATCAACTTCTTTTCAATTTGACGATTTAACATGAGTATTTCCTTTTATTTTAACTATTAAAAAAATATTGCGGTCTTTCCCGCCGTCGACCACTCGCCTAGTGAAATCCTGTTTGACCAAAGCCCCTATTCGCTGTGGCCAAACACTTCAAACACACTTGTAGAACCCCACTTACAGAGGGCGAGACCAAGTTAGGTATGGCTGCGGGTGTTATTTATCCCACCGCCCGCTGGGGATTGACTAATATTTGTAGCTTCAGTTAGTGCACTGCTGTCATTGATTCAAGTGGCACACCTTCTTTGTATAACTCTCGAAAGGTTTGCCAGGTTTTCAAAAACGTGTCTGATTGGTGACTTACACTGACTTCTAATAACTTGTTGAGTACAACTTTGATAATCACATCAGCCATAGAGTTGAAAATTTCATCTCCACTTATAAGATTGAACGTGATTTTTAATCCAAGCGTATCAACCGAATGTATGTCTATTCCAAATTCATCGATGACCAACAATCTATAACGACCTGGAATTTCATCAGCAATTAATTTTGCACTTATCATGGTTTTCTCTATTTGTTTGGTGCATTAGCTTTACTTGATGGAATAAGTTTAGCGATCCATTTCTGGCAAACATAATAAAAGTGTATATTGTTAATAGCCTTTATTTACATAGCAAAAAATCATGTTACAACTACATAAAATCCACGAAAGTAGGAGTTTTGAAAAATTACTGAATCAAATAAAATCTAAGACAGTATTTTTAGATGAGTCGTACGTTGCTTCCTCTAATGCAAGGAAAGAAACCCAAGTTATTTGGAAGGATAAGAATAATATTGTTGATTCACTGTATGGGAAGGGTGCTTATCAACTTTTATTAGAAACAAGAAGAACAGAAAGACGCCGTATTAAACTTGAACATGGGAATAAGTTTGGATTAGTAAACCAAATCGAGGAACGATGCTTACATGAGGATTTATCGAAGATCCGAAAAATGAACTACGAAGTCAAATTATTTCAAAACATTTTTAAGTTTGTTCATCCACTCAGCCCCAAACTAATCATAGGCTTTCAGCCTAGAATTACTCGTCATTTGAATGAGCTGTACTCATACAAACAGACTTTAAGTAAAAATAGCCCTAAATATTTTCGGTCTCCAATTATGCAAATAATTGATGGAGAATTATCACCTTATTGCGCCGGTAATAAAATTGAACAGCATAGTTTGGGAATAGTCTTAAAGCCATATTTTACAAGAACCATATTACAGCCTAGCGATATAGTTGAAGAACTGATGAGTCAAAAATCAAAATATCTAACATCATTAGAAATTGCCAGAAATGCAAAGCAGTATAGCCGCTGTAAAGCTATCGATTCTAAATTAAAAGAGGTTGTGCAATTTCATTATTTGATTGAAAGCATAGGTAAAAAGTTTAGATTAATTGGCAAAAAGCTAAAGGGTGTAAAAACACAACTTAAAATCAATGGCCGTTTGACAGATTGGCCTGATTGTTTAGTAACTAATATTTCAAATAGGTATCGTCAGTTCACAGTTGTAAGCAACTTTGAAGTTAACAATACGTCATCTAAAGATATACCTGCAATTGCTTTAGGAAGGTTGCATATCTTCACAGAAAATCTTACTGACACTATTGCTCTTCGTGAGTATCTCTCTGCCCATCAATATAATAAATTTAGGCCGTTCAGTTTATTCAAAAAAAAGTTAGATTCAAACTATCCTTTGCATAATTCAATTTGGTGGCCTTAAATTTAGCTGACGACTTGATTGAGTTACAGTTTCAAAATAATAATATCTAATAAACATGCCCCCATAAACTAACAACCGATAAGCCTTTGACTTAATCCAATTAATTTGACTAATTGTCCCATCTATAGCACCTTACTAATCTCGTGAATTTTTGTACTCTTTGTTGAAAATTCTAAGGATTATAAACGGACGTTGTATGCCTTCATTTGTCAGTAACTTTGAGTTTCTTAAACACCATGATGAATTGTTATTCCGTTTAGCTGAAACTGCTGAACGTTGTTACGCCTCAGACCCAAATACTTCTTTAATCAAGATGCGACAGTTAGGCGAAGCGTTAGCGCAAAATATTGCTGCCCGTGTCGGTGTCGATTATGGCAAATCAGTTAAACAAATCGATTTATTGAACGATCTAGAATACACCCTCAAACTTGCTGAAAACGTTAAAGATGCTTTTCATACCATTCGTAAATTGGGCAATATTGCCAATCATGAATACATTTCATCTTCTCATCGCGACGCCTTAAAGTGTATGCAAGTGGGCTGCGCGTTAAGTAGTTGGTACCACGTTACCTTTGGCGGCGATAAAGCCAAGGGGTTTAAGTTTAAGGCCTTTGTTAAGCCTGTTGACCCTTCTGCTTATGTTCGCGAGCTTGAAGAAAAGTTAGACACCTTAAAAATTGAATCTCAACGTTCTTCAGACCGTTTACTTGTGGTTGAGAAGTTAAACAAGGTAACAGAAGAAAAAGCCAATGCTGAAAAACTCCGAGCAGATAGCATGGCTGAAGAAAAAGCCATTTGGGAGTCGCTAGCCCAAGAGCAAGAGAACACAATTGGCAAATTAAGCCAGCAGGCTGTAGAGGCCAATACACAATACATAAGTGATTTTGCTCAACTAGAAAAAGACAAACAAACCGCCATTATCCAGCAAGTTGAACAGTCAAACTTTCTGCTTGACGAAGAATCAACACGTATCTTAATTGATCAACAGCTTAATGAAGCAGGCTGGCAAGCTGATACTACTAATCTTCGTTATTCAAAAGGCACTAAACCAGAGCTCAACAAAAATAAGGCCATTGCCGAATGGCCAACCGAATCTGGCCCTGCCGACTACGTGTTGTTCTTGGGGCTAACGCCTGTTGCTACAGTTGAAGCCAAGCGAAGCAGTAAAAATGTTTACTCGGCAATTGACCAAGCAAAACGTTATGCAAATGGCTTAACTGGCAATAGTGATTTTGAGATGGAAGAGTCGTGGGGCGAATTTAAAGTGCCCCTTACCTTTGCCACTAATGGCCGAGCCTATTTAAAACAACTCGAACAAGAAAGCGGCATTTGGTTTTTAGATGTGCGTGATAACAGCAATCGCCGCAAGGCATTAAAAGGCTGGTATTCGCCAACTGAAATTAAAAAGTATTTAAAACAAACACCACAAGAGGCAGATCAAAAACTTGATGAAATGGACTTTGGCTACGATTTAAAGTTACGGGATTATCAAATTGATGCTATTAAGGCAATTGAGCAAACCATTAAAAAGGGCGAATCTAGAGCCTTGGTGGCCATGGCTACCGGTACAGGTAAAACCAAAACCTGTATTGCATTAGTTTATCGTTTACTAAAATCAGAACGTTTCAGGCGTATTCTCTTTTTAGTTGACCGCTCTGCACTCGGTATACAAGCCAGCGACGATTTTTCCGAAGTACGTATGGAAAACTTACAAACTTTTGCTGATACCTTTGAAGTCATGGGTATGCAGTTAAATAAACCCGTAGGCAAAACACCAGAAGACGAAACCAAAGTACATGTAGCAACAGTGCAGGGCCTAGTGAAACGCATTCTTTACCCTAACGACAACGATAATAAACCGGGTGTGGGCCAGTACGACTGCATAGTCGTAGATGAGTGCCACCGTGGCTACTTGCTTGATAGAGAGCTTAGCGATACCGAAATAGAATTTCGTGATCAAAAAGATTACCAATCAAAATACCGTGCAGTTATCGAATACTTCGACGCCTTTAAAATTGGCTTAACGGCCACGCCAGCATTACACACAGTGGATATTTTTGGTGAGCCTGTGTACAGCTATAGTTATACCGATGCCGTTATCGACGGCTATTTAACCGATCATTTACCGCCTATTCGCATTCATACCAAATTAGCTGAACAAGGTATTCATTACGACGTTAATGAAGAGGTTAAAGTTTATGATTTAAAAAATAACAACATTGAAATATTTAATACACCCGACGAGTTAGACTTTGATGTATCTCAGTTTAACCGTAAGGTTATCTCGCCTAGTTTCACCACCGAAGTCACCAAGTGGCTGATTGAAAGTGATGCCATAGACCCTTATTCACCGGCTAAAACCTTAATATTTTGTGTCACTGACAAACATGCCGACCAAGTAGTCGAAGCCCTTAAAGAAGCATGCGAAAACTACCATGGTGAAATTGACGACGACGCCATTCAAAAAATCACCGGCGCAAGTGACAAACCCTTAGACAAAATTAAACGCTACAAAAATGACCGCCTACCCAATATCGCCGTCACCGTTGATTTACTCACTACCGGTATAGACGTGCCAGCTATTTGTAATTTAGTGTTTTTGCGGCGGGTCAATAGCCGTATTTTGTTTGAACAGATGTTAGGCCGTGCAACAAGGCGTTGTGATGAAATAAGCAAAGAAACCTTTCGTATTTATGACGCGGTGGATATTTATAAACAACTCGAACAAGTCAACGGTATGAAGCCCGTTGTGACTAACGTTGATATAACTTTTACCAAGCTAGAACAAGAGTTAGCCCATTCGTCATCAGAAGATTTACAGCAGTTGGCTAAAAACCAATTTTTAGCAAAACTACAAAGTAAAAAGCGCCATTTAACCGATCTACAAGCAAGCAACTTTGAACGTATTGTGGGTAAACCACCGCAAGAATTCGCTCAAGAATTAAAAGCCATGAAACTAGAAGAGGTGGCAGAGTGGTTTGTTAGTCATCCTGGTTTGGGTGAATTACTTGATATGAAAGTAACTGGCGGTGGTGCAGGCACAAAACCTATTGTGATATCAGGCCACGAAGATGAAATAACCGACATAACCCATGGCTATGGTGACGGGCAAAAACCAGACGATTATCTCAAAGCCTTTAAAGACTTTGTCAACGCTAACAGTAATCGCTTGGTTGCCATTCAAACTGTGATCCAACGGCCATGGGAATTAACCCGCCAAAGCCTAAAAGAATTAGCCTTTGAGTTAGAAAAAAATAAATTCAGAGAGCAAGACCTACGCACAGCTTGGCAAGAAGTTAAAAACGAAGAAATAGCCGCACGCATTATTGGCTTTATTCGCCAAGCAGCCATTGGCGAGGCACTCATTCCCTTCGAAACCAGAGTAGACAATGCCCTTGATAAAATACTCGCTAGCCAAAACTGGAAAACACCACAAAAACAATGGTTACAAGCCATCGCTAAACAAATGAAGGCCACCACAATAGTGGACGAAACTGCACTTGATAGCGGCATATTTAAACAACAACTGGGCGGCATTAAACGAGCCAATAAACTGTTTGAACAACCTATCACGCAAATTTTGGCAGATTTTAATCAAGGCTTATGGGCAAGTTAATGGCTTACATACACACATAAATCAAATAAGTGTGCATGTCATTGCTATATGCACAAGAAAACAAGAAAATGTGTGCATATAAACTAAAGCGCACAATCTAAAACTTATAACCACGAGCTAGTCGAAAATTTGGTTATTCACCCTTTTATTAAGGTCGAACTTATTACCACAATAGTCAATTGTACGACCTACTATCTAATTAAAAATAGAGAACACACATGAGCACCCAAGACCTAGTCGCTAAACTCTGGAACCTATGTAACTTATTACGAGATGACGGCGTGACTTATCACGAATACATTAACGAGCTCACCTACCTTATTTTCTTAAAAATGGTGCAAGAAACCGATACCGAAACCGACGGCCAATCGGGTGAAGTACGTATTCCTGAGGGCTACCGCTGGAAAGACTTAGAAAACTACGATGCCGCATCACGCTTAGAAGAATACAAAAAATTACTGATTCACTTAGGCTCCCACGGCTCACAAATCACCAAAGCGATTTACGCCAACGCCAGTACCGTTATTCGTAAACCCGCCACCTTAAGTAAGTTAGTGACTGAAGTAGATAAACTAGACTGGTACAGCGCTAAGGCCGAAGGCTTAGGCGACATGTACGAAGGGCTGTTAGAAATAAACGCCAGCGAGAAAAAGTCTGGGGCAGGCCAATACTTTACCCCACGTACATTAATCAACGTCATGGTTGAGTTAATGAACCCAACATTAGACGACGTAATAGTTGACCCAACTGCGGGTACAGGTGGCTTTTTAATCAGTGCTCACCATCATATAAAACAAAACAACGACATCATGTCGTTAAACGAAAAGGCCTACGACAAATACCAGCACGGTACCTTTTTTGGTATGGAGCTAGTACCCGATACACGCCGCCTAGCCATGATGAACCTAATGCTGCACGACATAGCAGTAGATGATGAAAACGCCGGCATTTTATTTGGCGATACCTTGTCAAACGAAGGTAAAGCCTTACCACAAGCTACCTTAATATTGGCTAACCCGCCCTTTGGTACAAAAATGGGCGGTGGTATTCCCACCCGCGACGATCTAGTGCATTACACCAGTAATAAACAACTGGCCTTTTTACACCTGATGTACCATAAAATGCTAAAACCCGGTGGCCGTGCCGCCGTAGTATTGCCCGACAACGTATTATTTGAAAGTGGCATAGGTAAAACCATTCGTAACGACTTAATGGAAAAATGTAACTTACACACAATTTTACGTTTACCTACCGGCATTTTTTACGCTGCGGGCGTTAAAACCAACGTACTGTTTTTCTCAAAACCAACGGATGTCAAACATGACAAAGCACAAACTAAAAACGTGTGGGTGTACGATTTACGCTCAAACATGCCCATGTTTGGTAAACGCACGGTATTGGGGCATGACCATTTCAAAGAATTCTTCGACGCTGTGGGTAACGATTTATCTACAGTAGATGAAAATGCACGCAAAAAATTTATATCCACCCACAATAACGGAAGTGAAATAGGCAATGTCGATACCTGTAGACTGCGTTGTTTCACACGAGAAGAAATCGCCAATAAAGACGATTCACTTGATTTAGCTTGGATCCGCGACGACAAAACTGACGATGCCAGTACTTTGCCTGAACCAGATGTATTGATAAACGAAGCTATAGAAGAAATGGCTGGCGCTATGTTAGAGCTAAGATCCATATTGGTAGAGCTAGGCGCGGCAGAAGAAACCGATGAGGTGACTCTGTGAGTGAGTTGCCTAAAGGGTGGGTTAAAACAAAAATTGGCGATGTAACTACTGTAGTAGCAGGTGGAACGCCAAAAGCTGGCGATAAATCCAATTTTGCTGAGCCAGGAAAAGGAATTGCTTGGTTGACGCCAGCAGATTTAAGTAAATATGGTAAGAAATCAATTTCTCATGGTTCTAGAGATTTAAGTCCACAAGGGCTCAAATCTAGCTCGGCTAAATTAATGCCGAAAGGGACTATTTTATTTAGCAGCAGGGCACCTATTGGTTATACCGTAATTGCGGAAAATGAAATTGCGACTAACCAAGGGTTCAAAAATTTCGTTTTACCTAAGGGGCTGAATTCTTCTTATACGTACTATTATCTAAAAAGCATTAAACACATAGCTGAAAGTATGGGTACTGGCACAACTTTCAAAGAGTTATCTGGAGCTGTAGCGAAAACGCTGCCATTTGTTTTAGCACCTAAAAACGAACAAATCCGTATCGCCGATAAACTCGATTCAATGTTAGCGAAAGTAGATGCCGCCCAAGCACGCCTTGACAAAATCCCCAACATACTAAAACGCTTCCGCCAATCCGTCCTCGCCGCAGCGACTTCTGGTGAGTTGACCAAAGAATGGCGTATTTCTAACTCTCAATCGGCTTATGATTTTGAACTGTTACGTCAGAATATCTATGATAATTGGCTTGAAGCAAGGCATGCTGAATTTAAACGAAAAGGAAAAACACCCAAGAGCACTACTTGGCTAAAAAAGTTTCCAGAACCTAACTTTGTAGATTCTATGATACCTACTTGGATTTCATTATCTTTAGAGAATATTGCTGAGGTTGTTGATCCTAATCCTTCTCACAGAATGCCAAGCTATGTTGTTGAAGGTAAAGCATTTATTTCAAGTGAAAATATAATAAATATTAATAAATTGAATTTTAGTAAAGGAAAAAAAGTAACTGCTGAAGAAGTAGAAAAGCAGAAAACACGTTATGAGATAGTTGAAGGAACGTTTGCTTTTACCAGAATTGGGACAATTGGAAAATCAGTTTTATTACCAAAGCCCCATGATTATGGAATAAGCCATGCTATGGCAGTTGTTAATCCATATAAATTAATTATGGACAGCGCTTTTCTAATATTAACAATGAATTGTGAAACAATTCTAAAGCAGGCTAGTCATGGCGTTCAAAGCGTTGGAGTTCCAGATTTGGGCATTGGTAAAATGAAAAATTTTACGGTACCTCTCCCCCCATTAATGGAGCAACAAGAAATTGTCCGTCGAGTTGAATCTTTATTCACCATGGCTGATACCGTTGAAAAGCAATACAAAGATGCCAAAGCCAGAACTAACCGCTTAACCCAATCCATTTTAGCCAAAGCCTTCCGCGGTGAGCTTGTACCACAAGACTCAAATGATGAGCCTGCAAGTGAGTTATTGGCCGGAATAAAAGCTAATTTGGACAATGTGGCAGCAAAGTCCAAGGTAAAAAGAAAGACAAAAAGCAGCATAATTTAAGGAGTAGAATTAATGAAGGATATATTAACTAACTGGGCGAAAGACAATCAACTAAAAATGACTAGCCCTGTGATTGGTGCCTTTATCAGCGCTTGGATCTTATTTAATTGGGATAGATTCCTATTGCTTTTTTGGGGGGAAGGAGAACTACCTATACGCCTAAAGCAGTTCCAAGACACCACTAATATTTCTGATTATCAGTTTTGGCTTTGGCCATTGTTGGTGGCACTGATATATGTTTTCGGATTACCGTATCTAAATATTTTAACGCAAAAAACTAAAAGACATGCAGAGTTACTGCGTCATAATGAAGTGGTTGATACAGATATCACCAAAGAAATAAAATTAGCTAAACTCAATGAAGAAAAATATAAGTCAAATCCTAATAATGATTACCTTGGCCAGAAAATTAAATATGAGTTAGAACAAAAAGAAGCTGAGGCAAAGAAAGCCGAAGCTGAAGTCGAGAAAAAACAATCTGAGGCTGAAATTTTAGCTGCAGAAGCCAAAGAAGCAGCATCCCGCGCAGAGCAAGAAAGCTCTAAAGAAAAGACTGCTAAATTAGAGTTAGAAAAACAGCAGCGTTCCGCTGAGAAAGAAAAGCATTCCCATGAATTGACAAAATCCCGTCATATAAATGAACTGGCTACCTTACGCTTTCCAACAGCTTACCAATATATTTATAGGCTATCTGAAGATCTTGCAGAACTGGGCTATATCCTCAAGCTTGACACTTTAGCAAACGTAATAGCAATAACCTTTGGTTATTCCAACGCTGAAAAACTCATTACAGACAACAACTTCACTCAAGCAACTTTGTCTGATTTGTCATTTGTTGTATATGACTCTTCAGATTTTATAAATCAGTTAGAAAGTATTTTAGATAAAGATGGTTCAGAAGTAATTGATGAAAGTGAATTGTTTGATTTCGTAATTCAAGTATTTGAAACAATAGATCACTGCAAGCTAATTCCTAGTGATTCATTGAAAGAAGAAGCCGTTAGCTACATTGAAGAAAATGGTTTTGAGATTTTGGAATTAGATCAAGTGAATAGCGAAATGGCAGCGACAAATGCTATTTTTGATGAAATTAATGAGTTTGTAGTTAATGATATGAATTTTGATGCCAAAAACAATACATGTTCTGTCAATATGTCAGGTTCCGTTTCAGGTACTAACCAAGAAGATAAAATGTTTAGTGGGGATACAATTGATGTCCAATTTACACTTTCGTATAAGCCACTAATTGGCGCAAATGGTTTTGGTTCACCTGAATATATTGAAGTAAGAGCTGAAGCCGCTCATCCGGATGATCACAGCTATCGTTAAGATTGATATCTGTTAGTGCGTTTGTGAAGTTATCTCAAGGGATTTATTGAAATATGGATTTCATTAAAATAGTTGCTGTTATTTGTACCTGCATTGGGACATCAATTGCTGTCTATCGTTTCTTTAGGAAAGCCCCATCAGAAAAAGAAGCTAAACAAGCTGAAGATATACCCGAAACTATCGCCACTCGTTTAGTCGCTTTATTTGAATCCCACGGTGTTCACCGCAATCAAATCCCTGAATTTTTTGGCCATGGCTTAGATATAGCTACATGCGGGTCAGATGAAAAACTATTAGACAAAATCACCCCCGAAATAATCAATGATGCTGTTGTATTGTTTGGTGTAAAAAAAGACTGGTTAGAAGGAAGCTCGAAAGAGATTTATGACATACCAGACTTTTATAAACACCCAGAAGAGTTTGAACAATATTTAGTCGAATTGTTAAAAAACACACCAAAAGATAAGTTATTTGCCTATGCATTAACATCAAACAAAAACTTAATGAGAAATGATGACGACTCTATATTTGTTATCGCCGAATGCATTGGTGAACTAAACCAACGAAAAATTTATAAATATCACTTACTAGGTCGGTGGGGGATTCACTACTGGAAGGCTAGGGCCTATTTTGCTGCTTGTTGTTCATTATTTTATAAACATGGTTTATTGGTCGCAGGTAAGACTGTCGACTACAAGTGGATACTAGATATGTGTTCGGGTGAAAAGTTACTTAGTTATGATTTTTCTGAACAATATGGCGGAATAAGCCTACCTGCCGTTAAGACATGGATAGTCTCTGACTTTGTAGAAATACCAGAAAAATATCTAGAAGGCATGGATACCGAACGAGGGGCCGCCATTCCTTTTGCTCTGTGTAAATGGTTAGACTTAAATGAAAAAGGCTATATGCGCTGCACTTCTGGTCATGAAGATTTCCATGCTGATGTTGTAGATTTTTTTAGGAAAAAGATAAACCTTATAAAGGATGTAAATTAGTAATGGAAATTTCAAATTCAGACCAACAGTTAATCGATTTAAAACCAACCTCACATAGAAAAATCATAGAACTTGTTGAAGAAGCAGGTATTGATGTTAGTGACTGGGCGAACTTTAAAGGCGGCGCTGAAAAGGCCTCGATGAATCCCAAGTACTGTTATGAATGGTTCTTTGAAGATAAACCAGAAAATATTACTGTGTTAAATCTTTGGTTTGATAATTGCGAAGTGTTAGATGGAGTAGTGGTTCAGAAATTAAACATGCGCCAAGCGGCTGAAGAGTTAAAAGGAATAAAAAAACGTCGAGCTTATAATATGGATTTCTCATTGCAGAATGCCGCTCGATTAAAAACCGCAGTTCGGGTGATTATCTGTGACGAGAATCCTAAACTTAAGAAAGAAGGTGAAAAATCGACCGCTGATAGACGGCATTTAGACCCGATAAACTGGTTTATAAAGGAATACGACGGAGATGGTAATTGCATTTTACAACGAGGCGAAATAGCTGCTCCATATATTGACCAGTTTACATTACGTGAACTTGAAATTATTCAACCTGAAAAGATTGAGTCAACTTCATTCGTATATCCAAGAAGTAAAGCAGTTAGAGACCAAGTTCTGTTCCGCGCTAAAGGGAGTTGTGAACACTGTGGCGAAAAAGGATTTAGAACCAATTCAGGCGCCTTGTACCTTGAAAGTCATCATATTATTCCTTTGTCTGAAGAAGGAATTGACCATATTAGTAACGTCATAGCACTTTGCCCAAACCATCATAGAGAAGCTCACTTCAGCGAAAACGCTAGCGCACTCAGAACGGCTTTTTTGAGTAAAGTAAGTAGTTAAAAATAGTGGAAACATTACTAACTAAATCTAATTTATTAATAAACGAAATTAGCCCTATTCTTGCTGTTGGCCCAAATCAAAATGACAAACGTTGGTCTGGAAGTTGGGTAATGTGTGATGTGGCTTTAGAACACGCTCATTCGCTACAAAGCTTAATGGAAATCGGTAATTTCACTTCTGCATTCTCTATGTTAAGGCTTCAATTTGATGCGTTAACCCGTTCGGTTTGGCTACTGTGGGCCGCTACTGACAGCAAAGTTGAACGGATCATGCAAGACCTGACAAATGATACGACTAATGCCGATAATGGCTTACCGTCGCATGCAGAGATGATGAAGCAAATAGAAAAAAACGCACCTGCAGAAGCAACACGTTTGCTGAAAGAGTTTAGGGAAGTGACATGGAAAGCATCTAGCTCATTTGTGCACGGTGGCATTCATGCAATGAAGCGCCATCGTGAGGGGTATCCTGTTGTCTTAGTTAAACAAATTGTTATCAGCTCTAATGGTTTGGTTATGGTAACCGCTGTTCATTTAGCTACGTTGACTGGCAATGAACATGTTAATAAAGATATTGTGCGAATAAGAGATTTATATAGAGATATCTTACCGAAACTGAATTTATAGAAATGATCCGTTCGTTTAATTTAAATGGTGAGAGAAATTTCATTTCATATTCTAAGAGGTTAAAAAGCGAAAAACCCCAATGCAACTCACTGAGGCTATAACGCCGACCGGGCATACTTCCAATCCACTTGCCCATAGTGTGTTAATAATCTCGAGATTTGTAAATATATTTAGCTAACTTCTTATGAAACCGCACAGTGTTTATTTTTTAGAGAATAGAATAACATCGACAAAAAAAACCATTGGGTTTATACTTTTTAAATTAATGAATATTTTATAAACCTTGTGGGAGGGGTATTATGTTTGCCGAACGTTTAAATCGAGCACGAAAAGCGGCTGGTCTTTCTATGAGTACCCTTGCAAAAGAGGTAGGTGTTTCAGCAAATGCGATTAAAAAATATGAACATGGCGAGAATATGCCTTCTTCAGGAAAATTGTATAAATTATCTAAGGCACTTGGCGTACGTTCTGAATATTTTTTTCGCCCCACTAAGGTTGAGCTGTCTGGAGTAGAATATCGAAAGCGTGCAAGTACACCTAAAAAAACCTTAGATCGCATCAGTGCAGATGTACATGATCAGGCTGAACAATGGGCTGAATTATTAGAGCTTTACCCTGATTCGGTGCGACCTGTACCTAAATTTTCCCTACCAGCAAATCTCCCCGATAAAGTAGAGACACTAGACGCAATAGAAGATATTGCCGACCAAATGCGCACAGAATGGAAATTAGGCTTTAATCCTATCCACGATATGATTGATACACTTGAATCTAAAGGCATTATGGTTATTTGTACACCAGTAGAAGTTAACAATAAATTTGATGGTTTAGCTGGCAATATAGACGATACACCTGTGATTGTTGTGTCTACTCATCAGCCCGGCGATCGACAACGTTTTACTCTAGCTCACGAATTGGGTCATTTAGTTTTACATGGGCGTTTGTCTAATGATTTAGAAGAAGAAAAAGCTTGTAACCATTTTGCAGGTGCCTTTCTCATTCCTCAACGTGCAATGATAAATCATCTTGGTACTAAGCGTCGGGCCATAGAGCGTCGGGAGCTTTACATGCTCAAGCATGAATTTGGCTTAAGTATGATGGGAATTCTAGTTCGAGCAGGACAATTAGGCATCATTTCTCAATCGCTACAGAAAAGCTACTACATTGAATTTAATAAGTTGCGTTGGCGAACTGAAGAGCCAGGTGACCCGTACCCGAATGAACTAACTTTTCTGTATAAACAACTGGTATATCGTGCCCTTGGTGAAAACTATATCGGTGAGTCTAAAGCTGCAGAATTGTTAAAAATGTCATTAACTCGCTTTCATAAAGAACGCAAGTTAGGAGCTGTGAATGCAAGTTCTCATTAGTGATGCCAATATCTTAATAGATATAGAAGAAGGCGAACTACTTGAGGAAATGTTTAAGTTACCCTATATATTTTCAATCCCTGACATTCTATTTTACGAAGAAATGGAGGAGGAGCACGAGCATTTAATTGGACTAGGTTTGAGGTTGGATGAACTCAGTGGCCAAACTCTCAAGTATGGCATAGACCTCACACAACAATACAAAAAACCTAGTAGAAATGATTGTTTTGCTCTCGCTTTAGCTAAACAAGAAAAATGCCCACTACTAACAGGAGACAGAGATCTTCGCATCGCAGCAGAAAACGAGGCGGTAGTAGTGGTGGGCACTATATGGCTAATAACACAACTAGTTCAACATGAATTGATCACAGCAGAGTTAGCAAGAATTGCCTACGACAAAATGAAAGATGCTGGTAGGAGATTACCTTGGGACAAAGCCGAATTAAAACTTCGTGAATTAAATAGAATTTAGAAGGTGACAGATTTGGTGACAGTAACTCATAATAATCAGCAAAACACTAAATAAATATATGATACTTAACACAATTTAAATCATACACAACAAACAGATCGCGAATATTGAATAAAATAAGTCATTAAATAACTAACAACAAGTTATGTGAGTTCAATAAGATAGTGAAAATAAACTGTCAGATTTTTTTACAATCTCAGTGTTAGTAAAAATACTAAATCGTCTATCTTATTGAATTATATTGTTAAAATTTTGTTGGCTCAGTTTTTGATTATAATTTAAAGTATAGAAATTAAGATGTGTTATATAAATTTCTTATGTATACCCATAAATTATAGTTCACCTTTAACTGGTTAAGATGTACAGATGTCTTGTTTAACTCGAAAATTGCAGCAAAAATTAACGCGATACGTGCAAAAAAATACTTCTCGCTTTTCTTCTAATGATCCAGAGTGTATTCGTGAAGAATTAGTCAACAAAGGGGTATGCCCCTCTGATGTCACGACTGATCAGCTTAAGATCATATTAAATGAAGTGAAGAATAATTGAATTGATTGCAGAGCTTTAGAAATTGTCGCGCTAAACCACAATTGATTCGCTAAAATATTTGTTGAAATCGAGCTTGAAGTCGCTTGCGATGACTGCATCAACAATCTTTACACCATTGCTGGTTGTCGCTAAATTTAACTCTTTTGGCTCTAAATAATGGTTGCCTCGTATTGAATAAAATACTTTCACTACGGGTTTGGTGCCGTGTACTGGATGTTGCTTAAGTACCATAGCGATTTTTTCGTTGTTGAGTTTAACCAAACTACCAACGGGGAAAATTCCGATACATTGCACAAATTGTTTTACTAAGCCTTGATCGTATTTTTCTGGTGCATCATGTACCAAAATTTGTAACGCTTTTTTAGATGACATGCCGACCTTATAACAGCGATCTGCTGTTATCGCATCATAGGTGTCTACTATGGCAATCATACGCCCAAATTGGGTAATTTCATCACCCCGCAAACCATCAGGATACCCATAACCATCTAGCCTTTCATGGTGCTGGCCAATTGTTTCAACTATTGATTCGGGGATCCCCATTTCAATCAGTACTTTAGTACCGTAATACACGTGGTCCTTCATAATAGTCATTTCTTGATCATTCAAACGCCCAGGCTTATGTAATATTTCGTCAGGTATTTTAATTTTACCAATATCGTGTAAAAACCCCGATAGGGCTAATTCTTGCACTTGCTCTTCCGCTAAACCAACGTGGGAACCAAAGTTGGCGAGCAAAATAGCCACGTTTAATGAATGTTCTAATAAATAAGTGTCTTTCTCGCGAATTTTTGTCATGCACATCAGGGCATTTGGATTGCGGTCAATAGAGGAGACAAGATTGTTGGTAAAGGCTTCTGGTATGGCAATGTCGATAGGTAAATTTTTACCTATACTTTCTAACATTGTCTTTTGTATTTGTTTACCTTTCTTATGAAGTTTAGTTGCGACTTCAAGTTCTTCTTCAAAGGAGATTTCAACTGGAACTTCAGGCACTTCAGCAGGTAATTCAGGCTCAACAACTTTAGGCTTTAGTTGTTTACTCATATCCACAACCACAGACAAAATCCCTTTCTTTTTGAGCTGCTTTATTGCGTCTGTTGAATTCACCCTTCCACGACTGGTGATCTTAAACGTGCCTTGTTGTTTTGCTATAGAGTCAACGAACATCCCTTCTTCAAGATCGTCTATATCAAAAGTTTTTAGCACAGTTAATATCTCATGTAATTAAAGTTAAAATATAGTGAATAAAATATCTGATTTACCCGTTGAGAGCAAGATTAACGATCATGTGAATTGTGCTAAAACTCTAATTTCCATAGCATTTCTTCCAAATTTGGCTGCCATTGAAATAGTTTCAGTTTGACACGATTATTAAAAACAGCGACATCTTCTTGTTGTAATAAACCAGTTTGTAGTTGTGATTGCTCAGAACCTTTGGGAAATGCAATTTGCCCGTTAGCACGCAACACTCTATACCAAGGCACCTCTAAATTTTTTGGCACGTAACCTAAAGACTTACCGACTAACCTAGCTCGCCCAGGTAACCCGGCTAAATCAGCAATTTGTCCATAACTTGCCACTTTACCTATAGGAATAAGCTGCACAGTTCGCCAAATTTTAGCGTAGTGAGGATGCCCAGACATTACTACCATTCAACTTGTTACAACAAAAGGATATTGTATTTGGAGCAATTCTAAATCATACAATTTGCCTTGTTTGTTCACATTGCGATAAAGCGCTAAGTCACTTGGTGAGGTATATCCAGCAAGTTGTTCAATATCATTAAGTCTTGCCCCTAAACTCGCTAAGTAAGTCAAATAAGTATGTCGCAATACTTTGAGAGACAATTGCTCAGGAAAAGTCACTTGAGCGTCATGGCCAATATTCACCAAAAGCTGGGTTAAGTCTTCTAAACTTTTAATATTCGTCCAAATTGTTTGCTCATCTGTTAGGTGCTTGCAAAGTGCTTGTAGCGCTTCAGCCAGTTCTTTTTGAATGCTAATAGCACGGGAGAACTGATTATCTATTTGTAACATCTCATAGTTTTGGCTGAAATTAGCCTTCTCTAAAAGCAATACTTCATCAAGATTGACTCCGCTTAAAATCAGGCCTACCAAAGCTTTACCTTGGTTATTAGCAACAGAATAAAGTAACTGACATTCATCTATGCTTAATAAACGTAACACTTCAGGAGCAGCTGCAGGCAAGCCAACAGGCGGTGCTGTTAAACGAGGGTCGGGAGCGGCAATCTGCCCTTGTTTCTCATACCCTAAATTTGCGTAATCAGTGGCGCCAGCCTGCCCAGGGATCACCACAAAATGACTAGAGGTACTTGGGGCTTTTTGCTTGAAAATAAAACTAAACAGCAATAATGCTAATATGGCTACAATTGCAGCGACAACTAAACTTACCAGACTATTAAATGAGTAGTTTGGCCCAATAGCATAATCAGGATAAAACGCAGACTCTAGCAATGTAACCTTAGCATCAAAGGGTTTTGACACTTCTTGGGCTACTTGTTGATTTTTTAGCTTTTGAGCTTGAGTTTGCAGTGCCTTTAATTCATCGTCTAGTCTTTTATATTGCTCGAGATTTTGACTAAACTCTTGAGCTATTTTATTTTGCTCAACAAGCTGGGCACTCATCTGCTGCACTTTGCCTTTAGCGGCGCTTAAATCGCGTTTTACATCCTGTAAATAATCCACTTTGCTAGTTTTGATTTGCTCATCCAACAAGATCTGCAATTTCTGTAGTTTTTTCTGCTTAGCTACAATAGCCGGATCACGCTCTAAATAGGCCTGGGTATACTTTTCAGATAATTCAGACAAGTGAATATTGATCTCTCGAATACTATTCTTTGTTGCATCTATTTTCGCTTTGTCTGCTGGTTTAATAATAGTTTGTCCGTCATTAGTGGCTTCAAGCAAACTATTGAGCAACGCTTGCGCTTGTGACTCATCAGCTAAGGCTTTATCGAGATTAGCACCTAAGTTTTTAGTCTGACTTAAGGCTCTATTTTCATCTCTTTCTAGGGACGTAATATTATTTTCATTGGCAAAAATTTGTAGCCGTTGTTGTTGTTCGGCTATTTTTACTTCCAATAATTGTAAGCGTTCATCTGCAACCTGTAAGTCCTCAAAGTTGTTCGCTTGGGTTTCAGTCTCAACTAATTTCAGATACACGTTTACCCAAGCATCTAACATAGGTTTAAGAATTTCTGGCTCGGTGCCCGTAGCTTTTAGTGTAATAATACGCCCAGTTAAACTCGCTTCTGCTGTCAGCGCATCAAAAAGTGTTTGTTGATTAATGCTTAACATCTGACTCTTTTCAAGCTCGTCAGTAACTAAGCTCAAGACACTGTTACTCTTTAATCTTTGCTGATGCAGGGTAATTTGCCTTTCGGCTAGCTCAGAAAGTGAATTTTCTGTTTGTGATGTATAGGAAAAATGCAAGATAGCTTGGCTTTGGAAGATGGACGATTGACTCCAAATCACTGCATTGGCAATAATCAAAATCAATAAAAATGTTCCAATCAATACCTGCCACTTGCGCTTTTGAAAGCTTTTATGTTGGGTATCTGATGGATCTAAACCTTGATTAGAAAACGGTTGATTTGGCATGTAATCAACTTTGTTGTTAAATGGCATGGGAAAACCTTAAGGTAGATAAACAGCGTGCTAATTTAGTCAAACTAATTTCCCATGAGCATATAATTTTTGTTAAAGAGTGTCGAAAATAACCACATACGACTTTGTTCAGTAAATTTAACAAGCCAACTCACAAACACCAAGCATAAGTTTCAGTCGGGGAAAAATTTTCAAGAAAATGACAAGTTTAAAATCTTCCAAAAGACAGGTTTGTACAAACTGTAGCTATCCCCAAAGCACCTGTTTATGTGCTTGGGTACATCCCATAGATGTGCCACTTAACATCATTATTTTGCAGCACCCTAAAGAAGCAAAACATGCAAAAAATACTGTTAAGTTGCTAGCTTTAGGCGTCGCAAATATTACCGTTTTGCAAGGTGAAACCCCTGAAGACTGGGAAGAATTTGTTAAAGACGTCATTCGGCAACCGCAAGATTACAGTGTATTTTACCCTCATCCACACAGCACTTCGCTTGAATCTGTTTGCTCCCAAGTTCAAAAAGCCGAAAATTTCCCCGTCAATCATAATGTAATCTTTATTGATGCGTCGTGGCGAAAGGCCTTGAAAATTTGGCACCTCAACCCCTGGTTACAATTATGCAGCAGTTGGCACTTTGCTAATCCACCCAAAAACCAATATCACATACGACATACAACTCAGCAAAGCAGCCTTTCAACACTGGAGTCTGTGGCTTATGTACTCGAATTTACTCACAGCATAGATTGTTCATCCTTACATACTCTGTTCTTAAAAATGCAAACTCAATGTTTTCTACAAAATAAATAAGTTTATGTAATGGAGCAGGGTGAATAATCTCAAGTGTCGGCAATTCGGTAGTTATGAGTAAAAGAAGCACAGCCTAGTGCAATTATTTTATAAATTCTCAAATGAAAAGTGTCACAAAATAAAATAATCACCATCTAAAGTTTGACTTAATTAATCTATATGGCATGTTTCCATACCACATTAATTAACTAAGACAGACTAGATGTATTTTGTTGTTTCAAATTATAATCAGCGGCTTGCTTCATATTTGGTATTTTTTTGAAACCGTTTAAGTTTTTTATTTTTTTTGTATCCTTGTGTTTTTATGTGACGGCACATGGGAGCTTAACGTCACATAACAATATTGTTAGTTTTGATTTGAGTCATATTAACAATCAAAATATCAGTGAAGATATTCACTATTTTTCACTTAAAGATAAAACAATCACACTTCCCACTCGATTAGACCAACTCGACTCATGGTTAAACACCTTAACTGAACACACCACCACGGGAACATCGGGAGACAAGTATCTCGCAGTGTTTGAAATTTTCAACGATACCCAACAAAGTGAATGGTTTGTGTATCCCTATGGCTCAGTAGTGCAAAGTATCGAAATTATTGGGTTAAGCGACGCTCACAGCGAAAGATCGGTTAAAACAGGTCACGGATTTAATAATCAACAGGACTTTCACTACGGTAGCAAAATCGAAATATTACCAGGTCAACGTAAAACCTTGCTGATGTTATTTGAAAGTGATTATTTTTTTGCGCCTATTAAAATTTTGATTAAACCTTATGGGCAAGCAGAGCAATTGTTTCAATTAGAGAACGTTATATTACTTTTAAGCTTAGGGATTTGTTTAGCTCTGGGTATATATAACCTCTTCATATTTTTTAGTACTCGCGATATCCAGTATTTAACTTATGCATTAGCGACCCTTGTCTATGGCTCAGGGTGGGCAGCGGTATTTGGTGTACCTGAATATGTTGGGCTAGGTAGCTCAGCACATTGGTTAATGCCAGCCTTCATAATAGGCGCTGTTTTTTCTAGTTTATTTACTCTACAGTTTTTACGTTTGGACGAATCTACTCCCAAAATAGCCAAAATATTTAAAATGACTGCCTTGTTTGCTGCTATTTCATTGCCCTTTGCTTTTTATGACCAAGGAATAGGTTTATATCTGGCTTCATTTTTTACCTCGGTAGTGTGCATATTGGGTATGTACTCTGGTATACAACGTTGGACCAGTGGTTATTCACCGGCTAAATATTTCGTATTTGCGCTGTTGTCAGTCATCCTTCCTAACATGGTAGGCAATTTGATGAACTTTGGGGTGTTACCCGGGTTAAACGTTAATATCTATTTGTTAGGACTTATTGGTAATTCTGCAGATAGTTTGTTGTTAGCTTTTGCCTTGGCCGCTCAGGTAAGACTGTTAACAGTCAAAAACAAGCAACTAACGGCAACCTTAGAAAATACCGTACAAGAACGCACAGTGAAACTCAGAGAAGCCAATTATCAGTTAGAACAAACCAATAGCGATTTAGTCGATGCAAGTAACGCAAAAGGGCGTTTTTTAGCAACAATGAGTCATGAAATTCGCACCCCTTTAACGTCTATAATTGGTTATGCCGACGGCATTTTATTGGGTGATATAGATAAAGCTGAACAAGAGCGTGTGATAAAAATTATTGCAGAAAATGGCAACCATTTATTAAGCGTTATTAATGACATATTGGATATCAGTAAAATAGAAGCCAACAAACTCGACTTCGAATCCATACCAACACCTTTGTTTTCAGTATTGGCGCAAATCGAGTCGGTAGTAGGTAAGCGAGCCAGAGATAAAGGCTTGGCATTTCATTTGGAATACAAGTATCCACTTCCTTCTCAAATTAATACCGACCCAACACGTTTAAAGCAAATTTTATTTAACCTAACCAATAATGCAATTAAGTTTACAGAGCAAGGTTACGTCGGTTTATCGGTCAGTCTGCTCGATAATCGTTTACAAATACAAGTGAAAGATTCTGGAGAGGGCATTTCAGTCCAGCAGCAGGAAAAACTATTTCAACCCTTTATTCAAGCAGACTGTTCTATCAATAGACGTTTGGGTGGAACGGGTTTAGGGCTGAGTATTTCACGGCGCTTAGCTAATGGCTTAGGTGGCGATATTTATGTAGAAAGTGCACCAAGAAAAGGGTCAACCTTCACCTTAATTATTGATCTAGATGTAGTGCAAGACTCACCTTGGATAAATAATGTGGAAGACATATGGCAATCAACACCCACTAAGTCAGTTCTGCCGACCGCTTTGCCCAATTTTGTTGGCAATAAAGTGTTACTCGCAGACGATCATCCTAATAATCGTGAACTGATTGCTATATTGTTAAAACGCATGAATATTACAGTGACTGAAGTTGAAAATGGTAAACAAGCGTTAGAGACAATTTTCTACCAAAAATTCGACTTAATTTTGCTTGATATTCATATGCCACAAATGGATGGTACCGAAGCACTAAAACAAATTAGAGCAGCTGGAAATTACACCCCAGTCATTGCACTAACCGCCAATAATATGAAGCATGAAATCGAGCATTATATACGTCTGGGATTTTCTGATCATTTAGCTAAGCCTATTGCTCGTCATTCCTTTATTAGTAAATTATCCCTTTACCTTAATAAACAAGGTGAAATTGATGGTCCACTTCAGCAAGGTGATATGCTGAAGCTAATAAAAGACTATCAGCTAGATTTACGAGACCAGATAGTGAGTTTACAAAAAGCCTTAGAACAAGGTGACTTGACCATTATCAGCGAAATAGCCCATAGAATAAGAGGCTCTGCTGGCTCCTTCGGCTTTGATATTATCGGCCAAAAATTTGCTGATATTGAACATTGTGCCCTGCAAGATGACGAAATAGCGGTGACCTACGAATTACCTAAGGTCATAGCGTTAACACAACACTGTATTGATTTGCCTGGTGTAGATATCGCACAAGGCATAATTAAACATCATAATAGTGTTGAACAGTTATTAAGAGCAATTTTTGATCTAATTGAACATTCTCAGCAAACACTTAAGGATTTAACCTCTGCCCTTGATAACAATGAAATTAACAGCGCCCTTGTGCATTTGTATAAGTTTTTTCCCGGTTGTTATAGATGTGCAATGGTGCAGTCAGAAATGGCATTTAAAACCTTAGAAAATATTATCAAACAAGGAAATGTAGAGTCCCAGCAATATTCACCCCAGCTAGATATCATTGCTGCACATATAACAGAACTAAAGGCGACTATACAACCCAATTTAATCAATGAACTCTAGTTAAAAGACCAATCAAAATAATATCTTAGGCGATATAGATAAAAGCTCAGCTAACTGTCAGTCACAATTTGTGGACTAGTGTTTATCACTTATTAGTAATCCAATATAAGCATCTAAACAAACTAGTAAATTTGAATAAAACATCTTACTGTAACCACTAAGTCTATTTTAATTTAAGAATCTAAGTATGTTTTATGAGGTTTTAAAAAGAAGTTTATTGTTGGTCATAATTAGTAGTGTCAGCACAACCTGTTTCTCAGAAAACCGAATCGATACACAGCGCCCTGACGCACCTGACTTAGCCGCTTATGGACAATATGCTATAGGTGTAAGAACCTTAAAAGTTGTTCATTCTCAGCAGATTGACATCGCAAAGTTCGATGCTTCGAAACCAAATAACCTCCCTAGATATGATCGTCCTTTAACTCTGGAAATTTGGTATCCAGCTGCCGCAAATAGTAAGGGGAACACTACTTTAGATGTTTACTTAAGAGATGGTAAAACCAAAGTGGCAATAAAAGGTAAAGCGGTTCGAGATGCCAATCCTATTCAAACATCCCAACAGTTTCCCCTTGTTATAATTTCACATGGTTATCCAGGCAATCGCTTTTTACTGTCACATTTAGCTGAAAATATTGCTTCAAAAGGTTATGTAGTTGTTTCAATCGACCACACAGATTCAACCTATCGCACTAAAGCTGCATTTGGTTCTACTTTAGTCAATCGACCTCTGGATCAACTATTTACCCTTGATCAAATACAACTAAAGTCAAAAGATAAGTCGTCATTTTTATTTGAATTAGTTAACCCCCAAAACACTGCTTTAATTGGTTATTCTATGGGAGGCTATGGTGCTGTTATCTCGGCTGGTGGAGGGGTCACTCAACAAGCAGTCGATTACCCATGGGGTCTACCAAATAAGGCATTAGCCATACACCAAAACCCAGAGCAAACACCCAAATATCCTGATCCACGACTCAAAACTGTCATCGCTTTTGCACCTTGGGGAATGAATTATGGTGTTTGGGATCAAACCACATTAAAAGGGGTTAAAATCCCCATGTTCTTTGTCGCGGGTTCGGTTGATGATATATCAGGCTACGAAAAAGGTATTCGCAGCATCTGGCAAGCCACCACTAAGGTCGATAGGGCATTATTGACCTTTGATAATGCTAATCATAGCGCAGGAGCACCTATGCCAGCGCCAGAGGAATCTTTTGTCTATGATGAGGAACTGGGATTCGCCATTAGCGATCACTACACAGATGCAGTTTGGGACACTGTACGCATGAATAATATATCCCAACACTTTGTTACTGCATGGTTAGAAAAGTATTTAAAAGACAATACCCATATGGATCCTTACTTCAACCTAGTAACCCATTCAAATGATGGGGTATGGAGTATGGATAAGGCAGGCCAACCTAAAGCAGATCACAGTCACTGGAAAGGCTTTAATAAAGGAACTGCTAAAGGTTTAAGATTTGAAAAATTGGGCCAAGGTGAATAACTAAAGGCCCATTTCGATACAACTAAAATCAGTGGCTGACTTTGTTTCCCCAAATTTCTTTTAGCCGCTGATCACGACCGCAATTCCAACGATAGAGTTTGTATCTAACAGGATTATTTTTGTAGTAGTCCTGGTGATAACTTTCATCACCTCTAATAGGATAAAAAGTAGTGAAGGGTAAAATAGGTGTCACGACTTTTTGTTTTGGAAATTGAGCTATTACTTTTTGCTTAGATGCTTTAGCCAGTGTTCTTTGGGTATCATTTTCAACAAATATGGCGCTTAGATAACTCAATCCTTTATCACAAAATTGGCCACGATCATCAAATGGGTCGATGTTCACCCAATAGTGATCAAGTAAGCCCTGATAAGTGACTTTTGTTGGATCGTAAGTTATTTCAACGGCTTCATAATGACCGCTATGGTTTCCGTTGTAAGTGGGATTTTTTAAGTCACCGCCAGTAAACCCAGAAATAACATCCGTTACCCCTTCAAGTTTTTCAAAGTCCGATTCCATACACCAAAAACATCCTCCTGCGAATATAGCTTTATCGGCGATTGCCTGGGATGCATGTAAAGCGAGTAGGGCCAGTAAAGGTAGCAATAATTTAATTTTCACTAGGAAGTCCTCTATTATTCATTAACTTTTCAATACACTGATACTAAGAAATAAGACCAAAATTGCCGAACAAACTTTCAATTTTACTGATGATTGAAACAAAAAACCCAGCACTTAGGCTGGGTTTTAAAATTGTTTCACATGAAACAGTTACTGAAGTTTCAATTACTTACGCAGTTTTTGGATTAACCTTAACTGGGCAATTGCTTCAGCTAGCTCAATTGCTGCTTCAGCATATTCAAAATCAGCTGTTGGATTAGCGATATGCTCTTCAGCGCGTTTTTTCGCGTCAAGTGCTGCTTGTTCGTCTAAGTCTTCTGCACGAATAGCGGTATCGGCCAAAACAGTCACTGTACCAGGTTGTATTTCTAGCACACCACCGTTGATGTAAATATTTTCTTCATCACCGAATTGCTTAACTAGACGTACCATACCAGGTAACAGAGTAGTTAATAAAGGTGCATGTCCAGGATGGATCCCTAGCTCACCTTCACTACCTGTAATCTGAATAGCTTCGACTAACCCAGAAAAAATACTGGTTTCAGCGCTTACTACGTCTAGATGTACGGTCATTGCCATAAAAACCTCCTAAATAGGATCCTTAAAACATGTTTTTCGAGTCCATTTAGTTTGGAGTCTAGAGAGGAAGTGCACAATGTATATGTATACTTGAGCACTTCCGACAACGAGTCCGGACTAAATGGGCCGAGAATTACATATTTTTAGCTTTTTCGCTTGCTTCTTCGATAGAACCAACCATGTAGAAAGCTTGCTCTGGAAGGTGATCAAACTCACCATTCAAGATACCGCTAAATCCACTGATAGTGTCTTTCAAAGAAACGTACTTACCAGGTGAACCAGTAAATACTTCTGCTACGAAGAAAGGTTGTGACAAGAAACGCTGAATTTTACGAGCTCGTGATACAGAAAGCTTATCTTCTTCAGAGAGTTCATCCATACCTAAGATAGCGATGATATCTTTTAATTCTTTATAACGTTGCAATACAGATTGCACACCACGAGCAGTATCGTAGTGTTCTTGACCAATAACTAATGGGTCAAGTTGACGTGAAGTAGAATCAAGTGGGTCAACCGCAGGGTAAATACCCAAAGACGCGATATCACGTGACAATACAACAGTTGCATCTAAGTGAGCAAAGGTGGTTGCAGGTGAGGGATCGGTCAAATCATCCGCAGGTACGTATACCGCTTGGATAGATGTGATAGAACCAGTCTTAGTTGAAGCGATACGTTCTTGAAGTACACCCATTTCTTCAGCTAGGGTAGGCTGATAACCTACTGCTGACGGCATACGACCTAGTAGTGCAGATACTTCTGTACCAGCTAGGGTATAACGGTAGATGTTATCTACGAAGAACAATACGTCACGACCTTCATCACGGAATTTTTCAGCCATAGTCAAACCAGTCAAGGCAACACGTAAACGGTTTCCTGGAGGCTCATTCATTTGGCCGTAAACTAGCGATACTTTGTCTAGTACGTTTGATTCGTTCATTTCGTGATAGAAATCATTACCTTCACGAGTACGCTCACCTACACCAGCAAATACTGAGTAGCCGCTGTGCTCGATAGCGATGTTACGAATGAGTTCCATCATATTAACGGTTTTACCTACACCGGCACCACCGAACAATCCAACTTTACCACCTTTAGCGAACGGACAAACCAAGTCGATAACTTTGATGCCTGTTTCTAGTAGTTCAACTGAACTTGATTGTTCTTCATAAGTAGGCGCTTCACGGTGAATAGACATACGCTCTTCTTCACCAATAGGACCTGCTTCGTCAATTGGGTTACCCAATACATCCATGATACGGCCTAATGTGGCTGTACCAACTGGGACTTGAATGGCTGCACCACTGTTTTCAACCGCTAGGCCACGACGTAAACCGTCAGTGGAACCCATTGCAATGGTACGTACAACGCCACCACCTAATTGCTGTTGTACTTCCAGGGTCAAACCTTGCAAATCACCTTCGGTAACTCGCAATGCGTCATATATTTTTGGAACCGAATCTTGTGGATATTCGATATCCACTACGGCGCCAATTATTTGGACGACCTTACCATGACTCATGTTAATTCCTCTTAAATTCTAAAACCATTGCCTAGACCGCTGCAGCGCCGCTTACAATCTCACTGATTTCTTGTGTGATTGCTGCTTGGCGTGCTTTGTTATATATCAATTGCAAGTCATCTATGATGTCACCTGCGTTATCGGTAGCTGCTTTCATAGCGACCATACGAGCTGCTTGCTCAGAGGCACCATTTTCAACTACACCTTGATATACTTGAGACTCAATAAAACGAACCAACAACATATCTAGGATAGGTTTTGGATCTGGTTCGTATATGTAGTCCCAACGGTGTTGTAATTCTTTTTCGTCAGATTTAGGCAAAGGCAACAATTGATCGATCTGCGGCTCTTGCGCCATGGTATTTACAAACTTATTAAATACCAAATATAAACGGTCTATTTTGCCGTCGTTAAATGCATCCAACATAATGCGCACCAAACCAATGATTTCATTGACGGTTGGCGCATCACCTAAACCTGACTCAGCGGCTAAAACACTGCCACCAAAACGGTTAAAGAATGCAACAGACTTAGCACCTAGTGCAGCAAAATCGACTTGAACATCTTGTTCTTGCCATTTTTTCGCATCTTTCACAACCAGTTTGAATTCGTTGGAGTTTAAGCCCCCACATAATCCACGGTCAGTAGAAATCACGATATAACCAACGCGTTTTACTTCGCGGTCTTCCAAATAAGGATGGCGATATTCAAGGTTAGCGTTTGCTAGGTGACCGATTACGCTGCGAATATTCTCAGCATATGGACGGCTTGAAGCCATACGATCTTGCGCCTTTTTCATTTTAGACGCTGCAACCATTTCCATAGCGCTGGTAATCTTCTGCGTATTTTTAATACTGCCGATCTTACCTTTTATCTCTTTACCGCTAGCCATAAACTCTATCTCCGATTATTCAACATAGTGACCACTACAAAGGTAGTGGTCTAATTGATTACCACGTTTGTGTTGCTTTAAATTTATCTAAAGCTTCATTGAGGGTGGCTTCAATCTCTTTGTCGAAATTACCTGTAGCGTTGATAGTGTTCATCAGCTCGCTATATTCACTGTTCATAAAAGAGTGTAAAGAGGCTTCAAAATCTAGAATTTTATCTAGTTCAACACCTTTTAAGTGACCTTTCTCAACAGCAAACAATGAAACACCCATATCCGCAACCGAAAGTGGTGCGTATTGGTTTTGCTTCATTAATTCCATTACACGCTCACCATGCTCTAGTTGAGCACGTGTGGCGTCATCAAGGTCAGAAGCAAACTGCGAAAACGCCGCCAATTCACGATACTGAGCTAGGGCTAGACGGATACCGCCACCTAACTTCTTGATGATTTTAGTTTGCGCTGCACCACCAACACGAGAAACCGAAATACCGGCGTTAACCGCAGGACGGATACCAGCGTTGAACAAATCAGTCTCAAGGAAGATTTGACCATCGGTAATTGAAATTACGTTAGTAGGTACAAAAGCTGATACGTCACCTGCTTGGGTTTCAATAATAGGTAAGGCAGTCAATGAACCTGTTTTACCTGTTACTTCACCTTTAGTGTAACGCTCAACATATTTATCATTTACACGTGCAGCACGTTCTAGAAGACGCGAGTGAAGATAGAAAACATCTCCAGGATACGCTTCACGACCTGGCGGACGACGTAACAATAGTGAAATTTGACGATACGCAACGGCTTGCTTAGACAAGTCATCATATACGATCAACGCATCTTCACCGCGGTCACGGAAGTACTCACCCATGGTACAACCAGAGTAAGGTGCCAAGTATTGTAATGCTGCTGATTCAGATGCAGAAGCAGCTACTACTATGGTGTGACCCATAGCGCCGTGCTCTTCTAATTTACGTACAACGTTTGCGATAGTTGAGGCTTTTTGGCCAATCGCTACATATACACATTTAACACCAGAATCTTTTTGATTGATGATGGCATCAATGGCTAAAGCAGTTTTACCGGTTTGACGGTCACCGATAACCAATTCACGTTGTCCACGACCTACTGGGATCATGGCATCAACTGATTTATAACCAGTTTGAATAGGTTGGTCGACCGATTGACGTTCGATAACGCCCGGTGCAATTTTTTCTATAGGTTCAAAACCATCAGCATCAATAGCGCCTTTGCCATCGATAGGAGCACCTAGTGTGTTAACAACACGACCAAGTAGGCTACGACCTACTGGTACTTCTAAGATACGTCCAGAAGATTTTACTTTTACGCCTTCTTGTAAGTCAGCGTAAGGACCCATAACTACCGCACCTACAGAGTCACGCTCTAAGTTCAATGCGATAGCGTAACGACTACCTGGAAGCTCAATCATTTCACCTTGCATTACGTCCGCAAGGCCATGGATACGGATAATACCGTCGGTTACACCAACAATAGTTCCTTCATTTCGAGCTTCACTTACTACTTCGAACTTCTCAATACGTTGTTTGATTAGTTCTGCAATTTCAGTGGAATTCAGTTGCATGCTCTTTTCCCCGTTATGCTTGTAACGCGTCTGATAGACGGTTTAATTTACTTCGAAGTGAACCATCAATTACTGTGTCGCCGGCTTTAATAAGCACACCAGCAACCAGTTCAGGATCCACGCTACAATTTAGCTTAACTTTTCGTGCCAGACGTTTTTCAAGAGACTTACTGAGGTCCGTTTGTTGCTTTTTATTAAGTTTGACTGCTGAAGTAATATCAACATCAATCTCTTTTTCAAAATCAGCTTTAAGCTGATTAAACAATACAGAAATTTCAGAAAACGCTTGTAGACGTCTATTTTCAGCCAAAACCTTTACAAGATTTTGACCCTGTTGGTCGAGTTGTTCGCCACACACGCCATTAAAAATATCGGCGAGTTTTTCTGCTGCTACTGAACCAGTTAATAAAGATTTAACTGTTTCATTTTTAGATACTTCAGCAGCAAACAGCAGCATTTCTTGCCACTGTGTAACGATCTTGTTCTCGACCGCGTAATCGAACGCAGCTTGGGCGTAAGGGCGAGCGATAGTAGTCCATTCAGACATAGCTCATACTCCCTTATAGTTCAGCGACAAGTTTTGCAACTATGTCACTTTGTGCCGCAGCATCAATTTCACGTTCAAGGATCTTTTCAGCACCGGCAATAGCTAAAACTGCGACTTGTTGGCGCAACTCTTCTTTTGTACGGTTTCGTTCTGCTTCGACCTCTGAGTATCCCTGAGCGATAATTTTTTCACGCTCGGAATGGCCACGTTGCGTTTCTTCGTCAACAATTGCTGACCCACGCTTTTTGGCTTGCTCGATGATATCTGCTGCTTGAGCTTTCGCTTCTTTAAGCTGATCAGTGGCTTTAGCTTGTGCTAGTTCAAGGTCTTTCTCACCTCGTTCAGACGCAGCTAAACCATCAGCAATTTTTTGTTGGCGTTCTTCAATAGCGCCGATAATAGGCGGCCATACATACTTCATGCAAAACCACACAAAGAATATAAATGCTATTAATTCACCAAATAGAGTGGCATTGATGTTCAAGACCGATACTCCTCTTTAATAGTTCGTTGAAAGGAATAGTAAACTACTATTGAGCACCAAGTACGAACAACATATAAAGAGCGATCGCAACACCGATCATCGCGATAGCATCAATAAGACCCGCTACGATAAACATTTTGACTTGAAGAGTAGCTGCAAGCTCAGGTTGGCGTGCTGCCGACTCAAGAAATTTACCACCTAAAAGACCGAAACCAATCGCTGGTCCCAATGCACATAGACCAATCAAAATACCAACTGCGATATATAGATTACCTAAGATTTCCATAGATTTTCACCTTTGTGTTTAAGTTAAAATTAAAAAAATAAAAAATAGTAAAATTGTATTTAAGGCTTCCTGCCTACCCATAATGGGACAGCTAACTGCTGTGTAATTCTTTCCAGAATAGTTAGTATTCCGTGCTTCCTGCCCTTCACCCTGCGGGCCGGCTAAAGCCGTTCTAAATTTTTCCAGAAAATTTAGTGTTCTTCACTCGCCAAGCTCAGATACACGATAGTTAACATCATGAATATGAAAGCCTGCAATGGAATAATCAACAAGTGGAATGCGGCCCAAATGAAATGTATAGGTAACTGCCATAATCCCATGGTGCCTGCAATCAAAATAAAGATAAGTTCACCAGCATATAAGTTACCAAACAAACGTAACGACAATGACAACGGCTTAGCCAACAACGCCACAACTTCAAGAAGAAAGTTGAACCAGTATAACCAAGGGGTGTTAAACGGATGAGCATATAACTCTTTTAAAAATCCGCCTACGCCTTTTATCTTAATAGAATAGAAAATCATCAGCACAAATACGCCGATAGATAACGCAAAAGTCATATTCACATCAGTAGTAGGTACGACTTTCATATAAACGTCGTGAGGATCTACACCAAAGCCGTAATAGCCAATTTGACCAGCAAACCAAGGTAAGAAATCGACAGGAATTAAATCCATCAAGTTCATCAACAAAACCCATACAAAGATAGTCAGTGCTAATGGTGCGATTAACGCACTTTTACCATGGTAGGTGCTCTTAACAGTATCGTTAACAAAGTCGACTATAATTTCGACGCAAGCCTGCCACTTTCCAGGTACACCCGTAGTTGCCTTTTTAGCAACTGCACGAAAACTCAAAATAAACACAAACCCCAACACAATCGACCAAGCCAATGTATCAATATGGAAAGTCCAAAAACCTTCACCTACTGTTGCATTAGTTAAGTGGTGCTGAATGTAACTGCTAATGGTTTGTTCGCCACCAGTATCTGCCATTTTATCATCCACAATTTTAAAGTTAAAAATCTGTATTCGGTCTCGTTAACCTATATCAACGATTAACGCGACTGACTAAAATTATTATTGGCCATTGAGCCATTAAGGTTACGACATAGCTGACTAACAGCGGTAAGGGTTGTAAGTTTGACCATTTATAAACCAGTACAAACAACACTATCGTAAAAATAAATTTAAGTTTGCTTCCTTTGTTAAAACTCCGCACTACTAACTTATTTTGGTTAGCACCGGCATATCTAAACGCTAAGAAGGCAAATATCATCCCAGGTAATACACATATCAAACCACCATAAAGCGCTGATATACCTGAATTTTTTCCATAATAAAAAGTAAAAATAAAGGCTAACACAACGGCAATCAGGCTTTGATAAAAAAGCACTTTTTTAGCTAACTGACGACCTTCTTGGGCCAAGCTTGTTGCCAATTGAACCCTCGATATATTTAAACCCTAACAAAAAGCGCCAAAAGTATACTTTAATGGCGCTGATTTACAATACTAAAGTCTAGTTTGGTGCACAAAAGCACTAATATGGACATTCCCATAAACCCTTTATTTTTATAGGGATAATGGATTCTAGGTATTTTAAATAGTGAGCTATTGCACCTAAGTTCAACATAGATTGTAAAGATCACAAAATAGGGAGTCATTATACTTAACATTTTGTATCTTTATTAAAACTATTTAATATGTCCTAGGATCCCATCGAGCTGGTCAAGACTGGAAAAGTTTATGACTAATTTGCCTTTTCCTTTGGCATTGTGAGCAATGCTCACTGGTGCACCAAGGTTTTCAGATAATTCAGTTTGTAAACGTTGCACGTCAGGATCTTCTTTAACCACTGCTTTTTCTTTAGCAGGCTCTAATAATCGGCGTACTAAGTTTTCAGTGTCACGTACTGTTAAACCCTTACCTGAAACAGTTTGCGCTGCTTCGTTTTGGGCATCGCCTTCTAGTGCTAATAAAGCTCTAGCGTGCCCCATTTCAATATCACCATGTTCTAGCAATAATTTTACATCATCATTTAGGTTGTTTAAACGCAGTAAATTAGTCACTGTAGTTCTGGATTTGCCGACTGCGGTAGCCACTTCTTGATGAGTAAGCTCAAATTCAACCATTAGGCGATCAAGGGCTTGTGCTTCTTCCATCGCATTCAGATCTTCACGTTGAATATTTTCAATTAAAGCAATAGCGACAGCTGATTCATCAGGTACATCTTTTATTAAGCATGGAATAACATCCAATTGGGCTATTTGGGAAGCGCGCCAACGTCTTTCACCAGCGATTATTTCATATTTATCTTCAGATAATCGACGTACTACTATGGGTTGAATAATGCCTTGTGAACGAATTGATGAGGCTAAATCTTCGAGGGCTTCTGAGGACATATCATTTCGAGGTTGATATTTACCTGGTTGTAAAAATTCAACAGGGAGTTTTTGTAACTCACTTTCTTGTTCAGGTATCTCTGAATCAGAACTTTTTCCTGTTTGGCTAGTTGCCAATAACGCGTCTAGTCCTCTACCTAAACCTCTTTTTTTAGCCGACATGTTGTCCTCAGTTTTCTCTTTCAATTTTATTATTTACAGTAATTTTATTTAGGTAATTGATTTGCTTTACTGCGTCTTAGTATTTCACCCGCTAAAGCTAAATAGGCTTTGGCACCTGTAGATGATTTATCATAATACATGGCGGGTGTTCCAAAACTAGGCGCCTCAGCTAATCGTACATTTCTGGGAATGACAGTTCTGTATACTTGATCACCAAAATGTCGCTTAAGTTGCTCTGAGACATCATTAGCAAGTCTATTTCTGGGATCGTACATAGTACGCAATACACCTTCAATTTTTAATTGTGGATTAACCACAGATGCGAGCTTCTTAATAGTATCCATCAAAGCTGTGAGTCCCTCGAGAGCATAATATTCACATTGCATAGGGACTAATACTGAATCAGCAGCGGCCATTGCATTGACTGTTAGTTGGTTTAACGAAGGTGGACAATCAATAAATATATAATCGTAATAATTTTTAACCGGCGCTAATGCATTGCGCAGTCTTACTTCACGCGCAAATACTTCCATTAATTTAATCTCGGCGGCAGTGATATCACTGTTGCCTGCGATAAGGTCATATTTGCCGGACGTTTCTTTGATCAATACTTGATCTATGGGTTTTTCTTCGATCAATAATTCATAACAGGTGTTGTCGACGTTGTACTTGTCAACGCCACTACCCATGGTTGCGTTACCCTGTGGGTCGAGATCAATTAATAATACTTTGCGTTTTGTGGCTGCCATTGATGCTGCTACATTAACAGCAGTTGTGGTTTTGCCCACTCCACCTTTTTGATTAGCAATTGCAATGATTTTGCCCAAAATAATCGTCCACTTAATTTATTTAGAAGACCAGTGTAGAAAAGACATTTATTTTTAAATGTCTGGGAAATAACTTCTAACCAACTGATTGTTTTTTAATTTTGACAATATGACGTTCACCTTCAAGACCAGGTACGTCTAACTTAATTGTTTCTTGTAAAGTAAATCCTAAAGGTAACTCCTGTAATTCTTCTGTTGGAAGTTGTCCCTTCAATGCAAGAAAAACACCGTGAGAATCTACCAGATGTTGGCACCAGTGCAACATATCTTTTAACGAAGCAAAAGCTCTGCTCAATACTCCATCAATTTCTACGCTAGGAACAAAATCTTCAACTCTTGATTGCACAGGTTGAATATTGTCTATTTTTAATTCGTAGGCTACCTGCTTCATAAAACGTACCCGTTTTCCTAAACTGTCTAACAAAATAAAGTGTTTAGTAGGGCACATTATAGCCAGTGGAATACCCGGAAGTCCGGGGCCTGTACCTACATCAATATAATGAGTTTTATCCAAGAAAGGAGCAACCACTATAGAATCAACAATGTGCTTAAGCACCATTTGTTGTGGTGCTCGAACAGAGGTTAAATTATAGGTTTTATTCCATTTATGCATCATTAATACATATCGAATAAGTTGTTGTTGCTGTGGTTCAGTCACTGCAAGTTCACAATTTTTCAGACTACTTTTTAATATGTCTAATAACTCGTTTTCTAATAAAGTTTGTTCACTCATCATGCAGACACTTTATTTTGATCTGTACTGGACCCTACCAACAACCCATGTTTTTTTAAATAAACCAACAGCAAAGAGACAGCAGCAGGCGTGATGCCTGATATTCTTCCCGCTTTACCAATGGTTTCTGGACGAGTATCGGTTAACTTGGCAACCACTTCATTGCTGAGACCTGATATCTGACTAAAATCAAAATCCATTGGTATTAAAGTATTTTCATTCCGTAACGTTTTAGCAATTTCATCTTTTTGGCGTTCTATGTATCCAGCATATTTAATTTGGATCTCAACTTGTTCCGCAGCTTGTTTGTCCTGAATTTCAGGTCCAAAAGACTCGATCTGCATCAAAGTTTGATAAGTCATTTCTGGACGACGGATCAAATCTTCTAAAGTATTTTCTTTAGTGACTGGATTTTTCAATAAAAGATTTAAGGCTTTAGTTGATTCGTGACTTGGGTAAATCCAGGTTGATTTTAGCCTTTGTCTCTCCAATTCAATGGCTTCTAATTTTTGATTAAAAGCTTTCCATCTTGATTCATCAACTAACCCCATTTCATAACCTTTGGCAGTCAATCGAATATCTGCATTGTCTTCACGTAACAATAAACGATATTCAGCGCGGCTGGTAAACATACGATAGGGCTCTTTGGTGCCCATAGTGGCTAAATCGTCTATCAATACCCCCATGTAAGCTTCATCACGGCGTAATATAAATTCATCTTTTTGTTGCACCTGTAAGGCTGCATTTGCACCCGCTATTAAACCTTGAGCGCCCGCTTCTTCATAACCGGTTGTGCCGTTTATTTGTCCAGCAAAAAATAATCCATTGATAAATTTAGTTTCTAAGGTTTGTTTAAGATCCCGAGGATCGAAAAAATCATATTCGATCGCATAACCGGGACGCACAATATGTGCATTTTCAAAGCCTACTATGGAACGCACAAAGTTCATTTGAACGTCAAAGGGTAAACTGGTTGATATACCATTTGGGTACACTTCAATACTGTTTAATCCTTCTGGCTCTACAAAAATTTGATGGGAATTTTTATCGGCAAAACGATGAATTTTATCTTCAATTGAAGGGCAATATCTTGGTCCAATACCTTCGATAACCCCAGTATACATAGGCGATCTATCTAATCCACCACGAATAATTTCGTGAGTTTTTTCATTTGTGTGGGTCACGTAACAGGGGATCTGTTGCGGATGGTCACTGGCTTTTCCCATAAATGAAAATACTGGTACAGGTGTATCACCATGTTGTTTTTGCATTACATCGAAATTAAGAGTTCGGGCATCTAATCTGGCAGGTGTACCGGTTTTTAAGCGATCAACTCGAAAAGGCAAAGCACGTAAACGATCTGCCAGTGCGATCGAAGGAGGATCGCCAGCACGGCCTCCTTTATAGTTTTCCATGCCAATATGTATGGTGCCACCTAAAAACGTGCCTACGGTGATAACAACGCTCTTAGCATGGAATTTGAGACCCATTTGTGTCACCACACCAACAACGCGATCTTGTTCAACGATCAGATCATCGCAGGATTGTTGAAATAAGGTGAGGTTTTCTTGATTTTCGATAATTTTTCGAATTTCATTTCGGTACAAGGATCTGTCAGCTTGAGCGCGTGTGGCTCGAACGGCTGGTCCTTTACTCGAATTTAAGGTTCTAAATTGAATGCCTGCTTTGTCGATTGCCATCGCCATAGCACCACCTAAGGCATCTATTTCTTTAACCAGATGACCTTTACCAATACCACCAATAGCGGGATTACAGGACATTTGCCCTAGGGTTTCAATATTGTGTGTTAGCAAAAGAGTACTTGCGCCCATGCGTGCAGCGGCTAATGCGGCTTCTGTTCCTGCGTGGCCACCACCGACAACGATGACATCAAAATGTTGCTGATAAAACATGATTTTCCTCAAAAGCTAAATGATCAATACCCCAGTCTAAAATGGGGCGCACATTCTATCTGGAAATGAGCTTAAGTAAAATGCTTAAAAACTATTCAATAATTGTTTTTTGATCTCTTTAATCTTTATAGGATCTTCTAGATCTTTGTTTATTATTACTATTATTAAGCACGGTGTTTTCTGTTAGTAACTCACTATTTCCTATTTAGATCAATTATTTAGAGCCAAGGTAACTATGTGAATAAAGGTTGATCAAAGGGGTATAAGGTGGGTACAACCAGTGCTTTTATCCACAGGCGGTGTTTCTCGAAATTATATTAAGTGGATATAAAGTAGTTTTACATGAGTTATACATAAAACTGCCCACAAGGAAGCACATCTTTTGATCTAACTGTGTGTAACTTGTGATCAAAAATCAGTAAATTCACAGTTAGATCCTGATTTATAAAGGAAAGATCAAAAGAAACTATATTTCCTTGATCTTTATACTGCCGCCGCTGGTTTTTAAGGTCAATTTTGGACCTCCACCATTTATTGATCCTTTAACCGACCTTTTTTTTAGCTTGCCATCTATTTCAAAATCACTTTTCACTCGTCCTCCACTGGTAGATGCATATATATCTAGGTGAATATCAGATATGAGATGGGCGGTGATTGAGCCTCCCGATGTAGTCAGTTTGGCATTTTTTGTTAATTGCTTATCGATAGTCACATTGATGCTTCCACCTGATGTATGAGCATCAATATTACCGCTTATATTATCTGTAGTGATTGAACCGCCTGAAGTACGTAATTTAATATCGCCTACTATGTTTCCTACTTTAATAGAACCGCCAGAAGTGTTAGCACTGAGCTCACCAACTAAATCTTCGATAGCTAAAGAGCCACCCGAAGTATTTAATTTTACGTTGTAGTGTTTGGGGATCAGCAGATCAAATTCGACTTTAAGGTTTTTTACCCAGCCTTTTTTGTGCTCAATTTCACCAATAATGGTTAAGTTGCCATCAATTAATTCATGGCGGTATGCAAATTCATCGCCCTGCCTGTTTTCAATTTTAACGCGTAATTCTATGGTGGTTTCATCATGAGTGGCGACTCTTATAGAGCCAGTATCGGTTTGTACGTTTAATTGGCCACCCAAATTGACATTAAATGTGTCGCTAAAGGTTTTTGCAAAAAGAGATGTGGAGTAAAACAGAATAAAATAAAGGACTACTGCGCTTAGGTAGGTAGCCGGTTTGATAGTTATTTTCATTTTAAAATCCTTTGTGTTTAGAATCTGTTGAGTCTAATTCAGTTAACAAAGGATGAGACGCGTTTAATCAGTAAAAAGTTTAAACCCGATATTTTTGATAGGTGGTATTTATTTAACCTGGTTCGGACGATAACCAGATGTAGATTGAACCTGTTGTGGTTCAGGTTGAGTGGGAATTATTTCTTTACGTCTGCTTGGACCCGAGAACTTTACTTTGTAGGTATCGTATTCTTTGATTGATTCAAAACAATAGCGACCTAAAGCGTTTTCTAGCTCAGCAAGATTGTGATTAGTGATCATGATACAGTTTTTATTATTTGCTAGCCTTTGTCTTAAAACATTACCCAGCCAACTTTGGGCATTTTTCTTTAAAACACTCTCATTTACGCATACTTCATCAAGTATCAATAAATCTACATCCAGTAATTCTTGATTTATTTCACGGAATTTTTGGCCAACATTATCTTGGGCATTGTAATCATAAGAAAAGAAACGCATTTCTAGGATGGTAGATAATTGTCTGTATAAAACGGAGATTTCATATTGTTCAATGAGTTCATGAGCAATAGCACCGGCAGTATGGGATTTGCCACGGCCGTAGTCACCGTAAAAAATCATCATGTGTGCACCGCTTTTTCGCCAATTCATATCTTCATGAGCTGCGATAAAAGACTTGGCAATACTGACCGCTTCAATTACATCATGGCTGTCTTCAATTAAGTTGGCAAAGGTCCATTTTGGATTCAGTTCTGAGCGCCCCTGAATATCTTGGATACGTTGTTTTTTACCTTCTCGTTGTAGCTGTTTTACGTCACGATTGGCTAAAGCCTCATATTCAGATCTTAAGTCGGAATATTGGGTATATTTTTCAGGAACATATTGACGACCTAGTGCTTTACCTAGTCTTTGAATTTTATCTTTAATGCTGTCCACGAGTTATATTATTCCGATTGATAAATATGAAACTTACTTTGTGTCTTTTTACTATGTTTTAGTTTTACTATATTTGGCCACTAAATTTTTAGCATTGTCGTCAGCTAAAATACCTGCTTTAGTTTGCACGACTTGTTGACCCACTTTTTGTACATTTTTAAAACCATGAGCTAAGCGTATTTTCTTTAGGTTAAATACAAATTTTTGGGTCCATTGATACTCGCTAAATTGTGATTCCGGCCGACCCAACCAATAGGCAATAAAATCACCTAACTCACTACTATTATAATCATAATCGATAATGCCCAGTAGTTTTGCTAAATCACCCAACAATTTTTGATTAGGTAACCAATCAAGATGCATTTTATGCCAATTTAGGTGTAACTTTGAATATTCATCAACTTTCATGGTGGTCAATGGTAGTGCAAGCGTTTTACCGTTAAAACTATGATTCAGTTCGACTTCGCTTTGAAAATTGACTAAACCCACACTTAATAGCTCTTTAATTAAGCTATTGACCTGTCGCCCCAAAGTAAATTTTTCTTCTTTGGCATTTAAAAGGGATAACAATGATTTGTAGTTTAATGGTGTTGTTGTGCCAGTAGATTCGTTTACCGTGGGTTTTATACCGAGTATATACAATGTACGTGCGTCATTACTCAAAGCTTGCAGTAGGGCTGTTTGTTCTGCTTGGTTAAATTGCATACAGGTACTTTGAGAGATTATGCCGATTGTTCATGGGTATTTAGCCAACTTTGAAGCCATTCAACAGCTACATCCTCAGGTATAGGATGATTGAGTACGTCAATATGCAGGGCAGGGCATAGAAGTTTTGCGCCTGCATTTAGCAAAATATTTTCCATCTGAATGGAGCCGTAACAATAAGTGTCGTAACTGCTATCACCTAAACCAATAACTAAAAACGTCACTTTGGATAAATTTAAGGTTTTTAATTGTTCAGCAAAAGCTTGGATGTTGTCTGGTAAGTCACCGGCACCATGTGTAGACGTACAAATTAGCCAAGTAGCACTTTGATCTAAGTTATTTAACTCAGGGGTCAAATGTACAGCTACGCTATGTGTTTGGCTTAATAGGGTTTCTTGAAGTGCGTCTGCGACATATTCACTTGCACCAAGAACACTGCCAACTATAATTTCAAACTTAGCCATTAATTTACTATTTAGTTTCTGATGTTTTTAACATTGTACATTGTGGCTAATAGATCACCACGCCTAATTCGATATTTAAAGGCTACCTAATTTTACTATTTACCAATGCAAAAAGAAGAAAATATTTTGGTGAGTAAGTCGTCTGAGCTGAACTCACCAGTGATTTCATTTAGGTGTTGCTGAGTAATTCGTAATTCCTCGGCAAGTAATTCACCAGCAAGGTTATCTTCTAGTTGGTGTTTTCCTAAATATAAGTGTTCTGCAGCTCTGTCTATGGCATCTAAATGACGTCTACGCGCTATAAACTGACCTTCAGAGCTTGCATTAAAACCCATACAATCTTTTAGGTGTTCAGTTAATAAGTTGAGTCCAAGTTCATTGCTAGCGGATAGCGAAATAACGGGGTAATCGCCGCTATCATCAAAACCAATAGTTTCATTTGATAGGTCTATTTTATTGCGGATCACACTAAGACCAATATTTTGGGGAAGTTGATGATAAAACTCTGGCCAAATTTTTTCGGGGTGGGTTTCTGCAGACTCAGTACTGTCCAACATAAATAACACACGATCGGCTTGGCGAATTTCTTGCCAGGCGCGTTCTATACCTATTTTTTCGACTTTGTCTGGGCTATCCCTTAAGCCCGCTGTATCAATTATATGTAATGGCATACCATCAATATGGATATGTTCTTTGAGTACATCACGGGTAGTGCCAGCAATATCTGTGACTATAGCTGCATCTTTTCCTGCCAAGGCATTCAGTAAACTGGATTTACCGGCGTTAGGTTTTCCAGCAATAACGACTCGCATACCCTCTCTTAGTAGGGCACCTTGTTTGGTTTGTTGTCGCAAACTTTCAAAGGAGTGGATAATATTTTCTAAGTCTTTTTGAATTTTTCCATCACTTAAAAAATCGATTTCTTCATCGGGGAAATCGATAGCGGCTTCGACATACATACGCAAGTGAATCACTTGCTCAACTAATGAATGAATATGTTGCGAAAACGCGCCTTGTAATGATCGTAACGCCCCTTTTGCTGCCTGTTCAGAACTGGCATCAATGAGGTCAGCTATGGCTTCAGCTTGGGCCAAGTCTAGTTTGTCATTTAAGAAAGCCCGCTCACTAAATTCGCCGGGTCGAGCAATGCGTAACTCGGGTATTTTTAAAATAGCATTCAGCAACATGTCTAACACGACTTGCCCACCATGACCTTGTAGCTCAAGAACATCTTCACCGGTAAAGGAGTTTGGGGCTTTAAAAAATAGTGCTATTCCTTGGTCTATAAGGATATTGTTGTTATCAGAGAAAGGTAAATATTCCGCTTTTCGTACTTCCGGTAATTTACCTAATATTATTTGCGCAACAGTACTAGCTAGATTACCAGAAATTCGGATTATCCCGACACCACCTCGACCAGGGGCAGTAGCTTGAGCAACAATAGTATCTTGTTGAGATGATAATCCAGTAGCTGTCATATAATTAGTTAGTCTCTAAAGTTAGTAAATTGTAGTGGCTGTTCTAAATCAGCTTCTCTTGCCAATGCCATAACTTGTTGCAAATCGTCGCGTTTTTTACCTGTGACTCGTACTTGTTCTCCTTGAATTTGCGCTTGCACTTTTAGTTTTGCATCTTTGATTAGTTTAATCAGCTTTTTGGCTACGGGCTGTTCGATACCTTGTTTAAAGGCTATGGCTTGTTTGTAAATTTTACCTATGTGCTGTACGTCTTTTTCTTCAAAGGCCGCAGTGTCTACATTACGTTTTACACAGGTGCCTCTTAGAATATCGAGCATCTGTTTGAGTTGGAAATCATTGTCAGCGGTCATAGTGACTATTGTATCTTTTAACTCGAAACTTGCTTCGACGCCTCTAAAATCAAAACGGGTGCTTAATTCCCTATTGGCGTTGTCGACAGCATTAAGTAATTCGGGTAAATCAATTTCTGAAACTATATCTAATGATGGCATATGGATTCCTATACTTTCTAGAGGATGTCTATTTATTGTATTTACAAAAAAGCCCGTTTTATAGCTTAATTAAGCATAAAACGGGCTTTAAAATAAAGTGTTGAATTTACTTGGTCTTTAAGCCACGTTTTTCCATTGAAGCGTAGATTATTTTAGCTTGAATCAAAGTAATAATGTTACTTATCAACCAGTAAAGTACTAAACCTGCTGGGAATATAAAGAAGAACAAACTCATGGCTACCGGCATAAACTGCATGATTTTTTGCTGCATAGGGTCAGTCATGGTCATAGGTTGTAGTTTTTGTAATAGATACATACTGGCGCCGGTTAAGATAGGCAATACAAAGAAGGGGTCTTTGGCGCTTAAATCGGTGATCCAGAAGATAAAATCGGCGTGTCTTAATTCAACACTTTCTAATAGTACCCAATACAAAGCTAAGAAAATTGGCATTTGAAGCAGAAGAGGGAAACAGCCACCCATAGGGTTTACCTTATCCTTCTTATACATTTCCATCATGGCTTTTTGCATTTTTTGTTTGTCATCACCATAACGTTCTTTTAGTGCATCCATTTTAGGTTTTAATGCACGCATCTTTGCCATAGATTCATATTGTTTTTTGGTCAGGGGATACATTGCCCCTTTAACGACTATGGTAATAAGGATGATAGAAAATCCCCAGTTACCAACTAGACTCTGAATAAATTGCAGGAATGAGAAAAGTGGCTGAGATATCATGAATAAGAAGCCATAATCTACAGTTAAATCAAGACCTCTGGCGATACCCGCTAATGTGTCTTGGTCTTTTGGACCTAGGTATAAAATATTAGTGATATCTGCTGTTTCACCAGGTTGGATTACAACTGTTTCACCTGTAAAGCCAATTACTGCATTGGTATTTTGTTTGATTACACTGAATAACTTGTTGGTTTGGTCTTGTGGTGGCACCCATGCAGACACGAAGTAGTGTTCTATCATTGCTGCCCAACCGGCTTTGGTAGTTTCTCGAAGATTGTTATCAGTCATGTCATCAAAAGCAAATTTTTCGTATTTGTCTTCTTCAGTTGAATAGGCGCCACCGCGATAAACAGGCATAAACATACTGCCGCTTTCACCTAGCATGCTCTGTTTAAGTTGTCCGAATGGAATGACGCTTTTGGGATTGCTTGTGTTGTTTTTAACGTTATAAATTACATCTATTTTATGGCTACCTCGGGTAAACACGAAATTTTTAGTAACTTGTATACCTTGAGGTGTTATTAATTCTAGAGGGACGGTGAGTGTGTCGCCTTCAAGTGTATAGCTATCTTGCGTCGTGGTGTAAGTGGGACGACCTTTACTATCCGTGCCATCAGGACCAATTAAGCCACTTTGCGCTATATGTAATGCGTCTCCACTGGGTCTTAATATGCTATATGACTCTGTAGAGTTTTGTTCAACTGGAAATTTAGCGAGATTGGCTGCAACAACATCACCACCCTTCGTATCAATACTAAGAATAAGGGTGTCGGTAATGACTGATATGATTTTCCCACCTTGAGTGGATTTAGGGACTAAGGTTTGCCCATCAATCGAAACAACGGGTACATCTTCGGCACTAGGCATATCTAGTTCAGTATTACTTTGTTCAGAAGTTACTTCTGGGGCAACTGGCTTAGGACCGTAATCTAATTGCCATTGTTGCCATAATAAAAAGCCGACCATAGCGAGGCCAATCAATAAAAAACTGCGTTGGGATTCCATAAAATACTCTAATTAACTATTTATTATGTGTGTGACTTATTCATGTCAAAACATTAAACCACGGCGATGTTACTGTTTTACTTATGACCTGCTTATTTATGAGGGCATAATTATTAAAATCATTACTTATTTTTCTTTTTTTCTGGCACGGGATCATAACCACCATCATTGAGTGGATGGCATTTTAGTATGCGTTTGGTAGATAACCAACAACCTTTTATCAATCCGTGTTTAGTAATAGCGTCAATTGCGTAATATGAGCAACTAGGATGGAACCTACATGTAGGCCCTAACATCGGTGAAAGCACTATTTGATAGAGCTTTATTATACCGATTGGGATTTTTCGCAGCGCGACGCTAATTTTTTCCATAATTTACTCAGCAAAGAAAATAATTCCTGATTCGAAAGTTTATCTAATCCACTTTTACCTACTACCACTATATCAATATTTGGAAATGAATGACGTTGTAAACGAAAACTCTCGCGAATGACACGTTTAAGTCTATTTCTATCGTGTGCATGTTTAACTCTTTTTTTAGCTAAAGTGATGCCTAAACGAGGATTATTTACAGTGTTAACTCTGGCTAATAGGGTAATTTGAGGTGATACGGATGGAATTGCATTACTGAAGACATATTCAAAGTGGGTGGGAGTAAGTAGCCTTAGCTCCCGAGAAAAATGATTTTCACCCACCTTGGATAATTAAGCTGATAAACGCGCACGGCCTTTAGCACGACGATTGGCAATAACCTTGCGGCCATTTTTAGTCGCCATACGGGCACGAAAACCGTGTGAACGCTTACGCTTTAAGTTGCTTGGTTGAAAAGTTCTTTTCATGACCTAGTCCCGCTATACATAAGGTTTAAACAAAATGAGCATTTATATGATAACCATTTGGCGATAATCACCGTGCTCAAAAATGACGCTGAATAATAGAGATCACTTTGCATCTTGTCAATCAATAACTCTAAGTAATAAGCATTCTATATTTATAGAAGGCTAAGTTTAAATCTCTTATAAATATGATAACTATTAGAAATGTTCATTTTATCCACAGGCAGCCTAATTAATCAGTGATTTATTTATTTTAATTTGAATTTTTGGCATTAAATATGCGGGTTGAAATTTTCGGTGCATGCAATTTGTTGTTAATGCTATGTTTATAAAAAGTTCTATTAAAACAATAGGATATAATCTTTTTTAAGTTATTTTTAAATTAATTTAAAATGTAGGTTGCGTTAGCAAGGTGATTAGCGAGATAATTCACAGTCAGTTTTAAGTTTGGCTTTTAGCTGCTTAATATTACTACAACTATTACTTTTCGCTTTTGTTTTGTAATTCCTTTTTTACCTTATTTTGACCTTTGTTTATAAGGATGGAGTCGTTTTTTTTGATGTCTATATGGAATCAGTGTCTTGATAGGTTGCAACAGGATTTACCTATTCAACAGTTTAGTATGTGGATAAGACCTCTTCAGGCCGAGCATGCTGAGCCCTACTTAACGCTTTTTGCTCCTAATCGTTTTGTTTTGGATTGGGTGAGAGATAAATATTTTTCACAAATTAATAATTTATTAGCAGAGTTTTGTGGGGATAAAGTGCCCCAGTTGCGTTTCGAAGTAAAAGTAGCCAATATCGATGCCAGTATGAAGTTTAGCGCAAGTAGCGCTCCAATGGCGGTTGAACAAAGTGGGCAAATTAAAAATAATCCTTTCACTTCGCCGACTCCTTCAGCTGCAGGTTCAAATACAACAAGTAGTTTACCAATCGCGGCAACCCATAAAAGTAATATTAATTTAACTTATAAGTTTGATAATTTTGTTGAGGGTAAATCGAACCAACTGGCAAGAGCTGCCTCTCAACAAGTAGCTGATAACCCAGGTGGCGCTTATAATCCTTTATTTATTTATGGCGGTACGGGTTTAGGTAAAACCCATTTATTACATGCTGTTGGTAATGGCATTATGGACAAAAAGAAAAACGCTACTGTTGTTTATATGCATTCTGAGCGTTTTGTTCAAGACATGGTTAAAGCGCTACAAAACAATGCGATTGAAGAATTTAAGCGTTATTACCGTTCTGTTGACGCTTTGCTTATTGATGACATTCAATTTTTTGCTAATAAAGAGCGATCTCAAGAAGAGTTTTTTCATACTTTTAATGCTTTATTAGAAGGTAACCAGCAAATCATCTTGACTTCAGATCGTTATCCAAAAGAGATAGTCGGTGTCGAAGATCGCTTAAAATCACGATTTGGTTGGGGATTAACCATTGCCATTGAGCCTCCCGAATTAGAAACTCGAGTGGCCATTTTGATGCGCAAGGCGGTGGAGAATAAAATATTCTTGCCTGATGAAGTGGCGTTTTTTATTGCCAAACGATTGCGGTCAAATGTCCGAGAGCTTGAGGGCGCATTAAATCGAGTGATTGCCAATGCTAACTTTACGGGTCGTCCTATAACTATTGATTTTGTTAGAGAAGCACTTCGTGATCTTTTGGCGCTTCAAGAGAAGTTGGTCACGATCGATAACATTCAAAAAACCGTAGCAGAATATTATAAAATTAAAATGGCAGACATTTTGTCAAAACGACGCAGTCGTAGTGTTGCCAGACCTAGGCAAATGGCGATGGCTTTGTCTAAAGAACTAACTAACCATAGCTTGCCAGAGATTGGTGATGCGTTCGGTGGTCGCGATCATACTACTGTATTACACGCCTGCCGAAAAATAGTGCAGCTAAGGGAAGAAAGTCATGATATAAAAGAAGACTATCAGAACTTGATTCGCACATTATCTTCATAAAAATTCACGAGTAAAAAGATGAAATTTAGCATCAGTAGGGAAAACTTCTTACAGCCACTTCAGTTGGTTTCTGGCGCAGTCGAGCGCCGCCATACACTACCCATACTATCAAATGTATTGATTAAAGTTAGTGATAACTCACTGTGGTTAACTGGTACGGATTTAGAGGTTGAACTGATTTCTAATGTCACATTGAGTGGGGAATTCGTAGAAGGCGAAATTACTGTTCCTGCTAAGAAATTGCTAGATATATGTAGAGGGTTAAACGAAGGTAGTAGTATTGATTTTAGTGTGGAGGCCAATAAAGCTTTACTTAAATCAGGTCGCAGTAAATATAGCCTATCTACGTTGTCAGCAGATGATTATCCAAATCTTGAGGACTGGCAGGGTGAGTTGGAGTTTGAGATACCTCAATCCGATTTAAAACGGCTTATAGACAGTACACATTTTTGTATGGCTCAACAGGATGTGCGTTATTATCTTAATGGTATGTCACTTGAGACGGAAGATAATCTTATTCGCACTGTTGCAACTGATGGACATAGGTTGGCCTTGTGTCGACTAAACTATACTAGTGCCACATTGCCTAATCGCCAAGTTATTATCCCCCGTAAAGGTGTGTTAGAAATACTTCGTTTGATTGAAGATAATGATAAGTTGGTCAAAGTTCAGGTTGGTTCAAATCATATTAGGATTTTTTCAACTGATTTCATATTTACTAGTAAGTTGGTAGACGGGCGCTTCCCAGATTATAGGCGTGTATTGCCAAAAGATGGTGATAAGAAGATAGAGTCTAGTAAAGACGTATTGAAACATGCGTTTTCTAGAGCGTCTATTTTATCTAACGAAAAGTTTAGAGGCGTGCGTTTAAATCTCTCCAATAGCGAACTTAAAATTACCGCAAACAACCCAGAGCAAGAAGAAGCTGAAGAAATAGTAGATGTAGATTATCAGGGAGATAGTTTAGAGATAGGGTTTAATGTGGCTTATTTGATTGATGTTATGAACGGACTGAGCTGTGAAGATGTGCGAATTACATTAGCCGACTCAAATAGTAGTGCATTAATTGAGGATGCGAAGGATGATTCTGCTCTTTACGTTATAATGCCAATGAGATTGTAATTAGTTCTTATTCGAAGTTGCGTTATCTATGAAACTGGACAAGCTCCAGATCAAAAATTTTAGAAATATCGATGATTTGTCACTTATAGCCCATGGAAACTTAAACTTGTTTCTTGGGGAAAACGGCAGTGGTAAATCATCTATTTTAGAAGCCTTACATTATCTGGGATATGCTCGTTCCTTTCGAACCCATAAACACAAAAATGTGATTAGTCATGAAAAGGCGGGGTTTACTGTTTTTTGCTCAACTGTTGTTGAGAATGAAAAGCAGCAAAAGTTCGGTATAAGTAGACTAATGGATGATAGTTGTATCGTTAATATTAACGGCCAGAAATCTAAACGAGCCACTGATTTAGCCAGTCATTTGCCGATCCAGATATTTACACCCCAGAGTTCAGATTTGTTATTGGGCGCACCTAAGCTGCGAAGACGCTACTTAGATTGGGTGTTGTTTCACGTGGAACAATCTTTTAATTTAGACTTTCAGGTTTTTAACAAAAGCCTCAAGCATTTGAATTCGTTGTATAAAAAACATCAGCCAGACCAGAATTTAAGCTATTGGAATGATCTACTTTGTGAGAGAGGGGAAACAATTAGTGCAAATCGAGAATGTTTACTAAACGATCATCTAATGCAGCTAATTAATGCCAATTTAAAGGACTTTTTACCTGAGTTTTCCTTCGAAATTTCGTATTATAGGGGATGGGAAAAGGGCTCTACATTAGCAGAATCAGTTTTAAAAAATCGCCTACGTGATCAAAAATATGGTTTCCTAAGTGTTGGACCTCACAAAGCAGATTTAAGGATTAAAACTCAAGGGGCTAATGCCCATGAGATTTTGTCTAGAGGGCAGCTTAGAATGTTAGTGGCGGGTATGCAGCTTGCGCAGACACAATACCTACATCAACAAACTTCAAAGAGCTCAATATTTTTGTTGGACGACGTAGGAGCCGAATTAGATGAAGAGAAAAGAAAAGTGTTTATTTCAAGGTTAAACACTACAGATACCCAGTTGTTTGTGACCGCAATAGATATCAAACAACTAGATTTTTTAAAGAACTATAACGATAAAAAAGTGTTTCACGTGGAACATGGCCAGGTGAAAGAGGAGATTTAGTTAAATGTCAGAAGAAAATATTTATGATTCGTCGAGTATCAAGGTACTAAAAGGACTTGATGCTGTTAGGAAAAGACCCGGTATGTATATTGGTGACACAGACGATGGTACCGGATTACACCACATGGTTTTTGAAGTCGTAGATAACTCTATCGATGAAGCACTTGCAGGACATTGTTCAAGTATTAATGTGAAAATACATATTGATGGGTCTGTCTCAGTAAAAGATGATGGTCGTGGTATTCCTACAGAACTACACGAAGAAGAAGGTGTCTCCGCCGCCGAAGTTATCATGACCGTTTTACATGCGGGTGGTAAATTTGATGATAATTCGTATAAAGTGTCCGGTGGATTACATGGAGTAGGTGTATCTGTAGTAAATGCACTATCAAAAAAATTAATGCTACAAGTACGTCGCGGTGGCAAACTTTACGAACAAGAGTATCAACACGGTGAGCCACAACAACCTCTAGCTATTATTGGCGAATCAGAAGCGACGGGAACAAGCTTGCGTTTTTGGCCAAGTGAAGAGACATTTACAAATGTTGAGTTTCACTATGATATTTTAGCTAAGAAACTACGTGAGTTATCTTTCCTAAACTCTGGTGTGTGTATTATTCTTGAAGACGAACGTGATGGAAAAGCTGACCGTTTTGAATATGAGGGTGGGATAACTGCTTTTATTGAATATCTAAATCAAAATAAAACCCCAGTTCATCAGAAAATTTTCTATTTTGACTCGCATAGAGATGATGGAATTTCAGTTGAAGTAGCAATGCAATGGAATGACAGTTATCAAGAAAATGTATTTTGTTTTACAAATAATATTCCACAGAAAGATGGCGGAAGCCATTTAGCTGGTTTCAGAGGTGCTTTGACTCGTACCCTTAACAACTATATGGAAAAAGAAGGTCTTTCTAAAAAAGCAAAAACAACTACAAGCGGTGATGATGCCAGAGAAGGATTAACCGCAATTATTTCAGTAAAAGTACCGGACCCAAAATTCTCATCACAAACCAAAGATAAGTTAGTTTCTTCTGAAGTAAGGCCTGCGGTAGAAACCACTATGGGTGAAAGGCTTCATGAATTTTTAATGGAAAACCCCACTGAAAGTAAAATCATTGTTGGAAAAATTATAGATGCTGCAAGAGCCAGAGACGCAGCAAGAAAAGCACGTGAAATGACTCGAAGAAAAGGTGCGTTAGACTTAGCTGGATTGCCTGGCAAGCTAGCTGATTGCCAAGAGAAAGATCCAGCTTTATCTGAACTCTATATAGTGGAAGGAGACTCTGCTGGCGGATCTGCTAAGCAGGGGCGTAATCGTAAGAATCAAGCCATTTTACCACTTAAAGGGAAAATCCTAAACGTTGAAAAAGCGCGCTTTGACAAAATGCTTTCGTCTCAAGAGGTTGCCACTTTAATCACTGCGTTAGGTTGTGGAATAGGTCGTGACGAATATAATCCTGAAAAATTACGTTATCATCGCATAATTATCATGACAGATGCGGATGTAGATGGATCACATATTCGTACATTACTATTGACGTTTTTCTATCGTCAAATGCCAGAGATTATTGAACGAGGTTATATATATATTGCCCAACCGCCACTTTATAAAACTAAAAAGGGTAAACAAGAACAATATCTAAAAGATGATGATTCTTTAACTAAGTATTTGACATCCATTGCCTTAGATAATGCTTCATTACATGTTAACGAGAGCGCTCCTGCAATTTCTGGTGTGGCATTAGAAAGTCTTGTAAAGCAATACCAAGAAACAGTGGCCATGATTGCACGTATCAGTCGACTGATGCCTGCAGTGATACTCAACAAGTTAGTATACAGTCCAACTCTTGAACCTGAAGATGTAAATGACGAACAGAAACTCGTTAACTTCGCAGAAGAATTTACTAAGGGTTTGACCTTTGATGAAATAGACGGAGCAACTTATTCTTTTGAAATTCGTCACAACGCCGAAAGAAACAATTGGTTTGTGGTTATTATTATAAGATTACACGGTATAGATACCGAGTATCGCATTGACCATGAGTTTGTAAACTCTAATGAATACAAACGTCTTAAATCACTTAATCAGGCTATAAATGGCATGATTGAATCAGGTGGCTATGTACAGCGAAATGATAAAACTAAATCTGTTTCTAGTTTTGTGGATGCATTAGATTGGCTAATGGCCGAGTCTAAACGGGGTCAATATATTCAGCGTTATAAAGGGCTAGGGGAGATGAATCCAAGTCAGTTATGGGAAACTACAATGGACCCTAGTACTCGCAGAATGCTTCAAGTAACAATAGAGGACGCAGTGGGTGCCGATCAACTCTTCACAACCTTAATGGGTGACCACGTTGAGCCTAGAAGAGCATTTATTGAAGAGAATGCACTTAAAGTTGCAAACTTAGACGTATAGTTATTTAAAAGTAATAAAAAAGGCCGCTAGTATAGCGGCCTTTTTTCTATTAAAAAATCAATGACTTATATTTTCTATGGACACTTTAGGTGCACCAAATCCACTAAAATCTATAGTGAATTCGAACAAACCAGTTTCTGTAGGAGTAAACTGATAGTTTTCATCTGTAGTTTCACAATTAGAGGAGACAGACTCCCCAACCACAATCACTCTATCGGATTCATTGGCGTAGCCGCAATTCATCCCTGGCGTCCAATTCGAATCTGCGAATTTAAAATCATAAGGCTGACCATCAGCAATTAATTCAATTGAAGTTGAATATACCTGATCCGACACCTCTACTAATTTATACTTTTCATCGGCTTCCCACCAAGAAAAAACACCCCTAAGATAGAGTCCATCATAGTTTCGTTCTGTGCTAAAACTATCAATAACATTTGTTGCACAACCGCTAAATAAACTAGCTAGAATGGCCACAGATACAAAACCTATTTTCTTCATATTGGTTTAACGCCCTAAAATACAGATACTAAAATTAATTTAGTACTGATATATCTGCACAACATAAAAACAATCCTCTAAGCCTAGATAACAGCGTTAATCTATTTCGCTTAATTGATTCATCCTCTGCCATAACCATAACATTTTCGAAAAATGCATCAATGGGTTGTCTAAGTTCAGCTAAAACAACCAATGCACTAGTATAGTCTGAACTATCCAACATAGGTTGAATACGTGCTTCCACAGACTCTAAACTGTCCGCTAAGGCGATTTCAGCAGGTTCTAGCAATAAACCTTTGTTAAGAGACAATTCTTCCTTAAATATGTTCTTAGCTAATATATTTGCGACACGCTTATTCGCAGCGGCCAGTGCTTCAGCTGATTCTAAGGTGTTAAAGGACTTTACCGCTTCAACTCTTGCTGCAAAATCAGCTGGTCGAGTAGGGCGGTTAGCCGCCACAGCTTGAACAACTCCAGTAGCAATGCCTTGCTCCGCATACCAAGCTTTGAATCGCGCAAGAACAAAATCAACTACTTTGGCTTGCAGGCCGTCGGTCTTTATCTTATCGCCAAATGTACTGATAGATGCGTCTACTAGGTCAACTAAGTCCAAAGGCAAATTTTTCTCTACTATTATTCGCAATACGCCAATAGAAGCGCGACGTAAGGCAAAGGGATCCTTATCACCCTTAGGTGTTTGACCAATGCCAAAAATACCCACCAGCGTATCGATTTTATCTGCTAAGGCGACACATAGACTGACTTCAGAAGTAGGCAGGTTGTCACCTGCAAAGCGAGGCATATATTGTTCATTTAACGCTAATGCTACCGCTTCCGACTCCCCGTCTACTCTAGCGTAATGCATACCCATTACACCCTGAACGTCTGGGAACTCCATGACCATATTGGTCATCAAGTCGGTTTTACATAACAAACCCGCTCTATAGGCGTCTTGCTGATCTGCGCCTAACATTGTAGCGATATTTTTAGCAATAGCTGCGATACGTTCCGATTTTTCATAAACGGTGCCTAATTGCTTCTGAAACAATACGGTTTTTAAACTCTCTAGACGTGACCCTAAGGATTGTTTTTTGTCAGTGTTAAAGAAAAACTCTGCATCAGCCAACCTTGGGCGAATGACTTTTTCGTTACCACTTATGATAGTTTGAGGATCTTTACTTTCTATATTAGTGATAAAAATAAATCTAGATTTTAACTGACCATTTAGATCCAGTAAGGGAAAGTATTTTTGGTCATCTTTCATTGTGTAAATGAGGGCTTCTTTAGGTACCGCCAAAAATGACTCTTCGAAATTAGCGATTAACGCAACTGGCCATTCGACCAATGAAGTCACCTCTTCTAACAGGTCCTCATTGATGTCAGCCACAGCATTTTCCTGTTCCGCTAAGTTCTGAATTTGTTCGAGTATCATTGCTTTGCGATGACCATAGTCTGCAATAACATAATGCGATTTGAGTTGGCTTAAATAGTTGTCAGCGTTGTCCAGTTCAAATGGGGCGTTAGTATGGAATCTGTGGCCGTTTACCAAACGTGCTGAATCTACGTCTAATACTTTACCTGAGATTAGTTCGCTACCATACAACATAGTGATAGTGTGTATAGGGCGGATAAACTGTGTTGATTTTGTTCCCCAACGCATAGGCTTTGGAATAGGCAGTGCCTTTAAAGAATTCTCGACCATATCACTAAGGAGCTGACTAATAGGCAGTCCTTTGACTTGTGCTTGAAATAATAACCATTCACCTTTTTCCGTTATTAAACGTTCAGCTTGGCTTACTTCAATTCCATTAGATCGTGCCCATCCTTGAGCGGCTTTGGTGGGCTCGCCATCCTCTCCAAATGCTGCGGATACAGCAGGACCACGTTTTTCAACATGTTTGTCTGCTTGAAACTCAGATAAACCTTCCACTATGACTGCTAGGCGTCGTGGTGAAGCGTACCAATTAACCTGGTCGAACGTGAGGTCGTTGTCTGTAAATGCAGACTGTATATTATCCTTGAATGCTAGTGCCAACTTAGCCAATGACTTAGGTGGTAATTCTTCTGTGCCGATTTCAATTAAAAGATTATCAGTTCGCATGGCTACTTCTCCTTATTACACATTGGAAAGCCAAGTGCTTCTCGCGCTTCGTAATATACTTTTGCGCAGGCCTTAGAAAGAGTTCTTACCCTTAAAATATAACGTTGCCGCTCTGTTACTGAAATGGCATGCCTAGCGTCCAAAAGATTGAACGCGTGAGACGCTTTCATCACTTGTTCATATGCCGGTAGCGGCAAATTAGCTGCAATGAGTTTTTCACTGTCTTTTTCACACTGGTCAAATGTGGCAAATAAGGCATCCACATCAGCATGTTCAAAGTTATAAGCAGACTGTTCCACTTCGTTTTGATGGAATACATCCCCGTAAGTCACAGTGCCCATTGGCCCATTAGTCCAAACGAGGTCGTAAATACTGTCTACACCTTGAATATACATAGCCAACCGTTCTAGGCCATAAGTTATTTCACCGGTAACAGGTGAGCACTCAAGACCACCTACTTGTTGAAAATAGGTGAATTGTGTCACTTCCATGCCATTTAACCAGACTTCCCAACCAAGACCCCAGGCCCCTAATGTAGGTGATTCCCAGTTATCTTCAACAAATCGAATATCATGAACAAGTGGGTCAAAACCTAGCTCTTTCAATGAACCCAAATACAACTCTTGAATATTGTCCGGTGACGGTTTAAGCATGACCTGAAACTGATAATAGTGTTGCAGTCGATTAGGGTTTTCACCGTAGCGACCATCAGTAGGACGTCTACAAGGTTGCACATAGGCACTACTAATTGGCTCTGGGCCTATTGATCTTAGAAACGTCATCGGATGGAAAGTACCCGCACCTACTTCCATATCTAAGGGTTGGATTATCACGCAACCCTGGCGCGCCCAATAATCTTGAAGCGCTAAAATGAGTCCCTGAAATGTCTTACAATCAAACTTTTGCATATTCTCTAGCATTTCCTCTGCCACCTTAGGGCGTGTCGAATAATTAATTTTAAAAAAACGCCGGCAAGTATACCTTTTGTCGTGGACTCTATGTAGGCTTAAAGGCGATTAAAACAGCATTTAGATAGAGAAGTGGGCATCAAATGGAAAAAATACGCTGTAGTTGGGTAAGTGAAGATAAAACTTACCAAACATATCATGACCAAGTATGGGGGAGGGCTGTCACCGACAGCCAAGAGTTGTTTGCAAAACTGTGCCTTGATGGACAGCAAGCAGGACTTAGTTGGATCACCATATTAAAGAAACAAAGCAATTATGAAGCTGCCTTTTTCAATTTTGACCCACAGCTAATCTCAAGGCTTACAGATGAGGATGTTGAGCGCTTAATGCAAAATTCGGGAATAGTCCGAAACCGTTTAAAAATCCAATCCATTATAAAAAACGCTAAGGCTTATTTGTCAATTGAGGCGTCAGGTGTATCATTTAGTGACTATATCTGGCAGTTTGTAGAGGGTAAAACCATCATCAATACTTGGCCTACAAAAAATGTCGTTCCTACTTCAACGACACAATCAGATAAGATGGCAAAAGCCCTTAAGAAACAGGGCTTTTCTTTTGTTGGCACAACAATCTGTTACGCCTTTATGCAAGCAGTAGGTATGGTGAATGACCATACGACAGACTGTTTTTGTTATGAAGTTAGCTGCCAAGATGCAAAGCGCTAACTACCTATACTTTAGGTAGTTAGAATGAAGCGCTAAAAGTTTTCAACACTGCAACGTCTTTTAATACTTGCGATTCCAACTGGGCTTCCAGTTCTTCTCTTTGTAAGTCTTGTTGTTTAGTTTCTTTTTTGCTTTGTGTTTTTCTCGCTTCATGAGTAGGCAAGTCTTTAACCTGCTCGTAAAGTGAGTAAAGTCCAATAAACTTTTGTGAAAAATTCGGCTTATCCTTAACAGGTAAAGCCTCTAAAAGATGGAATAATCTGATACAACCTTCAGACAAATTACATTGCTGTTGTTCCATAGCTTTTGCAATAGTCTGAATACTTTGAGAAATGTTATCTATTCTTTGTTGTGTCTTTTGAATACGAACTTGCTGCTGTTTTTTAAGTTTAAATAGCAGCGAACCTGCATAAAAACCCAGACAAGCAATAATAACCAAGGCAACAAGCAAAACAACTACATTCATAATTACACACTACTAGTTAATCTTTAAAATCATTAATATCAATAGCTTCAAACTTTGAATAAAGATCGTTTAGTTCATCAGACGATTCTTTAGGCTCTTCTGCTTCGTCATTTAATCCGAGTAGGTCACATAGCACTTTATGCCTTGCCAACGTTTTATCAACAAATTGCTGGTCTTCTCTGCTAATTTTCTTACCTAAATCAATTTTATCCAATAGTGCAGCTAAACGTGTATCTTGTTCAATTGCAGCAAGTTCTTGAGTAGGAGAAAAATACTTAACTTTTTTAGGTTCTGATTTTTGAGTTTTTGATTCCACAATTAAACTAACTGGCTTTTTACTACCATGGCGAGGATCTTTATTGACCTTTTTAGGGCCTTGATTCTCAGTAATTGCTTCGTTGTTACGGCTGCCTGCGGGTTTACCTAAATGCTTTTTGACCCGTTTTTCATTAGGTTTACGCACGTTTGACGGCGTTTTAGATACGCCAATTTTACCAACTTTACGAGATTTTTTCTGCCTAGCCATAGATCACCTGTGTAGGGCTTTATAATGGCCGTGATTCTACCTTAGTAGCGGTGTTAAAACAGTGAATTTTTGACAGAAAAAAAGCGATAGTCAAACTATCGCTTTTTCGTAGATAAGAGTGTCAGCTGACACTTCTCCCAATGTTTGTTCATCCTAAACAACTTAGTATCCGTGCTACCTTCTCTTTTTATTTATTTTAACGAAGATATTTTATTGTTATAGATCTTCCTGACACTTTATATTTCGTCCCTGTTTTCCCGTAAGGCTTTAAAATGCAAAACAACTAGTGTTGCCTTGCTACTTCCTTGACAAGCAAAAGCTTGTAATTCCATTTTGTTTTTATTTGCACGAGAGAATACAGGATAAATAAAAATTTACAACTTATTTACAATTGATATACAAAAAAGTGAACTTTTTTCGAAATCTTGAAACGCGACTAATTACTAAAACAGACATTAGCCGCGAAAAGTTGTGATTAATGCAGCCCAGCTACATAGCTTGAAATTACCTCAATATCTTTATCGGTCATTCTTTTAGCAATATCTGCCATCATGCCATTGAGTGAATTAGCACGGTCACCAGAACGGAAGGCTTTAAGTTGAGCCGCGATATAATCTGAATGCTGGCCGCTTATGTCAGGGAATCCAGATAAGCTAGTACCATTTCCTTTTGGCCCATGACAAGCAATACATGCAGTAATTCCACGCTGTAAATCACCTCCAACATAGAGTTTATTACCTTGGATTACCGCGTCTTCTGAGGCTTCACCTTGTGTCGCTTCTTGGCTCGAAAAATAAGCCGAAAGGTCTAGTATGTCTTGTTCTGACAATGCTGCTGCCATGCCATTCATCACAGCATTATTTCTGCCTTCTTTACCACCAGTTTGACTGGCCAATTTGAATTCTTGCAGTTGCTTAACTAAATAATTGGCATGCTGACCAGCAATTTTAGGGTTAATAGCTATTACACTATTCCCGTCTGCTCCATGGCATGCGCCACAGGTAACAGATATCGCTTTACCGTTTTCAGCATCACCTTGTGCTACTGCACTCGCACTAAAACCTATAAACAAACAGACTAGCAGACCTATATTTTTCATCTTTATCTCATTAAGCATTTGATTAGCTGGCTATTATTAAAATAATAACTGGGTATTTTACACATTTACGCCGTCAGTAAAATGAATTCATTAGATAACTTGCGTTTTTATCTAATTTTAAAGAGCGCAGCGATTACCCTTTTCCCTGATATAATGACAAAAATTAGTATAATAACAATAGTTTTACAGAGTTTTCAGGAGAAGTTGTGAGTCATTATAGTCAAGCAAAATTTAGTATCAGTGCTCCTGATATTACACACTTAGGACCTGATGAGGGAATCGAAATTGCCTTTGCAGGTCGTTCAAATGCAGGGAAGTCTAGCGCGTTAAACAAATTAACTCGGCAAAAAGGTTTGGCTAGAACTAGCAAAACGCCAGGAAGGACACAATTAATCAATGTGTTTCAACTAGATGAAAATCGTAGATTAATCGACCTACCTGGTTATGGTTATGCAAAAGTGCCCATTGCGATAAAGAAAAAATGGCAGAAATCTTTGGGTGAATATTTACAAAAAAGGGAAAGTATAAAAGGGTTAGTCGTATTGATGGATATTCGTCATCCCTTTAAAGATTTAGATCAAGACTTAATACATTGGGCGGTTGCTGCAGATTTGCCTGTACTGGCGCTTCTAACCAAGGCTGACAAGTTAAAAGCAGGAAAGCGTAAAAATCAGTTGTTGATGGTCAGAGAAGCTGCCTTGGCTTTTTGTGGGGACGTAACAGTGGATGTGTTTTCGTCTCTTAATGGCATTGGATTAGAAAACTTAGAACAAAAATTGGATAGTTGGTATGGCTATGAAAGGAATGATCTCTAAAGGATAAAAAAAAGCCCTACACAAATTGGGTAGGGCCAAATAATGAGAACACACATAAAAACTATTAATACAGACCGTGTTAATTCGAAAAAGTTTCGACCTTTCGTAAATAAACTACATTTTGGGCAAAATATTGGGAATTTACGCATATTTATTTGTCGTTAATAAGATTAGAAGATTTTAGGCAAAAAAAAACCCCATTAAATAATGGGGTAAAACACATAGAGACACACATAAACTGTACGTAAGAGGGGAAATAAATCATAAAGTTCAAAATAACTAGAGGTTATTTTTAAATAAAAAAAACCTCGGCAAAAGCCGAGGTTCAAGCAAAGGTTAGAAATATCTGACCTCTGTACCCTACGGCCGGAAGTCTATTAAAAAACCTATCAATAAGCCAAGTTTGTTTTGTTATTAGACCATTTATCTAAATTATATAAGACCTTAATGCGCTTCGTCCCAGTTTTCTCCGACACCTGCAGCAACAATAAGTGGTACATCAAGCTGCACAGCTTGTTCCATTAATGAGATGATCTTATTTTGATATTCAGCTAAGTTTTGTTGTTTTATTTCAAAAATTAGTTCGTCATGTACCTGCATTATCATACGCACTTCGTCGAAAGGTAAGGTTTCAATCCATTGATCAACTACCAACATAGCTTTTTTGATGATGTCTGCTGCAGTACCTTGCATAGGTGCATTTATGGCTGCTCGTTCTGCTCCTTTTCTGCGCATGCCGTTACTGGCATGAATTTCAGGTAAATATAATCTCCTACCAAATACTGTTGAAACATACCCTTTTTCTTTGGCTATTTGTCGGGTGTCTTCCATATAGGTTAATACTAATGGGTAACGTTCAAAATATAGGTCCATATATTTTTGGGCATCGTGACGTGGGATATTTAGCTGCTTGGATAGACCAAATGCAGACATACCGTAGATTAGACCAAAGTTAATGGCTTTTGCATTTCTTCTTTGCTCAATACTGACGTCTTCAATTGGGGTATCAAATACTTCCGAAGCTGTAGCTGTGTGGATATCTTGACCTGTTGCAAAGGCATTTAACAATCCTTTATCACCTGACAAATGCGCCATAATTCGTAATTCAATTTGTGAATAGTCGGCAGCCACAATCTTATAGCCGGGTCTGGCAATAAATGCTTGCCTAACGCGGCGACCTTCTTCAGTTCTAATAGGGATATTCTGTAAATTAGGATCGGTAGAAGACAATCGGCCTGTCGCCGCAATGGCTTGATGATAGGAAGTGTGTACTCGGCCAGTACGTGCATTGATCATCTTAGGTAATTTATCTGTGTAAGTATTCTTTAACTTACTTAAACCGCGGTATTCCATCAACAATTTGGGTAAAGGGTAATTGATGGCTAATTCTTGAAGCACCTCTTCGGCTGTTGATGGCGCGCCCTTAGGAGTTTTCTTTAAAACGGGCAAATCCATCTTCTTATAGAGAATTTCTTGTAATTGTTTTGGTGAGCCTAAATTAAATTCTTCACCAGCAAGTTCATGTACTTCTTTTTCTAGCTCTAAAATTCGCACTGCCAAGTCTTGGCTTTGCTGGGCAAGTTTTTGGCTGTCGATAAGTACGCCGAATTGTTCCATTTTTGATAAAACCGGAGACAAGGGTAGTTCAATTTCTTTGAAGACATTGACTAGGTCAGTTTCTACACTTAGCTTTTGCCATAACACCTTATGTAATTGTAAGGTGATATCAGCATCTTCCGCTGCATAGGGCGCGGCTTTATCCAATGGAATTTGATTAAAGGTAATTTGTTTGGCGCCTTTACCTGCAATATCTTCAAAATGAATAGTGGTTTTACCTAGATAAGTTTCTGCCAAACTATCCATATCATGACGGGTGGCAACACTATTCAAAACGTAAGACTCAAGCATTGTATCGTAGGCTATGCCTTGCAAGTTGATATCGTAATTAGCGAGTACATTTTTATCATATTTAAGATGTTGCCCGACTTTTTGTATCTTAGGATTTTCTAATAAAGGTTTAAGTGAGGCTAATACTTGAGCGCGGTCAAGTTGTTCGGGGGCATCCAAATAATCATGGCCCACAGGTACATAGGCGGCTTCGCCAGTCGCCACTGAAAAAGATACACCTACTAATTCAGCGTCCATATAATTTAAACTCGTGGTTTCTGTATCGAAGGCAAATAAGTCCGCAGATTTAAGTTTGCTTAACCAAGAGTCAAACTCAGCTTGGGTTAAAATAGTATGATAATTATTAACCTCAGAGGAGTGCTCTTCCTGTTCACTTATTTGGAGATTTTCAGCACTAGAAGTCTGTGCAATTTTCTGTTGGGTTTCCGTAACTAAGCGTTTCAACTCAAATTGACTACTCAGAGCAAGTAATCTTTCTAAATCTGCCGAAGTAGGTTTGATGTCTTGTACGTTTTCGGGCAACTCTACGTCGACCTTAATGGTTGCTAATTCGTAGGATAAAGGCAGATGACCCAGCGCATTACGCAAATGTTCTCCTACTTTTCCTTTAACAGAGTCAGCATTAGCCATGACTGCTTCAAGTGTGCCATGTTCAGCTAACCACTTAGCTGCGGTTTTAGGGCCACATTTGTCGACGCCAGGAATATTGTCGACCTTGTCGCCCATTAAGGCTAAATAGTCGATAATTTGGTCTGGCCTTACTGCAAACTTTTCCACAACGCCTGCTTCGTCCATTTCGACATTGGTCATAGTATTGATTAATCGCACATGAGGTGTAACCAGCTGTGCCATATCTTTATCACCGGTTGATATGACTGTTTCTATTCCGAGCTTAGTCGCCTGATCGGCGAGAGTGCCAATTACATCATCAGCTTCAACGCCTTCAATAACTAATAGGGGGAGTCCCATTGCTTCAATGATTTCATGCAAGGGAGCAATTTGTGTTCTGAGATCATCTGGCATAGGAGGGCGATTGGCTTTGTACTCAGGATACATATCATTACGAAAGGTTTTCCCCTTAGCATCAAATACCACCACAATATTTCCGTTTGGATAGTCTTTTTGTAAGCTCTTTATCATGTTTAACACACCAGTAATTGCACCTGTGGGTTGCCCATAAGAGGTGGATAGCGCTTGCAAATAAGGTACATGGTACGCTCTAAATAAATAAGATGAACCATCCACTAATACGAGAGGGTTAGAGAGTGTTGCTGCTTCAGATGCCATAATTGGAGCCCATATATTTAATTTAGAAGTTGCGAAATTAAGAGAATGTCATAAGGAAAGAAATTTATCATTAATTCACTGGTGAATCTGTGGATAACTATGTAGATAATTGTATTAGACAATTACTTTGTTGGTGAATACATCTATTGCAAAAAAATAAAAATCTCTTAATAAACATATGTTTATAGAAGTAGTATTAACTCAACAAAGAAAAATTTTACGACGCTTGCTCTGTGGATAAGGTTTTGAACGTAGCTGACCTGCGTTCAAAATCAACGTAGAAGATACACCCATGTTGAGCACTAGAAAAGAACATTTTTAAATTATTTTAAGTTACTTTTAGGTTGGATTGTTAATGAAATGTTATAAGCCTTGATTGGCGCATTCTGCAGCCGTGTTGAATAATTCTAGAGGTCGTAAACTAACATTGATTTTGTTTGTAAGTACTTGCAAACGTTATTATTTATCTTTGGGTCAAGCAAGCAAAATTTGTTGCTGTGTTTTGTCGAAATATTTCCGACGAATAGGATCTTTCTGTTATCTTATTAATTGAAGTACGAGAACATAATTACATATGTTTCGTTTTTGAATTAGACTTCGGCGCCACGTATAGCTAATGTCTAACCAACAATAAATACAAGAAAAATAATAACACCAATGATTTACCCAAAACTAAACTACTTATTAATCAATTTGCCAGATGTGTTCCATGGCAGATTTATTTTGGGTCTAAGTTAAGTCATGCAATATCGTACTATTATTCGAATTTTGGGACTGTTAGTGGCTTTATTCAGCGTCACAATGATCCCCCCAGCAATTGTATCTGTCATATATGAAGATGGTAGTGGTCTGCCATTTTTATTGGCATTTGTCTTATGCTTAATTACCGGTTTAATCATTTGGTATCCCAATAGAAGTTTTAAGTATGATTTAAGGGCTAAAGAAGGGTTCTTAATTGTGGTGCTTTTTTGGACTGTTCTAGCAAGTTTTGCTGCATTACCATTTTTGTTATTAGAGCAGCCACACATGTCTACTACAGATGCGTTTTTTGAATCTTTTTCTGGCCTCACTACAACAGGCGCAACTGTTATTGAAGGCATAGATTATTTGCCAAAGGCGATTCAATACTATCGCCAACAACTTCAGTGGCTGGGGGGGATGGGGATCATCGTACTTGCCGTGGCTATCTTACCCATTCTAGGTGTGGGTGGCATGCAGCTGTATCGGGCAGAAACGCCAGGTCCAGTAAAAGACTCGAAGATGACTCCTAGAATTGCTGATACTGCCAAACACCTCTGGTATATCTATCTTTCTCTAACCACAGTTTGTGCACTCGCATTTTGGGTTGTGGGTATGAACTGGTTTGATGCAATTTGTCATGCATTTTCGACCATAGCGATCGGCGGATTCAGTAACTATGACGCCAGTATAGGTCACTTCAATAGTGTCGGCGTTAACATAGTCTGTGTCATATTTTTATGGATTGCAGCGTTGAATTTTGCACTCCATTACGCCGCAGCCAGTGGTCGCTCTTTGAAAGGTTACTTTTATGATCCTGAATTAAAAGCATTCTTTATCATTCAAATTAGTTTGGTATTGATTTGTTTTATCGTGTTAATTCAATTTAATTGGTTTGAGGATACAGGGATAGCGTTCGACCAAGCTTTGTTTCAATCGGTATCAATGAGTACAACGGCTGGGTTCACCACTACAGGCTTCTCAAGTTGGCCTGTATTTTTACCTATAATGTTGATTTTTTCGAGTTTCATTGGCGGCTGTGCAGGGTCAACAGGGGGAGGCTTAAAGGTTATTCGTGTCTTATTGTTATATTTACAAGGAAAACGAGAAGTAGATCGTTTAATTCATCCCAAAGCGGTTTATTCGGTAAAATTGGGTGATAGGGCGTTACCAGATCGAGTTGTTGAAGCGGTTTGGGGATTCTTTTCAGCCTATGCCATGATTTTTGTCATTATTATGGTTGGCCTCATCGCTACAGGTATGGACGATGTGACAGCCTTTAGCGCAACTGCTGCAACTCTGAATAATCTAGGCCCTGGTTTAGGCGATGTGGCTGCTACTTATGCGGAAGTGACTGATAGTGGCAAGTGGCTGTTAATCATTGCGATGCTGTTCGGTCGATTAGAAGTGTTTTCATTGTTAGTGTTATTTTCGCCAACGTTTTGGCGCAGTTAACATCGACCTCATTGTGTCATACCGTTCGTTGTTTTCTTGTTATTTAGGTGAGCAATAACATGCGTTAAAGCGTATGACTTAAAGTGCTTCATCGAGAAAAAGCACTTTAAATCAATACATTTATGTTTAAGGCAATTTAACGATATCAGCTTTGAGCGCCACGCCTGCCATTATATTTCCTGCTCCACATTCAAATTCAGTTTTGCTGGCAAAACTTTGATGTTTGTAGTTGGATGTAATGTTAACTACGGCATTCATACCGTCTCTTTGTGCTCGTTCTTGTAAAGCTTTTATAGCCGACAAAAAGGCCCACTCACATGCTTCTTGATCTGATTTAGCGAAGCCACTGGTTTTTTTGTTTGTTGTAATTCCAGACTGTTTGCTCAACGGCTTTGGGTGAGCCTGATCGGCAAAATATAAAGGTACATCATATAAAGCGGATTTTGCTTTATCTGTTTTCAGAAGGTCTGGAATAGAAAACTTAAGTCTATCATCCCTAGCTATGGCGGGTGATGCCAGAAATATGCAGCTTGTAACACAGGCTATTAATACTTTTTTCATTAATGATGCTCCGAATTTTAAATATTCTTATACCAAGACAAGTGTAAGCTTGTCAGTTATTTTCCCTATAAACCTAGGTGTTTCTATTCACCGTTTAATATAGTGATAGATAGCCTAACTGCGATCCAGAGGATGAATCTTATACTAAATTTAGTCAGTAAAAAATACCACCGCAGCGAGATAAGAATAGGCTAATAATCTTAGCGGCGGTTGATTGCATGTTGAGCTATGGTATCTAAAATTCGATGATATTTTGACTAATGGTTTCAATTTTTATTTGGTAGTGGTTTATATAATGAGTCATAAGATTGTGTTTAGCCTTATGTTCTACGCTAAAAACTAATTCATGACCGCGCCAAAAGTCTCGTGTCTGTTGGTCTTCAGGTGAAAGCTTAATAAGTAAATCTTGCAGCCCTAATCGAATAACCGCTATCGGCCAATTGGCGAGTTGGTAATATGCCAACATCACTTTTGCATCAATACCCTTTGCCATGATGTTCGTATTAGTTTGTATTCCTGCTTCTTGAGACCAGGTCAATTTAAACAAAACTAATCCAGCTGGGGATAAACCCACCATATTAATTTGATTGGGAAGCAGTTCTGTTTGAAGTAAAAGTTCATGATTGTCTTGTGGTGTGGTGATCAACAGTTTTTGTAAACTGCTATGACCCCAAAGTTCTTTAGGTACTGGTTGTAAATAAAATTGACTGTGTTGGTCAAGAAAAACTGGCTTGTTTTGTTTTTCCAAGGAAGAGCACGCATTGAGCAACACTATGCACATCAATATAAAAAATTTCACTGTTGTTTCTTACCTTGATGGAGCATAGCAGAGGGTAGCAAATTACATAACAACCAGCCTAAGGTTACTCCTAATAAAACTGTCAGGCCAAATTGCCAAATGGCGGGGGTTTGACTGAATACCATGATACCAAATGCCAAAGCCGATGTTGTTGCTGAAAGAAAAATGGACTTTAGAACGTAATCGACTCGCCCATGTTCTCGAAGAAAAAACACATAATCTACATTCAAGGCTAATATTAGAATGCAGCCTAATAAGTTAAATATCGTTACTGAGCCTGCAATAAGTTGTGTGATTGCAAGCGCACTAAATGCCACCAAAATTGGCAGGCTAGCGAGTTTTAAGCCTACTTTAATAGGGTAACGGATGATCATGATTAAAACTAAAGACACCACTGCCATGGCCAGAAAGTATAAAATATAATGTCTCAACTTAGTCAGTGCGGCGCTGTATTGTGCTGGCTGATCATAATAATTAATGGGAAAGTCTAAGCGCCCTTGAATTTGCGCCAATAACTCTTCATCTAAGGGACCCATATAGCTCAAAATTCCCACCAGCTGATTAGCTTGTTTAACGTTTGAAGGATACATTTGACGGATAAAATTAGGTAGTTTTTCTTCCGTTAGCCAAGAGTCCGGTTTGGTTAATATTTTTTCGATGCTAAGTGGGTCGAGCATATTAATGATGGGGGTTAATTGTTGTTGTGTTAACCCCGTCTTCAGCCAATGATCATTTAGTTTTTGTGTTGCGATAGAAGGTAACCATAAGTCTATCCCTTTGAGTTCATAGGCAGAAAAAGTTAACTCTTTAATGGCACTTCGAGTTCTCTCAAAACGTTCTAAAATTTGCTGCTGAGTTTTACCAGCAACGCTGATAAACCTAGGATACTGATGGTTACCCACCAGCTGACTTACCCTTATTTCATTATCAAGTAAATGTTGAGGGGTGCTATTAAACATATTGATATTGTCTTCAAATTGCCATTGAGAAACGGCTAAAACACTACTAAAAATTAACATGCCTAAAAGGAGTTTAAATCCCTTAGGTGGTGGTGCAGGAGTAGCTAGGTCTTCAGTTTCTGTTGTTTCTTTAATTGACCACCAAGTGATAACACTCAGGCCGGTGAAAACGGCGAAAAACAAACCTGCCCCAACAAAAACAGCTACTTGTTGTAACAGTAAAATAGGCAGTAACAGCAATAACAAATAACTAAGTAAGGTAGTGCCTGCGCCCATTAAAAGTGCTGGTGCGAGGTGTTTGATTAAAGAGATCCCTTTTAGGCCAGTATACTTAGCTGCAAACATTATGTGATACCCATAATCTACAGCTATTCCAATTAAACTGATGGCGAATACTAAAGACAGCAGATGTATTTGCTCGAATAGCAACACCAGAGCTGTCATACCGGCTAACATTGAAGCCGATATTAAAACCAAAATACATAATAATGGCCGTAAATTTCTGAAGCTCACTAGTGTTAGTAGCAGCACTCCAATCAGTGACAATGCGCTAAACAATTGCATTTCAAAACGAATGCGTTGAGTAACGGCGGCGCTATGAAAAGCCAATCCACTTTTAATGACAACGACAGGCTTAGAAAGATGGCTTTGGGTCAGGACTTGATCTAGTTGTTCAACTGTAGTGACAACTTGGTCAATTTGTATGGCCTGAGGCACAAATTCAATAAATAGTGGGTAATAACGCAGACCTTGTTCTTGAATAAATAAAAACTCGTCGTCCTGCTCCCAAAGGGGTTGATTGAGTCGATCTGAAAACCAATCAGCAACATTAAGTAAAGGTGCTTGGGCGACACTCAACGTCACTAAGGGGTTACTTGGCTGACTTAAAAGTTGCATGTAACGTTTAATGATAAACCCATAGTCATCATTATCTCTGGCTACTTGTGCAGCATCGCTCAGAAAAGCCAATGGATAATCACTGTAAGTTGAGATTAGCTGTTTAATCTCTAGATTATCACTAGGGTTAAAACTGACTGAATGAATACCTGCTTGTGCAGCTAACTTGGCGTTTAGCTCGCGAAGGTAAGTTTTACTTTGGGGGCTGGCATCAAGTTGAAGTAGTAATAGTGCTTTATTTTCAAAGGGTTCTCGAGCGGCTTTTGTGAGTAGGCCGCTGTTGTCGCCCACATCTAAGATATTGAGAATATTTGCATCAAATTTGATTGATTGATTAATGGAGCTATACAGCAATACTACACAGCAAGTCAGTGTGATAAATACCCAGCTATATAACAGACGTGATTGAGACATCTTCACAACTCTTTTAGTCCTGACCACTTGGGGATTTCAATTGATTTAAGAAAATATTGGTGTAGTTACCTTCAGGCTCGTATAAGACAATCTGTTGTATGCCATTGTCTTTTATTAACAAGGAAATTTTCAAAATAACGCCAGCTATTTGTGCAGACTTAGGGGTGAGTGTGAGCCTATTATCTTGCTGCTCAATGTAAAATTGTTGTTGCAAGCTTTGTTGTTCGCCGCTGAATAACGCAAGTAACAATTCACTAAATTGTGAGCTAGACGTGAGTGATTTGAAGTGTCCATCTGCTTGGCGTTCGCTAACGCCTTCGGTTGTGATTTTAATTTTACTTTCAACGGGTTGCTGGGTATGCCAGATTAACCCGATGTTTTTTTGGTAGTGATAATTGCCTTTTGTTACAAAGGGTTGAGTCAGAACAGTCAAGTGTTTTTCTTGAACAAATTGACCTTCTTGGTCAGAAGATGTGTGTAGAGAAAAAGCCGTTGCCTGAGCATTTGCGAAATGCACTGTTACTAGTAATACCAGTGGAATGAAATTGATGCTGCGCATTTTATGTGTGTTCCTTGGTATGGGCAATTAATTGGCGGGGAGTTTATATTTGTATTTCTTGCGAACTAGCCACTCAACTCCAGCCAAAATAGCCATGATACAGTAAGATATTAAGCCATTATAAAGTGTCCAAGTGGCAATATCGCTATATACGGCAGTGTAAAAAGCGATAGCTCCATTTATTAAAAAGAAAACGCACCAGCAGATTGTGACCTTACGGGTATAGGATATCGCACTTGTTGGTAAATCAGGCTCACGAATTCGAGCGATACGCTCAACTATGGATTGTTTAGACCACAAAGAAAGAGCAAAGATCCCTAAAAATAACATACTCATCACAACAGGATAAAAACGAATGCCGTGACTAGAATCGGTAATAAGAGAATACCCCAAGACTACAATTACCGTTGCTATAAAAAGCCTGATATAGCGTTTATCGAACACCAAAGAATGACCGAAGTTATATCGTAATAATAAAATTATAATTAAGCCTAACGCCACTAAACTCGGAGAACCGAATGATAAACCCACATAAGCGATAACGGGATACAAAATTGCCAAAATACCCACCAGCCATGACACGTTTTAAGCGCCTTGCATGTGTTGTAATTCATTTACCACATCGCCAACAGTACGTATTTTTTTAAAGGCTTCGGGTTCGATGTCTAAGTCAGTGAGTTCGCGCAATTTAACCAATAGATCAATAGCATCGATACTGTCTAGTTCAAGCTCTTCATACAAATCTGTTTCTTGGGTGATCATACTTTCTGGTAACTCAAAATAATTCACCAAGAGCTCTTTTAATTGTTGATAAAGTTGATTCTTCATATGTATTTTTCCAAAACAATATCTTAGCCCAGAACAAACCAGGCTAATTCTGGTCAGTCCAGTGGCACATCGACAAAGTTTAACATTTAATGTGCAGAATCAAAACGAGCTAAATCATTGGTGAATTCTTTTTGTATATCTCGGGTCAATTTACGCACCGATAAACTAATATTCTCTTGCAAGTAGGGACTGACATCGAATTCTTCTAATACGCTTAAATGCAAATGGATTTGTTTAGGCGGGATTCTATACCAAGGCCAACCTTTAGTTAAAGCGGGTGGTGATACTTGAATTAATACTCGCTGAAAATTAGCGCCGGTGCGCAACGCTAAATTAGCGGCGCCTCTTTGAAAAGATAATGGGCTGCCTGGCTTTGTACGCGTTCCTTCAGGAAAAATAATTAAATTGCTGCCCTGGCGTAATGAGTCACCGCAATCAGTAATTAAATCCTGAGGTTCGGCATTATTGAGGTAACCCGTGTTTCTCAGAATCCCCCGAGTAAATATATTTTTCCAGAGAGATTGTTTCACCACACAATTGGCATTAGGGATCAACGAAATTAATACCACTACATCAATTAGGGAAGGGTGATTTGCAATGACTATTTTTCCCTTAAGTTTGCTAAGTTCTTCTATGTTATTAGTGGTAACTTTGGTTACGCCGACACAATACATGAGCCAGATAAAATATTTGAAGGTTAGGTGAACGGCATAACGGCAAGCCTTTTTGCGGGTTTCATCGTCTCGATATTTAATGCGATACAAAGGTAACCAAAGTAGGGCCATTAAAATGCCACATATGCCAAAAACGGCAAAACAAAATGCGGTGGCAAAAAAACGCCATACTTTACTTATTTGCGCCATTGCCAGCACTCCATTACTTGTGTTGTAAATCCCAATAAAAGCTTGGTCAAAAATATATAGGTATCTGCCATAAGGAATTATATCTTTGCCGCCAACCAAGCGGACGATTCAATTGCTGATTTTGCATCTAGACCCACTACATTATTGGCGCCACCAATGACGTGCACGGGTTGTGAAAAATTTGACAAATCATAGTCTTGAAGGCTTTGTTGACCGGCACACACTATTATTGAATCTGCCTCAAGAATACTGTGTTCTCCACGAATATTCAGTTCTAATCCTTGCTCAGAAATGCCAACGTATTTCACCAGTGACAATGTTTTAACGCCACGATTTTTGAATTCTTTTCTATGAATCCACACAGTGGTTTTTCCGAGTCCAGCACCGGGTTTGCGGACTTTACGTTGCAGCATAGTGATTTGTTTTGAATTTTTTGATTCGTTTACTGGTGCAACCAAACCACCATTAACGTGGTTGCTATAGTCAATGCCCCAATGTGCCGCAAAATCTTGTTGTTGTTCCACCAATGACCAACTTTTAGTCTTGTTGCTGGTGAGTTTGGCTACAAGATCAAATGCAATGCCACCCGTTCCAATTACCGCTACTTTGTCACCCACTTCGACATTTTCTTCAATGACATCTTGGTAACTCATTACCTTGTTATGGTTTATTCCGGGGATATCCAAATTGCGAGCTTTGGTGCCAGTGGCAATGATGACCTCATCAAATTCACTTAATTGAAGATAGCTAGGTGAGTGTCCTAATTGTATAGCAACTGTCGATTGGTCTAAGGTCTGCTTTATGTAGCGTAAAAACTCTTTAAACTCTTCCTTCCCCGGCACTTTTGCAGCGAGATTTAGTTGCCCTCCAATAGTGTTGCTTTGTTCAAATAACGTCACCTTATGGCCTCGTTGTGCGGCGTATATGGCAAACATTGCCCCAGCAGGCCCGGACCCCACAACCGCCAGTGTTTTTGCTTTAACCACGGGGTCAAAGTTAAGCAAAGTTTCATAGCCAGCTCTTGGATTGACCAGACAACTGGCCACCTTATTGACGAAAATATGATCTAAGCACGCTTGATTGCAGGCGATACAGGTATTGATCGTTTCGGCTTGATCTGCACTGGCTTTATTTACAAATTGACTATCTGCTAAAAACGGGCGGGCCATGGATACCATATCGGCCATATTATTTTTTAAGATATCCTCAGCGACTTCAGGAGTATTGATTCGGTTACAAGCCACTATTGGTATGTTGATTTGACTTTTCACTTTGGCAGTAATAATACTGAATGACGCTCTGGGTACAACACTGGCAATAGTAGGGACCCGTGTTTCATGCCACCCAATGCCACTATTAATTATATTAACCCCCACTTTTTCTAAAGCTAAAGCAAGTTCAATGACGTCCTGTAAATCACTTCCATTTTCTACCAAATCCAGAATGGAGAGGCGAAAAATCACTATGAAATTGTCGCCGAAGCGTTGCCTAATTCGACGCACTATTTCTAAAGGAAAACGTGTTCTATTACTAAAGCTTCCACCCCATTTATCATCACGTTTATTGCTGTGACGACAAATAAACTGATTAATTAAATATCCCTCAGAGCCCATAATTTCAATGCCATCGTATCCTGCTTCTAGCGCTAAGCCGGCACAATTGACGAAATCTTCTATTTGTTGCTCTATTTCATCGTGGCTCAGAGCATGAGGAATAAAAGGCACTATAGGTGCTTGAATAGCGCTTGGGGCGACGATTTGGCTGTGATAACCATAGCGACCAGCATGGAGTATTTGCATACATATTTTAGTGGAATATTGATGAACTGCTTGAGTAATTAATTGATGATCTGCCACATGTTGCTGACGGCTGAGGATCACGCGCTTGGGGGCTAAAATACCTGATTCATTGGGGGACACGCCACCCGTTATTATCATGCCTACTCCGCCAGCTGCTCTTTCTGCATAAAAAGCCGCTAGGCGCATAAAACCATCGATTTGTTCTTCGAGATTGGTATGCATGGAGCCCATAATGACCCGATTGTTCAATGTAGTGAAACCCAAATTTAGTGGGGCCAGTAAATGGGGGTATGGCATAAAACTTCAAGATAACGGAGAATCAAACAAGTTTAACATGATTTTGACAAATGGTAAGCCAGCCTCAGCTCCAAAGGTATGCCAGAACAATCGAGGATAGTGAGTTTGGCTATTGATAATATTTATGTGTATTACTGCGATATGCGGCAGTTTAATGTTGGCCAGGACGAGTTGCATAGGGTTTTGAATCAAACGGACCTAAGGCGTTATAGAGGTTTTAAAAATACCTCGAGGCAAAACCAATTTGTTATGTCTAGATGGCTAATGAAGCAGTGTCTCAAGCAATTGTTTGCTCAGGCCACATCAGATGACTACCAACTTAGTGACTATTCTCGTTGGAATATTCTCGATCAAAGTAACAGTTACTCCGTATCAATAAGTCATAGTGGTCATTTTATCGCGGTTGCCATCGCCGCATTTCCTTGTTCTATCGGACTGGATATCGAGCAGCATAAATCCAGAAACTTTACTGAATTAGTGAAAATTTTCGGCACTCCAAGTGAACAAAACCTAGTGAATAATCACCCCGAACAACAATTGTCATTTTATCGACTATGGACCGCAAAAGAAGCCTTTTTAAAAGTCACGCAAAGCAGTATTGACCACGTATTCCAAGAGAATTTAGGAAAATGTTTGCATCATAAGGTCGGGCAAGTCGCGGGTTATCATTATCTCACAGGGGAATTGGGTGAAGGGAAATATAGTTATGCAGTCATGACTGATTCTGCAGCGAAGATACAGGTCCAAGAATTTCAACTGCACCACTAATAAAGCGCAACAGTGACAAGGTCAACTCTATGTTGAACCCTATGACTGGCTTTAGTAGACTGCGCTTTTTAAATAGGGAAGGTCAATGTCCTTGAGATTCAATATTAGCAAATGTGTTGCATGGGCTCCGGGACTTGAGTCTGAGCAGGATTGGCAATTGTGGCAACAGGGGGATAAACCATTAAGTGATGAGTTAACTTTACCTCAGTTAACAGCCATTCCGGCTATGCAAAGACGGCGTTTAAGTCCATTTGCAAAGATCGCTTTGCATTGTGCTTTAGAGGCAAGTGGCGAATATCAGTCGAATATTCCCTGTGTTTTTTCTTCCCGTCATGGTGACTTGCATCGCACTACTAACTTAATTGAAAATATTGCACTCAAAAAAGATTTGTCACCTACCCAATTTGGCTTGTCAGTACACAATGCCGCAGCCGGATTATTCAGCATCTTTACCGGAAATCGAGCGCCTTTATCTGCCATATCAGGCGGGCAGAGCAGTTTTATGCAAGGTTTATTGGACGCTGTGGCAAAACTGCAGGTGAATAATTTATCAAGAATTTTATACGTGTATTGTGACCTCAATGTACCTGAGTGTTACCGACCTTATGTGGTTGATGACACCTCTTTAGCTATTGGGTTACTGATTGAAGCCTCAGAAGATGATACAAATACCTATAGTTTTTCCTATAGTGCTTTGGAAAATAAAGTCGAAAGTGACTGCCAAGGGCTAGATTTTATGGGGTTTATATTAAGTAATAAAAGTCAGTTGTTGGCAAAAATTCATCAGCAAACTTGGCTGCTGCAACGGGGTAATTAACATTGTGACTCACCCTATTATTTATTTCTATGGCATCAATGGCTAGATGTTGCGTATAAACGACAGAATGATATTATTGTTAAATAAAAGAGTCAGCAGCACTCGGTTACTACTGAATCGTCCCGCATGCCTTTCATTCCACACTGTTTTGAATTCCTGGTTAATCATTGCAAAGGATTGAAGCCAGCGATTGTCGAGTATAACAACGATGCAATGCTCCCAAAATAATATTAAAAAAGGAATATAGATGAGCGATCTGAATCATGAAATTAAGCTGTTAATTATTGAAGCCTTAGATTTGGAAGACATTACTGCAGATGACATTGACGATGATGCCCCTTTGTTTGTAGATGGATTAGGCCTTGATTCTATTGATGCTTTAGAATTGGGCGTGGCAATTAAAAATGCTTATAATATTAAGATTGATGGTAATACCGAAGACAGTAAAAAGTATTTTTATTCAGTTAAAACCTTGAGTGATTATATTCAAATTAGTAAGTAAAGAAGGTTTCTAAAAAGATGAATAAAGAACAAATTTTATCAATGGTGACGACTATTTTGGTCAATGAATTTGAAATTGACGAAGCCCAAATCACACCAGCAACTAACATCTATGAAGAACTTGATATTGATAGTATTGATGTGGTTGATCTCGTTGTTCGCCTAAGAGCCGAAACGGGGCGTTCGATTGAACCTGATAATTTTAAACAAGTGAGAACCATTGAAGATCTGTTAGTTGTGTTAGATAAGGTTATAAACAATTAATCCCCGCAACCTGCACAATGATTCAAGTACATCAGTATTTAAATTCTGTGCGAAGTGATTAAAGTCACATTACAAGCCTAAAGACAGTAAATGCAAATGGACTTAAAAAGCTATTCTATTGATCCCAATACCATTCAATTTGTCGATCCAGAACAGGATTGTGAACAATGGTTCAACATTGTAGCGGGTTACCGAAACCTATTAATAAAATCATCGTCTGAAACTTGGTTATTGTTTGAGTCTGACAGCTTCATGTTTTCCGCCATGTTTTATGCATTATTGTCTGCTGGAAAATCAATCGTTTTACCTCAAAATGCGCAGCCAGAACACATTCGAGAAATAAAAAAGCGTGTGCAGGCAAGCATAGGATCTGCCGTAATTGACCCTGATATTGTCACCACAAATATTTGGCCAAAACTGCCCATGGCTCTTCTGCATATCAATAGTGATGTAAATGTGACTTTTTTTACTTCAGGCTCAACTGGGCAAGCCAAAGTTGTTGAGAAACAATTTTGGCAGTTGCAAACAGAAATCTGTTGCCTCGAAACAAATTTCGGTGCGACTGTTAAAGACAGTGTTTTGTTGTCGACTGTTTCTCACCAACATATTTATGGTTTGTTGTTTAAGATCCTCTGGCCAATTTCCGAGGGCCACGCGTTTGTATGCCAAGCATTTGAATACCCTGAACATATTGCCAATAAAATAACGGCTGGTCATTTAGACTCAGTCACTTTAATCGCCAGCCCTGCTCACCTGCATCGACTATGTTTGGACAACCCATTACTACCTCTTAAGCAGCACGTTCGTTGTATTTTTTCTTCAGGGGGGCCACTAGATGCAGATAAAAATATTAGTTTACAACAACAATTGGAATGCGATTTATTTGAAGTATACGGTAGCACCGAAACGGGAGGCATTGGCTGGCGTCATCGTGACTCTATTCGCGATGAAGTTTGGCAAACTTTTGCTGGAGTAAGTGTTGCTCAGCAACCCAATACTGAACTGCTGTTGTTGTCATCGCCTTATCTTAAACAGAATCCATTCTACGGAGATGACAGAATAGAGTTAATTAACGGGCAGCAGTTTCGGTTGTTGGGGCGGGCCGATGATATAGTCAAAATTGAAGAGAAACGTATTTCGCTGCGTGAGGTGCAATTACGCTGTAAACAACATGAGTATGTACAAGATGTTGGTGTGATAGTCATTGGCACCCAGCGCAAACAATTGGCAGCTGTGATTGAGCTAAATGATCTGGGGAAAGAAGCCAAAGACACTATGCCTTTATATTTGTTTAATCGTTTATTCAGGGCGTATTTAGCCCAGTGGTTTGAAGCGGTGACATTGCCAAAAAAGTTTAGATATCCTTTGCAAATCCCTTATAATGCCCAAGGGAAGTTAAACCGACAGGCCATGGAGTCCTATTTTGAGTGATTATGTACATCATGGCGAGTTGTTGTCAGTTGTAAAAGAAGGTAATTCAGTTTTTTTAGAACTGAAAATTCCCACCAATTTATATTATTTTCAAGGCCATTTTCCCAGTGCGCCTGTGTTACCTGGTGTGGTATTGACTCATTGGGTAGTAGAATATGCGAGCCAATATTTTGATGCGGATCCCAATAATTTTCAGTCATTTAGTGGACTTAAATTTCAAATTATTGTTGGCCCTGAACAAATCATCAAGCTTCAGTTGAGTCAAATTAATGCTAATAAATATACCTTTAGCTATCACTCAGATCATGGCAAACATGCTTCAGGTAAGGTGATGTTTGTGTGAGTCAGCATTATTGTTTTGTTATTCCCAATTACAACCACACTCAGGCGGTAGCTGCTACTGTCGAAGCATTGCAAAAATATGCTGTTCCTATTGTTTTAGTCGATGATGGCAGTGACTATGAAACCCAAACCCTGCTTGAACAACTTGCGGCACAATATAAAAATTTGACGCTATTTAGGCGTCCGGTTAATGGCGGTAAAGGTGCTGCAGTAAAAACCGGGTTGAGTTTAGCTTATGATATGGGCATGAGCCATGCAGTGCAGATTGATGCCGATGGTCAGCATGATTTGGCTGATATTGATATTCTAATGAATGAATCAAAGTCCCACCCCGATGCCATGATAAGTGGCCAGCCTGTTTATGATGAGAGTATTTCTAAAGGGCGATATTACGGCCGCTTTATCACGCATTTTTGGGTGTATATCGAAACCTTGTCCTTTTCAATTAAAGATTCAATGTGTGGTTTTCGAGTGTACCCGCTAGCAGACTGCATGAAACTCATGGGTAATCAGTCATTGGGAAATAGAATGGATTTTGATATTGAAATCATGGTGCGTTTGTATTGGCAAAAAGTCCCGATTCGCTTTATCTCTACTAAGGTTCTCTATCCCCCTGATGGCGTGTCACATTTTAATGTTTGCAAAGATAATTGGCTTATTTCAAAAATGCATACTAGGTTGTTCTTCGGCATGTTAGTGCGTCTTCCTGATTTGCTTAACGCAAAACTCAGGAGTTCTAAGTGAGCCAACAAGCACATTGGTCAAGCATTAAAGAACGTGGCAGTTTGTTAGGAATACGTTTTCTTGTCGCTATCTATAAGGTATTTGGAAAAGGCTTTTTCCGCGTCTGCTTTTTTCCTGTGATGTTGTATTTCTATCTGACGGGAGGGCAAGCCCGTCAAGGCGTACTTAAATATTGGCGAAATATTGAAAAAGCCCGTCAAGAGCCACCTTCTAATAGCCTAAAATTACAGTATCAGGGGTTTAAGGTCTTTTTGACTTTTGGTTGGGCAATTGTCGATAAATTCGACGCTTGGTTGGGTAAAATTCATTTGGCAGATCTCGATATAGTTAATCCACAGAGCTACGCCAAGCTTACCGAGGGCGGTGGTTGTGTCATTCTCAGTACTCACCTTGGTAATATGGAAATATGCCGAGCTATTTTTGGGGCGGGCGAAAATAAGAAAAAACTCAATGTTATTACCTATAACGAACATGCCCCGTCTTTTAATAATTTCTTAAAGCGCATCAATCCTGAAGCCGCCATTAACTTCATACATATCGACAATTTTGGTCCAGACGATACAATCAAGCTTAAGCAAAAAATAGAAGACGGTGAAGCGGTAGTTATTTTTGCTGATCGCACTTCGGTCACCAATCCCAATAGTGTCCATTTTGTTCCCTTCTTAACAGAGCCAGCGCCAATTGCGATTGGCCCCTTTGCCTTAGCTACTATTATGGACTGTCCGGTATACTTTATGACTTGTCTGAAAAATTCAGACTCAAATCGATACCAAGTACATATTGAAGATTTTGCGGAACCAGTGAAAGTAAGACGTAAAGAGAGACAAGCGTATTTTCAGCAATTAATGCGTAAATACGCAGATAGGTTGAGTTATTACTGTCTACTAGCGCCACATCAGTGGGGCAACTTTTTTGACTTTTGGCGAGGCAATGAAACGTTGCAAGACAATAGCTCGGCAAAAGATAACAATCAGTAAAGGTTAATCGAACTTAAAATTTGAGTCGATTTTAGCGTTAATGTAAAAATAAGTGGGATAAAGCGTCCCCTAAAACTAGAGAGAAATTGGAGTAAGCTAGATGGGTTCAGGGTGGAATAAGGTGAGCTTTGGAGCTCAAAGAATAAGCATTGAAGATATAGTTCGCATTGCCCATCAAGGTACTCCAGTGGAGTTATCTAATGACACCTTGTTTACGAAAAAAGTCGATGAAGGGGTTCGTTTTCTTGACCAATTGCTCAAAGAAGAAGGGCATATTTACGGTGTTACTACAGGTTATGGCGACTCATGTACAGTTGAAGTACCGCTTTCCCTAGTTGATGAGTTACCCATGCATTTGACCCGTTTTCATGGTTGTGGTTTAGGTGATTATTTCACTATGGAAAAAGGGCGTGCCATTTTGGCGGTGCGTTTAGTGTCATTGTCACAGGGGTATTCTGGAGTGAGTTGGGATTTATTAAACTTACTAGTGGATATGCTGAATAATCAAATAATCCCAGTCATACCCGAAGAAGGATCAGTGGGAGCAAGTGGTGATTTAACCCCATTGTCATATGTTGCGGGTGCATTAATCGGTGAACGAGATGTGTATTACAACGACACTATTATGCCAAGTGCTGAGGCGTTTAAACTCGCGAGTTTGAAGCCAATTAAATTACGCCCTAAAGAAGGCCTAGCGATAATGAATGGCACGGCTGTTATGACGGCTCTTGCTTGCTTGGCTTTTGAACGTGCAGAATATTTAAGCAAGCTAATGGCCAGAATAACCGCATTGTCTAGCCTGGCTTTAAAGGGCAACAGTAACCACTTCGATGACATTCTGTTTAGTGTGAAACCTCATCCAGGGCAAAATCAAATTGCTGCTTGGATCCAAAATGACCTAAATCATCATTCTCATCCGCGTAATTCTCAACGATTGCAAGACCGTTATTCGATACGCTGTGCCCCGCATATTATCGGTGTGCTACAAGATAGTTTGCCTTGGTTTAGGACCTTTATTGAAAACGAATTAAACAGTGCTAATGATAATCCTATCGTAGATGGCATAGGTGAGCACGTGTTACACGGCGGACATTTTTACGGTGGGCATATCGCTATGGCAATGGACTCAATGAAAAATTGTGTGGCCAATTTGGCGGATTTGGCGGACCGCCAGATAGCCACTATGGTGGACGTGAAAATGAATCATGGATTACCCTCTAATCTGTCTGGGGCAAAGGGTGAACGTCGCTATATCAATCATGGTTTTAAGGCCATTCAAATTGGTTGTTCAGCATGGACAGCAGAGGCATTAAAATTGACTATGCCTGCCAGTGTTTTTTCCCGCTCAACTGAATGCCACAATCAAGATAAAGTGAGCATGGGTACCATAGCCGCTAGAGATTGTTTAAGGGTTTTACAACTGACTGAGCAGGTCGTAGCGGCTACCTTATTAGCCTCAGTACAAGGCATATGGTTGCGAATTGAAATGGGTGAATTAGATAAAGATTCCCTAACGAAAGATGTCAGCATGATGTTGGACGATATTAGCAGTTTCTTTACCTTGATCGATGAAGATAGGCCAACAGACAAATTGTTGCGAGAAACTATAGGTTTTATCCAACAAAAGAGATGGAATTTATATGAAAACTAAAGCCTTGCTCAGTGCGACCACAGAGTTAGAAGTGCAGTTTTTTGATGTGGATTCTATGCGTGTTGTATGGCACGGTAATTATGTCAAATATCTTGAAGTTGCCCGTTGCGAATTGCTTAAACTATTTGATTACAATTATTTGCAAATGGAAGCCTCTGGATACATGTGGCCCATCGTTGATATGCGCATTAAATATGTTGCGTCAGCTAGGTTGAGTGAGTGGATTACAATTGAAGCCCGTTTAGTTGAATATCAAACACGCATAAAAATAGAATACATAGTGCGCGACAAAGCGTCTCAAAAAGTATTGACCAAAGCCCATACAATACAAGTGGCAGTGGAAATGAGTACAGGGGAGATGTCCTTTAACACTCCCCAATGTTTGCTTGAAAAATTGGCCCCGTTTCTAGAAAAGGAATAAATATGAGCAAGTGTGAAGTGTGTGATGTTGTCATCATTGGTGCAGGTCCTGCTGGCGCAATAGCGGCTTCAATGCTGGTTCAAGACGGTTGGAATACTGTGGTGGTGGAACGGGAAAGTTTTCCACGATTTTCTATCGGTGAAAGTTTACTGCCTCACTGCATGGAATTTGTAAAACAAGCGGGCATGCTAGATGCACTTAATGCTAACGCCGACAAATTAGAGTTTCAATTTAAGAATGGTGCTGCCTTTTATCGTAAAGGAGAGCGTTCTGAATTCGATTTTGAGAACAAATTTTCTGACGGCCCTGGCACAACTTTTCAAGTTAAGCGCGCTGCATTTGATAAGTTATTAGCCGATGAAGCCAGTAAGTTCGGCGCTGATATTCGCTATCAGCAAAGCGTCGAAGAAGTGATTACCCATGAAGGGGGCGCAACGTTAAAAATATCGGCAGCTGGCGATAGCTATCATTTAAAAACCCGCTTTGTACTTGATGCTAGCGGATTTGGGCGGGTGTTACCCCGTTTGTTAGACCTAAATGAGCCTAGCGACTTACCGCCACGTAAAGCTGTATTTACCCATTTCAAAGACAATATTAAAGCTGATGCGAATTTTGATAGAAATAAAATATTGATTACGGTGCATCCAGAAATTGAAGATGTATGGTATTGGTTGATCCCCTTTTCAGATGGTACCTCGAGTCTAGGAGTGGTTGCTCGTCCTGAGTTGTTTAACGATGAAGAAACACTGGAAAAGCAATTATGGGCCTTTATTCATCAAGATGACAATTTGACGGAATTGTTTGAACACGCTGAAATAACGCAACCAGCAAGAATGATTGGCGGTTATTCTTCCAATGTTAAATCCTTATATGGCCCTAACTTTGCCTTACTCGGCAATGCAGGTGAATTTCTCGATCCGGTGTTTTCTTCTGGGGTGACAATTGCGATGCGCTCAGCCGTTAGTGCGGCGCAATTAGTGTCACGTGAACTGAATGGAGAACAAGTGGATTGGCAAAGTGAATATGCCGATAGCCTTAAAAAAGGTATTGATGTATTTAAGACTTTTGTCACTTCTTGGTATGACACTAGCTTCCAAAATGTGGTTTTTTTCCAATCGCAAGATACAGAAATCAAACCCATGATCACTTCTATACTGGCAGGTTATGCATGGGATGAAAGTAATCCTTTTGTAAAAAGCTCTCGTCGCGGCATGCGTATGTTATCTAAATTGTGTGAAGCGGATTAACTCATGAGTGGGCACCGCAATGGTCAGTTGCATAATATTTATATTAATGACTTTGGTTTAATTAATGCTTTAGGGGATAACCTAGAGCAAATCAGTCAGAATTTGTTTGCTGGTTCACAACAGGGTTTTGTGGAGCGTGCAGACATTTTGCTAGACGCAACAGTGTTTGTGGCTGAAGTAGCCAGTGAATTACCAGCAGTAGATACTTATCCTAAACATTTCCGCAGCCGCAATAATCAATTGGCATTGCAGGCTTATCAACAAATAGCGGAGACAGTAGAGTCACTTAAAGAGAAATATTCAGAGCAAAGACTCGGGGTGATTTTGGGGACTAGCACCTCAGGTATCGCTCAGGGTGAATCGGCCATGGCCGTCAAGCAAGAGTCAGGACAATTTCCAGTAGACTATGACTATCGAGTTCAAGAAATGTCTAACGTGGCTGAGTTTATCAGTCTAGTTGCGGGCTTGTCGGGTGTGTGTATGACCATTTCTACAGCATGTTCTTCCAGTGCTAAAACCTTTATTACAGCCACCGAGTTAATCAGAGCTGGCGTCATTGATGCCGCCATAGTGGGAGGTGTTGATTCACTATGTGCCATGACAGTGAATGGTTTTAGTGCTTTGGAGTCTACTTCATCGGGCATTTGTAAACCTTCAAGTGTCAATCGAGATGGCATTAATATTGGAGAAGGTGCCGCATTAGCCGTTATCAGTGGTGATAAATCCGACTTACGCCTATTCGCCGGCGGCGAGTCAAGTGATGCCCATCATATGTCAGCTCCTCATCCAGAAGGCCGAGGGGCGATAGATGCTATGCAACAGGCTCTTGAAAAGGCGCAATTGTCGAGCCAACAAATCGACTATATTAATCTGCATGGTACCGCCACCCCTAAAAATGACTCTATGGAAGCAATAGCTGTAGCAGGGCTTTTTTCTCATCAACCCTTTGTGAGTTCCAGTAAAGGCAGTATTGGGCATACTTTAGGTGCGGCGGGCGCTACAGAGCTTGGTTTTTGTTGTTTGGTTTTGAGGCAACAAAAATTAGCTCCCCATGTGTGGGATAATGAGGTTGATCCAGAGTTACCCTCGCTTAATTGGGTTAAAAGTAGCGCCGATAACAAGAGTGAAATTCGTTACTGCTTAAGTAACTCCTTTGCTTTTGGTGGTAATAATGTGAGCTTAATTGTAGGACGTGAATATGAATGATTATCCCATAGAGCAGATTTTGCCTCACGCCCATCCTATGATTTTAGTGGATAAGTTAGTGAATTACACCGACATGTCTTCGGCTTGTAGTGTGACAATTACTGAGCAAAGTAATTTTTATAATCCTGAACGTAAAAGTGTGCCTTCCTATGTCGGGATTGAATATATGGCGCAAACAATAGCGGCTTACGCTAATGTGTTAAAATTAGATAATGGCGGTAAAGTCAGCTTAGGTTTTTTAGTGAGTGCTCGTAATTATATGACCCAAGTTCGGGAGTTCACCTTAGGCACTGAGTTACTGATTCAGGTGGAATTGTTATTTAAAGAAGCCAATGGCTTAAGTGTATTTGATTGCCGAATTAAACAAGGTGAGCAATTAGTGGTTGAAGCGAAAATCAACGTTTTTGAGCCAGAAGAACCAGAGCTGTATTTGCAGGAGCAAGCACAAAAATGAATAGAAGAGTATTAGTCACGGGTTCCAGTAAAGGAATAGGTAAAGCCATTGCGCTGCGATTAGCACGGGATGGCTTTGACATTACTGTACATTGTCGAAATGATGCTGCAGGCGCTGAAGATACAGTAGCAGCGATTAAAGAGTTGGGTGTGGATGCTTATTTCCTACAATGTGATGTCGCTAATCGCTCCCAATGCAAAGAAATTTTTGATGCAGATATTGCTCAATATGGATCGTATTACGGCATTGTGTGTAATGCCGGAGTGACACGTGATACTGCGTTTCCTGCCATGACAGGGGATGAGTGGGACAGTGTTATCCACACTAATTTAGACGGTATCTATAATGTGTTACACCCTTTGGTTATGCCTATGGTCAGTAAACGCAAGGGGGGGCGAATTGTGACTATGGCTTCAGTATCTGGCGTCATAGGAAATCGTGGTCAGGTGAATTACAGTGCCTCTAAAGGTGGCGTTATTGCTGCTACTAAGGCGTTATCTTTAGAACTAGCCAAACGTAAAATTACAGTAAACTGTGTAGCGCCTGGCTTAATTGATACAGGAATGACAGATGAGCTTCCTATGGATGAAATCATTAAAATGATCCCCCTTAAACGAGTAGGCCAAGTGGATGAAGTGGCAGCAACTGTGGCTTTTTTAATGTCTGATGACGCTTCGTATATTACCAGGCAAGTCATTTCAGTGAATGGTGGAATGGCCTAATGAAACGCGTGGTAGTGACAGGTATGGGAGTGGTTTCAGCCTTTGGTGACAATTGGACTGATTTTGAATCACACCTACGTAGCAATAAAAATGCGGTTAAATATATGCCCCAGTGGGAGGGTGTCAAAGGACTACATTGTAAACTTGCCGCACCTGTCACTGATTTTGTTAAACCCAGCCATTATACTCGTAAAATGACTCGTTCTATGGGGCGCGTATCAGTGATGGCTACCAGAGCCACAGAGTTCGCTTTAGAACAAAGCCAATTGCTCAATTGTGACGCTTTAACCAATGGTGATACGGGTATTTCCTATGGTTCTTCTATCGGCTCTACGCCACCCATAGTGGCCTTTGGTGACTTATTAAAAAACCACGATATGTCAGGCATCACTGCAACCAGTTATATTCAGATGATGAATCATACTACCGCAGTGAATTTGGGGGTGTTTTTTGGCGTAAAGGGCCGTATTCATACAACTAGTTCTGCATGTACTTCTAGTTCGCAAGGTATTGGGTATGCGTATGAGGCGATTAAGTATGGTAAACAAAAAGTGATGATTGCTGGTGGCGGTGAAGAGTTATGTCTTTCTGCCGTGGCTGTGTTTGACACTTTGTTTGCTACCAGTACTAGAAATAATGAACCCCATTTGACGCCCCGTCCATTTGATGTTGATCGTGATGGCTTAGTGATAGGCGAGGGGGCTGCAACCCTAATATTAGAAGAATATGAACATGCAGTGGCCAGAGGCGCACCAATACTTGCGGAAATCGTTGGTTTTGCCACTAACTCAGATGGTGTACATGTGACGCAACCAGAATCTGAAACTATGGCGACTGCAATGAAGCTGGCCCTAGAAGATGCTGAGCTTCCCGCTACTGAGATTGGTTATGTCAGCGCCCACGGCACAGCAACAGATAAAGGAGATGTAGCAGAAACATCGGCTACTGAGTTAGTGCTAGGAAAAAACAAACCTATCAGTTCACTGAAGAGTTATCTCGGTCATACTTTAGGCGCCTGTGGCGCACTAGAAGCCTGGGCTAGCATTGAAATGATGGATCGCCAATGGTTTGCACCGACGCTACAGTTGAACAATATTGATCCTCGATGCGGTGAGTTGGACTACATCACTGGGCAAGGTATGAAGATTGATACTGAGTACGTGATGTCGAATAACTTTGCATTTGGTGGTATTAATACGTCATTAATTTTTAAGCGATGGGGCTAGCTTAAGAGGGGGATTGTGTCTCAGCAAATAAATGAACAGACACTACTTCATGTAGTGTCTGCTGGACAATATTAGCGAATTTGTGTGACTACACCTTTATCATCAAAATCGATGGCTTTTCGAACCCATTTGTTCGACCAGTACATCCAAGTGTTAGTCTCTAATGTGGGGGTCGCATGGATAGGCGGTCTACCCATAGTAAAAAGAATGCCCTCTTTAGTCATACCTACTTGTGGCTGTCCTGATTTAATACCATCTTGGTCTGCCTGACTTAAATTTGCTACTTTTGCATCTTCACAGCTAGTTCCAAAATATTGTTTGAAATTTTCTTCTAAGGATTGCCCTGCTTTTTTGGTATGTTTATCCCACAAATAGCGATAAGTGATACCCTGGTAAACAAACTCAATTTCCTTTTTACCAATATCTTCAATTTTTACCTTGGCACACATAGGTAATATACTCGGTAACTGATAATTGAGTGCATAAAGCACTTTTCGTTTTTGGTCAGGATGTAAATTAACCTTGGCAACCATAGTTGCACCTTCTTTGAATCCACTTTTTTCTTCGGCGCTGACGACTAAAGCATTGCTCATAGCTACAGTGCCAATAACTAAGATAATAGTCCGTATCGATATTGCATTAATGGGTAACTTCATTATTTAATCCTTTTAAAGTTAGATGAGAGATGAGAATTGTAATGACATTATTTAAATGCACTCAATGATAATAATCTACTCTGGAGTTGTTTTTCCATTTCCGCACATTTAATTAAAACGTCACTGATATCTTGCAACGAAATTGATTTTCTATCTTTACAAAACAGTACTGCTTGAACCGCAAATGTACGCCATTGATCGCCGATTTCAGTAGTAAATTGTGATAATTCAAATAACTCAGCGTCACCCGTTAGTTTAGAGGATTCATCTAAAAAGCTCGCAAAAATAAACCTAAACCCCGCACCACCTGTACCAATTTCTTCCTGCATTCGTACTATATGCCCTAAATATAAACGGGCATATTTACTCGGTTTTTTTTCTAGCTCAGTTATCTTTTTTGCTAAATAATGAATGCCTTTCACTCCGAAGAAAGGTATCCCGGGTAGAGGAATGCCGTTCATCATCTTGGCGGTTTTTTTGATGCTTTTATAAATTTGAGGTGCTAAATCGATATTCTCGGGAACCTCGCCAAGAATATACATCAGTCCTTTAGGGGCTAATGCCCCTTTTGCAAATCGAGCTCGCTCAAGGCTCTCGGGAGAACAGGTGACTACTTCTTCAAACACAGGATCACTAATAAGATAATCCCCTTGTTCATTTTTGCCATAAACAGTGAGGTTGTGGGCGTTAAAATGAAAACGCATATCTTCGGGGAAATAAGGTAACCAATATACCGAGGTTTGCAGACCAACAATATGCCCCTCTGCCAGGGCTTGATCTAAGGCTTGCATACCTTTTTTGGGGCTCGAAAATTTGCGACTGATAAGTTCAATGTTAAGCTTTTTGGCCACAGATTTGATGATGGTTTTAGGTGGCATACGATAAGCAATGAGAGGAAGGCCGCCTATTTTTACGAAAGGTAAATACGCGAACGTTAAAGCCGATGCTAGTCCAAAAGCCATAGGTTCACTCATGGCAAAACCTTTACTACTCAACATATTGGCAACCACACCAGTTTCACAATGTGAGGATTGCTGGTGGAGCAGGTGATTCACTATTTCGCTCATGGTTGTTCTGGGACTCTGGTTAGTTGTGCAGTTGTGATAGAAAATATGTCAGCATAAATGTTGAGTTTCCTTTCACTTAAACGGTTGAATATTTGTGGTAACAGATGGCGACGTATTTGCCACTGGAAAAAACCAGTAGACTGCGCTAACGCACTGATATCAAAGCGATGTTTACACATATGGTAGGCTAATGCTGAGGCTTTTCCGGAATGATAGTCATCAATAGCCCTTAAGGTTTGTTGCTTGAGTTCATCCACGGCCATCTGAGTGGCAAAGTTCTCTATCTCCCAGCCGCTGGATTGAATACCAGTATAGTGACCACTGTCATTGACGGCATAGAGTAGTTTTTTATGGCCACTATAACTGGGGCTATTATCTTGAGGAACCTGTTTGGCTTTCATTTTTTACACTACTGTCAGTTGCATAAATGCACTGGAAAATCTTCCACTTTCAGGTATGTAACATAATATGCGTTGCCCAGCTTGTAGTTGCTGCGATTTAAACAATTCTTCAAGCATAATAAATATTGAGGCAGAACCAGTATTGCCTTTTTCACTTAAGTTGGTAAACCACTTTTCATAGGGTAATTCAAAGTCAATGTTGACGAGTGACTGGTAGACTTTTTCACGAAAATACGCCGACGAATAATGAGGAAGAAAATAATCGTAGTCAGTAGGTTTTAACTGACGTTTAGCAACAATACGTTTAAGGGTTTCTTCGACCGTAATGCGTACCACATTGTCGTTTAACAATCGAACATCTTGTTTAACTGAAAATATGGCCTGTTGTGCTCTTTCTTCACTGTCGTACGCAGTCCAGCTTTTAAGCTTACCCTCAACTTTTTCGGCACCCGCATACATGCAAGCTTCTAATTCATTGGCAAAAGAAAAACTATCGATCCAATCTAAACGTAAAGAAAGCCCACTAGAATTTGGTTTATCAGTCAGTAGAGCTGCTCCTGCTCCGTCAGACAACATCCACCTTAAAAAGTCTTTTTCAAAAGCCATTTCTGGGTGCTCGGCCAACGAATCTATTTTATGCTGGCGCTCTGCTTCAAAATTGCGAGCATGCATCACAGCAGACGCTAACTCACTGGCTACCACTACACTTTTATTACTTTCACCGGCTTTGATATTTAGATAGGCATATTTAAGTGCCGTCACCCCACATAAACAGACCCCAGAAGTTGAAACAATCTCACAAGGTGGATTATTCAGTTCACCGTGCACCATGGATGCATGATTAGGCATAAGTTGGTCAGGAATAGAAGAAGACGCCACTAAAGTATCAATATTGTGCAGTTCACTGTCTTTATTGAACAACGCACGTACTGCTTCGGCTGCTAATGCCGCATTGGTGTAATTGTGCTCGCCCGTTGCAGGGTCGATTGCATAGTAGCGTTGTTTGATGCCATTACTTCTCAAGATTACGGCTCGGGCGCGAGATTTTACACCTCCAACCTTACCCAATATATCTTCCATTTCATTATTGTTGACTACAGCATTGGGCAGAGCAACAGACAAATTGTTGATGTAAACGTGTTTTGTCATTGATTAATTATTCTCCTGAGGGCTCTGCATAATACTTTTTTTGTTCCACTATTTTATTTCTGGTTAATGGTGAGATAAGTTTTTTAATGAGCGCGCTGATGGGCACAACTGTCAGTATTAAGGTTAATAAAAATATCACATAAATGACTAAGCCAAACCCTCTACGTGTACTTTGTTGAGGACCAATTTTACGTAAAATCTTTGACCAGATACCAAAGCTATGATTAGCCATTCTTTCGCTAGCGATTAATTTCTCATTGATGGTGACCGCTGACAGTCCTTTTAACATGCTGTGATTTAATGGCGTAGGATCATTTTCAAGTCGATTTTTAATCGCTAATCCAAAACGTTCGGCTGCAATAATATCTTCATCTGCTATACCAGCTGCTGGCACCCAAGAAAGAGGCTTTTTTTTGCCCGTTAACATCCACAGTGGTGTTGCTAAGAAACTAAAAAAGGCCCCGCAATCATCACTTAACACTACATTGTCGAGCAACTTTGCTTGTAAATGTAGTAACTGAGCTTTGACTTTTTCCTGTGCCATTAGCCACATGCCTCTACAGCCTATTACAGTGACAACTGGGGTGTTAGCAAACAGCGATTTAGCTTGTGCACTTTGTAAAAATGATGCGATTGGCAAGGAAGGCGACAAAAACCAAACCTGATAGGGCAAAATGATCAGGTCATATTGCTCATGTTTGGGAGTGACAGGCTTTAAGTCCACAGGTTGCATAGCAACGGTTTCCGGAAAAATCCTAAAAAATTGTAGGAATGGCCAAGGAAAGGGAAATGGTCTGGTCGGCTCAATATTAATCACTTCGAACTCTATTTTTTCACTTTGGCTAATTGGTTGACTGATAGATTGTAATATTCGGGAGAGTTGACCAGTTTGAGAGTAGTTAATTGCAAGCACTTTACGCATAAATAGATGGCCAGTTTGTCCTTCAACAAGTTAGCCGTTAGTATACCTATTAACGGTTATTTGTGAACCCTGAGACAAAGTGTGTAGATGAATAAATTGTATAAAGTACATTTTCTGGTTGGTTTTTTATACGCACTTTTCATAGCGCCTTGTGCCATTTCAGCCTCATTGACTTTAGAGATCCAAGGTCATGAAAATAATCAAGGGCAACTCCACATTGCCATTTCTCAAGTCAAAGGATCGTTGCATGATGGAACACTGTGGGATGACTTAGAGTCAGTGCGTAAAATAATAGAAAATATCGATACAGAGCAGGCCCTACAGCCAAACATTCATCTGATAATTGAGGGTTTACCTATTGGTTTTACCTGTATACGTTTGTATTTGGATTTAAATAATAATCAATTACTGGAACGTTCTTCTATGGGGTTTCCGTTGGAGCCAGTAGGATTTAGCAATAATCCCTCTTTGTTTAACGGAGAGCCTACACCCTTGGAAAGCTGCTTTTTATTGCAAGAAAACGCCAACCTTCAAAAGATAGAGCTTAAGCGCCATAAAAAGCGAAAACGTAAATCAAAGCTAGGTGTAGTTATAAACTAACCTCAAGTACTGCAGGTAAATCCATAGTAGCTAGGACATTTAGATGACTTAAATTTTGATGTTGGGGATAGCTGTTATGTTGTTCTTTAGTATCACCTAGCAATAAAGCATGGCAAACACGTTCAAGTTCGGTTTCTTGCCAAATAAGTAATATAACTGCAGCCTCTTTGTCTGACTGAGCCTCAAGGGCACTGAGCAATAAACTTTTCTTTAACGCATCTACATCAGCCCCGATGAATAAATTGCTGCCAGAGATAGAAAATTCTTTTGCAATATAAAAATTAGCGGCGTTGCCTACAGTGGCTACAAAGTCCAATGGACGAATGGCGCGATTTTGTTTCAAATCCAATAACATTTGTTGAATAAGTTCGATAGAAAAATACTGGGCGCAACTTATCAATGAGAGTTTTTTATAAGCCGCCTTCGAGGTACCAAGCTCTGCTACTGCTGCTAACGCACACAAGGTGAAATTATCTAGACGTCTAACGCCAACAGCATATTTCTGTTTGATTTGCTGACGTAAACTTCTATTGTCGATATCGCGACTATGACTAAAACATGCATAGTTAAATAAGGTGATTTGCATGATTAAACTGTCTCCAGTACAAGTGCCGCATTGTTACCACCAAATCCACAGTGGTTAACTAAAACATGCTCAAAGCTCTTCATGGCACAATCGGCAGCTGCAAAAGGTAACATGATATTTTGGGGTTGCTCAGCGACATAATGAGCAACGGGAAGGGTTGGTTGACTCAGTAAATAATCCAATAAGGCCAATTCTATTACGCCACATGCCCCTAAGGTATGCCCTATAAAAGGCTTTAGGGCCAAAATAGGGGGCGGAGTGCCAAAATAGCTGTTGAGCGCATTGTATTCAGCAATGTCATTGTTGTAGGTGGCGGTACCATGTACTTTGATCAAGTCAATGTTACTGGCGTTTAATCCAGACTTAGTAATGGCGCGGCTCATTACAGTGTTTATATGGCTGCCGTCTTCGGCTGTCATAGTAAGGCTTGATGTGTCACAAGCTGAATCACCTTCCATTAATCGATAACAAGCTTTTTGAGGTTGGGTTTGGGAAAGCAATAATGCCCCTATGCCTTCACCCAATATTAGACCTTGGCGTTTTTCGTGGAAGGCCAATAACTGTTCTGAACTGAGTAAATCTAAAGAATTAAAACCTGCTGTGGTGAGCTGATTATAAAACTCACAACCTATCACAATGACCCTTTTTATGGCGGTCTGTTCAAGGAGCTTTTTTCCGTATGCCACAGCATTGATACTGGCCGTACAGGCGGTATTGATCACCAAGTGAAAAGGGTGCAAACCAAAATGTTGCTGTAAATATTGACTAAGGCGGTCAATCTTGGGTAATCCTAAGGCTTTATCCTCAGAAGGACTCAATGTTCCGATGTCTAAAGAAGTTGACCCCAATAACAAGGCGGTTTGGGAAAGGTCATCTAGTGTTAATTCACTGATTTCAATTAACTGCTGCACAACTGTTGTCAAACTATGAAATAGCCTAGATTCACTGCAATCGAGTGGCACCTGATCCATAGCAAAAAAATGTATGCTGTGTTGGTCATTCTCGATATTTGTGGCGATTTCTAGATTAGCATTGGGCTCAGTACTAAAGCTAAGTGGTTGATTTAAAAAACTGTTGCCGCAGGCGCTATGGCTTACACTGGAATGTATATATACAGCCATGTTATTTAGTGGGCTCTACCGATTGAATATAGTCGACTATGCTATTGATAGACTGTAAATGTTTACGAGACTCTTTAGAGCCTTCTACTTTTATCCCAAAATGTTCTTTCAATACTAAGGCAAGTTGTAAAGCGTCGAGGGAATCTAGGCCTACTTTAGACTTATTACCAAATAGCGGCTCATCATCCTCAATCTCTTGCCAAGTCATATCATCTTCTTTGTCACATTCGACTATTATTAATTGTTTTAATTGTGTTTTTAATTCTTCTAATTCCATGAAAGCTCCCTTAATCGGCGACTAAATAGTAACGCCGAAATTGTAAGTGATATTGTCGCAAATACTGCTAGATAGATAATACTCATCCAATGTTCATGATTGAATTGGCCATACATAGTGCCTTTTACTAATTGTGCCGACCAATACATAGGTGAGAATTGGGCAATTTGTTGTAGGGCTGTAGGCATGATATCAAGTGGTACCATAAAACCACTCAATGCCGCCATGATAATATTCACCCCACCTCCGAGTACAATAGCTTGCTCAAAACTACGCACTAAAGTAGCAATAATAGAAGCAAAACTTACAGCGGCTAAACTCACAACTAAGGCAGTACATAGCAGTTCCCATATATGCTTGTAAGGCACTGGAGGGAGGTCAATCAGTAGTGGAATGAGGCGCCAACCAATGACACTTAATAGTAAAAATTGCCCAATACTAAATAAATAAAACGCCAATAATTTCACTAAAAAATAATGTTGAAGGTTAAGTGGGAAGGTTTTTAATCTAATCAAAGTGCCATTTTGTACTTCATTTAATAGGGTGACAGAGATGGGCAACACAATAAAATACACCCCAAATATTAACCAAGAAGGTACGCTATAAGTCACAACAGGTAGTGTTGAGTTGTCGTCGGCAACATGAATATACTCAGTGGTATCGGTTTGTTGATTAATTTGTGCCATTTGTTTTTGGAGGGGTAAATCCTCTTCCATTTCTCCAGTATCAAGCATATATAAGTGTAGTTTTAAACGGGCAAACGCCAATTGTACATGCTGATTAATCAAGGCTTGAATTGCCGGGGAGGTAGAAGAAGCAAATTTGATTTGAATTAATGGGGTCTGTTGATTAGAAAATAGTTGTTGTTTTAGGTTTGACTCAAGAAGCAAGCTGGCACTGGCTTTAGGCATGTCTGGACTTAATTGATAGCCAAAATTGCCAAGGTATTGGGCAAACAAGCTCTGTTCGAATTCATTGTTTGTTTTAAACTCAAGCTGAAGATTTTGGATCATATCATCTTGCCGCTCACTCATGGCAAAGGTCATAATCAGCATAAAAATAACAGGCATTAGTAATAAAACTGCAACACTATGCAGATCACTAAACACCAATATAAACTCCTTTTTAATGCTCTGAAGTATCATTATTTTCCATATGATTTAAGTAATATTGGGTCAATGAGGTTTGATCATAATGCATGTTGAGAATTTCTAGTTGACTGCCGCTAAGCAATGCCAGCATTGTCAGCAATTCTTCAGGTGAACTTATATTGGCTGTCACTCTGTTGTCTTCACATTCGATTTTTAAGGGCAAAGACGATAACTGTTTAAGCCAAGCAAGGGAAAGTGCTTGGGCAAATTCTATGGTTAGACATTTTTGCGCTGTGTTTAAACTCAAATAGCCGGCTTTTCCCTGGTTTAACATGACAATTTGGTCACATATATCTTGCACTTCCGTCAATAAATGGGAGGTGTAAACAATGGTTTTTCCTTGGTTTTTTAGGGTGCTAAGCAATGCTAAGATAGTGCCTCTAGAAATGGGATCTACCCCTACAGTGGGTTCGTCTAAATAGAGAATTTGCGGATCTTTTAACAAGGCAATGGCTAAGTTTAATCTTCGCTTGTATCCCCCTGAAAGAAATTTGGCTTTTTGACTACTGACTTGTTGTAATTGGCATTGGCGTAAAACAATTTCTACCCGTGTTTGGCTTTCATTGGAACTAAAACCACATAGACTGACAAAATACTGTAAATTTTGAGCAACGCTTAATTTTGGATAAAATGCATATTCTTGGGGCACTAAGGCTACGTTTTTTTGTACAAACTTAGCCAGCGTTAAATTGTCGTTATGGCCAAACTGAACGGTTCCCGAAGTAGGAGTTAATAAACCCGACAATATTGATAAAAGAGTTGATTTACCTGAGCCATTTGGACCTATCAATCCTAGGCATTGCCCAGTGTCTAGATTAATATTAATTCCCTGAAGTGCAGGAACTGAAGATTTTGCATAACGATATTCGAGATCCGTTATTATAAATGCTGACATCATCTCTCAGTAGGCTATTTAATTTCAGGCTTTGTTATCGAGCTTGAATGACTCATTTCACATTGTGGCATACGGATTTCATCTACAACTTAAGACAGTTATTAATCAAAGTTATATTACGTTAAATTTTACGGCACTGTAAGTGTTTAAAATTTTTGTACTAAACCAATTTGGTAGTGTTGTGGCATGAATAACAATCTGATTTAAAACGCTCATATTCATCGGGCTGACTAGGGACATAAATGCATAGAGTGCGGCAGTTTTATCAAAAGTATTGGATTGTACCTTGGTTGTGGTGGCTAGGGGTCATCCTACCAGGAGTGTTTTTTATACTGGTTTCACTTGGCTTTTTGCTGACTATGCATTGGCCAAAAGATTACCAAAATGTTGTTAACCTAAGTCTAGATCCTAACGTTGAATATTTAACCTTATCGGCACATGGTGTTAAAGATACTCCTGCTAGTTGGAGTGATGAATTACAGCGAACCTATTCGCAGATTCAACATATGCCATTTAGTGATCTGCATAAACAACATATCAGTTTTGGTTGGCAGCCTTATTCGGATAACGTTCTTAATTGTTCTGTGGATGGTAAAAAGATTGGTTTATTTTTAGGTGAGCAACTATCGCGATTACCTAAGTTAAAGGGGGTTCATTTGTTAGGGCACAGTTGTGGCTCTTTTGTTATTTTAGGTATTTGTGAGGCAATAAAAGAACAAAAAGCATCATTGAGTGTGCAAACGACTTACTTAGATCCTGTATCGGTTTATTCGGGAATTTTTTGGGACTACGGACTTGAATATTTTGGTAGCTGTGGGGATTTTAGTGATGCCTATATTGATACCCAAGACACGGTACCGGGCAGCAACCAAGCCCTTAAGAACGCTTACACCTTTGATGTAACTGAAACACGAGTGAAGAACAATTTAGACTACGCACCACACGCTTGGCCTCCATTATTTTATATTCATGCTTTAGAAAAAAAACAGGTACCCATTTACTTTAAATCATCAAATAAACTAAGCCCTGAAATTCACAAAAATACACTGCTAACCTGGCCATTTACATACAAATAAAATCGCGCTTCTTTGATTGTGAGTTTTCAGTTACAGAGCCATAGCTTGATCATTGTGATGACTTATATAACACCGCGTTTATTAGGGTTTCTTCTCTTGTTTGTGGATCTTCAACTTTACCTGTGAGTGTTTCCCAAAGACCTAAATCTTCCCGAGACCACCACAAAAAAGGACGAGATAATTGCTTTTCTACAACATCAAATCCAGTCTGTTCTAGAAGCTGCAAATATTCCATATCAGTTTTTTGTACATGCATGGGATGGCGAAATAACACGCGAATTACCATTGAATGTATATAACGGCGACATGACTCAGCAAACAGCAGACAACCGTCAGGTTTGAGTACTCGATAAAATTCTTTAATAGCAGAGTCTTGATCTACAATGTGATGAAAAGTTTGATGACAAAAAATCATATCTACAGAATTGTCAGGTAACGCAATTTCTGCTGCATTGTTAATTAAAAACTCAATATTTGCCTGACACTTTTTGCTATTACTGTCGGCTTTATTAACAACATCAGAGTCGACATCCAAGGCGATAATAGTATTGGGAGAAAAACGTTTATCAAGCTCAATAAGAGAATGGCCAAATCCGGAGCCAATATCTAAAACGGTGTGAAATTTTTGCGGTTTACCCTCTGGAATGAGTGTTTCTAGATCGTTCAACGCCCTTCTTAATACGTGTATTAGCCATGTATCAGTATTTAGAAACCAATCACCGAATTTGCTCTCTCTTACCCAGGCTTTTTTTATGTCTACTTTACTCAATTGGTCCCTCACTTTACTTACTTTGCAGCCTATAATTAATGTCGATCACATTGAAAAACTTAAGTCTACCCTTTGAAAAGGGCAGTGTACTGCATCGAAATAAAGAGTCTAATCCAAAAAATGTAACAAATCATAGAAAAAACAACCAGTTGCTTAGACAAACTACTAACCAAAAAAGAACGCGCTTGGCTGAAACAATTTTTCTACGTGGCTGATAAACTTTTTATCAACTAAGAAAAGAATGACGTGATCATTGGCTTCAATTTTTGTATCGCCGTGGGCGATGATCACTTCGTCACTACGGACTATTGCACCTATAGTGGTACCTGGGGGAAGTTTAATTTCACGGATTTCACGGCCCACTACTTTAGATGTATTTTGGTCTCCATGAGCAATAGCTTCAATAGCTTCTGCTGCCCCCCGTCTTAGTGAGTAAACATTTACTATGTCTCCACGCCTTATATGAGTGAGAAGGGCCGAGATGGTGGCTTGTTGTGGTGAAAATGCAATATCAATTTCTCCCCCTTGTACTAAATCCACATAGGCACCGCGTTGAATGAGTACCATGGCTTTTGCTGCACCAAGTCGTTTGGCCAACATGGCGGACATAATATTCGCTTCGTCATCGTTAGTCACTGCGATAAAAGCGTCCACTTGTTCGACATTTTCTTCAGTTAATAATTCATGATCCGAAGCGTCACCTGCAAAGACAATTGTTTTGTCTAAATGGGCTGACAGGTATTTAGCTCGTTCTGGACTAAATTCGATTAATTTTACATTGTGATTGTGCTCAAGCATTTTAGCTAAGCCGGCCCCAATTAATCCTCCTCCAGCAATCATAATCCGCTTATAGCTAGACTCTAATTTTTGCAGCTCACTCATAACCGCACGAATGTGTTTAGTTGCCGCAATAAAAAACACTTCGTCATCGGCTTCGATGATAGTGGTACCTAAAGGGCGAATAGGCTTACCACGTCGGTAAATAGCGGCCACACGTGTTTCAACGTTAGGGATATGTTCTTTGAGGGTAGAAAGGGCATGACCCACCAATAATCCACCGTAATAGGCTTTAACTGCCACTAGACTGGCTTTGCCATCTGCAAATTCAACTACCTGTAATGCTCCTGGATAATCGATCAAGCGTTTTATGGCTTTGGTCACTAACTGCTCTGGAGCAATAAGATGATCGACAGGTACGTCTTGATGCTTAAATAATTGCTCTTGGTAAATGATATACTGTTCGGAACGAACCCGAGCAATTTTTGTCGGTGTTTTGAAAAGACTATAAGCAACCTGACAGGCCATCATATTGCTTTCATCGCTGTTGGTCACTGCGATTAGCATGTCGGCATCTTCTGCCCCTGCTTTTTTAAGCACATCTGGATGGGAGCCCATACCAGCTACGACTTGTAAATCTAGTCTGTCTTGCAGGTGCCTAAGCGTATTGGGATCTGAATCAATGACGGTGATTTCATTTTTTTCACCGACTAAGTTTTCAGCCAGAGTCGCGCCAACTTGACCTGCACCAAGGATAATTATCTTCATTTTTGGTCTTTAAACCTTATTATTATTAAGACTTTAGCAGTCTGGCATAATAGAAACCATCCATTTGTTGATCTCCTGGCAAAATCTGTTTACCTGGTTTATCCACTGAATCGTTGTAGAACCTATTATCTAACGATGCGTTAGGTGTACGTGATAAAAAATCACTTATTTGTAAATGGTTTTCTTCCGGCAAAATAGAACAAGTCGCATAAAGCAGCGTGCCACCCGGTTTAATCAGTGCCCATATGGCATCCAATATTTGTTTTTGAAGGTTCACTAGAACATCAATGTCCTTGGCTTTACGTAACCACTTAATATCTGGATGTCGACGGATAATCCCAGTGGCAGAGCAAGGCGCATCAAGCAATACCCGATCGAATAACTGCCCATCCCACCATTTCTCTGGCGTACTGGCATCACCTATCACTATTTCGGCGTTATGCCCCAGCCTGAGCAAATTTTCTTCTATTCTAAACGCGCGTTTTTCGTTTATTTCTAAAGCGACAATTTTTGCGATGCCGGGCTGGGATTCAATAATGTGACAAGTTTTACCACCTGGCGCAGCGCAGCAATCTAAAATAGACTCACCTTGTGCTGGCTCTAGGTAAAAAGCGGCAAGTTGCGCCGCTCCATCCTGCACAGCAAACCACCCTTTATCAAAGCCTGGTAGGCTTGTTACATCATAACCCTTTGATAATATTATGGCGTCAGGATGTTCAGTTGTCAGCGTAAATTCGATGCTGGCATTTCCTAAGGCTTCTACAAAATGTGTATGAGAAATTTTTCCCGTATTTACTCTTAGCCAAATTGGCGCTTTAAGCTGCATATTGGTAATTAAATCTGTAAAGCCATCTGGATATTCGGCTTGCAGTTTTTTGTATAACCATTTTGGCAATCCTGATGCAATTTGTTTATTTGGTGCTTCTTGTAATGACATTTCTTCTCTAATAAATGTACGCAAGATGGCATTGACTAAACCTTTCATGGCTTGGGTGTTAAGAGGTTGGCAAGCTGCCACTGTTTCCGACACTGCAGCATGTTGACTGACTCGGCTAAAAGACAGTTGGTAAAACCCCAACATAATTAATTGCTCTACAATTTTGTAGCGATTTTTTAATGGTTTATCGAGTAATTGCCTCAGCCAAAACTGCAAAATAGGTAAATTACGCAAAACGCCGTAGACCATCTCTTGTAGCCAAGCTTTATCTTGTTCTTTGTGAGGTAATTGGGCTAGGGGAAGGCACTCTCTTGCAGATTGACCTTCCTCTAATATTTGATGGAGTACCTTAGCGGCATCTGCACGTAAATTTAAATACTTAGCCTTCATGAAGAATAGTTCATAGTAGCGAGTTACCTATAACAAACCAATCAGCTCTGCCGTTTAATACATCAGCGGCTAACATTGGCTTCTTGCCAGGAAGTTGTAGTTTAGTTATCAGTAAACTGTCGTTTCCAGTCGCTACTAAAATGCCATGCTTATCTGATTTAACAATCTCTCCCGAGGGGATATCAGAATTGTCATTTTTAACCACTTCAGATGAGTACACTTTTATATTGGAACCGTTAAGGGTGAAGAAAGCGACAGGCCACGGATTAAAAGCGCGGATGTTTCTTTCTAGTTGTTCTGCTGATAAATTCCAATCAATTTTGGCTTCTTCTTTGGAGAGTTTTTTTGCGTAACTGGCAAGTGCATCATCTTGAATTTGAGGCTGCAAATCAGCTAGAGTTGCCAAGGTTTCCAATAATGCTTTAGGACCCATATCAGCAAGCTTTTGATATAAGGTGGCGCTGGTGTCTTCTTTAGATATGTCGAGTGAATGTTTTAATAACATCGCACCTGTATCTAAACCTTCGTCCATTTGCATAACAGTGACACCTGTCTCACTGTCTCCAGCCCATAAAGATCTTTGGATAGGCGCTGCACCTCGCCATTTAGGCAACAAAGAACCATGCACATTAAGGCAGCCTAATTTAGGCGCCTTTAATATGGCGCTAGGTAGAATCAAACCATAAGCTACTACCACCATGATATCAGCGTCTAATTGAGTTAAGGTTTGTTGTGACTCTACTGTTTTTAACGATTCAGGTTGAAAGACTGGTATCTCATGCTCAACTGCCAGTTGTTTTACGGCACTGGCTTGCAATTTTTTACCTCTACCAGCTGGGCGGTCTGGCTGACTGTAAACAGCAATGATTTCATGTTTTGAGTCAATTAGCGCTTGTAAGTGCAAGGCTGCAAACTCAGGCGTTCCAGCAAATATTATTTTTAAGGGTTTATTCAATTGTATCTTAGTCCCTTGCCGCTAGTCGGGCTTCTTTTTCTAACTTGGTTTTTATTCTCTGACGTTTTAGAGGGGATAAATAATCGACAAATAATTTGCCTTTTAAATGATCTAACTCATGTTGAATACAGATCGCCAATAAACCCTCTGCTTCTAAAGTAAAAGGTTCGCCGGTTTTATCAAGTGCAGAAACCGTAATTTTTTCAGCTCTTTCGACTTGAGCATAATTATTAGGCACTGATAAACAACCTTCTTCACTAATGGTTTTCCCTTCTCTGTGGGTGATCTCGGGATTGATGAAAACCATAGGGTCGTCTTGATTTTCAGACACATCCATGACTACCAATCGCTTATGAACGTTGACCTGTGTTGCTGCTAAACCAATACCGTTTTCATCACGCATGGTCTCGAACATATCGCTGATCAAAGCGGATATGGATTTATCAACATTTTCAATTGTTTTTGCTACTGTGCGCAATCTCTCATCGGGAAAGCGCAATACATCTAATATTGCCATTGTATTATTCAACTATAATGAGTCTCTGACTCAGGAACTAATGTAACCAATAGTAACTTTACGTTACAGTGACAGAGTTAGTATTGGTGTGTGTATTATTTACTATACGATCAAATAGAATTGACTATTTAATACGTTTCTAGCTGCGCTATTCTAGCGTAAATCGATCCAAAACATAATAGTCACTGCATCAAGGTGTATATAAGAATGACGAGCAATAAATTAATTAGGTCGCTGTTACTATTGGTGCTCTTGCCGATCTATAGTTTCGCAGAGAGTATTTTGGTGAAAGATACCGCTCCTGAAGTATATATAGTAGAAAAAGGCGATACTTTGTGGGGAATTTCCAATATGTATTTGGACAAACCTTGGCAATGGCCGGAACTTTGGCGCACTAATACATATATTACTAATCCCCATCTTATATATCCTGGTGACGAATTACGTTTAGTGAAGAATGAAAAAGGTGAAACTGTTCTTGAGGTGACAAGAGAATCAGCAAAACCTGAAATAAGACTTTCTCCTGAGGGCACTAAATCCCTTAAAGAACCCAATGCTATACCTGCATTGCCATGGTCGGTAATCAAACCTTATGTAGAAAACGAGATGATTATGTCGCAACAGGTTTATGACCGTTATCCTTATATTCTAGGTGATCAAGAAGGGGCTGTGCGTTATGCCACAGATAACCTAGTGCTTGGAAAGGCTGCTCGCCGAAGCAAAGAAAACTTAAGTATTGTCAGAAAACAAAATGAGTTATTCGATATGGACGGCAACTTTATTGGTTTACAGGTGCGTTATTTGGCCAAAGCTAAACTAGTGGATACCGACTTAGATGATCAAGCATTAATCAAAATATTGGAAGCCAAGCTTGAGGTTAAACGTGGTGATAAAATCATTCCGGTAACGACAAATGAACCAGATGACGTTGTCATTGTGGCTGCCGAAGAGCAACTTGGTTACATTATTGATGACTTAGAACAACATAACTTGTTGGGTAAGTATAACGTGGTGGTGTTGGATCTCGGCTCAGACCAAGTTTCTGCTGGCACGATAATGGGCATATATAGTCAGGGGCCTAGAATAGTTGATGGAAAACAACCTAAGTATGAAGGTGAGTCTGACATGATCCGTAGTGCCTTTAATAAGGGAGATGAAATTAGTCAACCAGCGTTAAAAGTTGGTGAGGTGCTTGTATTTAAAACTTTTGATACAGCAAGTTATGCACTTATTACTGAATCAGCTAAAGTCATTAAAAGAGGGATGATAGTCGCTAAACCCTAACTAGCTAGGTTGGGGAGAGCCTAGGGAGCAAAAATGCAACAGGACGTTGAGGGTGGCGACAGTGGTAGTCGCGAGCTAGAAGACTGGTTAAAGTTGACTCAGATCCCTAACTTTTCTGTCGCTAGGTTACTAAAGTTTAAGAAAAAGTATGATATTCAGTTATCTGAAATATTTGTTGCATCAACAGCTACACTGCAAGAAATGGGTTTTAGGCAACAGCAAATTGAAGCCATTCAGCATCCAGATGAAAGTGCCATCAACACAAGTTTAAAGTGGCGTTATGCTGAGAATAACCGTTTTTTAATTCACTTCGAACATCCTAATTATCCATTTTTACTGAGGCAGATAGCTAGTTCACCTCCACTTTTATATGGTTATGGCGATCCTAAATGTTTAAATAATTATCAACTTGCCATGGTGGGAAGCCGTGTTCCAAGTCCCCAAGGAAAAGAAAATGCAAAAACTTTTGCTCGCCGTTTAAGTGAGTGTGGTTGGACAATTACCAGTGGCTTAGCGCTCGGTATCGATGGCTTGTCCCATCAGGGGGCGGTATCAGGAGGGTTTACTACTATAGCTGTTTTGGGAACTGCTATTGATAAAATGTATCCTCGCCGTCATATCAAGTTAGGAGAGCAAATTTTAGAAAACAATGGGGTAATTATTTCTGAATTTGCGCCTAATACAGTAGGACGACCAGAGTACTTTCCGAGACGTAATCGAATTATTAGTGGTTTGTCTCAAGGTACGCTTATTGTTGAAGCTGCAATAAAGAGTGGTTCATTAATTACTGCAAGATATGCGTTGGAGCAAAATAGAGAAGTATTTGCGCTACCAGGAAATATACACAACCCTATGGCGGCAGGTTGTCATCATTTGATACAACAAGGTGCAAAGCTAGTGACATGTATCGAAGATATTAATGAGGAGTTTCAACATCTCATTTTGCCAACTTCGAGTGAAAAAGTGCATAAATCGGAAAAAAACATGACACAAAGCTTGGCTTCAGACAAATTGTTAGATAGTGTAGATTTTGAAGTCACCCCACTAGATATAGTGGCTCAGCGCAGCGGCATAGAAGTAGCAGAAGTAATGTCACAATTATTAGAATATGAATTGCGTGGTTTAGTGATTGCTGTTTCTGGCGGTTACATTAAATTGGGGGAAAAATAACATGTTCGATATCCTCATGTATTTATTTGAAAACTTTATTCACAGCGAAACTGAAATACGCGTTGATCAAGACGAGCTAACAGATGAGTTAATTAGAGCTGGTTTTCATCACGACGAAATTTATAAAGCGCTATCCTGGTTAGAAAAACTTGCAGCACTGCAAGAAACCGATATCAAACCTTATTTGGCCAAAGGGCCTAATTCTTTTGTAACTCGTGTGTATACACAAGATGAAGAAATGCGTTTGGATGTGGAGTGCCGCGGTTTTTTAATGTTCCTCGAGCAAATTAATGTTCTGGATTCCTTTACTCGAGAAATGGTAATCGACCGAGTGATGGAGATTGACTCTAAAGAGTTTTGTTTAGAGGATCTTAAATGGGTAGTGTTGATGGTGCTATTTAATGTACCAGGGAAAGAAAATGCTTATGCTCAGATGGAAGATTTGTTGTTTGAAGAGCCAGAAGGGCCGCTACACTGATTGTTTGTTAATTATGAATAATAAGAGTGGTCAGTTACATGTCTAAGATTGATCACTCTTTGTTTTCAGCCAGTGGGACTGAGCAAGCATTTGGACCTTGTCCACAATGTAATGCCAAATTAAACATTAGGCGGGGAAAGTCTGGTGCGTTTATTGGTTGTAGTCGTTATCCTAAATGCGACTTTTCAAAACCTCTACACGAATATGAAAACGCCGAGATTAAAGTTATAGAGGGGTCTTCGTGCCCCAAGTGCCAATCTCAGTTAGTCATTAAAAAGGGCCGATTTGGTTTATTTATTGGCTGCGGTGATTTTCCTGATTGTGATTATATTGAATCAAACTCCAACAGCGAAGATACAAAGTTAATCTGCCCCGCATGCAAAAAAGGGCACATTACTAAGCGAGCAAATAAGTTTGGCAAGTCATTTTATGCATGTGATAATTACCCTAAATGTAAATACTTATTGAATTTTCCTCCTGTTGATTATCCTTGTCCAGAATGCCATTGGCCGATTATGCAAGAGAAGAAAGGAAGCACTGCAGTTGAATTGTTATGCCCGCAGAAGCAATGCCAATGTAAAATTCCAAAACCTGAATAATTCAACACTCTTCTTCCTTTATGTAGGCAGACTTTGTAATCACCTTTATTAGATATTAACCATGACCTCCAATAACCAGAAAACTAAACCCAACCCGTTTATCCGTGCCCTAAAGTATTTATTGATCTTGCTAGTGGCTTTGTATTTATTGATTTGGATCTTATCGCCTTTTGTAGTGCGCCATTTTGCCCAGACTCCTTTACAAGAAATGGGGGTGTCTCTGGGAGAAGATAGCACTATTAGATATAACCCTTTTACCAGCACCTTAAGCATTAGTGATTTGCAATTGTTCGATCGCAACAAAAGCAAAGTATTATCTGTTAAAAACGCTGAAGTCAGTGTGCATCTGCACCGCCTGTTGTTCAAACAATTGTATGTTTCTGCGTTTTTGATAGAAGGTACTGAAGTTGAAATAGTGAAAGAGCAACAAAGGATAGTTGTTGCCGGTATTGATTTGTCAGCTAGTTCTGAAACCGAGCCGACTGTTGCGGCTGATGCGCCGCAGAACGATGCAGCTCCTTTGGATTTTACTTTGGTTATCCCTGAATTAACCTTAAAACGGCTGTTATTCAATTCGAACATAGATGGCAACCCACAAAAATTATTGTTAAATGAGTTGCAGATAGTTAACACCTCACTGAGTCAATTAGAGCAACAACTCTCGCTGTCTATTCAGGGGCTTGTTAATGATGCACCATTGATGTTCAGCTCAGATGTGGCTTTACAGTCTGGGGTAGGCATTATTGATAGTTCATTTTCGTTAGAACAATTAGACCTGCAAACCTTAAGCCCAATGTTGATTGATTCAGGTATTGGTGTCTCTGGTGCGTTTTCCGTAAAAGGCAACCCGAAAGTCACACTGGCGAACGAAAACATCGAAGTAAACAGTGAACAAATTGTAGTGTCTATAACAGAGCTTGATCTTAACTACGCTCCTTGGATTATTGAAGGTGCCAGTGATGTCGTCACTATCAATAACTTAAATATTACTGCGTTACCCGATGGTGTTATTCAGCACCTTGCTGCTACAGTCGCAACACAATTAAGCCAAGGTAATCTAGGATTACAGACCAGCGACAACAGTGTGGTGAATTGGGGGCAGATTAATTTAACCACTGAACTGCAGCTGATAGATATGCAACCCAATATCGTTATTGAGCAAATAGATATTAGCTCTCTTAACTTGTCTGAAGATCGATCATTAACTGAACTAGCGCCGATCCTTAGCATAGGTCAATTATCTGTTATTGACCTGCAGTTTAGTGATAATCACTTGAATGTAGATACCGTTTCTATTGGAGGATTAAAAACAGACATTAATGTTAATCCTGATAAAAGCATTGTGAGTATGGTGGATTCCTCAGCATTAACATCTGAGGCTGAAGATAATACTGTCGCAACTGAAAGTGTTCAGGAGCCATCTCCTTCCGTCCCTGTTGAACAAGCCGAACCTATATCAGAAGAATCACCGGCTTTAACTTTGGCCTTAGGAAAATTTTTACTGGCAGATGCAGCTCATATACACATTAAAGATCAAAGTGTATCCCCAGTATTCGAGCAAAACATTACCATTGAAACACTACAAGCTGGGCCTTTTGATAGTAGAGATAGCACCATTGAAAGTCCGTTTGAATTGCTCGCAAAAGATGATAACTACCTCAAAATTGTCGCTAAAGGGCACGCAAGACCATTTGCCGAAAAACTTAACGCCTTGTTCACGGCGAATATTAGCGAGTTAGATTTACCGTCTGTGTCTCCATACGTGAAAGATGGCTTGGGCTTTGAGATGAAGACGGGGCAGCTTGACGTGGGTGTCGACGTCGCTATTGAAGACGGTGAAATTGACGGAGAAACAAAGTTGTTTTTGCGTGGAGTTGATATGTCCAGCGCTGATGAAGTTGAACAGGGTACCATTAAAGAAGGTAAGGCTATGCCATTGAATTATGCTTTAGGGTTATTGAAAGATGATCAAGGCAATATTGATTTGGGTGTGCCGTTACGAGGCAATGTGGCGGAACCTTCTTTTGGGGTTGAAAGTTTTTTAGCTTTAGTATTGAAGAAAGCGGCAATGTCTCAAGCTAAAAGTTACTTGATGACCACTTTTGTGCCTTATGCCTCAGTGGTATCCGTGGCTATTTCTGGTGCTGAATATCTACTTAAAGTGAAATTTGAGCCACTTGTATTTCAAAAAGGAGTGGTGGAGCTGACTGAAGAGAATCAGCAATATTTAGCTGAACTAGTGCTATTGATGCAAGATAAACCGGAGTTGCAGCTAAAGACTTGTGCAATCGGCACTTACGCTGACTTGGCATTACCTGCTGCAACTACTTTAAATGCTGAGCAAAAAGCCTCACTTAAAGCCATGGGGACAGAGCGCCAAAATACTTTAAAACGTTTTTTGATTGAGCAAGACATTGCCTCTTCTCGTATTTTATATTGTGCACCCGAGTTAGATACTGCTGAAGATGCACAAGCTAGAATTGAATTGAAAACGGACTAGTTATGAAACCGCTATCAATCACTCAGGATGCGGAGTTAATTGTGCAAACCTTGCAACAAGGGGAGTTGCTTGCCTACCCAACTGAAGCTGTGTTTGGACTAGGTTGTGATCCGGACAATGAAGACGCTGTACTTAAATTATTGGCATTAAAAAAACGCCCCTTGGATAAAGGCTTGATACTCGTTGCTAAAACCTACTCACAGTTATTACCCTATGTTGATGACGCTAAAATCCCCATGTATATGCGCACTGAAATATTTTCTAGTTGGCCAGGCCCAGTGACATGGTTATTGCCCGCATCCAAACAATGCCCTAAGTGGGTGACAGGTAATAGCGATCTAGTTGCTGTGCGAGTAAGCCAACATCTTGTTGTAAGTCAATTATGCGAGTTGTTTGGCAAGCCTTTGATATCCACCAGTGCTAATGTATCAGGGGTAGAACCTGCCATAAATACTGCACAATTATATCTACAATTTGATAAGTCCCTGTTGCTAGTTGACGGAGCATTAGGCGGGGCAAATAAACCTAGCCAAATCCGTAACGGAATTTCTGGGCAAACCATAAGAGACAATTAGTTAGATGACAGCCGATTTAGTACCAGATATAGAAAAAGTAAAAGAATACCTACTTAAGCTACAAGATAATATTTGCCAAACCTTAGAGTTGGTTGATGGCAAGGGTAGTTTTGTCGAAGACAATTGGCAAAGAGAGCTTGGTGGGGGCGGCCGTACCCGAGTGTTAACAGGTGGTAATGTAATAGAACAAGGCGGAGTTAATTTTTCTCATGTCTACGGCGGGGAATTACCCGCTTCTGCCACAGCGGCTCGGCCCGAATTAGCAGGCAGGAGTTTTCAAGCTGTGGGTGTGTCTTTAGTGATTCACCCCAATAATCCTTTTGTACCTACTACTCATGCAAACGTACGCTTTTTTATAGCCGAAAAACCAGGCGCAGAAGCAGTTTGGTGGTTTGGTGGTGGGTTTGACCTTACTCCCTTTTACCCTTTCCACGAAGATGTGGTGCATTGGCACAGCGTAGCCAATAAGCTTTGTGAACCTTTTGGTGACGACGTCTATCCAGAATATAAAAAATGGTGTGATGAGTATTTTTATTTAAAACACCGCAATGAAACGCGAGGTGTCGGCGGACTATTTTTTGACGACCTCAATAAACAGGGGTTTGAAAAGAGCTTCAAGTTTATGCAGGCAGTGGGGAATGGATTTTTAGATGCTTATGTACCTATTGTAGAAAAGCGTAAAGACATGAGTTTTGGTGAAAGAGAACGCGACTTTCAACTCTACAGGCGAGGTCGCTATGTAGAATTTAACTTGGTTTATGACAGAGGTACTTTATTTGGACTACAAACAGGTGGCCGAACTGAATCAATATTGATGTCTATGCCACCATTAGTTCGCTGGGAATATTGTTTCGAACCAGAGCCTGAAAGTAAAGAAGCCGACTTATATGCTAATTATCTACAACCAAGGGAATGGTTGTCGTGAATAAATATACTGTATTCGGTAATCCAATTGCACAGAGTAAGTCACCTTCTATTCATCAAATGTTCGCAGAACAGGCCGGACTTACAATTGAATATGATCGTACTTTGGCAACTAAGGAAAATTTTATTGCTTCTTTAACGCACTTTTTCCTTGCTGGGGATGCAAAAGGTTGCAACGTGACTTCTCCGTTTAAAGAACAAGTAGCAAAGTGGGTCGATGATTTATCTGCTGCTGCTAAGATTGCTGGTTCAGTTAATACAGTTATTAAAAAAGAAGACGGTACATTTTTAGGTGACACTACTGATGGTCCTGGCTTAGTACAAGATCTAGGACGTTTAGGTGTGCAAATTAAAAATGCTCGAATTTTATTGTTAGGTGCTGGTGGTGCAGCTAGGGGAGTATTGCAATCCATCTTGGCTTTAGAGCCCGAGTTTTTGATGATAGCCAACAGGACAGAAGAAAAAGCTCAGCAGTTAGCTTCATTGCTACCTAGTGAAAATTTTATAGGAATTGGTTTTAAGCAGTTAGATGAGGTTAAGCCAGCTTTCGATCTAATCATTAATTCTACTTCTGCCAGTTTAACCGGCGAGTTACCAGCCATCCCTGATTCAATAATGAGTAGCAGTGCTTGTGTATACGATATGAGTTATGGCGATAAACCAACGGTTTTTCTACAACATGCCAAAACGCTAGGTGTAGTAGATACCTTTGATGGATTAGGTATGTTAGTGGGGCAGGCGGCAGAAAGTTTCTATTTGTGGACAGGGTATCGGCCCAATGTTGTCCCTGTAATAGATTCATTAAGAAGTAGTCTATGAATCAGGCCATCCAAGTCTTAGATGGTTGCACCTATATCAAATCTAAAAGCGCAATTAAAATGGATGTCATGTTCTCCGGGCAAATATTTGCTTGTTATATCAGTGGTTCAGATAAAGAAAACTTAGATAACCTTTACAAAATCAAACAGTTTGAGATAGAAGAAATAATTCAACGAGAACTTGAACAAGATAAATTGAATTCAGACGGTGAGTTATGGCTCACCGCCACTGAGGTAAATGCATACTGAGATTATTTAGTTTCAGCTATGTATTCATCTTTAAGTTTGACGTAGTTTAAAGCCGACTGTTTCAAAAACGCTACCTCACTTTCCTTTAAAGGTCTCGCTTGTTGTACAGGATTACCTTTATATAAATATCCACTTTTGAGGGTTTTATTGGGTGGCACTAGTGTTCCAGCCCCAATTAAAACATCATCCTCCACTATTGCCCCATCCATAATAATAGCGCCCATACCCACAAGTATCCGATTTCCCAGTATACATCCGTGCAACATACACTTATGACCAACAGTGACATCTGCGCCTATAACAAGTGGAAAACCCTGTGGATTAGCTTCACTAATTCGGCTGACATGTAATACTGTCCCATCTTGTATATTGGTACGAGCACCTATTTGTATAGAGTTTACGTCACCTCTGGCAGCAACAAGTGGCCAAATACTGACATGCTCAGCACATTTAACGTCCCCAACTAACACCGATGAAGCATCAATATAACAATGCTCTGCTAAGTCAGGGAACTTATCTTTATAGCTTCGAATCGCCATGGTAGTTCCTGTATTAAGGTAAGGAGATACATCATATCAAAATAAATCACCCCTTTATCCCCTGAAATTGCCACATTAATAAACATATTGAAGGCTTTTTAAGCAAACAAACATTTATTTGAA
>NZ_CAXBNC010000014.1:0-138101 GCF_963977085.1 uncultured Paraglaciecola sp. | reverse complement strand
TTCAAATAAATGTTTGTTTGCTTAAAAAGCCTTCAATATGTTTATTAATGTGGCATTATTTGGCAATTTCAGGTGATAACCATTAAGAAGTTACTCCTACTCATAGATACCAAGCTAATTTGAACCTACAAAAAAAGGCATTCAATATTATTAAATGCCTTTTTTGATGTTTAAGTCTATTTCAGAAGCTATAGATGTAGCCGCATTAAATGCGACTAAAGGTAAATCGAAAAATTACGAAGAACGACTATTTATCCTCAGTTTTATTACACTTTGGAGATTGTTCGTCTTCTTCATGCATTTCAACGGCATCGCCTACTACATCTTCCAGTCTTACTTTATCAACTGTTCTAAAAGTATTAATTGGTCCTGCCAATGCATATATAGCAAACACCACAAATAAAACTAAAGCGGGCTCCGTTGCTACCACAACAAAAACCAACATAATAAGAAGCAATGCAACAAAAGGAACTTTTCCATGTAGATTTAATTCTTTGAAAGAGTTGTATTTAAAGTTACTCACCATTAGAAGACCCGAAACACCTGTGATGAAAGCGACTATTATCCCGTAGTCTTGACCATTTACGTCGTATTCTACACCCACCCATATCAAACCCGCTACTAAGGCAGCGGCGGCCGGACTAGCTAAGCCCTGAAAATATCGGCTATCGGCTATGCCAATTTGTGTATTGAAACGAGCTAACCGCAACGCGGCACCTGCAACATAGATAAAGGCGGCAAGCCAACCGATCTTCCCCAAACCAGTTAATCCCCAATTGTAAGCAACTAGAGCAGGAGCCACACCAAAAGACACCATGTCTGCCATAGAATCATACTCAGCACCAAACTCACTCTGTGTATTAGTCATTCTTGCTACACGACCATCTAATCCATCAAAAATCATAGCTACGAATATAGCGATGGCTGCCGCCTCAAAGCGACCATTCATTGAAGATACGATGGCAAAGAAGCCAGAAAATAATCCAGCTGTAGTTAGTAGATTGGGTAGAAGGTAAATACCTCTTCGTTTTTGATCTGTCATTTAAGTACCTCTTTTATTTGCCAATAGAATATCACAGACAAACAAATTCAGAAGCTATTAGCGAAAATTAGCCAGACATTGTAATCACGGTAACACTTAGTTAAAAACTGAGGTTTATTGAAAAACATACCTAAAGTGCAGACAGCATACTTTTATGGAGTAATTACGAGTATATAATGACGCAGTAACCAGACAAACAGACTAAATAAGTGTCAGGAAAATTTACAAACCAATAAGAATTAATTTAATTATTTTAATTATTTTAATTAATTCCATATAAATTAATTAGTTACATTTCTGGCATGATAGATGCTTTGTGGATGATGTTCTATTCTATGAATTTCACGCACCTACGTGAAGATTAGAAAAATATTAAGGGATACATAATGGTAACAAAAAATAAATTTATTATTTCAGTGTTAGTTGCATTTATTGCTTCAACATCGAACAGCTTCGCCACTAGTGGTCATAGCAGCTACTCAGGTAAATATAGATCTGGCTGTTCTCATAGTAATACACCCGGTTCAACAACCTGTGATTCGTGGGAAGGTGCACTCAATTACGACATGTACATTGAAAATGGAAGTGGTAATAACGTCGAAGATGGTTATAACATCACTGGAAGTAATGTAGTAATAGATGGTGTAGGTATAGAAGTCTCTGCATGGGCCGATACCTCGGGCAATAACGACGATTTGATAGTCGAGGGCAATCTAGCAGGGCCTTGGAGCTCAAATGGAGAAGTTGGTTTTGGGATGATGAACCAAGATGAAGAAGATTGGGGAAATTATAGCAATAGTGGTTACTCTCATTCCATTGATAATTTTGGTGGGAGTGTAACAGACTACGACATGGTACTGTTTTCATTTTCAGACGCAGTCTCTTTGGTAGGCGCAACTTTTAGCTGGTTGACCAATTCTTCGAGCACTCAACAAGTATCAGTAGTGGGATTAAACGATATCTCCGGGTTAACTAGTGGTAGTTCAACTTGGTCTGATATAGCCAGTAGCGCAGCGGTTGTCACCTCAGGCTCTTTTCAAATCGAACATTGTGACGATGTGTATGTATCAGATTTCACCACTACCGATGCGGCTCAATATTGGTTAGTTGGAGCATATAATACGGCCTTTGGATATGTGAGTGGCTTTAGCCAAAACAACGATGGCTTTAAATTAGCGAGTATAGGTTTTACCAAAGAGCCAGATTCCGTTGAAAAGCCCCCTGTAGAAGCCAATGCGCCTAGTTCGTTTGCATTGATTATGCTTACAGGTGGATTTATGGCTTGGCGTAAACGTAAAGCTAAATAGAGTCTACATTGCTTAAAATAAAAAAGGTGGCTTATGCCACCTTTTTTGTTCACACTAATTACCGTAATTTTTGTTAATCAGATATACTTTCATGACCATTAAAATACCCACTCTTTTATTATTTATTGCCCTAAGTCATAGCATAGTTTTTGCCAATTCGCTGAGTGACTATGAAAAAGCGCTAAGTGCTTACCAAATTCAAAAATATGATGAAGCCTTTATTCATTTAAAAAATAGCCTGCAGCAAGATCCTAACAATCTGGCAGCCAAAATATTGATGGGGCAATTGTTACTGATTGAGGGTTATTTATCTGCAGCAGAAACCGAGTTTTTTGAGGCTTTACAACAAGGGGCTGATTTAAACCTCATCGCCGAACCACTTGGTAATGCGCTGTTGTTTCAAAACAAATATTTGGACATTCTTGATTTAGACTTCGAAAATAAGTTAGTCAACGAACAAAAAACTAAATGGCTCATGATCCGCGCCAGTGCATGTATTCGTTTAAACAAACTGGATTGCGCTGAAAAAGCCTACAAAGATAACTTAATCAATGACAAAAACCACTTACAGTCGCTCAATGGATTAGCCTCCATCGCTTTATTTCAAGATGACTACGCTATTGCAGAAACCTATATAGATAAAGCAATGAATATTACAACTGAAGATGCTACCACTTGGCGACAAAAAGGTCTGTTAGCACAAGCCAAAGGCAATTTAGATGCTGCAATTGATTATATGCAACAAGCGCTAACATTTAAAAATGACGACCCCGTCACCTTACGAAAATTAGCAGATTTGTATTTAGAAAGTAACGACTTCGACAGTGCTCGCATATTCATTAACGATGTCATTGAAAAAACCCCTGATGATCCACTCGCTATTTTGCTGAGCAGTTGGTTAGACAGCAAGGAAAAATCAAAACCCATTGATGGTAAACATTTAGAAAGATTAAATGAAATCCTCGCGGCGCTCGGTCCAGATGTCATAGCTGCACAACCTGAACTGTTATATATAAGTGGTTTAACTGCTTTTTTTGACGGAAAACTAGAACAAGCAACCAGGGATTTTTCGAGTTACCTGTCAAAAAGTCCAAACGATATGCAAGCGGTTATATTGTTGAGCCGCGCTTATATGGCAACCCAACAAAACAAAAAAGCACTAGTGCTATTAGAAGAACACCAAACCAAATTAATCGAAAATTTAGATTCTGCTTTGTTATTGGGTGAACTATTTATCAATTCAAATAGATCATTTAAAGCGCAAAGTTTAGTTAATGAGCTTGAACAAGTTTATGGTGACGAGCCTCGACTACAGTTGTTTAAAATAAAACTAATGATGGTGCGAGGGAAACAGCAAGAAGCCCTAGCTATATTAGATGCAAACTTAAATAAGAATTTAAATAACCCCACGTTTTTATTTACTTACAGTATGCTTCAACTGCAAGGGAACAATAAAGAAAAAGCCCTAAAAAGTGCCAACGCGCTGATTACTTTGTATCCCAATGACCCCAACTTTCTTAACCTAAAAGCAGGAATACTCGTTCGTTTAAATCAACTTGATGAAGCCGAACTCCTAATTGAAAAAGCACTAAAAAGTGCTCCATCACTTTTCCCCGCCAAGTTTAACTTAGCTTCTATTTATAGTCGTAAGCGTGATTTAGTTCGCTCTGACCAGCTTATAGAAGAGTTACTAACTCTGTCTCCAAAACATACTCAAGTATTAACTTTAAAAGCGCACAACATGTCGACGAAAAATGAGTTCGAAAGTGCCATCGCTATTTACAATGAAATAACCTTATTAAACCCAAGTGATACTTACGCAAAAAGCCAATTGTCAAAAATTTACTTTAAAATGGGCAATTATGAAAAAGCGCTGTACCATATTGAACGTTTGTTAATTAATAATTTTACCAACGCTGAATTTCAATTACAGAAAGCGCAGGTTTTATTAAAATTAGATAGAACAACAGAACTAGCAGAGTTGTTACTTAAAATAAGTGTATTGGATGATCTATCTGTAGAGTCATTGATTGTATTGAGTAATCTTCAGCGGGCAACAAATAATTTAAGTGCTGCAATCGCATCCCTAAGTAAGGCTGAAAAATTAGCTCCTAATAATAGCTTCATAAGCTTGGACAAAGCCAAATTGTTCATTGAAACTGAACAATTTGAAGAGTCGTCTAAAATACTCACAAGTTTGGAGCCTTCAGAAGGAGAAAACCCTAACTTTTGGTTAGTCAAAGCCTTGTACGCCAATAAACTAAATAGTGAAACTAACGCAGTAAAATATTTACAGAAAGCATTGTCGCTAAACCCAAATTTTCACCAGCCTTTAGTCTTACTGTATGAGATGAGTCTGAGTAATAGGCAATTTGAAATATTTGTAAACAATGCTAATAACGTGCTTAAAGCCAATCCCAATAATATTTTTGCCAAAAACTTGTTAGCGCAGTTTTATTACGTTCAGCAGGATTTTGTTCAAGCTTCAACGCTATATAAAGAATTATTAGACGCTAAAACTCAAATCAATAAAGCCGAAATATATAATAAACTAGCGATCATGAGTTTGGATAATGATTTGCAACAAAGTAACGAGTATATCCAACAGGCATTCGCTTTAAACGAAAATAATGCGCGGATTTTAGATACATATGGATGGGTATTAAGCTTGCTAGGCAATTACGAAGAAGGACTAGGCCTTCTTAGAAAAGCTTTCGCCAGGGACTCTTACAATCCAGAAATTAGATATCATATTGGCTATAGCTTAATAAAACTGGGTAGGCTAGAAGAAGCAAAAAAAGAGTTGAGCATAGCTGTAAATGTTTCTAGACCCTTTTATAATCGAGCAAAAACACAAGAATTACTAGATAACCTCCAATAATGTAATTTAGTGTCGGTGAATTAAAATTTGTTCACGCCAAGCAATATTAGTTTGTCTTGACGTGAACTTAGTTACCCAGTTAGTGAATGGTTAAAACATCTCCTTCGACATCAATTTTAATTACCGCATCAGAACTCAAATCTCCTGACAGTAATTTTTGCGCCAACGGATTCTCAATTTCCACTTGAATTGCACGTTTTAAAGGTCGTGCCCCATACACAGGATCAAATCCTGCGTCTGCAATTTTGTCCAAGGCTGCGAGGCTCAACTCCAATTTATAGCCTTTTTCCGCTAACCGTTCTCTGAGTGATCTCAGTTGTATCTTAGCTATCGCGGTTATCTGTTCTTTACCAAGAGGGTGGAAAACAACAATGTCATCTACTCTATTGAGAAATTCTGGTCTAAAGTGTTCCCCTACTACACCCATGACTAAATCTTTCATTTGCTGATAGTTACTTTCTCCACTGACTTCTTGAATAATATCCGAGCCCAAGTTAGAGGTCATAATGATAACTGTATTTTTAAAATCAACCGTCCTTCCTTGCCCATCCGTTAACCTGCCGTCATCCAATACCTGCAATAAAATATTAAATACATCAGGATGAGCTTTCTCAACTTCATCGAGCAAGATGACCGAATAGGGTTTACGTCTTACTGCTTCAGTTAGATAACCACCTTCTTCATAACCCACATATCCTGGAGGGGCGCCTACCATTCTTGCTACAGAATGCTTTTCCATAAATTCAGACATATCGATACGGATCATGGCATCTTCAGTATCAAATAAGAAATTAGCTAAGGTTTTACAAAGCTCTGTTTTACCCACACCAGTCGGACCTAAAAACAAAAACGAACCAATTGGACGATTAGGATCAGATAACCCAGCTCTAGAACGACGGATAGCATTGGCCACTGCGGTCACAGCTTCGCCCTGCCCCACTACACGTTTGTGCAAAGCCGCTTCCATAGAGAGAAGTTTAGCTTTTTCACCCTCAAGCATTTTTGCCACTGGGATCCCTGTCCAGCGAGACAACACGTCTGCAATTTCATTTTCTGTTACTTTATTTTTCAACAAAGTTGTTTCTTGAGATTCAGACTCAGTGGCAAGTTCTAGCTTGGCTTCAAGCTCAGGTATTCTGCCATATTGTAATTCTGACATGCGGCTCAGGTCAGAGGCTCGTCTGGCAATTTCTAAATCTAATTTAGCTTGTTCCAGTTCTGAGCGTATCGTTTGTGTACCTTGCATGGCTTGTTTCTCTGCCACCCAAATAGTTTCAAACTCGGCAAATTTATGTTCCGCCTGTTCACGCTCTAATTCGATTATCTCCAATCGTTTGTGACTCGCCTCATCTTTTTCTTTAGCGAGGGCTTGTTCCTCAAGTTTGAGCTGGATGATCCTCCGCTCAAGCTTATCCATGTCTTCGGGTTTCGAATCCATTTGCAAACGAATACTCGATGCAGCTTCGTCAATAAGGTCAATTGCCTTATCAGGTAATTGCCTATCACTAATATATCTATGAGATAAAGATGCCGCGGCGACAATAGCCGGATCCGTTATCTCCACTGAGTGATGGAGTTCGTAGCGTTCTTTTAAACCACGCAATATTGCTATGGTATCTTCCACGCTAGGCTCTTCTACCAACACTTTTTGAAAACGACGCTCCAATGCCGCATCTTTTTCAATATATTGGCGATATTCATTGAGTGTGGTTGCCCCTACACAATGTAGCTCTCCCCTTGCCAAAGCTGGCTTGAGCATATTACCGGCATCCATCGCGCCATCACCTTTTCCTGCCCCAACCATAGTATGCAGTTCATCAATAAATAAAATGACCCTACCTTCTTCCTTGCTTAGTTCATTTAGCACCGCTTTCAAACGCTCTTCAAACTCTCCTCGAAATTTTGCTCCCGCTATCAGAGCCCCCATATCAAGAGACAATACTCGCTTGTTTTTTAGTCCTTCCGGTACTTCGCCGTTAATAATACGCTGCGCTAACCCCTCAGCAATAGCCGTTTTTCCCACACCAGGCTCACCAATGAGTACGGGGTTATTTTTGGTTCGACGCTGCAATACTTGAATAGTACGACGTATCTCATCATCCCTACCAATAACCGGATCTAACTTTCCTTGTTCAGCTCGCTCAGTTAAGTCAGTTGTGAATTTGTCTAATGCTTGACGCACATCTTCAGCGTTAGGATCCGTCACTTTTTGGCCACCACGCATCTTCTCTATGGCTTGCTCGATATTTTCTTGATTCGCACCAGAGAGCTTAAGCAACTCTCCTAAACTGCCTTTATCTTGCAACGCGGCTAAAACAAACACTTCTGAAGTGATGTAATCGTCTTTGCGCTTTTGGGCAATTTTGTCGCTTAAATTAAGCAATACAACGGTACTTTTTCCTAGTTGAACATCCCCACCGGTTCCTTCAACTCGAGGTAACTTATCTACTGCGTTTGACAAAGCAGAGCGCAAACTATTTACGTTAATATTGGCTTGATCAAATAATGGGCGTACAGAACCGCCTTGTTGATTAAGCAAGGCGGTCATTAAATGTACAGGCTCTATATATTGATGATCACGGCCTAAGGCTAAGGATTGTGCCTCTGACAAGGCTGCTTGAAATTTACTGGTAAAACTTTCTAAGCGCATAAAATTTCTCCACTGGAACTTTGCATAGCTTAGTTATGGGTACAATTTCCATACTAATCAAGTCGGTTGAATAAAGTCATCACATAAGTCACGGTCAAAATTTCATCCCAAAAGACCTACTTATTTAGATTTTCATTTGGACTATTAGTATATGAAAAATAAAAGAATTCACTGACGAAGATCAAGTTTATGCAAGAAAGCTTAAGAGAGGTAAATGGCGCTTACTATCCTACCTGTTGTTGCTGTAGGCATTTCCCTATTTGCGGCTTGGTGAGTAATCCTTCGGTGAGAAAAAAATAAATCTTCCTGCTTATAAGTACAATATTCACCACCAAAAATATGCGTTATTCCCAACGCCAACATTTTTTGTTTTGCTATATGATACAAGTCGGCAAAATATTTTTGTTCAGAAGTTTGCTGATTTTGACGAAAAGCTTGTGGGTAATCACTAAAGATTTCTTTTATCTCTTCTCCTACTTCGAAGTGTTGTTGACTAATGGCAGGTCCCATCCAAGCCATTAAAGTCTTTGCATTAACCGGCATTTTTGAAACCGTATTTTCTATCACGCCATCAGCTAATCCGCGCCAACCAGCATGAACGGCCGCAACGCAAGAGCCTTGTTGATCGCAAAACAAAATAGGTAAGCAGTCCGCCGTCATTACAGCGCATACCTGTTTTTTACTTGTCGCAAAACAAGCATCAGCTTCAAGTGCCAGATCGCCATCAGTGCCACACTCACCTAAGTCTACACAGTGATTACTATGAGTCTGATTTAACCAAGTGAAATTCTTATAATTTGGTAAGAGTTGACGATTCTTATTGACTAAATGTTGGTCGTCACCAACATGCTGCGCTAAATTAAACGAATCGAAAGGAGGTCTGCTAAAACCTCCACTTCTGCAACTGGTGAAGGCTCTAACATTATTAGGCGCGGGCCAATTTGCTTGAATATAACTAGGCCGAAGCAAACTTACACTTCTCCAGTGCCATGCTCAGATTTATCCTCTCTTAATACTGCAAGTAAGTCAGAAAAATCTTTTGGTAGAGGAGCCTGCCAACTTAACCATTCTCCCGTCACTGGGTGCGTCAATTCAAGTTGGATTGCATGTAGAGCTTGGCGGCGGAACATTCTTAACATGTTTACCATATTTTCGTTACAGGCTTTTGGTGGTTTTGGACGTCCCCCATAAGCTTGATCACCGACTAACGGATATCGCAAATGCGACATATGCACGCGGATTTGGTGAGTACGCCCTGATTCTAATTTTAATCTAATATAGGTATGAGCCCGAAATTTTTCTTTGACCCTATAATGGGTCATAGCAGGTTTGCCTGACTCTCGTACAGCCATATTAGTACGCTTAGTTGGATGCCGACCAATAGGTTCATCAACTGTACCACCTGCGACCATAGTGCCTACAACAACGGCTTCATATTCGCGGCTAATTTCTCTGGCTTGCAATTGTTCTACTAAATGGGTTTGTGCTGGTATAGTTTTCGCTACCACCATTAAGCCAGTGGTATCTTTATCCAGTCTATGTACTATGCCCGCCCGCGGCACATTGGCGATTTCAGGGGCATGATTGAGTAAAGCATTTAAGACTGTTCCATCAGTGTTACCGGCCCCAGGATGCACCACTAAATTCATGGGTTTATTAATAACCAAGATGTGCTCATCTTCATACACAATATTTAAATTGATATCTTGGCCTTTGTGTTGAACTTGCACTTCAATCTGGGCGTCAATCTCAATGAGCTCTTCACCAAGTAATTTTTCTCTTGGTTTGTTGAGTATTTTCCCGTCGACTTTGACAAAATCAGCTAAAATCCATTCTTTTATGCGTGATCTTGAAAAATCAGGGAACATTTCGGCCAAAGCTTGATCTAATCGTTTGCCAAATAAGTTTTCAGGCACATTTGCCTGTAATTGAATTTTTTCATGTGCGGTAGACATGCATTAAACATCCTGAAAGTGTTTCGTAACGATTTATATGTGCATAGCCCAATTTGCTAGGGTAGAATGCGCTGCAGTTATCGATTTAGTAAAACACTATTCTAACGGATTTTTACCCCTAATGAATCATGCATAGTCGATCGAAATAGAAATGAGAGTAAATAAGAGCAATATGATCAGTAAAATCAACCTTAGAAATATTTTATTCACCGGTGTTTTAGTTGCTGTGGCTGGATGTTCATCGGCCCCTGAAGACGAAGACGTTGACCTAGTGCTACGTAATAGAAGCGCGCAAAGTCTTTATGATGACGCTAAAGAAAAAATGCGTCTCGGAAACTTTAACGTGGCAACAGAAGCCCTTAGCGCTTTAGATTCACGTTTCCCGTTTGGACCTTTGTCAAATCAAGTCCAGTTAGACCTGATATACGGTTATTATAAAATTGGCAAAACAGATGAGGCTTTAGCTACTATAGACCGCTTCACTCGACTCAATCCAAATCACTCTGATGTAGATTATGCTTTATATATGCGTGGTCTAACAAATATGGAAGTGGATACTAATCTTTTCCAAGAATTAGTGGGAATTGACCGTTCTGACCGGGATCCCAGTAACTCTCGTCAAGCATTTAACGATTTTAGACGTTTGATTGAAAAGTTTCCAAACAGTAAATATGCAGCTGATGCACAAAAACGTATGTTGCATATTAAAAGTCGTTTAGCAAAATACGAAATAGCCATAGCCCGTTATTACATGCGTCGTGATGCCTACGTCGCTGCAGCTAACAGAGGAAGGTTTGTGATAGAGCATTATCCTGATACTAGCCATGTTCAAGAGGCCCTTGAAATTATGGTTGAGTGTTATGATCAACTGAAACTCGTTGACTTAAAAAAGAATGCCATGAAAACCCTTAAACTCAACTATCCAGATAGCAGCTTTATCAGTTGATAAAATTTCGCCATAAAAAAACGCGCTTCTAGCGCGTTTTTTTTGGTTAGTTAAAACCTTATTTAAAAAACAAATGGCTAAAGGGATTGAGTAATCGCGCAATACCAGCCGTAAAATGTAAAGGTTGATCCACTATGGTAAAAACTAAACACCCATCGTCTGCCTCAGAGTGAGGCAAATGTTTATGCTGGTTATTTAATAAAGTGAAATCACCACAATCATACTCGGCAATACCATCGCCATACTGACCATCTATCACCAAAGTCATTTCAGAGCCTTTGTGGGTATGTTCTGGCACCCGCCCACCTTTCTCCATATACATAAAATTAGCCTTACCAATATCACCTAAGTCAACAGGTGCTTGCCATAATTTGCCAACTAAACGTGACCAATTACCGGTGTTTTTTGCATGTCGCCTTAATGCTCTGGGTAATTCAAAAAATTTACCATCCAGTTCGATGGAAGTATTGCTTGGTTCGGTTACTGGGGTATCTGATACAGGTAAATCTGTAATCTTTGTGACCATTTCAAGGTATTGAGTGTCTAGAGGTGCACTCGTTGTTTTTGGTGAAAATAACGCTTTGGCCAATTCAGCTTGGATTTCCATACAATCATGCTGACATTGCGGACACATATCCACGTGAGCAGAAATCATTAATGCCATAGCAGGTTCACAATTACCGGCAGAAAACCCTTGTAAATCTACAAATTTAGGGTGGAAATTAATCATCGTCTTTTACCATCTCTTTCAATCGCTGTAATCCTAATCTGGCTCTGGATTTCACTGTACCTAGTGGAATATCGAGCTCATCAGCCACTTCTTGCTGAGACTTACCGTCTATATATATTGCTTCAATGACTAACTTTTGCTTTTCGGGTAATGATTCAAATAAAACTCCGATTTCATCCATAGACACTTGGTGATCCAAAGTTACTTCGTTTGCATCTGCGGTTTGTTCACACAAAATTGGCCATAGGTCATCAGAACACACATCTTCTTTGCGGTTTCGCTGTTTCCTGAGCATATCAAATCGAATATTTCTAGCGATAGTGAAAATCCAAGTAGAAGGCGAACCTTTTTCTGCGTTAAATAAGTGGGACTTTTGCCACACATTGGACATAGTGTCTTGCACCATCTCCATTGCTAGGGCCTCGTTCCCCATTTGTTTGAGTGCATAAGAACGTAACCTAGGGGCGAAATAACTGAATATTTTGGAAAAGGAATGCTTACACCTGTCTGTTGCAACAAGACACAGATATTCAGACATTTCATCGGCACATTCTATTGGCTTTGAGGCACTAATTTGCTTTGATTCCAGAGTTATTCCAACTAACATCTACTTACACCATCAATTCGTTGATAATAGTAATAGATACTGATTGTTTAGATTAAAGGATCACTCTACCAATTGTGTCAGAAAATCTAGTGCCTTGACACAGTCTTTTTGTTGCAAATAGTGTTGTTTCTGTTCGGCATTGACTGGCACTATTTCTAACCAGCGGTAAATCACCCAGATGGGATCATTAAATTGTGGATTGAGATACAAGAGTTTTTGTTCTGGATACTTATCAAAGATCTCTTTTAGTCTGTCAGATAATCCCGCCATAGTATGCTTAAGGGGTTTTCCTTCCCACACATCTAACCACTGACATCTGCCTATTCGCAAATCGTCATCTTCAGTGGTGATAGACGCAATCTTAAAACACTTCTGAGCTTCAACTGTTACACCTAAAATTCCATCCTCCAATAAATCAAAATCGATTATCTTGACGTAGGTACCTATAGGGTAAATATGCTCATTTTTATTTTTGTCTCCTTGAGAATTCAACATACAAATACCAAAACCGGTATCAGCAATACAAGCCTCTTTAATCAACCTTACATATCGAGGTTCAAATATTCTCAAAGACATCCTTCCCCCTGGCAACAAGTGCGCAGAGAGTGGGAACAATGGGACGGTAAATTCGGCGTTCATATAAACATTGCATTCAAGTAATCGTTGAGGTGATTACTCCTATTTCTTTGATTTAGATCTAAAATAAAACCTGAAAGTTTGCTATTAAGTGATCTCTTAGTGACCCATTTGGGTATTTAAGATGAACATTTAACGACTCATAATGGCACTGATTATTGATGTGCCCGCATGCAGAGTAGAAGACAAGGCAATCATGAGTAAAAAGATAGCGATTATAGGAACAGGGATTTCAGGCTTAACCTGCGGGCACTTGCTTCATCAAAAGCACGACCTAACCCTTTTTGAAGCCAATGGTTATATTGGTGGGCATACCGCAACCAAGGATGTAGAAGTCAATGGAAGAAAGTACGCAATCGACACCGGCTTTATTGTGTTTAACGATTGGACCTATCCGAATTTTATTAAATTAATGGACAAAATTGGGGTGCAATCTCAAGCCACCGAAATGAGTTTTAGCGTCAAAAACCTCTCTAAAAATCTCGAATATAATGGTAATACTCTAAACAGTTTATTTGCCCAAAGAAGAAATATTCTAAGGCCGCGATTTTGGAGAATCATCAAAGATATTTTAAAGTTTAATAAACTATGCAAAAAGCAAGTGGCAGATAAAACGGATATTGGGCAACAAACATTACAGGGATTTCTCACCCAACATCAATTCAGTGGCGATTTTGCTGATAACTATATTTTACCCATGTGTGCAGCGATTTGGTCGACCAGTTTAGAAGACATAAAAGCCTTTCCTTTTAGATTTTTTCTGCGTTTTTTCAATAACCATGGGCTACTTAATATTACAGACAGACCTCAATGGCGCTCAATTGTCGGAGGTTCTAGAGAATATATTAAACCTTTGACAGCGGGTTTCGAAGATAACATTAAACTTAATAGCCCAGTAAAATCAGTGACTGATAGTGATGGTAAAAAACGCGTAGTACTTCAGGATGATTCAGAAGCATTATTCGATGAGGTTATCTTCGCTTGTCATAGCGACCAGGCACTTGCCATCATTGCCTCACCTGATTCAAATCAAAAGGATATTTTAGGCGCTATAGGTTATGCCAAAAACGAAGTGATATTGCACACAGATGACACTGTTCTACCTGTAAGAAAACTGGCCTGGGCAAGCTGGAACTACTTAATTAAAGGTTATGAAGGAGAATCTCAAGCGCCAGCAGTGTTAACTTACAATATGAACATTCTGCAAAACATCCAATCAGACACGACTTTTTGTGTCACGTTAAATAATCCTAAAGATATTGCCCCAGAAAAGATATTGGGGACTTACCACTATGCCCACCCACAGTTTACTAACCAGACTATTGAAGCCCAATCTAGATGGGCTGAAATTTCCGGAAAACAGGGTATTCATTTCTGTGGTGCGTACTGGTACAACGGTTTTCATGAAGACGGCGTGCGCAGTGCTTTAGATGTGTGTGCGTCGTTTGGCGAGCAACTCTAGTGCAAAGCGCATTGTTCAAAGGCAGTGTATTTCACAGTCGCTTTGTGCCCAAAAAACATGCTTTTACTTATCAGATATTTTTACTCTGGCTCAACCTCGATGAAATTGAACTACTAGAGTCTAAGGTTAAGGGATTTTCAGCCACATCTTGGGCACCATTAAGGTTCAAACGTAGCGATTATTTAGGTAACCCGAACAAACCGTTAAAACAGTCAGTATTAGAAAAAATGTCAGAGCTGGCTCAAAAACAACTAACGGGTAGCGTTTACCTACTCGGGCAAACACGTACTTTTGGGCTGTATTTTAGTCCTGTCAATTTTTATTACTTACAACAGGATGATGGCACATTTAGTCATTTATTAGCCGAGGTGAGTAATACACCATGGAATGATAAACATTGCTACTTAGTTGATTTAGCTAAACAACAAGATTGCGATAAAGTGTTCCATGTTAGTCCTTTTAACCCAATGGATATGCAATACAAATGGAAAGTTTCGCAGCCACAACAGACACTTCAATTAACCTTATCCTGTCATAAAGAAGTGAAACATTTTGTGGCCAGCCTAAATTTGTCACGAATTGAATTGAACTCTAAAAGCCTTTTTAACGTACTACTGAGTATTCCTAGCATGACCATTAAAACCGTGTTCGGAATTTATTGGCAAGCACTTAAACTTTTCTTAAAAGGTGTGCCGTTTTATCCACACCCAGAACAAGGTAAAAAATAATTATGGCAAACGCAGAACAAGCACTAATAGAGTCTTCAAGCTCATCATGGCAACACAAGTTGTGTCGTTCAATTATGCTAAAAGTATTTGCCAGCCTGCCACAAGGCCAGATTGTGATTAAAGAAAAAGGTGTGTTGGTAGACACCTTTGGTCAAAAAGATTCTGACTTGCACGCTGAGATAGACTTTCAATGTCTAAGTGTTTACCAAAGCCTATTGTTTGGTGGCAGTATAGCCTCTGGAGAAACATTTTCTGAAGGCTTGTGGACGACTCCAAATTTAACCAATGTTATTCGTATTTTTGCCCGCAACTTACCTTTGCTCGACAGCTGGGAAGCAAAAATGCAGTGGTTAGCGTTCCCAATCCGTAAAATTAGTCACTTAGCAAACAGAAATTCTGCAACAGGCTCCAAGAAAAATATCGCCGCACATTATGATCTAGGAAATAAGCTTTATACGCGATTTCTTGATGACAGCATGATGTATTCTGCGGCTATCTACCCGTCACAAGAGACAACTTTAGCACAAGCCCAAACCACAAAATTACGAGCTATTTGTGATAAATTACAATTGGTTCCTGAAGATCATTTAATCGAAATAGGGACTGGCTGGGGCGGTCTCGCGGTATTTGCAGCAAAGAATTATGGCTGTAAAGTTACCACCACTACAATCTCAGATGAACAGCATCAGTACACCCAAGCATTAATTGATAAAGAAGGACTAGAGCACAAAATTACCCTTCTGAAAAAAGACTATAGATTGCTCGAAGGCCAGTATGACAAGTTAGTGTCAATTGAAATGATTGAAGCGGTAGGAAAAGAGTATTTACCTACCTTCTTTAAAAAATGTTCAAGCCTGCTAAAAGACCAAGGGTTAATGGTACTACAAGCTATCACTATCAGTGATCATCGCTTTGAAAGTTATAGTAAGAGTGTCGACTTCATTCAAAAGCATATTTTCCCGGGGGGCTTTTTACCTTCACAGTTATTAATTAACCAACACCTACGAAAACATACAGATTTGATGATCCGCGACCTTCATGACATCGGTTTAGATTACGCTCGCACCTTAAAAGATTGGCATCACAGACTACTCGAAAATAAAGAGCCTTTAGCAAAAGACGGTTACGACGACCGATTTATGAATATGTGGCGTTATTATTTTAGTTACTGCGAAGGTGGCTTCCTTGAGCGCACTATAAGTACAGTACAATTGGTCATAAGCAAACCCGCTTTCTCAAACAGTATTAGTCGTTAGGTCGTCATAATTTTATGCACAAACAATCTCTTAATCCCTGCATTATTTGGTTCTGTGGCTTGTTATCTATGGCCGTTTTTTCTGGAGTGACTATGGCTGATCCTCTGTCGGAGTTAAAAAAAGTGGGTGAAGCCAAACTACAAGTATTGTTTTGGGACGTTTACAACTCAAGCTTATATAGTCCAACGGGAACATACCAAGCGGAGAAATTTCCTCAAGCGTTAAAAATCGACTACCTAAGAGACATTGATGCAGAAAGTCTCATTGAAAGAACCCAAGACGAGTGGCAAAAGTTGGGCATTGAGCAAGAAACATTTACACCGTGGCTCCCTTTGCTGACAGAGATATTTCCAAATATCAAAAAAGGAGACACACTTTTATTAGATGTCAATGAAGACTTACAAAGCGAATTTTACTTTAACGGTAAAACCATAGGTAAAATTACCGACACAAATTTTGGTCCAAGCTTTTTACGCATTTGGCTAGACAAAAATTGCAGTTATCCAAAAGTACGCAACAAACTTCTAGGATTAAACAAATGAACGCATACAAAAATTGGCTCTTGGTATTACTTATCCCTGTTGTTTTTTCATGCAGTACCGCATTAGATGACTACGACAGCACCACACCCGAATTCAATTTACCTCGCTATTTTAATGGTGAGGTCACCGCATGGGGAATAGTACAAGACTACTCGACTAAATTAACAAGACGCTTTTGTGTTGATATTGTGGGGACCTGGCAAGGCAATCAAGGTCAATTACACGAAACATTTTATTATAACGACGGTGAACAACAAGTCCGTATTTGGGATTTACTTATTTCTGACGATGGCAGTGTCACAGGTGGCGCTGCTGATGTCATAGGCCAGGCTAGCGGCGGTTCAAAGGGCACGGCTTTTAACTGGCAGTATACGTTGCGTGTTCCAGTCGATAACTCAGAGTATGACCTGTTTGTGGATGATTGGATGTTTTTATTGGACGAAAATCGGGTGATGAATCGCTCCTATATGAAAAAACTGGGGATCACTGTAGCCGAGATATCAATCTTTTTTGATAAAACAGCACCGATTAGAAAATGTAGTTAGTATTATAAAAAGCCAAAACTAAGCAATGTTCGGCCCTTGGTAGAGCACAAAGTTTAGTTCGAATTAAACAAAGCGGGCTTTAAGAGGTTAGCAAAAATGATAAGGCTATAAGCCCGAGCCTCTAATATACAAGAGTAACAAGTTAATAGTTATAACTTGCCATACCTAAGTATCACCTCGCAGATTTTTTAATCAATTTAGATAGGTTTTAATAATTCCATCGAAATGCAGCAACGGACGCTAAGTAAACTTAACCACCGAGGAACTTAACCATGTTGAAAATAGTTAAAACTTCTATCGCTATCGCTACTATCTCTTTATTCACTGCGGGTAACGCACAAGCTGATGTAGGCGAAGCTTTACAAAATATCTGTACTATCGTTAAAGCAGATGACAAAGGCGAACTACGTAAAAAAATGAAACGTGTTCAGTCTGATTTTAGATTAAAACTGAAAGATTATTACACCGGTGTATCTTGTGGCGGTAACAGCCTTATTCGCACAGCCATGTTAAATAACGCTGTTGAAACAGGTACATTGATGGTGAAAAAAATGCCTAAAGGTGACTTAAGCTCACCAGAAAAAGACGGCAAAACTGTATTAGCTTGGGCTTCTGAGAATGGTTTAGAAGCATCACCTATCGTTGCTGCACTGAACGACAGGATTTAAGCGCAAAGAATTGTTCTAGAACGAACTTGGCTTCGGCCAGCGACACGTTCAACATGGTAGGTGAGTAGCTTATCCTGCTCACCTTTTTAAAAATGGCCTCTTTTGAGGCCGTTTTTTTTTGCATGAAGATAAAAGAATGTTCACCACAGAGGAAAAGCAGGACACAGAGAAAAAGAATTAATTTTTAACAATCTATTTCTCTGTGCAGCGCAGCGCTCTGTGCCCTCTGTGGTTCAAACGCTTTTAAACTCGTAGCTGCCTTTAAGGCCGCAAAGTCATCTTACCTTTGACTTCTCGATTCATGACTTTATTCAAGGCGTCTTTGGCGTTTTCTAAAGGTACTACGTCATCAACTACCACTTTGACTTTTCCTTGCACATACCACATTAATAACTCTTTCATGTTATCTGCAAATTCTTTTGGTTGATGCTGGGTAAAGGACCCCCAAAAAACGCCCATTACCGAATAACCTTTTACCAAGGCTAAATTCACTGGGAATTCAGGAATAGTACCACCAGCAAAACCAACCACTAATAATCTACCGTTCCAAGCCATACTTCTTGAACAGGCGTGAAAAGTATCGCCGCCAACACATTCATAAACTACATCAACACCTTTACCATCGGTTACTTCTTTAATAGCCGTTTTCAAATCGGTTTCTGTGTAGTTAATTAGAATGTCGGCACCATTTTCTTTGGCCATATCTAACTTTTCTTGGGTAGAGCAAACCGCAATAACAGTAGCTCCCATTTCTTTACCAATTTGCACCGCAGCCAAGCCCGTGCCACCAGCAGCACCAGTAACTAATAATGTTTCGCCAGGTTTAATTTGTGCACGTTGTTTAAGTGCATGATGAGCAGTTGCATGAGCGGTGACTAACGCTGCAGCTTCTTCATCAGGAATTTCATCGGGAATAGGCATAATGTGCGAAGCAGGGCATAACACTTTCTCTGCGTAGCCACCTAACATAACCATGGCAATCACTCGCATCCCCACTTTTAGGTAAGGAACACCCTCGCCTACCTCACTTATCACGCCAGCAACTTCATTACCCGGTATAAAAGGGAATGGAGGTTTCATTTGATACAAACCTTGCACCAATAACCCGTCAGGGAAATTGACACCACATGCTTTAACGTCGACTACCACATGGCCTTTTTTAGCCACCGGATCAGGCACATCTTTATATTGTAATTGCTCTACTGGGGCAAATTCTTCACATACTATGGCTTTCATTACATTCTCCGTGAAATTTCTGATATTCCAGCCCCTGTTTTAGGAGCTGTTACATTATTGGGTTAGTTTTAAAGCGTATTGGGCTAAAGGTTTAACAATTGCACCTACCCCTTGGGCTTCTTTACTAGACGCATTGCCATCTTCAACTCGTTTTGCCACACCTTGGGCAATAGCCGCTAAGCGGAAAAAGCTAAAAGCTAAATAAAAATTCCAATTGTCGATTTTATCTATACCCACTAACTTACAATAAGCATCGACATATTCTTGCTCCTCAGGGATCCCCAGCGGCGCTCTTTCAATGCCACCTAAGCCAGTGGCTTTGCCAACATTTTCAGGTAAACGTAATTGCATACACTGATAAGCTAAGTCGGCATAAGGGTGCCCTAAAGTAGATAACTCCCAGTCTAAAACCGCTAAAATCTTTGGCTCTGTTGGATGAAACATAACGTTATCCATACGATAGTCGCCGTGCACTAGTGACACTTTGCCATCCTCTTCCGGCAAATGTTTTTCAAGCCAAGCAATTAACTGATCCATTTCTGGGATATCTTGGGTTTCTGATAACTTATACTGTTTACTCCAACGGCTAAATTGCCGCTCGTAATAATTACCGGGTTTACCGTAATCGCTCAAGCCTACTTTTTCCACATCCACACTATGTAACGCCGCCATCACTTCAACCATATTTTGATACATTTGGCCGCGAATTTGATTATTGGAAATCTCTGGTAACGCACTGTCCCAAAAGACCCGTCCTTCAACATATTCCATTATATAAAACATGCTACCAATCAAAGAGGTATCTTCACAAAGATGGTACACCTTAGCCACTGGTACACTAGAGTTTTCCAATGCAGCTAATACTTTATATTCTCGATCAACTGCATGGGCAGACTTCAATAACTTACCAGGTGGTTGGCGACGCAACACATATGCTTGGTTAGCAGTCTGCAACTTAAAAGTGGGGTTTGACTGACCACCTGCAAATTTAGTTGCGGTGACAGGACCTTCAAAACCAGCAACGTGTTGGGTTAAATAATCCGCCAAAAGTTGCTCGTCTAATTGATCAACAGCGCCTCTATCAGTCATAACATATTCCTCTTTATCAAACTCAAACTAAGCATTAGCATCTTTTATTAGGTTGCGGCCTAGTTGCATCATATGTACTTCATCAGGGCCATCAGCTAAACGGATAGTACGTGCATAAGCATAAGTAGCAGACAAGATAAAGTCTTGGCTAGTTCCTGCAGCACCATGCATTTGGATCGCTTGATCGATAACGTTACATGCCATTTTAGGTGCCACAATTTTAATGGCAGCAATAATGTTTTTACTGACTTTATTGCCGTACCTGTCCATGTTGTCGGCCGCTTTTAATGTTAATAAGCGTGCTTGCTCAATATCACAATGCATTTGCGCAATACGTTCACGAATAGACTGTTGTTTACTTAAAGGCTGTCCAAAAGCAATGCGATTTTCTACCCGTTCACATGCCAAATCTAAGGCGCGCTGAGCACAACCAATCAAACGCATACAATGGTGTATTCTGCCTGGCCCTAAACGACCTTGAGCGATAGCAAAACCTTCGCCTTCACCCACTAATAAATTAGCTGCTGGCACACGGACGTTATCAAAGGATACCTCTGCGTGTCCTACAGGTTCGTCATAATGCCCCATAGCGGCCATGGGTCGAATAACAGTTACACCCTTAGTGTCCATGGGCACTAAAATTTGTGATTGTTGCTGGTGACGAGGGGCAGAAGTGTCTGTTTTACCCATGACGACCATAATTTTACAATTCGCGTTCATTGCACCACTGGTGTACCACTTAACCCCGTTTATGACATATTCGTCACCATCGCGCACAATAGACGTTTCGATGTTGGTTGCGTCAGATGAGGCAACAGCAGGTTCGGTCATAGCAAAAGCAGAACGAATTTTGCCTTCCAATAAGGGCACTAACCATTTTTCTTTGTCTGCTTCTGAACCATAACGCGCCAGTACTTCCATATTGCCTGTATCAGGAGCGCTACAGTTAAATACTTCACTACTCCACATTACGCGTCCCATAAGTTCACATAAGGGTGCATATTCCAGATTACTTAATCCAGCGCCATAAGGGAGGTATTCTTCTGGTAAAAACAAATTCCACAACCCCGCATCTTTAGCCTTTTGTTTAAGGGCTTCCAACATTGGAGGCGTAGACCAACGGTTTGGGTTATTGTGAACAGCATCAATATATTCCTGCTCAAAAGGGTATATATGCTCATCCATAAAGGCTTGAAGGCGGTCGATAAGTTTTTGAGATTTGTCGGAGTAATCAAAATTCATAATTGTATTTCCTTTAGCTAAAGGTGATGGAGTCCAATCTATCAGGACTATCTAAATGTGGGATATTGTTAAAACTTGATAAACGTATAGTGCTTTTGTTGAAATAAAAATGGCTGATACTGGTATTGCGGACTTGCATATTCAGCTCTATGACTTGTTTGGCATCTAACCCTAAAACCAAACTCAATAGCATAGAGATAGCGCCACCAGAACTGACTATCAAAATGGGTTTGTCACTGTCTTGCTGGCAAACTTTATGTAGTGCCCCCTGCACTCTACTTTTAAAATCTGACCAGCTCTCATCTAGGGATTCTGTATGCAACAAGTTTTCAGACCAGGCATACATAGCGAGTTTTAATAGTCGATAAAAATCTGCAGGTTTAGGGTTGTCTGGCAATTGACTTTGTGGATTTAGTGAAAGGTAACTATCACCAATATTTTTAAAATTAAATTCATTAAAACCTGTGTCTACGGTAACAGTAGGAGTTTGACTTACACCACCTAGAATACCTTGAGCTGTTTCTCTATGGCGAACCATATCACCCATAAATGCATGAGAGAAATCGATACCTCGTGCTGTAAAATATTCGCCCAGCCAGCGTGCTTGTTGATGACCAAGCTCACTTAACTTATCGTAATTTTTAGCTCCAAATGAAGCTTGTCCATGACGGACTAAATAAAACTCAGACACGTACTCTCCGCTACTTCGATGACTGATGCGATAGTAGTATCAATAGATCTATTAGTTGAATTTATTATTTTAATTAATTTACATTTAGTATATTTATATCACTACTACTAATAATTAAAAGACTTCAGCCAATCCCGCTACTTACCAAGGGAAAACACCGAATTAACATGGATCAATGTTAAATTTTAAATAACCATTACAACCATTTTTTTCCATTAATATTACTTTACTAACAAAGTACACACCTAGCATTTACTTTTAACCATAAATATTGATAAAGTGACAGGTCTGATGAGCTGAACTTTTGGGCTTATACCAATCCGCAAAAAGATTCATTTTCCTATCTAAATAAAAAACCAAAATAGACTAGCTACGCTAGCAAAAAAGAGATCACATAATGAAACAGATACCCCAAAAACGTTTTACACTTTCTGCCGTATCAAGCATGGTGACTTTATCCCTTGCACTGACTCACTCTTCTGTATTCGCTCAAGAAGCAGAACAAGAAGGTCGTTTAGAAACCATTACTGTTACTGCTCAAAAAAGAGCCCAAAACCTACAAGAAGTACCAGTGTCAGTCACCGCTTTTACTGGTGATGAAATGGCGGAAGCGGTCATTAAAGACATGTACGACTTACAAACTAATGTCCCTGGTTTAGGTGCGTTTCAAAGCCAAAGTGCAACTAATTCAAGTTTCTCTATACGTGGCGTAGGCACCTCATCTCAAAACTTTGGACTTGAGTCATCCGTTGGTTTGTACGTAGATGGCGTATACCGGGCGCGTCAAAACTCCATGATTAATAACTTAGTCGATGTAGCAGCGGTAGAAGTTTTACGTGGCCCCCAAGGTACACTTTTTGGTAAAAATACCCCTTCTGGCGCCATACTTGTTAGCACAGTAAAACCTAGCCATGACGGGGGTGATGGATTTGTAGAAGCCACTGTTGGTAATTATGGATTAGTGAATTTGTCTGGCGCTGCATCAATTTCTGCAATTGAAGACGTATTAGCGTTTCGTGTCACAGCTTTTGGAAGCCAAAGAGACGGTACCATCAGCGATGTTAATCTAGGCGAAGATGTCATGAATGACAGAAACCGCTGGGGTGCTAGGGTACAAGCGCTATATACACCATCTGATGATGTGTCTGTCAGAGTCATTGCCGATTATTCAGAAATAGACGAAATATGCTGTGGTGCACCGGTTCAGTTAAGTAACTTTGAAGCCTTGGAAATACCAGGAAAATACGGTTCAGATGCGGTTTTACCTAGCTTAGGGGGCACAGTATTTCCAGGTGGGGATGCATTTTACGACAGAGAAGTGGCAGTATCATTTTTACCTGAGTCAAGCATGACAGATAAAGGTTTGTCCGCTGAGATTAACTGGGAATTGGATGACAACTATACCTTGGTTTCTATCTCGGCCTATCGTAATTTTGACTCTTTCGACAATATTGATGCGGATTTTACAGATGCAGATTTGTTCGGAACAATAAACGATTCTACACAAGAATCATTTTCGCAAGAAATACGTCTAGATTACACCGGCGATAAAGTGAACTACATTTTAGGGGCTTACTACTTCACTCAAGACTTAGATCTTAATTACAGCTTATACACAGACAATAGTTTTAATAGTTTTGCCTTAGAAAATATAAGTTCTGAAGTTGATGCCCTTGTTGGTACACCAGGCACCTTTGTGGGCCTGCTAGGTTTAATCGATCAACTTGGTGCGTTGGGAGTGAGTCCAGTAGCTGCCGCAGCGCCAGCTGGAACAGGATTTAATCATATCGCTAGTCAAGAACATGAAAGTTATGCGCTTTTCGGTCAGTTTGACTTCAAGTTAAGCAATGAATTTACTTTAACGGCGGGACTACGTTTTACTAGCGAAGAAAAAGATCTCACCACTGTGTTTTCTGAAGTTGGACCAGACATCGATGGTTTGGACTTGGAAAACACACCAGATGTTGTATCAGCATTAACTGCTGCCGGCGGTATTGCTGCTGGTGCAATTGACTTTAGTGATCCTAACCAGTTGGCATTTGTGCAAAATAGTTTTGCACCTTTTGCCCAAACAGGTTGGGGATTCTTACTTCTCACAGATGTAACAAAACCCCGTGATGATATTGCTCCCCCAACGCTAACAGATGATCAGGTAACTGGTAGTATTAAACTCAGCTGGCAACCAGATAGAAGTACATTGATTTATGGATCACTTGGTACAGGTTATAAATCTGGTGGTACCAATACGGACCGTATTGCAAAAGATTTTGAACCTCTATTTGATGCTGAAACCTCAGAATCTTTCGAACTAGGTATAAAGAAAGACTTTCGTGATTACGATTTACGCATTAATGCAGCAGCACATTACACTACTGTTGAAGATTTCCAGGCGAATACCTTTACTGGAAATGGTTTTAACCTTCAGAACGCTGGAGATTATGAAATTTCTGGTTTCGAAGTGGAAGCGACTTGGTTACCAATAGACAGTCTTGAAGTGAATTTTGCTTGGGCATTTGTAGACGCCGAATACAAAACCTTTAAAGGTGGCAATTGTTGGGTGGCGTATACCTTTCATACCGGAATTGACGACCCTGGTCGCCAAAATCCAACAGACCAATTCTGTGATCGTTCAGGTGACAGGCCTGGTGGCGAACCCAAACACTATGCTGTTATTAGTGTGAAAAAAGACTTCGAAATAGCAGATGGTGTGTATAGTTATGTTCAGGGGGATTTCAGCCACACAAGTGAAGTCATCTTAGACGGCAGTAACGACCCTTATGCGATTCAAGATGCTTATAATGTGGTGAATTTACGATTCTTTATGAACTTTGAAGACGCTGATTTGGATGTTGTGGTTTGGGCCCGCAACCTGCTTGACGAAGAATATATCAATCGCACTAACTTCAACGCACCATTACAAACGGGTAAGTTAAATGCCTATATGGCTGAGCCTGCAACATTTGGTGTTACCGTTAAAAAACGTTTTTAACGACCCACTATATGAGTGATGTAATTTTAAGCCGGCTATTGCCGGCTTTTTTCTGCCTTAAATCTAGGCAACAACATATTAACACCACTGCATAACTGTGAGCTATATTGTTCAATCACGCTTTTTCATTAACATTTACGTAACCAACCATTTACTTCCCTCTTATATTCTTGCTAAAGTTACAGGTCTGATGAGTGGACCTTTGGCTTCAAAGCTGTTTGGGGATTCACTGTTTGTCATTTTTTTTAACAAGAAAGTCAAAATAGAGAAACGTCAATGAATAAAAATGCGATCAATAACCTCCCGCGCGCAACTAGAGGGTTTAAAAAAACGCTTTTAGTGTCTGCGATATTAGGTGCTTTAGGCACAACTAGCATTCAAGCCCAAGAAAGTGATGCCGCAGAGGCAGAAGAGGGAGGCATTGAACGGATTTTTGTAACGGCCTCAAAACGCCAAACAGGTTTGCAACAAACTCCAATTGCAGTCTCAGTAACCAGTGGTGAAACGGTAGAACAAGCCAAAGTGTTGGATATCGGTGACTTACAAGTGTTAGTGCCTACGCTAAGGGTGACACCATTACAGCGCTCCATAAACACAGGTTTTTCTATTCGTGGATTTGGTAATGGTACCAACAACACAGGTATTGAGCCTTCAGTAGGGGTTTTCATTGATGGAGTCTATCGCTCTCGTGCCGCCGCTTTAATTGGCGACTTACCTAAACTGCAACAAATTGAAGTATTAAGTGGTCCTCAAAGTACCTTATTTGGTAAAAATGCGTCTGCTGGTGTCATCAGTGTGCGTACCGGTGGCCCTTCTTATGACATGGAGGGGAAAGTTGAAGCAAGCGTAGGCAACTACAACCAACAACTGCTTCGAGGATATTTTTCAAATGGTATAACAGATAATTTAGCTTTTAGTGTATCAGGCGGCATGAATACCCGAGATGGTTATACAGATAGCATTTCTGGACTTGGAAAAATTAATGATCGTGATCGTTGGAATCTTCGTGGTCAATTGTTGTATGAACCAACTGAAGATGCCACATTCCGTTTTATAGCTGATTACAGCGAAATTGACGAAGCTTGCTGTACCACAGCAGGCTATGAAAATGGGCCAACTGCTGCTGCCGTTCAAGCTCTTGGTGGATTGGTTACATCTGATGAAGATCCCTTTTCTTACGAATCAGCACTGAATTATGATCCAACAAACTTTGTAGAAGACAGTGGTATCTCTTTGCAAGCAGATATCGATTTTGATGGCTTTGCATTTACGTCTATTTCTGCCTACAGAATTAACGACTCAGGTTTCTTCAATGATGTTGATTTTACTTCTTTGGACATTCTTACAGAAGAAGCCAACGTTGAAATTGATACCTTTACCCAAGAATTTCGTTTGACCTCAACTGGCGATAACAAACTCGACTGGATGGTAGGTGCCTTTTACTTCGACGAAAACGTAGATACTACAGGTGACGTATTATCTTATGGCACCATGGCTAGACCTTATTTTGATGTATTAAATTCATTTACCCCATCAACAAATGGTCTGTTTGATACCCTAGAAGCTTTATACCCTGTACTTAATCCTGGGGATATTTTGGGAGCAGGCAGTACTATAGGTAATGACTTTATACAAAAAAACGAAGCCTATTCATTATTTGTTAACTTTGATTATCACATAACTGATGACTTCACTGCGACTTTAGGGGTCAGTTACACCAAAGATGAAAAAGAAATCACCCTTGAGTCAGAAAACACCGACGCACTGTCTCAAGTGGATTTTAATAATGATTTAACTGTTTATGGTGTGCCACTTTACCAAGTATTTATGGGTCAAGGCATGTCTGAGGCAGTGGCACTAGGTACTGTTGAAGCGTTAAAAGCCTATCAATTTCAACCACAAATGTTGGAATTACCTAATGATGCTGAAGCCAATAAAACAAGTGATGACAAAATCACTTGGTCACTTCGTGGTGCTTACACAATAAATAAAAATGTTAACGTCTTTGCCACTGCAGCGACGGGCTTTAAAGCCTCTTCTTGGAACTTATCTCGTGACTCTCGTCCGTTTCCTTCGGACCAAGCTGCGATTGAAGCCATTCCAAGCTTAGCATTACCAAACCAATCTTACGGTACGCGATATGCTAGCCCTGAAGAAGCCACAGTTTATGAGTTAGGGATTAAATCAAATTTCTCAAATATGTCTTTTAATGCCACGATTTTTGACCAAACCATAGAAGGATTCCAATCCAGTACTTTCTTAGGAACAGGTTACGTACTTTCAAATGCCGGTGAACAAAATACCAAAGGTATCGAATTTGACTCGACTTTCCGTGTTACTGATGATTTGACTCTCACCTTAGCAGGTACATTTCTTGACCCTGAATATGTTTCATTCGTAGGTGGACAAGATGAAAATGGCCAAGCTGACTTATCTGGTACACAAGTGCCGGGCATACACGAGCAAAGCATTGTTGCCGGCGCTAAATATGACCTAGAGTTTGATAACGGAATGTACGGTTACGTGCGTGCCGATTATATCTATGAAAGCGAGACTCGCGTAGTAGGCAACATTAATCCTGATGTTACCCGTGAAGTTAACACCCTTAACCTAAGTACTGGCCTAAACTTTGAAAACGGCGTAACTTTGCAATTTTATGTGCGAAACGTGACCAATGATGAATATTTCCTTTCAGCATTCCCACGTCCAATTCAATCTGGCAGCATCCAAGTTTACCCAAATCAACCAAGAACTTTTGGCGCAAGCATCTCTTATATGTTTGAATAAAACGTCAACAACAAAATTGAAGCCGGCATAGTGCCGGCTTTTTGTTTTCTAGCAACAACCAAAAGTGATCCAAATCAGCGCATTTACGAAAAAGGGTTGATGAAAAGCAGTTTTTCACTAATGCTAACCGCTACAATTACACTCTCGACATTGCTGCAACAAGGTATAAATTATGAAGTTATTCATTAAGATCACAAGCCTAATTACTCTAGTACTGCTGTCACTCACGTCATCCAATGCACTTGGAAATGATTGCCCTGACTTACTTAAATTTGTAAAACGTAAACTTAACTCCCAAGAAACTGTGAATATGTGCGAAGCCTACCAAGGGAAAACCGTTTTATTTGTGAATACTGCCAGTTATTGTGGTTTTACCCCTCAATTTGAGGGACTTGAGGCCTTATATAGTCAATATAGTAACCAAGGTTTTGTAGTTTTAGGTTTCCCCTCACATGATTTTAATCAAGAAGACAAAAGCGAAGTCAAAACAGGACAAATCTGCAGACTAACCTACGGCGTTAAATTTCCCATGTTTGAAGCCATGTCTGTGAAAGGTGAACATGTAGATCCTTTATATAGGATGTTAGCCAACAAATCGGGGCAAACACCCAAATGGAACTTTTTTAAATACTTAATGGATAAAAATGGCAATATTGTTAATGCGTATGCCTCAGCTGTTAAACCCACGGATAAGGCATTAATAAAGGATATTGAAAAGGCTCTGCAGTTATAGATGATTGCCTTGATTTACTAAACAATTGCTGCCTTCAAAAACAGTCATAAACTGTAGTCTCCAAACAACTATAGTAGTGTTCAATCACCATTAACTTTCCACTTAAAACACCTTTCTCATTGTAAGGTAAAGACATGCAGAACAAGAACTACTGCAAGGCCTACTCCCTATTTACACCACAATGTCTAAAAGCACAGATGTGGGCCTGGCACTTTGTAATAAGAGACTGATAACCCATGGCGGCAATCTAAAACTCGAAACCCGCAAAGAAGCAGCTTTACGGGTTTCGTTTATCTTAGGGCGACACTAACCTTTTCGACTAAAGAGTAAATTTAGTGTCTTCATCTCTTAATAAATACAAGGCTAAACAAGCCGCCAACATAGGCCAAGCAGCAAAAAACAGTAAGTTGTTAAATGCGTCAAAGTATTTGGCATAAGATGAAAAGGTCGATCCCGCATGCATCAATAACACTAAACCATAACTGATGCGCTTTTTAATGCCCGCTAAAAAAGCTAAAACTAATACTAATTGTAGTGCCCCGAACAGATAAACCATAGATTCACCCACTCCCTCAACACCATAAAAATGTTGCAGAATCTTGCTGCCGTGACCGGGATTGATAAATTTATCTAGGGTCCAAACGAACATAACAATAAAAACGCCAAGACGTAACGAAAATAAAGACCATTGAAGTTTTTGTTGTAGGGATAACGAATCAGTGTTTTGCATAAATTTTCCTATAAAGGTGTGGGTTAACAGAGCAACTCTGCGTATTCACGGAACTTGACCGTTGACCCACTCAGAAAATTACAGTTTTATTTTAATAGTTGTACCTTATCTTGAAGTGTCACCGTTTTTGCATCCACTCGATCAATAATTTTAATGATAGTGGTTTGTACTGTCTCATCTTGACGAATGTCCGATTCGCTGTTGAAGGTTTCTAACATAGGTTCGGCATTCTCTTCTTGAATAAACCCCACTTCCACTTTTGTAGCAAGCGTTTCGCTCAGGCCAAAATATTCAATGCTGATCAGCGGATAACCACAAAATCCACGTTTAACCCGCTTACTGATACGTTTTTGCGACTTGTCTAAGTTCATTGATGTGCTCAAAGGGTAATTTGTATTAGATGGTAACTGAATATTTCTACAAATGGGACTCTAAAAGAAAAGGCAATGTAATAGTAGAATATTTGCGCAAAGGGATGTAAAAACACACCAGAAAACAGTAAAAGTGCCATGCTTAAGTGTTTTAACGTTTAGGGGTGGGCAAATAAGGTTCTGTATTTATAGCTTTGATGGGATGGGAATAACGCTATCAACAAGCCAGTGGTTTTAATGTAAACCCTAGTCAATTAGTTTGCACACATACAAAAACGGGCACTTAATAGTGCCCGTTTTACTAGACCTATTTTCAACATACTATTGAAACTAGGTTATTGTATTTACTCCTGATTTACCCATTCAGTTTTTACTGAACTTGCTGAGAGATCGCTATCATTGGTAAATCTCACTCGACCCCACATATGGGCATCACTGTTAAATCTTACCCTTCCCCACATGTGTGCATCGTTGTTAAATTCCACATCGGCCCACTGATAGGTATCGCTAATAAATCTGACCCGCCCCCACATATGGGCGTCACTATTAAATCTTACTCTGCCCCACATGTGAGCATCACTAGTAAACCTTACACGTCCCCACATATGAGCGTCACTATACAACCCATTCCACTCAAATCCTTCTTGATCGGGAATATAAAAATCGCCATCATTTTCGTAACGTCTCGCCGGACCGATATAATGGTCGTCGCCTGCAAGATCTACTGCTATATCCATACCTGCATTGCCACAACCCACTATGGTTTCATTCAGGGCACTCATGGCATCCACTAGACCAGCACCTTGCTGAAAGATACTAAAAGCCATACCCTCATCATTAACGGCCGTTCTGGCAGTGTAAGTTAAGCGACATTTTATGTCGTCTGGGGAAAGAGTCGGGCTGTTTTGTAACATTAAGGCCACTATGCCCGAAGTAATAGCCGTTGACTGTGACGAGCCAGATAGTAAGAAATAATCATTCTGATCATCGTACATAGCATAATTTTTGCTGATCGAAGAGTTTCCATCCATTAACCCCATAATATGCCCGCCAGGTGCCACTATTTCGGGTTTAACGAAACCTTCAAAAGTAGGACCGGCACTTGAAAAGCGCGTCACAAAATCATCGTTAATGTCGCCAGGGGTATAATTATCAGAAATCGCGCCCACAGTGATCACATAAGGTGTATTACCGGGTACGCCAATAGTCATGGCATCAGGTCCTTGATTACCCGCTGCTGCTACCACAGTTATGCCTGCCTGCCATGCCACCATAACGGCCTGATTGATAGGGTCTTCCCAATAATTAGAACTAGGAGTAGCGCTAAAAGACAAGTTTAACACTTTAATATTTAACGCTTCACGATTCTCAACTACGTATTCGATGGCAGCCAATATGTCTGCATAAGATGCCATGCCGTTTTCATCAAATGCTTTAACTATAACCAAATTTGCGCCAGGCGCTATGCTGTTATAACTAGAGGTTTCTGTACCATTTTGATCAAAAGTACGGGTGTTGTTAGCGATAACGCTAGCTATATGTGTTCCATGGCCATTTTCATCTTCAACTTCGTCGTACTTTTCATCGGCACGCACGTTGTACACATGGGTAATCCGGTCATCGTCACGGTTATTGCGTGTTAACCTTTTAAAGTCTTGCATGCCGCTATCTATGATGGCCACTGCGACCCCATCACCGGTTATCCCCATAGCATGGGCTTCGTTGGCTCTAACAATTGTCGGATAGAAGGTATCTCTATCTTCGCCCTGCTGGGGCGTGCTGTTTGTACTGGTTAACGTTTTACGGCTGCCATTAGCAAAGGCTAGCAATACCTTGTACTCATTGTCAGCTACAGACATAAGTTGCTCAAACTCTAATTCCACGTTAATCATTGAGTCAGGATCAATGATAATGTCTTTAGGCACATCAAAAGCTGCGCTGCCGCCCTCTACAGGTTGACTAAGAATATCATCACCATCCACCTTAAATTTAAGCAATTTACCGTTTTCAGCAGGCCATTCAATCATCGCTTGAGTAAGTGTGCGTTCAACTGTGGCTCGACTAAGGGTATTCCACTCTAAATGACTTGTGTCCACTGTGTAACGGATAGGACTTGGGGAGTCTTGATCTAAAGGATACGGGATCATGGCAAGTTCCTCACCGTCCTCTAATACTACCTTAATAGAATAATCACTTTCCATTAAGCTGGAAATTTCCTCAAAATCCATCTGTAGATCAAAGGCACCATTACTGCGTACTTCAAGTGGCTTTTTGCCATCAGGAATCACAGTTAATAACCCGTCATCGTTTCCTTCAAAGTACTGGCCTTCAAATAATAATCCTTTCAGCTCACCATTTGTAGCAGGCCAACTTACTTCCACGCTTTGAATAGTTGCATTGCTGCCAGTTTTATTTTTTGCTTTCCATTTGACATTGTTTGCTGCAAAGTTAAAAGTCAAATTGGCATCCACGTCCCAGCCTTTGTTGACTGATCCGTTGCCGTTATTGCCGTTATTGCCGTTATTCTTTACCTTGTCTTTTTTACCGTTTAATTCTACTTGAGAATCTGCAAACAAGCGTAACATAGGGTTAGTTGAGCTTATCTCCGATGCCTGCGAATCAGTAAGCGCAACAGATAATGCATCAATCACTTTAAAGCTGTGGGTGATTTCACCACCTACGGCCTCAACTTGGGCCTTCATAGTCGACTGACTAGCACCTTGCATAATGTACTTTTGAGTGCTTGTTGCTTGCTCAGCAGTTGTCAGTGAATAAGCAAGTGCACTTAGTGCAACAACCCCAGTCATCCCAAAGTAGAGTTTTAAATTCGACATAATTAATTTCATTGTTTCGCTCCCAAGGCATTCGCCATAAAACAGCATAGTTTCATAGCTAGTACAATAAAGCATATTTCGCACCACAATTAAAAAAAAGAGACAAAAACACATAACCTATTGTTTAATATAAATTTAACTACAATTCATTCAAATCCAATTAAAAAACATACGCGTCACAGATTGAAAAATATGGCGAATTAAACAGTAAAAAATAAGAGAGTGAAAATATTGAAAGTGATAATTGGCGAATTTTTGATTGAAGGGTGTTTTTGGCGAATAGGCGATCTTTGTTCTCCATGCGCCTATCTTTTCAGGTTGTTTTTTGTACTGCTGTACTACTAAAACCGTGTTTGACTCGTCATAGTGCTGTATTTAGGTCACAAATATAAGGTAAACGCACTACTGAACTGGCGGTGATTTTTTAGCCATATTACGAAAGGTTGGCGCGCTCATATCCATTAACCTCGCCCCTTCTTGACTGGTCAAGCCTAACATCAGGATAGAATGCAGCATACATTTTTGCATTAGTGTGACTTTAGACTCTTCCCCCTGTAAGGCTAATATGTCATTGGCTAGTTGGTTAATCTTATCAAACAGAGCATCGGGTAAGTTGTATTGGTATACTTGGAGTTTTTTCCAGCGCCGCCTAAAAGTACTTTCCGCTATATTAAGTTTACCCGCAGCCTGCAAGCTAATATTTTGACTGTTTTCCAAACAAATTTGATAGAGCTGTTTTTCAAGTGTCAGTATTAACTTACCAACGTCTTTTGCCTCCCCTGTGTCTAATGCGCGAGTCTGGGTAATGATATCCATACACAAGCTATGTGGTTGGATTGTTTTAGCTGAATGACTTTCCTTTGGCGACGCCAGTTTCCCTTGCTGCAGTGATTTAATCTGTTGCTCTTCCTTAAGAGAACTAGCTAAAGTCGCCGAGGGGACATCTAGAGGCTTAGCGATATCTTCAATAGTCGTTTCTGGGTACAGGCCAAGGTGAATACAGTCCAACTGGGATTCAGTGCATATGATAGCGGCCCTGTGCATCAGGTTTTTTAATTCTCGCACATTGCCCGGCCAGTGGTACTCAGTGATGGCCTGTTTGGCCAAAACGGTTAATGAATTGATATCTTTTCCATATTCTGCGCTGTACTTGTGTAGATAACGTTCGGCCAATAACAATATGTCAGCATCGCGCTCACGTAAGGGCGGTGAATGAATTTGAAATACGTTTAGCCGGTAATACAGATCCTCTCGGAATAACCCTTTTTTGATCTGTTGCTCTAAGTCTACGTTGGTGGCAGCTACAACGCGCACATCTGCACTTTTGTAGCTACTACTGCCAACGGCTGAAAACTGTTTCTCTTGTACAAAGCGCAACAATTTAACTTGAACATTGATAGGTAACTCGCCTATCTCATCTAAAAATAAGGTACCTCCCTGTGCTTTTTGAATACAGCCTATTGACGTTTTGTCGGCGCCGGTAAACGCTCCCCTGACATGCCCAAAGAGCTCGCTTTCAAGTAGACTTTCTACTGCAGTGCCACAATCGAAAATCACAAAAGGTTTTGTTTTTCTATTACTGTGTTGATGAATGCCCTTGGCGATCATCTCTTTACCAGTGCCTGATTCGCCTGTTATCAATACAGTGGCATCTGTGGGTGCAACTAAACTAACCTCTTGCATGACTTTTTGCATTTGCTCAGATGTATACCAAAACTCTGCGGTGCTGTTGCCCACCGTTATTGGCGTTATTGGCGAAACACTCTTCACCTCATGTTTTAGGTTAACCGCAACAAAATTGGCTATCTTGGTTAATAAATGATGATCCCTAAGTAACGCCGAATGCTCATCGTTACTGCTAATAAGAATCACGCCTCGCAATTGACTTTTTATTTTAACCGGCACCAGCACCGCCATACCCTGTAACGCCTTCATAGTTGTGAAGACATCTACTGCCTCTTCACTCCGGGCCATTTGTTGTACTGCATTGTGTTGATGAGAAGAGAAACTAAGCTGCTCATGATTTAAAGGTTTAAGAAAACTATCCAAGCCCTGAAACAATGCGACTTTCCCGTCTTGGTAATCAAAAAACGCCCCACTGTCTAATCCAAATTCTTTGATCAAGGCAGATAAAAAATTATCAATAAACAGCGCTTTATTTTGGATATGCTCAGCCTTATTCAAAGTGATCCAAAACTTCAACATATTTTGATAATCAGAGGTGCCTTTACCAAGAAAGCTGCCATTTACGCGATCAAAATTACCGATTTGCTGCAGTGTATTTTGCTGTTGCCACTCACGACACTGATTACCACCTAACTCTTTAGCCTGCGACAGAGCAAAGTTGGCGGAATAAAATAACTCGATGGGTGAATATTCTAGAGACTCATTGTTAAGCGCCAAACCAAAACTAAAGGTCAGACTTATTTTTTGGGATAAATAAACCTCTCTCACTAAGGTATTCATTATCTTGTTTAATAAATTATGGGTTTGTGCCGACTCAGTGTCATAAAGCAACACCAAAAATGACACCCCGCTATACCTGACACTTAAGTCAGATGCGCGCAACACTTTAGCAATACGTGCCTCAATTTCATCTAATACCGTATTTCCCACTTGCCAATCATATTGTTGATTAATTTGCCGGAAGTTATCGGGGGAGATGAGCAATATATTGCTGGTATTGTGATGAGATGGGTGCCGCGCATCATATTTACTCAGTATAGTGGGTATCTTTTCCATATCGGCTAGTTTGCGCAGCACTAAAACGGCTCCAGTGGTGCCATCTGGATAGTCAATAGGCCCAATGATCCCATCCAATAATAAGTTACTGATCGCAGACAACTGGACAGCCAAAGGCTGTATTTTAGTCACCGCTTTGGATTTGATCGCCGCTGCAATAAAATGTTGCGTTTGTTTGGCGGCTATTTGTCTTTGAATACGCAACAAGTGGTACCAAGGTTTAGCTTTGTACTCATCACGGTCAAGAGCAAATAATTGCTCAGCCTTTTGATTTAAATCAAGGGTATCGCCATTGGCATCTAAGTAAATTAAAATATCACCCACACAAGTAAAGGTACGATGTAGCAACTCGTTTTGTTGCTGATACTGTTTTCGTAAGGTGTTTTTGTACTGGCTTAATGCCAGTTGGTTCTTTATTTCTTGAGCCGAACAAGGCCAGTGAATACAACAAAACTCCAACGCCAGCTGTAACCCAATTATTTGCTGTTCGAAGTGAATAAACACCACAGGGTTAATTGTTGTGGCAACCACTTGTGCTTTATCCTGTTTCTCGTCAAGCATTGACACGTCAACAAATACAAACTGATGTTCATCAACTTGAGACTGAGTCATTACATCAGCAACAAGGGAATCAACAATCTCGACCTGAATAAATAAGTTATCAAGCATTAGCAATAGTGCTTCAGGCAAGGATTGCTGAGTCACAATCAATACACGATTTAACTTATCAACAGGCTGCAATTGAATATTTCCAATACTCACTAATTTACCCCTATATCACTGTTTTTTTTATTATTTTTTATTTGCAGTATCGGGCGACGTTGATAATCATTAGCTGATATCAGACAGGCCAACTTTTAGTAACTGGGTACAATCTTGCGCGTCAAGTGGTAGGCTGAAATAATACCCCTGTACATAAGCACATTCACTTTGTTTGATTTTTAGCAACTGGTTGTAATTTTCAACTCCTTCGGCCACCACTTGCAAGTTCATGGTTTCTGCCAGTGCCATGATAGCCGCAACTATGGCCTCATCATTTTCGTCATCGGCAATATCGGTAATAAAGGAACGATCAATCTTTAAGATGTCAATGGGAAAACGTTTTAAGTAGTTTAAAGACGAATACCCCGTCCCAAAATCGTCCACGGCTAAGGATATACCCAATTCTTTTAATGCCGACAAACGTCCAATATTTTCCTTAACATCACTCATTACAACAGTTTCTGTTAGCTCCAACTCAAGTAATTTGGCGGGCAATTGGCTTATGTCCAACACAGTTTTTACCGTTTCTAAAAATGTAGGCAGTTTAAATTGTAGACCGGATATATTCACTGCCATCCGAATCGGGCCAAGACCACTGTCTAGCCACAACTTAGCTTGTGTACACGCAGTCTTTAACACCCAGTTACCAATATCGATGATCAAGCCTGATTCTTCTGCAATCGGAATAAACTCACCTGGCGGCACTAAGCCTAAGTCTGGGTGATGCCACCTAATCAGTGCCTCTACACTATTTATTTGATTCGCTTTTAGGTCTATCTGAGGTTGATAGTACAATTCGAATTCGTCATTTTCTAACGCACTTCGCAATGCGCCTTCGAGCTGCAACTTTTCCATTGCTTTGGCATTAAGGGAGTCTGAATAAAATTTAAAACAACTGCGACCGGAATCCTTAGCATGATACATAGCCGCATCGGCATTTTTGAGTAAAGTGTCCACGGTATCACCATCATTTGGATAAAACGATATGCCGATACTAGGCGTCACTACAACTTCATATTGTTCAATTTTAATGGGTGCTGATAGCGAATCCACCAGCCGCTGTGCCACCAGTGCCGCGCCATTAACGCTGCTTACGTGACTCAGAAAAATGGTAAATTCATCACCACCAAGTCTTGATATTTCGGGCACCAAATTATGTTCTTGAGGTCGCGTTAAGACGTCGCTTTGACGCAGGTTTTCCGTTAACTTGTTCGCCACAACTTTTAACAATTTGTCACCAAAAGCATGACCTAAAGTGTCATTGATACGTTTGAATCGGTCCAAATCAATAAACATAATCGCAACGTGATATGCACCTCGTTGGGCCAGTTGCATAAACTTTTCTAACTGCTCGGTGAAATGTTGTCGATTGGGTAAACCTGTTAAAGGATCATAATAGGCAAGAAACCTTAGCCGTTCTTCACTTTCTTTTAGATCCTGCACAGCGTCTCTGCTGCGTAACATGTATTTGATTCGATGACCGATCATCGGCCATTTAATCGGTTTAGGTAAAAAGTCTGTTGCCCCTACGGCATAAGCTTTCTCGATGGAACTAAAATCATCTGCGCCGGTGACCATAAGTATGGGTAAGTCTTTCCCCGAAGGATGAGCCCGCAATTGTTGGCAGACTTCAAAACCATTTAGGTGTGGCATTTGCACATCTAGCAACACTATAGCAGGCTGGTATAAAAAATATTTGCTTAGCGCCGCTTCACCGTCCGCTGCGTCAATCACTATGAAGCCTTCTGCTTCTAGCGTATCTCGCATTAACATTAAGTAGGTTGGGTCATCATCACAGACCAAAACCTTAACTTGCTTAGTCGCATCTACATTTGTCACTTTTTATTGCTCCGCTAATACAGATAGAAACCGCATACTTTCTAAGTAACAAGTCTCCAATGCATGAATATCTTCTTCACAAGCTAACAAATCATTCTTCATTCCAAATTGCTCAATGTTTTGACAAAGGCTACGTAGTTTTTTCGCACCCACATTGGCAGCCAAGGACTTCATTCCATGAGCAGTTTGCGCGACTAACTGCGCATCCTGCTGAGAAAAAGCTGTCGTTATTTCCGGTAATTTCAGCTTCATCTCTTGTTCAAAAGTGTTCAATACACGACTGAAAATTTTACGCCCAGTATGCTGTTCAATTTGCCGAATAGCGTCAATCGCATCCATATCCAACCACTCCTGAGAATCCCCCAAAGGCATAGTTGGAGCAACAGAGTGTAACTCCAGCTCAGGTTTTTCAAATTTAGCGGGGTCTTTTTCGATCAATAAATGACTTAAATATTTATTTAATACCTCAAACAGTTGTTTGGTGGTAAAAGGTTTCAGCATACATTCGTCCATGCCTGCTGCAATACACTCTTGATGATAATTCACGCCCATACCCGCAGTTAAAGCGACAATTATCAAAGCATTCTTAGGGCTTTGTTGCTCCCACTGACGGATTTCACGAGTGGCGGTATAACCATCCATAACAGGCATTTGACAATCCATTAAAATGAGATCGTAGGAGTGTTTTTTAATTCTGTCGATAGCCTCTAGGCCATGTTGCGCAATCTCAACCTTACAACCAAACAATTCCAGCATAGTAGTGGCAACGTCCTGATTGGTTTTAGAGTCCTCCACTAATAGTATTTTAGCCTTAAATGCATAGGAACTAGCAAAAACGGAAGGGCTGATGTCGTGCACAGGGGTTTTAATGATCCCCAACTGCTGCTGAATAGCTTGGTAGAGGTTAGAGCTCAACAAAGGCTTACTGATAAAATCAGCAGCTTTAAGAAGACAAAGACTATTATCGCTATTTAACATGGTCATCACCATCACTTGGCTAGCCAAGGGCGTTAACACATCCAACCAAGTATTGCGCTGGAGCAAAGGTTCATCGACTAAATACACTTGCCTTTGTGATGTGGTATTTTGGGTGGTGATACTGTGTGCATTCTCAATTAACTCAAAACTAAGTTCTAGACGCTTCAGACAACTTACTGCCATCTTTCTGACGACATCATTTTCAACCAAAACTAACACTTTCACATCAGGTAAAACGGCTTCATCTAACTCATCATCTTTGACAAGTGCCGCTTCTTTGGGCCAACAAACAGAAAAAACCGACCCTCGGTTTTCTTGTGAGCTCACAGTGATACTGCCTTGCATTAATTCAACTAAAGTTTTACTAATACTTAGCCCCAGGCCAGTGCCTCCAAAGCGTCTTGTGGTGGAACTGTCTGCCTGTTCAAAAGCTTGGAAAATCCTTTGTTGTTGCTCTTTTGACATGCCTATACCTGTGTCTTTGACATTCAGATAAAAACTGTCGTCATCACAATCAAGGGTAACTTCAACGTAACCATATTCAGTAAACTTAATGGCATTACCCACTAAGTTGATCACTATTTGACGCAAGCGTAAGGCATCACCTAATGCAAATTTTGGACAGGCAGGTGAAATATAACTGGTAACCTCTAAGTCTTTTTCATGTGCCCTGCCCGCTGTCACTAAAACACTTTCTTCAATGACTGCGGGCAAGTCAAAAGCAACATGTTCGAGCTCGATTTTAGTGACTTCCATTTTCGAAAAATCCAAAATGTCATTAATCAGCTCTAACAACATTTCTCCTGAGCGGTAGGCCGTTTTGATATAACGCTGTTGTACCAGATTAAGTTCAGTATTGAGTAATAATTCACTCATCCCCAGAATACTGTTCATGGGGGTTCTAATTTCATGACTCATAGTCGCTAGGAAATCAGACTTGGCCCGGCCCGCCTGTTCGGCTTTTTCCCGCGCGGCCTCAGTTTCCACTATAGCTTCCGCCAAGTTTTCATTGGCAGATTGCAACTCTATAGTGCGCTGTTTTACATCAGTCTCCAATTGTTGTTGATAACGCAATAACTGCGCCGACTTAGCCCGCTGCTTTTGAAATAAATAAAACAGCAAACTAAGAAACAACAGCAAGTACAATATATAAGCGTAAAGCGTTTTCCATGGAGGCGGTGCAACCACTATAGGCACAGTTAACTCTGATGAGCTCCACACGCCATCATTATTGGCGGCTCTGACCTTAAACACGTAATCACCGGCCGTTAAATTGGAAAAGGTAATGCTGTTACTGTTGATGGCAACCCATGTATCTTGCAGGCCTTGCATCAGATATTCATACTGGTTGTCTTGTGGCCGAGTATAATCTAGCAAGGCAAATTCAAAGCCAATTACAGAGTCGGTGTAATTCAGCTTTAAGCTACCGGTTTCGTTAAATGCCCTATAAAGTGGTATTGGTTGATTAAACTTACTGAATTGGGTCAGCCTGACTGGTGCGCGGAATTCATTGATAGGGACTTGTTCTGGAGTAAAAGTATTAAATCCTTTGGCCCCGCCAAAATACAACCGACCATTCCTATCCTTAAAATAGGCGCCACTGTTAAAGTCAGTGTTTTGTAAGCCGTGAGTGGTGGTGAAATTTAATACCGTCAGTTCTGAGGGCGTGAGTCTACTCAGGCCTTTAGAGTGGCTTAGCCAAACGTACCCAAAATCATCCTCTACCAAGCCATAAATTGAGTTACTTGGTAGCCCCTGCTGTTTAGTGATGTGCTCAAATACAACTTCGCCATTTAAAAAGCGGTTTTTATCGAGTCTGTCGACGCCATTTCCTTGCGTAGCAAACCAAATATACTGCTCAGTGACAAGCATAGAAGAAATATTATTACTCGCTAAACTGCTAGTGTCAGCCTCATTTTTTTTAAATTGTCGAAAGCGCTCTGTTTCACTAGAGTAGTAATTTACTCCGCCTCCATCAGTTGCCACCCAAAACGCACCATCATCGCCAAGTATAATATCCAGCACATTGTCACTTGATAAACTAGTGGGATCACTTGGCACATTCTGCAACCGCTTAAAACGGCCGTCCCCATGATAGATATTTAGCCCACCACCATAGGTTGCCACAAGAATATCACTATTATTTAATTCAATAATTTTACTGATTGCGTTAGCACTAATGCTAGTGGGGTTTTCAGGATCATGCTGAAACACCTCATAGTCTTTTTGCCCTTTTTCCCGCCTGTGCAACCCTTGGCTAGCTGTTCCTACCCACAAAGTATCTTGGCTATCCACCAGAAGACTCATTACTGCATCGCCCTGCAGGCCGCGTGGTTTATCAGCACTTGGGACTTCAGTGCTCATAATTGCTGTTTCGCTATGGATTTGACTTAGTCCCCCACCCCAGGTTCCTATATACAGATTTTCATCACTGTCTTGAGCAAAAGACACTATCACGTTGCTAGCTAAATTTTTGCCTATACCAAAGGACTGTGAAACTAGAGAAAACCTATTCAGGTCAGCATTCCAGCGGCTCACACCGCCATAAGTGCCAACCCACATTACCCCCCCAGCATCTTGGAGCAGCGAATTGACACCATCGCTTACTAGGCTACTTGTACGCCCGTTATCGTGACTATGACGGATAAATGTCTGACTTTTGGCTTGCAACTCACATAAACCTTGCTCTGTGGCTAACCAAATACGCCCTTGATTATCCTCAAGAATATTATTAACTTTATTTGCACAGAGACTATCGGGTTTCTGGCTATTATGCTGGTAATGCACTTTGACACCAGAAGTGGGGTTAAATACAAACACCCCCGCATCGTAGCTACCCACCCAAATATTGCCACTTTTGTCTTCGTATATGCTTTGAATTTTGTTACTGGGTATCGCTATATCGCTCGTTGTAGAGAAGTGTAGAAAACCATCTTGGTTTGCTAATTTAAGATTTAAGCCGCCACCATCTGTGGCGATCCATAAACGTTGTTGACTGTCCACAAACACGGCGCGGGTACGGTTATCACTCAAGCTAGCGGGAACGTCTTCATCAGCGATAAAAGTCTGAAAGGTTGCCAAATTGGTATCGTAACGCAGTAGGCCTTTATCCTGTGAGCCAAACCACATGATTCCTTTGGCCGACTCAGCAATACTGATATAATCACGCCCACTCACTTCATCTGTATCAGTGATGACGGTAAAACTATCATTTTCGGCTAAATATAAGTTAATGCCTTGTTTTGAAGCGACCCATAGCCGCCCTTCACTGTCTTCATAAATTGCATTGATATAGTTAGCAACCAAGCTAGTTTCATCACCCCTAATACTAGTGTATTGGCGGGTAGTCAGCCCATCAAAACGGTTTAAACCGTCTTGAGTACCAATCCAAATAAAGCCTTGGCTGTCTTGTTCTATTGCGTTTACATTAGGGTTTGATAACTGGCGTTTAGTATCAATTAAATGGGTAAAGTCAATTTGAGGTGCGCGTGAGTCAAAATTAAGTGGATTTGCAAAGGATGCTGTGACAAAAAGACAATGACAAAACAAATACAGAACTAACTTGTTATACTTTTTAGTGTAATTTAACAATGGCCATTCCTACCCAGTAAATTCATCACAGCATTCAAGCCCTTTTATTCTTTTACATAAAAGATACGTGTTTTTAACGCTGTTGTATAGACTTTGCGAAGCCACTGTTGGTCGCAGCCAAGTAATCAGCGAAAAGAATAAAAGAGATAAATTTAATCGAAACTCTAAAACCTAAAAATAGCAAATGCACGACTATCAGCCGCGACAAAAAACCTCATGGTTAACGTTACTTTGCGGAGTTAGTTTTGCTGTAATTTGAAAGGACATGCAGGCAGTTCAGAGCTAGACTCCATCCTCTGATTTTTGATTATATTTGTACTTGGGTTGAGGATAGTTGTTTGCACAATGTCTTTGTTACGAGTTTATGATTCATTATGATGAAAAGTAATAGCATTGATTTCAGTGTTTTCTTTTTCAATAAAACCCACATCCACTTTTATAATTTTAACTTAGCGCCGCCCCAACTACTCAATGCTGATCAGCGGATAACCATGAAATCCACGTTTAACCCGCTTACTGATACGTTTTTGCGACTTGTCTAAGTTCATATGTTGTTCAACAGGCTAGTTGAACTTAGATGATAACTGAATTGCAATTTAAGAGAAGGGTATTTAAAAAGGACAGAAACAAAAAAGCACCAGACATAAAGAATGGTGCTTTTGTAGTAGTAACTATTTATTGAGATTTATTTTTTGAATCTGCTTGAAGCTAAACCCATAATACCTAAAGCGAATATGGCAAGTATTGAGGGTTCTGGAACGGAAACGCTTTCTTGAAAATCAATGTGAATAACTGAGCCGATAGGCATTGCAGTAAGCTCCATCGATAAATACAAAGATGTACTTGTTGGCATTAAAGCGTTAACAATTAATCCTGTTGTATTAGTTGTCATAGAGAACCCAGTAAAAAAGTTTGCTCCACCCCAAGTTAATCCTTCAAATAAGTATTCATCGAAGCCAATGAGATCATTACACTGACTATAGTTACAAACCATATCTATAGAGTCATCATCGATGTTTATATCCCATAAATCGCCAAACTCAGTTAGCTCACTGACTATGCCACTTTGAACCAATACATCTGTCGGCCCGTCAAATATAGAAGACTCATAAGTGTTAGTAACGGTAACTGTAGAGCCAATCAGTCCCGCATTAGCAAGACCACTAACACCTAAAACCAAACCAGCGAAAGCCATTTTCAAAATTTTAGTATTCATCACATTCCCTATATTTATTTCTTGAAAGAAAAGTATCTGTTGTTTATCTACCTTAATTTTATGAATGCACTAATCGTTCCAAAAATTTATTATACAACAATATCAACAACTTATGATTATTTAAGAAATAAAAATAGTAATCATGTAAAATATCCTGACAATAAATCAACCTAATGACTGCAATAAGCAACTCTGTAATGTTCAACATTTAGGGATTAATCGCCCACATCAGAAACACACTACCCCTGTGTATTTTCTATTGTATAATCGCGCCATTAAACGCTGATTTGCCCTTTTATGATTAAGAATTTGTAAAGCAAGCAGCAAAATTTTATTAAATGGCTTTCACTTGAATGAAAAATCAACTGAAGCAGCAAGGCATACTATGACAGTTGAAACCTATACTCCCAATAAAACCACCACACTAGAAACGCCAGTCAAAATACTGGAAGACTCGCCTGTACACAAAGCCAATGGCACTCGCATTGGATTTGTAAGCCTTGGCTGCCCTAAGAATTTAGTGGACTCAGAACGTATTTTAACGCAGCTGCGCACTGAGGGGTACGACGTAGTACCTACCTATAATGATTCAGATTTAGTGATTGTAAACACTTGTGGATTTATCGATTCTGCTGTTCAAGAATCATTAGATACCATTGGTGAAGCACTGGCCGAAAACGGCAAAGTGATTGTCACGGGTTGTTTGGGTATTAAAGAAGATGAAATACGTGAGGTTCATCCCAATGTCCTTGCAATTACTGGCCCTCATGCCTATGAAGAAGTGGTTAATCAAGTACACGAACATTTACCTCAGCCTGAACATAATCCCTATTTGAACTTAGTGCCCGATATTGGGGTTAAGCTTACTCCTCGCCATTATGCTTATTTAAAAATATCCGAAGGCTGTAATCACAGGTGTACTTTTTGTATCATCCCATCAATGCGTGGTGACTTAGTGAGTCGCCCTATTGGTAGCATTTTAGACGAAGCAAAACGTCTAAAAAATGCGGGGGTAAAAGAGTTATTGGTGATTTCTCAAGACACCAGTGCATATGGCGTAGACGTCAAAAACAAAACTGATTTTTGGGATGGCATGCCGGTGAAAACCGACATGAAAACCTTGTGTGAAAAGCTCGGAGAAATGGGGATTTGGGTAAGATTACATTATGTATATCCCTACCCTTCAGTAGACAAAATCATGCCATTAATGGCTGAAGGTAAAGTGTTGCCTTATTTGGATATTCCTTTTCAACATGCCAGCCCGCGTATTCTTAAACTAATGAAACGCCCTGCAGCAGCTGAACGCACTATGGCGCGTATCAATGCTTGGCGTGAGGTATGCCCAAATATTGTGATCCGATCAACCTTTATTGTGGGTTTCCCTGGTGAAACCGAAGAAGACTTTCAGATGTTGTTGGACTTTTTAGATGAAGCTCAGCTTGATCGCGTAGGCTGCTTTAAATATTCAGATGTAGAAGGTGCAAAAGCCAATGACTTGCCCGATCCGGTGAGTGAAGACATCAAGCAAGAGCGTTACGACCGTTTTATGCAAAAACAATCACAAATTAGTACTGCTAAGTTAAAAGAAAAAATTGGCTTAGAATACCAAGTAATAATTGATGAAGTCACCCCAGAAGGCGCGGTTGGCCGTTGTTATGCCGATGCTCCTGAAATAGACGGTAATGTGCATTTAACCGATGAGTTTGATGTAGAGCCGGGGGATATTATATGGGCACAAATTATTCATAGTAACGAATACGATTTATGGGCTGTAAAAGTAGATGACGACGCTGAAATCGAAACTGCAGAATAATTGTAGGGGGAAATAGCCATGTCTTCATCTGTTACCGATCTAGCCCAAGTGATCCAAATCGTGGTGGCGCCTGTCTTTATGTTGACCGGTATTGCAGGTTTTTTAAATGTGATGTCAGGTCGCTTAGGGCGGATCGTGGACAGAGCACGTATTATGGAGCGACGGGTTTTTACCATTAAAAACCCTGAGTTTTTAGAACATTCAGAAAATGAATTAAAAAACTTATGGCGCCGGATCAAATTGATAAACAGCTCCATTGGCTTGTGTACTGCGTCGGCTTTGTTTGTATGTGCTGTAGTAGTACTTCTATTTTTGGGAGATCTATTGATGTTTGATTTGAGTCAAGTGATCGTCTCTCTTTTTGTTATTGCGTTATTTTTACTGATTTTTGCCTTACTGACTTTTTTAAAAGAAGTACAACTTGCCACAAGAACCTTGCAAATGGGTAAAGAAAAAATATTCGACGATTAACCTTATCTCGAAAACCTTAAACCCATTGCATTTCACGCATGACAAACAAACCTAGCGTTGAGCTAACAATCGACATTAGGGTACTTCCAGCAATAATGGCCGCAGTAAGATGGTAATCGCCACCAATACTTCGGACCATTGGATAAGCAGCAGCCGCTGTAGGTGCAGCAGTCATCATAAAGAGTACGCCAAGTTCTTCGCCTTTAAGTCCAAAATAAAAACCCAATACCGTGGCTATAAGGGGAATAAACACAATTTTACTGCTTATTGCCCAATACAATAAGTTGGAGGATCGAAATTCTTGCCAACGTATGGTCGCTCCCACACACAATAAAGCCAAAGGAAGTGTCATTTTTGCTAGATAGTTGCCCGTATCTAAGATTAATTTTGGCACTTGGATGGGCAACAATGCCACCACTATCGCCAAGGAAATAGCAATAGCTAAAGGATTAGTAAACACACTGCGGGCCACTTCTTTGGCACTGGGTGTTTTTTCTTGGTGATAATACAAAGTTAAAATCGAAAAGATATTTAAGGGTACTACCAGCACTGCCAAGTACATTGAAGCAATAGACAAAGCTGACTCACCAAAGGCATTCACTGACAAGGCTAAACCAATTATCGCCATATTGCCTCTGCATGCTCCCTGAACAAAGGCTCCTCTAGCTAATTTATTAGTGATTCTGTAAGCCATTAAATGGAAAAAGAAAAAGGCCCCTGTCATGACTATGCCTGCAAAAACCATCAAAAAGGTTGGAAAATGATCAGTCAAGTTGGTAGTTGCAATGTTGACAAACAATAAGCAGGGTAAAGTCAGGTTAAACACTAACTCGGAGCCTGATTTAGCAAACTCATCGGTGATCCAGCCAATGCGTTTTAACAGTATACCCAAAGCTATTATTAAACTAATGGGCAATGTAACGTCTAAGGCATACGCCAATGACTCAAACATCGAATTTATTCCTTTGGTTATGATATAAAATTGACTTAATCATCTTTCACTTGTTTATTTTGGCTCCCCTCAATACTAAATTGATAATAAATATCAATCGCGTTACTGACCCCACTTACTGCCTCTATATATAATTGGGGGATTAACTCATATCGAATCGCCACTTCAGAAATAGAGTCAAATACCCCTACGCCGTAACGTAATTGAACGCCTGGAGCTATGGTACCGGTTAGCGATAACTGAGTCGCTTCACCTTGCCCAGAGGTATCCAAAATCACGTCCTCAAAACCCAATTTATTACCTACTTTACTAATAAGGTTTTCACTTTGCCCTAATCCCAAAGACAATAAAGCATTGGCCAAAATAGTATCTTGGCTGTCGCCACTAGACTCCCCCATTCCTCGTCCCGTTAACATATACGACAGGATCTGTTGCTGCTCCATGACTGGCTCAGAGAACACACTAATGCTCGGATTTTGCGCCACACCTTCGACCCGTAGGCCTGCAATAACACTGTCGGACGTTAAGTCAGGATCTCGTACCGCTTCTATATTCAAAAATGGCCTATCTAAGGAGCTAGTGAATAAAATATCCCCCTCTCTTATAACCAAATTTTGACCATAAGCTCGATACCGACCATTAACCAATTGCACTTCACCACTGCCAAATATGTCAGTTTTGTTGTTTTGTAAGCGGAGCTCGCCGCGTAAATCTGTGGTTAAGCCAAATGCATCCAGTTTAACGTTGTTAGTATTCTGAGGATCAACTTTTAACAATACGTTAAGTGCCAGTCGTTGTTGGGACGCATTTAACTCAGCTTGTTTCTCCACTAAAATGACATCTTTTGAAGGAGAAATAGTGTCTTTGGGTAAGTCTCGTACTTTTACTCGCGCATAGGGGATTGTCACTTCACCCTTTATTTCTAAATTATTAGGCTCAAACATAAGACTAATAGCAGGGCTGACTCTTGCTTTGATCATACTCTGGTAATCAAATTCCAATTCTTCCCCAGATATATTTAAATTACCTTTAAGGCTTGGTGTCCAAGTAATGTCTCCATCCATTTTCCCCAGTCCTTTACCAAGCTTATAGGTGCCCGCAAAATCAGCACTTTGGCCTCTTAGTTTAATACTTTGCTCAATGGCACTAAGCGCCACAGGCAAAGATTCATCCTTTAACGCGCCATTAGCTAAGCTTAATTCGCCCGTCAGTAATGGGCTACCAAGCGTGCCGTCAATTTTAGCTTGGCCATTAATTTCACCTTGCAACACATCTAATTGTGGAACAAGCGCTTTAAAAGCGGCGAGATCAAAACGTTCGATAAGTAACTCACCTTGAATAGGTCGGGTCAAGGGCTCAGCATACACACCAGATTTCCCCTCAAGACTGACACTCAAAGCACCTAGTTTACTACCCGATAAATTAATATTGGCTAATATGTTTTTTTGATTGATCTGTGCCTTCACTAAGGTTTCGTCTAACGTCAGGCTAAGATTATTCTGCTCACCAAACAGCCACTCACCTGAACTCAAACTGGCACTTAAAGTGACATTAGGTAAGCTTTCAATATCCCAGTCCCCTGACATCTCTAAATTTAAACGGCTCTTTGTTTGAATCTGAGGGATTTCTGGCATCAAGCGACGCACCACTGAGAGCACATCGAACTCTTTAAGTGACACATCCCAAGATAAAATATTCTCCTTAAACTGCGCCAGCTTAATACATAACTCATTATTTGTGTGTACCCAGCAATGGGGCGCAATAAAGTACTGCTGATTACTCCAATCTGCAGCCATTTTAAAAGGTTTCGGCAAAGTTAAATTGGCATAGGAAGATTCTATGTCACCGGTTAACCAATTACCTTCCCAAGAAGACTGATTAAGCTGACCTTGAATACTCAAGTTTACGCTGCTTTGTCCACTAGTGGTTAAATCCAATTGGTGATGACTGGCATCACCATTAAGAACAAACTGAGCGCTATCTATCTGGTTATTAATGCCTTGAATGCCCCTTAGATCTAACTTTAAGTCTACCGGTTTTTGCTGGTTCCACTTAATTGTTCCCTTACCCTCTGCTTGTTCGACAAGCACCTCAGAAAACAATAATTGGCTACCAGAAAGCTCATAACTGACTTCTGGCTGGGCAATATCCCCGCTTAAATTGCCAGATAAATTGAGGCTACCACTCAGTTGTGGAATTGAATTCGCTAGCTCTGCGGCATCCAATGAAAATTGAATATCAACAGCCTGTTGCTTAGATACCTTGCCATCTAATAGTAAGGTGTTGTCAGCATTTTTTAATGACAGTGCACTTAACTGCAAACCATCATTTTCATGAAAATCCACATTTCCTGACATAGTTAGGGGATAACCTTGCCACTGTCCTTGAATATCAAACTTATTTAACTTAGCTTTCCAAATACCTTGGTTATTACTGGCTTGTGTAGACAGTTCGCCATTGATATCCGCCACCAATTCAGGCCAGAAAACACTAGGGTCAATATGACTAATGTTAGAATGTCCTTGCCACTTGATATAGTCCGAAAAGCTTAAATTACCCTGACTGAGTATCTGACCACCTAAGGTTTCTAACAAAAGTTCATTTATCTCAAACCGTTTGTCCCCAAGAGTGGATGCGGCAATCCCGTTGAATTTAATTTTGGTATCCGGTATGTTTTGTCCAGATAAACTGGTCACTAAATCCAGTTTAAGGGCATTTAAATCACCTTTTACATCCATAACACCCGCAGCGGATTTGAACTGAGGTACTGCTGTTATGGGCCAAACCAAATGCTTCCAATTAAGCCGTAACTTAACCGGTAGGTTTGCTTTAGAAGGTTGCGCAGTAAAATCCATTTCTAACTTTAAAGGGGCGTTTTGAGAATTGTCTTTGGGCGCTTTAGCTGACTGAGTTGACTCTATTAATTCAATTTGTGTAGTGAGCCCATTAATATTGCCTGAAGAACGTAAGGCTAACGTTAAGGGATTGAGCTCAACTAACTCAGCATTGGCGTCTACAGACAACACGTGCTCAAAATTACCGTCTAATTGCACATGCCCTTTAGCTAATAATTGCCCTTGCTCATGCTGTATCAGCAACTCATACAATTGAATTTTTTTCGAACTTCCTTTCGCTTTTAGACTTGCCTTTTTGACTGTAAAGTTTTCTTGTCCTGCCAGTTTCACACTAGCGTTTGTCATCCTAAACGCCAAGATATCAAAATGTATAGGTAACACAAAAGGCAGTGGCGTAATGGCTTGATACTGCCATGCAGTCCAATCAAAAGGTTTTGTCTGAGTGGTTACTGGAGGCGCGTCTAATGCATAAGTTACCAAACTAAATCCATCTAACTGCATCATGTCTATTCGAAGACGCCGATAAAAATCCAATTTCCCCGTTAACTTTTGCCATGAAATGTCGGCAGAACCTTGTACCTTGAGGGAGAATTTATTGAGTTCAATACTGTCGGCGGAAACAGGAAATGGCAGAGTAAAGGCTGCAGCAGTAGATTCTGCATCAGGCGATGACTCAGCGGCTTGAATTTGCACATCCATTTTGTCACTACTGACAGAATCTATACACAGTGCCAACCTCCATACACAAGATAGCTGTATGGATAATTGCAGATTTTCAATCTCAACTTGACTCGCCGCTTGCTTCCACTTCACTGAAGACAGTTTCAGCTCTGACCCGATACCGCCGCTACTGTAATCGATAGTCAATTCTGCAACTACATTATTTGCCGTATCAATAGCCGCCTTAGTGCCCCAAGGCGTCATTAAAAATCCAATCAACAGACTTGATACAATGATGCAGACTATGGCTAACTTGACTAAACCTCGGGTCAACGTGCGAATAAGGCTAGAAGGGATATTATGCTTTTTGACAGCAGGTTGCTCATCAGTGCCAAGGGTCATAAAGACGGTCCCATGGATATATGGAAATACCGAGAGCTACCAAAATCACTCTTACCTTTTGCCAAGTACAAACGCACTGGGCCAATCGGAGAATTCCAAATGGCCCCAAATCCAAAACCAATAGCGGGGTCCTTAAATAATTCTTCAGTTGCATTACCTGCATCTATAAAGGTCGCTGCGCGCCAATTTTCAGCAACAGGATAAGAGTATTCAATACTCGCAACAGCCAGGTATTGCCCACCTGTTAGTTCACGCTCTTCATCTGAGTCTAATTCGAAAGGTGATAACGTCTTATAATCAAAGCCACGTACACTTTGGTCTCCCCCAGTAAAAAAACGCAAACTTGAGGGGACTTGATCAAAATCGTTAGTGACTATCCCTCCAATTTCAGCCCGCCAAGAAAACCGGTGTTGTTCGACACTTCTGACCCATTTAGATGCAGCAGTAATTCTAACCATATTAATATCTGATAACAGTGATTCTGAAGCAAACTCAGTTGTGAGTGTTTGTTTATCTCCCCAATTAATGTCTAAGCCACCCTTACTGCGAAGTCTGCTTAGGGTTAATCCCGGTGTTAACAAACGCGTAGTTTGTTCCGCCTCTAATCCTTGGGTATAAGTTTCTTGCTCGAGCCGAATAAAAGCTGAGCGTTGCCAGTCTGAATGCTCGACTGTCCAATGACGAGTGGCTGATATAGACCACTTATGACTACTGGTATCATTTTCATTTTGTGCTTGATAACCCGCCTGATAACTCAAATAGTTTTGGATGGCGTCTTCCAAGGGCACTTTATAATTCATAGACACATATTGCTCGGGAGATGAAACAAACACTTCAGCCCCGATTGAATGACCACTTTCGTTTACCCAAGGACGTGTCCATTTACCGGTAAAACGAGGACCCACATCAGATGACACACCTACACCCAGATCAAAATTGTCTCTGGGCTTATGGGTCAAGATGACTTGGATCGGCACTGCCCCATCGTTCGCTTCTGCCACCAATGGCCTAACCACAACATGTCGAAAATATTGGGTTTGTTTAAGCCTTTGATTAAGTAACCCTAATTGACTGGCTTGATAAAAGTCTCCGGTTTTAAAGGGAGTTAAACTCTTAATTAATTGTTGTGAGCGAGCGTCTTGACCAAAACGCAAGTCTGCAAATTTGTAGCGCTCGCCACTGTTAATTTGCAAAATAATATCGGCAGAATTTAACGACTCAAAGACTTTAATATTGCTTTGTTCAAACTCAAAATCAAAGTACCCCCGAGAAAGCGCTAAACTTTGTAAGTCGTTTTTGGCTTTTTCGTAAATGGAGTGTTCTAGAGGTTTACCCTTTTTAAGATTAATTGAGCTAAGTAGAGCTTGGAGTTCTTTATCTTCTGCCCCCTGCCCTTCAATATTAATAGAGACTGTTCTTACTAGTGTTACAGGCCCTAACTCAACCCAAATGCTCCAATTTTTATTTTTGGTTACTAAATTATTCGTCACTGCACTAGGGGGAGTCACCACTGCGGTGGCATGGTAATAACCAAAGACTTGTGTCGCAGCTGTTACTTTTAACTGCACACTTTCTTGATATTGTGAATATTGATAACTGGCACTTGGAATATCTAAACTCTCGACATGGGCTCTGACGTTTTTTAAGACGCGCGCATCTTCTATCCCTTTAATATTGATCTCTGCTGCATGCACTTTGAACAGAACAAAGAATAAAAAGACGGGCAGAAACAGTGACTTTGACAAAGAAATATTAAGTGACAAAACATCTCGCTTTTAACCTGAGCCGATATGTGAAAAAACAACAGCCCAACACCTCAAAATAATTAGGCGCTATTCTACAATAGGCGAGTACAAGTGTATTGCACAAAATATGTATTTACACTTGGTTGCTCAGTCCTGTTGCATTACTCTTGTAGGATGATTTAAATAAAAATAAGTTCACATGCCCAACTCATTAACACCACTTAAATTTGATAAACCAGTTTGTATCGTCACAGGCGGCAGCTATGGCATAGGTGATGCCGTGTGTGAGAAATTTAGCTCACAAAATTACAGAGTGATAAACCTAGATATACAAGCCAATCCGGCGCAATCAAAAGCAATAGAATGGCGTAAATGTGATATGTCTATCTCTACTGAAGTGAAAATTTGCATCCAAACTATTATCGAACAATATGCCAGAGTTGACTGCTTAGTTTCAAACGCTGGTATACATTTTTCTGCAACTATAGAAGATACCAGTGAAGAGGATTTTGATCGAGTATTTGACCTCAATGTAAAAGGCGCTATTGCGGCCACTAAAGCCGTATTGCCACAAATGAAATCCCAAAACAACGGGGTGATTTTATATATGGCCTCTGATCAAGCTCTGATTGCAAAACATAACTCCTTTGCCTACAACATGAGCAAGGCCGCATTGGCATCTATGGCAAAAACCACCGCCTTGGATTATGCCAAATACCAAATTAGAGCCAACGCAATCTGTCCTGGCACCATAGAAACGCCGTTATATCACAAGGCCATCAATAATTATGTCGCCAAATCAGGTGCCGATTGCAACCAAGTTCATGCAGAAGAAGCCGCGTTGCAACCTCTTGGACGTCTTGGCCAAGCAAGTGAAGTCGCTGCTTTTAGCTACTTTTTAGCCTCAGAAGAAGCTAAATTTATCACTGGCAGTTTACAAGTCATAGACGGCGGTTATACAACTCAGTAAAGGCTCAACAGTATGTCCCATGACTTACATAAAATCATCGACCCACATTTGCACTTATTCAATTTGCAACACGGCGATTATGGGTGGCTAAAGCAACAAAACCCACCTTATTGGCCAGACAAACATTTAATAAACAAAAATTTTGTCGAGGGAGATCTGGTGTTATCACCCCGTCAGCAACTGGCAGGTTTTGTACATGTTGAAGCGGGGTTCGATAATCAGCAGCCTTGGCGAGAAATAGACTGGTTACAACAACATTGTACCCTACCCTTTAAGAGTGTGGCCTTTGCTGACATAACTGCTATGACATTCAGGGAACATATTAAACAGTTAAAACAACGAAAATCAGTAGTGGGTATTCGCCATATCCTAGATGAACAAGCGACAGAAATACTGAGTGCCACATTAATACAGCCACATTTTTCACTCTTGGCAGACATGGCGTTTAGTTTTGATGCTCAGCTTTCACTGGCAGACACAAGGGCCGTAGAACTATTGATTGCCTTAGCAAATAACCATCAAACCGTGCCGATCATCATCAACCACGCTGGGTGGCCACCTGCCAACAAAGACAATAATGGGCAAAAAAATTGGTTAGTTAGTCTACAAAAACTCGCCGAATGTGAAAATATCGCAATTAAATTATCGGGCTGGGAAATGTTGAACAGGGCTTGGCAAGTCAAACAACTTGAATATGTGCTTCACCACTGCCTTACAACTTTGGGGGATAAACGCGTCATGTTAGCCAGTAACTTTCCACTCTGTGAATTTTCAATGTCTTATTCTGAATTGTGGAACACTTACATGACGTTACCTGAAATAACTCCCAACACTCTAAAAAAAATCACCTGCAATAATGCAAAAGAGTGGTACCACTTACCTTGACCTAAAGCCTACATTTTCTCTAAACGTTCGTTGACACATTCATAAGATCCCATCTCAAATTCTTGACAAATCCAAGGGCGATTTTCATATATTGAGCACATTAATGTGTCGCGGTCTAAAGCGGAACACCAACCATCATCTAAGCGCAACATAGTTTCGCTGCCACTGCTATCAACAGAAATATGCTTTCTAGGCACTCCCGTATCGGAAATCAGCATCACTTCTAAGCTACAACAACATGCCTGACAATTTGCACATGTCACTTCTGTAGAGGGAATATTTTTTACATTAATGTTTACATTGATAATAGCGAACAATCCTAAATTAAATCATCGCTAGGATACGCTAGATAATGAAGATCCACGAGTTAACTGCACTGAAACCATTAAAAATTCTGAAAAAATCTTATTAATCTCGAAACCTCTCATTTTAAATAAAATTTAAGAGCAGGATGATAGCTAAGAACTGCATGACAAAATGACGAAGTAAACCCCAGGGACAGTGGATGGATTCTCTACTTTGCTGTGACTAAAAATGTTCTAATAGAGCTTCAGTTAGCTTAAGTGAAAAATTCATGTCAAATCAAAAAACTGGGTCTGGCAGTTACGAACAAGTATTTGCCCAGCAGCAAGAATACATAGCCAAACGAGCATCGGGTTATCGAGAACAAGCACTTAAGATATATCCTTGGATTTGTGGTCGATGCCGCCGTGAGTTTACCCACAGAAACCTTTCTGAATTAACCGTACATCATGTGGATCATAACCATGGCAATAATCCCAGCGATGGCAGTAATTGGGAATTATTATGTTTATATTGTCATGATGAAGAGCATACTAAATTTGAGAATTTTGTGCGCTACGGCAGTACTGAAGATACTGAAATCAAAACCAGTACCTACAACCCCTTTGCAGATTTAAAAGAGAGAATGCAGCAAAAAAAGTAGCCTGCTTGTGACAAACTCACTTTAAATACAGCAAACTGAGTCATTCGCTACTCTGGCTCAGCAATTATGTTATTACTGTATTTTTTGATAATACATGGCTTTCTGATCTGAACAGGGCTAACTATGTAAGCTCTGCCCAAGGGGCTTAGTGGGTATGGGACATACCCCTTGAGGACGGCCACTATTCTAGTTCAAACATACCTATCTTAAATCACGATAATCCTAATAGGTGTCGTCGTAAACCTTGAACATAATTCACAAACATTAACGACTATGGGTGATCAACAACGATTAAGAATTCGCTAGCGCCGAAACCGCTTTATACCCTTGCTGCAACGTTCTTACTACATTGTCTGTTCTGTCTCGTTCAACCACTTTGTGTTCAAGACCTGCTTGTTTGGCATGGGCAAAAATAGTCGCAAAGTCAATTACGCCCGTACCCACATCTGCAAATGCCCCTTCTTTATCCATATCTTTAACATGCCACAATTTAAAGCGCCCAGGATGACGTTTAAAATACGCTAAGGGATCTTGTTTTGCCTTAGCCATCCAATACAAATCCATTTCCATAGCCATTAAATCTGCGTCAACGTTTTGCAGTAATACATCATAGGGTAACAAGCCATCACGGATTTCAAATTCAAAATCGTGATTATGGTAAGCCAACTTCAAACCCGATTTTTGACAGGCTTCACCCCAAATATTGCATTTTTCAGCGAGTTTTTTATAAACATCAATGCCAGTACCACGCTGCTCTACTGTTAAATAGGGCACCACCACATAGTGATGACCAATTTCTTTGGCTGTGTCGATAACCTCATTCAGGCTGTTTTCAAATAAATCTAATCCAATATGTGCAGAAGGCGCGCTGAGCCCTTCACCGTCCAACATTTTGCGAAACTCTTTAGGTGAATGCCGAAAATACCCAGCAGTCTCCACTTCTTTAAAACCCACAGCCGAGACTAACTTTAAAGTAGCCTCTACACTGACTGCCATCATGTCCCGTAAGGTGTATAACTGTACACCAATCGAACTTGGCTTTTGATCGGCAAAAGCGAGTGAACCAGGCAGCAAACTCGCCCCAACAAAGGCACTGCTAAGTTTCATAAAGTGCCTGCGGTCGAAAGTACTTTTCATTTGTAAATCAGCGAAATTTAATCCAGGGATATTTTTGTCATTCATTTCAATCATTCCAATTCATCGTTATTTTAACTTTGGGTGTTTGTTTATTTGTATTGTTTGCCCTGTAAATTACGCAGATACCATCATAATTCAATAAAATGTTAATATTTATTTAACAATCATTAATTTCAAATAACCTAAAACGACCGATTTTACTTTTTCTAGGGCCACTAGCTCAAGTGCGCAAATATTGATTTTTCTATACTTCAAATAGTAGTCTCACGGATGTTTAAAAATGGATAAAGGATTAGGTAGGAGTAAAGGAGATACATTTTAGTATGGGAGCAATGACACAACTTTGAGGCTCATTAAGCTTTGAGTAGATGTCCATTAATGATGAAATGGGATAACAGCCGCAAGTTGATTTATGAAAAGTCACGACTCATTTGGCTGCGTTTTTGGACATTTAGTGATGACTGCTAGTTAGCAAACACTCACTAGTTTGAGGAAATCCGTTTTAAGTTTTAATTGATAGCTAGCACATTCGTAGCCTGACTCAAAAATTGTAGCGTAGACCGACAGTAGCGGTTGCCACTGTTAAGTTATCTTGCCCCTTGATATATTCAAGTTCTGTGCGGATCATGGTTCTCGCGCCTATAAAATAATCGAAACCTAACCCAATGACTCCCGCGACACCACTTTCATCATAATCACACAAAGTGGCGGTCCCAAAATTCTCAATAGCCAAGACATTAGCTTGCCCAAACTCACATTCGCTATTGCCAGCTAACAGGTATTGACCACGCAGGTCAGTTTTAAGCACACCCAAACGGTAAAATAATTCGCCAGTTGGGCCGGAGGCCTTGCCTAAAAAAGCTAAAAATAACGCGTCGCCTTGTTGCAGATGTTTAGCCTCAGTTACAGCACTTGAAGTAGGTAGATCTGTGATATACAAACTGTCGTGAATTAATTGTTGATAACCCGCTTCAACATACCACTGAGGGTCAAACTGATAACCAAATGCCATCTTATAACCGACACCTTTATTAGAGTCTTGGATGAACTCCACATCTGAATAACCGATTGAAAATACAGAATAAAGATTATCTGCAGCCATAGTTTGTAAGCTAACCAAGCAACTTAATACCAGTAAACAGAACTGCTTTTTTAACACGCTAAACTTCCACATTACATACTATGCAGGATACAATACTACATTCATGCCTCGCTGCAAGAGCGAGTGAACTTATATATTGATACGCTTGTATAAATAAGCCTAAGTTCGAATAAACAACTGTGAAAAAAATTAACAGAATTCATCTATAATCGCCGATCACAAATTGCGATCCGCTTAGACCCTGTTTAGTATATGAGGTGAGTAAACTTTCAGATATTGATAATTAACAAAAACCCATCAATCCCTACCATCAGTGAACACAAAACTGGAGTGTGATTTGTTCAACCATTGTTTTTTAAAAACCTTATTCATAGGCCTACTGCTTGGCGGTTGTGCTAGTGGTACACCAGCCATCATGACAGATGAAAAGTTTGACTCACGAGTCACCACAGAAGGTGTCACTGAATTTGTCTACGGCATTTCCTGGCAAAACACCTCTGAAGCGTCTTTATTTCGTGATGGCCGCACCGAAATTGAACGTCCACGAAAGGGCCAAAGTTTTTCACAAGAATCGCCAACTAGAATAGCCATGCAGGCCAACAATCAAACCAAACTAGATTTGGAAGATCAGGCTGCAGAGGCGTTAAAGAAAAGATTATCCAAAGAGCAGCTTTGCGCAAAAGGTTATGAGATCAGCAATGTGATCTGGAAGGCCGACAGTATCCGTTTACTCGGACATTGTTTTTAAGCAAACTTGTACAATAGACAGAATATTAAAAGGACAACCAATGAAAAGTATCAAAACTCGCGCAGCCGTTGCATGGGCTGCAGGTGAGCCACTAAAAATTGAAGAAGTGGATTTAGCGCCGCCACAAAAAGGCGAAGTATTGGTGAGAATAGTGGCCACAGGCGTTTGTCATACGGATGCCTTTACCTTGTCTGGTGAAGATCCAGAAGGTTTATTTCCAGCCATTTTGGGCCACGAAGGAGCAGGTATTGTTGAGGCGGTGGGCGAAGGTGTCACACTGGTTGAAGTAGGTGACCATGTCATTCCACTCTACACCCCGGAATGTGGCAAATGTAATTTTTGCCTATCTGGTAAAACCAATTTATGCCAAGCAATACGTAACACTCAAGGTAAAGGTGTGATGCCAGATGGTACCAGTCGTTTTTCTATAAACGGCCAACCCATTTATCATTATATGGGCACTTCTACTTTCGCCGAACATACCGTGGTACCTGAAATTGCCTTAGCCAAAATCCCTAAAGATGCACCACTAGAAAAGGTATGCTTATTAGGTTGTGGCGTGACAACTGGCATGGGCGCAGTAACTAATGCCGCAAAAGTACAACCCGGTGACACTGTCGCAGTATTTGGTTTGGGCGGAATTGGCCTTTCTGTGTTGATTGGCGCAAAAATGGCAAAAGCCGGAAGGATTATTGCCATCGATATCAATGAAGACAAATTCGATATCGCCAAACAATTAGGAGCAACTGATGTTGTTAATCCTAAAAACTTCGACAAACCTATTCAAGAAGTCATAGTTGATATGACAGAGGGTGGCGTGGATTATTCCTTTGAATGCATCGGCAATGTCAACGTGATGCGCTCGGCATTAGAGTGTTGTCATAAAGGTTGGGGTGAATCCATTATTATTGGTGTGGCAGGCTCTGGACAAGAGATTTCCACCCGTCCATTCCAACTAGTTACAGGCAGAGTCTGGCGCGGTACCGCTTTTGGTGGTGTAAAAGGCCGTAGCCAACTACCCGATTACGTGCAACGTTATATGGATGGCGAGTTCGAATTAGACACCTTTATAACGCACACTATGCCATTAGAAGACATTAATTCTGCTTTTGATTTAATGCATGAGGGCAAATCTATTCGTACAGTGGTGCATTTCTGATGACGAGGGCTGCCGCAGAAACAACTGGACTAGCAGAACTCAGCGCGAATAAATGTTTTGGTGGTTGGCAAAAGCGTTATAGCCATAAATCAAACGTACTAAAATGTGAAATGCAGTTTAGTGTATTTATTCCCCCAATGAGTGATCCAAACGAAAAGCTTCCCGCGATGTATTGGCTTAGCGGGCTTACTTGTACAGATGAAAACTTTGCTACAAAATCTGGGGCACAAAGAATAGCTGCGGAATTAGGTATTATGCTAATAATGCCTGATACCAGCCCTAGGGGTGAGCATATTCCAGACGCAGCTGACGCGGCATACGATTTAGGCTTAGGTGCCGGATTTTATCTCAATGCCACCCAAGAGCCGTGGCAAGAGCATTATCAAATGTATGACTACATTGTTGAAGAGTTGCCCGCTCTCATTAAAAAAGAGTTTAGAGTAAAAGACAAAGCGGCAATCGCAGGACATTCCATGGGTGGTCATGGCGCGTTGACAATCGCATTATCGAACATGAAGCAATTTTGCTCGGTATCAGCCTTCGCGCCTATTGTTAATCCTTCTGATTGCCAATGGGGCCAAAAAGCATTTAACCATTATTTAGGTGACGACCCAAAAGACTGGGAGGCCTACGATAGCTGCATGTTAATGCGCCAACAGGGGAAGTTCCTGCATATTCCTATGTTAGTTGATCAAGGCTTAGATGATAATTTTTATCACACCCAAAAACTCACTAAACCCTTAGAAAATGTGGCGTTAGAAATAGGTTATAAAGCCGAGTTTCGCTATCACCCAGGGTATGACCATAGTTACTTTTTTATTGCGAGTTTTATTGAAGAACATCTGAGATTTCACGCCAAATATTTATAGTTATCGATATTTGCTAAGCATGGTTCTTGAACAAACTAAAAATTCAACATGCTATTATTTTAATCAATTAATCTAGCCTAAAAAAACGGCCTCATTTGAGACCGTTTTTTTTATAGCTAAATATAAAAACATTTGAACCACAGAACGCTCCGCTGCACAGAGAAGAATATATGAATGATTACTCTTCTTATTCTTTTCCTCTGTGTTCTTTGTGGTTAATAAGTTTTTAGCGTTAATCGACTCAGAAGTAATATTCTAAGCTAAGTTGTACATAATCATCACGACGTAACATATAACTAGGTTCAACAGACTCGTCACTGGAAAACAGCCAGGCATCAACTCGCCACTTCCAGTGATCATTGATGCGACTAGACGCTTCGATAAAGCCGGATCTTACGTTTGAATAATCGAGATCTTGCACCACACCCGCTAAAATTTGCGTGCCATCAATATCGTTAAATACAAGCCTTGTACCTAACATTAAGTCATTTTGAGAAATCACAGTGGTCAGATCTTCACGACCGTCATACTGGTATTCCATTAACCAATTAATATCATAGACACTATCAAACAAGCCTATAAAGGAATATTCAAAACCACCTACAAAGGCAGTGTAACTTTGTTCCATGACCTTACGTTGCACACCTTCGAACTTAACTATCCAGCCACCCAACAGCGCCAACACGTCTATACCTGCTTGCTGTAATTGTGGATAAAACGGGCGCAAACTTGGCTCTAATAATTCATTTTCGCCAACCACAAAATCAGGCTCTCTAGAGGTGCCATCAAAATACGATAAGCCAACTTCCCAATCGCCTAAGGTATGTTGCCATCTAAGAGCCCAATCAAGATTTTTTTCTTCGTCTTCTGATTCAAAAATCGGATTGTCGGTGTCTACTGGTATAGCAGCCCTGAATCGCCCATCGCTACCTGAAAATGTTCGCTCTCTGAAATAAGGCAAAACAAAAGCCGTGGTATTTCCCCAATCTTTAAACAGAGAAAACGTGACCATGGGTTGCCCTAATTTATCTTCTCCGTCAATGGCTTCAATTGCGTCAGTTTGATTAATAATATCAACTAGATGCAATGATTCAGTTTGCCCCCAAAATACTTTACCAATCCCTGTTTGTACTTCCCACTCATCACCACTGTGTGTCCATTTAAATTCACGAATATCGCCATGAGTCCTTTCTTCATCTTGCTGATCAAAACGATAAAAACCTTTGAACACTATGCTGTCATTACCACCGTTAAATGAGGTATAGGCTTGCGGAGCAAAATAGACTGATAAATTTGCTCTTTCCTGCTGAGGATAAAGTGCATCTTGGAAAAAATAACGCTGTTCAACAGCTGCGCTACCGGTGTATTCAAAGTCAGCGAATACAAAAGTCGGCAAAAATGCAATAATTGGGAGCAGTTTCTTCAATGTGGATCCTTTAAACATTTTTAAAAATATAGTGAAAATTATCGAACATTCTTCAAAGTTCCCTTGTTGAAATCATTTTCCGTTAACCCTGTATTAAAATTTAATTCATGGGTAATGAGTTCAGTGCTTTTACCATTTTGTTCATTAAACATCTCAACTCGCAAAGGGCGCCAATACTTGTCTAGATACAAGGCAAAGTCGTAGTTAACCAGTTCTTTAAGTAAGCTACCTTTACGATCATAAAACTCAATTTTTAATACTCTATAATGCTTTTTATCGACCCAAACTATTTGTTTTGAATAACCTGAATTTTCGTCTGTGGGAACCTGTTCGATTACAAAACTAGCTTGTCCCTCATAAGTTTCGTCCCGTAGATATTTGAATTCATATTTTTCGATTTCAAATGAACTCATATCTTCAAATGCAAACTCACTACCCATAAATGGGCCTGATTTATTTCGCGAACGAATACGTTTTACTTTACTCAATTTAGGCAAATACATCCATTGGTCGTCGGGCTCTTTGGCATGAGTGAAGTTTAAGAATACGGTACCTTTTACATCTAGTGGCTGATCAAAAATAGTTAACCCTTTATCTCCGTCATCAAACAGTTCCAATGACTTCAAACGCATTTTACGCTCCACTTCCTCGCCTTGGGCATTGCGTAAAATCATACTCATGTTGCCGCTGCTATCTCCCCACCCCTTGTCTCTTAGCTTGCGCTCTTTTGCAATAGCGAGCCCCTTCTCTTGGGCCGATTCTGCATGACTACTAAAAGAATAGGTCATAATAGTTAACACCAACGCAATTATTGTCGCGTAAGAAAGTAGATATCTATTCATGGGTAAACTCCTGCTTAATATTTTTTCTGTCAAAGGCCATTAAAAATGGCGGTAAAAACAAGAAATCAACCGCCAAAGCAACCACAATGATAATGCTGGTTAACATGCCCATTTCTGAATTCAAAGCGAATGGTGACAGCATCAGTATCGAAAATCCAGTTGCTAAGACTAAAGTAGTAATCCATAACGCTCTGCCTACACTGGCAAATGCATATCGCACACTTTGTTCAGCGTCATTACCGCTCACCCTAGCATGGCGGTACTTACTTAAAAAATGCACAGTATCATCAACAATTATGCCTAAAGTCATACTAAGCACTACGGAAAGACCCAAGTTCACTTCGCCGGAATAAATACCCCAAACACCAAAGCCTATGCCAGCAGGTAACAAATTCGGCAACAGGCTTATCAGCCCCATTTTGAAGGATTTAAGTGCAAAGATCAGAAGACCTGAAATAAGTACCAGCGCAACTAAAGTCCCTTCTAACATACTCGCCATATTTGCCTCGCCTATGTGAGCAAACATCAAGCCGGGACTCGCCACAGTCAATATTAAATTTGGAGCATTTGCTGCAAACCATTGCTGTGCTTTACTCTCAAGGGCTGTGAGCTCTTTACTACCAACATTCTTGACCATAGTCATAACGCGCGTGGCCGACTTGTTCATATCGAGTTGATTTGTTAAGTCCAACCCATAAGGCAGTGACATTTCATATAACAGTAAATACTGAGCGGCTAACTCTCTATCGTCTGGAATCTGGTAATAATTAGGATCATCACCGTGCATATTTTTGTTTAAGCGTTTGAAGGTATCTGTGATAGTCGACACATGGTCAATTTCTGGCTGCCCTCTAAGCCATTGACTGAACGCTTCAATCTGTTGCAGCGTTTGTGGTTGATTAATACCTGAATCTTCGTTGCTGAAAACCGTGAAATCTAAGTTTGTCATGCCACTTAGATGTTGTTGTTGAAAATCCGTAGACTGCCGAAATTCAGTACTTTTATCAAAATAAGCAGTTGGAACGTCATTTAAATGATTTTTGAAGGAGAAACTAATTGCAATAACAGTGGCCAACAAAGTAAAAGGTAAAATCCTCTTATGGTGGTTGATAACCCATTCTCCAAACTTTTCCGTATAACTCAAGTGAGTGTTAGATGAGTGTTTAGGCAACTGTTTAATAGGCAAAACCATAATCAGCGCCGGCAAAAGGGTCAGGGAAAACACACAGGCAAAGATGACACCTAGTGCCGTTAAATTACCTAAATCGGCTAAAATAGGCACGGCTGAAAAGTTAAGGGTTAAGAAACCAACACCTGTAGTGGCACTGGTAATAAAGATAGGCATTTTGTTCAGAGTAAGGCTATATCTCAAGGCTTCCTTTTTGTCTTTCCCTAAGTGCATACCGTATAACATAGTTGATATAACATGAATACAATCAGCAACGGCGAGCGTCATCACCATAGTGGGCACATTCACAGTTGCTGTACTCATAAACATACCAAACCAACCTGCCACCCCCATAGTTGCGGCAATACTAGAAGCAATAATAACTACAGTGGAAAAGGTACCTACAGCGGTTTTTAACAATAACCACATTATTACGATAACGGTCAAAAACATCAGGGGTACGATAGTACTGAAGTCTCGTTGAGCAAATGAAGCAAATGAGTAATTCATTAAAACGACACCTGTATGATAAAAATCATGTTCTGGGTATTTAGCTTTATATTTGTCAGATAGTGATTTTACCGAATCCGTTACCTCAATCACTTCTGCTGTTTGGTCTCCATCTGGTAAATTGACAGAAATGTTAATAACAGCGACATCCCCCTTTGGCGAAACCAGTCGGTTTACCAAATTAGGCTCGTTTAATGCCACATTGCGAATATAGTCAAATCTTTGAGGGTTAAGATCAGCCAATTTGTAGACTAGGTCTTCAACAATCATGTCATCATCTTCAGCCCAGGTATGCTGGAAGTTAGTCAAAGAATCTACACGAATAGATAAAGGCGTTTGTTGCGCCTCTTTAGTCATTTCGTGTATCAAAGACAATGTCTGTAAATTAAAAACGTTGCCTGACTTGGGCGCTATGATGATGCTCGCACCATCATTTTTACTAAAGGTATTTTGCATCTGCTCAAATGCCATTCTTTGCGGATTGGTCTCTTCGAAAAACACCTTATAATCACCACGAAAATACAAATTTTTGGCACCAAAAGCCGTCGCAAAAATGAGCAAAAATCCAATAATAAGCACCGTTTTAGGACGGTTAACTGAAAAGTCTAGCCAAGTGTTGTTCACGTAATCATCCCACCCCATTCATTCAATGTGTCCATCTTCAATATTCATCGGCATTGCTGAACAAATCAACACATCCAGAATAGCATGTTAGCCATAAACTCCATGCCTAAATACTGATACTCGATAAATAACGACTACTTTTCAATCACCTAATTTGACTCTGAGTGTCACTATCTTCAAAAATAATTGTATTTAATTTAATCATCGATATTTCTAACTATACCATTGATAAATCTCGTTTTTGTCTGTCAAACGAATACATTTAGGTAACAACCGATTCACTAACATACCAAAGAATTTTGATCTTTTTGTGAAAACTAGTATTATAAACACCAACTGGTCAGATGAGCGGATGAGCTAAAAATGAGTATTAGAACAAGTCTTAAAAAAGTATTACCCCCTATTTCAATTACTGAGCAAGAAGCGTTAGAAGCCGGTGATGTGTGGTTAGAATCTTCTATTTATCAGGGTAAACCTGACATGCATGCATTGCGCGCTGTACCTAGTGCCAAGTTGAGTGCCGACGAACAGGCGTTTTTAGATGGCCCAGTAGCAGAAGTACTGGCAATGGTAGATGACTTCGACTTACAAACAGCTAAGCATCTTCCTCAAAATATCTTAGATTTTCTGTCTGTTAACAAATTTTTCGCGTTAATCATTCCTAAGAAATTTGGTGGTTTAGAGTTTACCCCTTACGCCAACTCCACCATAGTGGCGACATTGGCCGCCAAAAGTGGTGCATTAGCAGTCACAGTTATGGTGCCTAATTCATTAGGTCCTGGCGAGTTATTGATGCATTACGGCACGGCTGAACAACAAAATCACTACTTACCACGCCTAGCAGTGGGTCAGGATATCCCTTGTTTTGCCTTAACCAGCCCAGAAGCGGGTTCTGATGCCGGTGCGATCCCAGACGCAGGCATAGTCACTAAAGGCATGTGGGATGGTAAAGAAGTCATTGGCCTTAAGGTTTCTTGGGACAAGCGCTACATTACCCTTGCACCTATTGCCACTGTATTAGGTTTAGCCTTCAAGGTATTTGATGTCGATGGCTTATTAGGTGATCAAGTTGAGCTTGGTATTACGTGTGCCCTTATCCCTAAATCACACCCAGGTGTTGAGTTAGGTAATCGTCATGATCCCTTGGGCGTGAAGTTTTATAACGGCACCACTCGTGGACAAGATGTGTTTATCCCAATGGATTTTGTTATCGGTGGACAAGATAACATAGGCCGTGGTTGGCAGATGTTAGTCGCCTGTTTAGGCGCTGGCCGCGGAATTTCACTACCAGCGATGGGCGTGGCTTCTGCTCAGACCGCATTTAAGTCAACGGCTGAATATTCATTTGTACGTGAACAATTTGGTGTGCCCATTGGCCGCTTTGAAGGTATTCAAGAAGAGATGGCTGACATTGCAGGTAAAACCTTCATTCTTGAAGCCATGCGAGTATTAACCACAGAAGGTCTTAATCTTGGTCTTAAACCAGGTGTGGTCACGGCTATGGCCAAATACCATATGACGGAGCTAGGTCGAGATGTAGTCAATACAGCTATGGATATCCAAGCTGGTAAAGCCATCCAACGTGGTCCACAAAACACCTTAGCCAGTGCTTATGTTTCTCTACCTATCGCCATTACTGTGGAAGGTGCCAATATCCTAACCCGTAGTCTGATGATTTTTGGGCAAGGCACAATGCGTTGTCATCCACATTTGAAAGAAATGGTGGATTTGATCCACAGCACTGAAAAAGGTGCAGATGCGCGATTCAATAAAGTCTTAGGTAAAACGGTTGCTTTTAGCGTCAAAAATGCATTCCGAAGCTTATCGAAAAGTTACCTACCTTTCACTCGTGGTGCAGAATCAGCCTTGCCAGAAGTGCGTCAATATGAAAAACGTATGAATGCCCTCGCTGCTAAATTAGCGCCAATGGCTGACTTGTCATTATTGGTATTAGGTGGTGATTTGAAAAAAGCTGAAATGTTATCAGCACGTCTTGGTGACGTTATGAGTTACATGTATGCCGCCATGGCTGTGGTGCGTTTCTATGAGCAACGCGTTGAAAACCGCAGTGAAGCTTTACCTTACTTCGAATACGCTATTCAGTGGTGTTTAAATAAAGGCGAAACCGCGCTAAATGAATTTATCGTGAATTTCCCTAACACAGCGGTACGCGGTTTAATGCGTGTATTAACCAATACTTACACCACTGCTGTTAAAGGCATTTCCGACGACTTAAAACGCAAACTGTCTGAGGCCTCGATGCAAGACACAAGTATCAAAGCCCAGTTAACTCATTTGGTGAAAGTCATCCCTGGAGATGGTAACCATATCAATGAGCAAGCGTTCAAAGCCAAACATGCTGTGATGCCACAGCTGAAGAAAATTCAGAAAGCACTGCGTAAAGTGCCAGTGATACCTTATGTTTCTTTTGAAAATGCGGTAAGTAAATTACAAGAAGCCGGTGAATTAACCGCCCAAGAAGTCGCGTTAGTCATCGAATACAACGACAAACGTAAGTTGGCTATCCGTGTAGACGAGTTTACTTTTGATATGGATTTGTTAGATGAAAATCTAGAGTTAGTGAACGAAAAAGAAAGCGTACAAGCTAACGCCGCTTAATCAAAAATAAAAGCTAAAAGAAAAGCCCAGTGTGACCTGTTTCACACTGGGCTTTTTAATGTTTACAGGTTCAGCTGATTGACTTACTTCTCACTAAACAATTTCTGTAACTACAGCTTATTTTTCTATTTAACGATTGTCATTTCTTCAATTAGATTTTCAGCATTATCTAAATATTCCATTACCCATAGCATGTAACGTGAATCAACATGGATACTACGTGTAGTACGTGGATCAAAATCCCAATCTGAGTTGACACTTTCAAAGGTACCATCAAACAGCAAGCCTACTAATTCAGCATTAGCATTTAAGGTTGCAGAGCCTGAGTTACCGCCTGTGGTGTCTAGGTCACTCAAAAAGTTCACCGGCACACTGCCAATCTTATCAAGGGTGTAATCGCCGTATCGTTTGTTTTCAATTAGGCCTAACTGAGCCTTGGGTGAATTAAAGGGTTCAACCCCCGTGTCCTTTTCGACTATGCCTTCTAAGCGAGTAAAAGGCTCATAAATCAGGCCATCTTTAGGAGAGCCGCCCATCACATTACCATAGGTCACTCTTAACGTGCTATTAGCATCAGGATACAGAACCTGGCCTTTGCTTTGTTGCCATTCGATAATGGCTTTCATATAAGTTGGCTGCAGCGCGGCCAGTTTCCCAGCACGTTCTTTAGATTCGTTCTCACGTTTCATTTCTTCATCGTACAAAGCAACGGCCAGCTGCATGAATGGGTCACTGCTCGCTTCTAACTCAGTTTGGGTCGCTGTCATCAGAGCTAGGCGCTCTTCAACTTGGTTGAGGCGAGTATTTTTATAATAGGTGCCCAACTTTGCACTCAAATCACCTGCTTCATCTAGACCAAGAGCTTTGTCTAGAGCCAGTACACGATGCTCTTTAGGCTCTGCTAAATAATTTGCCAAGTACATTTGCCAAAGTGCCATATCAACGCTGGCATCAAAGCGGCGATCAAGCCGCTTCATACGTTCTTCAATACGCTCTAAGTCTCTGTCTTGATATCCTTGCTCGCGTTCTGTATCAGGTTTTTGCCTTTCAATAGATAACCTATATAGGTTTTGTGCTACACCCAAAAGCGCCGGGCGAGTTGCAAAGCCATACCAAAAATCTTGTTTGTCAGTAACGGCTTTTTGCTTGGCTATTTCGTTAAGTTTTGCAATTGATTTAGCCACATCTAGACGACTGCTATCTTTATTCAACCACTGTTCCAGCTGCGCTTCGCGTTCTGCTCTTCGATCTACTAAACCCACTCTCTGAGCACCTTCTAACTGGCCTTTGGTATTTTTCATAAAGTTATTTAGGCCGGCTAATGATGATTCATACTTAACCCGGGCGTCACTGCCCATTGGTGCACTTTTCTCAATTGTCTCAACCCATTCACTGACTATGCCTATGTAAGTAGGATATAACCAAGAAAACACATGCTGAACATTTGACAACAAAGCATAACGATTAGTGGAACCAGGATAACCAGCCACCATCACAAAGTCGCCATCATCAAGGCCTTTAGCCGACACTTTTAAGAAATGTTTGGGTTCGTAAGGGACGTTGTCTTCACTGTACTCTGTTGGCTTGCCATTTTTATCAACATAGGCACGGTAAAAAGCAAAGTCACCGGTATGGCGTGGCCACATCCAATTATCAATATCACCACCATATTTACCTACTGCGTCTGCAGGTGAATAGGCAATGCGCACATCTTTAATTTCAAGTTGCTTAATAAGTTTATATTCTTTGCCTGAATAAAAAGAGCTGACAGAACAACGGTAGTCTTCATCTTGCTCACATTCGGCGATCAGAGCTTTACGTCGCTTAGTAATTTCGTCATATCGCGCTTTACCCTGCAATGTATCTGCTATGTTGCCTATGACTTTTTCAGTGACATCACTAAACGCCTCTGTTACATAGATACGAGATCCAGGTGCAGCTGGTAGTTCATCACTGAATTTTTTAGCCAAAAAACCATTTTCTAAATAATTATTTTCCGCAGTGCTATTAAATTGCACCGAACCTCGGGCACAATGATGGTTTGTCACTGCTAATCCTTTAGGTGAAACAAAGGACGCTGAGCAACCACCTAGTGATACAACCGCTCCCATAGGAAAACCGGTCAAACTAGATAGTGATTCGGGAGAAATTTTTAGACCCGTTGTCTGTAAATCATTTTTAATTAGGGGGAGTTGTTCGGGGGTGAACATGCCCTCTTTTGCCACTGTCGTTTGTAAGCCAGCTATCAGCATTACACTAGTCAACGTACATGCTTTTTTCATAACACTTATCTTATTGTTTTCATTGGATAGTTAGCTTGGCAATCTAACACCCAATGATTAGGTTTTCAAACCAGCAATAAAAAAGTGCGATTAAAAAAATTCTAGCCGGAAATGCGGCTGTCGCGAGTGACACCAGTACCCATAGTGAACGCCATTATCACTAAATGCCCCCTACTCTTCCTAAGCTTCAAACCTCACCCTATTTCACTTCCATATGCGGTGAGCGATAAACCACTTCGTCGTTCAATTCAATGCCTATTCCCGGCGCTTCTGATACTTCAAAAAAACCGTTAACGGGTTGTGGATCTTGAATACATAGTTCGCGATTCCAGTCTTTAATGGCATAAGTATGATGCTCATGAATTAAAAAATTAGGGATAGCGGTTTCTAAATGCAAACTGGCTGCAGTGGCGACAGGCCCGCCGCACACATGGGCTTGAATACGAATGTCGTAGACATCGGCGTAATCACAGACTTTTTTGGTTTCGGTAAATCCGCCGCATAAGCCTACATCGGGTTGCAATACATCAATGCTTTGATCTTCAAAGTAAGGGCGCACATCCCAGCGGTGATAAAGTCGTTCGCCACCAGCAATAGGTACGCGTACGTTTTCAGCGACTTTTTTATGCACCGCTGAATTCAAGTAGTTCACTGGCTCTTCGTACATCATGCAGCCTACTTCTTCTACCAATTCTCCCATTTGAATCGCTGAAGCCGCGCCCATTAATGAGTGTGACTCAAAGATAATGTCTACATCTGAACCCACTGCACTGCGGATAGCACGTAAACGGTCTCCGAATAATCGCATTTGAGGTTTAGTGAACAATTTGGTTCGATCAAAAGATGAATTACCATCGCTGTCATAGACTATGGGATCGACTTTTACCGCATCATATCCTTCGGCCACTGCCTTTAATGCTGCTTCTGCGTATTGCTCAGGTTGAGTCAACTTAGTGCATTCTTTATCCCAATCGAACTGTAATTGGCTAGCGTAGGTTCGCAATTTTCCGTTGGTTTTACCGCCTAAAAGCTGATAAACGGGCACACCAAATACTTTACCTTTAATGTCCCACAGCGCAGTATCGATGGCACTCATAGCAGCATACAACACTGGACCACCGCCCAATCCCCAGAAGCTTTCACGTAGCATACGCGACCATAACAATTCGGTATTCATGGGGTTAAAACCAATTAACATAGCTTCGGCAATTTCTTTAATCATATGGGCTGCCGCGCTATGACCTAAATCATAAGCGAGGCCTGCTTCACCTACGCCAGAAACGCCTTCATCAGTATGAATACGAATAAACACAGGATTCCAAGGCGGACGTTTGGGGCAATGAATGTCGAAAATTTCAACACGGTTAATTTTCATGTTTTTTCCTATTTTTAATAATCTTTAACTAGCAATTCCACTGAACACCCTATTCACAAAATGAGGGATCCAATTTGTAAGCCTTTCTTAACATAGCAGGCCAAGCTTTTTGACCACCGGTTTCACCGCTATGCACAATATTTGCTTGAGCATAGATACCGTCAACAATCTCTTGGGGGATTTCAATTACACCTTGACCACTTTGCATCAATTCCATTTGAATTTCGCAGGCTCGTTGTAAATCATAAAAACGCATAAACGCATCTCCTACTGTGGGACCTAAAGTGAGACCACCGTGATTATGCAGCAACATGTGATTGCTTTGGCCAAGATCAGCTTGCAAACGCGCCTTTTCATCCTCATCCACCGCCAATCCTTCGTAACCGTGATAACTTAATGACGACAACGAAAACATTGCATATTGACTCCAAGGCTTTAACCCACCTTGCACCGTCGCCACAGTAATAGTGGCTTTAGTATGTAAATGAATCACACATTGGGCGTCATGACGTACTTCGTGGATGGCACTGTGGATTGTAAAACCTGCAGGGTTAATCTGATAAGGCGAACCATCTAATACCTTGCCTGACAGATCCACTTTGACTAAATTAGAAGCGGTCACTTCATCAAAGGTTAAACCAAAGGCATTCACTAAATAATGGTCTGTGTGCGGCACTCTTGCCGATAAATGGGTATAGATTAAATCTCCCCAACCATGAGCGGCCACCAGCCGATAACAGGCCGCTAAATCCACTCGAGCTTGCCACTCTTGCGGTGACACCTGATCTTTTAAACTGAAATTTTCTAATTGATACACTGGTCTTTTACTCGGGTTCATAAAATAGCAGGGTTATATAATTTGACCCAAATACTACATTAAATAACACTGATAACTGAAACAAAACATAGGGCATAAGGATATTTCATATGCTCTAAAGTTAACCTCAACAAATAAAGGTAGGGCCATGTCTAAATTATCACGTAGACACTTTCTGCAAATTGCAGCTTCGGGGATAGCCACGAGTTTATCGACTAGCTTGGCCTTTAATGCCCATAGTCAACCCAAAAAGAAGCTAGGAGTTGCACTTGTTGGCTTAGGTTATTACAGCAAAGAATTGTTGGCTCCAGCATTAGAGCTCACTCAACATTGTGAATTGCGCGGCATTGTCACCGGCTCTCCAAGCAAAATTCCCCAATGGCAGCAACGTTATTCAATCCCAGACAAAAACGTGTACTCCTACGACAACATGCACGAAATCGCCAACAACCCAGATATAGACGCCATTTATATTGTTGTACCTACAGCATTACACCTTAAATATTGTGAGATAGCAGCTAATGCGGGTAAACATGTTTGGTGTGAAAAACCCATGGCAATGACCACCCAACAGTGCCAACAAATTATCGATGTATGCAATAAAAACAAAGTGCAGCTTACTGTGGGTTATCGCATGCAACATGAACCTAACACTCGCACATTGATGGAGTTTAAGCATTCACCCCCCTATGGAAAAATACAAAGTATTCTCAGCCAAGCAGGCTATGCAGGTAATGGCATGGCAGCCGAAAATTGGCGAATGAAAAAGGCAATGGGTGGAGGCGCCATGTATGATATGGGTGTATACCCACTTAATGGCGCTAGATTTTTAACTGGTCTTGAGCCAATAGCAATTTCAGCAAGGCATGATAAATCTCATCCACAGATATTTAAAGAAGTAGACGAAACCACCTATTTTACCCTTGAGTTTCCTGAAGGATTAATGGCTGAGTGTGCCACCAGTATGGTGAAGGGCTTTAACCAAATTAAACTAGATTGTGAAAAAGGTTGGTATCAATTAAGCCCGATGTCGGAATATAGTGGGGTAACTGGTTTAACAAGTGACGGAAGACATTTCCCCCCCATTAAAGGTCTACAACAAGCGATCCAAATGGATGACGATGCACTGGCCATTTTAAATAAAGGACCCATACTGGTGCCAGGAGAAGAAGGCCTGCGAGATATTCATGTAGTGCAGGCCGCCTTTGAATCAGCGGCCAGTGGTAAACGTGTATTGCTTTAACAAAAACTAAAGTTGGCTTGGCTCTGCTTGCAGCCAATTTTCTTTTGCGTATTGAGTATTGGCACATGTGATATGCAAGGTAAACGCATGACGCGATTTATCAGATAGGTTAGGCGCACTAAAGTGTGGTAACAGTCCATTAAAGACAACTAACGTGCCCTTTTTCACCTCTAAAGATTTAGCACTGTCATCATCAGGCCAAGGCATATCATGAAGGACTTTTAATTCGGTACTGTCGTCTGGAAAACGTAAAAATTGCTCTTTTAATGGAATAGGCTCCCCACCCGATTGCACCTGTAAACACCCATTTTTTATGGTGGCATCTTCCACTGCAAGCCAAAACGTCACAACAGAAAGTGGTGTTGATAAAAAGTAGCTCGCATCTTGATGCCAACGTATTACACCGCCAATTTTAGGCTGTTTAAATATGTACATAGATTGGTGAATCTGTGGTTTAACAAGTCCTAAATCTAATGCAATATCTTTGATTTTTTGGCTATGACTAAACGCTATAAATTCCGGTACTAGACGATGCAGGGCATGACCGATTTTATTGATACTCAAAGACTTTTCTTGTTTTAGCTCACCTTTATCATCAAAGGCATCTTCTTCAAAAAAACACCGTACTTTATCGCCAGAGGATAAAAAGTAATCATCTCGTGTTTTGCTATGATCTTCGGTAGAAAAAACAGAGCGGGTAGAGTTAGGGTCAAAGTCTGCGACTATTTTATTCGCTGAGTTTTTTAACACACTCATCTGCTCGGCAGAAAAGCACTGGTCTAGAACCAAATAGCCGTTTTTTTGGTAAGATTTTTTTTGTTCTGTTGTAAGCATTAAAGGTCTCGAACTACTAAGAGGTAAAATATAACAAGCTAAGCAAGATGTCCTAAGTAACAAATAAATTCAAGTAACTTTGTTCTTAAGCCACATATCCTTAATCCACAGAACTCAGTGAACAATAAACCGCTATTAGGGTAAACTTGTAATAGGTTGCCTGTAGTTGAAACCATGTAATTAACCAATTATTTGCTAATTTAACTAACTTTTTGCAGTTTACTTGCGACTAACTATTAGCAAAAAACAAACATAAGCATAGTTATCAGACACTTACATAAATGGCACATGTTCTGCTTACACGACTAAATAAGCCAAACATAACCATGTTCAAAAACAACAATTCACACATTACATACTAAGGGCAACTATGACACTCTCTAAATTAACCACCGCAGCATTACTTACCGCGTTAACCCTAAGCACATCGGGCTGCATCATCCATGTAGGCGGACACGATAAAAATGACAGAGATGATGTTGAATACAGCAGTGTATTTGGCGGCGTAGATATTGGCGAAAACCAAAGTGTCAGTGACCTTTCATCCGTTAATGGCAATATCACCATTGAAGATAACGCTAGTGCTCGAGACGTTGATGCAGTAAATGGCAATATTGAAATAGGTAATAACGTGCAGGTACATGAGTTATCAACGGTTAATGGCGATATCAAAGCGCAAACCTATTTATCTGTTAAACGTGATGTAACTACTGTTAATGGCAATATTTCCCTTGGCGCTGATTCTATGGTGGGTAAAGATGTAGCCACTGTTAATGGTGACATTTACCTAACCCAAACTTTCGTAAGCGATGACATCAAAACCAAAAATGGCAGTATCACCCTAACTGATGGCTCAGTGGTAGGAGGCGATATAGAGTTTGAATCTCAGGATAACGGAGGTTGGTGGAGTGAAAAAGCCCGTGAACATAATCCACCTACCCTAACAATAGATGCATCATCTGATGTAAAAGGCAAAATTATTCTACGCCAAGTTGTGGTGTTAGAAATTGAAAACCCTGCTTTATTAGATAGGGTTGAACGTCGCTACAAAGAACAAGAATAATTCACTTATTAAACCGCGAAAGGTACTCTTAAAAGTTCATTGAAAGTACATTTCGCGCCCCCTTCTCGATGAATTTTTGATACGAGCCACTCTTTACAACAGTGACCATTGGGGTGGCTATATTACTAATTTTCTTCCAAATAATAGTGTTGTAGTATAAAACTTCAGCAACTACCTTGGGTTAATTTTCATGAAGTTTAAAGGTTCTTTCATAAACGTATTTCTTAGTATTTATATTTTGTTTAGTGGTGTTGCTTATTCTGTAGACAAAGCAGCTACAAAACCTGAAGTAACCCCAATACCCAAAGCCCGTCAATTTATTACCGAGCATAAAGGCCGCTTCAATGACCAGAATATTAGCTATACAGCGACAGCAGGGGAAACCTACCTAAAAGATAAAAATGGCAAAGAAACAGCCAGTATTTTTACCTTCGCTTACACCAAAAATGAAAAAAAACAACAGAATCGCCCTGTTACTTTTATTTGGAATGGTGGTCCCGGTTCAGCGTCAACATGGTTACATATGGGGGCTTTTGGACCTAAAAGGGTCAAAGTACCAAGCGATGCACAGTTTCCAGGCACGCCACCTTACCCTATATTAGACACACCTGAGTCGATACTCGATGTATCTGATCTGGTATTCATTGACCCGGTAGGCACCGGGTTTTCTAGGGCCTTGGGTGAACATAAAGGTAAAGAATTCTGGGGGTTACAACAAGATGCGGCGTCAATGGCTGAATTTATCAGAACTTGGATAACAGCCAATGGTCGTTGGAATTCACCACGCTTCTTACTCGGCGAAAGTTACGGAACAACTCGCGCTGCAGCAGTGGCCAAAATTTTGGAAAAAGACTTATCAATTAGCTTAAATGGCATTATTTTTGTTTCTCAGGCCTTGGATTATCAGGGTTCAACCCCCTATGTAAAAGATAATATCATTTCCCATATCACCTATTTACCGACCATGGCTGCAGCAGCGGTTTATCATGACAAAATCAAGCCAAAACCTGAAAATTTAGAAAGTTTTCTTTCCCAAGCACGACTATTTGCCACTGATGAATTAATGCCTGCATTATTCAAAGGCAATACCCTTGATGCAAGAACAAAAACCCATATCCGAGATAGATTAGCCTATTTTACGGGGCTGACACCTAGTTACATAGATAGAGCTCAATTACGTATTCAAGGATTTCATTTTGCAAAAGAACTTTTACGGGACAAAGGGTTGACCATTGGATTGTTAGATGCACGATACACAGTGGATGAAGTTGACGATTTAAATTCCACTCCCGACCATGACGCTGGGGGGGCTATTGCACCGGCATTTAATGCCGCACTAATGAGCTATATTCGCAGTGACTTAGGCGTCACTTGGGATCGCACCTATTTAGCACCGGCAGATGATGAATTATCTGATCAATGGAGTTGGCGGACTGCCCCACCCAATTCAGCTTGGGAACCAACATATGTCAATACCGCCCATGATTTATCAAAAGCGTTACGTATTAACCCAGCACTTAAAGTGATGGTTGCCTCAGGTTATTATGATTTAGTGACACCTTTTTTTGACGCAGAATATACCTTAAATCGTCATGGCATTAAGGCAGAGCAAATCCAATACCACTACTATCAAGGAGGTCATGCGATGTATGTAAACGAAACAGCAAGGGTAGATTTACTTAAAGACACTCGATTATTCATTCAACAACAAACTAGGCGAAATTAATTTATTACAGGGCCATTAAACGAACTTAATGTAATGACTATTCTGTTAATTCCCCTACTCCAATCAACCTTTCAACAATATATTTTAATAAATAGGTTTCTCGTTCAATCGAGAGACCTTTTTTATCGCTATTCACCATTACGTCTTCATTGTGAACGATAGCCTCATGAATATTTACCCACAATGGTTTCATACCATTATTCACTTCATGTGATTCAAAGGCTGTGTCGCCCAACTCATCGTCAATTTCACACAGATAACAATAAGAAATCATATGAATAATATCTGCATCATCTTTATACCAAGGACGATATTCATCATAACGAGCAAAGGCTTGAATATTACGTACCCCTTGTGCTCCGGTTTCTTCTTGGAGCTCTCGAATTAAGCCAGCAATTGCGTCCTCATTGTCATCAATTCCTCCTCCTGGGAGACTGTAATCGTGATAACGCTGGGTATACAGCAATAAAATATCCTCCCCCTTCACCACAATAGCCCGCGAAGCGCGACGCTCAATTCGTTTTAGCTCACTAGTAGGAGAAATATCCACAGCAGAGACATCAGGGTGAAAAGCTGTTTTGAGAAGTTGCATTAGAGATTACCTAAATTGCCAAGGAGAATTTTACCCTTATTGCAGCCAACAAACTTTCAAATTGAAAAGGCAGTTGCTAAAAGATAAAGGCAAGAATTGCCATAGTCGCCGCTATTATAAAACACAATACTGGTGACACAACTAATTCGCTAACACTTGTATTTTGCTTTGCCTTGCGACAAAGTGCTGAACAACTTAAGCTCCCTTAAAAAAAAGGTCATACTTTCTATGTCAAAACACTATCGGGTTAGCGTTTCTATGAAGTGCATTTTACTTTGCTCATTTTTGTTGGCTACCACTACCCAAGCTGCCAGCCCTCAGAAAGTATATGAGCTACGTACTTACCATACTAACCTAGGCAAACTGCCTGCATTACAAAAACGATTTCGTGAGCATACTCACAGCATATTTGAACGTCTCAATATGAAAGTAGTGGCCTATTGGATACCTACCACCTCCCCCGAGTCTAGTAATACCCTAATCTATATTCTCGAGCATGACAGTGAAGAGGACGCAAAACAGAAGTGGCAAACCTTTATCACTGATCCAACCTGGGTAAAAGCCTACCAAGCGTCCATAAAAGACGGCGCCTTGGTAGACAGTATTGATGTGGTGTTTATGCAAACCACTGATTTTTCGCCTGTCTTGTAGGGCCGTACTCCCTAGCAATTTTGATTGGGTTAGCGGATCACGTTAACCCAATCAAACAGTAATGCCCTATCACGACTGTTCATTCTCAAGTTATAACACCTACAAAATAGACCTAAATGTGTTTCAGTTTAAAACCCTTGATTGATGATGCAATGCTGCCGTAGATGTTGGTTAATACATTAGACGCTTGCTGCATGACTTGTGTTTCCAGCTGAGATTTAGCGCTTTGTATGTCAAGCTCTTCCAAAAATAAGTTAATCTGCTCAGTCTGCTGCTTTTGTACCTGCATTTCTTTTTCTATCATCAAATTAAGGTTGCTGATTTGATTAAACGCAGCATGTAATTTATCCACAAATTCCTGGGATTTTTTTGCTTGATTTAAACTAATTTCAGCTTGTTCTTTACCTTGACTCATGGCCGTTACAGCCTTGTCTGCTTCACTTTGCAACTTGGCAATATTTTGCGAAATTTGCTGAGTCGACAATTGTGTTTTGGTTGCTAAGGTACGAACTTCATCAGCTACTACAGCAAAACCTCGCCCTGTTTCTCCCGCCCTAGCAGCCTCAATCGCAGCATTTAACGCCAACAAATTAGTCTGTTCAGCAATGCCGTTGATCACATTTACGACATTGCCAATATTATCTGAGTCATTTTTTAAATCAGCAATAATATCTGAAGCATAGTGAGTCGCCTCAAGCATACCTTGACTGGTTTTAACATTATCATCGAACATAAGCTGACCTTTGTCAGCCAGATCATTTGACTCAGAAACAAAGATATTGGCTTGGTGAATTGCATCATTCACCGAATCATTCGATTGTGTCATTTCATGCATAGTGGTACTAAGTTTTTTAGTTTCGTCAATTTGTAAAGCTAATCCATGTGTTACCTTTCCAAAGGCAAGCATCAAATCTTCTATTGTTGTTCCCAGCGTTTTCACGTCTCCACTGATACCACTTAGCGCATTACTCAAGCCATCCTGTATTGAGCTGAAGTTACTGGAAACCTGTCCAATTTGGTCGTAAGTGGTACTCTGTATCGCTCCAGTAAAATCCCCTTGCGCTATTTTTTTAGAAACACGATTAACACGGTTCAGAGGTGTCAAAACTCGCGTATCTAAAAACCAAGTAATCAGTGCCATAGTGAATAAGATGGCCAAAAAAACCACAATAATAGTAATTGTAAACGCCGCCGAACCACGCTCATTCATAACCACCTTTTTTGTGTCTATCTGAGTATTTATGGCCATAACAGCTTGATTCAAATTATTGGTGGGCGCTCGGTCTATGCCCTTTACGCTGGCATCTGCGAGTTCAATATCCATTCCTGCAGCAACAAAGGCTTCATAACCTTTACGATAAGCAGCCAACATAGGAGGATAACTATCCGCAAAAAGTTGAATTTGTTGATAGCCGGGTTGTTGCTTAGGCATAGTGGTAAGTAGATAGTGATATTTTTCTTGAATCAACTCTGCATGTTTGTTGAAACTGCCCCAATATTTAGTCAATTGTTTAGGCTTTTTTCCTCTAATCAGAGTGTTTTTCCATTCTTGCACTTGGGTCTTAAACAACACATTGAGCTCACCCACTTCAGTCATATAGTGCACATCTTGATTGATGGTATAACTATAATCTTCGATTACCGCTCGTAACGAATAAAATCCAATATAAAATGCAACAACCAACAGCAACAATGATGAACAAAGCAACAGCAACAGCTTGTTTCTTATGTTATGGCGTATTATTTTCAAACTCTAACTCCTAAGACTGTTATGGCGCGAACCGCGCGAAGTATGAAGCCCGTAAATGACATATTTATTACAGTTACAATCTATCTCGCCACTTTTGACCAACAAAGTCATAATTGACTGTTTTTTACACTGATTTTAAGTTTGTAAAAGGAATTGCTTCAAATAGTCAAAGTCGTTTTAATACTGATTTTTTATAGGTGTCTGAATAGGTTGATTTTTCAACCCATTATCGGCGTTTAGTGGTAGTATTATTGAGTTGCCTTAAACACTTATAACTGGCTTGGACTTTTACAATTTGAGGGCGTTTTTTTTGCTAAGATGTTTGATTTTATTTAGTTGGCTTGCGTTTTCTGTTGTTCAGGCACAACAAACTCAATTAATGGAATTTTCAGAGCCCTACGCAAGCTATGCAAAAACCTTGGTTAATCAGCCTCAAGAAATAGTCGATACGTTAACAAATAAGACGCCAAACACAGACCAATCCGATCTTGTTCAAGCTCAATACCATTTTATTCTGGCTAGGGCGCACTACAACCTAGCGTACCCGCAAAAGTCATTGAATCATGCACAATCTGCTTTAGGTTATATAACCGAAAAAGAGCAAGCTTGGCTGTACCACAATTGTAAAATTGTCGAATCTGACGCACTTGAACTCATAGGAAAACCCATGCAGGCAATGGCAGGAGTCAATGCCGCGTTAACCTGGGCTAAGCACAATCAGCAGCCAAAAATGCATCTGCAAGCCTTGTATTCTAGAGCCACCATTCTGACCAGTTTACCTGATTACGTGGCTGCACTTAACGACTTTCAACAAGCTTATTCTCTCGCCAGTACTAACCCTGAAGAGCTGAGCAAGGCCCATGTTGCCGCAATGTTGGCACAAGTTTACGAATATCGGCGCGAATACAGTTTAGCTATTCCCTTTTATGAAGAGGCTGTAGCGGCACATCGTTTACACAGTGCTGATTTAAATCTCAGTATTGCCTTGTTTGGCTTAGGTAAGGCTAATCGCAATATCGGCAAGATTGAGCTCGGTAAAGCACAATTGCAAGAATCGGCAGACCTGGCTGAAAAAATCGATGACATCCAAGGGGTGGGTTATGCTCTTAAAGAGTTAGCCGTGATAGATATGCTTGCAAAAGAGTATGTGGAAGCCGAAATAAAACTAACCAAGGCGGCTAAAATTTTTGCACAAGCAGACAATCCGCAAATGAACTTTATCTTTATGATGTTATTAACAGAACTGGCACTTGAGACCAACGAAACTGAAAAAGCGGAACGTTATTTACAGCACGCCAAAAACCTACTAAATCGCGATGCTATGGCTATTCATAATGTCGCCTTTGATGTTCTTGAGGCGAAGTTGCTGTATGAGCAAGGCCATTATAAGGCGGCTTATGACGATCTAAAACAAGCCTTTGAAAACCACAAGGAAGAACAAAATGCTGAAAGTACAGGGCAACTACATCAGCTTAGGTCACGTTTTGAAATACAATTAGCACAGCATGAAAATCAGGTATTGTCACAAGAAAATGCCTTACAACAATTACAGCTAAGCAATAAAAAAACACTCAATAGGCAGCTAGTCATGAGCACCGCCTTTGCCACTATAATCTGCGCTCTACTGGGTATTATTGTATTTCGAAATAAGGTGCATAAACGCAACCTAATAAAACTAGCCACCCGAGACGAATTAACCGGATTGTATAATCGTCGCCACGCTTTAACTTTATTAGAACAGCAGATATCACTTGCCAAAAGGTATGGCACTAACCTGTGTATTGCCATGTTAGATCTAGATTTTTTCAAAGAAATTAATGATTCTTATGGTCACGTGGCTGGTGATAAAGTGTTGCGGGAATTTGCCAATTTAGGTAAAAGAAACCTGCGTGAATCAGATGTAATAGGACGTATTGGTGGTGAAGAATTTTTATTGATCCTCAGCCATACGACTAGCAAAGATGCCTTTAACGTATTAGATAGTCTGCGTAAAAAAATGTCAGAGATCAGCAAGAAGGCAGGGATCCCTGAGACCAAGGTGACACTATCTGTCGGAATCGCTCAATTTGAAAAAAATGACAGTTTAGAAGACTTTATATTATTAGCAGATAATGCCCTATACCAAGCCAAAAATAACGGCCGTGATCGAGTTGTTGTAGGCGAGCGCAATCACACATCTCAAGACTAGTTCTCACCTGAATACTAGCGAGACTTCTTTATAATCGGTTCTGCGGCAAATGACAGAGAGACTCCCCTATTCAACATATAAAAATGGGCCTTAAATAACAAGCGCTTTATTTCCTATATCAAAGCACTAACGGCCCCTCTTTAATAAGCAAAAAGAAACATATAAATAAGTTTATGTTAATTATTGATTGGGGCGATTTTTATGTAATGCCCGCCAAAACGAGGAAACTTGTTCTTCATTCTGTTGGTAATAGTCTAAATTCATTGGCGCATATAAACTTTTCTTCATAATAGAACCAGAGGTTATCCGTAATTTGTCTGCATTGTCACCAACTTGCAATAACTCCCTAGCGATATCTCTAGCTATCACAAAACCATCTAATCGTTCATTTTCAATCAATTTTAATGCGGTATCTAAGTCTGTATTAAATGGACTTAACAAGTTTTGTTGCTCTAAAAATTGATAGCTTATATAACCAAAGGGGGCACTTAACCCCACCTTTTTCATGGCTCGATAAACCTCAATATTGAGAGATTGGTCTTTATGAAACATGCTTTGATTTTTTAGTGACTCTGTATCAAAGACCCCATTCTTTTTAACAATAATGGGGTACTCAAATTGAAGTATAAAGTTGGATTCATTTGGAAAGGCAAACTCTAATTGTCGCTCAGGTGTTTTAATCATTAGTAGCAGGCCATGAAGCTCTCCACTTTTAACTAATAATTGGCAACGTAACCAAGGAAGTCGCACAAGTTGTACTGTTAATCCAACTTGCTGGGCAGATCGTAATACTGTACTAAGCAAGCTTTCATAAAGATTTGTTTCATCCTGATTTTCAATACATAAGACTATTTTATTGTTCGCTTGCAAAGAAAAACTGACACTAAAAAGCAAAATATACACAAGCATTCGGAATTTAGTCCGTTGAAATAAGAACAATATAATCGCCTAACTAGTACTACCGAATCAACTTAGCACTATCACCTCAATGTACTAGCGTTACTATTAGACTTTAGTCTACTTTCCAAAGGAATTAGCTAGCAGCGGGGCTTTTTTGTTAACTGGAATTTCAACAAACTAATCTCGTATTTCCCTATTTATCTAGACTCTAATAGGCATTGGACAATCTAAGCAATCAGCCATTGCACGAATAGTTTCATGTTCTTGAGGGCTATAATGATGGTCTTGGGTAACCGCAAAAATACATGTTTGCAGCACTTTTTCTTTAGGCTCTGGTGCCAGTTTACTTAAAGCTTGTAGCGCCTTTGAGAAGTCTTCAATATTTAATTTATCTAAGGGTAGTAAACTTAAGGTTCGTAACCCCAGCATCTCATTGGCTTTTTGAATGATAATGGCATGTTCGCCTGTATCGCAAAATTCGTATAAAAGCATACTTAAACAAACTTCAATGTGTTGTTGCACAACAGCTGTACTCTTGTATTTAACTTGCCTTTGGTCGGCATGCTCAAATTCAGTTTGCAGATAACTGGCGACTATGTTGCTTATGGCCCACTCAAAAATACTTTGTGTATTGTCGGTAAACACCAAATAACGCATTTGTTCGAGCATGGCTTCATAACGGCTTTCAGGCATGCCTCTTAATTGTGGCAAAGCCATTTCTAGCAAAGGTAATCTATGCTCTATGCGAAGCTCAGCGACGCCTTGAAAATGTTCTTCAATCAGCTCAAACAAAGGATTCGGTAAGCGCTTTTGTAAGTACAACCGTTGCTTTTCTACAAAGGTTTTGTCACTTGAGTTGTCGGTAAGCAGTAAAGCATAAACAAAGGCCTCTGCCCCTTGGTTATTGTGAACAAGGTCTCTAATACTTTTAGGAATGGCGGCTAAATGGTTTTTAGCTAAAGTCACATTCGAGATGGATACTTGCCCAACCCCCTCTAAAAGGTTATGCGTCGATGGCGACATGTCTAACTCAGCATTACTCTCACTAAAATGGCTAACACCCGATGCTTCGCCCTCTAGCAAAAGCGGTCGATTGGTGACCTTTACTGTTTCGAATTTGCCCGACCAATTCGGTTCTATTTGTTTAATCCGTTTAGGTAAAGGCGGGTGAGTAGCGAATAGTGAAGTGAATTTATTGGTAAGTGCATTGGAGAAAAAAGCATGGCTGATGCTTTGTGCTTCTGGGCTTTCGAGTTTAGATCCTTTGTTGTAGCCGCCAATTTTTTTCAGGGCATTGGCAATACCTTGATTGTCACGGGTAAATTGCACAGCGCTAGCATCGGCCAAATATTCTCGCTGACGCGACACCGACGCTTTTATAGCATTACCAAAAAACATACCGCCATAGCCAATCACCACTAAACCTAAGCCTAAAAAAACCAATTTTCCGCTGTCTTTAGAGCGGCTACTGCTACCGGACACTCGCATAATATAATAGCCAAGCAAACCTAACAGCATAATACCGTGCAAAATTCCCATGAGACGCAAATTAATTCGCATATCACCATTTACGATATGACTAAATTCATGAGCAATAACCCCTTGCAACTCATCACGACTGAAACAATCTAGTGCACCTTGGGTAACGCCAATAACGGCATCTTTAATTGAAAAACCAGCTGCGAAAGCATTAATAGCTGATTCATCCTTGAGCACAAACACCAAAGGAACCGGTGTACCTGATGCAATGGCCATTTCTTCGACCACATTAAGTAAAACGCGGTATTGCAAGTTGTCGGTATTCTGGTTGATTAAGGTGCCACCTAAAGCTTCAGCAACCACACGTCCACCTTGGCGAAGGCTCATTAGCTTATAGACACTACCTATAGCAACAAAAATGATAACCACAGCACTGATAATTAAAAATCTTTGCCAATCAAATTGATGCTTGATGTAATCGAGCGAAATAGCCTGACCTTCTAAGCTGAAGTATCCAAACAATCCCATCACCAAAAGATTGGTCAGCAAAATTAAGCTGAATACCGCGAGCACAAATAACAGCACAAGCGTCTTGGTTTGGTTGCGTGCTCTAGCTTGTGATTGGAAGAAGTTCATTAAAAGCCCCTATCCTTAGAAGGAAACTTTAGGGGCATCTTGAATCTGAGGGCTGTCTGCAAACTCTAGCAACGAGGCGTCCTGGGTGTGTCCGAACATACTAGCAAACAAGGTCTGAGGAAAACTCTGCTTATAGGTATTGTATGCTAATACTTGGTCGTTATAGGCTTGTCGAGCAAAGCTGACTTTGTTTTCAGTTGATGTAAGCTCTTCTGACACTTGCATCATATTTTGGTTGGCCTTCAAATCAGGATAGGCTTCCATAACCACATTTAATTTTCCCATTGCGCTGCCAAGCATGGCTTCTGCACCAATTAGTTGTTGCATAGCTGCAGCATCACCAGGTGCGCTTGCGGCATTGGATAAACCTTGAGAAGCTTGATTACGTGCCGCAATAACATTCTCTAGGGTTTCTTTTTCATGACTCATATAAGCTTTAGCAGTTTCAACTAAATTGGGAATGAGATCATAACGACGCTTTAGTTGCACCTCAATTTGAGCAAAACCATTTTTAAACTGATTTTTAAGGGCCACTAATTTGTTGAAAATTGAAACCACATAAAAAGCAAGTAAAACACATATAGCGACTATCACAATACTTGAAATTTCCATACTCACACCCTAAGTTAGACAAGTCTAATTCACTACAATATATGCTTCTTAATAGGGATACAATACTGCTGTTTTGCGCTTTATCATCTGCGGGGTCAAATCACTTTCACCCAATAATTGCGGGAACAATAATTAAACCAAAGGAAAATTTAATCAATCCGCACCGCCCTATTAATTTGTATGCTCCACTGACGTTGCAATTTATTTTATTATTACAAGGTCTACTCTAATACGGCATTCTTAAAGTAGGTAAATGTATGTGTAGCTCACCAAAAAGTAGCGGTTCTTCGCGCCCAAAAGTTAGAGTAAAAGGCCTCTATGAAGTTATGGATCCAGATAAACGCAAACGCTTTGCTGAAGTGGCTAACCGTGCCGATGAGAGGAAGGCAAAACGTAAGGAAGTGAGTAAACGCTGGGAATCGAAGCATGCTTCACAGAAAAAGCCATCTGGCTTTTTCAGTTGGTTTAGCCAATTAGTTGGCTCATAATCCGCCTGCTAAGTAGTCACCTATTTAGTTCAACATGCCTTTTTGCTAAGTTCACAGATTTTATAAATTGTTCAAAAACATCCACTGGTAATGGCCGACTCAGCAGATACCCTTGGGCGTGACTACAATGAAAATCCCGTAACATATCTAGTTGGGCTTGCTCTTCTACTCCTTCAGCAATGACGGATAAATCGAGATTTTTTGACAATTGACACAGGCTCAACACAATTGCCTGATCTCGATTATCTTTAACCATATTACGTATAAAAGATTGGTCAATCTTCAGCTTATCTACTGGAAAACTCTTTAGATAGGCTAGCGACGAAAATCCTGTTCCAAAGTCATCAATGGATAGCTTAACACCCAAGGCTTTTAGGTTATTAAGGGTTTTTATTGCTAAAGTCTCATCATTCATAACCACAGTTTCTGTAATTTCCAACTCTATGTACTTAGCCGGTAATTGATGATCCTTAAGGCGCTTTGATATGCCTTTAACAAAATCTACTTGTGAAAATTGCCGAGCAGAAATATTTATTGCCACACACATGTCCATGCCCTTTTCATGCCACCGTTTAGCGTGTAAAAAAGCATTGTCCAAAATCCATTCACCTAAGGGCAAAATCAAACCACTTTTCTCAGCCAAGGGAATGAACTCAGCAGGTGAGACAGTGCCACCATCGTCAGTAAACCACCTAATAAGGCATTCGCAACTATCGTATTCCTTTGTCAAAACATCCATTTTAGGTTGAAAATAGAGTTCAAATTCCTGACCTGAAATTGCTTGTTCTAAACGTTTCATCAAAAAAACATGGCGCTCATGACGACTACCACTTTCGTGATCAAAACAACTGAACAACTCGTCTCTTTTCGTCGCCTCATCAAGTGCAATATTGGCATGCAGCAAAAGTTCTTTGAGGTTTGAGCTACATCGGGGATACTCACTGGCGCCAATGCATGCACTCATACTCATGGTCCCAAATGGTGTAGTGATAGTGTCTGCAAAATGTCCAATTAATCTAGTGACTAAATTATCCAATACCTTAGTTTGGTTCAGAACTGGAACAACAATCACAAAATTAGCATCCGCAATGTGGTAAATATAACTGCTATGACTCAGATTCAAATTTTTCGTCAGTTGTTCAAATTTTAACTTCAATGCCGCTGAAAACGATTCGATGCATTCTGAGGCCCCAGTCAGTCCATAACTACCGACAAGCTGTTTATATTGAACGACCTCAAAGAGCAACAAACTAAAAGGGATAGCCGACGCTATCAACGCTTGCGAATCAACTTCAAGAGAGGATTGGTTTTTCAGCTTGGTAGTTTGATTGTGATAGGCAATATATTCTAGTTTATTACGCGCAATATGCTGTTCGCTTACATCCTGAACATGAATATCAAAAGCATCAACGTCCTTTAACCAATGTATCTCATAGCTAAGATAGGTTTCATTTACCCTATTTAAAAAACATCTAACATTGGACTCACTTACACGAGTCTCATGCAGCTGTTGTTTTAAATCAGTTGAAAACATAGACAGTGGATTTTGGGTTTTGTGACTAAAGGAATGAAGTAACTTTTCTGTAGCAGGATTGGAATATCGAATATTTAGGTTTTCATCGACGCTTAAAATCGGATTAGGATTTCGTAAAGGAAATAAGGCCAAACGCCCATTTTCAGCACTTAACTTTATATATTGCATTGCATATCTACCCAGATAGAAAGTAAAGGCAATGAGACCCATAGTAAATAATGCAACTAACCAGACCGTGCTGTTAAGCTGATATATTGTATTATCATATGCAGTATCGACAGAGAGAATAACTTGCTGCCCCATAGCCTCCAATACAGGTAATAATTCCCTACGAATATTGCTAATGTTTTTTAACTGTTCACGAGCCAAATCCCAATCAATAGTAGGCGAAGACAGATTTTGGTCTAAGTGATTCGCAAGGATAGCCGTCTTTTCGAGTTGTTCCTTTAGTAAAGAAGAGGTACTACTATCCTGAAGTCCTCCTTGTAATGAAAGCAACAGATCGGATAACACAGTATGATTTTTTGAGTAATATTCCTGGTAAGGTGTGACGTTGGTCGTCGCATAATATTCGTATAAAATACGCTCTTGCTCACTTGTCAGTGTTGCCACGTGATTTATATTACTCAATGCTGGAAGCCGTTGTACCACCAACTCTGTAGTGGAATGTTTAACTGCAGTTGCCATAAAATAGACCAAGGCTGACAATAACAAACCAACAGTCACGATAAAAAAATACAAATACCTTGCACGTCTTGCAATATTTTCATTGTCAATGCGCATTAACAATTTTCCTATAAACTACCCAGCGAACTAGACCCCAATTAATACCTTTATATTTCAGTTAAAATTATTTAATTCACACAAACTTGCCTTTTAAATATAACACCATCTGACGTGTGAGAGCCCCTACTGGCCTCGCGTAGTACAAAAAAGATAAAGTAGATGAAGTAATAAAACGCACATCAAAGGCACTTTATTTTTCCGAAGGCACCGGAGGTGTTCGTTTTTTGCTTGGAGTGAAACAAAGAATCAGCGTTAATTTAGATTGCTCTAAGGTAACGTTTCTGGCGATAAAGGAGTATTCGCCAGAATCTTAATAAGCCTTCAATTAAGCTCAAAAAATTTGACGGCATTGTCGTATAATATTTTTTGACGCTGTTTTGCAGTTAAAATATTAATCTCGTCCATTCTTTCCAATATCCTGTCTATTGGCATGTTGTCAGATCCAAACATAATGCGATCTTCTAAACCTGAATCAAGAAACCCTTTTAACATTTTTTGGTGCAGCGCCTGGGGCATTATACTATTTACAATTGACATCTCGGCGTAAACCGTCTCGAACTTCAGCATTAATTCTATTGCTTGTTGATGAAAATCAATCTCTCCACCGTGCAATAGCCAAATTTTCAATTTGGGAAATTTGAGTAACACAGGTTTGAGCAACAAGGGATTGCCCATTGCTTGGTTAAAATCAGGGCAGCAACCTTCTACACGGCCTCTTTTGGGTGGACCATGAGCGGCATGCACAGCAATAGGAATTGAATATTTTTCCGCTAGTTGATAATAAGGCAACAAGCGTTCATCAGCAGGCGAAATGCCATAATAAACATAGAGTAACTCGCCAAATACTGTGACCCTGCCTTGCTTAATTTCATCTTCTAACCACTGTAAATCCGGCCATCCGTTGTTTGCTGCAAAACATGGATTCATACGAGGGTATTTACCATCTGTACAGGGAAAAGATGGCCCAACTAATAGTTTGTGTTTTGCTGTAGGTTGCCAGTCACTTAGAAACGATGCTACAGGGATCGACACCACAGACATCACCACATTTTGCCTATCCATTTGCGCTAGTATCTGTGATTTGGCGGTCAAGATGGTTTCACTTACTTCAGGACTAGCATGAATATGAGTATCGATGATTGGCCCTGTATATGATGGCAATTTAGCTAACAAGGCTGTCTGCCAGAGCAGAAAAAACCATAACAAAGCTATTTTTATAGATAAAAGATTGTTCATTATTTTTTTCATCATATGCTGGGGACTTACAAATTAATCTAGTTCATTAACCCATTATTTTCTATTAGGATTCAAAGTTCCCTATAAGTCAGCCGCTGCCAAGTTCAAAAAACTAGCCCAGTTGCACAGCACTAAGAGCTGGCCTATTCTTGCTAATCTACAACAGATAGGGTTTCTCTAAATGACAAGGATTTAATATGAAACTATGGATTAAAGTACTTTTGGGCTTGTTTGGCGCCTTAGCCATTGTTGTTGCTTGGGTAGTCATCTCGGATAAAGAATTTACTGAAACCAGCAATGCTGCTTACATCAAAAGTAGTGCCGCTTTGTTCGAACAAGTAGGCATTACACCTCAGTCCAAATTTGTGCAGGCAGATGGGCCGGTTAAACGTATTCATTATTACGAAATGGGTGAAGGCGAACCTTTAGTGTTGATCCATGGTGGTGGCGGCTATGCTTCTCAGTGGTTTACTATTTTGCAACAGCTGGCTAACTCCTATCATTTGTTTGTAGTCGATCGCCCCGGTAGCGGCTTAACCGACAACTTTAACTATGCTGGCGTAGATTTGACTAGCCATGGTGCCGAATTTGTCCGTTCATTTATGGATGCAGTAAATCTAGACAGTGCACACATGGTTGGGCATTCTATGGGTGGGCTTTTTAGTGTGAATTTTGCTGATCTTTATCCTCAACGAGTAAAAAACCTGGTGTTGATTGGCCACCCAGCAGGCAGCAACACCGATATTCCCCCACCGGTGATGATGATGGGTTTACCCGGAGCCAATAAAATACTGTTAAAGCTGATTGGCGAGCCAACAGTCGCAGGTAGTAAGGATTTTCATGGCATGATGCTGGTGCATCAACCGCAACAATTGTCCGATCTATATTGGTACAATGACCTGAATGCCCAGCTTATCCCAGGTAATGCTCGGACATTTAATTCATTGCTCGAAAATTGCGTAGGCTTGGGTGGATTTAAAGAAGAATTCCTAATCCAAGATACGCTATTTAATTTGCCCCATAAGGTTACCTTTATTGTTGGCGATAAAGATCCTTGGGACACAATGGAAAATGCCGAATATTTGGTATCGAACATGAACAATGCTTCTCTAAAGATTATTAAAAATGCCAGTCACCTTCCCTGGCTTGATGCACCTGAAGAAAGCGCAAAGCTTATTTTGAATGCTTTGTGATTTGAGAAAAAATCAAAAGTGTCAGAGCCGTTGTTTTTTAGAACCCAAAATTGCCGATGACTTATTGATATCTGTGATACCTTTTATAAGCTCTTTAATTTCCTGATTTTAACTTGATCCAGCCTACCCAGCTAACTTCGGATCTTGAATAAACAAGATATCCATTAGAATAGATGGGTTCCATTCACGCATGGCTGTTTCGCAACTGATACGAATGTCATCCAGTTCACTAATGGTGGCCACTGAGAACGACTCATCCACTATGATATGTACTAGTAAATAAATATCTCTACCGCATTTGCTAATACGCACTTCAACATGTTCGTAAGGTACAGCTACCAGTGTTTGCTTGAGTTTTTTCTCAATCACTACAGTCACAGCCTCAGGTGGTGCCTTGTTGATCACTTCGTTGAGGCTATCGAGCATGATTCTTCCAGGTATAGGTAAAATGGCTGTGCCCAATAAAATAAGCAGTAGTGGGTCGATCAATGGTGCGTAGACTGCAAAGCTAGTTTGCTCAATAAAGTAAGCCAGCGCAAAACCCAACAATATGGATGCACTTAACACTCCATCCACAAACCAAGTATGCGCATCTACCCCCACTAAATCAGAACGCAATTGCTTACCTTGGTGTTTCATATAAAAGGATACGGCAAAACAACCAATAGTAGCTATAGCACCATAAATAATCGCCAGCCCAAATTCAGCAGAATTCCCCCCTGTCATCAAGCTATTTATCGACCCAACAATTGCGTACAAACATGTGGCAATGATAATGATAGATTTAAACAAGTTAAGCGTAGGCTCAATGGCGGTATAGCCAAAGTGAAACCTGTCGTCGTCGGGCTTTTGTACAAGGTTAGCCACTTTTAAGGTTAACAACGCCATAAAAAAAGAAATCAGCGAGTAGATACCGTCAAATAAGATAGCCCCCGAATGGGTAATAAATGCAAACCCCAAAGCAACAAACACAAATAACCCCGCAACATAAAAAGACAGGGTTAATAAACGTTTTTCCTTTTGTTCATGAAAACCAATGATCATCAAAAATAAACTAACAGCTAGTGAATTCGCGGATAGTACTCCACTTTTTAAAATAAGAAAGTGATTTCAGAATAATATTTTACGGGTGATTTAGCCGACTAATTTAATCGTTTTTTGGCTTAAAAATGGACATGGAAACACTGCAAATTTAAGTAATAAAGTGAATAACATTGGTTAAATTTAAATTCTGTACATATTTATCAACTCAATGTACGGTAACTTTTTAATCCAGATGGCAATGTTATATTTCGAATTAGAGGGAGTACTGATTTAAAATGGATGAAATAAAACAAAAAATAGCGCTGTTTATCGATGCGGACAATGCCCCCGCTAGTAAGTTTGAAAAGGTGCTGAGTGAAGTAGCGAAGTACGGCTTAGTCACAATCCGCAAAGCCTACGGCAACTGGAAATCTCCCACACTTAAAGGATGGGAAGAATTACTCCACGAATATGCTATCCAACCTATCCAACAATATGACCTAACCAAAGGCAAAAATGCCTCGGATATTGCTATGGTGATTGACGCCATGGACATCATGTACACCAAAGAAATCGATGTAATGTGCTTTATTTCATCCGACAGCGACTTCACTCCAATGGTTACAAGGGCGCTAGCTGAAGGCAAAGTAGTACTAGGATTTGGAGAACGAAAAACGCCCTCTCCCTTCGTCAATGCCTGTTCCAAATTCCTCTACCTCGACGCCCCAGAAACAGAAGAAGCCGAAAAAGAACCCAAACCCAAAAACCTAAAATCCGACGCCAAACTCATTAACTTACTACGCCAAGCAATAGAAGCCACCGAAGACGACGAAGGCTGGGCAGCCCTCGGCCCAGTTGGCTCAAACATATCAAACAGAACATCATTCGACTGCAGAAATTACGGCTTCAAAAACCTAAGCAGCCTATTTAAAGAAGTCGACCTCTTCGAACTATAATAATTAGTAATAATTAGGGTCAGTGTCAATATAACTAAAAGCACTCTTCGCGCCATTCTCCCTGATGTTTTTTGTCTTGAAGGGATTCGAGACAAAACCCGCTAGGGCATAAAAAAAGGTAACACCTAAAAGGTGTTACCTAACTCAACAAAGCGAAGCGCAAACTAATCCCGCTTCTTATTAGCCTGACGCACTCGATGTTTCTTAACCGACCGCCTCATTCTACTAATCTTCACATGATCCAACTTACCGGGATCAATCTTAATCAAGGTCTCAGTCTCAGCAGGCAACTGCACACTCTTACGCAGGGTATTCAAATCAGGTAATCCCAATTCAACCCAACCACCTTGTGGCAAACGTTTTTGCAACTCTAAGGCACCATAACGTACGCGGATCAAACGGCTTACTTGTAGCCCTTGAGATTCCCACAAGCGCCTGACTTCGCGGTTTCTGCCTTCAGATAAACTCACGTTATACCATCTATTTTGACCTTCATCGTCACCGGGCTTTTTGACAATCTCGTTAAATTTAGCTTCGCCGTCTTCAAGTTTTACCCCGTCCGTAAGACGCTTGAGCATCTTGTCTTCTACTTCACCAAACACTCGAACTGAATACTCGCGTTCCACTTCGTGTTTGGGATGCATCAGGCGGTTAGCCAGTTCACCATCGTTGGTGAATAACAATAATCCACTGGTATTAATATCAAGTCGGCCCACTGCGATCCAGCGGCCATTTTTGATGGCCGGCAGTCGATCAAATACAGTCGGTCGGCCTTCAGGATCTTTGCGGCTGCACAGCTCACCTTCTGGTTTGTTGTACATGAGTACGCGGCAAACTGGTGTATCATTAGAGGTGCTTAAGGGGTTACCGTCGACGCGAATCTTATCTGCGGTTTCAACCCTGTCACCTAAGGTTGCCAATTTACCGTTAACAGAAATACGTCCTGCCTCTATCCATCTTTCCATTTCGCGGCGCGAACCTACTCCGGCGTTAGCCAGTACTTTTTGTAATTTGTCACTCATTAATGTAATTGCTCTGGTTCGTCTGGAGGAGTGGGCAAAGTCGCCTCCCCTGCTACAGACTCTGTTGGTTGACCTTTTGTTGCGACATCTTGCGTTGCATCGCTTAAAAGAATGTTTAGTGGTTCGGCTGCTTCTTCAGACGTTATAAAATCGTCGCTACTGGGTAATTCGCTCAAGCTTTTTAACCCAAAATAATCAAGAAACACTTTAGTTGTGGCATACAACGAAGGCCGCCCTGGCACTTCTTTGTGACCTATGACTTTAATCCAGCCTCTTTCACTTAAGGTTTTCATTATTTGACTGCTCACCGACACGCCCCGCACATCTTCTATTTCGCCACGGGTAATGGGCTGTCTGTAAGCCACTAATGATAAGGTTTCTAACATCGCCCTCGAATAACGGGGCGCATTTTCTTGCCACAGTTTACCTAACCATGGACTCAAGCTATCCACAGACTGAAAACGATAACCAGATGCCACTTCAACTAACTGAATACCTCTGGCTTGATAATCTAACTGCAATTCTTTCAGCGTATCTTTGAGCATAGTTTTACTTACCTCAAGCCCTTCGAGCACTGTTAGTTGCAGTTGCTCGGCAGCAATAGGTTCGTCAGCCACAAAAATAGCGGCTTCGACTAGCTGTTTAAGTTGCACTCTGGATATTTTAGCCATCGAGTTCGGCCTCACTATATTTTACCGGTCCACTCATTTTGATGTGAATGTTGGCATAGGGCTGCGCTTGTACTAACTCAATTAAACTTTCTTTGGCTAACTCTAAAATGGCCAAGAAGGTTACCACTACGCCAGCCTTACCTTCGCTGGCATGGAACAATTCATCAAAACCGGTAAAGTGTTCCGACGAAATTTGTTCTAAAATCAAACTCATGCGCTCGCGAGTAGACAAGGTCTCTTTTTCAATGTGGTGATGTTCGAAGGCCTGCGCTCGGTTCATCGCGGTTTGAAACCCTAAAACCAGTTCTTGCAAACTGACTACAGGCAAAATGCGTATCGGCTCAACCGAGTCCGCCGTTTGCACATTGACGCTAAAGAGATCCCTTTCTTGTCTGGGAATATTGTCCAACTCTTGGGCGGCATTTTTGATGCGTTCGTATTCTTTTAAGCGGCGAATAAGTTCGGCCCGAGGATCCTCTTCGTCTTCTTCTGCATCAGGTCTTTTGGGTAACAACAACCGAGATTTCACTTCGGCTAAAATCGCCGCCATCAATAAATATTCGCCCGCCAGTTCAAGTTTAATGTCTTTCATCAGCTCAACATATTCCATGTACTGCTGAGTCACTTGATACACAGGTAAGTTAACGATATCGAACTTTTGTTTGCGGATTAAATACAACAACAAATCCAGAGGCCCTTCAAACGCCTCTAGAATAAGTTCCAATGCATCGGGGGGAATATATAAATCTTCAGGTTTCTCTAGCAGCGCTTCACCATTAACAAACGCCAACGGTAAAGGTTGCTGTACGGGTTCGTTAGCCAGAGATGAGGCTGAAAAAGACGAATTATCTGCAGACATGAAAAATGGCTAGCTAAACTAAATGAAAGGGCTAGTGTCGCCACTGCCTTCTCTGATGATAGTATTTTCACCCTCAGACATATCAATCACAGTGGTAGGTTGTTCACCTAAAAAACCACCATGAATAATCAAGCCCACTTGTTTTTCTAATTCATCTCGAATGTCGTCAGGGTTAGACTCGGCCACCAGTGCGCCTGGCAAAATAAGGGTAGTAGACATAAGCGGCTCGCCTAATTCTTCTAATAGTGCCAAAGCAATTTTGTTATCAGGTACTCTGATACCTATGGTTCGTCGTTTAGGGTTTTGTAATCTTTTGGGTACTTCTTTGGTGGCCTTAAGAATAAAGGTATAAGGGCCAGGGGTATTATTTTTGATCATTCTAAAGGCGGTATTGTCGACTCTGGCATATTCAGACAGTTCAGACATATCGCGGCACATCAGTGTGAAATTATGGTCTTTGCCTATTTGTCGAATGCGGCAAAGTTGTTCTAAGGCAGCTTTGTCATTCATATGACAACCAATGGAATAACCCGAATCTGTGGGGTATACGACCACTGCACCTTGATGAATTAACTCACTAGCTTGTTTGATCAAACGCGCTTGTGGGTTGTCGGGGTGGATATAAAAAAACTGACTCATAAATTGTTCCTATTCTACTATCACAGCAGTATTGCTTGTAGAGTATTTGTTATCGGTTATCCGACCTAGTGTTACCCAAACTTTAGTTACGCAACCTTGGTTTAAGTAACTTTCATTTATCCAATTTTCTATTAACCCAACCCTCTTTTTAACCAACAAGGGCCCAGTCATGCCATATTGGCACAAGTTGTTCGGGAAGCGTAAGGTTTTTACCTAATTCGGTCCAACGGTTAGGATAATGAAAATCAGAACCACTGGAGGCCTGTAAATTGTGCTCTGCGGCGATATCAGCCAATAATTTTTTTCGCTCGGGCGTCAGATGTGAATGAATCACTTCCATTCCGTCGCCGCCCACACTGGCGAATTCGGCCACTAAACGTTTTAGCCACTTGGCGGTCATATCATAATGCCCAGGATGAGCTAATACGGCTTTACCGCCAGCCTCATGTATCCAAGTGACGGCTTGTTCTATCTCAATCCACTGGGGTTTAACATGGGCTTTTTTGCCTTTGCCTAGATACTTTTTAAAGACTGCATCGAAGTCTCGGACTACTTGACGTTGCACTAATACACGGGCGAAGTGAGCGCGAGTGATTTGCCCTACACCGGCTAACTCTTTGGCTTCTTCAAATACGTTTTCAATACCCACTTTGGCTAATTTATCTGACATTTGCTGAGCACGTCTGTCACGCTCTTTGCTTTGTTCGTCTAAGCGCGCTAAAAATTGTGCGTTGTTATGGTCAACATTCAAACCCAAAATATGAATATCAAAATTATGCCAAGAAGTAGATATTTCTACACCTGATAGGATTTGCATCGAGCGCTTTTGTTCTGCCTGATAATCTATCGCTTGTTGAATGCCAGCAACAGTATCGTGATCGGTAATGGCTAAAACATTGACTTGCATATTGTGGGCGCGATCAATCAACTCTTTGGGTGATAGGTGCCCATCGGAATAATGTGTATGGCTGTGCAGGTCGATTTTCATTCAGTAATGCTTTTTCTTATTAGTGTATTAATTATTTTTATTTCTGGCTAAGATTAATTTGAGTGTTGACATAGAGCGAATTTTGTTTTCTTCTATAGGCACAAAAACTGCTGTTGCTTGACGCTATTATACCGATCCCCGTGTGAATAGCAGCCAAATAACAGATTTAAACTGATTACGAGTACGATAAATAATGAAAAACATTCAAACACACAACATTTGGTGGTGGCACAACCTGAACTAACGGGCTGTGAGTGTTTGTGTTTGAATTTTAAATTCGCAAATAAATTTCCAAAAAAGCCCGTATAATGCGGGCTTTTTTACGCCTGCTCTTCAAGATAAAATGTATTAGAGAATCAAAGAAATGAGTTTAGCCCAGTTAACAGAGCAGTTTGGCAAAGTAGAAACCTTAGTAGTGCAAGCGGATTACGTCGCCGACCCTCTACATGCGTACCAATACCTATGCCAAGGTCGTAGCAATAATTTGCTTTTAGAATCTGCCGAAATCGATAGTAAAGACAACCTTAAAAGTTTGTTATTAGTGGATGCCGCCATCAAATTAGAATGTCACGGCCAACAAGTCTTTTGCCGTGCATTATCAGACAATGGCCATGCCGTGTTACCAATGTTTGATGAGTATTGCCCAGTTGGTGTGACCCATGATTATGATGCAACTCAAGGTTTAGTGACCCTTACTTTTCCAATGCCTGATGCTGAACTTGATGAAGACAGTCGCTTAAAAGCGCCAGCGGTATTTGATGCATTACGCCTTATCACCAATAAAATCATCGCTATTCGCCAACATCCCCAAGGTGTATTTTTAGGAGGTGCATTAGCCTATGATTTATTGGCTAGTTTTGAAAAACTCCCAGAAGTGGAAGATAGCGCGAATACTTGTCCAGACTTTGTATTTTATCTAGCCGAAACCTTAGTCATCATCGATCATCAGACTCGGCAAAGTGAAATAATAGGTAGTGTGTTTAGCGGTAAAAATGTTGCCAATAATTATTTTGCAGTGAGCCAACGCTTAGAACAAGTGAAACACAAACTAAGTACAATTAAACCTTTAGCTGAAACCCAAAAAACAGCTATCAGTCATCAAGATTTAGCGGTCAACAAATCTGATCAAGAGTACATAGATGACGTGGTTAAACTGAAAGAAAACATCTTATCAGGTGATATTTTCCAAGTGGTACCATCTCGTACATTTAGTTTGCCTTGCCCCCATCCGCACGATGCTTACCGTGCTTTAAAACAACAAAACCCTAGTCCTTATATGTTTTTCCTACAAGACGACGATTTTTGTATGTTTGGTGCCTCCCCTGAGTCGGCATTAAAATACACTAAACAAAGCAACCAAGTAGAGATTTATCCCATAGCAGGCACTCGCCCTAGAGGTAAACGAGCCGACGGAAGCATCGACTTAGACTTAGATTGCCGCTTAGAACTGAACTTACAAGAAGATCAAAAAGAGCGTGCCGAACATATCATGTTAGTGGATTTAGCCCGTAATGATGTCGCTAAAGTCTCTAAACCCGGTAGCCGTTATGTAACCGACTTACTCAAAGTAGACCGTTATTCACATGTGATGCATCTGGTGTCTCGAGTAGTGGGGCAATTGCGAGAGGATTTGGACGCACTGAATGCCTACCAAGCTTGTATGAATATGGGCACTTTAGTGGGCGCGCCTAAAGTCAGTGCCGCCACCTTGATTCGCCAAGTGGAAAAACAGCGCCGTGGCAGTTATGGCGGTGCAGTGGGTTATATCAACAGCCAAGGTGATATGGACACTTGTATTGTTATTCGCTCGGCATTTGTGAAAAACGATACGGCTTATATTCAGGCAGGTGCCGGTGTGGTCTTCGATTCTGATCCACAATCAGAAGCAGATGAAACCCGCGGCAAAGCCCAAGCGGTTATCAGTGCCATTATTTCCAGTTCGCAATCACTAGAACAAGGAGTAGCATAATGACCTCATCAGCAGCTCAATCTAAAAATTTAATATGTGTATTTTTGTTAGATAATTTTGATTCATTTACCTACAACCTAGTGGATGAACTGAGAACCCTAGGCCTTGAATTGATTGTGTATCGCAATAATGTGCCCGCCGATTTAATATTGCAAAAAATGCTTCACAAAGCACAGCAGACAGACGAAAACGGGCAAACTAAACAAGTGATGTTGATGTTATCACCCGGCCCGGGTAACCCTTCGCAGGCTGGCTCAATGTTAGAATTGTTAAATCTAGTAAAAGGTCAATTTCCAGTACTAGGAATTTGTTTAGGGCATCAAGCCATAGTTGAATCCTATGGAGGCACAATTATTCGCGCGGATAAAGTGATGCATGGTAAGTCATCCTTAATTGAACACTGCGCAGATAAAATGTTCGCCAATATGCCACAGCCCTTGCCTGTCGCTAGGTATCACTCCTTAATGGCCAGCAATATGCCAGAAGCATTAACTGTATTAGCCAATTTTTTTGACATACCTATGGCAGTGGCACATTTGCAAGACAAAATGCTGGGGTTTCAATTTCATCCTGAATCCATTTTAACTTCCCATGGCAGCCAGCTACTGATGCAAAGTATTGAATTTTTAACCCAAGATAAGGTGCCGGCCCTATGATCCACAATATTCTTGAACAACTTTATTTAGGCCAAGACTTACAACAAAATGATGTCACCGAAGTATTCTCACAGGTGGTAACAGGTCAAGTGGATGACATTGTTTTATCGTCATTGCTTACGGCTTTAAAAGTCAAAGGTGAACAACCTGAAGAAATTGCCGGTGCCGCTGCAGCGTTAATTGCTAACGCGGGGGCGTTTCCGCGCCCAGATTATGACTTTGCCGACATAGTAGGCACAGGTGGAGACGGCCATAATACTATTAATATCTCTTCTGCCTCTGCCATAGTGGCCGCAAGTTGTGGCTTAAAAGTAGCCAAGCATGGTAATCGTAGTGTATCCAGCAAATCTGGTTCGGCTGACTTATTCAAGGCTTTTGGTTTAGAACTCACTATGGATGCAGACATCGCTAAGCAGTGTCTTGATGAATCAAACCTGTGTTTTTTGTTTGCCCCTAATTACCACTCGGGTATTCGCCACGCGATGCCAGTGCGCACCACATTAAAAACCCGCACCTTGTTTAACTTATTAGGTCCTTTGGTCAATCCTGCGCGTCCTAGCCATATTATTATTGGCGTCTACGCCCCAGAATTACTACTGCCTTTTGCAAAAACCTTACAACTATTAGGTTATCAAAAAGCCTTAGTGGTCCATGGCAGTGGTTTGGATGAATTTGCCTTACACGGCGAAACCCAAGTGGTTGAAGTCAATGGTGCTGAATTAACCCAAAGCAGGGTATCACCCGCCGACTTTGGACTTGAAAAGTATCCCTTAGACGCCATTAAAGGTGGCGAGCCAGAAGAAAATAAAACCTTGATAGAAAATGTGTTATCAGGCAAAGGTCAAGCTGCACATCAAGCGGCGGTAGCCATGAATACAGGCGCATTGCTAAAACTATGTGGCAAAGCACAGACTTATGCTCAGGGCGCAGAAATGGCCGTTAAAGCCATGGCGCAACAATTGCCTCTTGCCACTATTAAATTATCGGCTGCAATCAGCCAAAATCAATAAAGGACGCAGTGAACAAAAATGGCCAATGTATTAGAAAAAATCGTCCTAGATAAAAAGCAAGAAATCGCGCAACTGAAAATTAATTTTCCCTTGGCCGATTTTATCGATGAACTTACACCATCAGACCGCAGTTTTTATGCGGCTTTAGCGCTGCCCAATGCAGGTTTTGTTTTAGAATGTAAAAAAGCGTCTCCTTCTAAAGGGTTAATTCGTGAACATTTTGATTTAGACGAAATCATCCAAGCTTACAGTCCTTATGCTGCCTGTATTTCTGTATTGACTGATGAGAAGTATTTCCAAGGTAAATTTGAATACCTAGAGTATGTGCGGGACCGCGTGACTCAACCGGTGATTAATAAAGATTTTTTTGTTGATCCTTATCAAATTCATTTAGCCCGTTATCATCGCGCCGATGCGGTATTACTGATGTTGTCGGTATTAGATGATGCTCAATATACCGAGTTGGCAAACCTTGCTGAGCATTACCAACTCGATGTACTCACTGAAGTCAGTAACGAACAAGAAGTGCTAAGGGCCTGTGCGTTAAAGGCTAAAATCATCGGCATTAACAACCGTGACTTACGTGACCTTAGTACAGACTTAGCCACCACTGAACGTTTGGTGCCATTAATTAAGCAACATGCCACACATGACCATGTGATCATCTCAGAATCGGGTATATACACCCATCAAGACGTGCGCAGACTTGCGCCTCTAGTTGAAGGATTTTTGGTTGGCAGCTCTTTAATGGGCGAAAAAGACATTGAGCTTGCTGCAAAACAATTGCTGTATGGAACAATCAAAATCTGTGGCACCACCAGCTTAACCGGCGCCAAATTGGTCAAAGACAGTCCAGCAAGTTTTGCTGGTTTGATCTTCGCAGAAAAATCCAAACGTTTTGTTACCTTAGAGCAAGCTAAACAAATTACTTATGCTGTACCAAATAACTATGTAGGCGTGTTCGTTAACGCCCCTATTGAACGCGTCGCCAAGTATACAAAAGAACTGAACTTAGTGGCAGTACAGTTACATGGTGATGAAAACCAAACTTTTATCGACGATCTACGTAAACACTTACCTAGCTCATGTCAGATTTGGTTAGCGAAAGGGGTGCAACAAACCTTACCTACTTTAGATGAAAGTGGCGTAGATTACTTTTTATTAGATTGCCAAGTAGGCGAACAAACGGGTGGCACAGGCCAAGCATTTAGTTGGCAATTGTTAGATGAACTAACCGACAAGTCCAACATTGTGCTTGCAGGTGGCATCACCCCAAGCAATGTTAAACAAGCAGCGAATTTGCAGGTTGCTATGCTCGACTTAAATTCAGGTGTGGAAAGCGCACCGGGCATTAAGCAGCAAGACAAAATTAATCAGGCTTTTAGCCAGCTTAGAGAGTACTAAGAGCAGTTACCAGCATCGAGCTGTTAGCTCGTAACTCGAAGCTAAAACCGTTTTAAAAAGTGAGTAATAGATGAATCAATTAGACAGTAAATTTGGCAACTATGGCGGTATGTATGTACCCGAGTTGTTGATCCCTGCACTTGACCAACTCGAGCAGGTTTTTGTTGATGCCCAAAAGGATCCTGAATTCCAAGCGGAATTTATGGGTTTATTAAAAGATTATGCAGGTCGCCCAACAGCCATGACCTTAACTAGAAACTTAGTCAGCAACCCAAAGGTAAAACTTTACCTCAAGCGTGAAGATTTATTACACGGCGGCGCCCACAAAACCAATCAAGTTTTGGGTCAAGCTTTGTTAACTAAACGTATGGGAAAAACAGAAGTCATCGCCGAAACAGGTGCAGGCCAACATGGTGTGGCCACTGCATTAGCCTGTGCATTAATGGGTCTAAAAGCGCGCATTTATATGGGCGCTAAAGACATGGAGCGCCAAGCTCCCAACGTATTCAGAATGCGCTTAATGGGCGCTACCGTTATTCCGGTGAACTCAGGTTCTGGCACCTTAAAAGATGCAGTAAATGAAGCAATGCGCGACTGGTCAGCAAACTACGACAAAGCCCATTATTTATTAGGCACCGCAGCAGGCCCCCACCCTTTCCCGACTATAGTGCGTGAATTTCACCGCATGATAGGTGAAGAAACCCGTGCACAAATTATGGAAAAAGAAGGCCGTTTGCCTGATGCAGTGGTGGCGTGTGTGGGCGGCGGTTCAAACGCCATTGGTATGTTTGCTGATTTTATCGATGAGCCAAGTGTGAGATTAATTGGTGTGGAGCCCGCAGGAAAAGGCGTGCATACCAAAGAGCACGGCGCGGCCATAGGCAAAGGTACAACAGGTATTTTACACGGTGCATTTAGCTATATTATGCAAGATGACGATGGTCAGATTGAAGAGTCGTATTCGGTATCAGCAGGCCTTGATTATCCTGCTGTGGGTCCTCAACATGCGCATCTTTATGATATTGGCCGCGCAGAATACGTATCTGTCACCGATGAAGAAGCGCTGAATGCGTTTCAACTTTTATCCCGTAAAGAAGGCATCATCCCAGCACTGGAATCCTCACATGCCTTAGCTCACGGGCTAAATATGGCTGATGAAGCAGAAGATGGCACTATCATAGTGGTGAATCTATCTGGACGAGGCGACAAAGATTTAGCCCATGTCCATAGCATTTTAGGAGATCAAAACCATGACTAATACTGCTGATCGCTATGCAAATATGTTCGAACAACTCGAATCTAAAAACCAAGGAGCATTTGTACCATTTGTGATGGTCGGCGACCCTGACACATCAACCTCAGTGAATATCATTAAGGCCTTAATAGAAGGAGGAGCGGACGCACTAGAATTAGGTTTTCCTTACTCTGATCCTATTGCCGATGGCCCCACTATTCAAAAGGCCAGCATTCGCGCCCTCTCGAATAAGATCAAAACCGATGACTGTTTTGAAATCATTCACCAAGTACGTGAGGCTTATCCAGAAATTCCAATCGGATTGTTGTTGTACAGTAACTTAGTGCTAAAACGTGGTATCGAAAAGTTTTATCAAGATGCACTAGCCGCAGGTGTAGATTCAATTTTAATTGCCGATGTACCTCTTCGTGAAGCAGACCGCTTTATTGCTATTGCCGAGCAAACCGGTATTAAACAAATTTTAATTGCACCACCTAATGCCAGTGATGAAACTTTCGCAGAAATTGGCACAAAATCACAGGGTTATACCTACCTGCTTGGACGCGCTGGTGTAACAGGAGCTGAAACTGCTGTGTCTATTCCGGCCAGTGAACTGATTGATAAACTGACCCAATATAAAGTGGCACCACCACTGCTTGGTTTTGGCATATCCACTCCAGTACAAGTAAAAGACGCCATCCAGTCTGGTGCCGCAGGTGCCATTTCTGGCTCAGCAACAGTCAATATTATTGCTGAAAACCTAGACAAGCCTGAGGTTATGCTAGAAAAACTAAAAAGTTTTGTGACAGAAATGAAAGCGGCTACTCACAAGTAGCGGCTTAACGTTTGGAAATTAAATAGGATAAATCCATGTGGTATAGCATTTATTGCGAAGACGTTGAAAACAGTTTACCCCTGCGTAAACAAACCAGAGCAGCACACCTTGAGCGTATTCAGCTTCTAGTCGACCAAGGCAGAATTTTAGTCGCTGGTCCCTGCCCTGCAATTGATAGCCAAGATCCAGGCGAAGCGGGATTTACTGGTTCTTTGGTTATCGGCGAGTTTGATAGTTTACAAGATGCCCAACAATGGGCCGATGCCGATCCTTATACACTTGCAGGCGTCTTTGAAAAGGTCACTGTTAAACCCTATATAAAGGTCTTACCTTAAATTGTGAACAAGCCTTAGATGAGTTATACACCAAATATTGAATCACTGATGCCTGCCGTCGAATTAAGTGCCATGCGTGCGCAAGGTGCTGGCGGACAAAATGTCAATAAAGTGTCTAGTGCCATTCATCTAAGGTTTGACATTAATCTTGCAGCTATCCCAGAATACGTCAAACAAAAACTGCTGTCTGGCAAAGATAAACGGGTCACCCAAGAAGGTATTCTAATTATCAAAGCCCAGAGTCATCGCACTCAAGAAATGAATAAACAGGACGCCTTAGAGAGACTTTCCGAAATACTGGTAGAGGCTGGTAAACTACAAAAGGCGCGACGACCAACAAAACCTAGCAGAAACTCACAAATCAAACGTGTCGATAGCAAAGTAAAATCTGGTAGAACTAAGGCCTTAAGAAAAAAAGTCGATTTTTAGGCAATCCTACATTGCCTTAAATTCAGTAAAGATCCCCTATAAAGCCAATTGATTATTAAATCATTTTCACAATAGTTGAGTAATTTTACTATTTGCCGATAACTAATTGAGATTAGTGAGAGGTGTATATGAAAAATTCCCCAAAGAATAAAATGAATAAAGCTATTTATGGTCTGTCGCTGATGCTAGTTTGGATCAGTTTAAGTGGTTGTATACAAAGTAACGCGGCAACCACAGAGAATGACGTGGCCATGTCAACTCCGCCCCAAAAGCGCATTACAGATAATACTTTGAAAGTGGTTAACGCAGCCTTTTACCAAACTTTTGTGTTAGGAGAGTGGCGCTACAAAGGAGCCCGAAACCTTGGTGGTAAGATCAATGCTTATATACAAATTCCAGCTCCACTAGAAATGAGTAAAGAAGTTCAAAAATCCTACCTAAGAACAGCCATATGCCCGTCATCTGCACACTCCAAAATGTGGGATGAAATAGGTGGCACTCCTTTGAGTATCCATATCTACACCCATAAACAAAAGCATAGTCTGTATGTAGATTGTAAAAATCCTCTTATGGCGGGCTAGGAGCATTTTTTCAAAACGGATTTACATCCACGCCTAGCGAACTTTGAGGGATAGTTCATTTAACCTTAGTTCAGCTAAAATTCAGCCTAATACTATTAATCTTGTAACCACTTAAACAGGAGTGATTACATGAAATTATTAATAACAAGCGCATTACTCGTTTTGACCTTTTCCCCTTTAGCTTCGGCTAAACATGAATCCAGTTATCACAACGAGAGTAAACATAGCCGAGGCGAATTTAAAGCAAGAGTGATTGATTCAACACCTGTCTACAAGTATGTATCAGTCGGTCAACCTCACACATACTGCGAACCTGCAAAGACACAAACAATAACACGCATTTCCCATGATAAAGGGGCAACAATAGTGGGTGGCATTGTAGGAGGGATTATTGGACATGCTGCAAGCGACAACAAACACAAAGGTTTAGGTACTGTAGCGGGAGCCGTGCTTGGCAGTACATTAGTGCATAAGCTTAATAGTGCTGACATACAAACCTACAAGGTAAAACCACAAAACTGTGTGACTACACATACAAAAGCCCAGAAAGTACGTGTAATAGACGGATACAATGTCACTTATCGCTCTCAGGGAAAAGTATACCAGACCTTTACGCAAGAGAAGCCTGCTAAGTATGTCCGTATATATAACTAGCTAAACTGACTGTGCCATTCATACCCTAATCTCATAATAACAATAGCAATTGCTTTTCAGTCAAATGGTGATTGGGGTAAACTAAGGATTAAACAGCAACCAATAAGAGAGAAACCTTGAAGCAGAACTCTTACATTAGATTCATACTTGTTTGCTTAACGGCGATATCGTTAAGCGGCACACCTATTTCTGCTCAAGAAACTCAAACAGCCCCTAAAACCAAATCTGATGCAGCCAAAAAGGCTCAGCAAAAAGTCAATGGCCGGGTTTTAAAGGTTGTCCAAAATAAAAATAGATACAGGGTCAAAGTACTCCAAAAATCTGGACGTGTGATATCAGTAGATGTCGACAAAAAGTCTGGTGAAGTGAGCCAGAAGAAGAAAAAGGATTAGTTTGATTTCGTAGCGCTGGAAACAAAAATCACCTCCAGCAGATGTAATTTCAAAGGACAAATAGGCTCTAAATGCGCATATTGATAGTAGAAGATGACAGCCGTTTACTGACCCAGCTTGACATATTATTGCAAAAAAATGGTTATAGCGTGGACTTGGCAGATGACGGTGCAAAAGCGTTATTTTTATTGCAAGAACATACTTATGACTTAGCCATCATCGATATAGGGTTACCCGTAGTGGATGGTTTTGAAGTGATCCAAAAAGCCCGTAAAAATGATGTGAGTTGCCCAATCTTGATTCTTACCGCTCGGGATAGATGGCAAGAAAAAGTCGAAGGATTAGATGCAGGCGCAGATGATTACCTAACCAAACCTTTTCATAACGAAGAGTTATTGGCGCGCATCAATGCATTAATTCGTCGAGCGGCGGGTAAAGCACACCCTACAATCGAAAAAGGGCCTATCACCCTTGATACACTGAGCGAAGAAGTGAAGGTTAATGGCCAGTACATTGAACTCACTGCCTACGAATATAAAGTACTGGAATATCTACTGTTAAATCCACAAAAAGTGGTATCTAAGACCGAACTGACTGAACATATCTATGATCAAGACTTTGACTTAGACAGTAACGTAATTGAAGTTTTTGTGGGGCGCTTGCGTAAAAAGATCGATCCCGATGGCAGTGTTAATCCCATAGAAACACTTCGCGGTCGAGGTTATCGAATTAATCGTGAGCTCTAACTTGATTAGAAAAGCTAGTGCATAACCTTTCCCTTAGACTAAGGAGTTTTGCCGCCGCTCTTCTAGCGTTGCTGATATTCATTCCTCTTACTGCGGTCACCTTAGAGCAGGCTTTCAATAGCAGTTTGAGTCAATCAATGCTGCAACAACTGCGGGTGCAAAGCTTAACCTTAATTTCTGAATTTGAATTGGAGAATACTGACAATCAAGCAGTAATGCCTGAACAACTGTATAATGATCAATTTAATATTCCAGGCTCAGGGCTTTACGCTTTTATCCAATCCCATGAGGGTGTGTTGTGGCAATCACTGTCTACTTTAAACTGGCAACAACAACCTGAATTTATACCACCAGATACAGGCTCTGAAGCCTTTATCGAAGATTTCTTGATGCAAAATAGTTATTTTTTATATGCCTATACTGCAGAATTTGAAACCGACCAAGGATATCAGCCGATTAGCTTTTATATACTTCAAGATAAACAGGTGTTTAATACTGAAAAAAGCAAATTCGCCAATACCCTTTGGAATTGGTTAGGCCTGATTGCCCTGTTATTGCTAATTTTATTATTGGTTAGTTTAAACGCTGCATTATTACCAATAAGCAGACTTAATAAACAAATACGCCAAGCAGAAAGTGGCCATTTAAAACGTATAGATCAACGTTATCCCCCAGAACTAGAAAAACTTAAAAGCAGTATTAACCACTTATTAGATACCGAACAACAACAGCGCAGTCGCTACAAAAATAGCTTAAGCGATTTAGCCCATAGTCTTAAAACCCCCCTAGCAGTATTGTCTGGTACAGCAAATTTGCCAGAACAAGCCAAAGAGCCTATTAATCAAATTAATCTACAAATACAACGACAGCTCAAACGTGCCGTCGCAGGTACCACAAGCACTTTTGAACAAGCTATTCCAATTAAACCTGTAGTGGATAAATTATTTAACGCTATGCACAAAGTCTACGCAGACAAACACTTAACACTCAACCAAGATATTCATAATCAGAACTTAGGTTTTCATGGCGACATCACTGATTTGATGGAAATATTAGGCAATGTATTAGACAACGCCTGTAAAGCGGCTGCCAAGCAAGTCAAGTTATCGGTAGCAACTAGCCAGAGTAAATTACTGATCTATATTGAAGACGACGGTCCCGGTATACCAAAAGACAAACGCCAACAATTGTTAGAAAGAGGCACACGTTTAGATAGCTATAAAGATGGCCAAGGAATTGGCATGGCTGTAGTGGCAGATTTAGTCAGTGCCTACCAAGGTCAACTTGAAATCAAACAAAGTGATTTAGGTGGCGCCAAGCTAGTTTTGATTTTCCCTACAAAAGTGTGAAAATCACTAAAAAGTGTCGGATTACTCAAAGAGAAATACCCAATAGAAATTTAACACATTGATTTTAATTGAATTTTTAAATGGCATAGTATCTGCTTTATCAATTAAAAATATCGTTAAGATGTCAATTTACTAAAATTTAGGGAACCTACATGGCCGTTAAACTCGAAGACAGACCTATTGAAAGCCTACGTGAAGAAGTAATAGATACGCTAATTTACAACTACAGTCATGGTGTGATTTCTAGTGAAGCATTTGAACGCAGGCTAGATCAGGCTATGGCGAGTCAAAATCATCAAGAAATATTCGATTTAACGGCCGATTTAGAAAAAACCAAAGATACAGAATTTACCTCACAAAAAGAACGACAATTCAACGTCAACTATGGTGCTAGCGATATAGAAGAGACCGATACTATAGTCAATGTTTTTGGTGGGTCCTGTCGCAGCGGTCAATGGGCAGTGCCCCGTGAGATAAGGATCATTACAATATTTGGAGGGGCGGACATTGATTTTACTGACGCTATATTTACCACTCCTAATGTCACCATAAAAACACTGTGTCTGTTTGGCGGAACCGACATCTCGGTACCTGAAGACATCAATGTGATTTCAAAAGCCTTTTGTATTTTAGGGGGCATTGATAACTCAGCCCCCTCTATTGCATCACGCCAAGCGCCGACAATCACCATTGAAGGATTAGTGTTATTTGGTGGCCTAGACATTAAGATTAAACGCACCATCAAAGAAAAATTTGTCGCCTTCGCCAATCAGATGAAAACCATGTTTAACAACCGTGCTTAGCATGGTTGGTATACATTGTTACAATGCCACTAAGAGTTAAAAATCTACTTTTTAAGTCCTTTAAGTGCTTGCCCTGATTGAAATAAAGTTAGACTTGTCGCTTTACCTGCGGCATCTAATTCAAAAACGATTCTGGCCTGTACCATGGCATTGCTAAATTCTGATTTAGACTTGGTTTCGAAAGGGATTTTGGGCTGAGATGTTGCTTGGATGATAAGCTGCGCGTTTTCATTGGTTATGGTAATCGCAAAGTTTGAGCTTAGTTCATATATACCGTTTAGATTATCTAGCTCAGTTTGAGTCAGGGTGACTTTATTGTCATGTTCATTAGGCCTATTTGGATCTAACTTTAGTGCTTTTATTTTACGACCTGCTTGCTCTAACGTTAAATACGGCACTTCACCTTTATCATTCAATTCAAAGATAATTTTAGCCCCAACTGCAGTTTGCACAAACTCAATGTCGGATTTGGCGGTGACTGGAAGTATTGTTTGTCCTGTTACTTGTACGAATAGTTGTTGAGCTTGATTAGACACTGCCATAATAAGTCCGGGTGCTAATTCGTATTCGCCATTTAACCGAGCTAACTTCCTTTCATCCACCATTTTGACATTTAAGATATCTGACCTTAATTGAGCAAGCGTACCTTGCAAATAGGCATTGCCGAGTGCATCCAAACCATTGGCTGTGTTTTCTAAAATCACAATGCCTTTATTGTTTGTTTGGTCAACCCCCATAAAAGACCGAAAACCTCCTGTACCACCGTTGTGCCATAAATAGGACCCTTTATCATGCTCAGAAGTAAACCATGCTAAGCCTACCTTTGGGCCTTCATTATCTCCCCCCGTGGTTTGCTTATGGGTTAATTTAACAAAGTCGAATTCTGGGTTTAAGTTAGCCTTTAAATACTGGGCCATATCTTTAATGTTTGACTTAATTGCGCCTGCTCCAGCAAGCGCGGGCAATTGCCAATGTTTAACCACATTTAAACCTGCATCATGCCCGTTACTCAGTAAGGCTTTGTGTGATTCAGGCACATCGACAAAACTACTAGCCAAACCTAACGGACTAAAGACTCTATCGTAAATCACTTGCTGGTAAGTTTTATTGTCAATAAGTTCCAGAATATGGCCTAGCAAGCCTACGGCGAGGTTGGAGTACTCAAGCTGTGCATCTATTTCTCGGGTTAGCTCGTAGCTATTTAAAAACTCGTACAACAATTCTAAGGTGTAGTCCGCATAGGGATCGGCAGGGTCACCAAAAGGCATATTATCCGGTAACCTAGGTAGTCCCGACATATGATTTGCAAGTGATAACAAAGTGATTGTTTTGCCATTTTTTGTTGGCATTTTTACCGATTTGGGTAAATATTGCTGTACTGGATCTGAAAGCTTCACCCTTCCCTCTGTTACCATGCTGGCGAGTGCCATAGAAGTAAAAGTTTTAGAAATCGAACCAATTTCAAAGAGTGTTGCAGCGGTAACTGGGGTTTTATTCCCTTGTTCAGTAACACCAAAACTTAAATATTCAATGTTTCCATTTTCAATAATGGCGATCGATACACCCACCGCACTTTTCTGTTTTTCTAACTTAAGTTTAATAATTTCTTGAATGCTCTCGGTATCAATATTTGCTAATACTGGAGCGACTCTTTGCGTGGTGATTATTAGAAAAATCACCAGTAACTTACTGACTAATGGTTGCATTTTAAATCTCCTTTAATTCGTTTAATTCGCTAATCCTTTGCTTAATTTTATCAAGTAAGGGGAGTAATTGTTTTTTGACGGCTTTTTTATTTAGAAGATATACTCCGATGTTTAATAGCGCGCAAAATCCATAATAAATAGCCAGTTGTTCGGTCATTCTCGGCATGCCAGATTCATCAACTGAAGCACCAGCAGTGATCAACACAATGGCCAACATTAAAGGGAATAAGTACCAAACAGCAATTGACTCTAATAGTTTGATCTGCTTCTCGATTTTTACTTTTTCAACCTGCCAAAACGCCATCACACTGCTGTCTTTTGGCGCATCGACACGTTTGGCTTTAATCAGTTTATAAGGGATAAATAAACAAGCTAATATCGCAATCCATAACCCCAAACTCTGAACTAAACTCGCAGCATAAAAAAGTTTCCAACTCCACACCGGTATTAAAAGTAATGCGATTGAAATTTCTAAGGTGTCTCGACGCTTAATACTTTTATCCACCTTACTTGTTTCTTTTGCCAATAATTTAATCATAAGGGTCAAATCTTGAGCACTCTTATCGGATTCAATCTCGGCTTTCCAATTAGTTTTTAGATCATCAAACTTCATGACTTTTCACCTATAAATTCATTCTCAAATGTTGCCTTAATACGTTTAATCCTAAGTCTCACGGCATTATCACTAATACCAACCACTGTTGCGATTTGATCAGAACTTAAGCCATCTAAATACATCATCAAAATACTCGAATCGGTATCCGATAAGGTATGCATAAATTTATTAAGGATTTCTGCCTGACAATTTTCCTGCACTGCGGCTGAGTCAGGTTTCACAATTTCAGCCAACACTTTTTGTAGTTCTTTGTGTTTGATGGTTTTAGTCACAAAGCTTGAGGCAGTATTTAATGCCACCTGATATAGCCAAGTTTCTCGGGATGAGTGGCCTTTAAAAGTAGTAAAGCTGCGCCACAGTTGCATTAAGATTTCTTGATATAAATCTTCAAAATCATGTTGCTGGGAATAACGAGAAGCGATATATTTTATTCGCCCCTGATTATTTGCTACTACCTGTTCAAATTCTTGTTGCATGAACTGCCTCATGCCTATTTGAGGCATTTTTATTGTGAACCTAAATAGTTAGTCTTTGGTAAATCGGGTTTGTGTCAAAAGACTCTAAAATAGTGAAAATAACTGATCATCAATCTTTAAATAAGCACTACTATTGATAAGTTAATAGGTCGCACTTTGCCTCGCTCGAAAGCCACATAAAATAGGTCATCATAAAACGGTTTCAGAAAATAACGGCTCGTAAAAAAACGAAATCTCCCCAATTTATCCTGCCTTTAAAATGATACCAATACGCTAGTTAGTTTTCTCGCTGATAATAAATCGGTTGTAAAAACTGCCCTTTTTTAATTAGTGATTGATATTTATCCAGCAAGACATCAATATTTAAACAGTTTTTTAAGAGGGTGGCATGGATACTAAACCTTATATTTACCAATTTTGTGGATTTTCACTTGATCCCCTCAAGCAGGTATTGTCTTACCAGGGATTGGTTATTGATCTTCCAGAAAAATCTTTCCAATTTCTTGAAAAACTCATTTTGGCGGATCATCAAGTAGTCGAAAAATACCATTTACTTGATGAATTGTGGAAAGACTTAGTAGTAAGCGAATGGTCTTTGTCTCGTCTTGTGTCTGATACTCGACATTTGTTGGCTCAACATGTTTCGGACCAAGAAATTATTCAAACTCTTAGGGGTAAAGGCTTTAAAATCAATTCAAATGTAAAAATAGAACAAATTGAATTGCCAACAATCCCCGTAATGACTAAATCGTCTAGTGTTACTTCCCCATTTAAGACAACCCCAACTAGAAAAAAAACTACAGCTCTCACCATTACTTTGTTGTGTATTATTTGTTTTTCGGTACTTTGGTTCTACTTTTCAAAACAATCTAAAGATGAATCTATTGCACCAAGCGTAACCACAACAGATTTATTAACCGTATTACCCGTGCATGTGCAAACGGGCGATGATCAAGACTCTTGGGTTGAATACGGTGTGATGACTATGGTTATCGAAGAGTTGCAACGTTTTCCAAAAATTAAAGTGGCTAATATGAATTCCACTTTGAGTAACTTAGAAAGCGTTCAATTTCAATATGATCCCGACACTATATTCGCACAAGTATGCCCCGCATTGGGATGCAAGCAACTATTGTTAATGAATCTAAACTTGTCACAAGACAAGCGGCCGAGTTTAAGTTATCAACTTATTTATAGAGATAATAAAGGGACTAATTTTAGTTTTATTAGTGAAGATATCTTAGAAGCATCAAATATGTTACTTGAGCATTTATTACAAATGTTAATGCCGCAAAGCCCAGAGCGATTGATGCTAAGCCACACTTATACGAATAACCACATGGCGAATCAGGATTACGCAATTGGAGTGAGTCGTGTTTACCACGGTGAATTTCAAAGTGCTAAGGATTATCTAGACTTAGCGATAAAGCGTGAACCCTCATTTACTTGGGCAAAAATATACCAGATTGAAATTTTGTATCGTGAAGGCAAATTAAAACAGGCCGAACATGGTATCCAAGAATTAATGCAGCAAGCATTAGATATCCGACAGACTATTTTTTTACAGAATGTATTATCGAACATTGCCTACAGTCAAGGCAATCTAGAACAGTCAATCGATATAGCCAATGGTTTTTTAGAGGCAGTAGAGCAAACCCAAGATAAAGATTTGTTTGGTTCAACCCATATGAATATTGGCACTAGCTATCAAGCAATAGGCGACATTAGTAAAGCCTTGGGACATTTACAAATTGCTTTAGATACCTTTCAACAACATGGATTTAAACTCCGTGAAGCACAAGCTTTGCTGAACTTAGGCAATACTATTTGGGTTGGCAATACAGATTATGAATTGGCGAGCCACTATTATCAAAAATCGGCAGATATTTTTCGACAGTTGGGCGCTAGAAACTATTTGGTTTATGCAAAACACATGTCGGCGGGTATCAAAATTTCTAGTAAACGTTATGCCATTGCCAAACGTGAACTCAATGAAGTAGTCACACTTTACCAGGAGCTAGGGGATACGGAAGGTGAGTTGATTGCCCAAGCAGATTTAGTATTGGCTGCTTTAAAAGAGCAAAACTTAGCGGAAGCTGAAAAAATTGGATTGGCAGTGTACCAGAGATCAGTAGAGCAATTTACTTATCCTCGCTCAATAGTGTCGGCGTATATAGCAATTACTTATTTGAATTTGCAGCAATTTTCTAAAGCCAAAATCTATATAGATGAACGCAACAAATACGATTGGTTTGATCCCAGACCCGCTTTTGCCATGATCCCTGCAAGTTATGCTCACGCAACAGGTGATTTTCAACAAGCAGTCAATATGGCAGAAAAATTAAAAATACGTTTAGGTAAACAATGGAACGCAGGACACCAAACTTATATTAATGCCTTTCAAAAAGACTTAAACCTAGGAACAAGTAGCATCAAGGATTATGCAAATTTGTATACAAAGGAAAATTAACCTTATCTAACCTATTGTTTTATAAGAGTTTCAAAGTCTTTCAAAGTTCTCTCAAGCTTCTCACACTATTTTATTGATACTGATATTAGCTAACGGCAATACCCGCTAGTTACATCAATCAAACATAATATTTTGGAGAAAGTTATGAAAATCACATCATTGATTACACTCGCTTTAGTCACAGGAATGTTTCTATTGAGCTACAGCCCCCCTAGCCATTCGGCATCCTTTTATAAATGTCAAAATGGTTATTCATTTGAAACAAATGGCAATGACAGTGCTAGGTGTTTTAAAGCCGCGAGCAAAATTTATAAATTGCCTAATAAATGCGCCAGTGTCTATATCTCTATCCTCAAAAAATCCGTTGGTCACTTCTTAAAAACCGATCATGAAGGTAAAGCAGATAAGTGTGTAGGCACGTTCAAATTGGGCCCCGTCACTAATACCAATTCAGTCCCCCTAGCGTGCTCTACAGGATATGGATTAGAAGTTAGAAATGGTACTGATCGATGTTACAAAAACGTTCCTGCAGATTCGAAGGCACCTAGTACAAGAGTTACTCGTTAGTCATTTATACCCAAGCAAGCAGGTTGTTTACAAACGAAAAGCAACCTGCTTATTTACAGGGAGAGTCATTATGAAGTATTTAAAAGCTTCTATTTACATCTCGTCGACTATCGCTTTGTACCCAGCAGCCAGTTTTGGTCAAGAGTGGAACTCTGCAAAACAAGCTTTAGTAGTCAAGATTGAAACGAGTGTATCGACTAAACAGTTTCGTTTTTTATTGAATAACAACGATGTAACTAGCCGATTTAAACAAACTGGGACTAGCCAATTTAGTTATCAAGGCCATGGTTTTGATGTACCTAGTGGTATCAACACTTTAATCGTTTATAAAGTTAATTCTGGCCAGTGGCAAGAAATTCACAATCAAGAAATTAAGGTATTAACAAGCTCTGGATTTGAAACCGCGAATTGGACTGTAAATGGCTCTGTTGCCGTGGATGCACAACTAGATACCGACTATAAGGGAGATGCCTTTAAACCTGAACAAAACCGTTTTTATGTTGGAAATATGCAGCTAAGTGTTGATTCACAGCACACTCGTAAAGATTTAAGCATTCACTCCCAAGCCAATATTGTCGGCACAACTAAACAAGAAAATGCGTTGCGATTTTATGAACGTGGTGAGCAAGCTGACAAAATCGATTTAAGTGATTATTTAGTGTCCGTTGAAAAAGGCAAAGCTAGCTTCAGTGTTGGTCATACTGGTTTTGGTTCAAATCCTTTACTGGTGGATAATTTATCCAATCGAGGCGTTCATTTGGGTTATCAATTTAACTCAATATTCGACATTGCTTTCACGCAGCAAAACGGTAGTGCCATTGTTGGATGGAATAACTTTTTTGGTCAACAGAACAGTCAACATCGTATTGCTGCCAGTACTTTGGGTGCAGAAATGTTTCCTAATGAGCCGGGTAAATTAAGAATAGAAATGTCTTACGTCGATGCTCAAGTGCAAGCCATAGATGATTTTGCTGTGGGGCAAGTGTCAGATGTAGAAAAAAATCAGGGCTGGGGATTACGTATTATCAGTCAATTATGGGAAGGCAGAGTTCGTTTTGATGGCGTATTTGCCAGTAGCCGTTTTACCAATCCAATTGACAAGGCTTTGTTATCGGGGGATGAATTTGAACTAGTAGCGGTAGAGCAATCAACAGACCAAGCTTATCAGGTCAATTTAGAACTCGATTTGCTCACTCAAAATGAACAAGGGACACGGTTTTTCACCGCAAGCCTAAATGTAGGACTAGATAAAACGGATGCCTTGTATCGAGTGATTGCTGCAGGACCTTCTGCCGACCAAAAGGTTGCGCGCCTTGGATTAAGGGGGGAGTTAGTATCCGGTCAATGGCAATATGCGTTTACTGAAACCGAAAACAATATTGACCGTATTCCTTCAATTTTAACATCAAATACTAAAAGTCATTCCCTGAATTACAACATAGAGCTTGCTAATGCCTTTCTATCCGAAACGTTTGAGCTCAACCACTACCTGCCCAGTCTCAATGTTAATTTGCAAAAAGTACATCAAATGGCAATCAATATGCCTGCGACAGAATTATCGGATTTTAATGCTGATAGCCATTTGCCAGATCAAGTCACTGAGATATTAGAGTTGTCGGCAAATTGGTCCTTGGATACTTATACTTTGGGTTACAACCTTTCTTATTCTCATCAAGACAACCGCCAGATTGGTCGGCAAGAAGCAGACTTATCTAGGGTTAATCATAGTATTAATCAAAGTTTTCAAATGTTTGCATCGCTAATGCTCAATTTAGATTTGGGACGAGCACGTAATTTCGATCAGGAAAACAATACCGTTTTTTACAATAATAATGCTGCACTAGTGATGAATTATAGTTTGTCGTCCGATTGGAGAATTAACCTAGGGAGCAGTCTAAATAAAGACTATGACAATTTTGGATTAAGTACCTCCAATGCCCTGACTATAAATATAGGGCTGGATCACCAATGGTCGTACAACCTTTATGGCCGTGAAGTCCCAGGCCAATGGTATTTACGATACGCCAAACAACGCAACGAATCCCAAGACAATATTTTTGCATTTAACACCTTCGCCCAAGACTGGAATATTACCTCTGGCATCAGTCTAACTTTTTAGGAGTATCAGGATGAAAACTCAATATTTAATTTTGTTAACGTTACTGCTAGTCAATAAAACTTATGCAGTCAATTCTGTCAATCCCAGTGGCGTAAACGTTAATGCTACAGGCGTCACCTCGGTATTTTTAACCTTTAGAGGCACCGCAGGGCAAACATCTCAAGACGCATTTTGGTGTGGCCAAATCAATGTGGCCGCAAATACGGTTACTGCAACCAATCCTTGTGTGGCGGGCACTTTTTTTGGTCAACTACCTAAAGCACTGACCCAAGCTAGACCAAGCTTAGGGTTTCCTAATATAGAGAACAATGACTTGTGGGGGCAAAATTTTACAGACGTGATGACCATTCCCGCGTCTGTTGCTAGGCGAGCCATGCAAAGTGCACGAGCTGGCGATAACTCGTCATTTTTCTATGTGCGTAAATTCGAATCAAATGGTGCAACACAGTACATAGCGGTTACTTGCCGCATGAGTAATGGAGGTGCACGAGTGCCTTTTGCGCTTACTCAAGTACATCCATATTTTATTAGCGAACAAGGAAAACCTTCAGTACATTTAGTCGCTCAAGGACAAACAATGCCCGCGATTCAGACAGACATTTTATTCAACGGCACGGGGCGCTTAAAAGGACGTTGGGAAATAGTATTGCCAGGCGACCTTGAACCCAATGAAATGGATCTACTCCCTGAAGCCAACTTACCTGTAGAGCAACGAGGCTTACAAAAACGTTATACCTTGTTACAGCGATTTGATGTATTTCTTCCGCCAACGGGCAAAATGACGTTAAAAGGACCCGATCCTCAATTGCTCCCTAATCAAGGCATAGGCGCGTACCAAATATTATTACGGATAGAAGCGACAAGAGATACAGAAGGTAATTCAGATACAGGCGTGGGAGTGAGTATCAGTGGTGGCGTATCAGGCTTTGCCATGCCGATACTGCGTTATTATGTAGCAACCGATGATGACGTATTGCAGGCCAGAATACATGCAGGTTTAGATAAATCCATAACCCTATTTCAACCTGTTCTAGCGCCTAATAGTCAAATAAGCCTGCGCTTGAATTGGCTTAAATATAGCCATGCGAAAACCTACAAGTTAGAAATTAACACTCAGGGACAACAGACCTTTAGTGCCTTAATTGATGGACGTGACGCACATTATGATCCACCTCCTTGGATCTCCGAGTCAATGATGAACTCACCTAGCCAATGGCGAATATCGGCCTTTGACGAAAAAGGTAACAAATTAGCATTGAGTCAATGGCTCAAGTATGAAGCGCCTGCAACCAGCTCACAACAGGAGGACATGTAATGAGAAACACTTTAAAAGTTGCTTGGACTAGTTACCTTATTTTGTTCATTTTAGGGACTGCCAATGCGGTAGTTAAGCCTCAGAGACCCATTACCATCAATACCGAACAGCCAACAAAGATTGAAAAACCGATTGTAAAATTACCCACAAAAAACATCAAATTGATAGAGTTTGAGGTGCCCGGAATTATGGCTTGGGCAGAGGCCATGAGACAAGGCTTTGAATTTTATCCAGAAGGTGCCACAGGTAGGAAAGACGGCAATGATGTATGGGGAGTCAGTTATTATCGAAATCAACAAAACAGACTACAACAAGTACCCAATACATCTCGCTATAGTGCAGGTATCAACATGCAGTTAGGTACTTTAATTAATAGTAATTTTTGGGAGATTACTGAGGTAGGAGTGATCAATAGTTATGCCCGATTTCACCTATTCGCAGGTAAACGATTAAACCCACTATGGAGCGTACGCAGTATCGAAATAGGTGGTAGTTATACAATCAACCAACGACCTTCAGCAAACAGTAGAAGTGCCCATTATGTACTGGAAGTCAAAATACGCAGAGGTGCCCACAATACCGGACTCGCAACATTCAAAAAAATAGTGCTCGTTGGACCTGAAAACCAAGACTGGCGTGAAGCGTTTAGAGATTAACGCAAATTGTACCTAGCAAACATCGGGTCGTTTGTTAGGTACATAATCAAAGGTTAAACGCGTTGCTATTTCTGCTCTTCTAGTAAAACTTTACCTTCTACCATTGCATCATCATCGTCACTTGCTAGCAGTAAAGCCACCCAACGAGTGTCTGGACTCGACTCTAATGCTATTTTGACTATCATAGTAAGGGGCACTGACAACAGCATACCTACAGTGCCTAACAGCCATCCCCAGAAAATCAAAGACAGAAATACGACCAAAGTAGATAAACCTAAACCACGCCCCATATAACGAGGCTCGACAACGTTGCCCATTACCATATTGGATACAACAAAACCCAAAGCAGTAAAACCGGCAGTCGCAGGGCCAAGTTGCACGAAGGCTAACAAAACAGCTGGAACAGCGGCAATAATTGAACCAATATTGGGGATGTAGTTTAGTAAAAAAGCCAATACTGCCCATAGTAAAAAGTGGTCGACGCCTAACACATATAGCCACACTCCGATGACTAGGCCGGTTCCTAAACTCACTAATGTTTTTATCACTAAGTAATTTTTAACTGACACTAAAAATTTGTCGATTTGTTGTATCTTCATACTGGGATCATCCAGTGCAATATGGATTTTCCGTGGCACTGATTCCGCTTCGAACAACATAAAAACAACGATCAGTAAAATCAGTAAAAAATTGGTTAATACGCCACCTAAACTAGACAAGACATTAGTCGCCATATTCATGGCTGCACCAGGATCTAAATATGACAACAAAGCTTGTTTATCAACACTGATATTAAAGTTATCAAGTTGCCCAATTACCCAAGCAAACTCGCCCACAAGTTGCTCTCTGTATTTGGGTAGGTTTTGACTAAATTCATTCATCGACTGCCCAACTAACCCAGCCAAAATCAATCCAAAAATCACTATAATCAGTATTACAAATACAACGGCTATGGCTCTGGGCAATTTATGTTGATTAGCCCAAGTAATAATGGGGCTACAGGCCATTGCAATAAACACAGACAATAAAAATGGCACAACAATGGCACTGGCAGCTTTGACTCCTGCTAGTATGATAACGATGGACGCCATAATCAGTAGTATCTTAACGGACCTTTGAGATTTAATTTGCATAGGAAGTATCTAAATGAATATCTTGTGAGAAAACTATCAGATCTGTATGGTATTTTATAGCGCATAGTCAAAAGAATCACGTTAGGACAAGTATGAAGCTCAACCCAGCCACCATCAGGATTAAAAATTTACGTTTGCGCACTTATATTGGAATAAACGAAGACGAAATTGTCAATATGCAAGATGTAGTCATAAACGTAAAAATACACTACCAAGCTGATCAGGCAACAGACTCCGATGAAATGGACGATGCCCTCAATTACAAGACCATAACCAAAAGAATTATTAAGCTGGTAGAAAACAATCGATTTTCGTTACTTGAGAAGCTCACTGCTGATGTTCTCAACATTGCGGCAGAACATCCCAGAGTGAACTATGCTGAAGTAGAAGTGGATAAACCCCACGCTTTACGGTTCGCAGACTCAGTTTCTTTATGTTTATCATGCAGTAAAACCTAGTTGTAATCAGGGGACATATGAAAATACTCATCACCGGAGGTTCAGGCCTAATTGGTTCAAACCTAATCCCCATACTTCGTCCAAGTAATATAGCGGTATACACCCGAAATGTAGCCATGGCAGAACAAATACTAGGACATAAAATTCACTTTTTATCGACCCTGTCACACCTGAGCAACCTCGATGACTATGATGTTGTGATTAATTTAGCCGGTGAGCCTATTGCCGCCAAAAAATGGACTGATGAACAAAAACAAAAAATTGAACACAGTCGCTGGTCAATCACTGAAAAAATAGTCGCTTTGATTAATGCTGGAGACAACCCACCTAAGTTGTTAATAAGTGGTTCTGCTATAGGGTTTTATGGCCGCCAACAAGATCAAATCATTGATGAAAACTTTTCGTCTGCTCACGATGAATTTAGCCATCAACTCTGTGAGCGTTGGGAGTTTTTAGCTATGCAGGCTCAATCAGATAAAACCCGAGTGTGTATCCTACGTACAGGGGTGGTGATCACCAAAAGAGGTGGCGCATTACAGAAAATGCTGTTGCCATTTAAACTAGGCTTGGGCGGGCCAATTGGTGATGGAAAGCAATACATGTCATGGATACACCTTGAAGATATGCTGCAAGGTATCGCCCATTTAATTGCCAATAAAAGTTGTGAAGGAGTATATAACTTCACCTCTCCCAACCCTGTTACCAATCAAGAATTTAGCCGTGAACTTGCCTCGGCGCTGTCACGCCCCTGTCTTTTTAGAGTGCCTAGCTTTGTACTTAGAATGATGATGGGAGAAATGGCTGATTTAGTGTTATATGGCCAAAGAGTTGTACCCAAACGCCTACAAGAAAGTGGTTACAAATTTATCTATCCGAATATAGCTCAAGCCTTTGATTGTTTTCGAAAATAAAATTTTTATGCTTTAGATGCCAGTCTAAAAAAGTTGATACCCTGAGGTATCAACTTTTTTCCTTTCTTTTTAAATCTATCTACACCATCTGGCGCAATAGGTGGCTGGTGTTGAGTGATAATAAGCGCCAACACCCCAACGCACCAAGAATGCCTACCACTATGGCGCCAGCTAAAGGCGCTATCACCCAATACTCTAAATGCCAACTCGCAGGCATTTGAAATATTTGGGTTTGCAACATATACAAGCTGAACTCAGTGGCCGCGGCGGCCATTGCACCTGCCACCACCCCAATGATGATAAACTCAAAGACCACGCTCGCTCTTATCAGTCTGCCTTTTGCACCAAGGGTACGCAGTATAGCCAGTTCTTGTTGACGTTCGTCCATACTGGCCTGTACTTGTGCAATCAGTACTAGCGCGCCAGCAGCTAACACTAATATCAAGATAAACTCAACAGCCAACGAAACTTGATCAACGATGTTGCGCAGTTGATTAATTCGCGCATCCACATCTATCAAGGTGACATTTGCAAAAGGTTTCATTAATTGCGTGATGTCGGCTTTGCGCTCAGTTGGCAAATTAAAGCTCGAAATATAAGTGGGAATAAAACTCTTTAACGCACGAGGTTCAATGACAAAGAAAAAATTGGGCTGCATAGATTGCCAGTTAACATTCCTGATGCTGGTCACCTTAAGATCTACGATTTCACTGCCAATATTAAAGGTTAACTTATCGCCCAAACTTAAATCCATGCGCTCTGCAATACCTTCTTCGATTGACACTTCGTAGGGTCTCTCGTCTGCAGTGTCATTATCATCATTTGTACCTAACCATTTCCCTTCAACCACTTCGGTGCCTTGTTGCAGGGTGTTACTCCAGGTTAAATTGGCTTCTCTGCCTAATCCATCGCGGCCACGGTTTTGTTCATCTGGGTCTTCTTTAGACACTGCAGTACGGACTTTTTCATCGTTTACAGCTACAAATCTGCCACGCACAACAGGGTAAAACTTCTCTATCACAACTTGGTTGCTGGCAAAATGCTGCTGAAGATTGGGTTGTTGCGCTTGGCTAATATTCACTAAGAAGTAGTTAGGAGTCCCCTGTGGCAACTGGTTTTGCCATTGTTGTACCATGTCGTTGCGCATCACCAAAACAATCAACAACAGCATAATTGTGACCGCAAAACTGATCAGTTGCACACTGTTGTCCATAGCGCGGCGATGAATTCTTGCCCACGCTAATTGCCATGCCCCCATTTTTCCTTGACCCAGCTTACGCCCTACCCAAATTAACCCATAAGTAACACCCAACAAACTGACGACTAAAAGTATCCCAGAGACAAACAAAATTGCACTGACTTTGAGATTTTGGCTGTAGGCCCACATCAACAAAAATATCGCGCCGCCCGACGCCACAAATTGGATCAATCTCGAACTTAAGTTTGCACCTAAGTCTCGACGTAAAACCCGCAAAGGAGAGACTGAAAATAATTTCATTAATGGGTATAAAGAAAACAATACTGCACACACAGTCCCTGTAAAGATGGCAATAATTAGTGGCCTCCAATGCCACACATCTATAGACACATCCACTTTATCGGCAATAGCTGATACAACCAATTGTTGTATCAAAAAACCCAAAATCACCCCAATGAAAAGACCTAGGGTAGTAATAAAAAGGATCTGTAAAAGGTAGATTTGCTGCACCATTTTTTTAGGCGCACCTAAGGTTTTCATAATAGCAACGGGATCATAATGCCGCATACTGTAGCGCTGCGCAGCCACCGCAATTGACACAGCTGCTAAAACAATGGCTAATAAACTGGCCAACAAAAAGTATTGTCCTGCCCTACCCACAGCTCGGCCAATACCAGATTCATCATCTTCAATAGAATCCCAATCGTGCAGCTCTCTGTCGAGTTGAGGTTCGAGCCAATCATAATAGTCATCTAAAACCCCACTTTCACCAGTAAAAAAATAGCTATAGTTAATTCTACTACCAGGGCCTTCAACCTTAGTTGCAGCTAGATCGGCTTTTGAAATCAATACTTTAGGATCACCTCCAAAAACACTAAATCCTGCATCAGGCACTTCGGTTAATACTTTGCTGACTTTAAATATTTTGTCTCCGACTTCAATACTGTCACCTATTTTAATGGCTAAAGTCTGGAATAACTGCGATTCAATCCACGCCTCGCCAGATACCGGTAATTGGGCAATGGCAATACCTTGTGAAAAAGGCTCATCAGCAACTTTGACAACACCTTTAAGTGGGTACCCTTTATCGGCCGCTCTTAGGTCAACTAAGTCCATTTGATCGTTAGCAAATACCATGGAACGAGCGTAGGTTTGGTGGGCGGTGTTTAAACCCATCTGCTGAGCTTTCTCTATCCACTCAATCTCTACTGGCTTGTTTGAATCAAGCACTCTGTCGGCAGCAATGAACTCGGCACTTTTTTCGGTTAATGCGGTTTTAAGTCGTTCACTGAACAAGGAGAGTGATAATACTGACGCAACTGATAAAATAATGGCCAGTAAAATTATCGTTAACTCACCACGTTTAGTTTCATGGCGAAATAGTCGCCAAGCTAAACTCAAAGTATGATTGGTCATAACGCTACCCTACTTTTTGAGCGACTTGCTCGGTTGCAGAGTTTGCAAAAACCTCAGTCAACTCACCCGCTTGCATATGTAATTGACGCTGGCATTTACCTGCCAGCTCTGAGTCGTGAGTCACCAATACCAAAGTAGTATGAGAATTTTGGTTTAATTCAAATAATAATTTTTCAATTTTGTCACTGTTAGCAGCATCTAAATTACCTGTGGGTTCATCCGCAAACAAAATTTTAGGTTGCGAAATAAATGCGCGGGCTATGGCAACTCGTTGTTGTTCACCACCAGATAACTGATTAGGATAGTGACTTGCTCTATGCTCAAGGCCCACTAATTCTAAGATATTCAAGGCTCTTTTTTTCGCATCATCGTGGCCAGCAATTTCAGCTGGTAACATAATATTTTCCAATGCCGTTAAACTTTGAACCAGCATAAAGCTTTGAAAAATAAAGCCTACTTTAGCGCCCCTAAGCTGGGCGCGCTGCTCTTCATCCATGTTTTGCATAGCTTGTCCATCAAGGTATATCTCTCCTTCACTCACCTCATCCAAACCGGCCAACAAGCTAAGTAAGGTAGATTTACCGGAACCCGACGCTCCGACTATGGCAACCGACTCACCCGCCTTGACTTCGAAGCTAATTGGCTTGAGGATCTGTAATTGACCTTGAGTCGTAGTAACTGTTTTGCTAATACCGTTTGTCTTAATCATAGTAGTTGGAGTCATAGTGTTGTTTCTTAATACCAATTCGTTGCGAAATAAAATTTATACCTTGTTTATCTTTATACCTTTACTACTGATTTCAGATCAGTTGCGGGCCGAAGAAACAAAATTACTTATTCTAGGTGACAGCCTAAGTGCTGCCTATGGTCTAAAGCAAGAGCAAGGCTGGGTAAGTTTGTTACAAGATGCGTGGCAAGATCAAGATATCAAAGTAATTAATGGTGCCATTAGTGGTGAAACAACGGATGGTGCCCTTGCTAGATTGCCCAGATTATTAGCACAACATAAACCAACTCATATATTTGTTGAGCTCGGTGGTAATGATGGTTTACAAGGCCATCCAGTGAATAAAATGCGCAAAAATCTGGAAAAAATCATTCAATTATCGCAAAAAAGTGCTGTAAGAGTCATTTTGCAGCAAATGCAAATTCCCGCTAATTATGGCAAACGATACACCAGTATGTTTACCAATACCTATTCAGATTTAGCAACGGAATATGAAGTAACTTTACTGCCTTTTTTCTTAGAAAACATTGCGTTAGATAAAAGCTTAATGCAAAGAGATGGCATTCATCCAAACGCGGAGGCACAAGTTATAATAGCCAAAGACATGCAGAAGACCTTAGGTGAGATTATTCTCCCCTAGCAGAATAAAAAATAAACAACTAGAATATCAGTTCAGTATCCCCTTAAAATTCATTCTTTTAAGAACAGGAGTACGGTATGGAAATTGGTTCATCAGGCGCAGGTTCATTGGCGCAAATTACACCGACTCAAACAGGCTCAGTGCAGCAGGTCAATAGAGCTGAACAACAAGCAGTGCTAGAAACATCAGCACCGCAAGAAAGTCAGCCAGACGCCCCGAGTCCAGATCAACGAGTTGGTACAGTCGTCGATGTGAGTGTGTGAAATCTCATAAAGATAAAAAAACCGAGTTATTAGCTCGGTTTTTTATTGTCTTTTTAAACTGAGAATTAAGGACGTACATATTGCATTGGTTTAGCTGTTTGTAGCTTTAAGTAACGATCTCTGAGTTTACTTTGCCTTGACTGCATACTAATTGGCGCTCCCGCTATCAGTACCAGTTCAGCCGCTTCAGTGATTTCAAGAGGATCGCCAGACCAAATCACCACATCAGCTAGTTTTCCTGCCTCGAGACTACCCACCTTATCATCGATACCATATAACCTAGCCACATTGATAGTTAAGGCCGCAAGACCTTGTTCCCAACTAAGTCCATTAGCAACGGCATTACCTGCATGTTGTCTTGCTAAGCGAATATTGTGGGTTTCCATGCCAATACTTACTTTGACTCCCGCCTCTGCTAAGCGGCCGGCATTTTTTAAGGTTGAACCCAATTGATCAAAACCAAACGGCAGATTAGCTTCAGGATCGAGGATCACAGGAATATTATTATCTGCTAATTCCTGAGCCACTCGCCAACCTTCAGTTGCATAGGTGATCACAATTTTGAGTTGTGGTTGTCGTTGTTTAAGTGCAATAACCTGACGAATATCAGCCGCTCTGCGCGCATCAACAAGAAGTGGGATTTCGCCTTTAACCACAGGAATTAATGCAGCGATATCGGCGCGACTCAATTCACCGTGCCATTCAGTACTGGGGGTGAGTAGCTTTCCAATAGCAAACTTGGCTTCAGCCAGTACTTTTTCTAAGCTAACCCAGAGTACACTGCGAGAGCCACCTACAGTGTCAGCACCACCATTACCAACACTAGTGCTGATAAATGCCCGAGATTGCATTACAGGAGCGTTGCTCTCACCTAAAGTAATCAAGGCACCTTGACCATTAAACAACTGTCCAGTACGTCCCATAGAAGTCGCAGCAGAAGTCACCCCTTCAATCCGCGTAATCGCCATTAATGATGAGTCAGGGTTGATAGCATAAGACACATCAAAAGCCGCACCAGTCTTAGAGATACTGGTCAAACTTGAATGACTGTCATTAGTACCGGCAGAAAAACCCACATCAACTAAACCCAAAGCCGTGCTTGCGCCAATTAACCCAGGCGTTACCACTTTGCCATTGGCGTTAATAATTTCGTACCCTGAAAGATCTAGTTGATCTTTGATTACACTTTGAATTTTGCCGTCTTTTATCAGAACAGTAGCGTTGTCGAGTGTTCCTTGCGACGCCATGGTATGCACCTTAGCACCCACAATAGCAATGTCTTTGGCTTCAACCACAAGTGCCATCAAAGTACATGCAAACAATACATATTTAATTAATTTAATCATTTGCTGTCTCCTTCACCTGGTTGTCCTAATTCAAAATCACTCACAGGCCATGTTGCAGGATCATTGCGGTTATAAATTAGTGCTCCGTCTAAATAGACATGCTCCGCTTGAGCATAGGTAGAAAATGGATCCGCCGACCAAATCACCACATCAGCATTTTTACCTTTTTCCAAAGAGCCTGTTTGCTCAAATATCCCCAAAGACTTAGCTGGATTGGCTGATAACCATTGCCAAGCATCTGCCTGTCTAATATCAATTCCTGCTCGGCGTCCGTTGGCCCAAGCTTTTGCGGCTTCTTGATTTAACCTTTGAATACCCAAATCACTGTCAGAATGTACTATTGCACAAGCTTTAGCGGCATGGACCATAGGAATATTTTCTTGAATGCCATCATAGGCCTCTAATTTAAACCCCCACCAATCTGCCCACATTGCGGAACATACGCCAGACTCTGCGAGTTGATCTGCAATTTTGTAAGACTCAACTGCATGATGAAATGCCGCTATTTTGTAATTAAACTCTTTCATTACATCTAGCATAGTCGCCATGTCATCAGCTCGATAACAATGCATATGCACAAGGATTTCTCCTTTTAATGCTAACGCTAGGGTTTCAAGTTTGAGATCTCGTTTCGGTACCTTAGCGTCGTTCTTACCCGCCTCGTGGTCAGCATAGTATTTGTCCCAGGTACGCTGATAGTGTTGGGCATCGGCCCAAGCCTGTCTGTAACCGGCCACATTCCCCATACGTGTAGAAGGACCGCCTTTTTTGCCGTATACCCTTTTAGGGTTTTCACCGCAGGCCATTTTCATACCATAGGGAGCATCAGGAAACTTCATATCTTGCACAGTTGAGCCCGGCAAGTTTTTGACTGTCACACCTCGCCCACCAACTAAATTGGCTGAGCCCGGTAAAATTTGCATAACAGTGACACCACCAGCTAAGGCCCGTTGGAAACCTGCATCTTGAGGCCAGATTGAATGCTCTGCCCAGACTTCTGCTGTCACGGGATTAGTCGCTTCGTTTCCGTCAGAATGTGCAGTGCCACCTGGGGCAGGATAAACACCTAAGTGACTATGCACATCAATAATGCCTGGGGTAACCCATTTACCTTTTGCATCAACAGTCACCCCCTCATCTAATAAGGACAAATCATTGCCAACAGCGACAATTTTTCCATCTTGCATCAATACGGAACTGTCTTTAAAAATGCCTCCAATTCCATCTAATACTGTCGCATTAATAATTAAAACACTGTTATTGGCAATGGGTTTGTAGGTGCTTGGAAAAGGATTGGTATTAATTTGAAAGGCCGGTTCTTTTTCTTTATCTGCTCCAGAGTCAGAACAACCTTGTAAGGCCAATAGACTTGCAATAACAGCTATTAACATTAGCTGAGGCCTATAATCTAAAAGTTTCATATTTTTCCCTGATATTCTGCCGCAATGAGGTATTTAAACAGCAACCTTTGTTTTTGGTAATTAATCCTAATAAGAATTCAAGAATTTTACTAGGATTGGATTTGTAACAATATGTCGTTGGCACTTTTTAATGCACGAATACGCATAAACAATGCTTCAGCTTGTGGGTATTGACGGCTCAAATAACCTAACCATTGTTTCACTCGATTAGGGTAATATTTACCTTTATCACCAAAGAGTTCATAACCTGAATATCGCACCAGTAGTGCTTTAACTTGTTCCCATGGCATAGGTTCTGCGGTGTTTTTTATAACTTGAGCCAGATTAGGCATAGCTAACGCACCTCTACCTAACATGACATTTTCACACTGTGATTGCTGTTGGCAATGGTGTGCATCATGACCATTCCAGATTTCCCCGTTAGCGACAATAGGAATATCAATATGCTGCTTTATCTTTGCAATCCATTCCCAATAAGCAGGAGGCTTATAACCATCGACTTTAGTGCGAGCATGAATCACTAAGGAATCAGCGCCTGCATCAGCAATAGCCTGAGCATTGGCTATCGCCAACGAAGTATCTTCAAAACCCAAACGCATTTTGGCACTCACCGGCTGATCTTTAGGTACAGCATTACGCACCGCACTGACAATTTGATAAATCGTTTCCGGCTCGCGCAGTAACACCGCTCCCCCCTTACTTTTGTTAACTGTTTTAGCAGGACAACCAAAGTTAAGATCCACACCGTGAGAGCCTAACTCAACAGCGCGAAACGCATTTTCCGCTAACCAATCTCCATGTTGACCTAACAACTGGATTTTGACTGGCACACCGTTAGGGGTAAAACCTTGATTGTTTAATTCAGGACATATTCGAAAAAACACCCGTTTGGGCATTAATTGATCAACAATTCGTACAAATTCAGTCACGCACAAGTCAAAGCCACCTATTTGGGTCAACATGTCGCGCATTAGGTGATCAACTACCCCTTCCATCGGGGCTAAAGTAATATGCATTGCGGGGTTTTATATCAGTGGGAAGTAAGGCTGAGTATTTTAGCAAAAAAAGATAATTAAAAATCACCTCAATCGAAAAGAAAACTAAAAAGGGTAGCGATTTTTATGTTCTTTTTTACGGCTTTCACATAGCACCAATATTTCGCCTTTTTGTTTATTATCGGCTTGCCCCCAAACTAAAATTTCATCTATTACTCTAAAGCACCCTAAACACATATCTTTGTCATCTAAACAGCAATTTCTGACACAAGGTGACTGAATTTCGTTGGGGCTAAGGTTACTCATAATGAACTATTTTATCGCGTAAAATCAAAGTCTATTGTTTACCCATAATACGTTGAAGAACCAGAGCTGTCTGTAAGTTAATCATCAGCCAGACAGCTTTATAACTCCTAAAGTAAATCAACTTTAGACTCGCCCCCATGACTACAGCACTCTGATAGCGAACAGAAGTCATCAAACTCTATGCGCTAAAATCAACAAACCAATCGGAGAATAATACTGAATAAAGTATTTTCCCACTAGTGGTAAGACCAGTAAAGTTTCTGTTATACTGCAAACAGATTTTTACCACCCTACCTTTTTTGGAGTTCGACAAATGTTGCAATACAAAGCACCTGTTATGGACATAAAGTTTCTAATTGAAGATGTATTTAAGTATTACTCTCATTATGAAAAATACCCTGAATTCGCTGAAGCAACACCGGATCTAATAGATGCAATATTGCAAGAGTGTGCAAAGTTTTGTGAAAACGAACTATTACCTTTAAACCAAAGTGGCGATAAAGAAGGCTGTAAATTTGACAATGGTGTTGTCACTACACCTAAAGGATTTAAAGAGGCGTATAACAAATATGTCGAAGGTGGATGGCAAAGTCTATCTCATCCCGTTGAACATGGTGGTCAAGGTTTACCCCCATCTTTAGGCATGGCCAAACAAGAGATGATGGGCACAGCAAACTGGTCATGGGCTATGTATCCTGGCTTAAGTCATGGTGCGATGAACACCATTCAGACTCACGGCACAGATGAACAAAAGGAATTATTCCTGACTCGTTTAACCGAAGGTACATGGACTGGCACCATGTGTTTAACTGAACCTCAATGTGGAACAGATTTAGGTCAAGTAAAAACCAAAGCCATTGCCAATGACGATGGAACTTACGACATAGTAGGGACAAAAATATTTATTTCTGCTGGAGAACACGACTTAACAGAGAACATCATTCATATCGTTTTAGCCCGCCTCCCTGGCGCGCCTGAAGGCACGCGTGGTATTTCATTGTTTATTGTGCCAAAAATCCAAGTCGACGCTCAAGGAAACTTAGGCGAGCCTAATAATGTCACTTGTGGCGCCATTGAAGATAAAATGGGGATCAAAGCCTCATCTACTGCAGTGTTAAACTTTGATAACGCTAAAGGTGTGTTGATAGGCCCTGAAAATAAAGGTTTAGAATGTATGTTTACCTTTATGAACACTGCTCGTGTAGGAACGGCCTTACAAGGTGTCTGCGCGTCGGAATTGGCTTATCAAAACTCACTATTATATGCCAAAGACCGTTTATCTATGCGTGCCTTAAGCGGTAAAAAATTCCCGGATAAAGTTGCAGATCCTATCATTGTACATCCTGATGTTCGCAAAATGTTGATGACTCAAAAAGCCATCGCCGAGGGCGGACGTGCCATGGTGTATTACACGGCTAAAATTGCTGATGAAATCGAGATGGCCAAAACTGAAGAAGCACGTAAAAATGCAGATGATAGATTGGGTTTCATCACTCCCATTCTTAAAGCCTTTTTAACAGAATTAGGTTGTGAAAGTGCCAGTCATGGAATGCAAGTGTTTGGAGGCCATGGTTACATCAAAGAATGGGGCATGGAGCAGATTGTTCGCGATGTGCGTATATCAACCTTGTATGAAGGCACAACAGGGATTCAAGCACTAGATTTATTGGGCCGTAAAGTATTACTAACCCGTGGAAAATCGTTAAAAGCGTTCAGCAAAGAGATATTAGTTTTCTGCAAAGATAAAAGTATGATCTCTAAAAACCCTCACAAACGTCAAATGAATAAGTATGTATGGGCATTAAGTAAAAACGTTGCCAACTGGCAGCAATATACTATGCGTTTAGCCCTTAAAGCTAAAAATGACAGAGATTTTGTGGGTTCAGCCTCAGTGGATTATTTGATGTACTCTGGTTATATCATTATGGGTTATTTCTGGGCACAAATGGCACAAACTGCTTACGAAAAATTAGCCGGTGAAGTTGAAAACCGCGACTTCTATCGAGCTAAAATTAAAACTGCTGAGTTTTATTTTGAACGTTTATTGCCAAGAACCAAATCATTAGCGAAAACTATGATGGCTGATCCAAAAACATTGATGCAACTAGACCCTGAGTTATTGTCGTTTTTATAACAGTTAAACGAGGGTATTCACTTTGGGTTGCTGAAGTACTGAGTAGTTAAATATCACACTACTCAATACTTCACACCCATTTTGTATCATCTACCCAAGGCATCCTAAACGCCCCTACAAATGTTAGGTTTGTTTAGGCCTTTAAGATTTCAATAAAACGTTATAATCATGAAACCCAGATAAAATATTGGTTGTGGCGATAGATGTAAGGATCAGCCCCATTACCCGACTGATTACACTGGCACCGCTACTGCCAATAAAACGCACGATAAAACCAGAAAGTAACATCAATACATAAGTCAGTAACAAAACCGACAACACAACTAAGCCCGTTTGCATTTGCTCCCACACAGTAAACACTGCGTTTTTTGTCAATAATACCGCTGCTAACATTGCCCCAGGGCTTGCAATTGAAGGGACAGCTAATGGAAAAATTGCCGTTTCTTTATGAGATTGTGATAGCAATTTTATTTCTTCTTCAGGTTTACTTTCACCAAAGATCATATTGAGTGCAAATAGAAATAACACTATGCCTCCAGATATTTGAAATGCAGGAAGTGGGATAGATAAAGCCCGCAATAATATCTCGCCAGCGGCAATAAAAAACACCAAGATAAACGCCGAAACAATTGTTGCTAATAAGGCAACACGACGTTTTATTTTCGGTTCATATTTATCTGTTACCGCTAAGAACACAGGTATAGTGCCTATGGGATCGATAACAGCAAAAAAAGTAATAAAAACAGCTATATAATCTATCATTTATTGTTTTGTGTCCTGACTAAGGTTAGAGGCTAAATTAGTAGTACACACAAGTTAATTGATGCATGCACTGGGGGATGTGACTATATTTTGGCGATTATGCCATGTTTATATAAAATTATGCTTTGAGCCAAGCAATTGCATCTACTTCATTATCAAAATATTGAATGTCGCCAGAAATAAACCAACTACCGACCTTCGCAGCCAACTCTTGCCACTTTTTATTCCCATAAATGGCCACTTTTGTAAACTCATTACCGTGCTTTAAGCCTATTTTAAAATCATCCCAGGCTGCCCTGACGTCCCACCCTTGCAACTCAGTGCCATCAATAAGGGCTTTCACTTTTGGCTCCTTAACTTCAGACAATGCAGAATCAATTAACGGAGTAATAATTTCATAATCTTTGTGAGTTAAGGTGCCTTGGGCTTTTAATGAAAGAAAAAACTCACTGCCTGTTCTTTCAATTCCGATAGATAAACCGTGTCGTTGATATTGCATACTGGCATTATCCTATTTAGTTATAGCTGCGACAAGAAGTGTCAAAAAGTCTTGTATACTAATTTTTGAAGTTTTTCATTTATTCCAAAAGAGCTCAGTAAAACCTTATATTTTCATTGGTAAATCAAGACTCAAAAAGAACCAATAAATATACCTATAAGTAATTATACTTGTTCTATAGCCTGACTACAGCAACGTTTTATTCGCCTTTGGCTCAGTAAATTGACCTCAGGGTAATCCAAAATTTTATTCTTCAGCAGGGGGTTCCCATAATTCAACCTTGTTTCCTTCAGGGTCCATAACCCAACCAAATTTTCCATATTCTGATTCTTCTGTTTTCTCCAGCACCTCGCATTGCTCAGCGCGCAGTGTTTCCAACAGAACTAACAAATCGGATACTCTATAGTTGACCATAAAGGGCGCTTCACTTGGTGCAAAATTGCCTCCATCACCTATCATCCAAGCTGTCGTCCCAGCGGTGGGGTTGCCAGCACTATCTACCCAGCGAAATGACGTGCCGCCCCATACCTGAACGTCTATTCCAAGATGTTGCTTATACCATTGCTGCAATTTTTCTGGATGCTGTGCTTTGATAAAAATACCGCCAATTCCTGTGACTCGACTCATAGTTACTTCCCTTTGCTTTTGAATAGATGATCGCCAAGTTCTTTTATAGCATGCAATTTTAAAAAATACGTTAGGACTCGCTGCAAAAAATACTGTTGACCAAAACCGTTTAAATCGAGTTTACTATCTTTAGGCAAGGTTTATTTAAATGAAACGCCTTTGTAAGGTAAAATTAAGGCATAATTATTCGCCCTAGACTTAGTAAAATAACTAACAAGGAGAACCTAGTATTAGTGAATAAAATTAAACTCACCCAAGATGAAAATCTTTCTTTAAAAGTCAGTTACCAGTTATTGCCTAGTGATCAGCAAAGGTTCGACCTATATTTTTCGTTACCGGATGAAATGGGTATTAGCTCTAAAACCTTAACAGAAGAACACTATTTTCATAGCAGTATACAAAGCCGCAGTGCTTACTATTCAGATCAACTGCATTTACCTTTAGTACGAAGTCGTTTTATTAGCCAACAAAAAGGAGAACAAAGTGATTACCGCTTAAACCTCAATCTGTTTTCCTATCAAATTCGTATTGCCTTAGATACCGATATAAAACAAACCCTTAAGCTTAAAGAGAGTGAGGATTTTTATCCCCAAGCTATAGAGATAGCAGAGCAAATTTCTGGATTACTAAAAAAGCTTAGAAGGTATACACCTCCCGATCAAAAGCTAAAGGCATATTTTGAAAATGCCGATAACTACCTCAGTTGGCAAGTAGAACAATCATTTTTAAAACTGCTATCGAGAGCCCCAAAAAGTAGTGAATTTACCAGTGAGAGAAACTTTCTATTGGCCTTTTGCCGTAGCGAAAATGAATACCGCCACGAGAACCATTATAATTCACACGTCACCTTAGAGGACCCAAATCGCATCACCAATAAAATGCGATTACTACAGCGACTAATTGAATATGGAGTGGTATTTCAAAAAGACTTTAAAAACCTTAATACCAGTTTAAACCGTGCAGTGCGTGGAACCGTTACAGCCTTAATTATGACTTTTGTGATGGCGCTAGTGTTAAACGCTCGTACTAACTTTACAGAAGTCACTATTGCATTGGTTGGTATGTTGGGGGTTATTTACGGATTAAGGGAAATATTTAAGGACGATATAACCCGTATCATTTGGCGGTGGATTCAAAAAGGACTGCCGAAATGGAAAATAATTTACAGTCATAGCATTAATAAAACACGGGTCGCAAGTCAAACTATCTGGCTTGAATACATTCGCAATAAAGATTTACCCAAACAAGTAGATAAGTTGCTGCAAACTCGACGACAACAAAACAAGCAAGCAGCACAATTACTGCATTTTCGTAGCGATACTAAAGTTAACGTTAAAAGTTTCTTACCCGGCTACGATGAAATTCAACAAACTATTTATTTTAATTTAACCCCCTTTATTCGTTTCTTAAAAAAAGGGGAAGGCCGATTATATTCACTCGACAACAGTAAAATAACCAAACAAGCGGTTGAACGTCGTTACCAAATCAACCTTGTTTTAATGCACACTGATAACCAAAATCAACAACAAAGCCAACGCTTTAAAATTACCCTAAATCGCTCCAACATTATAAATATTGAAGCAATACAATCAGATGACGATGAGTGATATTGTATATTGTCATAGCCAAACAAAAACGCTTCGTGACAATACATAGTTCATATTTTTACGTAAACGGAGTGCTATTAATGTTTTAGCACTCGCTTAAACTTTAAAACGTCCCACATTGCCATTTAAATCTTTAGCTAAATGAGAAATATTAGTGGTAACAGTGTTAGTTTGTACAATGACTTCATTACTCTCGTTAGACAGTCCATTGAGTAATGCAATGGTTCGATTAATATCATCGACTACTTCACTTTGCTCTTCGGTAGCCGCTGCTATCTGAATAATGATGCCAGTAGTTTCAGTGACCGAATCGTTTACCAATTTTAGTGAGTCATTTAGTCGTTGCGACATGTTTACTACATCTTCCACTTGACTCGAACCAGTAGTAATAGCATTCACAGCCTCTTCCACACCGTGCTCCAAGCCACCAATCATTTTTTGAATATCTTCAGTAGATTTTTGTGTTCGACTGGCCAAAGTTCTAACTTCATCTGCCACCACAGCAAAACCACGACCATATTCTCCCGCTCTTGCAGCTTCTATCGCTGCATTGAGGGCTAACAGATTTGTTTGATCTGCAATAGAACGAATAACATCCAGTACTTGAACGATTTGATTAGACTCAGTAGCGAGTTTTCCAATGACTTCTTTCGCAGAAAGTATGGCGTCAGATAATCGATTAATATTGACAGCCGTCTCGCCTACAATTTCTGTAGACATGGCGGTGTTGTGTTTCACTGTTTCTGTTTCACTTTGAGCAACTTGAGCATTGCGGGCAATTTCATGAATAGCTTGCCCCATTTGTGTCATTGCATCTGAAATTTGATGCAAATTTATAGACTGGTCTTCTGAAATTGTTTGATTTTTTTTAGTCGAACCATTTAAATCGTCCACAACGTTATCAAGTGTCACAGCATCCTTTTTAATGGCGATAATTAAGGTTTGTAAATTAGACATAAGTCCATTAAAGGTCTGTGCAAGTGTTGCCAACTCATCTTTACCTTTAGTATTTAATCGCGAGCGTAAATCCCCTTCCCCATCACTTATAGTTTTTATAACATCATTTAGTTCGAATACTCGCGTAGTCACGAGTCTAGGGCCAACCACCACACTGACTACGCATACAATCAAAGAAAACAGAATTAGTATCAATAAAATAGTTTGTTTAAAACTGCTCGACTCTTTGGCTTCTAAGGTCAACCTATCGGCGACAGCTTTAGCTTTGCTGCCCATTAAATCGTAATCGGTTCTGAGCAATTCAAAATCTTCTAATACTTGATTACTGCCGTACTCCACCGCTTCTTTTATGTTACCTGCATCTGCCAAAGTAAAGACCTTTTGCGCTTCTGAGAGCCAAGCTTTGTAGTGAGCTTCAAAGGATGCAATAGACTGCTCAACTTCTGGGTAGTCCTTTAAAAGTGCTCTGGCACTATTCATACGGTCAAGCGCTTGTTTTGCATTTTCATTAAAACTGTCTATTTCACCACTGGCATCTTGATTTCCAAGGCTTACTTTAAGCAAATAGTTTTGGCTAGCAGTTAACGCTTGGTATAAATCCCGATCCGCATTTAACGCGTCTTCAATGGAATTAAGGAAGGTATCTGACAATCTATCGACATTTTGAGTCAGTTTATTATTAGACCAAAGACTCAGTATACTGACTAGGATTAACATTAAGGTGATAGATAACAAAGGAATGGCAAATTTAGCGCGGATGGAAAGATCATTAATTGTCACGAATAAAGCCCCTTACAACAGTAATGTAACAAGTAGAAATATCGGCAATATAAATTATAGCTTGACCAAAATTAATACAACCTTCAACTAAACATAGCAGCGTCAAACATTTGTTTTTAAAAATATTTTGCCTAATTGACCGCGTGCTTTGATGTAATTGGTATAAGCCATTAATTGCAATTATGCAAAAAGATGGCAGTTATGAAAGTCATAAAGATTACTCCACTCTTGTGTTTTTACCGCCTCCCCCTTGGGTTATCAGTATTTTCAAAGCAATAAAAAAGCCGCTTAATTACTTAAGCGGCTTTGATATTTGGCGTCCCCAAGGGGATTCGAACCCCTGTTACCGCCGTGAAAGGGCGGTGTCC
>NZ_CAXBNC010000013.1:0-140102 GCF_963977085.1 uncultured Paraglaciecola sp. | reverse complement strand
AACGAACTTGGCTTCGGCCAGCGACACGTTCAACATGGTTGGTAAGTAGCATTCTCTTTAAACAGAAAGTAGCTTACCTTAGGAATACGGCCTCTTTTGAGGCCGTTTTTTTATGGGTGAATATAAAAAAAGTAACCTCAGCGACTAAGAAAGGTACAGAGAACTCAACACCCATCACTTTTACCTCTGCGCTTCTATGAACCCAGCGTTCTGTGTGCGGCACCCGACTCGAAGCAACCAAAGTGCCCAGTGGTTCAAATGCTTTTAGTGGTTTTAAGAAAATCATCCATTGCGTGATTCACTTCATTTGGTAATTCATGTTGCAACCAATGGCTAGCATTAGCAAATCGTTTAATCCGCACATTGGGCACATACTCCTCTACCCCATCCACATTCTGCTTCACAAAAGCTTGATCTTGTTCACCCCACAATATTAGCGTTGGGCAAGTGATACGGATATTAGGTATTTTCATTTGGGCTGCGGCTACTACTGGTCCATTAGCATTAGTCGTTGCTTTCTCAGATGGGGCTAATTGAGGCATAGCTCGATAATATTGCAACATACCATTAACCGCACCGGGCTGAGACCAAACCTGCTCATAAGCCTGTTGCTGCGCTTCATCTAACGCGCCCTCTCGCATACCAGCAAATATTTTCTCTTTGAGATATTGGAAATGATTGGCCGTTAGTTTTGCCTCGCCGTCTGGCGCAATTAATTCATGAATATATTCACTTTTTTGGCGTTGCTTGGGGTTAGTTATCATTTCACGCGTAAAAATGCTTGGATGCGCCGCATTCAGTATGACCAGCTTCTCGATAAGCTGAGGAAAAAATGCAGTAAGTGGCCAGGCTATTGCTCCGCCCCAATCGTGGGCCACTAAAATAACTTTTTCTTGTGATGCCACACTTTGAATAAATTTAGCCATAAACTGAATGAGGTTAGGCACTGCAAAAAATGACTGCTGTTGAGGTTTATCACTTAAATTGTAACCTGGTAAATCAGGGGCAATAACCCGATAATCTTTAGAAAAATACGCTAACTGTGCATGCCAAGTGCCCCAGTATTCTGGGAAACCATGCAAAAAGATAATGGTCTGCCGTGGCGGACGACTGGTGTTTTGATCCCCAGCTTCAACATAATGGAGAGAAACGCTTTCAATAGCGATTGTGTGATGTTTCATGGCTATGCTCACTTATTTACTCAAAAAAAAAGCGGACAATCTACATTGTCCGCTTTTTTTATTTCCCTGCTTAGCTTCTTATAATATTAAAAGGGTCACCCCCAAAAAAGCTTAAACAATATTGAACTGTTCTTCTTCCATGTTCATTAAATTATCTGCACCGGATTCCATTGCAGATACTAAAGAACGTGTGCGAGTTAATAAACGATCAAAATAAAATTTAGCGGTATGCAATTTCGCTTTATAAAATTCTGGATCGCCTGTGCCCTCATCAAGTTTTTGTTGCGCTACAACAGCCATTTTAAGCCAAAAATACCCAACCACAACGTAACCGGAGTACATCAAATAATCAACTGAAGCAGCACCTAGTTCTGCAGGGCTACTCGCTGATCTTTGCATAATGTCTTCAGTAATTTGGTGCCATTCATCACAATGTTTATCAATACTGTTAGACCAAGCATTAAACTGGCTTTTATCACGAATACTCTTACAGTATTCTTTGACTTCGTCAGTAAATAAATTTAATAACTTGCCTTTGGATCCAACCACTTTTCTGGCTAATAAATCAATTGCTTGGATACCTGTTGTGCCTTCGTACATTGTACAAATACGGGTATCACGAGCTAGTTGCTCCATACCCCATTCAGCTATAAATCCGTGACCACCAAATACCTGCATACCATAACTTGTGGATTCTTGAGCCGTTTCTGTGAGGAATGCTTTAACAATAGGTGTTAACAAGGCTAATTTTGATTCTGCTAATTTTTTAGCTGCTTCATCTTGGCTAGCTTGAGTCACATCCACCAACTTCATGGCGTAGATAGCTAACGCTCTATTACCTTCAGCGAAGGCTTTTTGAGTCAACAACATACGACGTACATCAGGGTGGTTAATAATGGGATCTGCTGGACCGTTAGGGTTTTTAACACCTGTCATGGCTCTAAATTGCAAACGATCTTTGGCGTACGCTAATGCGCCTTGAAAAGCCGCTTCAGAGGCAGATAAACCTTCTAAACCTGTGCCAATACGCGCCGAGTTCATAAAAGTGAACATACAGTTAAGCCCACGGTTTTCGGTACCTACTAAATAACCTTTGGCGCCATCAAAATTAATCACACAAGTTGCCGATCCTTTGATACCCATTTTGTGTTCGATGGACCCACAAGAAACTGCATTTCGCTCTAATTTTTCGCCTTCGGGACCTGCGTGGAATTTAGGTACCACAAACAAAGAAATACCTTTAGTACCACTTGGTGCATCGGGTAAACGTGCAATAACGATATGTACGATATTTTCAGACATATCATGCTCACCAGCCGAGATAAAAATCTTGGTTCCTGTGAGGCTGTAACTGCCATCCGCATTGGGTTCGGCTTTACACTTCAGCATCCCCAAATCAGAGCCACAATGAGGTTCAGTCAAACACATGGTGCCAGTCCAACTGCCACCAACAAGATTATGTAAAAACATTTTTTGTTGTTCAGGCGTACCGTGCTCTTTTAAAGTTTCAATACAACCTTGACTCAAACCCGGATACATTGCCCAAGAGTGATTCGCTGATGAAAACCATTCTGCCATCACACTGTTTAACGAATAAGGCAGTGCTTGACCGCCAAATTCTTCAGGATGTGTCATCCCTGTCCAGCCACCGTCAACATATTGTTGGTAAGCGTCTTTAAAACCAGTAGGTGTGGTCACTACTCCATCTTCCCACTTACACCCTTCTGCATCACCGCTGGCGTTGATGGGTGCTAAGACATTTTCGGCAAATTTAGCCGCTTCTGAAAAAATGGCTTCAACCATATCTGGGGAGGCATCGGTAAACCCCAAATCTGCATAATGCTTTTCATAACCTAATAATTCGTTCATCACGAATAAGGCTTCTTTTTGTGGGGCCTTAAAATATTGCATAACGTACCTCTTAACTCTTTTACTTATTTTTTATCTGTCACTTTTTTCGGATCTTTCCGCTAGGAGCACATTGCTCCTAGCGCGTCACTAGATGCGTGTTTTAGTAAACTTCGAATAAACCTGCAGCACCCATACCACCACCAATACACATAGTACAAACCACATATTTAGCACCACGACGTTTACCTTCAATCAAGGCGTGACCAACCATACGTGCGCCACTCATGCCGTAAGGATGACCTATAGAAATAGCGCCACCGTTTACATTTAAAATATTGTCATCAATACCTAACTTGTCGCGGCAATATAACACTTGCACAGCGAAGGCTTCGTTAAGTTCCCATAAACCAATGTCGTTCATGGTTAAACCATGTTGCTTCAGTAATTTTGGAATAGCGAAAACTGGGCCAATACCCATTTCATCGGGTTCACAACCTGCAACCGCAATACCGCGATAGGCACCTAAAGGCGTGAGGTTTTGTTGTTCAGCCAGTTTACTGCTCATGATGACACTGGCAGATGCACCGTCAGACAACTGACTCGCATTACCTGCAGAGATCACACCACCTTCAATAACAGGTTTTAAGTTTTGTAAACCTTCTAATGTGGTTTCAGCGCGGTTACCTTCGTCTTTACTAAGCGTCACTTCTTGGAAGCTTTCTTCTTTAGTTTCACGGTCAATAATAACTTTAGTTGCAGTAACCGGAACAATTTCGTCATCAAACTTGCCTGCTTCCTGCGCCGCAGCTGTGCGCATTTGGCTTTGAAACGCGTATTCGTCCTGAACGTCACGCTTAATGCCGTAACGAGCGGCTACCACTTCAGCTGTCTGTAGCATAGGCATATAAATGTTTTTGTGCATTTTAGCCAAAGCGGGATCCACCATACGGTGAGTGTTCATCGCTTTGTTTTGCACCAAACTAATCGAATCTAATCCACCAGCAACCATGATGGGTACATTATCAGTAATGATATGTTTTGCGGCTGTGGCGATGGCATACATACCTGAGCTACATTGACGATCAAGGGTCATTCCAGATACTGAAGTAGGTAAACCGCCAGCAAGTGCAGCTAGTCGACCTATGTTCATACCGCCGCTACCTTGGGTTAACGCACTGCCCATAATGACGTCATCGACACTAGCGGGATCAATACCAGATTTTCTGACCGCTTCACGGATAGCATGGCCACCTAAACTTGGCGCTTCAAGATTGTTAAATGCACCTTTATAGGCACGGCCAATGGGAGTTCTTGCGGTTGATACTATGACTGCTTCTTTCATAAATTTCTCTTTTTAAATATTCTTTAATTCGTTAATAGTAAAGCAAATATCGATGACTATAAGTCAGCGAATCGTTTGCCTTGCTCTGCTAATTTTTTCAATAATGGCGCTGGTTCAAACCAGTTTTTACCGTGCTCGCCTAACTCGTCGCGATATTTACACATAGCGTCATACACAGTTTTCAAACCAATCTCATCGGCATACTGCATAGGCCCACCGCGATAAACAGGGAAACCATAACCATAGACATAAATCACATCGATATCGCTAGATTTAGCAGCAATACCTTCTTCTAAAATCAACGCACCTTCGTTGATCATAGGGAAAATAATTCGTTCGATAATTTCTTTATCGCTGATGTCTCGTTGCGCCACGCCTAAATCTGCAGCAACCTGTTTTGCTAACTCAAGCACACTTGGATCAGGAATGGGTTTACGGTTACCTGCTTCGTATAAATACACACCTTTACCAGCTTTTAGTCCTACTCTGCCCTGTTCCACTAGCTTGTCAGCTAAAACACAGTAAGTAGGATCATGCTTGATAAATTCACGGCGTGATTCGCGTACAAAAGCACCGATGTCCTGCCCCGCCATATCACCCATAGTGAAAGGCCCCATAGGCAAACCAAAGTCGTAAATAACTTTATCGATATGTTCTGGCGTGCCACCTTCAAGCATCATGCGATTTGCTTCACGGCCATATGTTTCGATCATGCGATTACCCACAAATCCAAAACACACTCCAACAAGCACAGCCACCTTGTTGATTTTCTTAGCCATTTTCATGGTAGTTTTAATGACTTCAGGAGACGTTTTACTGGTTTTAACCACTTCCAATAACTTCATCACATTGGCAGGGCTGAAGAAATGTAAACCAATCACATCTTCAGGGCGTTTAGTGGCCTCACCTATTTCATCAATATCTAAAGTTGAGGTATTAGAAGCCAAGATTGCACCAGGTTTACAGACTGCATCCAATGCTTTAAAGACTTCTTGTTTCACAGACATTTTTTCAAATACCGCTTCAATCACTAAATCCACATTACTTAATGATGCGTATTCAGTAGAGCCAGTTAATAATGCCATTCTGTCTTCAACTTGCTCTGCGGTGAGTTTGCCTTTTTTCGCTGAGTTTTCGTAATTTTTACGAATTAACGCCAAACCTTTGTCTAAAGCTTCTTGTTTAAGCTCAAGCATAATCACAGGAATACCCGCGTTAGCAAAGTTCATGGCAATGCCGCCGCCCATAGTGCCTGCGCCAATAATACCGACGGTTTTGATGTCTCTTACTGGGGTATCTTTGTTAAAGTCTTTCACATGAGAGGCGGCGCGTTCAGCAAAGAAGAAATGCTGCTGTGCACGTGCCTCTTTAGAGCGCATGCACTCCATAAACAACTCACCTTCGCGCACTAAACCTTGTGCAAAAGGTAATGCAACCGATGCTTCAACTGCTTGAATACAACGCTCAGGAGCAAAAAAGCCTCTGGCTTTTGTGGCTAAGCCTTGACGATATTGAGCAAATAACTCTTTAGGAGCCGTGCTTGCATCAATTTGCACATCACAGGTTTTCCGTACCTTGCTACCCTCTGCAATGACTTTTTCGCAAAACGCCAAAGCACTACTCAATAAGGTTTCAGGCGCATCTACTACAACATCAAACACGCCAGGTAACTTCTTAGCGGCAACAGGACGGCCAGAAACAATCATATCCAGCGCTTGCTGCACGCCCGCTAATCGAGGTAAACGTTGAGTGCCGCCCGCTCCAGGTAAAATACCTAGATTCACTTCTGGCAAGCCCACTTTATTAGAAGCAAAGGTCACTCTGTAGTGACAAGATAACGCCACTTCTAAACCACCACCAAACGCAGGGCCGTTTAACACTGCCACTACCGGCTTAGGTGAATTTTCAATTACATCTAACACTACAGGTAAGTTAGGCTCTAAATCGCCACCAGAAAACTCGCTAATATCCGCGCCGCCAGAGAACAAGTTTTGTTTAGATGAAATAACAATCACTTCAACTGACTCATCAGCAATGGCTGTATTTAAATGCTCGATTAATCCAACCCGTACAGATTTAGACAAAGCATTAACAGGGGGATTTTGCATCCATAACGCTGCAATTTTATTTGCAGATGGGGTTTCAATTAGCTCATAACCAACAGCAGCTTGTGATTCAATTTGACTCATATAGACCTCTTACCAGCTTAATATTTACCAACGGATACTAGGCTACCCGCCCTAATCATTCTAATTTATTGATTTTATACTGAAGAATAAGCAGGGATTATTAGCAATGAATTCAAAGTGAGAGCAATTAGCAGCGAATCTATTCATTAAATGGATAATTCTGCATTAGTCTGAGCAAGTTGACTTTTCGTGACGCATTTGATGTTCTAGACAACAAGTAGTTTACAAAATTATTACATCGAGAGACTTAGATTGCAGTATTTGACCACGCCTAAACACTGTTTTGAACCGATAACAGACTATTGTTACCCCCCTCACTTTTTGCAAGTAGATGATTGTGAAGGCGGTTCACTCAAACTCCACTATATTGATGAAGGCCCAAAAGACGCTGAGGTTGTTTTAATGCTCCATGGTGAGCCTAGTTGGTCATATCTATATCGTAAAATGATAGCGCCCGTGGTGGCAGCCGGTTATCGAGTCATTGCACCTGATTTAATCGGTTTTGGTAAATCAGACAAACCCACTGAAAGGAGCGACTATACCTTTCAGCGGCATCTAGATTGGGTACGCCAAGTTATCCTGCAATTGGACCTAAAGGACATCACTTTAGTATGCCAAGATTGGGGTGGCTTATTGGGGTTACGTTTGGTTGCAGAGCATGCAGATTTATTTGCACGAGTGTTGGCTGCCAACACTATGCTGCCTACTGGCGACCATGGTGCCAGTGACGCCTTTTTGAAGTGGCAAACTTTTTCTCAGGAAGTAGACGTGTTTCCTGTGGCTGGCATTATAAAAGGCGCCACTGTTAGCTCCTTAAGCCCTGACGTGTTAGCCGCCTATGATGCCCCATTTCCTGATGAAACCTATAAAGCGGGTGTAAGACAATTTCCTTTACTTGTGCCCACTACACCAGATAACCCGGCCAGCCAAGCCAACAGACTGGCATGGCAATCACTGCAACAATTCAACAAGCCTTTTATCACCGCATTTAGTGATTCAGACCCCGTTACAGCAGGAGGCGACAAAATTATGCACAAACTGATTCCTGGCTGTGAAGGACAAGCCCATACCACTATTGAGCAAGGCGGGCATTTCCTACAAGAGGATAAAGGCGAAGAACTCGCCAAAGTACTACTAAGCTTTATACATGCCAACCCACTTTAAATTTTTAGTTATAAAAGAACAGGAACCAATTAATGGATGAGTTATTAGATTTCAGCGGAAAAGTCGCCTTGATTACAGGTGCGGGCGGCGGTTTTGGTCGTTTATTAGCACAAGGTCTTGCCAAACGTGGTTGTAAATTGGTGATAAGTGATATCAACCAACAAAACCTAGATGTAACTTTGGCCTCCCTACCCGACCAAAACAACGCAATCGCGATGTTGTGTGATGTATCCAAAGAACAAGACTGTAAACAGATGGTTGATAGTGCACTAGAAAAGTTTGGACAGGTGGATATTGGTGTCAACAATGCGGGCATTGCCCACGAAATGACACCTTTACATCAATTGACTGAAGACACTATGCACAGCCAATTTAACGTCAACGTCAATGGTGTGTTGTTCGGAATGAAATACCAAATTGAGGCGATGCTTAAACAAGGCGAAGGCCATGTGTTGAATATCAGTTCTTTAGCTGGTTTAGGTGGCGCCCCTAAAGGTGGCGCCTATGCAGCTGCCAAACATGCGGTTGTAGGTTTAACCAGAACCGCCGCAGTGGAATACGCCAGAAAAGGCGTGCGCTGCAATGCAATTTGTCCTTTTTACAGCCCTACCGCTATTTTAGGTGAACTTGCTTCAGAGGAAGGTCAAGCACAGTTGGCAAGAGGTACACCTATGAAGCGGTTATCTAATCCTCAAGAAGTGGTGAACGCCATGTTGTTAATTTTGTCGCCGGGTAATTCTTATATGACTGGGCAAACCATAGCGATAGATGGCGGTGTGACCGCTTGGTAAGAAAAAGTTGCGAGCTGGTAGCTACGAGCTCAGAAATACAAAAATAACTCTTACCACAGAGGACACAAGGAGCACAGAGCACACAAAGAGCACACAAAGAGCACAGAGAAAAGACATGTAGGTCTTAACAATCTAGTCGCTTTTCTCTGTGTAGCGCAGCGCTCTGTGTTCTCTGTGGTTCGAACGCTTTGTACTTTTATAGATACAGATAAATTAAAGGAAAACATATGCAAGCCTTGATGATGAATACCCAGTTAATGATCTCTTCCATACTCAGACACGCGGACAAGAACTTTCCGGATTCAGAGATTGTTTCTGTCACAGCAGATAACCCTAGACATAGGCATACCTATAAAGATTTTGCTAATCGTAGTCGTCAGTTGGCTAATGCTTTAGTCGAGTTAGGTGCTAAGTTTGGTGATCGTATTGGTACCTTAGCGTGGAACGATTATCGCCATCTTGAACTGTATTATGGGGTATCCGGTAGTGGCATGGTGTGCCATACAATCAATCCTAAATTGTACCCCGAGCAAGTGACCTACATTATCAATCACGCTGAAGACAGATTTATCTTTGTTGATTTATTAGTAGTTCCTTTGCTAGAGGCGTTAAAAGACCACCTTCCTAAAGTCGAGGGTTACATCATTTTAACCGATGAAGCCCATATGCCCGCTACAACTTTGCCAAACGTGATGTGTTACGAAACTCTATTGAGTAAGCAGTCTACTGCCTTTGAATGGCCTGAGTTTGATGAAAACACTGCCAGCGCTATGTGTTACACCTCAGGTACAACTGGTAATCCTAAAGGTGTAGTTTATAGCCATCGCTCTACGGTATTACATGCATTAGGTGGAAGTATGCCTGACGTGGTTGCGGCTTCTTACAAAGAAACCACTCTACCCATAGTACCTATGTTCCATGTTAATGCATGGGGAGCACCTTATGCGTCATTAATGGCAGGTTCGAAGATGGTGATGCCTGGGCCTAAAATGGCCGATGGTGAATCACTGCAAAACCTAATTGAAACCGAAAAAGTGACGTTTAGTTCAGGGGTACCTACCATATGGTTGGCACTACTCGATTATCTGGAAAAAACCGGTAAAACCATTCCTACTATGACCCGTGTCAGTGTTGGTGGTGCGGCTTGTCCTAGAACTATTATCGAACGTTTTAAGCATCTGCATAATATAGAAGTGATCCAAGGCTGGGGCATGACCGAAACGAGTCCTCTTGGTACTATATTCTGCAAAAAAGCTGGCATGGATGATTTGACTGATGAAGAGTTAATCGATTTACAATGTTTACAAGGCCGCGGCGTATTTGGTATTGAAATGCGTATAGTCGATGACAACAATCAAGAGTTGCCCTGGGACGGCGTGGCATTTGGTGCCCTTAAAGTCCGAGGCCCTTGGGTAGCCAGTGGTTATTATGGTTTGTCACAAGTACCTGGCTCAGAAGGATGCCCAGTGGATGAATTGGGTTGGTTTGATACGGGTGACGTAGCGACAATTAACCCCCAAGGTTATATGCAAATTACCGATCGCACCAAAGACGTTATCAAAACCGGTGGAGAATGGGTCAGTTCAATAGAAATTGAAAATGCCGCTGTTAGTCACCCAGATGTTGCCGAAGCTGCTGCCATAGGGCGTTATCACCCCAAATGGACTGAGCGTCCATTATTAGTTGTAGTACGCCAGGCTGGTGCAAATGTTACAACTGAACAAATGTTAGAGTTTTTACAAAACAAACTACATAAACTATCAATGCCAGATGATGTTGTGTTTGTTGAAGAACTCCCGCATACCGCTACAGGCAAGCTCAATAAATTGGCTTTGAGAAAAACCTTAGAGGATTATGCGTTTCCTATTACAGCATAAGCAAATACTGACCTAGGCGTTTTCAGCGCCTAGGTTTACCTTAGTTAGTCCCTTTCTATATTCCGCTATTAGTTTTCACCTTTGATTTTATAAGTTTGAATCAACTTTCATTTTGGCAAATTCTTTAAAAAATGCGTTTTCATCTGTGAGTGTTTCAAAACCAAAGATCCAGCAGATTTCAGCGACATCAGAAAAATCAATGCCACCATCGGCAATGGCGGGATTATTGTAACGACCTGCAACACCGTTATATTGATTGGCAACAGAAATGGCTAACTCCCAAATGGAAACGAGTCGCGGATCTTTGATATAAGTACGCCAATCTGGCATTTGCTGAGACTTAAATCCGGGGGTACCGTTATCTTTAGCGTTGCCATCAGGAATTTTAAAATAAGCAGAGTTTGCTTTTGTATACGCTAAATCCGCTGGATTGGTGGAATTTTCATTCCAATTGCTGTGTTGTACTACCTTTATCCTGGTTGTTGTATCTAGATTGGGATGTTGTTGTTTTATGGCACGAATTACATCAGCAGTAAAATTAGACTGCCCTGCTTCGGCGATCCAGATGTTTCCTGAAAGCGCTAAGGTTTCTGCCACTTTAGTAATCACAAATGTTAGCGACTTATCATATTGGGTATGCGCGTTAACCCATCTTCTTTCAAAAGATAACTCAAATAATTTCGAAGCTGGGACATATAAGCCCTCTTGATCACCATAAGCGCCAGCAACAGCATAAAATTTTACCTTTTGAAATCTTTCATCTGCAAGCATTGTTGCAGTTGCTGCAATTGAATGGATATCATCAACGTCTGTTTTACTGTCGAATTGTGCCAGTAGCAGATCTTTTTCAATATTAAATTGTCCTAACTGTCCTCCCTTTTTTGCCTCTACTGTGGTTGTCAAAAAGACTAAAACAAATGTCGAAAATATAAGTTTGAATGCCGCCATGCTTACTCCAAAAAATGTATGCGGTGTTTGCAAATGAGGTAATCAGCATAGGCTGCCTTAAGTGAGGGATCAATGAATTCGGATAACATCCCAAAAAACGTAAAAGCAAAAAGAAAACCAATACATTTGACTACCAATAATGCTTTGTACACATTTGTTAACCTTTTCTATATTGCTTTTTTTTAAAATGTAATTAGGGTGCGTCCATTAAAATCACTGTACTCACTATAAAAATATACTTCAGGAAAAACCTTATGAAGCTTACACATCTATGTTCATGGCTTTTGCTAAGTGTGACAATTTCAGTCACTAGCTATGCCAAAGACACTGCGTTTCGATTATCCACTTTTATTAAACCTAGCTTTCAGCAGATTACCTTAAAGATTGATCCAGACAGCCCCACATTTAGTGGTGAAACCACCATTACAATTGATGTGACAAAGGCCACAGATACCATTGGCTTTTACCAAAAAGATCTCAACATTCAACAAGCTTACTTAAGTCAAGGTGATAGCAAAATTCCCCTTGCCGTGACGTCCCACGACTATGAAATTCAACAGGGTAAAGCGAGCCAAAATATAGCGGCCGACCGTTACCATTTGCATATTGTATTTGATGGAAAATTCAATACCGCATCAGATGGCATGTATTTATCAAAGTTTGAAGGCCTCAACTATGTCTTTACACAATTTGAAGATATGTATGCACGACGTGCTTTTCCGAGTTTTGATGAACCTAGCTTTAAGATTCCTTATCAAGTCACAATAACCTCTCCTGAAAAACACACTGTATTGTCTAATACCTTAGTGAAAAAGCGCACTGTCAAAGATGGCTGGCAAACAGTAGAATTTAACAAAACTAAACCTATGCCGACTTATTTAGTGGCGTTGGCTGTGGGGGAATTGGACGCTTACGATATCCCAAATTTAAGTGTCCCAGGAAAAATATACACACCCAAAGGACAGGCACAACGCACTAAGTTTGCAGCCAAACATACTGCTGGAATTTTGCAAAACCTAGAAAGTTATTTTGGTTCGCCTTATCCCTACGAAAAGTTAGATTTTGTAGCTGTGCCTAACTTTACTTTTGGAGCCATGGAAAACGTTGGTCTAGTGACCTATCGCAGTAGTTTGTTATTGCTAGAAGACGAACCTCGCTTAGCAGAGCAAAGTGGCACATTAAGTGTGATTGCCCATGAATTAGCACATATGTGGTACGGGAACTTAGTCACCATGGCTTGGTGGGATGACCTTTGGCTAAACGAAGCGTTTGCTTCTTGGATGGCCAGTAAAGTGATGATGGATTTATATCCAGAGCAAAACGTCAAAGGCCAATTGGTGCAAGAAGGAGCCTTTGGAGCCGACGCTAGCCCTACAGTAAAACCCGTTAAAAAAGTGGTGAAAAGCCAAACGGATGTAATGGATGGTCTTGGCTTAAATTACAGTAAAGGCGAGTCTATTTTACAACTGATTGAATCCTTAGTAGGTGAAAAGTCCTTCCAGAAAGGTATTCAAACCTATATGAAAAACAACGCATTTAAAAATGCCCAAGCTGACGACCTTTGGAAGGTACTATCCACTGTAGCTCAATTCGATGTTCCGGCTATGATGAAAACTTACCTCGAACAACCAAGTTATCCATTGGTCGAATTTACAGCAAATGGTGAAGTTAGCCAATCTCGCTATCATCTAAAAGGTGCAGAAGTACAAGAGCAAACTTGGATTGTGCCACTTGCCATTAGTTATAAGAAAAACGGTAAAATATCTCGTACTAATTTGTTCCTCAATTCTGCTAAAACAACAATCAGTGATCTTGCTGAAGCAGATTGGATTTTCCCTAACGAAAATGCCATGGGTTATATGCGCTGGAAAGTTTCATCGAAACAACTTTTAGCCTTGCTTGACGACATATCAGTATTAAACCCCCGCGAAAAAAAGTCACTCCTGTACAATACAGAAGCCTTGTTTTCAGCGGGTGAAATCGAGTTAGGCGAAATGATGTCAGTTATGGATGCCTTAGTCGATGACAAAGATCCTATGGTTGGTAGAGCCGTTGTTAGCACTTTGAATGACTTTCTGTATCTAGTAGACAAAGATAACGAAGCCATGTTTGGTCAGTTTGCAGCTAAAAAACTTATGCCTTGGTTTGAACGCTTAGGCGTCGAAGATCAACCTAGTGACTCAACTGATACCACTCGTTTAAGGGGGGCTGTGTACGGTATTTTAAGTCGTTTTGCCAACACCCCAAAAGTAGAACAAGTCAGTGCTGAACTGGCCAACAAATATCTGAAAGATCCTACTAGTGTGCCCAGAAGCATTGCCACAAGAGCCTTGCGAAATATGGCACGTTTTAGTGACCAAGACTGGTATACCATTCTAAGAGACTTTTATGTGGCCAATACCGATGCCAATATTCGCGGTACAGTCAGCCGGGCGATGATTTTCACCGATGAGCAACAAATAGTAAAAACCTTAGACTTTGCTTTGTCTGATCATGTGAGCCCAGCCAACGCTATTACCAACGTTTATGCCGCAAAGAGTAGTTTAGATGATCAGACTCTATTTTATGCTTGGTTAGATAAAAACTTTGAAGCACTGTCGAAAAAAATGCCAGCCTATCACATTGCCAGAATGCCAGAATACTTCTCAACATCTTGTGATGCAGCCAACATTAAACTCGCAGAAAAATTCTATGCAGATAAAAAAGCAAACTTTGAAGGCATGGCTCGCAGCTATGATATAGCTATATATTCAGCCAAGCAGTGCTTATCATTAAAAGAAGCAAATCAAGCTAATTTTAATCTCTATTTGCAGCAAGCAACACAAAACGAATATTGACAGAATAGTTAATTCAAACATTAAAAACCGACACTCGTGTCGGTTTTTTTATGCTCGGATATTGATGTAAATAAACTTATTTGTATTCAAAGCAGTATATGTGAATCATGAAATTGAATTTGCAGTCGCTGATTTACACTATATAGTCAAGTATTACCGACCTAGACTAAAAATTATGTGCAATTTTAAATTAGGTAAGCATTTACTTGCAAAAGGAGTTTACAAATGATGCCAAACCTAAACGGGTTGTATCAAATCACCTCAAATAGTAATTTGTCTCACATGCAAAAAATGGATGCTTTGCTAGAATTTGGGCTGAGTTATTTTCAACTTGAGCTTGCTATTATTAGCCAGATAAAAGATGACAAGTACATTGTCCGTCATGGTCTATCTCCAGATAATTCTTTGCTAGTTGGCACCATTTTTCCCGTTGCCGAAACCTATTGTTTACATACCTTAGCAACCAACCAAGCTCTTTCTTTTCATCACGCAGGTAAGAGCCATATAGCCCAACACCCCTGTTATTTAAACTTTGGGTTAGAAAGTTACATTGGAGCCCCTCTTTTAGTAGAGGGAAATCGCTTTGGCACGATAAATTTTTCGGCAAGTGCTGCGCGAACACAACCCTTTAGCGAAGAAGAGCATGACTTTGTAGAGTTACTGTCACATTGGGTGGGCAATGAAATTGCCCGACATGAAAAACTGACGTTACTGCAACAACAACAAAAACAAATGGCGCGACAACAAGATATTTTGAAACAAATGGGGCAGTTGGCGGGTGTTGGCGCATGGGAAGTTGATTTAATTAATGAAAAAGTATACTGGTCAGATGAAACCAAAAGAATTCATGAAGTCGCCCCTGATTTCGAGCCTGCTTTAACAAGTGGCATAGAATTTTATAAAGCAGGAGAAAATCGAGAACGTATTACTATGTTAGTTAACAGAGTGATAGAACAAGGCGGCCATTTTTCTGGTGAATTTGAAATTGTGACTCAAAAAGGTAATGCAAGGTGGGTCGCGTCTAAGGGCAGAGCCGAATTTGAAAATACCCAATGTGTGAGATTAATTGGTGCTTTTCAAGATATCACTGAGCAGGTTAACTCTCGTGTGCAATTAGAAAATAGACACAAAGAACTGACTTTGGCACTTGAATCACGCAGTTTATTTTTAGCCAATATGAGCCACGAAATTCGCACACCTATCAATGGTGTTTTGGGCATGTTGCAGATATTAACCAGTACACCTCTTAATACTGAACAACAACACTTTTTAGGTTTAGCCAAAGACAGTGCAACATCATTACTGGGTATTATCAGTGATATTTTAGATTTTACTAAAGTTGACTCTGGCCAGTTAACACTAGAAAAACTGCCCGTAGATCTCCATCAATTACTGACAAATTGTGTCGATATTTTTAATCCATTGGTAAAGGAAAAATCTTTAGAGGTAACTAAAAGGTTTGATTCAATTCAAAATATTCACGCCATCACTGATCCAACACGGCTTCGCCAAATTTGTTCTAATTTACTTTCAAATGCGATTAAATTTACGCCCCAAGGCCAGGTTATCATTTCAACTGAACTCAAGATGCAGGATGACAATCAGGCCACTTTAACCATTAAAGTGCAAGATACCGGAGTGGGGATTTCTACTGAACAGCAAACCCTGCTATTTTCTCCCTTTAATCAGGCAGACAAATCTACTACTCGTAAATATGGTGGCACTGGACTTGGTTTATCTATTACTCGCAAAATTTGCCAGCTAATGGGTGGTGATGTAATAGTCGAAAGTGGCCTAAATAAGGGCAGTATATTCACGGCAAATATCAATATCGAAATATTCCAAAGTGAAACTCAAACTATCGACTCAGCTGATTTTGTGCCGGAAAAAGCAGATCTAAGTCACCTAAAAGTATTGATTGTTGAAGACAACGAAATCAATCAGGTGGTGATAGGTGAAATGCTTAAGCAGCGAAATATTAAATTTGACATAGTCAATGATGGTGTCGAAGCCTTAGGCATACTCGACCATGAAACTAAACACGGGCGCTTTTATTCGTTAATTTTAATGGATTGCCAAATGCCAAACATGGATGGTTACCAAGCGACACAACAAATTCGGCAGTTATCACCCCCTGTCGCCACTGTCCCCATTATTGCTTTGACCGCCAATGCCATGTCGGGGGAGCGTGACAAATGTTTTACCAGCGGCATGAATGAGTATTTATCTAAACCCGTTGATCAATCGGTATTGTATTCAATGCTAGAAAAGTTTGCCTAAGGTTTACTTTCGGCTAAATATCTAAAGCGGTTTGACTCTAAAACATAATCTATTTTGACAATAGTTTTTGGATTATGGTTTTTAACTTTACTGCATCAGTATCTTGAAAACCGACGTGCCGGTAATGTATATCTCCATCTTGATTAATAATAAAAGAAAAAGGTAATACAGAAGCCCCGTACATCTTGGCGACGTCTAAATTTTCATCATAACCTATGGGGAAATCAAGCTGAAACTTTTGTGCCATTAAAAGTCCATCTGCTTTATCTTCATCAACATTAACTGACACTACAACAAAATCATCGCCTAATTCTTGATGCCATTTTTTAAAAAGGGGTAACGCTTTAGCGCAACTACTGCACCAAGATGCCCAAAAGTCGAGATAGATTACTTTTCCATGATAGTCATTCAGTGTGATCACGCGATTATTTTGTATATCGTGAAGTGAAAAGTTTTTGGCTTGAATTTGTTCTGCTTGAATACCCAAACTGAAAAATAACAAGCCGAAGTAAAAACATTTAAAGCGCATAACTAAAACTTAAGGTTGCAGCGCTAGAGGTAGTAAATTGTAAGGCACCGTCTAAATTTCGATAAAGAGGTATGCGAACACCTAAATTAACTGCTGACTTATCGTTTATTCGATATTGTACGCTGGGTATGAAATCCACCCACTCCCCCCCAGTATTCGGTATTGCATTACTATTTCGTTCATCAGCTTTAGTTGTTCTATAGCGAAGTTGCGCTACAAAACCCCAATTTTGCACCGTAGTATAACTGCCACCTATGTCGATATTAAATTCATTACCATTGGTATAGTTTCTATCGTTATCTTGGTTAAGGCTATAATTGCTAGACATAAAAACTTGAGTTTGTGCAGACTGATCAAACGCATAACCAAGGTATCCCCAAACTAAAGCGCTATAACTACCACTACTCGGCTGCATATCTTCAGACAAAGAAACACCATTTTGAGTGGCATTATCTTCACCCACAGGAATTTTTACGCCTGCACCAAATGCGTATTCCCATTTTGAAAATAAATCAATTTGTTGCGGTGTATATTTGAGTAAAACTAACCCATCCCCAATGCCTGAAGCGGCAGAACGACTGTTGCTACTACTGCCAATTTCTCGATAGTGGTCAATATAACTTAACATTGCGGAAACTGACCAATCCTTATTTATACCATAATCTACTTGGATAATAGTTGAGTCCGTTTCTCGTTTCCGATTTGTTTCATCATTAACTTCATCACTGCCAGAATAAAGTTTATTCATTTCGTGATGCTCATAAGTTACATTCAATAACCATTGATTCTTATCTACTGAAGCAGTATTCATGCTGTTTAATAATGGCACCCCAGCACAGCTACAAGTTGCGCTAACACCATTAAAACTGAAAGAAGCCAATCCTGTAAAAGTTATGATTTTGATAATGTTCATATTTCTCACAACCTTATTGATAAATGGGAGCGTCAGTATAAAAAGCTGCCCAAGCAAACCAATAAACGATATAGCTAAACGGAGAGACCAGTTGCTCACCAGCGCGAGGACCAGATACTGCCGTACCATTAATATCCCATAGATTATCTTCGTTATCGGACATAATAATAGGCAACTGATTATATACGGCACTAAATTCTAATACTGTGCCATCAGAAACTGTTCTTTCAAAAGCTAGCGCATATTTATCATCTTTACTGCCGGCAATAACAATAGCGGTATTCCTAATCGAATCATTGATAACCTCAAGGTCACTGGAAAATGCTGAAATATTATAGGCTTTTGTCGAAGACCCAACTTTTACACCTAAAACGCGTTCTTTTTTGTGTAATCTTGAATCATCATCATTTTCTACATTAAAAAGTAATTTGTCTCCTGTACGATAATTCCCATATGGATAATCGTCATAGTTACGGCTAAAACCGGTATTCTCGCTTAAAACTTGAGCTTGCGGATACATCAACTGAAACTTCTCCCAGGTTGTTTCAAATATGACTTTTTGTGTGGCAAACGTACCTTTCTTTGAACCATTTGCACTTTGCATCAACATTTGAGGCCAGTTACTACCGGTGTTTCTATCATAGAGGATCAAATTTGAGTTATATAAAAGTCCTGAAACGCCAAATTCGGTATCGCCTGTATCGTTATTAATGTCCCATGCCACTGCTGAACCTGTTAATGGACAATAACTTAAAACAAATTTTTCATTTTCAAGTGAATCATTAACCACTTCATGCCAATCTAGAATTTTGTGAGGGTAACCTTTTATCTTGTCACCAGATTTAATCCCTATGATTAAATCAGAAGCAAACATATAGGTTGTGTTGTCGATGCTTTGAAAGTTGGGTTGATCTAAAGAGGGGATCCCATCTTTACCTGGTCCGCCATCTTGAATGAAATTGGAGTCTATAGACCAGTCACTATTGGCATTATTATTTCCCCCATTCATAGTATTTTCGGTGGAACCTCCGCACGAAATAACAAAAAACACTGATAATACTAGTACAAATATCTTGCTTAGCATTTGAACGCACCCTTCCACTTGTTCTTCCATTAGTTGTGCCAATTAGACCGAGTGGTGCAAATTTTACTTTCAATATTGTTAGCGCCAACAAAGACTAAACCAACCCCAAGGGGATAAAATCAAGGCTATACCATTACCTCTAATGCCAACTAAGTGCGTGGATTGTTATCTATCTAAAATTTTTGTATATACTATCTATATGGATTTTATATTTGAAAGAACAAATTTAAATGTTTAGATCACTAATGACCGCACTTTTATTATTCTTTAGTAATTATGTTTATTCTGAAGAATTCGAATTTGTTGACTCTGTTTTTTGTCCTTTTATTTGTGATCCTAAAGTAGATGGAAAAGAAGGCTTTATCATTGACATACTCAGAGATGCCTTAGCCACTAAAAACCATACTTTTAACTTTACTATTGTTCCATACAAACGAGCACTAAGCATGGTACGCAGCGGCAAAGCACATGCATTGCCTGCCATATATTTCGAGGATGCCCCCGATCTTATTGTTGGCAAGTCGGTGATAGCAATTGGCAACAACCATTTTTTTGTTAGACCTGATTTTGATTGGAAATACACTTCTGAAGATAGTTGGGAAGAGGTCTCTTTAGGGGTTATTGACGGTTATACCTATTCTCATCAAAAATTTGATCAATACTTAGCAAAGCAAAAAACAATCCCAAATAGCAAAGTTATGTTTATAAGTGGAACCAATACTTATGAGCGATTGCTTACCTTATTAACAACCAAAAGAGTGGATGCAATATTAGACGATAACGCATATATCCAATACCAAATGAATGGATTTTCAAATAAAACTAACCTGCATCCCTTACCTCAGGTTATGAGTGCAGGCGCCTTATCAAAGGGCCAACATGTAGTCGCTTATAGTCCAAAACATCTTGAAATAGCTGAAACACTGATAGAGATAATTGACCCATTTGTCATAGATTTATATGCAACAGGCAAGATTAAAACTTACTTATCTCCCTATGGGATTACTGAGTGAACATTATTATGAGTGATGACAACCGCTAATGATTAATTTATCCAAAGGCTAAAAGATAATGACGACCTGACGTGTACTTAAGAACCATATAAAAAAATTCACTACCTGCTCCAATAAAGACTAAATTGCCAATTTTTATCACCACAAACATCTCTTATTAAGAATCATTTGCATTAAGATTATTCTTTATTTATCATCCGCACCACATAATAAAAGCCATTAACCATTTTATCCCTGATGGCTATTTAGCTAGGTAGTTAATTAATGAAAAAGAGCACGCTTGCAACCGCCATTTCTTTTGTCATATTGGCAAACAGTGCCTTTGCACATTCTCCAAAAGCAGCAGACGAAACAGTCACTATTTACGGCAACACAACCAACGCACAAGCAGCGACTGGTGCTGCGCAGTATATTGGTGAAGAAGAGTTAGCTAAGTTTGTTTACAGCGATATTCAAAGAGTTATTCGCCAGATCCCGGGCGTATCAGTTCAAGTAGAAGACGGCTATGGCTTACGCCCTAATATCAGTATCCGAGGCGTTGCAACTGAGCGTAGTGGCAGAATAACCTTACTTGAAGACAACATATTGATTGCTCCTGCGCCCTACTCTGCACCATCGGCTTACTACTTTCCTACTATGGGTCGTATGAGTGCCGTTGAGGTGGTAAAAGGCCCAGCCGCTATTACTCAGGGACCATACACTATTGGTGGCGCACTAAATATGGTGTCTACACCTATTCCAGAAACCCAAGGTGGGCAAGTTACATTAGAAGCTGCGCAAGATGCAACCTATCGTTTACACGCGAACCTTGGTGATAAACTCGACAATGGTTTTGGTTATCTAATTGAGGCCCACCAATGGCAATCGGATGGTTTTCAAGATATTGACCGCAGTGACAGTAATACAGGTTTGGATGTTACCGACTTAACGGCAAAGTTAGCTTATGCCCCTACCGATTCGGCCCACAGTGTTGAGTTAAAATTGCAAGTCACTGACCAAGATTCAGAGCAGAGCTATTTGGGCTTAACAGACGAAGACTTTCGCCAAAACAGTACCAGACGTTACGGTTTGTCTGAGCTAGATAATATTAGCACCGAACATAGCCAAGTCATTTTACGTTATGGTTACGAAATCAACCAAAACATGAACTTCACGACAACTATTTACAACAACCAACATGAACGTAACTGGTTTAAGACTGAAGGTATTGATTTGGACGGTAGTGAAAATGCTCAAGACTTTTCTAGCAGTAGTTGGTCCAATGTAATATCGGCGATCAATAATAATGAAAGCCTAAATGGCCTAAGCGTTAGTCAGCTGCAAGGGATTTTAGATGGTGATATCGATACTGCTCAAGGTAGCATTCAAATACGCTCTAATGCTCGTGAATACTTCTCTCGCGGCATTCAGTTTGGGCTATATTGGGATAAAACTGTGGGCGAAGTTAAACACCAACTAGAAGTGGGTGTTAGGTTACATGAAGACGAAGAAGACCGTTTACAACGCAACAGTACATATCAGCAAATTAATGGCCAATTACAACTCAATGACTTGGGTGAATTAGGTAATGCTGGGAATCGTGTACAAGAAGCCCAAGCATTAGCTGTACATATTTATGATCGTATCGAATTTGGCAATTGGGTATTAACACCGGGAATTCGTTTCGAAGATATCGAACAACAACGCACACGTTTCAACGACGGGGAAACACGTACTTTTCGTGACGATCGTGAAAACAATACTCAAGTTGTTTTACCGGGCTTAGGTGCGTTGTATAGTATTGATGAGAGTTTCACCTTAGTAGCCGGTGCACATAAAGGTTTTACAGCTCCCAGCAACTCGCCAGATGTGAGAGAAGAAGAAGCGATTAACTACGAATTTGGTTTTCGTTATGCTAACAACAACCTGAATGCCGAAGCCATTTATTTCCTAAGTGATTACGACAACCTATTAGGTGAATGCACCGCTTCTTCTGGTAGTGACTGTGAAATCGGCGATGCCTTTAATGGAGACGCTGCTACAGTCCAAGGTATTGAATTTGTTTTAAAAACTGAACTTACTGAGTTTAATGGCATAACAGTGCCCTTCAATATGACTTATACCTATATCGACAGTGAATTTGATACAGACATTGCCGACACTGCTTTTTTCGGCGATGTAAGTGCCGGTGATTCAATTCCTTACATTCCAGAAAACCAAGGACAAGTATCCCTTGGTTTAGAGGCGAACAATTGGTCAGCTTATATCAATGGAGTGTATGTTGATGAAGTATGTGTGAGAGCCTCTTGTGCTGAATTCGAAAAAACCGATGGCAGTTTTACTGTGGATATCAGTGGTAACTACCAATTATCTAACGATTTAAAACTTTTTGCTCGCATCGAAAACCTAACCGATGAGCAAGATATTGTGAGTAGACAGCCATACGGTGCTCGTCCTAATAAAACACGAACATTTTCTGTGGGTGCACAATATAGTTTTTAACATCACTTTTCATGAGTTAAATGCGTAAAAGGTTAATTATTTGAATCATGTTTAACTCATCACTTGATGCCTACTGCCGATTAAATAATCGGCAGTAGGCAGACGCAAGATTACAGTTGCTGCTTTCAAATGAGTAATATTTGCAACCCACGTTAGTATAACGTTGAAGGCATATGTTCCGCCATTAAAGGTGGTAACCAATTGAATCCCAAGGCGAGCTTGGTGAATACAATCCCACTATCGCCCCCTTTATAAAGCCCAGAAAAGTTAAATTATTGGAATTAATAACAATGAATGATTGGCATAGCACTGCTATCCACACTTCATAAACATGACGTAATTGTTAGAAAGTAAAGAAATCAGTGGCCATCGAACTGCTACTCGCTACTCAGCTTATGTGGCCGATTATGTTATGGAAACCAAGAATCCTCAAGCATGGTAGAGGCTTAATCATTGGTTACTACCAGGGTCAATCTAGTGTACAAGCCACTCATTTAATACCTGCCTAGCCTATCTAATTGTGTTTTTAAGGCAATGCTTAAAATTTGGCCATTCCCAAAGTGTTTTTGATCCTATATAATGACCTGTAAGTATTAATTTTTAGTGTTCTTTATGCCCGTTAATTGCGGGCATTTTTTTGTCTATTGGTTAATATACCCCCCAGTGATTTTTCAAACAGGTTTGTTTAAGACAATGAAAACTATCGGATTAATAGGTGGTATGAGTTGGGAATCAACCGCTAGTTACTACCAATTAATTAACCAAAATATCAAGCAACAGTTGGGTGGATTACATTCTGCAAAACTTGTTTTGGTCAGTGTAGACTTCGCAGAAATTGAAGCCTTACAACACCTAGGTGATTGGCAAAAAACCGCAGATATTTTATCTGATGCAGCTCAATCTCTAGAATCAGCAGGTGCTGATTTTTTTCTAATTTGTACTAACACTATGCATAAAGTGGCATCTCAAGTGTCAGAATCGGTCAATATTCCACTACTTCACATTGCCGATGCCACAGGTACTCAATTAGTTACAGATAAGATGACTAAGATCGGACTGCTAGGTACCAAATTCACTATGCAACAAGGTTTTTATAAAGACAGGTTAGCCAACAAGTTTTCTATTGATGTGTTAGTTCCCACCAAGCAAGAGCAAGAGAGTATTCATCGTATTATCTACCAAGAGTTATGCTTAGGAATTGTAAACCAGCAATCCCGGGAGCAGTATCTTGAAATCATTCAAAATTTAACCCTGCGTGGCGCGCAAGGGATCATTTTAGGCTGTACTGAGATAGGTCTATTAATAGATAAAAGCCATACAGAAAGTCAACTCTATGACACTACAGTTATTCATGCACAGGCAGCAGTGGTAGAATCACTAAAATAATTATAGATTTATTTTCTATAAAATTCAAACAGTTACATTTGAATTGCAATTTATTTTTGATTTAAATGTTGAAAAATACTTGAGTAACTACATATATGTTTTGTCGACGCCGAAAGGGTTGACACAGAAACATAGGAGATGTTTCTGCCGTGTTATCTAAGAGTAGACAACACACCCCATACTGGGTTTGGTGATAGGAAATCCATACCAAAACCGCCGCCGAATATTCGGGGCAACTTAACTTTTATATTGCTTAATTTACGAGGATATACACAATGCGTAACATCGATCTATCTCCACTTTACCGCTCTTTCATTGGTTTTGACCACTTGGCTTCAATGATGGACACGGCATCAAGAAACGAAAAACAATCTACTTACCCTCCCTACAATATTGAATTATTGGCCGAGGATAAATACCGAATTACTATGGCTATTGCTGGATTTGCTAAAGATGAAGTTAGCATAGAAGTCCATGAAAACACCTTACAGGTCATTGGCACTAAAGCAGCCAAAGATACGGATGACACTTCCACTAAAGAAGAACGTAAGTTCCTACACAAAGGCATCTCAGAGCGAAGCTTTGAACGTAAATTCCAACTAGGGGATCACGTAAAAGTATTGGCTGCTGACTTAGAGCATGGTTTATTACATGTTGATTTAGAACGTGTAGTACCAGAGTCGAAAAAGCCTAGAAAAATAGAGATTGGTAGTAAGCTCATCGAAAATAACGAATAGGCTTCAAAAAACTCTCCCTGTTTTTATGTGTTAAAAATAACGGCGCCTAGTGAGCGCCGTTTTTTATATTGAGGTGATTTCAATTTATTTTCGCTGCTTCACACTGTGCAGCGCTCGTTGCCCGACGCTCTGTAGTGAAAAACGTTTAATACTGAATAACTAAATAAAAAATTGCACCACACAGAGTACAGAAAAAGCAAAGCTTTGATTTCCATATTAAAGGAGTGGATTGGATGACAACGCAATAAGCTTACACTTTGAGATGACACTGTATAAGCGAATGACTATTCGTTACTTAACGCTTCAATGGGATTTAACTTAGACGCTTTAATAGCCGGTAGCATGCCAAATGTAATACCTATAAAACTACAGAAGCCCATGCCAAGCAACGCCCACTCATAGGGAATATTGGTGTCAAAACCAGTGACTGCCGAGGTGATATTACCCAATCCGAAACCAAGCAATATGCCAATGATCCCACCTAAATTACATAGTACAACGGCCTCAATTAGAAATTGAGTAAGAATATTACTCCTTTTGGCGCCCAATGACTTTCTAATTCCAATCTCCTTGGTACGTTCAGTTACAGATACCAACATAATATTCATGATACCTACGCCCGCCACTATTAAAGCCACAGTGCCCATAATAAACGCACCTATTTTGACGGGTTTGGTGGACTCATTAAATTGATCAATTTGACTCAAGCTAGTGAAATAATAAAAATTATCTGGATCATTATGTTTCAACCCTCGAATACGCCTAAGCACACTACGCGTTTCTTCAATGGCATCGTCTAATAATTCTGGGGTACGAGAATGAATAGTGACATTAGCGGAACGCTGAAAACCACGACCATCTACAAAGCCGTAGATTTGTGTATAAGTGGTGCCAGGGATCAGCGCTAACACCTCATAGGGGCCACCAAAAGCTGACTCTTTGGGTACAAAAGTACCAATCACTTCATATTTTGTGCCGTCTACCCTTATATTGTGACCAATGGGATCAGTAAACGGAAATAACTCATTAGCCAGGGCACTTCCTATTACCACCACTTTTCTGTGGGCGGCCATGTCCATATGAGAGATATTGCGACCATTAGCTATATAATGGGTATTATTTTCCGCATATTCTGGTGAGCCACCACACATCGCCACCATAGGTTCGGTGCTGTAGCCATTAAATGTCGCAACCTTGCCACCATCCCAAAATTCAGTCCCCACTAAATCCACTGATTGAACTTTATCCCGAATAGCTTGTGCTTCATCTAAAGTTACTGCGGGCCATTTCATCGCGGCTCGCCTTTGTTCATCACTTGAAAACCCATTAGGCCATTTTTGTACCTGAAAGGTTTGAGTACCTAAAACTGTCATCTCCTTTTCCATCGTTTTCTGCACCACAGAGATTGCTGTCATCACGCCAATGATTGACGCCACACCGAGAATTACACCGAATAAGGTTAAACTTGAGCGTAATTTATTACTGCGAATGGCTCCTAATGACATCACAAATGTATCGAATAAGCGCATTTTATTGACTCCGGCTATTCATATCTAAGGGCCTCTATAGGGTCGAGATTTGCACCTCTATAGGCTGGAACAAACCCTGAAACTATCCCCACAAACATCGAAATAACCAAGGCAGCAATAATAATGGCTGGCGATAAACTAGCAGGTAAAAAAGCTTGATTGATCACTTCAGTAATAGCTGCCGCTATAGACAAACCAAGGATCCCAGCAAATAAACAAATCAATAATGCTTCAAATAAAAACTGCATGAGTATGTTCCGTCGTCTCGCACCTATAGCTTTACGAATGCCAATTTCTTTGGTGCGTTCTGTAACTGAAACAAACATGATATTCATCACCCCCACGCCACCAACAAATAACGAAATACTGGTTATACCTAACCCTGCAGCTACCACAACGCCCATAATTGAATTGTAAGCATCTAATAAGGTTCCCAATTTATTAATCGCAAAATCATCTTCTTCTATGGGTTTTAACCCCCTAATTTTGCGCATCTCACCAATAACTTGGTATTCAAAGTCTTCCATGGCATCGGGAGATGGGGCTTTAATAGCAATATCTACATTGGCTCTGCCGCCACTGTTACCAAACACTTTGTTGTAGGTGGTAATAGGAATAAATACTTGGCGATCAAAATTTGGTCCACCAAAAATACTCCCTCCCTGTTCTTCCATCACACCTATTATTTTAAATTTATAACGCCCAACCTTTATGTCTTGCCCTATGGGATCGAATTTTTCAAATAACCCCGTTGCGATTTCAGAACCAATCACCACAACTTGTTTTTTATAAGCCACATCAAAAGGCATCAAGAATCGGCCAGTTTCTGGCAACATATTTGACACTATGGTTTGTTTATCTGTGGTGCCTATTACCCTGGCATTATCAATGACTTTGTTTTGATTCTTTAGTGACTGGTTTTGACCCATGCTGGGATTCACCACTCCTTGGCCTTGCAACCTCTGCTGAAGTCTTTCACTTGCCTCTAAAGTAATAGGTGGGCGATTTCTAAATCTAAACCATGGACCGTTTTGCACCCAAGGACGTTGTGACACATAAATCACATCAGAACCAACAGATGCGAAAGACTCACGGAAGGATATTTGTAGGCCGTTTGCTGCTGTCATAGTAACTATCACCGCCACTATACCAATAATAATCCCGAGCGCAGTCAACGCGCCTCTGGCCTTATTCACAGTTAGCGCGTTTAAAGCAATCTTAAACGACTCGCTTATTTCTAAACTCATTTTCATAATTTATCTCAATTCAATAGGCTGAATAGGATCAAATATCGTGAACTTCTTCCTCCGCACGAAAGCGTTTAGCTATTTGTTGTTTATCACTTTCTAGCAGGCCATCTTTTAATCGAATAACTCTTTGGGCATGCTCAGCAATGTCATCCTCATGGGTGACTAACACTATGGTATTGCCTTTTTCATGGAGCTGATTAAGTAAAGCCATGATGTCGTTACCCGTTTCGCTGTCTAAATTTCCTGTAGGTTCGTCAGCCAAAATAATAGAGGGACCACAGACTAAGGCTCTAGCAATAGCAACACGTTGACGTTGGCCTCCAGATAATTCATTCGGCTTATGATCTTTGTGAGACATCAAACCAACAGATTCTATTGCTTTGTCGACGATTTTTCTGCGCTGTGATTTGCTCACGCCTTTATAAATAAGCGGCAACTCTACGTTACTGTATACACTCACTCTTGGCACCAAATTAAAGGTTTGAAAAACAAAACCTATTTTTTCGTTGCGTATTCCTGCGAGCTGATCTTCGGACATTTTCCCTACCGACTCACCTTCCAATAAATAAGTACCCGATGTGGGTACATCTAAGCAGCCAATCATATTCATCAAAGTAGATTTACCTGAACCTGAAGGACCCATGATAGCCACATATTCACCGGCATGAATGGTAAGAGAGACTCCTTTTAGCGCTTTAACTTGTTGTTCACCCATGAGGTAGGTCTTCGCCACGTTTTCAATTACAAGGGTCGCTAAGGACGTTACAGTGCTACTCATACTAGTTATCCCCTTTTTCCTTAATGCGCACCTGAGAATCATTCTCTAGTTCACGGGATATAGCGCGATAACTACCAGTCACAATATCTTGCTCCTCACTCACACCCTGTATAATTTCAATCAGTGCTTCACCCTGAATACCAGTGGTGACTTGTTTAGCCTCCACTTTATTGTTGTTCACTACAAAGACCACTTCAACAAATCCATCTTCACCCGGTGTATAGGTTTTCCCTGCAGATTTTAACTGCTCTGCTGTTCTAACTGTGACTGATTGCAAAGGCACACTTATGGCTTGTTCACGGGTATCAGTAACTATATCGGCACTAGCTGTCATACCTGGGCGTAATTGTTTAACATCTGACGTTATACTAATGGTGACTTCGAATTCAGTTTTCTGGTTGTTACTCCCCGATGGCTGATCTACAGCGCTACTGGCAATTTCTGTTACTTTCCCAAGAATCTTTTTACCTAATAATGCATCCACTTCAATCTCGGCTTCTTGACCCAATTGAATCGCCACAATGTCATTTTCGTCGACTTTGACTAAAGCTTCCATTTGATTCAAATTGGCGATGATCATGATCACATCTTCTTGGAATTGTGAACCAATGGCGATTTCACCCAATTCTTTATTTAACTTACTGATAGTCCCTGACATAGGGGCATAAATGGTCGTTTTGGATAACGCATCTTGTGATTGTTTGAGCATACCTTTAGCCTGTTCAACCGTATCTAAAGCAGACTCATAACGTGCCACTTCAACTTGGTAGGCTGCTTCTGCACTATCCAATACTGACTGAGAATCTAACTTTTTCTCTACCAACTCCTTAGCTCTATCGAGTACTCGCTTAGTTTGTTTCATGTTTTCATTCACTAACTTGGCTTGTGCTTGGGCAGAACGGACATTCGCTTCTTGGCTTTCTAGGCTGGCAATATACTGTTCACGATCTAATTCAACTAAGAATTGACCTTTTTCTACCCAATCGCCTTCTTTTACTTCTAATCTGGTGATCTTGGCACTGACATCTGCACTTATGTTGACTTTAGTTTTTGGCTGAATTTTTCCAGTGGCGTTAACTTTCTGAATAATGGTCGCTAATTCGACTTTAGCTACCTCTACTTCGATTCCTTGGTTTTCTTCTTTTTTTGTGAGTTGAAATACCACAACACCTGCAATAGCCAAAATAAAAATGGTAGTGACAATTTTTGTGCTTGTTTTCATTTCTAGTTTCCAATTTTAAGGGATCACGACTGGCTCAGTGGTCTTTCCATCTGAGTACTTGTTTTAAATTAGCTTAATAAAGAAACAGAGATAACTGAAATTTAGATACGTAAGTAAGCATGTACAAAAGTTAATAAATCTAAATATTGTTATGCCTAAATTGAAAATGTAGGGTGAGAAGAGGTGTATAAAAACGTTTTTTATAGAAAAACCTAGACTATTTTTTAGCCACTCAAAGGTTGGCAAGCCCCTGCTGGTATGGGAAAAAATCCACGAATAAAAAAATAAACAGGCCAACCTAAGAAGGATGACCTAGCAATACAAAATAGAGTTTACAAAATTAAATCGATATGTAACTTGTTACAATTAATTAGAGGGAAGACTCTCTAATTCACAATCCAGTCAGTTATTTATACAACACCAGAATATTTAATACACTCAAACCTAACAGCGAAGCAAAAGTTAATAACATGCCAGCGACTCTCTGCCAGCTTGAGCCGGAGTGGCGACGTAATCCAAAAGCATGTATGAAACGCCCAGATAACAAGGCGGTGCCTGCGAGATGCAAAAATATAGGATTTGCAGAATTGACTTCAGCCACAAAAAGTAAAATAAGCACTATAGGTGTGTATTCACTAAAATTACCATGGGCTCTGATCACTTGCTGAAAATGGTGATCCCCGCCATCACCTAATGATATTTTTTTAGAAAACCGCCCCTTAACAACCAAAACCGAAAAATAAAAAAATAAGATACCCAGTAATCCTGCATAAAATGCGGTAATAGGAGTGTGCATAAATCCTCTCTTCGAAAATAATAAAATCCACAAAAAAGCCCACTAAAAGTGGGCTTCAATCATACATAAATCAAATTGTATTAACTCAATAATGTTTCTAATTGAGTAGCAACAACTGCAACAGCTTGAGTACCATCAATTTTGTGATAAGCACATTCACCAGTAGCTGCTAACTGAGTATAGTAGCTGACAAGTGGCTTAGTTTGCTCATGATAAATACCAAGACGTTTACGTACAGTTTGTTCTTGATCGTCTGGGCGGATAACTAATTCTTCGCCTGTCTCATCATCTTTTCCTTCAACCTTAGGAGGGTTGTAGCGTAAATGATAAACCCGACCAGAACCAGGATGTACTCTGCGACCGCTCATCCTTTCAACAATAACTTCGTCGCCCACATCAAATTCAATAACATGATCAATTTTGATACCTGCGTCTTTCATTGCATCAGCTTGAGGAATCGTGCGAGGAAAACCGTCTAGAAGAAAACCTTTTGCACAATCAGCTTGGCCAATTCGTTCTTTCACCAAACCAATAATCAATTCGTCTGAAACTAATTTACCTTCATCCATTACGCGCTTTGCAGCTATACCAAGCTCCGTACCGGCTTTAATTGCTGCACGTAACATGTCTCCGGTCGATATTTGTGGGATACCAAACTTACCCATTAAAAATTGGGCTTGGGTACCCTTACCTGCACCAGGAGCACCAAGAAGAATAATGCGCATGCTGTGTCCTCTGAATAATAAATTGAGTTAAAAAAGTAAAGCCGCAACTTTACACATTCAACTTTAATCTTACAAGAATATTAAGCCCTGCATATGCGACAAAGGTCTTAATACCCTCTCTTTTATCAAGTTAAAACAAAAACGGGCATCTAAGCCCGTTTTTAGTTAACAAACTTATGTTGATTACCGCTTATTTTGCCAAGTTCGCTAGTAGCTTGTTTAAATTCTGCACAAAGCTTGCTGGGTCTTTTAAACTGCCTTGTTCAGATAACGCCGCTTGGTCAAATAACACACCTGTCCATTGTGCAAACTGCTCTTCATCTTGGACATCAGCTAATAACTTAACAAGTTGATGTTCAGGATTCAGTTCAAAGTGATACTGAGCTTCAGGCACAGGTTGTCCTGCAGCTTGCATCAGTTTAATCATCTGAGTTGTCATGCCCTGTTCGTCAGCCACAATACAAGCAGGAGAATCAGTTAAACGATGCGTGAATTTCACATCTTTTACTTTGTCACCCAAAGCAGCTTTCACGCGTTCAGCTAAACCTTCAACTTGTTTTTCTGCTTCTTCCAGGGCTTTCTTGCTCTCTTCGTCATCTAAGTCACCTAAGTCCAATGCACCATGAGTAATAGATTGGAAAGATTTTTCATCAAAATCAGTTAAGTGAGACATCAACCACTCATCTACGCGATCTGCCATTAGTAACACTTCGATACCTTTCTTACGGAAGATCTCTAGATGCGGGCTAGACTTTGCAGCCTTATAATTATCAGCAGTAATGTAGTAAATTTTGTCTTGTTTTTCTTGCATACGACTAATGTAATCAGCAAGAGAAACAGTTTGTGCTTCTGAATCAGAATGGGTTGATGCAAAACGCAACAAACCAGCCACTTTTTCTTTATTGGCGTGATCTTCAGCTGGCCCTTCTTTTAATGCATTACCAAACTCAGTCCAAAATGCCTGATATTTTTCGGCATCATTTTTGGCGATTTTTTCAAGCATTTGTAATACGCGTTTAGTACAACCTTGGCGCATAGCTTGAGTGATTTTGTTGTCTTGTAAAATTTCACGAGACACATTCAGCGGCAAATCATTTGAGTCCAGCAATCCTTTTACAAAACGTAGGTATGTGGGCAACATTTGTTCTGCGTCATCCATAATGAATACGCGTTGCACGTAAAGCTTAAGACCGTGTTTATGGTCACGGTTCCACATATCAAAAGGGGCTTTACTTGGAATATATAATAAACTGGTGTATTCAGTTTTACCTTCAACTTTATTGTGAGACCAAGTCAATGGATCACTAAAGTCGTGAGAAATGTGTTTATAAAATTCTTTATATTCCTCTTCGCTCACATCAGACTTATCACGGGTCCAAAGAGCAGTTGCTTTATTCACCGCTTCCCAAAATGCAGGTACAGCTGGGATCTTCTCGCCTTCTTCGCCATCAGGCCCTTTAGGTCCTTCACGCTCAGGCTCTTCCGCTTTGAACATTTTTACTGGAATACTGATGTGGTCAGAATATTTACTCACAATTGAACGTAAACGCCAATCATCCAAAAATTCTTTCTCTTCTTCTTTTAAATGCAGGGTAATTTCTGTTCCGCGATCTGCTTTTTCAATATCGGCGATAGTAAACTCACCTTCACCTGCAGATTGCCACTGAACACCTTGTGACTTGTCATCACCCGCTGCACGTGTGCGTACAGTGACGTTATCAGCAACGATGAACGCTGAATAAAAGCCCACACCAAATTGACCAATAAGTTGCGAGTCTTTCGCTTCGTCACCAGACAACTTACCAAAAAATTCTTTGGTACCAGACTTAGCGATAGTACCAAGATGTTCGATTACATCAGTCTTATTCATACCAATGCCGTTGTCGGCGATGGTTATAGTGCCAGCGTCTTTGTCGATACTGAGTTTAACGTGTAAATCGCCATCGCCTTCATATAGGCTGTCATTAGACAGCGCTTTAAAGCGCAATTTATCTGCAGCATCAGCCGCATTGGATACTAATTCACGTAAGAAAATTTCTTTGTTCGAGTAAAGCGAATGGATCATCAGTTGAAGTAATTGTTTTACTTCCGTTTGAAATCCATGAGTTTCTTGATGGGCTGCTTCAGCCATAGCCAAGTATCTCCTAAGTTGTGGTTGCTAAAATGACGAATAGGAGATGAGGTCGGTTGGATTGTTTTCAAGGATAATTCAACAATTTGTTTTTATTTATTTGAAAACAAACTTGGCTCATTTACGCACAGCCATCAAAACCGAATCCCATTTACATGTGAGGTCATATGCCTATTGCGAAAAAGTTATGGAATATCTAACCCATTGAAACGTTAAAACCAAAAGACCTAAAAGCAGAGTTATCCCAAGCCGTACATGACAGCCTTCTGCATTATCAAGAAGTGTCTTAGGTAATCAGATGTGCCAAGAGAACTGAGTGTTCAGTCCTAAAGAAAAAAAGCCCAAGCATATTGTCAATTCATTGAGTAGCGATAGCTGATGCCAGAAAGGCCATGTTAGCTACAGCAACAACATCCGATATGTATTAGCCTGAGGAACTCTTTAGCGTCACCACTATTATCTTTAGCTTTACAAATAATATTGCATTAACTTGGCTGTTTTTTAGCAGTAAACTTACGTTTTCCAGCACCTGCACGTTTTTTACGAAAATTTTTCTTACCTAATCCAGACAAACCTTGAGGTAATACGCTGAGACTTTGGGCCACCAAATCTTTCAGTTGTGCTTCCAGTGGACCCATTAATTTAATGTACTGACTTTTCCCTTCACTGATTGCCGATAACTCAGCTTCCCAGCGAGCGGTCATGTCAGGATAAGTCGCCACATCTGGCAGTGCTGAAATTAAGCTCCGACCGGTCTCAGTGGAGGTGATAGTTTTACCTGAACGAGACAAAAAACCTCGGGAAAAAAGTAACTCAATAATCCCTGCACGAGTGGCCTCTGTACCCAAGCCGTCGGTTTCACGAAGAATTTTCCTTAGTTGCGGATCGCTTACATGGCTACTTATACCCGTCATAGCAGCTAATAAGCTTGCATCTGTGTAGGCCTTAGGTGGCGAAGTGCGTTTTTCTAACACTTCTGCTTGAAGTGATTTAAGTGCCTGCCCTTTTTCTAAGTGAGGTAACAACTGCTGCTCTTCACCTTTATCATCTTGATTATTAGTTTTTTGTGGCCGCACAAAAATGCACTTCCAACCTTCTGTAATTAACTCTTTTGCCGCTGCGACAAATAAACCAGAGGCAATCTCGACCTCAACCCGTACCCCATAAAATTCATGGTGAGCTAAAAATTGCGCCACATAATTTCTGCATATCAAGCCATACACTTTGGCATCGTTACCAGTCAAACTATGGTTAACTTTTTGGGTAGGAATGATGCCATGATGGGCATCGACTTTTTTATCGTTCCACGCTTTTGATTGGCGGCATAAATCTACCTGAGCCTGACTTAACAACTTACCCTGCGGCCCTAAATGTTGACTATTAGCCATCACAGCCGCATGTACCTCTTTAGCCTGCACAAAGTGACTCATAGGTAAATATCGGCAATCTGAACGAGGGTAAGTGATTAATTTATGACGCTCATACAAAGCTTGGCAGATATCCAGCACTTGTTGGGCACTCATACCAAAGGCTTTACTGGCATCTATTTGCAAAGATGACAAATTATAGGGCAATGGCGGTGCTTGTTTTTTATGCTCACGTTTTAGGTTTTTAACTTGTGCTGGTTGTCCACTAACTCGCTTAGCGACATTTTGCGCCAACGCCTGAGACAAATTACGTCCTTGTTCATCTAGAAACTTGGCACATTGTTCACTAGGCTGCCACTTTGCTTTAAACCCCTGCCCTTGGTCGGTTTCTAAACTAGCCCACACTTCAAAAAACGCCTTACTCACAAACTCTGCAATGGCTTTATCACGGCGTACAACTAAGCCCAATAAAGGTGTCTGAACACGGCCAACCGACAACACCCCGTTATACCCTGCTTTTTGACCTTGCAAAGTATAAGCACGAGTTAAGTTGATCCCATACAACCAGTCAGCCCGAGATCGGGCCAAAGCGGAAGTAGACAATGGAATAAACTCTCGATTACTGCGTAAATTGCTCAGTGATTGTTTTACCGCAGAAGGATTTAAGTCACTGATTAAACAACGTTGAATGGTATTTTTTTTAGCCCCAGTGACACCCAAAAAATTTATCACCTCGTCAACCAACAACTGACCTTCACGATCGGGATCGCCCGCGTGCACCAACTGATCAGCTTGTTTAACTAACTTACGTAACACCGCCAATTGTTTTGCGGTTTGTTTTTTAACCCCTAGCTGCCATTGTTGTGGAATAATCGGCAGGTGTTCATGGCTCCATTTTTTAAAAGCGGGATCATAGGCCTCAGGTTGTTGTTGTTCGAGTAAATGACCGATGCACCAGCTCACAGTATCGCCATTGGCCGCGCTAATATACCCTTCACCCTTTTTATGTGGCTTGGGTAACACGTCGGCAATAGCACGTCCTAAACTGGGTTTTTCAGCAATAAAAAGGCGCATATAAGTTAATTTGCATGTTTTTTTATACAGTAGTGTATATTCGTATTTACAGCAAGAGAAATTGTAAGTCGCAAGCTTGGATTGCAGGGCTTTGAAAAACATAAATATAGGAGACAACTATTATCAAAGATGCCCTGCTGGGCATCATATTATGATTTAAGATGAGGCCAGCTGAATATGTATCTCTGGGACAGATCAGTAGTTTTGGTCAATTGCTGACATTTTTTTAATAAACTGCTCGAAGTGCTCTTCCTTTGCATACTCAAAATCATACTGGTTGTGAAAACCAAAACGTAACTTCACTAGCGCATCTTCGATAAACAAAGTGTAACCATCAAAATCAGTCAATGCCTGTAATCCACCTAAAATGTAGGTCTCTTGTTGTTTTTCGCCATGTTGGCGCATTTTTTCAAATACCGACAACACAAATTTACTGTCTATTTCATTTTTCATTGCGACTCTCTATGATTACCTTTATTAGTCATTCTAAGATAAAGTTTACTACGCATCTATTGACGTTTTAGTTGCCTATTATGCGACATAGATTAACTTTTTAATGTTAAAAAACACTGCCACCTTAGCGACTCATAGCATGCTTTTCAAATATCTCAGAAAGCCATTTAACAAACACTCGTGTTCTAGAGGAAAGATGTTTATTTTGTGGATACAGGGCGGAAACTGGCATGGGTGGCACGGGCGTGTCTGGTGGTACCTGAGTTGTATCTTATGGCGTTATTAAAGCAGACCTGAAACTAATTGCTGCTGAAAAACTTACTGCTTTTTGACTTTTTAAAAAGAACAAGTTCTGTCGCTAACGCTCTAATCAAAAATAGTTAGCAGTTCCAAATTTAATTAACAGTGGCAAACATAGCCACACTATCATGCGCTAACTCAAAAACAAGGAGTCGCTAGACTCCTTGCTTCATGAGATATAAACAATAGGAATTATCGTGCAATAAGTGCGAGTTTTGTATCTTGATTCAGTACTGCCCACCAGCGGTTTCCATAATTTGTATCTAAACCAACTAAGGGTTGATTCCCACAGCTGTCTGGTCGACTAGGAGTCTGCTGCAGCATGGTATCAGAGAAAGGTAATTCAACAATACACTCCACACTAGTGATCGCTTGCCAATTTCCATCAACCTCATAACCCAGATTAACTGTACTGGCATCTATACTAGCTACACCGGTAAATTGCACTGCGTAACTATCTGATAGGGCACTACTGAGATCCCACTGTTGTGTTGCTGTGGTAGGTAAATTAACAGCAGCCTTAGCCGTTCCGTCGGTTTGAGACGCAGCTAAACCTGTGACAGCAGTGATGTCTTTTCCACCACCATAGGCATTTTGATACATACCTGTTTGGTTCTGGGTACCACTGACGATTAAAATATCTGACTCGGTCTCGTTTGCGGCTAACCAACTTAAGGTGACATGTTCTTTGAGGTCAATAGTGGTTTCAGGAATAATTAATTCATTGGCTCCTTCATCAGGAATCGCTCGATATGGACTATTGAGATTAGGAGTCCAGTTCTCGTGATATACAAATAGCCATTGATAAGCAAGACGAGTGAGGTCCATCAAGGTTTCAGCGCGGCTAAATCCTGGGGTAAAGCTAAAATCTCTGGTGCGAGTATCAGTACGATTAAAGGTATCATTAGTCCCGCCCACCAAGCGCGCAAATGAGCCATCATCTCCATAACAGTCATTGGTTAAATAATGAGTCTGAAACACCATGACTGGACGTGTATCGTCTTTAATTGAGTTCGGATAAATCATAGTTTCACAGCGGTTTGTAGTGCGTGAAAACCTATCCATTAGTTTCCAGTCGGCGCTAAAGTCTTCACTCTCGTCATTACTTTTTGCTTTGTGCTCCGCATAATAAGCGGCGTAATCAACCTGCTCACCTTGGAAAGTCAAAATAGCGGAATTCACATCATAGTGATCAGAATTATTACCTTCACTGTAAGTGGCATTTTTTTGTGATACCAACATTTGTACAAGCTCTCGTTCGCCGTAACGATATTCGTAACCTTTATAGGAGGCATTACCGGACATAATTTGGGTATAGGCGCCCATTCGATAATTACCACCTGTAGGTGTAGAGCTAGAAGGCAGGGTTTCTAAGGTTTTTTTGGCTGTAATAAGTGAACGTTGATATTGATGTTCATGGCCTTGCACATAAATCACATCATAGTCTGAAAAAAACTGGCGGATTTTGGGTTGCACGTCATAAACCCAATCGTCATCTTTTGTACCATCTACAATTTGCTCTAGGGTTTGCCCATATTTGGCACCAACTAAGCCATCATGACTGGCGACAACTATGTGTTTAATGTCACTTTGAGCCAAAACTGTCTCTTTTATCCATTCAAACGCAACGGGTAAGTTGTAATAAGCCAAACCAAAAATAAGGACATTTTCGCGCACCACATAATAATTGATCCACTCATACCCCGGCATATGCACCGCATCTTCGGGGATATAGTTTTTCATGTTGTCTATCCACTCAACTGTATAGGCATAGCTGGTTTCGTGATTCCCCATAACAGGTAAAAACTCAATGCCTCGATCTTTATATTGCTTAGCAACAGAGGTCCATTCGGCAAATTCTTCGGTACTGCCGCCATCAGTTAAATCCCCTAACGCCAGCACCATATCAACACCTGCATTCTCTTGGTGGGTGAGCACATTTTTCATGGGATGTATTGCCACATGAGCCTGCCCTGTTGCATCACTACCTCCTTGGGTATCGGGTAATAAACCTATAGTAAACTTTGAAATAGGAGCAGGTGCTGCAACAGGTTCAGAGGGTGTTGTGACAACTGGCGTAGTGGCAGATTGATTAGAATCAGAGCCACAAGCAACGAAGGTGACTGCAAATATCATTGCAATAGTCCTTTGCACCATAGGGATATTTTTAATGGGGGTATTCATTGTGATAGTTAATCTCTGTTGGAGTAGAAAAGAACAACTATATAAGCAATTAACTATTACAAAATTCATCCACATTGATGAATAATTTATTAAATTTTATTGACAGAAAAAATACTTCACCAGAATGAATACCCCATCAGAGTTACTAATTTGGCCACAAGATAGTGGTGTGTATGAAAGTTTAAAAAGCGTAAATATTGAAATAAAACAGTATGGTTTAGATTAACTGCTCACTGAGTTGAACTGGCGCAAACCGTCCCTTAGATACAAGTTTAAATAAGTCGCTAAAGGAGATTCCTTCGCCCTGAAAACGCATGGGTCAAGGTATTACCATCAATAAATTCTAGTTCACCACCAACCGGCACACCGTGAGCGATGCGACTCGCTTGAATATTTTGTGTTTTACACATTTGCGCGATGTAATGTGCGGTTGCCTCACCTTCGACAGTGGGATTAGTCGCTAGTATCACTTCGTTAATATCGTCATTTTCGAATATCTGTGATAGTTGCTCCAGCCCTATATCCGCTGGACCAATACCGTCTATAGGTGACAAATGCCCCATCAATACAAAGTAACGGCCTTTAAATTCAGAGGTTTGTTCAATCGCCAACATATCTTGAGGCGATTCTACTACACATAATATTTGGTTTTCTTGCCGCTTAGGATTTGCGCAAATTTCACACAACTTATTTTCGCAAAAAGTACGACACTGTTCACAATGTTTAACGTGCTCCATGGCATTGTGTAATACATGGCTTAGCTGCAACGCCCCTTGACGATTGCGCTCTAAGAGATGAAACGCCATACGTTGAGCACTTTTAGGGCCAACACCAGGCAAGATCTTAAAAGCATCAATCAACTCTTTTATTAAGGGGCTAAACTGCATCCATCACCTACGGTTTTTGTTTATTACTTGTTCTAGTTTCTAGTTTCTAGTTTCTAGTTTCTAGTTTCTAGTTTCTAAAAATACTAGAAAGGCATTTTAAAACCAGGAGGCAAAGGCATTCCACCGGTTACGTCAGCCATTTTTGCTTTTGTTGTTTCTTGTACACGTCTTACACCATCATTGAAGGCTGCAGCCACTAAGTCTTCGATCATTTCTTTGTCGTCTTCCATCAAACTTGGATCGATATCAACGCGACGTACTGCATGATTACAGGTCATAGTGACTTTAACCAAACCGGCACCTGACTCACCTGTAATTTCTGTTTTCGCTAATTCTTCTTGATTTTTTTGCATGCGCTCTTGCATTTGCTGCGCCTGCTTCATCATGTTACCCATTCCACCTTTCATCATAATCTGTCTCTCTTTTTCTTTGATAACTATTGTTTGTTAGTTGCTTATCTAGCTTGAATACTTTGTTCGTCAACCTTGGCCGCAAACTGTTGTTGCAACAATTGGATGCCAGGATCATTCTTTACCACTTCCCTGGCGTATTCGTTACGCACTTGGTTAACTTTAAGTTGTAAAGCATAAGGAGTGTTAATGGGTTGTCCTAGCTCAATTTCAAGTTCAATAGAGTCATTAAGTGCTAAACACAGTGCTTCTTTGAGCTGCTGCCGCGCAGTATCTGAAATCAGGTGCCCTTTAGCCTCTAAAAGAGTTAATTTGATGGTGTTACCTTGTTGCTTAAAAGCAGAGTGCAAAGCCAGCTGTTTAGTTAACGCCGTGACTTGCATAACTTCAATTAATTTACTCCACTCATCCACTTGGAACGCTTTTAGTACTTTTTGTTTATTTGGTAAAAAAGCAGAAATTTCTAGGGTTACGTCACCTACATTTTCTTCATCTAAGTGAGCACTTGAATCAAAGGTCTCGGCTTCTTCAATTGTTTTTTCTGCTGAAAACGGGCTGACTATTGGTGCATCTGTGGGTAAAACCTCTGTTGTGCCTTGAAACTCATTTTCAACTGACCATGGCGGTGTATTGTTGGCAAGGTGCTCAGTGCCTTTATCAACTGGTAACTCAGGCGTTGCTAAAGTGAGAGTTTCAGACGCCTGACTTAGGATTTCGACATTATCAACAACGTTTTTTTCCTCTACGTCTTGATTTTGTTTGCGGATCGAAGCTAGGTTAAGTGGCGTAGAGCTCTCAGACTTTTTTACCTGTTCAGCCCCTTCCCCCTCATTACGTTGACTTTCTTTAAGCTTGTTTCGTAGTGCTATTAAATCAGCTGTAGAGGTATTAGGCTGCGCTGCGCCTTGTTGATTAGGCAAATCCTGCGGAGCCAGTTGTGGCATTGTGGCGTTTTCATAGTGCGAGGTTTGATACTCACCAGTAAAGGCTTCTGAAGACTGCTCTTCCATTGAAACGGGTTGGTATTGGTCATAATCTATTGGTTGATGACCATAATCCTCTGCTTGGCGCATAATATCTTGTTGTTGCGCATTTAAGTCTTGTTGTTGCGTTTCTAAACCATGCTGGGGCGCTTGCAAATCTTGCTGTGGCGCATTCACATCATGCTCTGATGAAGCGGATTCAGCTTCTACTCGTTGTGCTACTTGATTTTGTTCGGGCTCAATATTGACTGCATTATGGGCCGGCATGTTATTTTCAGGCGGCACTGCAACAGTTGGGTTTTCTTGACTATCCTGTTCTACATAAGCTTGATTTTGATGGGCGACTTCATGAGTGGCATTAGCCACAGGTTCAGGCGCTAAACTGGTGTTAGTATCAAGGTTTTCTGCCAGACTATCAGTGTTTGCAGCTTGTTCTTGTTGCGTAATTATTTCAGTGGCTGGTCCAGCAGCTGTTTCAACGGCTGGCGTTTGAGCTGCAATATCCAGTGCATCTAACTTTAAATTATTCGGACAAAATGCCAACATACGCAACAAGGTCATTTCTAAACCTGTTCTTGGATCAGCTGCGTGGGGTAAGTCTTTTTTACCTGTCAGAGCAATTTGGTAAAGCAATTGAATTTGTTCAGCAGGTACAGATTTGGCAAGTTGAAAAATGGCTCTAGCAGAAATAGTTTCTAGTTTACAGGCATCTGGCACAAACTGAGTTAATGCAATTTGATGTAGCAGGCTCATAATTTCAGACAACACCAATCCAAAATCAGGTGCTTGCTCAGACATCATCTCTACTTGTTGCATCACTTTGTGACTGTCTTTTTGAACCACAGCATGCACCAGTTTGAGCACTAGATTCTTATCCATCAGCCCGAGCATATCTGTCACTATTTGCAAGCCAACCACACCGTTACCTTGAGCTATGGCTTGGTCTGTCAAACTTAAGGCATCACGCATACTACCTTGGGCAGCTCTAGCTAATTGGCTTAGGGCTTCTTTATCACGCACAATCCCCTCTTCGCCAAGCACAAAATCTAATTGCTGACTAATTTGGGTTCGCGACAATGCCTTCAGGTTAAATTGCAAACAACGGGACAAAATCGTAACAGGTAATTTTTGTGGATCTGTGGTCGCCAATAAAAACTTTACATGGGGCGGCGGTTCTTCAAGGGTTTTTAACAAAGCATTAAAACTATGCTTAGACAACATATGTACTTCATCTATCAAATAGACTTTGTAACGCCCACGACTAGGTTTGTATTGTACGTTATCTAATAACTCACGGGTGTCTTCCACCTTGGTACGAGACGCGGCGTCAATTTCTAGCAAATCAATAAAGTTACCATTCTCTATTTCTTTACAAGTACTACACTGACCACAAGGCATAGAACTTAAGCCTTGTTCACAATTTAAACTTTTTGAAAAAATACGCGCAATAGTGGTTTTACCTACACCTCGGGTGCCAGTAAACAGATAAGCATGGTGTAATCTATCGTTATCAAGAGCATTGGAAATGGCGGTGACAACATGTTCTTGTCCAACTAACTCGCCAAAACGATTAGGTCGCCATTTTCTTGCTAATACTTGATAACCCATATTATTTGATCACTCGCCTTCGAATTCACAAATTGAAAAACTCGTCACACCACAATCGATAAGTTTTTGTTCACCGCCGAGATCCGGTAAAGAAATCACAAAACCTGCGTGTTCAACCACGCCACCTAAATTTCTTATTAAATTGGCTGTGGCGATCATCGTGCCACCCGTTGCCAATAAGTCATCCAACATCAATACTTTTTCACCGGGTTTCACTGAGTCTTTGTGAATTTCTAAGCAATCAGTGCCGTACTCTAGTTCATAACTTTCGCTTATCACTTCACGAGGCAACTTATTTGGTTTACGCACAGGAATAAACCCTATACCAAGTTCAATGGCTAAAGGAGCACCAAACAAAAATCCTCGCGCTTCAGTACCGGCAACCTTATCAAAACCCATTGGTGCGTAATGCTTCAATAATAGTTCAATGGTAGCCGAGTAAGCTTTGTGGTCTTCTAAAACAGAAGTCACATCACGAAACATGATCCCTGGCTTTGGATAATTAGGAACGGTTTTAATAACCGATTTTATATATTCGGCGGACACGAATTTCCCCGTAATTTAAGAATAAGAAAAGTAGAGAAGTTGCGGGTATTAAAGGTAAAAAACGAACCAACCCAAAATGACATGCATGAGTGGCAACGCTAGCAGGGTACCTATGGCGACAATCAAATAAACCCAATTAAAAGGGTCTTGTGGACAGTTTTCATCTTGCATTATTGCACTCCAAGCTTTAAGGGGACGCCCCCTTATTTAACAACTAAATTGAAGGCGAGATGTTAATCCAAAGTTCAATAAATTGATAGCCCTAAAAAGCTAGGCGATTAATGTAGATTCGTTAGCAGGAAATAAAATCTCTTTATCTAGCAAGGTCTGCAGCACTTGTTGAATTGATTCAATAATTTGTTGAGATTCAACTTGTGGCATAGCGGCAATCATTATTTTATTAAGAGAATTAACGCTTACCACGCCTTGTTGCAAGATAGTGTTTAATAAGTGCGCAGATACCGCATTGATCAAAGTAAAGTTAACTTCATCACTGGAATCTCTATAAACCACTAAATACACGACTTCACCGGCCTCAGTGGGATAAAAATCAGAACTTATTTGATGAACAGGATAGTGGTAACTAACCAAAGTGGCTAAGTCTGACATACAGACTTCTGTTATCTGGGATTGTCCATCCCATGCTTTAACCGTTTGAGTGGTTTTACGTACACTGAGATCTAATTCCAACCATTCGTAATGTGCCAATTCACACATAAATACCGGGTCTGACTCAGTTAATACATATTCACTGCTTAAGTATTCGACAAATTCTTTACTGATATCAATAAAGTAGGGTGAGCGACATTCATGTTCACTAAAAAATTTTCGTGCCAGTGATTTCCATTGTTGCTCAGAATACAAACTTTCTAGTACAGGAAACCCTGAACTTAAAAACCCTAAAATATTATTAAAAAACAGCTCCCGATATATTGCTAAACGCCTGTCTTCGATTCCGCCTTCGAATGGATGACTTTGAGGATCTTTAATATGCTGAATAAAAGCATGTTGAGTTTCTATAAAAGATTTCATTAAGCGCGAAGTTTCTTAGGTTGCGTCGACGTCATCTGCTGCTGTTGCACTTGCTGCTGAATGGTTCTAATTTTTTCCATTTCCAATAATAATTCATTAATAGGTGGAATATTAAAATCTCTTTCTAACAAAGTGGGAAACACACCATGAATTTCATAAGCCTTTTTTAATAATTGCCAAACAGGCTCAATCACGTCAGCACCGTGAGTATCAATCTTTAGATCTTCTGCTTCGTCATAATGCCCTGCAATATGGCCATAGACAATTTTACCTGTGGGCATGGCGGCTAAGAACGCTTGAGGATCATACCCGTGATTGATTGAATTCACATAAATATTATTGACGTCTAATAACATTAAACAACCAGACTCATTCAGTACAGATAATGTAAACTCTTGCTCAGTCATTTCTTGCCCTGGTGCGGCATAATAAGACACATTTTCTAACAGCAATGGCCGTTCAAGAATATCTTGCACTTGTTTTACCCGTGCCACTACATGTTTAACGGCTTCTTCGGTGAAAGGGATCGGCATCAGATCATACATATGACCTTGGCCAGAACAATAACTTAGGTGTTCGCTGTAATACAAAATATGATGTTGATCTAAAAATTCTTTAACGCTTTTAACAAAGTTGATATCTAAAGGTTCGGGGCTACCAATAGACAAAGACAATCCGTGACTAACAAAGTTACAAGCAGAAGTAAATTGTGTGAGGTTTTTCTGATATTTACCACCAAGAAGGATCCAGTTTTCAGGAGCCACTTCCCAAAAATCAACAGAGTCAGGAATATCAGGCAATAGCTCGTTGAGCATTTCTCGACGTAAGCCAAGGCCAACCCCGGAAAGATGTTTACGACTCATATCCCCTTCTCCTTAAAAATAAAGGCCGACAAGAGTCGACCTTTAACAAAAATGAATTAGTACGAATGTAGTGATTAAGCTTGGCCACCACATTTGCCTTCACCACATTTACCTTCTTTCATGGTTTTGGCTGCTTTTTCAGCTTTGTCACCACCACATTTGCCTTCGCCGCACTTGCCTTCTTTCATGGTTTTGGCTGCTTTTTCAGCTTTGTCGCCACCACATTTACCTTCACCGCACTTGCCTTCATCAACACTTTGCATAAAGCCAGATTCTAAAGAATGAACAGTAAAAGGGTTAGTATTAGCCTGCACACTAAGAGAAGCTAAAGAGCCAATAACAACTGCACCAAGTGCAGTAGCGATAGTTGTTTTTTTAATATGTTGCATAAAGGGTATCCTTCAAAATGAGTAATCAATAAAAATTGTTTGTTAAATACTATTGTCTGGTTTCAAAGCATAAGACCAATGGGTCGTTATAATTATTTCAGTTTATTTTTAAAACGTGATGATTATCGACAAACAACATATTAATTCAGTTAAACAGCATCTTCGTTTTCTTCACCCGTTCTAATACGTATGACACGCTCTACATCATATACAAATATTTTACCGTCACCTATTTTTCCAGTTTTTGCAGTGTTCATTATGGCTTCGATACAACGTTCTACTTGATCATTTGCGACTATTAATTCGACTTTAACTTTGGGTAAAAAGTCGACATTATATTCAGCGCCACGATACAATTCAGTATGGCCTTTTTGGCGACCAAAACCTTTTACCTCTGTGACAGTCATGCCACTTACGCCAATTTCTGACAATGCTTCACGTACATCGTCCATTTTAAAGGGTTTAATTACAGCTTCTATTTTTTTCATTTTCAGTCTCAATTAATGTGGCTTGTTAATTCAAAATTATCAATCGTATATGGTCGGAATTGGGACCCGCTTATGTTGGGTCTTTTCAAAAATTGCGACCAGTTTTTCGGCAACTTCATCGGCAACAGCCTTACCTTCTAAAAAATCATCAATTTGGTCATAAGTCATGCCAAGCGCTTGTTCGTCTGATTTCTGTGGCGCTAAAGTTTCTAAATCAGCAGTGGGGGCTTTATAAATAATTGTATGTGGTGCACCTAAAAACTCCGCAACTTGCCTAACTTGACGTTTATTTAAGCCAAATAGCGGCGCAAGATCACAGGCACCATCACCGTATTTAGTATAAAAACCAGTAATATTTTCGGCCGAATGATCTGTACCTAACACTAAACCATCAAGAAGTCCGGCAACTTGATACTGTGTCACCATGCGAGTACGAGCTTTAACATTACCTTTTACAAAATCGCATTTAGCTTCACTACTCGGAAGCAAACCAGTAGCATCTAACGCTAGGCGAGTTTCTTGGTCAATTGCATCTGCACCAGGTTGCACATTGATTGCAAGATGTTGACTAGGCTGAATAAAACCGATTGATGCTTGGGCATCAGCCTCATCTGCTTGCTCATTATATGGCAATCTAATTGCTACAAATTGATACCCTTGTGTTTGTTGCTGATTTAACTCATTCACAGCAATCTGGGCTAAACGACCTAAAGTACAGGAATCTATTCCCCCACTTATCCCCAGTACTAAGGTTTTACAACCACTGCTAATAAGTTGAGATTTAATAAAATTGACTCGACGCTCAACTTCATATGTAACATCAATTTCAGGTAACACCCGCATTTGTTCTATCACAGTACTCGTCTGCATTTTTTCCCTCATTAATGTCATGCTAATTAAAAACGCCAACTAGGCTGATAATTCCCACTGTTATTTTTAGCCTACTGCTCACACAAAAAATAGCTACAGCTTAATGTTAGCAACATGTGTATGTTAATCCTAACCTTTGATAACTATTTCATACCCTAATTTATCAAAAATAGATTATCGTGTACCAATAAAGAAGTGTTCACTTCTTTATTGGTACTTATCTAATGACTGGAGCGTTTAAAGTGAAACAACAGAAAGGTGTGACCTTGGTGGAATTAATGGTCACTGTCTCCATAGTTGCAATAATACTTGCATTTGTTGCCCCAAGTATTCAGAGCATCTTAATAAAAAACCGAATTGTGGCTGAAATCAACGAAATAAGCTCGATAATCCAGTATGCAAGGCACCATGCTATAGACGAACAAACCCAAATTGTTGTTTGCCCTTCGGCCGATTACTCTGTCTGTTCTGAAGACTGGAATAATCCGAAAATCGTCTTTATCGACGACGACGAGGACGATATTCGAGGTGCAGATGAAGAATTATTAGCGTCAGTGAGCGCCACATCTGCAACAACTCTGATGACGAACACAACCGACATCATTAAGTTTTCCGAAACCGGAGAAGTCAATCTAGCCACTGAAATTTTACTTTGCCACAAAGACAAAGCCGCAAAATACGCCCGTTCACTGTCTGTAACCTTACAAGGTAGAGTTAAAATGAGCACCGACAGTGACAATGATGGTGTTAACGAAAATGCTGCTGGAACAGCGCTATCTTGCTAAAACTATCCCCTAAAAAGTGGGAGGACCTCTGTCATGGTCTCAGGGAAATTTACTACTCAGCTTTTACAATCAGCTAACAAAACAGCTTTTACTTTACCGGCTTTTCCCACTCAAAACGAGGAAGCCGTTTAAATGCTCTTTTTAACCCCTCGTTCCATTGTTTCTGAATCGACTTATACATAATACTATTACTGGTTAATACGCTGTGATAAGGCTTTTCAATTACACCTTCACTATGTATAGCCAGTTCAATAGGTGGACCAACAGAAATATTACTGCGGATCGTGGAATCTAACGACACAACCGCACAGCGCGCCGCATCTTCTAGTGAAGTACTACGGGTGATAAACCTGTCTAAAATAGGTTTTCCATACTTATTTTCACCTATTTGTAAATAAGGCGTTTCGTCGGAAGCCGTAATAAAGTTACCTTGTGGATAAATCAAAAAAATGCCACTTTTTTGGCCTAAGATCTGCCCGCCTAAAATGAAACTTGATTCACTGGAGGACTTTGAATTTTCCATTGCTTTGGCATGACGATTTTGTTCTTTTTGACTAAGTGAACCAATATACTCGGCCACCTCATGGAGATATTTACCTTTGCTGATATCAAATTTAGCAGTAGGATCATCCAAGTCCTTATTGATTGCATTGATCACCGCTTGCGACGTAGCAAGGCTTCCAGAGGTCAGAAGTACCAGTGAACGATTACCTTCAAATACAAAGCTAGTCATTTTACTATAGGTTGCAACGTAATCGACTCCCGCATTAGTTCGAGAATCAGAAGCAAGCACCACACCTTTATTCAAACTTATCGCTAAACAATATGTCAAAGTATCTCTCTTAGAAGTAACAAGACCAGAATTTCTTGCATCTTAATGAAATTTAATTGTGCTCTAGTTTGAATCGGTAATCATTGAAAAACAAACAAATTTTTAGTCCAAATTACAAAGTGTTAACCCCACAAGTTACTCAGGTAGCGGTGACTACTCATATTATTCACCGGTAAATTGCGTTAAAAAATAAGATTGTGTCTAATTGTCATATTACTGCGTTATTCTTGCTTTTTTACGCCTAAGTCTATTTACTCGTGGCCTAGAGATTTGTTCGAAAAGGAAACCTTATGCGTTTATTACACACCATGTTGCGGGTTGGGGACCTACAAAAATCAATTGATTTTTACACCCACCTTATGGGTATGAAACTACTTAGGCAAAGTGAAAATAACGAATATCAATACACGTTAGCTTTTATCGGCTACGGTGATGAGTCAGATACAACTGTACTGGAGCTAACCTACAACTGGGGTAAAAGCAGCTATCAAATGGGTGAGGCTTTTGGTCATATCGCTATTGCTGTGGATGATATTTACGCCACCTGCGACTTTATCGAACAACAAGGTGGCGACGTTTACCGTAAACCTGGCCCAGTTAAAGGCGGACAATCTGTGATCGCTTTTGTGCGTGATCCCGATGGTTATGCCATAGAATTAATTCAACGTAAATAAAGTGAATGTTATGAAACTATATGTATTAGGACTGCTGATGATGAGTTTTACCAGTCAAGTGAGTGCCGCAAAACCTTTAGTTATTGCACATAGAGGTGCGCCTGGCTATTTACCTGAGCATACACTCGAGTCGGTGACTTTAGCCTATTCTCAAGGGGCCGATTTTATTGAACAAGACTTGGTAGCCACTAAAGATTCACAATTAATAGTGTTACATGATATTCATCTTGAAACTGTCACTAATGTGGAACAAGTATTCCCAACTAGAAAACGCCAAGATGGGCGATATTACGCGTTAGATTTTACTTTAGCTGAGTTAAAAACCTTAACTGTGCATGAGCGACAAGATGCAAAGGGTAACCAAGTATTCCCTCAACGTTACCAAGGCAACAGCTCGTTTCACATTGCAACATTTGAAGACCAAATTGAATTAATTCAGCAACTTAATCGGCAATTCAACAAAAATATAGGCTTATATCCTGAGATTAAGTCACCCGCTTGGCATAAAGAGCAAGGCGTGGACATCAGCCAATTGGTGATGGCTGTGTTGCGAAAACATAACCTAGATGATGCAAATAAGAACATCTATGTGCAATGTTTTGACTTTGCAGAAACCCAGCGGCTACGCAATGATTTAGGTGCAAAGGTTAAACTCATTCAACTGATTGCAGAAAATGATTGGTTAGAATCACCTACAGATTATGACATTTTGAAAACACCAGAAGGATTATCGGCAATAGCCAAAGTCGCCCAAGGGATAGGTCCTTGGATCCCACAACTGGTTGATATTAAAACCATGCAGCCCACAGGTTATGTAAAACAGGCACATATTGCTGGCCTCCAAGTACATCCCTATACATTCCGCAAAGACGCCTTACCAGACAATCTAGATACACAACAAACACTTCAATTTTTATTTAATGACTTAAAAATAGATGGACTGTTCACTGATTTCACAGACACTGTGGTTAATTATTTACCTAATCAGTAACCCTATATTTTTTGACGACACGGATGTTGCAATTACGGATTATTTCTTAAGTTGAAATTCGCCAAGCTGGGTATTTTGACCGTTAATAACCACCTCAACCTTATGTGCTCCCAAATACAATGTACGTGTGGTCATAGGTTTTAATGACACTTTTTTAGAAAACATCAGGGATTGATTAGGCGCCAGTTCCACGGCTTTAAGCTTAAAGACTTTTGGATTAGCTTTGCCATTGGCCTTAACAAAGTGAATCGAAAAATCGACCATTAACGCAGTTGTTTTATGGCCTTGATTAAGCAGTTCAAAACTCACTTGAACACTACCTCCGATTTGGGCTTGTTCTGGTGTTATGCCAACATTTTCTATTTTAACATCAGCAAAACTACCATAACCTAAAGCTTCCAAAGCCCCCTTCTCACCACGTTTAATCGCACCACGTAGTGCATGTTTCACTAACCACACTCTATTCTTAGAAGCATTGTTGAGCCAGTTCTTAGCTATTTCAGCTAAAAGCACTGGGTGATCTTTGCCAATATCATTAAGATTGTTGGCCACTGAACGCCTAACATACATCTCGGTATCGTCTTTTAATAACTCTAATAATGAAATAACGGCTGATGGATCTTGAATAAACTCAGGTAATCGAGACGCCCATGGCAAACGAGTACGCGTGCCTTCAGAAACCAAGCGCCTAACATGTAAGTTGGCGTCTTTAGCCCATAATGCCAAAAGCGCTAGAGACTTTTCTGGGTAACGTTGAATAAAAGGCCGAATGGCAAATTCGGAAGTGAATTTTTGGGTGAGCAAGTAAAGTGCATGCATGGAAAGATCAAAATTATCTAAACCATTATCACTCACAAAAATGCAATGAGGCATAAAAATAAATGACGCTAAACTGTTGTTTTCATCTTGCTCAACAGCTACCTCTACAGACGCCAATAAAATTCCGACGGCTTGCTCAAAGTTATCTGGAAGAAACACCTTTAACGCTGCTGCAATTTTTCGACCTCTGTCCATCAACTCTAACTGGTCATAACCTAGCTGCACATGATTAACAAAACCTTCTACATCAAAACTTGGGTGTACTGCTAAAATCATATTACTGATTTTTTCGGCGACAGCTAATGGGTATTTATTTTTCAGCAATTCTGCCAATTTTATCACTCACTGTTATTTTACATTAGGGAATTTAGCTTCGCTAAATAGAGCTTTTCATCACTTGGTTTGAAAGCCAACTCTGCTGCCTTTTCCATGGAAATTTTAGCTTTACGTCGCATGCCTAAGTGAAAGTAGGTTTTTGCCTGTCCAAAAAAACTTTCATGTAAGTAAGGAGCTGTTTGAATAGACTTTTGATAATATATTAGAGCTTGTGAATAATTTTCTTGCACATAGGCTTGGTTTGCTAAATCGAACCATCTATAGGGATTATCATCTCGAATTTCACTATATTTAGCTTTCATTAAGGCTACTTCTTCGAGACGATTCTGTTCTTTTAATAACAAGATATAATTACTGAGCATACTGACAGAACTGTGAGAGCCTTGAATTCCACTTAGATAAATGACTTCTGCAAGGGACTTATTTCCTGTTATCTTATGTAACACCGCTAATGTATTCAGAGTCTCACTATTATTTGGCGATAACTCCATCGCTGCAGATAACAAAGAATAGGCCAAGTCAAACTCCCCCTCCACTATCGCTTCAGCGGCTAAATTCTGGTAATACATTGCGATAAAATCCACATCCTCGACTACTCCACCAATATATCTGTTTGACGAGGGAAAATAATCAATAATGATTTTTGAGCGAAGCACATTAATACTGTGTTTGTTTTCTTTGGCCTTTTGGGGAGCATAAAGATGTGATTGTATGTGCGATGATATGGTCATCACGCCTACATTTCGCTGGTATATGGGTGCAGAATTGACTTTTCTAAATTCAATATCGAGGTTGACGAGAGATGCATAGGCTTTAGTCAACACAGCTAAAGACAAGCAATTACCCGCTCGCTCTGTAGAAGCTAAATGGGCGTTATAGGTTTTACCTTTGTAATCAAACCCATCTAAAAAGTTATCGATGTAGTTATATAAGCGAATATGACCTTCAGTTGCTTGATTGGTTTGTGCATAGTAATAATCTAAGAAGTGGTGTTGACTTTCTTCACTTAATTTAAAGATATCATTAATGGATGGCACGTCAATTGACTCAAATAAGTCACTGCGCCATTGTAGACTCGCTTTAGGCTTTTCTAGGTCACTCATGACCGACAAAGTTGTTTTATTTGATGCAACACAACCCGAAAGTAATGAAAATAAAAACAACACACCTAACCATTTAACAGCCCACATCATTTGACACTTCTTTTGGCATTTGAATAAATCAAAAGATATCGAATTTAACGCAAACTTACTATGCCATTCAAAAGTTTTATGAATGTCACCTAAAGCCCAAAGCTGCGTTATTGATATTGTTGTTTAATTAAATCTGCACAACGTTCAGCAATCATTATGGTAGGCGCATTGGTATTTCCGCCAACTAGGGTTGGCATCACAGAAGCATCCACTACTCTTAGACCTTTTACCCCTTTTACTTTTAAATCAGGGGCTACCACTGTCATCACATCGTCAATATCTCCCATTTTACATGTGCCTATTGGGTGGTAAATAGTTTCGGCTTTTTTACGGATAAAGGCTAATATTTGCTCATCAGTTTGTGCTTCTGGACCCGGCCCAATTTCCCAGGATTGGTACTTATCAAAGGCAGCTGCCGCTAAAATGGTTCTAGCTCGTCGCACTCCATCAATCATCACTTTTTGATCATCAGGATGTTCAAGATAATGAGGATCAATCATGGCAAGATCCTGTGGATTATTCGAACGTAGTTTAATTTCTCCTCGGCTTTTGGGGTACAGGCCACATACATGCACTCCATACCCGTAACCAAACGCCGTAGAACGACCATGATTCAGCAATATTGCCGGTAAAAAATGATATTGAAGGTTAGGGATAGCACCTGCACTTTGTGTTCTGTCAAATCCCCCAGCCTCCGCTACATTGCTGGTCAGTAAACCTTTACGATTAAACAAATAATGAAAGGCCGCTTTGATATATCGGGGAATAAGTGCCAGTGAAATAGAGTAACTTTCGCGACTTTTACAGCGATGCTGGACAATGGCATCGAGGTGATCTTGAAGGTTTTGCCCTACTCCTGGTAAATCTATTAGGGTTTCAATACCTTTTTCAGCTAAATGTGCTTTTGGCCCGACACCAGACAACATCAATACCTGAGGTGAATTGATTGCGCCTGCTGATAACAATACTTCTTTGCTGGCAGTCAGTTCAATAGATTCACCATTAAGTTGCAGTTTGACCCCTGTTGCCACACCGTCTTTAATTTGAATTTTTTCAACCAATGCCTTGGTGAATACCGTTAAGTTAGGTCGTGTTAAGGCGGGGGTTAAATAACCTTTTGCGGTTGAACAGCGCTGCCCATTTTCCTGTGTTACCTGATAAAACCCCAACCCTTCTCGCTCGGCACTGTTAAAATCTGTGACAGTGGCCAGACCTATGTCTTGGGCCGCAGCAACGAAGGAGTTTGAAAGTGGATTGGTATGGCGTAAATCACTGACACTTAGGTAACCATCTGCACCATGTAATTCGCTTGCGCCATGTTGTTGTTTTTCGGATTTTTTAAAATAAGGTAAAACTGATTGCCAGTCCCATCCTTTGGCCCCCATCTCACTCCACAGATCATAATCTTCAGGAACTCCGCGGATGTAACACATTGCATTGAGTGAACTTGAGCCCCCCAATACCTTGCCTCTAGGCCAAAAAAGTTTGCGGTTATTTAAATGGGATTGTGGCTCGGTATCGTATTCCCAACCTAATTTAGTCATACGGGAAAGAAAGGCCAAACCAAAAGGAATATGAATAAAAGGACTTTTATCAACACCACCTGCTTCAATCAAACACACACTAAATTGACTATTTTCAGTCAGGCGTGCAGCTAAGGTGGCACCTGCCGAACCTGCTCCTATGATAATAAAATCGAATTGTGTTTGAGAATTTTTTTGCATGAATCGACTACTTACTTGAAACTTAGAATAATGTGAATCTTTGTTGTTAAGAATACCTTTGAAACAGCGTCACCACTTATTAGGGCGCTAACAACACTCATCTGATGTCCTACCAGTTAGTGTATCAAAAAAGCCATCTTAATGTTACTTTCCTATAATCTATCAGACCTGCAAACAAGATAACTTTATACAATAAAATTCAATTAGTTATAAAATGCATATAGGGCACAGTATTATCACAAATATTTATGGAGAAGCATTAGTTTGAGTTCGCAATCTATCAAATCATCATTTCGCTTGCTCCTAGCTAAGTGTCTTATCTACCTAAAACGACTTAAACACGTGGATTATTCAGTAGAGGATATAAGTCAGTTAATTGAACCTCACTTACCGACTTCGTTTCCTATTACTGTACCCAGAGGAGACGGGCGTTTTACCCTGTCACAAGCCAAAATTACTATGCCATTTAACTCTAACTATATTCAAGGCGAATTACTGGGTGGCATTGAAGTGACTTACCTTGGCAACCCCATTTATCGCGCACACGTTATTTTAGTGGTACAAGCCAAACCTTACTATGATATCAACACAAAGAATGTACTGTTAACTGACATAAGTATTACCGATATTCAGATGTTAAACGATGAATATGCGATTCTAAAAGATACCACCCATCTTATTAGCCTTTTTGTGCCTAGCCCAGTTTTATCTATGGTCGCAGGCACAATGAAAACCGCCTTCAATATTATGACTGGGACCACAGCCAAAGAAGCCCAGAGTTACTTACAAGTGTATTTAAGCGGCAGCAAACAAAAAGTGCTGGAATACCATAAACCCCAAATTGAAAGTATCATTGTTAAATTAGCCGCCAGTGAAGACATGCAATATAGTTTGGATAGTAACGACTTTGAAGAAGGGTTATTTATTCAATATGGTAAAAAAGTGGTTGTTGAAAAGGGGCACCTGAGATTCAAATTCTGAGCAAACTCAGCGACTGCGATTCCATAAATTTTGATTACCTTCTACACAAAAATAGTTGTAAGGCTCCCAGTAGTCAGGAACAAATGCCTTACTTTCCTCAGGCTTGAAGTCGTAGGTTAACTTTTCCATGATTTCAATTAAGCGTTTGGGATCAATTTTCATTAATTTTTTACGAGCAATCGGATAATGCAGATTGATAGTTTTATCCACAACCAACGTTTTACCAAAAGTTAAGAACATTAAATTTTTTGTCACTGGTCGACATATAGGTTCATCTAACACCTTAGGGTTTAACTCGGTCACTATGGCGTATTCGTATAAATCTAATTCATTTCCTCTCATGTCTTTAGGTATGTAAACAATGCCATAACCCAGCGGGAAATGACCTACAATATCCACAAATACCTTGGCGATTTGTTTGCTGACCACCTTTTTGATAGCCAGTTGTTCTATCAAAATAGAAGCGGTGGGATAACTTTTTCGTTGGAAGCCACGTTTGGTTGAAAAAATAATAGATGCATAAATTTGCGGAATTTTTATGATTTCACTGGTACCTTGTTTTGCGCAATTCGCATCTATCACTAAACCAAGCTGAAATTTTAGTCGTTGCTTTTCAGACTCATCAAAAGCAGCCTGTTCTTCCGCTGTATCCGCGCTGGCTTGCTGACAACCTAAACCATTTTGTAAATAATCAATGGTATAGTCATAATTCAAGCGCAACATTTTTTCACGCTCGTCTTTTTCTAATAGACGGAACCGGTCTTTTTCGCCGTTCTCACCTTCTAAAAGTTCGATTAAGTTAGGATGTTTAAGACCTACATCCTGAAAAATTGCCGCAAGCATAATCGGCAAAATGACCGACTGGGTATAACAAATATAATCACTTGCCTGAGGTTCATAACGTATTTTTGGGTCATAATTTCTCATCATATAGGCATTTTTTACCACGCCATCAAGCACCAGTTTGTCTAGTACTCGCAAACTTAAAACGGCTTTATAGGCTGGTTTTAATTTATGGTGAAGCTCAGCTAATTTTTTACCTGTACCAGGTGAAAAAAGTACTAATGTAGATAAAAACTTAGCGCTTTTTAATTGTGTGTCATCAAAGTCTTGGCCTTCACTCAAAGACAGCAGGTTAAGACACATATCTACCGCATCGTTTAGTCTGGCAATCCTAGCGTTCTTTTGTACATTAAGTTCGTGGTGATACTTTTTCTTAAGTAAAAACAAATGCTCATCGAGTTGTGTCGTTTTTGGGCCTGATTGCGCTTTTTTGGCCGCTACAACCTGTTGAATTTCGGTTTTTATTAGCTGTAACTTTTGTTTGTTTAAAGGCTGCTGCTTGAAGTAATCTTCAGCTTGTTGATAAAGAGAAGGCTTTCCGTCTTCGTTACCACTTATCCCATTAACAATTCTATCTACCGAAATGCTGTAGCTAGAGTGAGTATTTTTGTTTAACACTATAATTCAACCAAAAAATGACTTGGATTGTTAAAATGTAAGGGCTGTGGAAATTGCATATATCACCGAGGCTGTGGTCACTTAGTGCATGACTGAGGAGAATTTATTGAAGTGTTTCCATTGTAAACCAAAGATGAACAACGAATAAAGGTAAATAAACGCCCCTGATATGCGAGGTTTCTTATATATCTACACCATTAGTTTTTAAAACAGCGTTGTTGAGGGGGCTCACTGCGACTTCTGAAATATATGCCCCCCAATTTTATTTATTGTTGTTTTTGTCGATAAAAGGTTCATCGTCAACAATTGACACATCGTCTTGGTCAATCTCCTCACCAATATCTGCAATACTTAAACTTGGATCATCCACACACTTTTCTAACATTTCAAAGGCTTCTAGGCAGTAACGCCTTAAAGGTTCTAAACTATCAATCTTATTGTTGCAACACACCAGGCCAACGTTGGCCTGCCCATTGTAAGTGACCATAGTGATATTCACCCCACCACCTGGGGTAATAGTAGAAACAGGGTAGGCAGCAAGCAATTCACTATCTTTATAGTACATTCTTTTCTTGGGCCCAGGCATATTGGATACCAAAGTGTTGGCGATAGGTTTGACCCAATTCGATAAGCCCAACATTTCAAAGATGATGGCATAAGTTTGAATGAGTAAGGTGTAATAACTAAACGAAGCGGGATGAGAAACTTTTGCTGCCCGTTTAACTTTGCGATGATTCTCAATAATTTCTCTGAGTCTAAGATAGGGATCAGTATGCCCATGAGCGAGTTCAACTGGCACTATGGCAATTTTATTACCATAGGTGGTTTCTCCTGGCTTACGTAAATTGATTGGCATATTAGTATATAACGCTTTCTTAAATGTATGCCCATAGTCTCTAAGCTGACGGTGCACCGCAATGTCGAATACACATAACATCACTTCATTTGCCGACGCTCTTAAGCGTTTACTTAGGGCTTTAATACGTGCAAAGTCTATATCCAAGGTTGCCATTGCACGGCCTTTTTTTACTTGCCCTGTCAATACAGTTTTAGTACCTGAAAAGGGTAACGGCATGTAGTCTGTGTTCACTCTAAGCAACTTGAGCAATAACCTAAATATGATCCAAATAAGATCTTTAGTGGCAATAAAAAATCCCCACACGCCACCAAAGGCAGCTTTAAACCAGTGGACTTTATTACGTTTTCTTTGAGTTCTGTCCATTGACCAAACGGGCACAAAACCTGTGACAATCGGTTCTGGGCTATAGCCTGCCTGAAACCAACGAATAAGCGTACTGCCATCACCACACATATGATGAATTTTAATATACAGCGCAAATTGCTGAGTATTGTTGTCTTTAATTAAATGAAATTGCCAAAGTGGTTTGTCTCTGGCTAACCAGGGTTCATGTAAGCTGGCGATAAACTTATGTAAGCTAGGCTTATCGTTTAAATCTTCGATTGAATGCAGCTGAACATGATAATCCATGTCTAATTGTTTCACAGGGACAAACTTTAAAGGGTACCCCAAAAACGTTTTTACTCTGCAGTTGAAGGGTGCACGAGCTTGGTCGTTGGCTCGCATTTCTGCAGCGAGTTCATCTACATAGTCCTTTGTGGCCTCAGCAGGCATTTTCAAAAGTTGCAAACTGGCTACATGTTTTGGGTTATCTTCAGACTCGGTGAGCCAAAAAGTCTTATCAAGAAAGGTTAGCTTTTTACTCATAATGTCATCCTTTTAAACCCAAACTCAGGCAAATACCCATTAATCTTCATTAGAGAATTCTCGATTGACAATGGCCTCTTGTAAATGATGTAACTCACCCGGTTCAATATTAATATGAGGTAATAACGCAAACAAAATGGCTGACAAACTTTTGTATAAATACTCGTCACCATTAATATCATGGCCTTTCAAAGTATAATAATTGCCAGCCTGACTAAATACTAAGCCTATGATTTCAACCATTTGTTTACACTGGCCAGCAGACGCTGTAATAGATTTTTGCTCGACAAACTTCGCCAAAAGTTCGGTCACACAGCGTTCCTGGGCGACCATCAACTTAATAAAACCCTTGGCCACTTTAGGGTATTTGTCGGTTAAGTCACTGGGATTACGATATAAGAATCGAAACAAGTGATTTTTTTCGATAATGAGGTAAAGATAATAAAAAAAATCTTCAATACTAAGGAAAGTATCAGTTTGATTGCTAGGCGCATCTAAAATGGCGCGCATTTGTTGTTGATAAAGCTCAAACAGTGCTGCCACTATTACTTCTTTACCTTTAAAATGATAATACAAATTGCCTGGACTGATATCTAGTTCCATTGCAATCTCGACACTACTAACGTTGTTCTCGCCTTGCTGATTAAAAATATCCAAGGCAGTGACTAATATACGCTGAGCCGTTTTCATTTTATTATCACCAAAAAGTGATGGAGCATGTTGTATCATTCCACACTGCGAGCATGTAGTGCAAGTGTTTGAAAATAAAGCTTTTGTCTTTTAAGGCATAGAACCACTATTTAGGACAAACTATGATTAGAGTACTGTTCAACAAAAAAGGCGGTGTCGGCAAATCTAGCTTGGCCGTTAATCTAGCGGCCATCTCTGCTAGTCAGGGATACCGAACCTTACTCATTGACTTAGATACACAGTGTAATAGCACTGCCTATCTGAATATGACTGATATGCCCAAAGACTCTACTATTGCGGATTTATTTGAGCAAACCATTACCTTTCATTTACATAGACGTCCTGCCAGTGACTTCTGCCAAGCAACACAAGTTGAAAATCTCGATATTATTGCCGGCTCAGAACGATTAGCCGAGTTAGAGAGTGAGTTAGACAGTAGGCATAAAATTTATAAATTACGAGAAGCCTTGGATTCGCTTCAAGACACTTACCAGCATATATTTATAGATACAGCACCTGCTCTCAACTTTTACAGTATGTCGGCACTAATTGCAGCACAACGATGTTTAATACCTATTGATTGCGACGACTTCGCTAGACAAGGCTTATATAGCCTGCAACAAAAAATAGCAGAGATAAAAGAAGATCATAATGACAGCTTGGAAATTGAAGGGATCATTGCCAACCAATACATGACAAACGCCAACTTACCCAAACAAATCATCAATGAGTTAATCGCCGAAGGGTTTCCAGTGTTACCTGAATATATTGGCCAGTCGGTTAAAATGCGCGAATCACACCAAGCTAAAAAACCTCTTATCTTGCTGGCGCCTAAACATAAACTGACACAATCCTTGATAGGTATATTTGCACTCTTAGATAAAAATTGAACTAGGTGCGAAAGCACTATGTCCTATTGCCTTATGCTTCTTATGGCCAATTGAAAGTCTCCAGCTTGTTTGTCAGCAAGCATAAAGCCTAATTGTTTAACATCAGTAAATAATAATGACGGAGCTCGACTAACCAAACGTCCACGAAATTGAGCCACAAAGTCATCTTCAGTGAACGTCAATGTTTGCCATTCATCGACCTTACTCGTAAACTTTGCTACATAAGCGACACCATCAAGTGTCTTATTGGTTCTAAGACGCAATTGGTAAATTCGTCCATCACCATTAATTTCCAGCAAAATAGGCTTATTGCCACTTCCAAGGGAAAGAGGCCCCACCCGCCTAACTGACGCAAAACCACCATTATTTTCTAAAGAAAGGTTTCCTTCAAAATATGTTTGGTCGTCTTCTAATCGTAAATTCGACTGAGACACTCCGCCCATAACGCTATCGTTTACTCGATACCAATAGAGGAGTTCCTGAGGATCAGAAAAATCAATTTTCATCTGAGCTGATACATTTGCGCATTGCATGATAAAAAGAACAAGTAAAATGGTTTTCATACCGACGTCTACGCAAAGCGTATAAAAATAGATTAACTTTTTACTTTGAGTTGTGGCGATTTTTCTACATAAACACCAGATACAACTGCATAAACCCTGCGCCCATCCCTAACAAAGCCCCCGTTACTATCAGCTTCCACTCATCGGCTTCGTAGGCTGGGCGTAGCACACCTTCAAATTCTTCAGGGGTTAACGCTTGCATGCGCTCACATAGGTCATCACCAATTCTTAGGGCTTTATTGGTGTATTCATAGGCATAAGCTAAATACTTTTCTGAATCCTCAAAAATACGCTGAGTAGCCAGAGCTTTCATTTTATAATAAGAGTCAGAACCCACTCCTAAGGCAAAATAGGGCTGTGCGATAGCCACATAACGTTCGATTGCATCATTTACATGTAATTCAATCAACTCCAACAATTGCCCTGAGCCAGAACCGTGTACCGCAATTTCCATAATATTTTTTGAGGTCATTAATTTCGCCTCAATAATATCTGCATACACCCGAGAGACTTCTTTCTGGCGTTTTAAAAACATACCTTGAATAGTGAAACCCATAAATTTAACGGGGTGTTTAGGTTCAAAAATGATCTTTAAAGCGATCCAGTTTGTGGCATAACCTACAATCAAACCACCTACTGGTAATACCCACCAAGTAGGATAAAACAGCCAAACTGCCATGGTAGGTAAGCCAAATAGAAAACCAAAATAAAAGCCAGATTTTTCAATAAAGGGAAATTCTTTCTCACCAGACTTTAAGAAAATTTCGTTAATAAGTTCAGGAGCATTCACTAACTGCCCTACCACCAGCTCTTTAATATCGACTATTTCTTCAATGTTATATTTAAAATCATCCACCATTTTTGTCACAACATTGGGAATATCGGCTTCTACCCTCGCGTACACGAGATTTTTCCCATGCACTGGCAACGAGGCCCACAATTGGGGGGCTGACTCTTTCATTACATCATTGATAATGACGCGAATAGTTTGTTTAAGACGTCGTTGTATGGCTTTAGTAAGTTCTATAGGATCAATGCGATCGGCTAATTCTTGTACGCTGAGTAATTTACCCAGCACTAGTTCAACTTCAATTTCTGCCATTTCTCGGCGTTTAGCTGGGATTAAACCTTGCCAACCCCAAAATGGCTTAAAGCCAATAAATTCGATGGGATAAAACATCATTCTAACAGCTAAAAAATTAGTAGACCAACCCACTATCGCGCTAATAAAAGGGATAGATAACAAAGGGAGATGAGCAATGAGTTGATCAAATAATTCCATATAAAGCAGTTGCGCCTGTTCATTATTATTTTGTGGCTTACATCAGCCACCTACGAGGCTAACTATTGGAATTAGAATGGTCAATCTAAAAATACCCTAGCTTGAAAATTATCCAAATAAAACCCTTTTTAAATACAACCAGTTAGCACAGAAAACAATTTTGTTTATAACTGTCATAGCCAAACATCTTTAATTTTGGGTAGCAATTTCTAATTTTTTACGGTTATATCTGGTCAGACTAGTAAAATGAGAGACTTGCATGGCAAATCATACCCTTTCTGAATTACAAGATATCATGAAACACGCCCGCTCTTACGAAGAGTATTACGAGGCAGCATTAGCTCATGACGAATTGTCTGGCGCCCAAGAATGGAAAGCCAAAGATCCATGCAAGGACTATGATTACCGACTCATCCGTAAAAGAGTACAACGCATAAAACAAGCCCGAGTGAGCGGTGACGCATCCGGTTTGATGTATATTTTACACGAAGGTTTACACGGCAACTTAGGTAATATTGCCTCATCTGCACTGAATCAACACGCTAAGCTTGGCACCAAACAGCTAATTGAAGAATTTATCCAAGAAGTCTGCGGTGCCTTAGATTTTATCTACCAAGCCGATGAAAATGAAATCGACTTCTACGAAAAATTATCTTTCTTTGAGGAAACGGCACAAGCTTTTGGCCGCAGTTGCTTAATGTTAAGTGGCGGTGCAGGCCTTGGTTTTTTCCATTGTGGTGTGATTAAATCTTTAGTAGAGCATGATCTACTGCCCAAAGTGATATCGGGTGCCAGTGCGGGGTCTATTATTGCAGCGCTCGTTGGCACACGCACCAATGAAGAGTTATTAGAGGTGATTAAACCAGAGTTTATCCAGCAAAAGTTCAAACAATGGCGATTATGGCAAGGCTTTGGCAAAAACAGTTTGCTCGACAGTAGTAATCTCGAAAACGCCTTGATTGAATTGTTTGATCTCACTACTTTTGAAGAAGCCTTCAAAAAAACCGGCAGACATATGACCATCACGGTTTCTCCGGCCGACCTGCATCAACATTCACGTTTGTTAAATGCTAAAACTTCACCCAACGCCATTATTACTCAGGCGGTCAGAGCTTCAACTGCGATACCTCTATTGTTTACACCAGTACAATTAAAAGCCAAAAACAGAGCAGGTGAAATTGTGCCTTATATTCCCAACCGACGTTTTGCAGACGGCTCTATTATGGCCGACCTACCCTTTGACCGATTAGCCCGACTATACGGCGTCAACCACAGTATTGTCAGTCAAACCAACTTAATTGCAGTGCCCTTTTTGGCCAGGGACAAAAGAGACACCACTGGATTAGTTAGCTTAACCTGGCGCTACGCAGCCAAAATTGCCAAAGTGAACAGCATTTATGCCTTTGATATACTTGAAAATCTGATTAGCCACCGCGCCGCCAGATTAGGCATTCACAAAGTGCGTTCTATTGTTGATCAACAATACGTAGGTGATATCAATATTTTGCCTAGCGCCACTTTGGCTAATTTAAAACACATAGGTTCAAACCCCAGCTTAAAAAGCATCCAAGAACTCATCCAACATGGCGAACGCGCCACTTGGCCGCAGCTCGACTTAATTAAACGCAATACCATGATCAGCAAAACCATCAGAGACTACTTAACCAAGTTAAAACAAAGAGAAGCGAGGTTACTCAGTGAGCACAATGGATTGCGCGTGGTAAATGGTTAGCATGCTGAATAGCGTTAAGCATTAGATACATGCAAAAGATAAAACTAAAATCTAGACTGTACAGTTCTTAAACAAGTATCATTTTACCTAGAGAGAGGCCACTACTCTGCAATTATCGGAATCTACGAAAATACGCCTATTGCTGTTGTTACTATGTCTGAAACTTATGCACTCTATGCTGCTGGTAAAATCGGCGTCATCCAAGAGTTTTATGTTTCTCCTGAGTTCAGGGCTACCGGCGTGGGTTCAAAGTTAGTAAAACAAATTCAAAATTTCGGCAGTGAGCATGCTTGGTCATGCATTGAACTATGTACTCCTCCTTTGCCAGAGTTTGAGCGAACATTACATTTTTATCAAAGAAATGGCTTAAAGCCTGTTGGTGGTCGTAAAATGAGGCAGGTATTAGAGCGTTGAGCCAAAGACTAAACGAGTTACCAATAAAATACCCAGATTGATTAAACAAAAATATCAGGGCGTTGTAGAGCCTTCTCTCCCTATAGATATGTTATGTTTTCTAAAAGGATAATGAAAATGGAAAGTTTTAATTGAAAATTATACTGAGCGTTTTATGCTCTTTAGTGTCTATTTCAGGCTGTGTGGTGGTGCCAATAGTTGATTTTTCATCCGTAAACAAATGTGAAATTTCTAGTGATCGTAAAACATTGCGGATAATAAATGGTTTTAAAGCGACCAATACCTACTATTCAATCAGTGGATTATTATTGCTACCAATCACTGGCGTGGTATCTGGAGCATACGTGGCAATCAACAATATTTACCATATAGGTGAAGAGACCATTGTTTGTGGCAAGGGTAACTAAGATTTTTAGAAGGTGCACAAAATGAGATGGACTGAACAATCCCTTTCGTCATTAACCACAGAGAATGGATATAGGTTGCGTGGAGAAAACATGACTCGAATCGAGGTTTTTTCTGATGCCGCATTTGCATTTGCCGTTACCATGTTGGTTATTTCACTCAGTACAATTCCCCAGAACTATCAAGAGTTATTAACTGCATTACAAAGGATCCCATCTTTTGCCGCAAGTTTTGCTGTCATGATGTTAATCTGGATATCTCATCGACGCTGGAGCCAACGTTTTGGACTGGATGACGGTGTTTCGACTTTTTTAACTCTAGCCCTGATTTTTGTCGTTCTTGTTTATGTGTATCCGCTCAAGCTAATAATGGATTTGATGTTCTATGCGTTCTCTCAGCGCTGGTTTCCCGCCGATTTCCAAGTTTCCAGTACCGCCGAAGTCGCGGTGCTGCTAGCGATATTCAGCGCCGGTTTTTTCTTAATTGCTTTAATTCATTTTGGTTTATACCAAAGAGCAAAATCAAAAGCAGACGAGCTATGCTTAAGTGAGTTGGAGCAATTATTGATACAAAAAGAACTAATATTGTGGATGGCACAGGCAATATTGGGCTTTTTGGTTGCCCTGTTTGCTTTAATGTTTATGTCATCTTTGGGGTACCTAGCTGGCCTTGCTTACAGCCTCACGCCTATCGTTATTCCTCTGATCACACTGCGAACAAGAAGACAAATACAGGCAAACTTATCCAGCTCCAGTAACGAAAATGCTTGAGCATAAGCAAAACCTTATTATGTGCTCTAGCGTAGTTGGATGGTTTTGAGTCACTATGGCATTTTGAATGCCATTAAAAATTAACTCCCTACTCGCGGCAATGACTTCCACTACTTTGAACAAAAAACACCTCTAAAAAAAAGCCACTAAAGTAGCGGCTTCATTAACAACATTGAGATTGAAGGGGTTTAAAATCTCATTCGTTAATCTTTAGTGTCTGCTTGCACTTCGCTCGCAGGTTTCTCGGTTACAGCTTTGGTTGCTGTCGCTTCTTCTGCTGACTTAGCTGCCGTTTTAGCTGGCGCTTTAGTTGCGGTTGCCTTGGCTGCAGGTTTAGCCGCGGTTTTAGCTGGCGCTTTGGTTGCGGTTGTTTTAGCTGCTGGTTTAGTCGCCGTTTTAGCTGGCGCTTTAGTTGCAGTTGCCTTAGCAGCAGGTTTAGCCGCGGTTTTAGCTGGCGCTTTGGTTGCGGTTGCCTTGGCTGCAGGTTTAGCCGCCGATTTAGCTGGTGCTTTGGTTGCAGTTGCCTTGGCTGCAGGTTTAGTCGCTCTCTTGGCAGGTGCTTTTTTAGTGGCACTTGCTGTGGTTGCTTTTTGCTCAGCCGCTTTTTGTTGGGCGAGTTTAGCCACCACTTCAATTAAGCTATCTACACGTTGAGTCAACACATCGATTTGTTGGTCACGATTTTCGTTGCCGAAACCAAGTTTTGCTTTTAATGCTGAAATTTTGTCTTTTAACATACTTCTGGCCTCTAGTTTTGCTTGTATTTGAGATTCAATTGACTCGCCTTTTTCTAGCAAATCATTGAAAAATTGTGAGCCTTCAACAAATAGTTGGTCAATTTTATCGACGGTTTTTTCACGCCCGCTGTCGTAAGCTCCTACTGCAACTAGCCATGATTGGTGTGCCATTGCGAGAGTTTTTTTAGCTGAATTCAAATTGATTCTCCTAGTTATCTTAGCTCACACTAATACAGTGCGAATAAAAAGAGCCCAACACAGTCTTGCAGTGATTGCCCTGAACCTATGTTGGGTATGGTGAAAATTACTTAGCAGCGAGTTTTGCGACTGCGTCAGTAAGGGCATCAATTTTTGCTGATAATTCTTCCACTTTTTGATCGGCACTGACAGAATCTAAGCCTAATTTCTTACGCACTTCTGCTACACGGGTTTCTACTTTGTCTTTTACTTGAAATTTGTCTTTGGCTTCAGTCTCAATTTTAGAACCTTTCACCACTAGCTCATCGAACAATTTGCTCGCTTCAACACTGATTTTTTCGTAGCGACCTTGCGCTTCGTCAAAACTTTTACCGTATGCGCCCAAACCTGCAAGCCAAATTTTACGTGCAAATTCTTCAGCTTCGTTCACTTTACCTTTGATTGTATCTAATTTAGTCATGGGTGTTTCCTCGTTTAAATAAATGAGCCTGTCTGGATGACTAACAAGATTAAAGAAATGAATTAGAAACCGCATACTAATTGAACGAATAGTTTTAATTAAACTGGAAACCAATTACATGCTATTGATATATATCGATTTTATTTTTAGATGCTTTTTTGAATGCTGTGAAGGCTGACAGAGCTGCCAGCCGCATAAAACCTGAATTTATTGTTTAGTCTACTAACCCTTTGGGCATATCAGCACGTAACTCTTGCCAAATTTTACCACTTTCAATGCCATAATCTCTGATGACTAAGGGTACTTTCTCGTAATCGCCCTTCTCTGCAAGCTCTAATAATTGCTTATAATAACCGCGAGTTAAATCTCTAGAATCTTGGTTCGAGAAATAATAGCCCCCAATTCGTGAGTACAGTCCTCTAAAGCCGTTCATCATCAATACATAAACAGGATTTCCAGAGGCAAAAGCGAGATCATGATTAAGTTGATAATCTGACTGAGCAAAAATTTTACCATCATCAGGAATATCACTATGATTATTTAATATTTCAATGGTTTTCTCTTGCTGATTACGGATGGCTCCACGAATAAACACCGCGCTTAAATTCGTGCGAGCAGCCAACAAGTGATCTACAAGTTCGGGGATCCCATCTTCGTCAAGTCTAGCCAGAGTCTCTAGAATATTAAGTCCCGAAGTTTCCCAGAAATTATTTACCTTAGTAGGCTTACCGTGTTTGATAGTTAACCAACCGTCGCGAGCTAAACGTTGTAACACTTCCCGCAAAGTGGTGCGAGTAACACCAATAAGTTCAGATAATTCACGTTCTGCTGGTAGAATTGTGCCTGGAGGGAAGCGTCCACTCCAGATAGATTCAACTATGTATTCTTCAGCGAATCCTGCAGGGCTTTGTGCCTTGTATATCATCAACCACTCACTTCATTGTTATTGTTTTTATCAATATTATAAACTGATTGTACCAGATGATTTTTGTAGGTAACAACGAAACTTTGAAATGTTAACAAAGTATTACTGAAAACCAGAAAAATTTTACCTTATTGTGAGCTTAGTATGGGATTTTGCAATAATTTGTGGGTACAATCTGGTTAACGTTGACGCAATAATTATAATATTCAGCAAGGAACTTTGCTTATGCAAATGTCAGTACCTCAAGCAGTCGCCGCCAATTTTTTGGGAAAAGCCCCAAATTGGTACAAACAGGCTGTTATTGCCTTTCTTGTCATTAACCCAATTTTATTCATATTTAACCCTTACATTGCAGGTTGGGCCTTAGTTGTAGAATTTATTTTTACCTTAGCCATGGCATTAAAATGTTATCCACTGCAACCTGGCGGACTTTTGTTGATGGAGGCAATGTTTATTGGCATGACATCGCCTGAACATATGAAGCATGAAATGGTGGTCAATATTGAGGTCATTTTACTGTTAGTCTTTATGGTGGCCGGTATCTACTTTATGAAAGGGTTATTGCTTTACCTTTTCACTAAATTACTGATAAAGCTCCAAAACAAAATTGCCCTATCATTGGCGTTCGCTGCGGCATGTGCATTTTTGTCAGCATTCTTAGACGCATTAACTGTGGTAGCCGTAATCATTACCGTAGGCTTAGGCTTCTACTCCATTTACCATAAAGTAGCATCAGGTAAAGATTTTAATTCTGATCACGATCATTCCCATGACGATGAAGTGCCTACCCCAAAGCGCGATGATTTAGAAGATTTCAGAGCATTTTTACGTAATCTCATGATGCATGCTGGTGTAGGTACCGCTTTAGGTGGCGTAATGACTATGGTGGGAGAACCACAAAACCTTATTATTGCTGACAAAGCTGGCTGGGACTTTGTAGAGTTCTTTATTCGAATGTCTCCTATTACCATTCCAGTGTTTATTGCTGGATTGACCACCACTTTTGTCGTGGAAAAATTTAAACTCTTTAGTTATGGCGCACAATTACCAGCTGTCGTAAGACAAATATTGACTGATTATGATAAAGATATCGAAGCCAACCTAACCACCCAAGACAAAGTTCGCTTAGCCGTACAAGGCCTAATTGCTGTTTGGTTAGTGATAGGTTTAGCAGGCCATTTTGCTGCAGTAGGATTAATTGGATTGTCTATTATTGTCTTGGCGACCTCTATGAGTGGCGTAATTGATGAACACTCTATAGGCAAGGCCTTTGAAGAAGCATTGCCTTTTACTGCCTTGTTATGTGTCTTTTTTGGTGTAGTCGCAGTGATAATTGATCAAGGGTTGTTTAGTCCAGTGATCAGCTGGGTATTAACCTTTGAAGGAAAAACTCAGTTAGTGATGTTTTATTTAGCCAATGGGCTGTTATCTATGGTCAGTGACAATGTTTTTGTGGGTTCGGTATACATTACTGAGGTCACAGCTGCACTTAACCATGGCGCTATCACACGTGACCAATTTGATATGTTGGCCGTGGCTATTAATACCGGTACTAACTTACCAAGTGTAGCAACCCCTAACGGTCAAGCGGCCTTCTTATTCTTATTAACGTCAGCCATTGCTCCGTTACTGAGATTGTCATACGGCACTATGGTGTACATGGCATTACCTTACACAGTTGTGTTGACGCTAGTTGGCTTGGCGGCCACTTACTTCGGATTGTATGACTTAACACAATGGTTGTATGAGATGCACTTTGTAGAGCACCACTCTGGAATAATACCCGGCGCAGCCCCTCATTAATTAAGGACATAACATTGCTAAATAAACTATCTTTATTAGCTACTGACAAGCGTGCCTGGGGACTATTATTTGTTTCTGCATTGTGCTTGGAAATAGCTGCGTTGTGCTTCCAACATATTATGGATTTGCGCCCCTGCATTATGTGTATTTATCAGCGAACCGCTGTTTTTGGCATAATGTTCGCGGCAATACCAGCAATGTTAGTGAATAACCTTATCACCCGATTAATTGGCTATATTGGCTGGGGAATATCGGCAATCTGGGGGTTACTCATAGCCATTGAACATGTGGATATTCAAACTGCCGCCAACCCATTTTTTGCCACTTGCGAATTTGTACCCAACTTCCCTTCTTGGGCACCTTTACATGAATGGCTTCCGAATATATTCGCAGCAACAGGGGATTGCGGTGATATCGACTGGTCATTTTTTGATATGAGCATGCCCCAATGGATGATAGTCATTTTTGCTATTTACATTGCAATTTGGGTCGTAGTTTTACTCAGCAGAGTATTGCTCAAACGTAGTCTGTAACGGATTATAATTAGCGTTTATTCAGGTCAACATTTGGGGGCTTGAATAAACATTAAACTTGCTTTGCCCGTCAGTCGTTTTTACAAAACCCAGCAAACAAATATCACAATCTTTCGCTAAATCGATGGCTAAACTAGAGGGAGCCCCTAAAGCAACAATATAGCGAATATTCACCATTGCCGCCTTTTGAACCAGTTCAAAACTGGCTCTTGAGCTTAATACCACACCTAATATTGCCTCTCCCTGCTGATTTTCTGCCGTTAGTTTTGATAAATTGGCCCCTATTAATTTGTCGAACGCATTGTGTCTACCCACATCCTCTCGTACATCGACTATTTGAATATTTTGGTTAAACAACGCCACACCATGACTCCCCCCTGTTTGCTGAAACAACCGCTGCTTGCTTCTTAATTGCTGCGTTAGTGACTGAATCGCACTTATCGGCAATAAAGGTATGTGCCCATTGGTAATTGGGGTTTGAGGTAATTTGTCTAATATATTGTCGATACTCTGTTGGCCACACACACCACACGCCGAATTCATGACTTCCACTCGTTGATATGCTGCCAGATCAATCCTTGCCCCAGGGGCCAAATTTACCTGCACGCGGTTTGTCGATTGGGATTTTAAGCGCCCGGTGCCTGTATGAGTAATTGACCTTAGTTTGTTGAAGTCTGGCAAAGCGCCACTGGAATATAACCAGCCTCTCACCAAATTTAAATCGTCGCCAGGGGTACGCATAGTCGTAAACAGTAATTCTGGTGAGACTTTTGAATGGGAAGACGAATAACCTGACAACCATATTTCTAATGGCTCTTCGATTACGACTAGGTCGTCACACTCAATATGTTCTGGTATTGCACCTTGCTCGTTAGAGTAAGAAATATTAACAACTGGATAAGGTTTAATTGATTGCAAGAAAAAAAGGCTATAACAGTAAAGACTAACGCATAAGCTACCTCAGGCGAATACAAGGGTAAAGGTGTGATCCAAAAATAACTATTCGCCGTGTAAAAAACGTCTTTTCGGTTTTGGGAGGTGAAAGACAACAACCGATTGTTAATTCAATCTCCGCCTTCTCGCCCTAAAAAAAGAAAACACAGCCGAATTTCAAGGAAGAATTGTAACTAGGACTCATTCTAGTTGCGTTCTAAATCGTTAAGCCAATTATCAAGCGCAGCAGTACCAACCAATATTTCTGTCACTTTTTTCTGATTATTGACTACAAGGTAACTAGGAAACCCTAGCTGACCCACCGCTTTTAAAAGAGCAGATTCAGTATGCTCTCCTTCAAATGTGATGAAAGGGTAGTGAATATTATTTTTGTTAATGTGCTCACTAAACTCAACGTTATTTAGAGGTCCAGCTATACCAATAACACTCATGTTATCCTTCCGTTCCAAGGTATTAATAGCTGGGATAGCGTTTCTGCAAAAGCCACAATACGGGCTATAAAGTTGAAATATAGTCCAATCAGACCCAACTATGATGTCATCGATGTCTTTGCCATCTGTAGTATGCGCTTTGATGTCCCATATTTCGTTCCGCTTAGGTAATGGAATAGCCATAGCAGTTAAGGTTTTTACAATAGCACTTTTTCGTTCTGCGTTTTGATTTGCAAAATCCTCCAGCATTTTTCTGTTTTCTGGAGTATTTGCTTTGTATAGCTGAATAATCACCTCACCTTTTTTAAAAGATTCTGAATAAAGTGACGACAAACCAATACCATGCTCCTCCACAAAACCTACAGACTCTAATCTGGGTTTCAAAAAGTGAGAGCGCCCTGCACTGTCTATCACAATAATGAGGAATTCGGAGATGAGTAGATCATTCTCGCCAGCAAATTCATAAGGGGTAGCGATAAAGCCCCTTAATTTTCCGTTTTCAGCGTAAAGGTTTACGGGAGGATAAATAGTCAATGACGAAGCAAAGGGTAAATGTGTTTCGGATTGATGCCACAGTAACCAATTTTCTACATTGATTTCTGAGGCAGGTAATATGTTAGAAAACAATATAAAAATCAGCCCGATAAAACTTTTCATAACTGTCCTTGTTGCTCCAAATTACATTCAAAACCTATCACACCCAATTGATGCAATCAAACAAGCCTTTAACTGAGGCTACTATCCAAGCCATTTGTATGCTGAAAATCGAAATTGAATATTTGGGTTAGAGTCAGAATTTTATTATGGGTGGCTAGGTAAATAGTATTGTTTGGATTATTTCAGCATCTGTTCGATGCCTACAACTGTATTGAAGTGTTGTTTGATATTTTAACTTAATTGTCAACTCCAGATTCAAAGCATGCATTTCATCAGTTCTACCCACTTATTCAAAGAGTCGATTAAATTAAAATTAGGTACTAAAACGACCAAAAATAGGTGTTCTTACTCATGTATTTATTCAGTTCAATACTTACCTTAAGTTAACTGAAAATGAAAAAGGATTCCTCATGAAAAATCTAATATGCGCTGCTACCTTTATAAGTCTTGCATGGTGTAATTTTGCTACTGCAATTCCTGTCAGCGCATTCAGTGGTGCTGATGTGAGCAACACCTTTGTTGTAGCTGGCGGAGGGGCGTTACCAGCATTGTTAGACTCTCAATTCACAGGGGCTATTTTTAGTAACCAAGGACAGAGTGTATTAAACGCCCCCGACGCGATACCCTTTGAAGACTCTCTTACAACCGATGCAGGTTTTAATGCGGCCAACCCTTCTATTTTTTATCAAACAAGCAGTGCCACTCGAAACTTAGGCAGCGAAGGTGGGATAACAAGCAGCAACCACAGTATGTATAGGGAGCGGGAAGCCGGTGACACTAACGAACGCGTGGTAAACGGCGAAGCTTCAGCTCTTGCTTCTTTAACTTCTGACGTTTATCAGACTTCAGCTAGTAGCAATGTAGTAGACACCAGTTCTTTCAGGATCACCAATGATAATCAAAACGCTATAACGTTTGCCATACAAGGCATCTTTGAAATGAATATATTTTCAATCGCAAGTGGCGTAAATGCCTTTACTGAAAGTTATGCATTCTTAGACTTGTTCTTTGAGTCTTCACATATTTTAGACATTCAGTATGCTGATATCGAACCCTATATTTTAAATGAAGATAATACTGACGTAGGTTCAATGGTGTCGATTGAAAGAGAAACCAATGTTTCTAGTACAGGTCACTTAAACATGACAGGCTATTCTAGTACAAGCAATGGTAATGCCTTTGGAGCAAGCCGAATGGGATATATACTAGGGATCACGTTACAGGCAGGTGAAACCATTACTATGGATCAAAGAACACGCTATTCTACACTTGCCCAAATAAACTTACCTGTACAAGTTAGTGAGCCAAGAATATTCGCCTTGCTTATGCTAAGCATGCTTGGCCTTTTGCTAAAAGACTCAGTAAGAAACACACAAGCATAAAATATTGAAATCGGTCTGAGTGAGAAAATAATCAAGAATCAGCATTCCCGCTTCGTATGTGAACTTGCAAAACACCATAACCAATACAAATGAAGCTAAATAACTGATGGGCAACAGTCAAGATTGGTCGCACCTTGTTCTTGGACAATTTCAGGTTGTATACTGAAAAACTCCAATTATAATTATTTGTTGTCAGTTACCTTTTCAAACAACTCAATAAGCCAAGCATAGAATTGACACTTTTTAACTGTTTTATTCCGTTTCCTGCGCAATTTTATCGATTAAGAACTGGGTGTGGCCTTGAGAATAAAAAGCAGAGCCTTTGTCAGACATATAAAACTCATTGTCTTGCGTCACCACCAATCGGGCATCTTTTAGAAAGTCTATCAGTTGATCTTCAGGCATATCCTCAGATTGGTATACCGCAGCTTGCTCCTTTGCTAAGCCCCACTCCACAAACTGTGATAATTTTGCGGTTTGTTGCACTAGCGTGTTAAGCCGACTGTCTTTATCAAGATATTGCTGCAAGGCTTTGGTGTTATCAGACTCTCCTTCAACCAACAATTCGCCATTTTGTATGCTCACCATAACTTCAGATCCAAGTTCAAAACTCTCTGCCAATTGGGCAATTTCTCGGTTTAATTTTTGCTGGTTGAACTGCAGGTAGTTTTCGACAAGATTAAGATCAATGTCGATTTCACCTTTTTCCAATAACTGTAGGGTTTCTTCAAATTCGCCTCGGCTTAAGCCACTTTCAAGCACGTCTAGTCCACCTCCAACATCCGCACTCCTGCTGCCACCTTGAGCCAATTTTTCGAGCACAGCATCAGCCTGGCTGCTATTGTCGCCGATATAATTAAATAAGGATAAAGAACTGTTAGTAATTTCCATAATAATAACCGCCTAAAAAATTTAACACTCACGAAGCAACTAACACGCCAGTATTTATCAAATTAAAAAAACAAATCAACTCAAGTAACTAAGGGGCTTAGCGAAACGTGTACTTTATATAAAACCCACTAGATCAATTTTACTGGGGCAAGAACTTGCCAGTAATAGTGTGTAAGGCCGTAAATGTCACTTTTAACATAATCAGAATACGCTAACTGGCGCCATCCACTTTTGTAGCTTAAAGTGGTATGACTTTTATTATTCGTAAAACGCATCAAGGAGAAATAAATGAAACGCACTTTGGGTATTGTAATTGGCCTTATTTTTACATTAAGCATCAGCGCAAAAGTAGTCAGGTTATCAGAACCTGTCTCCCAGGATAGTGAAACCGAAACCTTTGGGGTTATGCTCGACACATCATTGCCCCAATTGAGTATGGCAGACCTAGCTACAGACTCTCCTGCCCACCTCACTAAAACATTTCAAGTAGAAGCCAGAATTGCCAAAGTATGCCAAAAGAAAGGCTGCTTTTTTATCGCGCAACAAGACGAACATGTATTACGAGTTTCATTCCGCGATTATGGTTTTTTTATCCCTACAGACAGCAGTGGCAAAACCGTTATCCTTGCAGGTGAGTTAATACAAAAAGATCTCAGCCCAGAACAAGCAGCCCATTTTAAAGCTGACCTAAAAAGTGATACAGAAATACTGAAACCAGGTGTGGTTTACGAAATTGTGGCTGACAGTGTCAGAATTCCACGAACTTAATAAAATGATTAACAGCGGACATTGCCGACTTTGGCATAGTCCGCTTATTCGACTTAAAACTTCAGTACATTAATTTCCAAGTTATTTAACTTATTCTCAAGGCCCGTATGATAAAGCGCCTCTATCGCTTTGACGCCAGAATATTCAGCCACAGACACCTTGTTATTCATGTGTACCGCAAAACTTTGCCAAGCTGTTGCATAACGCTCAGCAAAACCAGCATGCCCCCATTCAGCGGTACGTTTTTTCACTTGGCTAGGCGCGAAGAAAAACTCACTGTCTAAATGCCCATCAGGTTTATCTTGCTGAGCATCCACATCTGTTGATCCAATAAGAACTAACTTGTCGAGCTTGTCAGCAAACTGTTTTTGTAAATTCAGCAGTAAACTTTTGTTGCCTGCGAAATCCAACACCCAACTGCTAGTAGCGTTACCAAGTTGGGCTATCTCGTCATAACTGAGTACTTGGTCATAACAGTCTAAGTCTTGAGTAAAGGTTTTATTGCCTGCAGAAGTGAGGCCAACCACTTGGTAGTCTAAACCCCGTTCGGCTTTGTGTTTCTTTAACAGGTGCGCTGCACCATAAGCCGTTTTACTAGAGGCACTGGTTAATATAACTTGTTTTATGGGTTGTTCCGCAGCCACTAATCCTTCACCAACAAAATCATCTAATACAAAAGACGTCATAAATAATGGGCGGTAATTCAACTGCCATGCTTCGCGATCTGCTTGATAACCAGGGTCAGTGGCACAGCGCACATAGTTATCATACACAGGTGAGATACTTTTACGCTTTTCACTGACATCAAAAAAGTGAGTAGGTGATATTTTACCTGCAGTGATCACTAAATGACTTGCCATAGGTAAATACCCAAATACTTTTTCGCCTACTTTCACATCAGCATGGTTTGACACAAGAACAGTGGCAAACCCCCACATAGGGACTATGCCCCAAGTGTCATCCGCCGGGAAAAAACCCCAATAGCCCATTTTGTCGCCAAAAACCGAATAGGTCACATTATTCGCTGAAAACCCCAAAGTATCGATTTTAAGCAACACCTCATCGGCCGCTAATTGTGTGCTATCTATGTTTTTTTCAAAAATTTTGGTATTGGCCACATTGGATTTTTCAATCCAAATTTCGGTGACATTATGTACATCGCTCATTTTGTTTCGCCCTAAAGTGAATTTATTCTGTTAGATTAATACTTAAGCTCTTGATACGGCATCACGATTTTGAATGCTGTGAAATAAACCCAAATGATTAGTTCAGAGGTAAAGCCACTATGGAAAATACTCCCCCTAAGTTTGATATTGTGATTTTTGGCGCCACCAGTTTTGTTGGACAAATATTAACGCGCTATATGCTCAAGCAATTCGCTGTAGATGGCGAATTAAAATGGGCGATTGCAGGGCGTTCCCAAAACAAATTAACGGAACTAAAACACTCTTTAGGTATTGCAGGCGAACCCCTAGATATTTTGGTCGCCGATGCAGCCGATGAAGCTAGCTTGCGTTTGTTATGTGGTGCGACTCGTGTGGTTATTTCAACAGTGGGACCCTATGCACTTTATGGTGAGTCATTAGTGAAAACCTGTGTGGCGTTAGGCACTGATTATTGCGATTTAACCGGCGAAGTACAGTGGATAGCCAAAATGTTAGAAAAGTACGAACAGCAAGCTAAAGTCAGCGGTGCGCGTATTGTGAATAGTTGTGGTTTTGACTCTTTGCCTTCTGATTTAGGGGTATATTTTTTACAGCAACATGCCAAACAAAAATTTGGCGAAGCCTGTAGCAGTATCAAAATGCGCGTCAAAAAAATGAAAGGTGCAGCGTCTGGGGGCACAGTGGCTAGCATGACCAATATATTTAAAGAGGTAGCAATTAACCCTGCGCTGCGCAAACTGTTAGCTAACCCTTACGCGATTTGTCCGCCCAACCATGGCAATAAAGTGCGCCAAAACAACATGAACCGCCCTCAATATGACCACGACTTCAATAGCTGGGTCGCGCCTTTTGTAATGGCTGTCATCAACACTCGTATAGTACATAGAAGCAATGCCCTAATAGAAGGTGGTTATAGTCCTCATTTTGATTACAACGAAGCCATGCTAACCGGAAAAGGCTTAATTGGCGGCGGTATGGCAGCAAGTGTAGGTGCAGGATTAGGTGGCTTTGCCATGGCGGCAGTTCTACCCCCTACCCGCTGGGCAATGGAAAAGTTTCTATTACCTAAACCCGGTGAAGGACCAAGCCAAAATGCCCAAGAAAAAGGCTTTTACGATTTACGTTTTTACGGCAAAACCGATAGTGGTCAAGAAATTCGCGTTAAAGTCACAGGCGATCAAGACCCAGGTTATGGCTCTACCGCCAAAATGTTAGCACAAGCCGCTGCGTGTTTAGCTCAAGATATCAGTAAAGAAAACGTACCCGGCGGATTCTGGACACCCGCCAGTATCTTTGGTTCTAAACTCATCGCACGATTAGAAAGTCATGCTGGGTTAACCTTTGAACTTCTTGAATAATATTGCTGAGCCTTTGGTTTAAAACAGATTTAAACCAAAGGCTTTTTTCACCTGATATAAGACATCATTTGATTCATCTTGGGAACGCTCAGTTCCTTCTTTCAATATAGTAATTAACTGCGAAGGATCGGATATGAACTCATCCCTTCGTTGACGGATGGGTTTTAATAAATCCTGCAAACACTCTTCTAGGATTTTCTTAATGCTGCCGTCACCTAGCCCTCCCGCTGTATATTGCCCTTTTAGGTTAGCTACATATTCCTGATCTGGGTGGAACGCGTCTAAATAGGTAAATACAACGTTGCCTTCTATTTGCCCTTTATCGCTTACACGTAGATGATTCGGATCGGTATACATGGCTTTAGTGGCTTTGCTGATCTCTTTTTCAGTTGCACTTAACATAATAGTATTGCCCATAGATTTTGACATTTTGCTTTTACCATCAACGCTAGGTAAACGAGAAACCTTGCTTAATAATGGCTTACACTCAATTAAAATATCTTGCTGGGCGATGTGGTTTAACCTTCTGACAATTTCATTAGTCTGCTCCAACATAGGCAATTGATCCTCGCCTACAGGCACTAAGGTCGCTTTAAAAGCGGTAATGTCTGCAGCCTGACTAATGGGGTAAGTTAAAAAACCTGCAGGAATTGAACGTCCAAACGCTTTACTTTTAATCTCATTTTTAACCGTTGGGTTTCGCTCTAAACGGGCAATAGACACCAAATTGGCATAATACATAGTCAGCTCTGCCAGCGCAGGAATGGCAGACTGTAAACAGATAGTGGTTTTTAGCGGATCAATACCTACAGCTAGATAATCGGCCACAACATTGAGAATGTTTGCAGATACTTTTTGCGGATTATGACCGTTATCAGTCAAACCCTGCATATCCGCAACTAAGATAGTTTGCGCATATTGATGCTGTAGTTTCACACGTTGTTGTAGCGAACCAACAAAATGCCCTAGATGCAAGGAACCTGTAGCTCGATCACCAGTGAGGATCTTTTCCTTACTTTCAATCGTCTGATTTAAATTGGCTAAGGGCTCTAATTGAAGTGTGCTAACGTTTTCCATTGGGTATCTCCTAAAAATATTACCGGAGACATTCATACTTTATTCATAAGCTGCCATCCGGCGATCTATGAACAAAAGTATTCAACACCGCTCTTAAAAAAGAGAGTGCCACCAAGATTTTGTGATAAGTGTAAAAATAAGTACGAGTTTCATTGTGGTCAAAATATCAAGCCGCATTCATTCACGCAAGTAGAATTTTTATAATTAAAATAGAGTGGCACCTCTTTGTTATTTCATTCGCTGACGCACTTTATGTGAATGCCATACAGCAGGAATGATAACGAGTGCAGCGATAACGGCTAAAATCCATAGATAGTTTTGGTTCAACCCAGTCAAATTAGTGATTTGAGCAGCAGCTTCGTTGTTTACTTGCACACCTTGAGCAATGGCGCCTATTGCGGCCTCTTTTGCTGTGGCAAAACCGCCGCTTAAGGCACTTTCCCAACCTAGGGCTGACAGTGAAGCGTACGCTTTGTAGGCTATGGCTGACGCCCCAAAACCAATCACACCAATTGCAACGACACCTATGCCTACTAGCCCAAAACCTAAGCCACCAATGCTTATGACTCCAAAAGAAATAATCCCCACACTAACAGGTGCGACAGCCACTCCGCCCCACGCAAATATCAGTCCATAAGCAACGTTACCACCTGCAATCCACCCAAATGCGGGTTTATCGCCCATTTCAGGCTTACTAAATTGAAAGTGAAATAAAGGAATACCAAATAACATGAATTGACTTTTAAATTCCCGCTGTTTGGCATTTTTTTGATCAGCTTGCCCAAGAAAAGCTTCGGGATACAGCAAACGCTCTTGAAATCTAAGCTTACGCATCGCCTTAAACATATAATCGACTAAGGCTAAATAGCTGGCGACAAAGGTCAGTGCCAGCAGTTGTGCAGCAATTGTGAAAGCACTGGCATAGTCATAATAACTCAACGCCAAGGTTTTCAAAATCATCATGCCAATCACAAAAACCACAGCAAACAACATAAATAGCACCACTATTTTTATGGCTTGTTGCCGCTCTCGTTGAGTTCGCGATTGCACAAGTACCGCTTTGAGACCAAAAAATGAACTTATTACACCCGAAAACGCCACCAACAAAGTCAACACACTGGCCAAATTAAATAAAGAACCTGTTTTAACAGCTCCGGCCCCTAAGGCCGCCGCTTTGACTGGGGGAGCAATGCCACTAATCGCTAACAACACAGCAGCGGTAAACCCTGCGCCAGGTTTACTTTTCACCAATGCATCTTCCACATATTTGATCATCGACTTTTGCAGTAACTTACGACCTCTAGACAGCCGTTGTTTGATGGTATCTTCAGATAGGTCTAACTCTAGGGCGACATGTTCAACAGAATTCTGCTCTCGATAAAATAAAATAAGCGGCTCACGATAGATGTCATCCATCTTATCTAAGGCTTTCCAAAGGAGTGCTTGTTCTTGCTCACGGATAGCAGCATTGTCCATTTCGCTATCCTTCGCTTGGAAGTCGGCATTTTCTATTTCATCTGCGTCTTTTAAAGGTTGCTTTTCTTCTTTTCGACGATGATGACTTAACTTAAAGCGCAATATGCCGCATAACCAAGATTTTAATTTTTCTGGGGCGAGTAACGAATCGAGTTTCTTCCATGCTTCAACAAACACTTCCTGAGCGATGTCTTCACTGTGTTTGATGTCGCCCACTGACGAATAAGCCAATGAACACAGTAAATTCTGGTAGCGACTGACAATTTCGCAAAATGCATCGCGATCGCCTCCCAACGAGGCCATCACCAAAAACGTGTCGTCACAGTTAACCTTTTTTTTTCTCTTATTAAACATATCGATAGCTTTCAATTTTTAAGCGGCAAACTAATAAGTGCCCTGTTTTTACGTAAAGGTGACAACTTTTTTTAGAAAATTTAAATTTTTTGTTTTTTCTAAAATATCTGCAATTTTGCTGTCACCTATTCATCTCGGCTAGGCACTTAATGGTAGACACTGCATTAAGGTGTTCAATGTAAAACAACTCGTGGATTACCCACAACTATTTAATTAGGAAGAGACAAATGAATACTCAATTTAAAAAAATATCTAAGCTACCAAGCTATTTTGCCATAGCCTCACTTCTTGCCTTCTCTGGCTTAAGCATAGCGGCACCCGCTATGCCAGAAGCAAGCAGCACTAGTTCAAACGCTATGATTGACAATTTTGACGACCCAAGCAATAACACCTATGGCATCCCACGCCAGTTTTTTAATGACACAGTATCAGGCGGAAATACCACAACTGAACTGAATGTGGCTGACGGTGTAATGCACCTGAAAGGTAAAATTGCTCCCGCCCGTGGGCAGCCAGGTTGGGCGAGCTCTGTTCTACTTTTAGATCCACAAGGCCAACCTATGGATGCCAGCGAGTTTGCTGGTATTCGACTCTTGGTTAAGGTCAACGCCGGTAATATTTCAATTTCTGCCAATAGCATTGAAGTGACCAATTTTGATTACCACACAGCGCAAGTGCCAGTGGCAGCAGATGGTAAGTTTCATGAGGTAAAAATACCTTTTGATTCAATGAAGCGGGCTTGGTCTGAGCAAACGTCGCTTAACACTAAAACAATTAATGGTGTCAGCATCGTAGCCTTCGACCTACAAAAAGCCAACTTCGACTTTGCAGTAGACGAAGTCAGCTTTTATTGATCCACAACAACATAAAAAGTGGGCTTGTATAGGCAAGCCCTAGTTCACTCACTCCTTTAAAAGCTGGAGCGTAAATATGCAAACACACAATAATGTTAGGCTTGATTACCTTGATGCTGCTCGGGCGATTGCCTTGCTGCTGGGGATTGTCTTTCATGCCAGCATCTCATTTATGCCTATTTTCATAGGATGGGCAGTGATGGACATTTCCACCAATGAGGCCGTACCTATTTTTATGTTGGTTAGTCACTCTTTTAGAATGGCATTGTTTTTTCTCATTGCCGGATTTTTTAGCCACATGACCTTTCATCAACAAGGCGCCCATGGTTTTCTTAAATCACGCTTAGTTAGAATTGGCATTCCCTTGGTTATTGGCTGGTTTTTATTGCGTCCGCTTTTGGTATTATGTTGGACCATGGGTACCCAGAGTATGCGTGGTGAAGTCGAATTTAAGAGCGCATTTTCTGCCGCTATAACTAGTTTAAGCGACTTACCAAGTGGGTTGCTGATTGGTACACATCTATGGTTTTTATATTACCTATTGTTAATCTGCGCCGGCGTACTTTTGATTCGGCTTTTATTAGGATTACTTCCATCACTTAAAACCCGAATGACACAACTAGCTGATAAAGCGATAACTTGGTTCTGCCACTCGCAATTTTCGATTGTGGTGCTTTGTTTACCTACAGCAGCCTGTCTTTGGTTTATGCAACATTGGGGCATAGATACTCCTGATAAATCGCTAGTACCACTTATTCCTGTTGCATTATTGTATGCTGGTTTCTTCCTGTTTGGCTGGTTACTGCAGCGCCAATCATCCTTAATGGCAGGTTTTTCTGAGTTAACTTGGCTCAAGTTTATACTCTGCGTAATCTCAATACTGGTGACACTTAAACTGTCTGCGTTTGAAATGCAACTGAGCCATCCTAACTTTATGTTATTTAAAGCTGGCTATATGCTGAGCTACGCTTTGATGATGTGGTTGCTCGTGTCAATATCTATAGGGTTATGCAAGCGGGTATTCACCGCTCCTAATAAGTATATTCGTTACCTTGCCGACTCGTCTTACTGGCTTTACCTTATTCATTTACCTTTAGTAATAGGGTTGCAAATAGCCTTCGCAGAACTGGCTATGTATTGGTTAATTAAACTTGTGTGCATAGTTGCCATAACAATACTCATCTCAATTCTAGTTTATGACGGGTTTGTGCGCTCAACCTTTATAGGTGCAACCTTAAATGGAAAGCGCCAATCTCGATTAATATTTAACCTTGATAAACAGCATTAGAATGTTTGCTTTTTAGCATGTCACTGTTAAACAAGCCTATTAAAACAGGTTTAGCCCAAAGGCTTGTTTAACCTGACCTAATCCTGCTCAGTATGGATAAACAAAAATATTCAGTAGCGTTATTTAAAAAGAGAGTGCCTTCAAGATGTTGTGATGCATGTAAAAATAACTATGCTTTTTATTCTATGAAAAGTATCAAGTATTCCCCACCCTTGTAAGGGGAATGTTTTACTTAACTAACTAGACTCCTTTGGCTGTGTGTTAATGATGCTTGCTTTCTACATGCTGTTTAAAATGACTTAATATACCTAACCAACCTAACCGCTGTTGCTCGGCCGAAAATTCGTCTTCAGCCTCAAAGGTTTCAATAACCTTTGTTGTGCCTTCGGTTTCTATAAATGTTATTTTAACTTTGCGGTCATCTTGCAACTTGTAATGAATTAACTTGTGTCGCTCTATCGACGTAAATTCACCTTCAAAATCGAATCCTATTGAGCCGTCTTTGGCTTCCATTCGATAATTGAACTGACCGCTGGCTACTAGGTTAATTTTTGCCTCTGGGCAGCACCACTCATCAGTGGCAAAGTTCCAAGATGTAATATCGTCGGGTGTGACCCAAGCATTCCCCCCTCTTTCCCCCTCAATTGAAGTTGCTATTTCTGTTTCAATTGAGACTTCCATTTACGCTCCTATGTTTGATTCCGGAACAACTTACTAGGCGAAACCCTACTTTCAATCTATCCACTATTACGAGTTAAACTCTGAGTGAATGTGACTATTGATTTAAAAGTCAGGTTTGTTTATGCCTTCAGTAGCGATGATCTTTTAAATAACAAAGCTTAAAAAACAACCCATTTTTAAGTAACTAAAAATGGACTGTTTTACTACTGTGTTATTGATTGCATTTTGCGGGTAACGCTGTCGAGCTTGAATTAATTTTAATTGCAGTATCGCCGAAGCAACGTTCTGTATTACACATTCTGACGCCATAATCATTGCTACTCATATCCAAAGCACTCATTAACATACGACTTGAAGTGGATGTAGCCACCACTTGACCATTGGCATATTGCATAGTGTCGTCTTTAACAAAAACCATTACTTCAAAACGAATATCTGAGCGATTACTTTGATGTACTGGCATGACGAGTTCATATGTTTCACATAGCATGGCAAGTTCATTGTCATCGGTTGCATAGAGATCTTTATCGCAAAATTCAGTATTTGATAACGCTGGCTTCAAGGTTACTAGATCGCCATTTTTATATTCTCGCAGTGAACTATGGAAGGCGTTAGCATCCATAATACCGGGGCCACATCTATTACTGTCATCACATTGCCCTGCTGCAAAAGGTGTTGCAGTGACAGCGAGAAAGAATTTTATTTCTGCGTTACTTAATAAGCCAAATTCAGATACAGCGTTTGCAAGAACACCTGTCACTATGGGGGCTGAAAAACTCGACTCTTCCCACCAACCTACACCATCTGGATCTTCAGTAGCAGAGGCCACAAAGTCACCCAGTGCAGCAATGTCAATGAGGGTGCCAAAATTACTGGAGCTAAACAGCTCACCTTCTCGAGAAGCAGCTGCAACGTTTATCACTCCATTACAATTTGCAGGGGTAAACTCTGATGCATCCATCTCATTATTGCCTATTGCCGCAATGACAGGCACTCCTGAATTAACCGCTTCGGTGATAGCGTTTTGCATAAAATCAGGGCAATGGTCCACTGTGCCACCTAAACTCATATTCACTACATCAGCTGTAACAGTAGCGGGTCGAATATCCTCTACTGGTTTACCAATCTGCCACAGTAGTGCGTCAGAAGAATCACTTAGATAACCAAAACCACAATCCATTGAACGTGTTGCAAGAAAATCACCATCTGCAATCCCCGCAAAGCCCAGATTATTGTCACGGGTAGCAACAGCTACTGCTGCGACTCCCGTTCCATGTACATTGCAAAAATGTTCTTCATCGTCACTTTCACGCATAAGATAATTTTCACCGCGTTGGGCGTCTCCCAATGTCACCATGTCGTAACCATCTGCATAAATCAGGTCGGGGTGTGCATAAAATCCACTATCAATTATGCCAACAACAGGCCTGCGCATCGGCGACAACCTTTGCACGCTTGGCAGTATATTATTGTAGCTGAGGTATTGAGTGGTAGGTGCAAGCCAATGAACTTGCTCATTGTAGTAAGTGTCGTTTGGCACATAATCAGAGCGGCTACTTGGGTAGATACTATAGGGCTCTTTAACCTGTTGCTTAGGTAGCTGTTCTAGTGTTAGTGAGTGGTAATCATTATAGGTCTTAGGTTTTGACTTAGGCGTGCCTATAATAACATCGTTTTCAATGTGAGTATTTGAAGCAAGGTTGCTTGCGTAAGTAACGAAGGACAAAGAGAGCATTAACGCCAATAAAATAGTTTTCATCACAATTTCCTTATACATTATTTACGGGGCATGACTGAGGAGCGAAGGACAATAGTCTTTCTAATAACGCCCACTTTTCTGCAAAGGTCCATTCATTATTCGTTTCAACTCCGTATGCATCATTGCCATAAAACAAAGAATATTGACCTTGATATTGAGTGATTTTAAAGGACGCTAACGAAGTAAAGTTTGGAATAGAAAGAGAATCTATCGCAGTGGATAAGGAGTCAAATTTTGCGCCTGCTGCAGCTAAGCTATCCATTGCTTGATTACTTAGACTGATGGCGTCGGATTCGGATAGTTCGGTTTGCTGCTCAAGGATCCCTACTAATATTTCTTGTGCTTCAATGGTTGCCGTAGATTGAATATCTGCTAAAAGTAACCCCATATCTTCTAGCCAAGCGACTTTTTCATCATAAGTCATAAGGCCATAAAGGTAGGCTTTGTCAGCAGCATAGAGGGTGACTTTAGTGAACTCATCACTCACATCAAATGACTCAAGGGCTTCGATTTCTAGGCTGGTTTGTTCAACCAGCTGTAAATACGATGTGTTGCTCGATCTAATGGCTACTGTTGTAGTATCTGATACTGTTCCGTCGCTCACAGTGATAGTTAATTCACCTGTTTCCTCAAACGAACCAGTTAAATCACTTGCCAAAAGCGTAATCTCAAAATTATTTACTTCTTGCGATTGGCTGACGCTTAAGCCATCAATATTTACATCACTCAATGTGGCAACAAGGGTCTTGGAACCTGTGTAGTTAACATTAACCAGAATAATTGCAGGGGCATTTTCTTCGATACTGATATCTTGGTCATCTACAACTAAGGTCAGTGAAGCTGGAACGGCTGGCGTAATTGTCACACCACTGTCCTCCCCTCCACCGCCTCCACATGCTGCGATAAATACTGTTAACAACACATAAAATAGCAATTTAAGGCTAACATTGGATGGGACAACAGGTAAACGAAATGAGTATTTCTTGTAAATTTTATTCATATATATCAATATCTTGAGTGTGATTATCAAGCATATCTATAATTTATCGAGAAAATAAGGCGCTGCTTTATACTTTTGTATGGCGATACATACCTTAGGTAGAGATGTAAACTTTAAGCTTACAATTTGATAGTGAGTAGATGCGGCTCAACGATTTGTTTAGGTGGCGGTTACTCTGAATATAAAATAGAAAAGTGTTAGGTTAATGTTTAGGCAGTATTGTAAATTCCTCAAGGGATAATAAGCCTATGATCCTAGCTTTAGCCCGATAAAGTATCTACACCACTTAAAAATGAACAGCAAACACTGCAAGAAAAACACGATCGCTGTTTGTTTTACCGATAATTAAGGGTGTGCCCAAATTAATTTAGGCATCCCGAAATGAGTATGACTTTATTATCTAACCCAGTTCCACTAAATAATGATATTTGTCAGTACGGCAGCGACTCTGTCTAAACTCAATGGCTTTGTTATCTAAAGAGTGTGTAACTCTTGTGACTTCAAGTAAAGGTTCACCTTCCATAATCCCCAACATCTGTACATCTTGCTTTGTGGCAAGTACAGCTTTAATACTGTCACGGGTGTCTCGCACTGTGAGGTTAAATTGAGTTTGATAAAAATGGTATAGGGTATGGGGGACTTCAGGTTGTTTCTCTAATCTTGAGAAGTATTTGTGTGGTAAAAATATCGTTTCGGCAATACAAAACTCGTTATTCAAAATCCGCCTTCTAGTCAACACTATCACTTTAGCGTTGGCGGCTAATTCTAAGGCTTGAGCAACCTCCTTAGTTGCCACACGAGTCTCTACCGATAAAAGTTCAGCTTTAGGTAACTCTGGGGTTTTGCCATCGGCGATTAATGGAAAGAAGCGATATAAACTATGATGCCCAGTATGCTCGGAGACAAACGTGCCAATACCTTGCTTGCGATTTAGAATTTTAGCGTCGGTTAAACTGTTTAGGGCCTTACGCACTGTGCCTTGACTTACATTTAACTCGTTTGCCAATTGAAATTCATTTGGCAGCATTTCCCCAGGCTTCCAACGTTGTTCAACAATCAATTGCGTCACGTGTTCTTCAACTTGTTTATACAGGGGCTGAAACGCTAAACCTGGACGACTGAGTTTATTATCAAAACGATTTTTATTCATAGATGTGAACAGCAAGTTAATAGTACTTCTAGAGTATTATCAACCTATGCTCTGATACAAGATAATAAATAAAAATTATTCTAAAAAACATCAACCTAAGTGTTTAACAAAAATCAACCATGCCTTAGCTGATTAACTCTAGTTATGCCAAATACCTTATGGTTGCTATAGATGGGACATGCTAAAACAGTTAAAGCGATGGAATACTCTCATTGATTGACAAAAATTTAACATTGCTATAACTTATGTCTTATATAAGATTAACGACACGCACTTTATTCATTTATGCTTTGTTTTTAAGTAATGAGTTTAAGATGAATAAAATATAGTTTACTCAAATTGCTCGAGGTTACCTTTGTCTGTGCTCACTCCATCATTATCTCAAAAACTTAATCTCACTGCTCCCGATTGGAACTTGGTCACACAAGTAGAAGTAACAGGTGCCGCTTCTATAACCGAAAATGGCAGCGTTTTGTTGCCAACTTCAGCTGGCCAATTACAAGTGAGTTTCCATACATCTGGGTTACGCCTAAGAATTGCAGGTACCTCTAGTGCTAACTATGAAATGTTACAACAAGAGCCAGCAACACACTCTTGTCAAGTGACACACTCTGAACACAGCACTTCTGTTATATCAGATAACTACGAACTGATTATTCAGCATAATCCGTTTTCTTTTGCACTATTTCACGACGGTAAAAGTGTGCAACAAACCCCAAATGATGGACATTTTGTACGTCAGTTTCGTGTGCCACCTTTAGCCAAAACAGATCAAGGCTGGTTGTTTAGTCTAGATTTAGGCGCTGAAGAAGCGGTATATGGTTTAGGTGAAAAATGGTCAAGTTTGAATAAACGAGGTCAGTTTATTCGTTCCTATAATCATGATGCCCTAGGGGTCAATGCTGAAATATCTTACAAAAACACCCCTTTTGCTTGGAGCCCACAAGGTTGGGGGGTATTTGTACACACCCCGGCACCAGTGACCCACGCTGTAGGTTATGCGCCATGGTCTCAGCGAGCTTATGGTTTATTGATTGAAGACGATGCCTTAGATATTTTTATTCTAAAAGGTCAAAATGGTGGGGAAATTATCCATCATTATACCGAACTAACAGGTAAAGCACCGATTCCACCCGTTTGGAGTTTGGGGGTGATTTTATCTAAAGCCTATTACAAAGATGTACCCGAATTAATGGCAACGGCTAAAGCTGTGCGTGAACATAATATGCCTTGTGATGTGATCACCATAGATGGGCGCGCATGGCAAGATACCGATACCCGATTTGCCTTTGAGTGGGATCCCAAGCGATTTGCTGACTTTCCGCCAAATAAAGTCATTGCTGATTTAAAAGCCATGGACTTTAAAGTCTGTATCTGGGAATACCCTTTAGTCTCAGTACAAAACCCCTTGTTTGCAGAGATGGCAAAAAAAGGCTGGTTACTCACAGACAAACGTACTGGCGAAGCTTATCGTTACCAATGGGATATGAGTGCGTTTGCTGAAGTACTGACCCCCTTACCTGAGTCTGGAATAGTGGATTTCACCCACCCCGATGCGTTTGATTTTTGGCTTGAGTCACATAAACCTCTGTTCGACCTTGGCGTTGATATGATCAAAGCTGATTTTGGTGAGCAACTAGAAGATGACAATATGTTAGCCCACAACGGAGACTCTGGGCATCGATTACACAATGTCTACAGCCTATTGTATAACCGCTGCGTGTATCAAGCTGCAGAGAAATATTGCCAAACCGGACCGTTTTTATTTAGCCGCAGTGCCTGGACGGGTTCACAACGTTATCCAAGCCAATGGGGTGGCGATCCTCAAGCAGATTGGGGTGGATTGATTGGTAGCATCCGCGGGGCGTTGTCTTGGGGTATGTCTGGGGCACCTTATTTTGCGACTGACGTTGGCGGTTTTTACAAAGATACCCGCGACGCAGAGTTATTTGTTCGTTGGTCACAAACGGCGGTGTTTTCAGCGCATATGCGCTTACACGGCATAGGTCAACGTGAACCTTGGAGTTATGGGGCGGATGCTGAAAAAGCCGTAAATCAAGCATTAAAACTACGTTATCAGCTTATTCCTTATATTCAACACACTATGCAGCAAGCCAATCAAACCGGTATGCCAGTGATGCGCGCAATGGCGTTAGCCTTTCCCGATGACAGGATAGCCAGAGGGTTTGAAATACAATTTATGTTTGGTGAGAATTTATTAGTGGTACCTTGCACACAACCCGGTGGCGAAGTGGAGTTTTACTTACCTCAAGGCGAGTGGCTGGCATTCCCTAAACAACAAGTATTCAGTGGTGGCAGGGTCCACAAGTTGACATTAGATCTTGATGAAATGGCCGTGTTTGTTCCAAAGGGCCAACAAATTCCCATTGGCCCAGATATATTGCATACCGAACAATTAACGCAGCCCCAAATCGGCCAACAAATAAGTCATTACTGGCCCATCACAGATGCGAAGTCACAATGATTAAGCTGCAGCAAGCTTTATTCGCCGTCAATACTCCTTTGGGTAAACTCAATTATGTTGTGGCGAATGTAGCTAAGAATTTGGCCGGTGGATTACTTGCACTTATGTTAGCCATGATATTAGCGCAGGTGTTTTTTCGATATGTGTTGAACGATTCATTGGCATGGACCGAAGAACTGGCAAAATTTTCTATGGTCTGGGTAGCCTGCTTGGTGGCACCTTGGGCCTATCGGGCCTATCTAAATGTCTCTATCCAAATGTTTGCTGATGCACTACCCGATGTTTTACGCAGAATTACCGAAATACTGATCACCTTATTAGTGATAGTAATTTGCGGCATATTTTTTCTCCAAAGCTTAGAATTTTGGCAATCAGGACTGAGCATTAATGCTTCTTCTGTACCCATTAAATTGGCTTATTTTTATAGCTGCGCCCCATTTGCTTTTGGCTCAATTTGTTTGGTTGGCTTAGAAAAGCTTATCGAACAATTATGTTTGCCTTTAGATCATTGTTTCGCCACACAGCAGGACGTACTCTAAAATGTCATTAAGTTACTTCTGGGTCTTTATTTTATTGTTAACCGCCGGTGCTCCTGTCATTTTTGCACTGTTAATTGGCCCTGGTGTCAGTCTGATTTTAGATGGTAAAGAGGTGTTTTTCTCGGCCCTGTTAAACAGACTGTATTCAGGCATGAACTCTTTTCCGTTGATGGCGGTACCGTTTTTTATTTTAGCAGGGGAGTTGATGAACCAAGGTGGTATCACCCAATCAATTGTGCGCTTTAGCCAGACTTTAATTGGCCACTACAGGGGCGGTTTGGCCCAGGTGAATATTTTATCGTCTGTGTTATTCGCAGGTTTGTCTGGCTCTGCTGTCGCAGACACCTCAGCACTGGGGAAAATGCTTATTCCAGCTATGGAGCAAAATGGTTACAGCAGGCGTTTTGCTGCGGCAGTAACTGCTGCGTCGTCAGTGATTGGCCCCATTATTCCTCCTTCTGGCATTATGATATTGTACGCCTTTATTATGAACGTCTCTGTTGCAGGGATGTTTTTGGCCGGCATTGTGCCAGGCATATTAATATGTGTTGGCTTGATGTTAATGACCAGCCGTATTGCCAAAAAACGTAATTACCCTGTTGCTAATGCCAAAGCCACTTGGCACCAACGTGGTAGTGCCTTAAAAAGCTCCTTTTTACCTTTGTTAACGCCCGTTATTTTACTGGGTGGCATAGTGCTAGGAGTGTTTACTCCCACAGAGGCAGCAGCAGTCGCCGCTGGTTACGCGCTGATCATCACCTTGTTTGTGACCAACACGTTAAAGTTTAATAAATTGCCTACTATATTGGTCAATGCAGCAGTGCAATCTGGCACCATTTTATTATTAGTGGGCTCAGCGGTCACTTTTGCTTGGATCATTACTGTATCAGGCATGGCTGATACCCTCGCCTCAGAAATCATCGGTATAACCGACAATGTGTTGTTACTGCTATTGATCATCAATTTATTCTTATTTGCCATAGGCATGTTCTTAGATGCTGGGCCCGCCATTCTAATTTTAGGCCCAGTACTGGCACCTATATTTATTACTCTAGGCATAGACCCTTTGCATTTTGCGGTAATCATGTGCGTCAACCTTACCGTTGGACTCGCCACGCCACCTATGGGGCTAGTGTTGTTTGTTGCCGCATCGGTGTCAGGTGAAAAAACTGAAAATATCGCCTTAGAAATGTTGCCATTTTTAGCGGTAGAAGCGGCAGTCATATTTCTGATCACTTACTTCCCAGCTCTCACTATGACCTTACCTAAATTTTTTGGATTCGCATAACATGTCAACAAAACGGTTAATATTACTGGTTATTTATGGGCTGATTGCTCTAGCCTGCATAGTGGGGATTTTTCGCGCTAGCGTGACTCAAGCAGAGTTTACTATTAAAGCCTCGATTCAAGCTTCTACGCAAGATGAAGATTATATAGGGTTATTGGCGTTCAAAGAATATGTCGAAAAGACTAGCAACGGCCGAGTACAAGTACAGTTATATGCCTCAGGACAGTTTTGCGGCAGCGTACCTGAATGTATCGGAAGTTTACAATCTGGCGTGTTAGAAATGTTTCCTAGCACAGCAGGAGGAACAGGTAACTTTTTCGCTCCCGCTCAAGTATTGGATTTACCCTATGTGTTTACCAGTGATGCTCAAGCAGAATGTGTATTAGACGGCCCTATTATCCAGAAAATGCGGGAAACTGTACTCAACAAAGGCTTAGATATTCGATTAATTGGTGTATCTAATACTGGTGGCTGGCGTAACTTTGCCACAACCAAGAAACCCATTCACAGTCCCGCCGACTTAAAAGGTCAAAAAATTCGTACCACTCCAGCCGATATTCAGCAAGAGTTAGTTAGGCAGTTAGGAGCCAACCCCACCCCAATATCATGGGCAGAACTCTATACTGCACTCGCTACAGGTGTGGTTGAAGGCAGTAAAAATGGTATTCAGGATATTATAGGGGCTAAGCTGGAAGAACATTTAAAGTATATCATCCTTGATGGGCATTCCTACATGGCAACCCTTTGGTGGTTTTCTGAACCCGTGTGGAAAACACTGCCAGCAGATATTCAACAAATTGTACTCGACGGATTCGCCAAACAAAAAGCAGCAGCCAGTGAATTAGTTGCCACTCAAGAAAGCCATTCCTACAAAATTTTTGAACAAGCAGGTGGCACTATTTACCACCCTTCTGAAGCAGAAAAGCAAAGCTTTAAAGATGCCTCAGTCAATATGCGGCTTTGGTTTAGCACAAACTTTGGTAATGAGTGGCTAGACTTTTTGGAAACTTCTGTAAAAGAATGTGATGCCAGTATCAATTAAGATTCTTTTTCAAATAATACCCTTTTGTTACCTACAATTAACCTAATAGCAACAAAGTGTTTGCATATTTTTTACTTAGAGGTTAAATTCACCATATCTTCTGTCTTATATAAGACAGAAGATATGGAAAAGTAAAATAACAATAATAGTTGGTATAACAATCCAATGACACATAAGCCATCACCTCAGACAGATGAAATACTTTTCACTGGGGTGTCGTTACACAATTAGAACTAAAACGAAGCTTGAGAGAACACCATGCAACTTAAACCCAGTAACTTACACACCAGCATAACCAAAGCCCTTGCATTATCTGCTTGTATGACTATTGGTTTAACAGCCAATGCACAAGAAGTAGAAGACATAGACGATAAAGGTTTTGAAAAAATCACAGTGACCGCACAAAAACGTGTCGAGAGTTTAAATGAAGTGCCCGTTGCGGTTTCCGTCCTGAGAGAAGAACAAATTAACTCAGCGTTTTCGGCCAATATAGAAGGTTTACAAGCCTTAGTGCCTTCCGTTAGTTTTAGAAAAGGTAACACTACCCGTAATTCCGCGATTACAATTCGTGGTGTTGGCACCATTTCCTTTAGTGTGGCTGCAGAACCTAGCGTATCCACAGTTGTTGACGGTGTGGTACTGGGGCGTTCTGGTCAGGCTTTCGTAGACTTATACGATCTTGACCGTATTGAAGTATTGCGTGGCCCTCAAGGCACTCTTTTTGGTAAAAATGCCTCGGCAGGTGTTGTTAACATCACCACTAAACGCCCATCAGATGAATTTGAAGGCAGCTTCGAAGCAACATTATTCCAAGATAACGAATATCGTTTAAAAACTAGCGTGTCAGGCCCGCTAAACGATAACGTCAGTGGTAGTTTAACGGTTTTAAAATCGCAGTTTGATGGGTATATTCATAACGTTTATAACAATCAAACCGTGAGTGGCTACGACAAAGAAGGTGTACGTGCCATGCTTGATATCGAAGCGGCTGACGACACAGATATCTTATTTATCTTTGAAAATGTCAATTCTAACGACAGCTGCTGTGCAGACTTAGAACTGACGCCAAGTGGTCGTCATGATTCAGAAGCTTCACCTAATAGTACTGGCTCTGGGGATTTTGATCTTGATCAAAGGCAAATTGACCATGACTTCGAAACCCGTACCATTGACGAAACTACCGCGTTTTCAATACAAGTAGATAAAGAACTGGGCGATCATCAACTCACATCTATCACCGCTTACCGTAGTTGGAATAATACCGAATACAGAGAAGGTGATTTCACATCAACAACAGGCTCTATCCCTTTCCCAGTTAACTTTGGAAATGTGAATGACGGTGGCGTTGGATTTCAACTTCACGATATTGGTCCCCAAGAGTGGGATCAGGTATCACAGGAATTACGTATCGCATCACCTACCGGCGAAGCATTGGACTATCAAGCAGGTTTCTTCTGGTGGAATCAAAAATCGGAACGTAACTTTACTCGAGATGCAAGTTGTCAGAATAACGGTGGGCAGTTTCCTGCAGCAATTGGCACATACTTAACAGATGTACTTGGTGCGGTTGATCCGACAGACGCAGACATAGAACAGTTTATCAGCGACCAAGGTTTAAGTTGTAACGCTAACGATATTGTAGGTGCGACCGCTTATATGCAAACCGAGTTCGATAACTGGGCATTGTTTGCAGACGGTAAATACCACATCAACGATGATTTTAGATTATTGTTTGGTTTACGTTACACCGATGATGAAGTGAGTTTTTCTCACAATCGTAGTAGTAGCGATCAATACAGACGCACAGGTGTAGGTGTACGTGGATTCGACACGGATTACCAAGGCACAACAGATGAGTCAAATGTATCAGGTAAATTGGGTGCACAATTTGACATCAACGACGATAGCATGGTCTACGCCACTTACTCTCAAGGTTATAAAGGCCCAGCCTTTAACGTGTTCTACAACATGTCTGATAATGATACCTTGCCAATTGATTCAGAAACATCAGATGCTTATGAGCTTGGTTATAAATATGCGAGTCGCAACTTAATTTTTAATGCCGCGATATTCCGTACCGAAATAGACGGCTTCCAAGCCAACAACTCTGAATTATTAGACGGTGTCACCATTACTCGTCTAACTAATGCGGGCTCGGTAATTACTCAAGGTATTGAGTTCGATTTTATGTGGCAAGCCACAGATCAATTAACAGTGACAGGTGGACTTTCCAGCGTAAAAGCAGAAGTTGATCAATTTTTGTGTCCAGACGGCACAACCACCAGTTGCGATGCAATATCAGGCACAGACCTCCCCTTTTCACCTGATCTAAAGTACTCGGTAACAGGCGAATACGTTTGGGAATTAGATGATATGGATATTTATTTAAATGGTTCATACGTATACACAGACGAAATTTTTGCCGGAGCTCCAGGAGCGACAGCCTCTGCAGTCGACCTGCTTCCTGATTACGCCATACTGAACGCTAGCTTAGCATTCTCCTTTAGTGATGATGATTATCGTATCTCTATCATAGGTAAAAACCTAACCGATGAAAGTTACATCACGACTTACAGTGGCGATGGTTTCCGTTACCAAATTCCTCGCGATGCAGCACGCTATTTCGGTGTGCAGTTACGAGCTAAGTTCTAACTTAACTTAAGTGTGTATTGGCGCTCTTCTTTTTTAAAGGTTGAGCGCCTTTTTTATGCCTACCTAAAAAGTTTATCCATTTGTCATTCAGGTATATTCCGTTAATATATAAAAATGTAAGCTGTATCAGTGGTGAAAATTCTGAAGTATTGGGTAATAGTGTGGTTATTGCTAACAAGCTTTATTGGCAATGCTGCTGAAGTTGCTTGGATTGGAGATTCACAACTTAATCTCGATGAACATATGGAATTCACTGTAACCGACAGTGACACCCTTGTGGGTGATGAAAAATGGCTTTCCCACGATAAAAAATTATCCCGCAGCAAAGAGCAATATTTACATTTTCGAGTGTCGATACAGAACCGTCAATCTATTGAACATTCGTTGTGGTTGGTACTCCCTTTCCCAGCAATAAAACATATAACTGTTACTGATGGACTCAATACTTGGGTAACAGGTGATGCATTAAACTTTTCAACACGTCCGGTAGAATCACCTGATTATATTTTTCCAGTACACCTAAAAGCAAACCAATCAACACAACTTTCGGGCTTTATGCAAGGGGAAATTTTGCGTTATTCGTTTACCCTAAATACGCCAGAACAAGTCACCGCTTTGTACCGACACAATGTTATGAGAGACATGGCATTCTTCGGCGCTATGAGTACCTTAGTAATTGTTAGTTTAATTATTTTTTTAGCCACAAAATACTATTCCTATTTAAGTTTTGCGGTGTTTACTTTTGCCTTTGGTGCTTGGTTTTTTCGTGTATTTGGTTATGGCTTTGAACTCATTTGGCCAAACTACCCTCAAATCAATGATATTTCCTACGGACTTTTACTTTACAGCGTCATGGTGTCGTCATCTTGGTTAACAATTTCACTTTTAAAACGCCAAGACAAGAAAGTAGCCTTTCAAAATATCGTAATGGCTTACACCGCTTTGCTAATGATAAGTGGGCTGTTTTCTGCGTTATTCTTAGATTTAAATACCACTTTGGTCATTCCTTTATATTGGTTTTTCCCGTCAGTTTTATTAGCATTCTTCATCACCTACAAAGAGTTCTCTGCTGGCTCTGTCAAAGCCTTATGGTTTATTTTTGCCATGTTACCCTTCTCAATAAGTAGCGCTATTGTTGTAGCCATTGCACTTGGTCTGAATATTCCCGTTGATCCGATTGGGTCTTTAATGTTGGGCTTAGTCTCAACTTGTTTATTACTAACGGTAATGATCTCAACTTATCTCATTAAACTTTTACAAAGCCAAAGAGACCTTGAACAACAACAGGCTTACGCCTTAGAAAAGTTAGTGAACGAGCGCACCCAAGCACTAGAAGCCTCTAATCAATTGCTTCAGGAGCTCGCATCGAAAGATCCTTTGACTAAATTACCTAACCGGCGCAGTTTGGATTTATTTGTTGATGATTGTATCGAACACAACGCTAAGACCATTGGAATAGCGTTATTGGATCTGGATCATTTTAAGCGTGTTAATGATACCTATGGACATGATGTGGGTGACATAGTGCTATGCCAGATAGCAGCACTACTGCAACCATTGAATACTGCTGATTGTATTGCAGGGCGCTTCGGAGGTGAGGAATTCGCCATAATTCAACGTCTTCCAGAAAAATCTGTATTTGCTGCCACACTCAAAGCATTACATTTAAGAGTGAATCAAATAGTCATCCCAAATTATGAATCAATTGAGGTAAGAGCCTGTATTGGCTGGGTGATAAGTGAAGAAGATGAAACCATAAGTGACTGTTTTAGACGTGCAGACAAAAGGCTTTATCAAGCTAAAGATCAAGGCCGCAATCAATTAGTCCCTTAGGGAGGATGTTTGCATTCAAACAAACCGCCACCTAGATGAGCCTTTGAGCGCAAAGGCAACAGAGATATAGCTATGTTAATGTCTCTTGGGTATTCCCTCATACAATTTGCTACCTATTAATTCACACTTTATACGTTAAGGCGCCATCCACTCCTCTGGGAAGTTATCTTTCACTAACTGATTTATACTCACATTCAAAATATTGTATTGTTCGCTAACATTTTCGGCGAATTTTGATGGTAAATAACTGCGCGCAATTATCATTGAGTCGGGGTATTTATTTTTGAGCCACAAAGAGGTTCTAAAATTATCTTCTACTGAGTTTGTGCATAAAATAATAATAGGCTGAGTGTTAGACAAATCCACTTTGGCACGTAATTGTTGCCACACTTCTGGATGGGAAATATTTCCTTCAAATATTTCCCTTTTACAAAAATTAGTTAACTTTAGTTGTTCATCCACGACTTGAATTCGGCGTTTGGCATCGATACCAATAATGGCAATAGTATCTATTTCTTGTTGTGCATATTGCTGCAATTCTTCAAGAATTGTTTGACCAAATAAACCGAAACCCGCTATTACCACTACATCTTTGGGCACAGTTTCTACAAAATGCGAAATCAAATGTTGTTTAACTAAAGCCGAAGCGGCTAATTGGTATGCGTTAAAATTAATACATTGTTTAGCTACGCTAGAATCAGCCATAGAACGCATAAAGCGAATGCTATTGCAGTGAATAATAATGTTGCCTTTTAATGATGGCTGCATCTGCAAAATTTTGTGTGCAGCCTCATAATTTTGAAAATTATCTTGGCCAAGTAATAATACTTTTTTGGCTTTATGTAGAAATAATTTCGACAAATAATAACTACGAGTCACATCACCCGTAATCACTTTGGCATGATAACGACGCTTAAGTTCTTCTTCGCGAACAGGTGAAATTTCATCACATATAATTAATAAGGGTATTTTAGGTTGCACCAACCTAAGTTGCTTTAAGTAGGTAATAGTCAACTCATCAGCGCCAGATACCACTATATGATTACTAATGCGCCGAAAATGCCATTTATAAGGGGAAATGGTTTTGATGACCGCTTCAATAATGGTTGAAGCCGCTAAGATGGGTGATCCAAAATAACTTAACCACAACATCAATTTAGCCACCACAGGACCATCAACAGGGGTGCCCAAATCCAAGCCCCCCATGACAAACAACCCTAAGCTATAATAAGCTTTAGTTAGCATATCAGCGGTTTGAATATCTGGTCGCTCTGATAATGTCACCCCCATCATCAAAGCGAAAAAAGCACACAAAAAAAGTACAACAGCGGCGGTCCAACGCCAACTAATTTTTATTGTAAGAAAAGACATACCCTGCACCTTTGAGCTCAAATCGAAAAATCTAAATGACAATTTTTTATCAATATGCGTCTACTTCCATATTGATTTTAAAAGTGCACCACTTTAGCAGTGCCTGACATCATAAGGTAGTGAATTGTAACGAATTTATAACATTAGAACTGAGTTCTACTAGGAATGGATTTTTTTAAGGCCGAGACTATCAGTCCCTTACTCGAATTACCTGTATGGGGAGAATGTCAATTAATGCAGCATCCATGGATTTTGAATACGAGCTAAGCTTGACGCATCATGATAAGCAGTAATGCTTTGACGACTATGCTTAAATATAGGGCAAACAGACTAGTATCAAGCCCGCGATCCATAGGGTTTCTAACACTAACAGTAAAATAGGTTTTAAACCCACTTCAAGCAATTGTCCCAGATTTGATTTCATGCCAATAGCGGCAATGGAAATCACTAAGGCAAAACGAGAAATGTCTGTGGCGCCTTGGGTCACTAGCTCAGGCAAATCCACTAAACTGTTAATTGTCATTAACACGATAAAGGCGATTAAAAATGCTGGAATACCAGGTGCTTTAGCATCTGAAGTTTTATCTAAGTTCATTCTCAGCACTAACAAAATACACACCACTACAGGCATTAAGAAAGCCACACGGACTAGCTTAGTCAAAGTGGCTAAGTCGCCTGTTTGTTCCGATACTGAATACCCTGCGCCTACTACTTGTGCCACATCATGGATGGTGCCGCCTAGAAAAATACTAGTATGAGTGGGATCTAGATTGAGTACCCCTGCCACTATTGGGTACATCACCATAGCCACTGTTGACAATGCAGTCACACCTACAATTGTCAGCAAAGTATCGCGATCTTTATCTTTACTCTCAGGTAACACAGCCGCAATTGCCATGGCCGCCGACGCTCCACATATACCTACTGCGCCCCCTGTTAATACCCCAAAACGTTTCTTTAACCCAAGCGCTCTGGCTAATACCATTCCTAGGCCAATAGTGCTGACAATAGCCACTACCAATAACAATGCAGTTTTCCAACCTAAGGCTGCCAAATCACCAAAGGCGATACGTAATCCTAATAATCCAACACCTACACGTAGAATATGACAAGCAGTAAACTCAATGCCCTCTTTACATTTTGTGCCTTCATATAAAAAGGACATGGCAATGCCTAACAACAAGGCAAATAACATCGCAGGTGCGCCATAATGTTCACTTAAGAACAAGGCAGCTAGGCCAACAATGACAGAAATTAAAACACCCGGCAGCTTAGTTTTGATATGCAATGTATTCGCTCACTTGGTCTGTAAAAATTGTCATAAAAATTGATGTATTATTAGTCTATTGCCAAAGCAACCAACACTTGCCGCTTGCGTTCGCCTGAAAAAGGGCGTCTACCATGCATAGTCATATAATTGTCCACTAGCGCCACATCGCCATCCTGCCAAGGTAAGTCAAAAGTGAACTTTTTAGACAATTTGACGGCCAACTCTAACCCTTCAATTGGGATAGCAGAACCATCTCCAAAGGTGATAGCACTAGAAGGGTTTTCTCGCACACCTTTCCACCCCATAAATGCAGCAATCAATTGATTATAAAATACTTTTTTCTGATTACCCATATCAATTACAGCGGGTAAAACAGGCGTAGTAGCCCGTAAACTGCCGTCATCAAGCCATTTCCAACTATAGCCTAAGTCAGCCAATTTTTGTTCTGCTTCGGCCGCACTTTGTACGCTTAATGTGCTTTTCCAACTGCGACCTTGTCCTGAATTAGGATCATCCTCCGCAGGCATATGAGTAGTGTATTTAAGGCCCTTATTTGCAAAATCTGCTGCAAGAGCTGGCATCTGTTTTTGCAACTCTGCAAATAACATGTCAGAACGACATAAAGGTGTTTCACCACCTTGTTCGGCTGCACTTTTGCAAAAGAAAAACAATTTACTTGGCGAAATAGGTGTTTGAGCCATTTCATGATGTAGGAATATTTCCACATCTTTAGGCGCTTCATTGGCGGTGAACACCCTTTCAGTAAAGTTGATGCGTACCGCATTCGACAATGATTCTTTATAAGTAAAATTCGGGTAATCAAAAGAGTTTGAAAATTCATCGAAGGTCTCAGCCGAATCTAATGGAAATCCTCTAAATAAAATAGCCCCCGATTCCCGTAACTTAGCCTCAAGTTCACTCAAGTTCGCTTTGATCCAATCGCTACATTGTTGCAGCGAAGTTAGGGAACCATCGTTGACAACTACACTAGGAAAAACTGAATCCGAGCAGTTCAATTGATGTGGCACTTCTACATAATTAATGGGTTGCATTGTCTGGCGCCTCTGTTAATCGTAAATGGGGTGAAAAGTATTAAAGGCAGCTTCACAAAAGTTACCCGGATCATTAAATCGTCTATTACTGTTTAGCGCTGAAATACCCTGCATTTCATCTGAGGTTAATTCAAAATCAAAAATGTCTAAATTTTCAATTAGACGTTCAGGGCGAGAGGTTTTTGGAATAATCGCATTGCCCCTTTGTACTCCCCAACGCAGCACAACCTGAGCGGCTGTTTTGCCTACTCTTTGAGCCGCTTGTTTAACGACAGCCTGTTCTAAAACAGATTCTGCAGCGCCGGCCATGTCGAGTTCTAAGTAGGATAAAGCGCCAAGGGGAGAAAAGGCAGTCACCTCAATACCATACTGCTTGGCTAATCGCATTAAGCGTTCTTGCGTTAAATAAGGGTGAGATTCCACTTGTAAAACCGCTGGCTTAATTCGGGCATACGACATCAAATCATGCAACAAACCTGTGTTGTAGTTACAGACACCAATTTGTTTCGCCAAACCTTGTTCATGTATGGCTTCCATTCCTTGCCACGTTTCAAACAAGGGCACAGGGGCTAGTTCCATTTTGCCGACCGCAGGGTCTGTTATCCACTCTGGCGGATAGCGATCTTCAAAATCTACAAAAGGTTGTGCGATAGGGAAATGGATTAAATACAAATCCACGTAGTCTAATTGCAAATCAGTTAACGTCTTTTGTAAAGCTAGGCCTACATGCTCTTTTGCATGATAGGTATTCCATAACTTAGAGGTCACCCAGAGATCTTCACGAGTACACAAACCATCATCAATAGCGCGTTTGATGCCCTCACCTACTTGCACTTCGTTACCGTAATCGCAGGCGCTATCTAAATGACGATACCCAGCTTTAATAGCGTTATAAACTGCATCCGCACAGATATCTTGGGGAATTTTCCAAAGTCCAAAACCAACCTTGGGCATATTTTTTTGTTTATTTGGCATCTATTTTTCCAATTTTAAAGGCGTAAATTTAATTTTATGTCTTATATAAGACATAAGTTAAGTGAATGTACAAACTTTGTCAAACTTGCTGTAGAAATAAAAGACTTTTTGGGAACTATGAGTAATATTTAGAGTAAAAGTTATCACCCTAATCCGCATTTGAAAAATACGGAAATCAATAGATAGAATTAACACAAAAGCTTCTGACCACAGGATAATTGAGGAAAAGCAGGTAAATAGAGAATCTTACTTTTAAGTTAAAGAACTTTTCTGACAGACAAGTGCAAGGATTCAACTCAGTACCTTCAAATACAATTTCACTGAGGACGCGGCAATAGAAATTGTACTCTAGCGTTAAATTCAACAGTATATTGAATGTGACCTATTTGCTTTTATCCTTGAGTATCACTGATGTTTTATCGATTCAAGGACAAGGCAAATGTAAATTGTGAAAATCTAGCGCCACGGCTTTTAACTTTGCTTGGATAACTTCATTTACCCCAATTTCGGGGATATATTCTAATACATTGGCGGGTTGTGTGCTGATGATTTGAAAAAACACATAAGCGGTTAATAGTGCACCGTTTAGGTTGGAATGATTACCATCTACTGCATGCAATTTAATGTCTGGGTGTCTTTTTATGGAGGCATCCCAAACAAGGCCAACGGGTGCTACACATGCCGCTTCTTGGGAAACAATTGATAGGTGCAAGTCGAATATCCGCTGCCCTTCTTCTTTATTTGCATACCTTGGCCATTCAGGAAACATGATAGGCAAGGCATATAGTGATTTAACACTTTTTATCCATGTTTGCGCCGCTAATGTGGGGTAAAAGTAACGTCCTGTAGTGGAATACTTTTGTGCTTGTAAAAACACATGAGTCCATTGGCGAGCCTTTAGCGCTTCTTCGGTGACACCGTCATTCACTCGCTCATCTAAAAAACCATAACCAGCGGCTAACGCGGCGTTGGCGGTTTTTCCGGACTCAGCTGATTCAAGCAGTATCGCGACTAAATTGGGTAAGCCATTGGCCGAACTATGGCTATTACCAATAAATAACACTTCATAATCTGCCACTGGCATAGCGGCTAAATCAGATACATGGGATGGCACATTGGTTTTTGCACTGTTAGCAGCGGTGGCGCCATCAGAACTGCAGCCACTAAGACTAACAATTATGCTCAAGGCAAAACACCTTGTCATATTCAACATCTTAAGCATTAGTTGGCCTCTTTTGTATCATGGCGGGCTGTGTTGGGCTTATGCATGGTTTTAAACAAGCGATATACAAAAGTGCCACCGGCTAAGTCGCCACTGCCACTTTGCACAATTTTTTCATAGGCACTGCCATCATTTAACACGCGATAAACCGCATTCGAGGTATTCACGATAAAATGCTCATCGCCATCCTTTTTAAGACCTGTAGGGCGAACCACATCTATTAGCACCTCTTTAAAATTCCCCTCTAGGTCAAAAACCATGATTTTATTACTTCGTTCTGCAGTGACTAAGAATTCTTGACCGCTAAATAATATGCTCCTTGGCGCATCCAACCCTTTAGTACCAGGCTCAACAACAGTAGTGACGGTTTTATCGGTTAGATTCAGTTTGATAATATTGTCGCTGTCATAACCGGGTAAATACAAAAAGCCGTCGTCACTGATGGCCATGCCTACGTCTATGCCTTTAACGTGACCATTATCAGCAGGCAACATTAGCTCAACTATTTCCCATTTCTGAGTATCTATTTTGACGACTTCATTGGTGCCGTAACTGGCGGCAAAGATAAATCCATCTTTACCAATTACCGCGCCTACAGGATTTTTAATAAAATTATTTTCGAGCATGGAAGTGGTGGGATCGTCCCCCATAATCACGCGGCCTTTGGATAAGGTCTGGTAATCAAATTTGAGTAATCTGCCATTGGTTTCGCTCACTACTAACAGGTCACCGTCAGGCGCTTGTAAAATGCCAAGGGGGCCATCAATTAAATTTTGACTATCTAGGTCTCGAATAAAGTCTCCGCTGCAACCGTCGTAGATTTTTACGTTATTACGTTTCCAACTACTGACCAATAACAGAGAATCACATTTGTCACTTCCTAAATTAGGTGTGTTAGATAAAGCAGCGAACGAGGCTAAGCTTAAAATGCCTAATAAGCTTGCAAGAGGTAGAGAGTTAAATCGGTACATTTGATTTCCTTCATCAATTAGCCATGACCTTTGAGTCAATTCAGTAGTATTTTAATGATAGATTCCCAGAAAAACCTTCGGAGATGAGGTTAAAAATTTCCTGAAAACCTCCAGAGGTTTGATTTTTAGCACTAATTGCTGATAACTGTTTGTTTTAATGTAGAATATTCAAATGATCTCAGACCAAGCCTCGACCCCAGAAACCCCTTATCATTTTGCTGATTGGCAGTTTAATCCTAAGGATGGACAGCTCAATTCCAAACAAAAAAGCCTGCGTTTGCAACCTAGGTTAGCTCAGTTATTGTTTTTATTGCTGAGCAATCAAGGTCATTTGCTCAGCAGAAATCAGCTAATTGATGAAATTTGGAAAGATAAAATAGTCAACGAAGATGCACTTTCAAGATGTATTGCCGAATTGCGTGCTGCTTTAGGTGATAACTCAACTGCACCCATCTTTATTGAAACTGTGCCAAAAAAAGGTTACCGATTTATTCATAAAGTGAGTACTGTTCGAACCCACCAGTCACAACCAAGTACTCTTCAGCCTACTTTTAAATACGGCCTATTGATATTGTTGATAGCTCTGATATTAGTGTTTTTTGTATACTTTTTAGAGGCCCCAACTGAGGATCAAGCTCAGCCAATCAAATCAGCTTTGATCACCGCCCAAAGAGTCACCACAGATAATGCCCTAGAATTTCACCCCGCGCTTTCAAGTACTGGGGATATGCTGGCTTTTTCAGTGAAACAAGGCCACAAGTTGCTGATAAAAGTGGTTGATGACAAAGGTGAGCCTTTGTATGAAATCAGCGATCCTAAACATCACTTAATGTCGGCTTCTTTTTCACCTGATGATAAAAAATTGTTAGTGGCAGCCGTAATCAATGATAGATGCACTGTCTACCTTTATCACTTACCATCATTAGAGCGTGAAAAAATCAGCGCATGTATGTCTCCTAACGCATCAGGCATTTTTGACTGGTCCGCAAATGGTACACAGTTCCTATATGTTAATAAGCCCTCTGTTAACCAAGAAAACAATAGCACAAAGGTATCAGCCATTTGGCGTTATGACTTATCCAGTAAGCAGCACCTGCAACTCAGTTTTCCTGATAATCAACACAGTTATGACACACGCCCCCGTTTTTCACCTGATGGAAAACACTTGGCTTTAACTCGCGGTAATGATTCTATTCGCCAGATTTTTATTAGCAAACTAACGAAGACAGGTACCGAAAAACCAGCCATCGCTTTGACTAAACAAGTGGCTTTTATCACCAGCTTTGACTGGCTAATAAACAGCCAGCAGCTGATTTATGATAGTAATGTGTTAGGTGACAGAAATTTGTGGTTAGTGGATATTGAAAGCCAGCAAACAACTTTACTAGGGGCCAGAGATGCAAAATACCCCAGTTTTAATCAGCAAAACTCTCGTTTAGCCTTTCAAGATGTGCATTATAACGCCAATATTTGGCAGCTTGACTTAACTGCAAAACAGGCCATTGCGACCCCTATTATCCAGTCAATTAAATACAATAACTTCCCCAGCTTTTCTCCCGATGGTCAACAAATCGCTTTTGTGAGCAACAGAAAAGGCAAAGCAGCTATTTGGTTGTATTCCCTTGAAACTAAACAACAAAGCCAACTATTAATGCTCCAAGATGCCGACTTAGTGCAGCCCAACTGGTCTTTTGACGGCAGTCATTTAATAGTGAGTAGTCGCAGCGCAAAGGGTTATGGCTGTTATCAAATTAATCTTGCCACAACCCACTACCAACCATTATATGGCGTTTCAAAGCAGCATCACGCCTGTCAGTATTCCCAGCAGGGAGATATTTATGCTATTTCGAAACAAGCGAATGAAAAATCGACCTTAGTTAAAATAACTAAAAATGGAAATCTCATACAACTAACTGATTTTAGTGTTGAGCGACTGCAAGCCACACAGAGTAATAAAATAATCTACTCGTTGCCCCATCGTAACGGCCTGTATTCTATGGATCTTAACGGTCACAACCAACAAGTGTTAATTAAGGATTTTAACCCCCAACTTGATGGGCATTGGACAGTACAAGGCGACTATTTATATTACCCTAAACTTGAGCCAGATAAAGGCATGTGGCGACGCCATATTGAAACTGGTGAAGTACAAAAAGTCAGCGACATTTTGCCCTCGGCAATAGGCTTAACCTTAGCGGTGAGTCCAAACCACACTCAGCTTATTTATAGTCAAACCGATGGCAGGCAAGCGGATATTTATTTGGCGGAGATCCAGAGTCACTAAGATTCATTTAGCTTTATGGTACAAGGGTTTTATAGCGTTTGATTTTTACGCGACAAACTAACCCTAAAGTATTCCAGCCTCCGGCAGATAACATTGACAAGGAGGGTTGTAATTATGCAAATTTCCAGTCAAAAAACACAAGTTAACCACAAGTTTGAACAGATCCGTGAGCGAGACATTACGGCGGTCAACAGTGACGGTCAGATTGGGCATATCGCCAGCAAAAACCAACAGACACTTACCACCACTGTCGAAGATGAAGCCTACCGGCTTACCTTATCACCTGAGCAAGAAGTGCAAAGAAAAACCATCGAAAGCCTGAGTGGCAGAGCGATTATTATCTACATTGAACAGCAACAGCTCGCCAAGTTATCCCTAGATGAAGCACAACAATCCAACTCACAAAGCTTTGAGATTCAAGGCCACCTAGTAAACGAAAACAGTGTGTTATCAGTTACACAAAGACTCTATGAGTATGAGCGGTTGGACTACAATACCACTCTCTGGTTAGATGAATCAGATGGATCTTTTGCTTCACATAACTTTTCGCTGAACTACACCAGAGAGCTGGATATTACAACGCAATTAAGCATGACAGCTGTTGAGTTTAGCGATCCTTTAGTGTTGAACATAGGTGCGCAACGGGAATTATTTGTTAAGGACAAACAAAAATTTGATCTAGATGCAGATGGACATAAAGAATTGATCCCAGAACTGGCTGAAGGGGCGTGGTATTTAGCCTACGATCGTAATCAAAATGGGCGCATTGACAATGGACTGGAACTATTTGGAGCACAAACAGGCCAAGGTTTTACTGAGTTAGCCGAGCTAGATGACAATCACAATGATTTAATCGAATCAGACGATTCACTCTTTGACCAACTTAGCTTGTGGGATGGACAGCAGACACTTCAGTCCTTAGCTGAGGGCGGCATTCGAGCCATAGCCCTGAATGCTGCGAATACCCCCTTTACTTTTACCGACCATCTTGGCAATGCCACTGCACAAATTCGTCAAACCAGTGTATTTATCACCGATAACAACAGGCTGGGCGCGGTGCATCAGGTAGATATAGCAGTTTGAATTTTGAATAACCTAAGGTCAGGTTGGATAGAATCCAACCTTCTTAACGAAAATATATTGATAGACTGCCGATAGTCACGACCGACTTTGGTTGATTTTGTATAAAAGACAGACGTCTTTCAACAGTTATTCAAAAGTAAGTAATTGCCGAAGTGGTCGCTAGGAATAAATGAGCACTGCCAATTGCCTTGACCCAAAAAGCAATTAATCAGCCGAGCCTTCCCCACGGATCTTAATCTGTAGTCCTTTCAAAAAATTACGCATTATTTGATCATTACAGGCTCGATACTGGCGATTTTCTGGTTTTCTAAAAAACGCACTCAACTCATGTTTACTGATTTTAAAGCCACTTAAATCCATTGCTTCTAATACCGCTTCAGCTTGCATATTTAGCGCTATTTTCAACTTCATAAAAATGATGTTGTTGGTAAGTTTACGTTCAACTGGGGCTTCTACACCTTCTCGCTTACCACGATTTAAATTAATCAAACCGTTCAAAAACAGTGAAAACTGCAAATCGGTAATTTCAACAAAGGCCGGATCATCATCTTTGCGTAACCAAGTATGCAGCTGCTCAACAGTAGCGGGATAATCGGCCTGGGCAAAAATTTCAATCATTTTGGCGTCGTTGAAATCGAAGATATAACGCACACGGCGCATGACATCATTGTTGATCATAATATTCCTAAAAACGAAGTTGGCTCATCCAACCCTAAAGATGTGTATAGTTTAAAGGTTTTTATAAGGAATGCGTTACTTTATTGGTAGATATATATCAATGATCATTTCATGTTCAGGCACATCTGGGTAAAAAGTCACACGTTTAATAAAACATGGAAAATCTCTGAGGCTTTCATTACTTTTTTGTAACCATTGAGAATACAGATAATGAATGCTGTGCCCAAGACCGCTATCAGTGCCAATATGCCTTAACACAGCACAGCGGCCACCAGCAATGACCTTTTCCACAACCGAGTAAGTGTTCGCTTGAAGTGGGGATTGAATTGAAGCACATACATCAAACCTATATTCTTCAGGTGCGACATTTGCGGGGTCGTCATAGAGGATATTGTAGGTATCACTAACTTTAGGTGAAGGGCCATTTTCCTTCCGCCACTGAATAAACTTCGCTACTGTTTCCATCACTTTGTGTGGTTCCCCATGGTGTTCTAAAGCAGCAACTGTGGTTTGTGGGAAATCAATAATTTTAACTGCTTGAGTTTGATTGATAGCGGACATATTTTTCTCCTTTAGATAATCCGTGAATGAATTGACTGGCGGTAATAAAGGGTCGACTACCTGATGCCATAACGACCAATCAGTAGACTTTCGAAAAGCAGAAGGCGTTAACCCTAAAACTTTTTTGAATTCTCTCGATAAACTTGATGCATTCTCGTATCCACAATCAATAGCGATATCCAACAAAGACATTTGATGACGAGATGCCAATTGATAAGACGCTTGTTTGAATCGCAATAATTTGATGTATTGACCAACACTGATCCCTAAGTGCGCCACAAAAATGCGGTGAAAGTGATACTTAGATAAAAAAGCAATCTCACTTAACTCAGAGGTAGTGATAGTTTTATTTAAATTAGACTCAATGTATTTAACAACCACATCGAGCCTTGGGAGATACACAGACAAATAGGTATTTTCTTGTTTAGTTTGAATAGCCACATTGTGCAGTAGTTGCTCGTAAAAAACTTAGCCAAACTTGCTATTTTGGGTTTAACTAACGCAATTATTGCTTTGCTGGGCGATATGGCGGCCCCAAAATTCAGGTTTATTAGCTTAAACCTTAAAAACAAAAACTAATTTGTCGCCTTTGAGATTTTGCCCGTGCGGCTTGCTGCTCTTTTGCGAAAGCCCTGAGTTTATCCATACGACTAAGAATATTATCTGCGTCTTCAGACATTTGCGCCTGACTACATAAATCCATACTGGCATAATGTTCTGCGCTCAGGCTACTGTGGTTAACTTTATGAGCGCCACAAATGGTATTAAAAGGATTGTTCATGTTGCCTCCAATCAACTACTGTATATACACACAGTATAATACTGTTCAGTAATTGTGCAAATGTTTTTTATTTTACTTTCCTAAAATGCTCCACCACAAAAATGTAGTAATGAATGTTGTCAGAGTGATATATGCTACAAACGAAATAGTGATGCTGTATCAGCGTGTCGGGAGTATTAATGACTAAAACAATAAATTGGTGGGGAGAGGTGTCTCTGGCGCTGGATGAGGTTAAAGTTTGGGGTCTTGGCAAACGTATGATCGCTATTCAAAGATTGCCAAAAGAGTGGGTCATTTGGAATAAAGAGTCAGATTCTGAAAGTACTTCGCAAATAACTGTTAAGTCACTGAAAACCGCAAACACGTTCAGCGACCCGCCCTACTCAAGACATTTAGTGAATCAAACAACTGATACCATCAATATATCCCCCATGTTAGCTGACAGACCCATAGTGGCAAGACCCGCTACTTCATTAAACATTTTGCCAGGGGAGCATATCGAACTCTACATTAGTTCGCCTTTATGGTTCTTGATGAAGTTAAAAAACAAGACCTCCCCCATAGTTGATATACCTTTTTTGCGCCCTTCTGATTCATGGTTTGGGCCATCAACTATGGAAGGTGAATTGTGTTATGCAAAATACACAGATGCGAGGGTTAATTTGCTACAAATTGAAAAACGCGGGCACAGAGCCATTACCCCAGTGTTAATTAAAAATCAGCACACCGAAACCTTGGTCATTGAACGTATTAATCTCCCGGCACCATTTTTAGCTTTATATGCAGATGAAAACCAAGATTTCTGGACCCAAGAAGTCGAAATTACCTATCACAGTGATAGTGATAAAACAGGCCTGAGACTTAAACGTAGTCCTCCTGATAAAGGAACAGGCAATATGACTTTAGTATCAGACGCACGGCAGATATCAGACAACCGTCATTTCGTAAAATCAATCAAAAGCTTGTTAGGCTAATAATCCTAATTAAGTGTGGAGTCCATAATGGAAGAAACAACCTCAACGATTAGCTTGATGGAACAACTACATATTTTTGCTATAACCAAAGCGCTATTAATTTTGATTGTAGGCTACTTTGTCGCAAAAATAGTCAGTACTGCGGTGTTACGCATCGACTTCGCACATCTTGGCACTCACGGTAAAGTACAACTTAGACGCGCCATTTTTTATGGCATTTTTATTCTTATGCTATTTTCAGCTTTAAGAGAATTGGGTTTCGACTTAAGTGTGCTATTAGGTGCAGCGGGAATTTTAAGTGTTGCCGTAGGTTTTGCTTCACAAACATCTGCATCCAACCTCATCAGTGGGTTATTTTTGATGATGGAAAGGCCCTTTTCAATCGCTGACATCATCCGTGTAGGAGATACCACTGGGGAGGTAATTTCCATTGATTTGTTATCCGTTAAACTTAGAACCTTTGATAATTTGTTTGTACGTATTCCAAACGAATCGATGATTAAATCACAAGTAACCACACTCACTAAATTTCCAATTCGACGGGCAGACTTACAAATTGGTATTGCCTACAAAGAAGATATTGAACAAGTTAAACTCATTCTCGCCGAAGTGGCGGCTAAAAATACCTTATGCCTAGATGAACCTGCTCCTTTGTTTATCCTGTTAGGCTTCGGCTCATCGTCAGTGGACATTCAATTTTCAGTTTGGGCCAAACGAGAGAACTTTCTACGATTAAAAAACACTATGTATCAGGAAATCAAGAAAGCCTTTGATGTGCAGGGTATTGAAATTCCATTCCCTCATATTAGTATCTATTCAGGAGAAGCAACCAAACCTATGCCTGTTACCCTAAATACCACTCCTCCCATTTCGGATAAGCCTGAAAATGACCACAATACAAGTGAAAAACTATGACAATAGAAGCTGAAAAACAGCGAATTCAAAACATTAGTTCACTCTTATATGGTGCCAGTCAATCTATTCGAATACTCACTCATGTGGAATGGCATAGAGATGTAAAGCGACAGTTTTTTGCTGATCAATGCAAGGCACTTCCTAAAGTCACTTATCCTGAATTTGATCCCGCTAACACCTTATCTGCGGTGCGTGATGCTAGAGCCTTAATTGGAAATTCAGATGTAGATAAATGGTTTGAGAGTATTGCCGTTAAACTTGAATACAGTGCATTAATGATGGCATCCACAGGTAGCAAGAAATTCTATGAATTTTCTGAAAAACTTTACGGCAAACCCACTAACCCTTTTGTGGACGGAAAATCTACCCCCCTAGGGTTAGCCGAAAGTTTTGATACACAAATTAGTAGTTATGCTAACTACGATTTAGGCGCCCCTGCACCTGTGTGTTATCTCGCCTCTGGTATTGCCGAACAAATGCGCGAGGCCGTCATAAAAATGTTTGGTGATGAAGCGCCACAAGTTGAAATTGTGGATGAACTGTCAGCCAATGCCTTGGCGAGTCCTAAACTTATCAGGATCAGAAAAACCGCGTGTTTTACTGACTTAGACGCTCAACAATTAATTAATCATGAAGCCCATATTCATGTGGCCACTTCTATTAATGGATTAAATCAGCCCCACCTTAAAATTTTAGCGGCGGGACACCCCGGCACGACTAAAACCCAAGAAGGTTTAGCCGTATTTGCCGAATACATTACCAATTCAATTGACTTAGATCGGTTACGTCGACTTGCCGATCGTATTATTGCCATACAAATGGCCATAGATGGCGCTGACTTTTTACAGGTATATCAATACTTTTTAGGGCGTATTGGTAACGAATCTCAAGCCTATGAAAATAGCCGCAGAGTCTTTAGGGGCGGTGTTTTAACAGGTGGCGCACCTTTTACCAAAGATGGCGTGTACTTAGAAGGATTGATTCGGGTACACAATTTTTTAAAAGCAATAGCAGCCAATGGCCGAGCAGATTGTTTAAAGTTGTTATTTTGCGGCAAGTTAGACATTGAAGATATGCCAGTGATCTACAAACTCGAAAAAATGGGGCTGTGTAAAACCCCCAAATATTTACCACCTTGGGTAAAAGATGCTCGGTATTTATTAGCCTACTTAACCTGCTCTGGGTTTCTCAATCAAATGGATGTGGGTAAAATATACTCTCACTATGACACACTGTTACACAGCATCCCTAAAGCAAATGGGGAATAAACGCCTAATCATCAGATACTAAGTAACAATAAAGGCGTTATTCTCTGACAACGTTGATACCATTGGGCTCTATATCACCATTGCTTGAACTGTGGATTACCTTTAGTTATTTATCCAAGCAAAAATGCAATTAGCCAACAAGCTCAAACAAAACATGGGACAAGTTAGAGGTGACAATCACCAAACAGATGAAATAACCAAGAATAGCAAGGTATCCAAAAACACTTAAATGCCCATCATTAACAAAAGTATTAATGGGATCAGAGGGGTGCGCCTTGTCTTCGTTTACTTCCAATACAAACTGTTTAACGTCATTAGCCATATTATTGAGTATTAACTCAGGAATATGGATCTTGTGACTGCCTAACAACTGGCGGATCTCATTTAACGCACGCCTATGTAAGTGAGTACGTAAATCGAGAATAATGAGTGAGCGGTATTTTGATGGCCAAAATAAACACACAATTTGTAAAAGCTTCACTTTGAAGTTTTCAAACTGCTTCGCTTTTCCATACTCGTACGCTAACAGCAATTTTACGTCGTGGGCAGCTAACGAATTTGTCAGCTGTGTAGATATAAGCAACTTAGGATTAAGCAAACCCACGTTTAATAATACCGGCTGGGGCGCTTCGATAATGTTGGCGTTGTACAATTGGATTTCAGAATGCTGCTTGTTTTGAGATAACCGAAGTAAACTATTTATTTGCGACGTTAACTTTTTCTGTTGCGTTTTAATTAAAGTCCAGCATATCAGCAGCATACTCACAGTGAAAAACACAAACAGGAATTTGAGAAAATTGGAGTCCATTATTGCCGGTATGTGTCGGTCACAATTGCGGCTATGGCAATGCTTGAAAACAAATGGCAAGTTAAGTGACGCAGGGTAAGACAACCATATTGTGACCACTAGGGTTGCGCAAAAAGCGCAATAAGCATGCACCACTATCCAAACACTATTTAAACTCTGCTTAACCTTGCTGACGAATTTTCGATGCAACGAATAGGCACAAACAGCCAATATCGAACTGACCCCAAAAATTCCGCTAGCAATAAAAACTAGGGTAGTAACAGTAACGACCAAGTCCCAAACTTCGTCACCTAACATTGTTTGTAGGCACCTCAGTAAACACAGGGTCTTGTTCAAGGGCTTCTAACAAATTCAAATATTTATTGGTATCTCGAGACTTTAAAAACGTAAAAATACCAGACATGATGGCGCTATCGTCACCTTCACCAAGCGTGTCACTGATCTCATTTATTAAACTACTGATCACTTCTTGTTTTGAATAAATCGACCGGTAAATATAGGCCTTGCCTTGTTTTCGACGACTGAGTAATTGCTTTTTCCACAAACGCTCTATGGTACTTTGAATCGTATTAATACTGATCACATTGTCAGGTTTATCTGTTTGCGCGCAGAGCATATTAAGTATATCACTCGCACTTAACGAGAGACTTTCGTCCCGCCAAAACAATCCGAGAGTATCTATTTCCCGTTTTCCCAATACAGGAGCAGATAGAGCGGGTTTCGTCGATATATTGTTGAATTTCATATTTTCCACCGAGGCCTTATCGGTTTTGATTTGTCATGTTTAACTGTACGCATAAGTGTAATTTTCAGATGCAAAAAATTGTCAAAGGTAACGAAATGCAAAAACCCAAAAGTAGTGTAAAGGTATTGACCAAAACATACATCACAATGACAAGTGGTATTTTATTCAGTGTTGCTTCGTTGTCTTCGTTTGCCGCTTTAGGTGAGCAAACACAAGATATCCAGATAGAAAAAATTGAAGTCCAAGGAAAAGCAACCAATCTAGTTGGTGATGCTATTTCAGCATCAGAAGGCATCATTGGTCAACAAGAAATTTTAAATAGACCTATGCTACGAGTGGGGGAAATTCTTGAATTAGTGCCCGGCATGGTTGTCACGCAACACAGCGGTACAGGCAAGGCAAATCAATATTTTTTGCGAGGCTTTAATCTAGATCATGGCACCGACTTTGCGACCTTCATTGATCAAATGCCAGTCAACATGCGCAGTCATGGTCATGGTCAAGGCTATACCGATCTTAACTTTATTATTCCTGAAACCATTCAAACTATCGCTTTCAAAAAAGGCGCCTACTATGGCGAAGTAGATGATTTTAGTGGAGCCGGTAGTGCCTCTTTTAATACCATTGGAAAGCCACAAGCTCCTTTATTTTCTGCCACTATAGGAGAAGATAATTTTCAGCGCTACTTAGTAGCCGGCAACTTGGCGTTAAACCAAGACCATCTAAATTACGCCATTGAATTCAATACTTATGATGGCCCTTGGACAGACATCAAAGAAGACCTAGACAAAACCAATGTATTTTTAAGTTATAACAGCAAGGTGAAAAATGGCGATTTAAAAGTCACATTTATGGGCTACGACAATACTTGGAATAGTGCAGATCAAATACCTGAACGGGCGGTGAGTACCGGTATTATTGATGAGTTAGGCTCATTGGATACAAGTTTAGGTGGCAAAAGCAGTCGTTATAGTCTTAATGCCATATGGGAAAATCAAAATTTCAGTGCCTCCGCATACGTCATAGATTACGATTTAAACCTTTGGTCTAACTTTACCTATTTTTTAGATAACCCCACCACAGGGGACCAATTCGAACAAGTTGACAAGCGCCAAATATACGGCGGCAAGTTAAGCTATACACTATTTTCAAACTGGTCTGGATTGCCTGTCTCGAATGAGTTTGGTGGCCAAATACGTGTCGACAATATCGATCAAGTAGGACTTTATCACACCCAACAACGCGAACGATTAGGCGCAATCAGAAATGATGCGGTAGACGAAAGTAGTGCCGGCATTTATTGGGAAAACACCATTATTTGGAGTGACCCCATTAAAACAATATTCAGCGCCCGTTATGATTATTTTAATTTTGATGTAAATAGCAATATCAATACAAATATCAATGGTATTGACTTAAGCGCTAACAAAGGCACAGAAAACGCTGATAATGTCGCCCTAAAAGCAAACCTAATTTACACCTTTAACCAAAATTGGGAAGCCTATATTTCCGCAGGACAAGGTTTCCATAGTAATGACGCCAGAGGCACTATAGTGCAAGTCGATCCTAATTCTGGGGAGTCAATACAGCCAGTCGATCCTATCGTGGACTCATTCGGTTTTGAAGTAGGCTTACGGACCCATTTATTTGGAAAACTTAACGCGTCTATGTCTTTATGGCAGCTTAACCTAGACAGCGAATTATTGTTTGTAGGGGACGCGGGGAATACTGAACCCAGTGACTCCACATCTCGTTATGGTATCGAGTTAACCACTTATTACAGCATTACCGAAGACTTAACATTGGATATCGAATATGCCTACACCCATGCTGAGTTCGATAAGTTAGCAAACAATAATAATCACATTCCCGGTGCACTTGAACATGTTTTGCAAGCCGGTATACATTACCAACCTCAGCAAGGCTGGTTCGGCAGTGCCAGACTACGCTATTTTTCTGAACGTCCATTGACAGAAGACGCAAGTGTCACGTCTGACGCCTCACAAATAATGAATGTTAATCTAGGTTACAAATTTTCTCGGCTAACCCTAAAGCTGGATATTTTGAATGCCCTTGATAGCAAAGATCACGACATTGATTATTTTTATGCCAGTCGCTTAGCCAATGACCCTATTGATAGCGCGACCGAAGACTTGCACTACCATGTATTTGAACCTAGAACCTTGCGTCTATCAGCCGTTTACATGTTTTAAGCGTAAATGACCCGTTGTCTCTATTATAATTTCCCTCCAGATTTTTTATCTGCTTAAAGTACTTAGGCCTATAACACTGGAGGGAATAAGCAATTAAATGGTGAACAATCCATAACTTGCTGTTTCTTCTTAGCTGGTAAAGCCTTTTTTCATTTCTTATAGATAATTAGTTATTTATCAAATAGCTAGGCAATATCTCGTCTATCATTCATTATTAAGCCATTAAATAAAAAAAGAGTTAACTCCCATGGACACACATTCAGTGTCAACAGTGATAAACGAGGCATTACAAACCGCCCAATTCGCTATCGCTGACAGTAACACTTATATTCAACTACTGGTTATTGTGGTGATTTACATTTTGTCTTTTGCTAGCGCCTATAAAATAAGGCATAGCGTCGGCCTAACACATAATGAACCTTTAGAAAGCGCTCATCCGGTGCGCAAATTGGCCTATAGAATTGGTGGGATATTATTTCCTTTATTGGCCATCATTTTATTGCAGATCTCAACCAAAGCGGGTGAAAGTTTAGCCTTTACGCCTTGGTTAATCGAAACAGCATTAGCCATAGCAGTGTTACTCTTTTTTAACTCCTTAATACGTGCATTTGTACAACATAAGTTTGCGGCGTCATTGTTTAGATGGGTAGGTTTACCCATTTTAATGCTGCACTTGTTAAGTTTGTTAACTACTGTCATTAACGCCCTTGAAGAAATTTCTTTGGATGTAGGTAACGTTAGCATCTCAGCTTACGGTGTCGCCAGAGTACTTATATTTGGCAGTTTCCTATTTTGGTTGGGCCGTGCCTCAAATACCTTTGGCAAAGCAGTAATCAAAAAACAAGCGTCACTTGATGTGCCCACCAAAGAAGTATTCAGCAAACTATTTGAGGTCTCCCTTTTTTGTATAGTGATCTTGTTATTATTAAATATAATGGGGGTCAACCTGACGACTCTTGCAGTATTTGGTGGTGCTGTAGGTGTAGGACTGGGATTAGGCTTACAGTCTATCGCGTCCAATTTTATATCGGGGATTATTATACTCCTAGATCGTTCACTAACAGTGGGAGATTTTGTGGAGTTGGACGACGGACAAAAGGGCTTTGTTCGAGAATTTAAAATGCGTTACGCCGTATTAGAAACCTACGACGGTAAAGACATTTTAGTGCCCAACGAAAAATTCATTTCTTCTTTGATGGTCAATTGGACCCATAAAGATCCTAAGCAAAGATACCGTGTGGACTTTTCCGTGCCCTATGCTACTGACGTACGCACTATGGTTGAGTTCATCAAAGTCGCAGTAGCAGAACATGAGCAAGTGATTAGTGGTCTCGATGTGCCATTCGAAGAACGCCCCGACTGTGAGATTGACAGTTTTGGTGACTCTGGGATTAACATGTTTGTTGAGTTTTGGATGTTTGGTATTGACGATGGTAAAAACAGAGTCGGTGGCGACCTGATGCTGATTATTCTAGAAACCCTAAGAGAAAATGGTATCGAAATCCCCTTCCCTCAACGTGAAGTTAAAATTCTCAACCCTGAGCAACACGCAGCAAAATAATGAGTAATTAAAAAAAGGGCCAAGTTAGCGCGAGCAAACTTGGCCTTTATTATGCTGTACCTAAAGTAACTTAAAGTAGCACTGCTAACCTTTTCCTTGGGTTTTGGTACGATGAGGTTTGGCATTTTTTTCGATAAATTGAAAGACTAAATCAGCCACATCTTTTTCGGTTGCCGTTTCAATTCCTTCTAAACCAGGGGATGAGTTCACTTCCATTACCACAGGACCACGTTCGGCGCGGAGTAAATCTACACCACACACATTCAGCCCCATAATTTTAGCGGCGGCCACAGCTGTAGCTCTTTCTTCTTTTGTTAACTTCACCAAAACAGCAGAGCCACCACGATGCAAGTTTGAACGAAATTCACCTTCCGCACCTTGTCGTTTCATCGCTGCTACCACCCGGTCACCTACAACAAAACAACGAATATCCGCGCCACCAGCCTCTTTAATAAATTCTTGGATAAGGATGTCTGCGTTTAACCCCATAAAGGCTTCAACTATAGCTTCAGCGGTTTTAGCCGTTTCGGCCAGAACCACACCAATACCTTGAGTACCCTCTAATAATTTAATAACACAAGGCGCACCACCGACATTTTTAATTAAATCTTTGATGTTATCGGGACGATTAGCAAAACCTGTTCTAGGTAAACCAATACCCTTTCTCGATAAGAGCTGCATCGAACGCAGTTTGTCACGGGAGCGACTGATCGCCACAGATTCGTTTACACAAAAACTACCTGTCATTTCAAACTGTCTAACCACTGCCGTACCATAAAACGAGATGGAAGCACCTATACGAGGGATGATCGCATCATACTGAGGTAATTCTTTACCCTTATAACGTACTACAGGTCTACTGCTAGTGATATCCATATAACAATGTAGTGTATCTATTATATCGACTTCATGACCTCTAGCGAGGCCCGCTTCCTGCAGTCTACGAGTGGAATACAAATTTTTATTACGTGACAAAATCCCAATTTTCATACTTTTCCCACAGGGTTGATTGACTAATTTAGGTGATCGTACCTTTAAATAAACTTCATATCGACTTATTACGCAATGAATATTGGAAATTAAAAATACGTTAGATTACATAAGAATTGATTAATTTGTGATAACCTCTCGCCCGCTCTCTACTTGAGTACAAGTGTCACATGGCTCTTAACATTTTGGCTCAATTTTTCCCTGTTGTAACAGCCAATTTTGAATAATTAACCTTTAAACTAGATGTAATAAAAATGACTTACGAAATTTTGATTTGGATTGGTATTGCACTTTGCGTCACACAATCAGCGATTTTTTCTGGATTGAACCTAGCCTTCTTTAGTCTTAGTCGATTGCAACTTGAAGTAGAAGCAAAACAAGGACGCAGCAGTGCAAAAACCATTTTGTCTATGCGCGAAGACTCGAATTTCTTGTTATCCACAATTTTATGGGGCAACGTATCAATCAACGTATTGCTCACTTTGCTGTCTGATTCAGTATTGGCTGGCATGTATTCTTTTATGTTTTCAACCATAGTCATTACTTTTTTGGGAGAGATATTTCCACAAGCCTACTTCTCTCGAAATGCGCTAACGGTGGCATCTAAACTGACACCTATTATTAAATTTTATCAAATACTACTTTTTCCCGTAGCCAAACCCACCGCTTTAATTTTAGATGGATGGTTGGGTAGAGAGGGCATTACCTACTTTCGTGAAAAAGAGTTAACGGCCATTATCAACGCACACATGGAATCAGAAGATACCGACATGGAGCACGTTCAAGGCATGGGAGCCCTTAATTTTCTGCAAATGGATAAAATAACGGTGAGTCAAGAAGGTGAAAGTTTAGACCCCCAAAGCGTACTCAAACTACCTTGCAAGCTCGACCTTCCGATACTGCCAGAAGTGGGCAGTCCAGAATTTTTAAGCTTTACTCAAGATGTCAATCGCTCGGGCCATAAATGGGTACTACTAACAGATGAGGAAGATTTGCCTCTGTTAATGCTGGACGCCGACGGGTTTATACGCGCCACTATTACCGAAGATGCTAATAAAGACCCTTATGCTTATTGCCATCGCCCTTTAATAATAGAAGATGAACAATGTTCTTTAGGTGAAGCCATGAAAAACCTAAAGATAGCCCACGACCTTGAGCCCAACTCTGATGAAGTTTTACATTCTGACGTTATTTTAGTCTGGAGTGAGACACAAAAACGCGTCATTACCGGCGCAGATATTTTAGGCAGATTGCTCAAAGGTATTGGTAACAATGAAGCCGTTAAATTACCCCAACAAAGCTAATATAAGCATTTGACGAGTTTCTTCAGGGGCAATAACCGCGTCAATTTCCAGCACACTAGCCACCTCTTGCGCTTGGCCTTTTTGATATTGTTCGGCTAACAACTTTTCATAAAGGGCTGTTCTTGCGCTAGGATCTGACACTTGTGCCAGTTCTTTTTTGAAACCCAGTTTAACTGCCCCTTCCAACCCCATCCCACCAAATTCACCTGTAGGCCAGGCCATAGTGTAACTGGGTTTACTGGTATTTCCGCCTAACAAAGCTTGCGCCCCTAAGCCGTAACACTTTCTTAATACCACTGCGACTAAAGGCACTGAAAGTTGGCTACCTGCAACAAACAAATGAGACAGCCTACGCACTGCGCCTCTATCTTCATGCTCTGGCCCAACCATAAATCCTGGGGTATCACAGAGCACCACTAAAGGAATTGCAAACTGTTGGCAAAGCTGCATAAATTGACTGGCTTTTTCTCCTGCATCGATATCAATTGCCCCACCTAAGACTTTGCAATTACTGGCGATCACACCTACCGGGTGCCCCTGTAAATGCATAAAACCAGTAATAATAGCCGCGCCAAATTGGGACTTAATCTCAGTAAAGCTATCGGTGTCTGCAATAATGTTTATGATGTCTTTAACGTCATACACAAAACGTCTATCTTCAGGTAAAACATGATTAATTGTTTGTTGATCTGCAAATGAACAAGCCTGTCCATCTAGCAATGGCCCTTGAAAATACGCCAGACATTTTTTTGCCATATTGGCCGCTTGTTGTTCATTTTCCACTAGGATATCAATCACGCCGTTTTTGAACTGATTGGCGCTGGGGCCAATATCAGTGGGGTTGACCACGCCTAAACCTCCGCCTTCGATCATTGCTGGGCCTGCCATACCTATCCAAGAAGAATGAGTCGCAATAGTGATGTCTGCAGCGCCAAACAACGCAGCATTACCAGCAAAACAGTAACCATTTGCAACGGCTATACGGGGCACTTTTCCTTGTAGACTTGCCCAAGTAGCGAAAGATTGGCATTGCAGGCCTGAATTCACAGTAGTGATATCAGTATCACCAGGTCGCCCCCCGCCCCCTTCTGTAAACATCACCACTGGATACTTTTTATCTGCAGCGATATCCAAGATACGGTCCAATTTTAAATGATGAAAATAACCTTGAGTGCCTGCTAACACACTGTAATCATTGATGACGATAGCCGCAGGTGTATTTTCCTTGGCGACCAGACCTTGATTAATTTGACCTATACCTGTGATAACACCGTCAGCAGCTGTCGCCAACTTCAAGTCGTCATAGTCTCGACGTAATCGCTGCGCTGCGACTGCGAGTTGTCCATATTCCATAAAACTATCTAAAGAACAGAGGTTTTGTAAGTTTTCTCTGGCGCTCAAATACCCTTTTTGATGGCGCTTTTGTTGTTGCTCAATTCTTTGTTCATCAAGAGTGAGGGCTTTTCTGGCGTACAAATGGTCTAGTAATCTTAAATTAGTACTATTGTTGTTGACCGTTTTGTTCGATTTTGTATCACTGGCGCCATCGGCACATAATTCGACTACAGGCATACCTACCTCACAATCATCTCCAATCTTGACAAAAACTTGGCTGACTTGCCCCGAAACGTCAGCACACAAGGTAGTTTGCATTTTCATGGCTTCGATTATAACCAAAGGTTGATCCAAGCGTACTTGCTGATTTTGAGTGACCAGCACTGCTACAACCGATCCTTTATTGGGCGCGTTCAATGTGTGATTAGAAGCCATAAAAACACCTTTATGATAAAAAATTACCTCATACTATCATCGACCAACAACTTTAATCCCGTCCTAGATCACAAATAAAGAAAAATAAAGCTAACTTTCGAGGTTAAAAAATATACCTTGACAGTAAATAAAAATATCATAACAATCATAATGATAGTTAAAAGTAATCGCTATATTACCCTTGAGTTAGCATCGGAAGCAGAGGGGCTTATTCGATGTGAAATGTTTATCAAGTCTTTGGGTAATAGGCACACAGAATGATCGTAAAATTAAAAAATTCCTTGCTAGACTATTTAATGCTTTCAGATGATGAAAGTACCTTTTCAGGTATAGAAAAGTGGCGAATAAGTGCACTGCGAATAATGATCATTAGTTGTTATTCACTATACTCTTTGGTGGCTATTCATTGTGTTATCAAAGCACTTGATGCTGAATACTATATTGCTCTGCCCGTCTTATCTTGCTTTTATCTAGTCGGCGGTTTTCAACTTTGGCTCTCAAAAACACACTATCACATCAGCGCATATAGCCTCTTAATCAGCATTGTACTCGCTGCAGTTTGCATCAATTTAATGGTGCAAGTGCCTACCTTGGCAATGTTAGGGCCAGTGTTTATTTTTTCTTTGCCTTTAGTGGCTTTTGTTCTACTAGGTTGTAAGGTGGGCGTGATTTGTATCATGCTCAATATTCTACCTTTTATTACTTTATTAAATGGCTTCCAACTTAATCAATACATAAACGAACATGCTTATTTGGATGGTGCCAATGCCTATATTTTCAGCTTAATATTTTTATTTTTTAATCTGTGTATTCCATTAGGCGTCGCCCGCGCGAATGTCGCAAATTCTCGTCTATACAAACGCATCACTGAGCAAAATGTCAATTTACAATTACAAAATGATTTTTATAAAACCTTATTTGTTGAAACTGAAATAGCCAAATTAGTTGTGTCTACTAAAGGGGTGGTGTCTGAAATGAATACTGCTGCTGAACAATTGTTACACTGTAATTTAAAACAACACACACAGGCGTTAGAGGTGTCCGAATTATTTACCGACATGCCTGAAAAAGAAGGCACAAACACTGTAAATTTGACTGTCGCTGGCAGACTGAAAATGTTTAAAATAAGCCGCAGCGCTTTGCTCAACAATAGTTATTATTTTCTTACTATTGAAGATGTTACAGCTAAAACCATGTTACATAAAACTTTAGCAGCGCACAGTCTACTACACCGTAAACAAAACTTAAACGAAGCCACTCGTTTGCCGAATAGAACATGGCTAGAGGGGCATTTAAAAAACCGCCTCAGCCACTCTGATACAGAGTTGTGTATTGTAGCGATACGTATTAAAAATGCCGAGTTTATTGCGCAAAAACATGGTTTTCAGACTTTGCCTGTGATGATCCGTAATTTGGCCGACCAGTGGCTATCAGAAACAAAAATGCCTTGTCAATTTGCATCAGTTGATCCAAATAATTTAACTATTGTAAGTGAATTATCTGACAAAGACGCACAAATTTTGCTGAGATCTTTTATCGAACAATTACCCAAAAACATATTAATTAATGGACAGAAAATTCCATTGGACATTCAGCTTGGTATTTCACTGAGTCATGGCCTAGATCCTGACCCTGTCCCTGAAAAATTGGTAAACAAAGCACTATATGCCGCCAATTCTAGTAATCTTGATATTAACTTCTATGACAATTCTAGTCTGGAGCGTTTTATTGAACATCAGGAAATTAACATTCTACTGAGTGAAGCCATAGCCAATGATGAATTACACATAGTATATCAACCCAAAGTCGAAGGGGACGGTAAGTTAATCGGTTTAGAAGCCTTATTGCGATGGAATTCGGCAGTAATTGGCTCGGTTTCACCTAGTGTGTTTATTCCAATTGCAGAAAAATCAGGTTTAGTGACAAACCTAACTCGCTGGTTAGTATTAAACGTGTGCAAACAAATAAACGACTGGCAACACGACAATGTAAATTTAGTGCCGGTGGCAATCAATATTTCAGGTGCTGACCTTGATCAAGATAATTTTCATGAACATTTGATCAAACCTCTGATCGAATACAAGATTAACCCGCAACTAATCGAACTTGAATTAACTGAGTCTGCAAGAAGCATCTCTAATGAGAAAGCTTTAGCAACCATAAATCACCTCACTAGCTGGGGATTTGACATCACAATAGACGACTTTGGAATCGGCTATTCTGGTATTGCAAAACTTATATCCTACCCTGTTAAGAAAGTTAAAATAGACAGGCAATTTATTAAAAATATAAATACAGACAAAAGAAAGATTCAAGTCATTGAAGCGATCATTGCGATGTGTAAGGTGTTTAATATTCAAATATTGGCAGAAGGAACAGAAACTTTCGCCGAAGTAGACACCTTAATCAAGCTGGGCTGTCATAATTTTCAGGGCTTTGTATTTGCTAAACCTATGCAAGGCGAAACCGTAAGTCAATTATTACAGGTTCACAATGTGTTAGATTTTCACAAATCTAACACCCTTAGTTTACCATTAAAAGGCTAGTCTCCTTCCAACAGAAAACGTTCAGCACGCTCGACTTTTCGAGGTTTGGCAGAAATCACAATCACATCACCCACTAATAGAGCCATGCTCTCATCAGGCTCTGCTAACTCGAGATTATCTCTTCTGAGTCCTTTTAAATTGACCCGCCATTGCTGCAAATTAAGTTGCTGTAATGACTTACCCACGGCATAGGCGTTTTCTGTCAAAATAACTGCGTGCAAAAACTCCAGTTTGTCTTGTTTAACGTAGTCAAGCTCAGTGGTTTCACCAGGAAAAAAGCCGTGCATATTGGCATAATGGGCCTTACGTTCTTTGCGCACTCGTTTGAGTATTCTCGACATAGGTACACCCGATAATTGTAATACCTGAGTCACCAACATTAGACTGCCCTCAAGAATTTCCGGCACCACTTGTGATGCACCTGCCGCTAGCAATTCTTCCATGCGGTAGTCTTTTCTGGTTCTTACCACTATGGGCAATTCGGGATATAAACTCTTAACCAAATGAATAACACTCATGGCTTTTTCATGTTGGTCAAAAGTGATTAACAACATTTTGGCTCGCTGGATACCCACTGAACGTAATATATCTTTTTGTTTCACATCGCCAAAATACACAGGTTCTCCGGCGCTTTGGCTTTCTTGCACACGGATAGGATCGGCATCAACTACCATGTAAGGAATCGCTTCTTTCTTTAATAAACGACTGACTGATTGACCCACTCGCCCAAAACCAAAAATCAACACATGGTCGGTCAGTTGTTTATCTTGAACAGAAATTTGCTCTAAACCTTTTACATTAGGAGTCCTTTCAGGGCTTATGGCTCTAGCAATTTTGGGGCTTTGATCGACCAACCAAGGCGTAATCGCCATACTCATCACACCAATAGTCAACAATAAAGATCCTTGCTCTGAGTTTAAAATGGCGTGATCTACAGCTAGTGCGGCCAACACGAATCCAAACTCGCCCATCTGACAAAGTTTCAGTCCCGCCGCCCAGGCATCTTGTTTACCTAATTTAAAAATCTCAGCAGAAATCCGAATAAGCATGACTTTAAGCAACACAATCACTACCAACCCCAACAACGCCCAATGTATCTGGCTTGGTAAATTATGCAGTTCTAGGCGCATACCTATAGTAATAAAAAACAACCCCATCAGAATATCTCTAAAGGGCCTAATATCAGCTTCCAATTGATATTTATACTTGCTTTCACCTAGCATCATGCCTGCTAAGAAAGCGCCTAAGGCCATGGATAAACCAAAAGAAAAAGCCAATCCCGCGGCCATTAACGCCACCAATATAGTCGTCAGCACAAAAAGTTCATCGGTTCTGGTATTCGCTACCTCTCTAAACACTTTAGGTAACACCCATTTGCCTACGGATAACAAAATGCCCACGACCAATAATCCTTTTAAAAATGCCAATAAAATAGCAATGCTTAAACTTTGGTCGGAATCAGAAGCTAATAGAGGTACTAAAATAAGTAGAGGCACAACAGCTAGGTCTTGAAGCAATAAAATGCTCACTGCAACTTGTGCTCGAGTAGTATTTAAAATACCCAAGTCACTGGTTTGTTTAATCACTATGGCCGTAGACGACAATGCAATAATGCCGCCTATAACAAATGCGGCTTTACTATCAAACCCCAATAAGTAAGCAATGCCCATAAACACTAGCGTGGTCAATACCATTTGGGCCAAACCTACGCCAAATACTAAGTGGCGCATCGCTAACATTTTCGGAAGTGAAAACTCCAACCCCAATGAAAACAACAAAAATACAATGCCTAGCTCGGCAAAATTTTGCATATCTTCTGGGTGTTCAAATAATGCCAGTAGATCGGGACCTGCCAAAATACCACAAAATAGATAGCCCAAAATGGGTGGCAAATTAATACGTTTGAATAACCAAACAGTTACCACAGCTACGGCCATTAAAATTACAATATTGCCTAAATTTCCGTGCATAATTCGCTGATTACCTTTGTTTGTTTACCCCTAGGCACAATATTTGCTTATCCTAACTAAATATCATTTTTGTATAGTAATTCGCCATATTATTGGCAGGAGAAAATGTTGGAACAACTTACTCAGTTATACAACACAAATGTCGGTGAACCTTACTTCAGTCTTGAAGAGTTAAACCATGACAAGAAACAAGGGTTGACACAAAGTCAGCTGAATAATTTCATCCTAAAATTACTAACAACGATAGACCTGCCTAAGCTGAGTGAATTATATTTTCAGCAGTTACAAAACACCCTACCGCTGTCTGAACTAAAAATCCAGTTTGAAGATGATAGCGTGACCTTTGGCCAGAGAGTTCAACCTTCACATCTCAAAACCCTTAATTGTATGCAGCTAGGTACTGCAGTGGCTGTTATGGATTATTGCTTCACACAACCTTTATCGATAAGGGATTGGCAAATTTTGCAACAAATGCATGTTAATTTTTGTAATCCTTTTAAGAATGCCCTAGAGCATCATAAAATTAAGCAGTTTGCTATGAAGGATTTTTTAACCTCTTTGGGTAATCGAGCCAGTTACGACGAAACTATGATTAGATTAGCCAGTCAATCACAGAGAAGTCATCAACCATTTGGTTTGCTGATATTAGATATGGATAACTTTAAACAAGTTAACGATATTCATGGTCATCAAGTTGGCGATAAAGTACTAATGGCATGTGCAGATACTATAGTACACAGCCTTAGAGAGTCTGATTTTGCCTTTAGATTTGGGGGTGATGAATTCTGCTGTTTGTTACCTGAGGCAGACACACGGACCAACAATTTGATTGCAGAACGTATTCGTAGTGCGTTTGAATTACACCCCTTACTGCAACTACATCACATATCTTGCAGCATAGGTAGCGCCACTTATGGAGAAGATGATTCTCAAATTGGCATTTTTTCGCGAGCCGATGAAGCCCTATATACTGCCAAACAAGCAGGAAAAAACTGTATTAGAAATGCCTAACATAGGCAGGCAATAAATCGAATAACTACGGCAAAGCCTTGCCGTATTAACGCCCCTAAACGACAAAAGCCATGCAAATGCATGGCTTTGTTATTGATCATCCAAGTCATTTCATCACATTGATTTATCTAAACAATACCTTCTCTTGATTAAACCAGTAAACACAGAATGCAAATAACGCCCCTGCAATCACAACTGTTGAACCAAAGATCGCGAACAGTTGGTAGTAGTCCATTGTGCCTTTAACTAACTCTTTCATCGCCAGTGAAACGTTTGTGACAGGCACCCAAGCCCAGGCACCTTTTAGCTCTACGCCAGGTAAAAGTGCGATCATAATAGGTACAATAACCAAAATAGTCATAGGCCCCATGTAACTTTGTGCCTCTTTAAAACTTTTGGCATAGATGGATATGCTCAACAAGATGGCCGAGAAAATTGCCACCACGGGTACCAACATCAAGAAAATAAGCAAAAAATCTACCATGGCGATTTGTGCCATAAAATCGGCGACAAATTTGATAGCCATGCCTTGGCTTAACACTAATCCCCAAATCACCATACTGGCAACTGTAATGAGGGCTGTCATAGTGCCCGCAAAAGCAATAGTTAAAAATTTCCCCATCACAATTTTGTTGCGGTCGATGGGCGAAATCAACAAGGTCTCTAATGTACCGCGCTCTTTTTCACCAGCGCCAATATCAGTCGCCGGCGCCATAGCACCTGTTAAACAAATAATGAATAACAAATAGGGCAACATGCCACCAATTTTTTCGCCCCAATTTTCACGATTGTCGGCGGTATTCACTTTTTCTAATACTATTGGTTTTATCAAGGCTTGTTGTTTTGCTTCATCTAGACCTATAGATGAAAACGCACTTTGTTGAAATAACTCAGATTGGCTTTCAACAATTTCGTTTACTCTTGTATAAACCAAGTTAAGTCCCGCATCATTGAAATATAACTTAACATTTGCTTGGCCATTACTGAGTACATCGCTGGAATAATTGGCAGGGATCTCCAATACAAAATCGACTGTGTCATTGCGAATTATTCTGGTGTAATCCGCGCCGGCCTCAATTTCTACAAGGTTAAACTTCTCGGGTTGTTGCAACTCTTTCACAATATCAGGTGCATATTGCCCACCAACCAAAGCATAGTTAAGCACTTGGGTTTCCGCTTTATCGATGGCTTGTTTACCCACAAAACCAACAATTCCGAAAATTAAAGGGAATATCAATAAAGGCAGCGCAATCATAAAAAACAAGGTTTTACGGTCGCGAAGTAATTCTTTTATCTCTTTTTTAAATACTAACCACATAATCTATTCTCCCTATTCGCTTGTTGTTGATTGGATAGCGGCCATAAAAGACTGATGCAATGAGCCCTCTGCAAGGGCTACAAAGCTGGCGATATCTCCATCAAACATAGTACGACCTTGATCGATAACAGTGACTTTGTCACATAACTCTTGTACCTCATCCAAATGATGAGTCGAAAAAATCACCGGCGTACCCTGCTCTTTTAAACCACGAATAAACTCGAGTACAGTTTGTGTGGCCATAATATCTAAGCCTGTTGTGGGCTCATCTAAAATCACCAGCTCTGGAGAATGCACCACAGCTCGTGCGATAGCGGTTTTTTGTTTCATGCCCGTAGAAAAATTTTCTGAACGCCTGTCTAAGAAGCTATGCATATCTAATAGATCAGCTAACTCTTTGATACGACTAACAATTAAATCCTCACTCATGCCGTGTAATTGACCAAAATAGTGAATATTTTCTCGACCCGTTAAGCGGCCATACAAACCTGTAGAGCCTGATAAAAAACCGATTTTTTTACGGGCAATAACAGGGTTAGCTAACACGTTGTCACCGTCTATTTCGACGCTGCCACCATCAGGTTTCAGTGCAGTGGATAACATACGTAAGGTCGTTGTTTTACCGGCTCCATTCGGGCCAAGTAAACCTAACACTTCACCTTTTTGACAGGTAAAAGACACGTCTTGTACAGAATGAAAAAAACGCCCTTTTAGTCTTGGATCTTTTTTCTCTTGCTCACTGAGCTTTTTAGGATTTTCCACTGCGAATTTTTTCGCTAATTTTTTTATTGCTATCATTGGGTTTCCTAGTAAGTAACAAACATGTGGATATAGTCTCTGAATTTTGTGATTTATTACATGCGCCAGACAAAAAAAATATGTAACAATAATCAATTCGCTCTGACTAGAGTTAATAATCATCAAAATATTCACGCACCAAAGACTAATGTAGGGGAGTTAAATGCAACAAGTCAGTAACCCATTTCAAGCCATGAAGGATATAATTACTAAGCCTAATCAAGTGTTTGCCACCATCAACGAGGTACACAATTGGTCATGGATCCCGTTTTTATTTATTGCTGTGACTGGCGCCATTCCAATTTATTTGTATTTTAATTTTGTCGACTTTGCTTGGTACAACGAATTAATGGTGCAATCTATCGCTGGAGAGCTTAGCCCTGCAGAACAAAGTTCGGTGCGCAACGCCATGGCAGATCAAGCGCAATCATTATGGGCTGGCGTATTTGGCTCAGTACTGGTGGTGATTATCAGCAACGCCATTTTGGCGCTGTACTTTAACATTGTGACCAAATCTGATGAGGAATGTGTGCAAGGTTACACAGATTGGTATGGCTTCGCTTGGTGGATAAGCTTGCCCACTATTGTTTGTAGCTTAATCAGTATCCTAGTGGTGTTAATGGCACAAGATAATCAGTTATCTCCTGTCAGTTTAGCGCCGACTTCACTGGGATTTATTTTTGCTATTGATTTGAATTCTCAGTGGTCTTCATTGTTGCAAAGCATACGTTTGGAATCTATCTGGGTGATGTACTTAACCGCAGTAGGATTAAGTCAATGGACCCAGTTTTCAGCTAAGAAAAACTATATCCTTGCAATCGCACCCTATCTTACTATTTGGATTATCTGGATGTTATTTATTGTTTTTTAACCGTGGCAGTGGTCTGAAATAATCAGAGTTGTCATAAAACTCTGGATTTTTATTGGCATCCCACAGGCCTGGGATGCCCAATAAAGGTAAGGGATACAGTGGTTTTTTATTAGCAAAAACATTCGTTTTCTTGATTAACTTTACCAATAATTCATCAAGCTGATTTAATTGCTCAGCGTAATCTAAGTCTGAAAAATGACTGTCGACTTCTACGGCAAGCCATTTTCCTGTAAGACCAATAAAGGGCTGCAACAGCATTTCTAGATTGGCGTGTCCAAACATAAAACTATTTAACTCTTTGCCCCAAGTGGAGCGATTTTCAATAAAAACAGACTGCCACTTATGCATGGCTAATTCTTTAATTAACTGTGCTGCCATTGTGTCTTTTTGATAGGTCACTATCACACCACACTCGTCGAAGTGGGTTAAGTTATTACGTCTTATAGTTCTAGGTGACAACCCCTTTAGTTCAATGTCTTCCACGTGTTGTTGATTAAGCAGGCCTTTAGTTTTTGGAAACTGTAACCAAATCAAACCGTTAAATAAGTCATGCCAGCTATTTGGCCGAGTAGGAATAATATTTTGTTTATGGATTATCTGTTCGTAATAATCATCAGTTTCGGCAAGTTGGTTTTGACAAACAAATGTCGGAATAGGCTTATTACCAAAACCAGACTTTAACTGATTAAGACCATAGGCGTTGGGCCAGTCAGTCAAACCTGACAGACTAAAAATCCCATCAAGCTGCTGCATAGGTAGCATAGTGGTTTGTTTTATAAAATCCTGATGCCAAACAGTCATAATTGCCCTTGAGTTAGATCTAATGTAAAAAGGATGGGGATATACCATTTAACTACAAGAGCAACAATATGAAAACTTGCCATAAACTTCTGGCGTTATGCCTTCCTTTTACATTGGCGCTATCAGCCTGCCAAAATAAAACAGTTGAAACAACAGCAGCGGACACTATGCCAGTGGTTGTCGATAACTTTATTGATGTGTATGAAACTATTAGTACCGATGAGTTAAAAACACATATTAAAATTTTAGCCTCTGACGAATTTGAAGGTCGCTTGCCCACCACTATTGGTGAAAAGAAAACACTTGATTATCTAGTCAATGCTTTTAAAAAAATGGGCTATGCACCCGGTAATGGAGACAGTTATTTACAACCCGTTGAACTGATTGAAATGACCGCCGACCCAGATATGACCATGACAATAGGTGAAAATAACTTTGTCTACAAAGAAGGCATGATGGCTTCTACCCAGCGAGAACAAGCCAAAGTCGAACTAAAAAACTCTGAATTAGTCTTTGTTGGTTATGGTGTTAATGCACCTGAATATGAATGGAATGACTACCAAGGCCTTGATGTAAAAGGCAAAACGGTAGTGATTTTAGTTAACGACCCTGGATTTGAAAATCCACAAGGTGATAAGTTCCAAGGTAAAACCATGACTTACTATGGTCGCTGGACTTACAAATACGAAGAAGCCAGCCGACAAGGTGCCGCGGCAGCCATTATTGTGCATGAAACTAAACCCGCTTCTTATGGTTGGAGTGTGGTTGCTAACAGCTGGAGCGGCCCTCAGTATGGCCTTGTAAGCGAAAACGGTAACGCAGATAGGGTATCTGTTGAAGGTTGGCTAACCACAGAGGCCGCACAAAAAGTGTTCGCGGATGCTGGACTCAATTTTGCCGAAGAAAAAGCCAAAGCGATTGCGGCACCATACAACAAAAGCATGGGGTTAGAAGCCTCGGTAACCGTTAACAATAGCTTTAAAAAATCCACTAGTTATAACTTCATTGCGACCTTTCCCGGCTCTGAAACCCCTGACGAACATGTCATTTATACCGCCCATTGGGATCATCTAGGTAAAGATGAAAGCAAAGACGGTGACCAAATTTATAACGGAGCCCATGACAATGCCACCGGCACTGCCGCGACAATCGTTATGGCAAAAGCCTATTCTGAATTAACTGTCACACCTAAACGTTCGACTACCTTTTTAATTGTCACCGCCGAAGAACAAGGCTTGTTAGGATCGAAGTATTACTCAGAACATCCAATCATCCCATTAGCTAAAACCGTCGCTAACATCAATATGGATGCCATGAATGTATTAGGTAAAACCAAAGATGTCGCAGTTGTTGGAATGGGTAAGTCTGAATTAGAAAACTATCTAGAAAAAGCGGTAAAACGCCAAGGTCGCCACTTAGTACAAGAAGGTCGCCCTGAAGCCGGATATTATTATCGTTCTGACCATTTCAGTTTTGCCAAACAAGGTGTCCCCGCTCTTTATGCAGAAGGTGGAGAAGAGCCCATAGACGAAGCGACAGCTGCATATCGTAAGCGTACTAACGTGATTGTGACTGGTTGTTATCATCAGGTTTGTGATAAGTATCGCGAGAACTGGGATTTGTCAGGCATTCAGCAGGATACCCAGATGTTGTTTGAAGTTGGGTACGATCTAGTGTCATCAGATGATTGGCCTAAGTGGAATGCTAGTAGTGAGTTTCAGAGGAAATAGGCTTAGTGTTTTGGCTTACGCTTTTTGCAGCGTAAGCCTTCTATTCCTTAAAACTATGCCCTGAAGGGCGCCCGCATCCTTGCTATTTGCCCCTAAAACAAATCTTTTTGTGTTGAAACTTTACAGGCGGAAAAGGCAATGGCTGGGCCACCTAAGCGGTAATCGGCGAAGCCGATTGTGTTATTCTCTTACGATGGCTGTCCTGTTAATTGCGGTTTTGAGCTTAAAACTACCAGCTTGAACAAGACTACCCCTTAAATATAACGCTTCAAAGTACAGGGGCGCGCTTTTTTGCGCGTCTGTGTGGCTTTGCTTGTTATAACTCAGCACGCAGTCGCACCATATCTATACAAGGAATGCCATTTTCAATTATGGGCTCTGGATAAGAATCAAAGAAGTTTGATTCAATGCTGTGCATCCTAAACCCACATTTTTGATAGAGTGCTAGCTGAGAAAGGCTTGAATTGCCTGTTCCCACCTCAATCGCTTTGGCGCCGGACTCTTTTGCTAGTTGTTTAGACTTGTTAATCATGGATTTGGCGATACCTTTACCCTGATATTTTTTTAAAACAGCTATATTCTTCAACTCGAACACTCCTGCTACTACATTTATAACTGCAATGCTCACGAATATATCGTTATCTCTATAGACCAACACTACTGAACCAGATAGATACGATAAGATCGCTTTCTCATCCGGATCTGCACTTAATAATAACCCCATTAATTCTGGAGTTATTTCTTTATCGTATACTTCAATATTCATTTTAAGTTATAACGCCCCAAGCAGGGGATTTTATGAGTGTTTTTCAGCGAGTGAAATTCCCGCTGACTTGATTTGTTATGTGTATTGATGTTATTCATGTGGTTCAATCTCTGGAGAAGAAAATACCACTACTTTGTATTTTAAGCAGAGATAATCAATGACCATTTTTACTAAAGTAGAATCTACCTTTGATGACTTAATTTGATGTTTCATAGATAGAAAAGTATCGACTGTAACAGTTTCATTATTTTCTGAAATTTCGATCCAAGAATCCCCCTGTAATCCAGACTTAACAGGTTCAAATCTTGTCTTTAAGTAATTAACGAGCTCATCATGGAAATCCGAATAGTCATTTTCATATTCCATTTTTCCAAAAATCATTGGTACACCTATAACTAGCCTAAATACACATAACAATATTATTAGATGACATTATGTCGTGTTTAAACATCCCATTATGTCGTCTATAGTTCAGGTCATATTTTTACTCGACTTCTACGCATTTCTTTTATAAACGTTTTTTTATCTTCAAGCAAAACATAGTTGTTGAAGTACCCCTAAATGTCCGCGATCTGCTCTTATTGGACAAATAACCTAGCACTGGATATAAAGTCAGGTATTTAATTTCAATTAAGCACCTTAACCTTAATCGACGAAGCCGATGCTTTTTTCTTTTGTTCTACCCTCGACTCAAGGCTCGCCAACTATTAGTTCAATTTAGAGGGGTAATTTGAAAGGATGCAAATTGAGTGATGTACCCCTTTGAAGTTAGTCAATCAAACGTCCATGATGATCAGCACCCAAGCTCGACTTCCCTGTCGAGCTGTTCAACTGGGCGAAGCTTTGCTTCTAAAGAATCCAGCTGAACCCTGCTAAATTTGCCAAATAGTTGGATGAAGAGCATTGCCCTCGAGCGGCACTTTTTGCTTACTTTTTGCTGTTGTTGGGGAAAAGTAAGTCGAGCGAAAGGGATTTCATTAGAAAAAAGCCATGCGGACGCCGCGCGGGATGGCAGTAAGCGTCAGCGCATACTTTTGTATTTAATAAAAATAAAAAGTAGAAACCATAAGGAGCATGTCACTTACATGCTTCTTACGGTTTGCACACTTAACCGTCTTGGGTGATTTGTTTGATTAAAGCGGCCTGAGTTTCAGCCATTTTATCATTGTCTACCTGACAAGTGCCGGCTGCCTGATGCCCGCCTCCACCAAATTGCAAACATAAGTCACCGACTATGGTTTTAGAGCTTCTATCAAGAATGGATTTACCAATAGCAAATACGGTATTTTGTTTCTTGAGGCCCCACATAACATGGATAGAAATATTACATTGCGGGAAAACCGCGTAAATCATGAATCGGTTGCCCGCATAAATGACTTCTTGGTCGCGAAGATCTAGTACCACTAAATTATCATGTACAGTGGCACATGCTAAAAGTTGTGCTTTAAATTTATCAGCATGTTCCATATAGACAGTTACCCGTTCTTGTACATCAGGTAACGTCATAATTTCGTCAATTGTATGATTGCCACAATAATCAATTAATTCCATCATTAGCTGATAGTTAGAGATCCGGAAATCACGAAAACGACCCAAGCCAGTGCGACTATCCATTAAGTAGTTGAGTAATACCCACTGTGTTGGATTGAGAATTTCGTCTTGACTAAATTGTGCAGAATCCGCTTTGTCTACTGCTTCCATCATGTCAAACCAAGCGGAAGGAAATTTCTCTGCACCACCATAATAGTCAAACACAACTCGGGCAGCTGAAGGCGCGTCAGGATCAATAATATGATTCTGTTGTTGCGTTTCACCACTTCGGGTTACTTCACTCAAATGGTGATCAAAGGCAATAAAGCAGCCGGCTACATAAGGCAAGTTGGTCGTAATATCGTTTTCTGTAATCTCTACAATACCATCTTGCATATCTTTAGGATGGACAAACTTTATGTCGTCAATGAGATCCAATTTTTTTAAAAGCACAGCACAAACTAGTCCATCAAAATCACTGCGAGTCACTAAACGATATTTTTTATTAGACGTAAGTGTAGACAAATGGATCTCCTTTAAAGACCAAATTAAATGAACATTGAGTATAACAAATTTAATTTTTTGCATTGTTATTTTAACAAACTTATCTGCAATGATACTTCACTGTCAATGACAGATATAAGAGACCGTAGATTAATCTTCGATAGAACATAGAGCGCAAAGAATAATTGTAGCAACACGACAAACCATCAGTTACAAAATAACCTTCACCAAACCTCCTAAAACAAGCATTGTTCTTACTAATTCCTTTCTAATGTAAGAAAATCACAGTTTCTCCTTGCTTTTTTCGCTCAGACTGGCAAATTCAACTGCGCGATTGCACCAATAAAAACAAACAATACAATCGCCATATCAGGCTTGTCTCAGAACAGTAGCTAAGCCCCTATAACCAGCAATCAAGAGAAATATTTTTATGTGTGGTATTTTCGGTATTCTGGGCATCAAAAGTGATGCAGCAGAACTTAGAACGCAAGCGTTAGAGCTTTCCAAAACACTCCGCCACCGCGGTCCTGACTGGTCAGGAATTTGGAATAATGATAATGCTATTTTATGTCACGAACGTTTGGCGATAGTCGACGTTGACACAGGCGCTCAACCGCTAATAAGCCGCGATAATAATCAAGTGTTAGCCGTGAATGGCGAAATTTATAATCATAAGGTTTTAGAAACTGCGCTAGCAACACCTTATGACTTCAGAACTAAGTCTGACTGCGAAATCATTCTGCCTTTGTATAAACAAAAAGGTGTTGAGTTTATCGACGAATTAGAAGGCATGTTTGCCTTTATTTTGTACGACGCAGAGCAAGACGCCTATCTTATTGCTCGTGACCATATGGGCATTATCCCTTTGTATACTGGTTATGATGAGCACGGTAATTTATACGTTGCCTCAGAAATGAAAGCCTTGGCACCTGTGTGCAAAACCATTCAAGAATTTCCTCCTGGGCATTACATGTGGAGTAAGACAGGCGAATTAACCAATTATTATAAACGTGATTGGATGGACTACGAGAATGTTAAAAACAACGAAACTAACCTTGAAGATTTAAAAGTTGCATTCGAAAAAGCAGTGAAGTCTCACTTAATGTCTGATGTACCTTATGGCGTGCTTTTATCAGGCGGACTCGACTCTTCTTTGGTGTCTGCTGTCGCGGCCAAGTATGTAGCTAAACGTGTTGAAGATGGCGATAAAACAGACGCTTGGTGGCCACGTTTGCATTCTTTTGCTGTAGGTTTAGAGGGCGCCCCCGACCTAATTGCGGCACAAAAAGTAGCTGACATGATAGGCACAGTGCATCACGAAGTGCATTTTACCGTGCAAGAAGGCATCGATGCCTTACGCGACGTGATTTATCACATCGAAACCTATGACACCACCACCATTCGCGCCTCTACTCCTATGTACTTGCTGAGCCGTAAGATTAAGGCCATGGGCATTAAAATGGTATTGTCGGGTGAAGGGGCTGATGAAATATTTGGTGGTTATCTGTATTTCCACAAAGCGCCTAACGCGAAAGAGTTCCATGAAGAAACCCTACGTAAACTTAACCGTTTACACATGTTCGATTGTGCTCGTGCTAATAAATCCACTTCTGCTTGGGGTGTTGAAGGTCGCGTACCTTTCCTAGATAAAGAGTTTATGGACGTGGCGATGCGCTTAAACCCTCAAGACAAAATGTGCCTTGATGGAAAAATGGAAAAGTGGGTGTTACGTAAAGCCTTCGACAATAACGAATATCTACCTTCTGAAATTTTATGGCGTCAAAAAGAACAATTCAGTGACGGTGTAGGTTATTCGTGGATTGATTCACTGAAAGAATATATCGAATCCGAAGTCACTGATGCACAAATGGCTTCAGCAGAATTTCGTTTCCCTGTGAATACCCCCGATACTAAGGAAGGTTACTTTTATCGCACCATATTTGAAGGTTACTTCCCTCAAGAAAGTGCCGCAAAATGTGTTCCTAGCGGTAAATCAATCGCCTGTAGTACGGTTGAAGCCTTAGAGTGGGATGCTAGCTTTAAAGCGAATGCGGATCCTTCAGGGCGCGCAATGAGTACGGTTCACGAGTTAGGTTATAATAAGTAACCTAATTACGAATACAAAGAAGACAACAAACCAGAGCTAATCACTCTGGTTTTTTTTATGGTAGTGCAGCAGCGCTAATTGAACCGTCAAACCATAATTCCTTCCTTTCTAAGGGTGTTTTTTCGGGTAAGAAAGTATTTTTTAAGGTGTAAAAGGTTCTATTCTCAATCTGTGCTTTATCTATGTAAGATTTATAATGCTCAATAAATAAGGCATCAAATTTTCCATTTTTAATGGCTTTCTCTAACCCTTTTTCGATTAGACTCGCCAAAGGTACACTGTTTTTATTGACAAAAAAGTATATGGCAGCGGGATAGCGAATGCCAAGGGTGGGTTGGATTTGAATAGCAGGCTGAGGTTTGCTTTTAGCCAATTCTTCCCACACTTCTATAATGGAACGAGGAAAAAAGTCTCCCTGAGCATTACGAAGCATCCTCATAAGGGCACTTTGAGAGCGTTCAGTGATCACATCAAAACCATTGGATTGCAATATTTTGGTATCTGGCCAATCACGCCCTTGCAAAGGTGAAAGTTTAACTAAATGCTCTAACTCTTGGATATATTTAAAACGTTCCGCCATATCTTGTCGAATTAATAATAAACGCCATCCAATCAAGCCTTTAAATATGGGGATCCGTATCGGCAATAAATCCTTTTCTCGCTGAGTATTGGTCATTCCCCAAACAATATTGATTTCTCTATTATCTTGCAAACGACCCAATGCTTTGGCTTTAGACAAAAGATTTTCTGAAGGCTTTAGCTGATATTTCACCCCAGTTTGATCCAAAGCCAGGGCTAATACTTGTATAGGGTACTCATCAATTGTTGAGGTCGTTTCAAGGGGTTGAGGAAAGGTTATTTGCCATGATGCACTCATAGCATTAACGTTAAAAAGTAGGGTTAATCCAGCCAAGACCTTTTTCATAAATTACTCAGAACGGGCAAGCACTTCAGCAAGTTTATTTTCATCATCATCGATTACCGCCACAATTATTTTAAGGTGTTTATCTGGCATTTTTTGTAAGGTGTAAGAGGTTGCGCAGCTAAAACATAACTGCTGACTTGCATCATAAAACTGCCAGCGCATTTTTGAGAAAAATAATGAGTCAGACAGACGCATGGTTTGCTGCAACTTTGGCACAAACGAATGAATACCGGCTAACTTAAATTTGGTAATCATTCGACTAATGCCAACCTCCAATTCTTCCTCACTGACCATGACCTTTTTACTATTATCCGTCATGATAATAGTAGGTGGTAAACAAAAACTGGCTATTTTTTTAGCGTCAAAAGAATTAAGTGCTTTTGAATAAATTTCCAAAAAGGATTCTGAATTAATTGGCATAGATAATTTTTCCTTAACTAGGGCTAAGCCCTATTCAATTCCGATGAACTTATGAGTTTGCAACGACAAACGCCAATTACGCGCTATACAGGTTTTAATTGCAAGGTCGGTCGCTCGTTTTTGTTGGCTAATGGGTTGTAAATAAATATTAGGCGCAATTTGATCACCCAATAACGCAAGCACTTCATCTAACTCTTCTATGTGTTTTTCCATGGCTATTGGATGTTTGATTTCATTTGCACGGCGCATTGCGCTGCTTAATACTGGCCTGCCTCCAGGCATATTTACCTTAGGTGAAACCGTCACCCAAGTGTCGGGATGGGCAATAATTTCATAGGTGCCACTTGTTTCAATTTGCACCGAATACCCCTCTGATATTAAGCGAGTGGTGATTTCAGTCAAATCATATAAACACGGCTCACCGCCTGTGAGCACTATATGTTTAGCCACATAGCCATGGAGTTTAAAAAGAGCAAATAGCTGTTCGGTGCTGTGTTCAAACCAATTATCAGATTCCGACGTTTCGGCCATCACAGCATCGCTAGTGGTTTTTAATTCAGGTGACACCACCCAAGTATGTTTGGTATCACACCATGGGCATCCCACAGGACAACCTTGCAAGCGCACGAATATAGAAGGCAAGCCGGTATAGCTGCCTTCTCCTTGCAAAGATTCAAACACTTCATTAATTTTATATAAACTCAATCACTTTCCTATTTGTTTAACTTAACCCTAGTGTGGGAATTTACAGTTAAATCACTTAAAATCATTACTAATTAATTGATTATAAAGAAGCAAAGCCCATGTCACAAAAGGTAGTGGTAATTTTTTCAGGGGGAATGGACTCATTTACCGTCCTAAACCTAGCAGTTAAACAGGGATTGCAAGTATTTGCGTTATCTTTTGATTACGGGCAAAGACACAAAAAAGAACTGGATTATGCCAGTCGCGCCTGCAAAACCCTTGGTGTTCAGCATAAAATTGTAGATATTTCAGCTATCAATCAACTAATTGGTGGTTCATCTCTCACGTCAGATATTGACGTAGCAGAAGGCCATTACGAAGAAGAAAGCATGAAAAGCACTGTAGTGCCCAATAGAAATATGATTTTGCTGTCGATGGCAGTGGGTTATGCCGTTTCAATGGACGCCACTAAAGTTTACTACGGAGCACACTCAGGGGATCACGCCATTTATCCGGATTGCCGCCCTGAATTTGTTCACAAAATGAATGATGTTTGTGCCATAGCCAATTACGAAGCGGTCGAAATTGTCACCCCTTATTTAGAAGTCAGTAAAACAGCCATATTGACCGCTGGGTTAGCAATGGGCCTGGATTACAATCTAACCTGGACTTGTTATAACGGCCGCGAAAAAGCCTGTGGAAAATGTGGCGCCTGTCAGGAAAGGCTAGAAGCCTTTTCTGAAAACGGCGTATGTGATCCTTTGGATTATGAGGATTAGCTTCTAGCTTCTAGCTTCTAGCTTCTAGCTTCTAGCTTCTAGCTTCTAG
>NZ_CAXBNC010000012.1:0-144429 GCF_963977085.1 uncultured Paraglaciecola sp. | reverse complement strand
AACAGGTGCTGTAGAGCTTCCTGAAGGCGTAGAAATGGTAATGCCTGGTGACAACTTGAAATTCAAAGTTGAACTAATTCACCCAATCGCGATGGACGAAGGTTTACGCTTCGCAATCCGCGAAGGTGGCCGTACTGTAGGTGCTGGCGTAGTTGCCAAAATTCTTTAATCTAAAAGATTAAGAAATCAAGAAAGGTCACTTAGGTGGCCTTTTTTATTGGAGCCAGCATCTACAGTGCGGTACCCTGAGCGGATATCTTCCGTGACAAAATCGTCAGGAACGATTTTGAACATCGTCGCCTTTTGACGATGGCGCCGAAGGGGTGAAGGGCAGGACGCCCGGAATCACGTGGCCGTACTGTAGGTGCGGGGCACCCCGTGCTGGCGTAGTTGCCAAAATTCTTTAATCTAAAAGATTAAGAATTCAAGAAAGGTCACTTAGGTGGCCTTTTTTTATAGGCGATATTTACTATAAATAAGAAAATGCCCCGTTACCTTAGAGTCAATAACGAGGCATTTTTATTTTTGCAGAATAAATTTAAGGTATTTTTTACTCTCCACATTGTCCTTTATTGGTTTCTTCCGCTGTGACTAAAAAAGGAAACAGTAAGGTCCCGGCTAATACCAGTGCTTCTTGAGTTGGTACATTTTCGGCACTTATGACTTCTAAGCCATAATCACCATAGACAAATATTTGATATAACAAAAACGCTTTGCCTTCGGCATTCAATACAATCTCGTGTGTACTTTTTTCGCCTGAAGGTGTAGTCACTTCCACAGTTATGGCTATATCGCTAAAAGGGGATGTTTCTAACAGTTCGGCAAATAAAACCCACTCTAAAATGCTCGGAGAACTTTGGCCATGATCAGTGTGATTTACGCAGTTATGGTAATTTTCAGCAAAACTAATTTGCTCAGACGGTGTTTCAAAGGAACCCATTTGCGCCATGGTATATCCTAATCGTTTATGATTAACGTCGGTGAATTCGATCCTAATTTGTTCTTCTGGGGTTCCCTCTTCGATGGCGATAGCAAAAATAAGCTCATCATCAATAGGATTGTCACTGAATACTCTGATGCCGCCTGGTGCATCTTCTATTTGCAAGCCATCGGGTAAGCCGTCTGGAAAGGTCACATTAGTCCAGCGAGGTTTTTGTAACCCTAATATAAACTCGAAATCATAAATCTGTCCCACTAAATCATCAGGTAGATCTAGCAAAATGTTATATTCTCCTTCTGCTTTGAGCTCAAACAAAGTATCAGTGGCAAAACGGGTAGTTTGTTCATGCACATGAATATTTTTTGTGGCTTTTTGTGCAGTGGCTAATGCATCATCCGCTGCAGTGGCTGCGTCAGCGGCAGCATTCCAACTATCGGTATCTATGCCCACTAACTTTTCTAGAAACACCATTTCGTCTGTGGCGACTATTTTTCCATCGTCGCCCACTCTATTCCAATGTTTGGTATCTTCGCTAGAGCCAGTATAAATATTTTCAACCATATCTTTGATATTAGGTACAAAACCACCACTGAAACAAGACACCATTTCCATCATGATATGTACGCCTTTATCAGATAGAGGTTTGATTAGTTCAGCAAAAGCGTCATCCCATAAAACTTCGTTACCCCACAGGTTAATACCTTCATGAAAAGCCACTTGGTCGGCTTTGTCACCGTCTAAGTTCCAATCGACCCCACCATCGATAATATCAATCACATAGTCACCGTTGGTGTCGCGGCCCATTTCTTGCCATTGTGTACCCACTAATCGTTCAACTACATAACGAGTGCCATCCCAGCGAAGCCGTACATCGTTTTTGCCATCGCCATCGGTATCCCAATTATTGCCATAATAGACTCTATTACCTAGTGCGCGATTAGTTAACCATGCGACTGAGATACCAAAATCGCTATCTGTGGTGTCACCGTCGCCGTTGATATCCTCACCTCCTAATTCAGTTTCGCTTACGATATTGTCGCCATTAGTATTTTCACCGCGATATACCCACTGCTCTCCATCCCATTTAAAGACAAACACATTGCCGGTTTCATCTTTTTTGATAAGCCAATTTTGTTCTTGAAAAACAAAGGAATCAGAAATCACGCGGGTTTTTGCCCTAGCATCAAACTTAAACGTATTTTCATCATGTAATTTACCATTGGTGGCTTCTTCACCGGTAAAAGCGGGACGCGCACCCACATAGCCTTGTTGCAGGTTATTACCAATGCCATGGTCGGTTACAAAAATAGTGAGTGTACAGCTGCCGGGCATGTCTTCGGCTAGCTTTTCAAAGTGGGCTTTGAGCTTTGCATTAGTGGTTTTTTCATCCACAATATTAGTACCGTTAACGTCTATTTCACCACCGTCGTTGTAGAAAATTTCTATTTGATCATCAGTAAAACCTAGCTCCTTCATTTTATTGAATTTAGCCATCACGTTGTCTTCATAACGTTTATGGTTGTTGGACAAATCTACCCCTCCACTGATGATCACCGAGCGATCACACTCTTGGGCTTGGGTACCGGCTAATTGAGCCGTAAATAGAGATTTTGCTATAGGTAAGATGAAATCATCAACGGCATCGCTGTGGCTTAATGCTGATTTTTCTACAGTGTTTTCCGCGGTAATGTCGGACTTTAAGAAAATATTGTCCCATGAATTATTTTGTTCGAAAGCTTTGAGTAACTCAAATTTTTCTACTGTGAGCAAAGGGGTAGGTTGAATGGCCATTTCGCCCGATTCTGTGGCGTAATCCTTAATTTCACCGTACACCAATAACATGTCGCCATGCCAACTATCAGGCGGTAATTGTCCATCAAGACGAATAAATGTGTGATGGGGGAAGGCTTCATCTACTTCTAAGCGCAGCATGTTATCCACTAAAAAAGCCGCGCCATCTTCATTAATAGTGGTGTTACCGAAGTAACCCATCACCCAAACTTTGTCACCTATACGCTCGGTATATTCATAATATAGTTCGTTGATTAAAATGGAATCTTCAAATAATGCGCTAGGTGCTTCGTTGTCAGCAATAGGGTTGATTATGACATTAATGCTAGCGCTAGCTGAGGTACCCATGTCATCCGTCACCATCAACTCAAAAGTCAGGGTAGTCACAGTATCAACATCAGGTGCGGTAAAGCTGGGATTGACCCCAGCGGCATCACTTAAAGTAACACTTACCCCTGCGGTTTGAGTCCAAGAGTATTGGCTAATAGTCCCGTCGAGATCACTACTTTGGGCAGCAGATAGATTCACTTCTGTGTTTTCATCCACGTATTGATCATCACCAGCATCGGCTGTGGGTAAAAGGTTGAGGTGTTCAATCATTATGTTGACTGTGGCGGTGGCTGTCGCGCCGTCGTTGTCAGTCACTGTCACCTGAAACGTCAGGGTTTCTGAGGCATTTAACAAAGGAGTGGTAAAAGTAGGCATAGCCACATCACTAGCAGATAAAGCCACAGCCGTACCGGCCGTTTGTGACCATTGAAATGTACTAATGCTGCCATCTGTATCTGAACTGGCGCTGGCGTCTAAGGTAACGAGCTGGTTTTCTTGGATATTTTGATCGCTGCCGGCATTGGCTGAGGGAGCATTATTAGTGCTTGGTGTGGGGCTGGATTCTGTGTTGTCACTACCACCACAAGCAGACAGTATCAATATACACAACAAATAGAGCAGAGTGGGTAGGGTAAAATTGTTAACTTTCATGACTTCCTTCCATACAAGCGTAAACTTGAAGTTAATTAAATTTAAAATGCCAAAGGGCCTTTAAACATATAAGTCAGCGTGGATATTTTATTTTTGAAAGCTTTGGAAAAGTTGTGAAGTTCTTTAAAATCAATGCGTTATTTTTCAGAGTCAGGGCTAGTTTTATTGATTGAGTGAAAATAAGGTAAAACTAGCTGATATAATTTGTCTGGTTCAACTGCTACGCCTTGACCTTGATATTTTTCAAGCAGGCTTTGCTGAGCTTGGGTAAGGACTATGGTGTACATTATAAATGGCGTGTGGTTGTCTCGCTCTCGTAACGCTTTTAACAAGTTTAGTCCTGCCAACACTTCGCCATTTCTTCCCATATCAGAGATGATGACTGTGTATTGGTAAAGAGACAAACTAGTCAATGCTGCTTCACTACTTGTCACTTGATACACAGTGATGTTGTGGTTTTCAAAGTAGGTTTTTTCAACAATATTATTATCAGGATGATCGTCAACCCACAACAGCCGTCCCACTGAATGCTCAGGTTCACTTTTTTTAAAGGTATGAGTTGAAGAATTAACAAAGTAGAAAACAATTGCTGATACTAAAATCACAGCTGCAATGGGCAGCCATATGTGTATTTTAGGAACCATAAAAGTGACTGTTTTAGGCTTTGTAAGCTCGGTTGGTACGACTTGACCGTCAATTTTTCGAATCTGTTCACCTAAATTATTTGCTAAGCGATATCCTCTACCATGCAAAGTCTGAATGACGTCTTTGTTGTATCCGTGTTGTTTAAATAGGTGCCGCGCTTCTGAAACTAATTTAGAAATAGACCATTCAGATACCACAGTATTAGGCCATATTGTTTTTAATAACGAGGATTTACTACAATGCTTAGGATAGTGTTGTGCTAATTCAATCAACAAGTCTACTAATCGCTCATCAGCAGCAATCGATTTACCATTAATATATAACTGCTTATTAAGCGAGTTAATTTCAAAACATGGGAATTGGTATATCATGTTTATTTACTTGTTTGACATGTACAAAGCATAGTCGCCAACATCCTCGAAATCTATAATTTTGATTAGAGGCCTGTTATTCTGACAATCGTAAATTGAATAAAATACAATACAATAAATTAGGAAGTAATACATGCAATATAGCGTGCTTGGTAGTAGTGGCGAAAAAGTATCTAGAGTGTGTTTGGGAAGCATGACTTGGGGATTGCAAAATTCGCAAACAGAAGCAAATGAACAAATTGAATACGCTTTAAACCAAGGCGTTAATTTTATTGATACTGCAGAGTTATACCCGGTTCCACCATCGGGAGACAAATATGGCGGAACAGAAACAATTATTGGTAATTGGATTGCACAGAATCCAACACGACGGAAAGACGTGATACTTGCCAGCAAAATAGCAGGCCCTGGCTTAGGTTATATCCGTGGGGGAGCAAAAATAACTGGTGAGAGCGTTATTGAAGCTATAGATGCCTCACTAGCGCGTTTGCAAACTAATTATATCGACCTTTTTCAGTTACATTGGCCTAATCGTATGTCTCCCCACTTTTCCAAACATTGGCCAGGGAAAGTGAATTTTTCTAGTGCTGATTCTGAACGAGAAACTAATGGCATGCTGGAGATCCTGCAAGCCCTTGATAGCTGCGTTAAAGCGGGAAAAATTCGTTTTTGTGGTTTGTCAGATGATACACCTTGGGGGATCAATACTTATCTAAAATTGAGTCAGCAGCACGCCTTGCCAAGAATGGTGTCAATTCAAAATGAATTTAGTTTATTACATGCCAAAGATTGGCCCTATTTGATTGAGAACTGTGTGCGTGAGAACGTCGCTTATTTGCCCTGGTCTCCTTTGGCTGGTGGTGTGTTAAGCGGCAAATATTTGCAAGGAAAGCTGCCGCAAGGTAGCCGTTGGACCTTTGAGCAAAGAAATGGCATTTTTCGTGATACGCCAGCTACTCATGCCGCAACCGCAAAGTATGTAGAGTTAGCTAAAACCTATAAACTCACTCCATCACAACTCGCGCTAGCTTGGTGTGATCAAGTGGACGGCGTGACTTCTACAATTATTGGTGCAACTAACATGGTGCAGTTAAAAGAAAATATTGCGGCGTTCAAAACACCCTTGTCAGATGCAGCATTAACGTCTATTGAACAAGTCTTTAGAGAATACCCCGTTCCTTTTTAATGTTTATACCCTAGGCAAAGCTAGTACTTTCTGCAATTACAAATTGATGCAAGTGTTAGCTTTGTATTGAATTGGATTTATTTTATTCTAATTACATAAACAGCCACTACAGAAGAACTCTCTAACTATGATTTTTAAAAGTAACCCCATTGTTTTAGCTACAGCCCTTTTGGCATTGTTGTCGTTCCATGTTCAAAGCACTATAGTAGAAATTCGCACTTCACTCGGTGTGGTAGAAGTGAACTTATATGACAATACAACGCCAGCAACAGTCGATAACTTTTTAAGTTATGTTAATTCTGGTGCCTACTTTAACAATGTAGTGCATCGGTCTGTCGGTGGATTTATCGTGCAAGCAGGTGGATACCAATACAATGGGCCAATAACAGATAGTTTTACGCTTGATGAAATCGAAACCGGCACTGCAGTTGTTAACGAACCGAAGTTGTCTAATGTACGCGGCACTATTGCAATGGCAAAACTCAGCAATCAAGCGAACAGCGCCACATCAGAATGGTTTATTAATTTAGCTAACAACAGCGCCAATTTAGATCTACAAAACAGTGGTTTTACCGTGTTTGGTCAAGTAACTGATGAGGGTATGCAAGTAATAGATGCGATTGCTGAGCTAAGCCTGATGAATGCAGGTGGCGCTTTTAGCGATTTACCTATTCGCAATTACACACAAACAGATTTGGATAATGATGAACCTATTACCGATGAGCATTTAGTCATCATTTCTGATGTAGTTGTGATTGACTCAGACGTTGATACTGCTGCCAGTCTTAATCCAGTAGCGAATACCTTAATTGATTCTTCAAATGGTGGAGGCGATTCAGGCTCTGGTGGTGGTGCTTTTGGTTGGTTACTTCTTCTAGGTTTAGCCTTGTTACAAAAAAACAGGTTGTTGAAGCGCTAGTTAAATCCCTTCGATATTTTTACTTATCGCCCGCTCTTGCTAAAGCTATTAATGATGAGCGGGCATTAAATATAGAATTGTTAGGCATAGTTCTCTTCTATGATTCCGCCCCGTCCTACTAGGCCGCGATGTTAACTAAGTAGTTGATGGTTTGATTGGGATTGTGTCATGGCCAGTTGTCTGAATAATGAGTTTTAATAGTAGTACCAGACCTTTAATTTTTTCGTTAATAAACCACAAAAAAAGTACCTTTCGCTAGTCCGCTTTTTAATTCACTTTCAAACCTGTGGGGAGTACTCGCAGCAAAGCTAATAAGCTCTTTCTCTTTAATCAATATTTTTTTTGATGATAAATGCAGCATTAACGTCCCTGATTCTAACCAAATACTTTTTGTGGAGCCTTTGATGTTAGCACCAAAAGCCGTTTTTCCAGAGAACCGAAAATAAAAATGATAAATTTCTGTGCATGTCTGTTTTTGGTACTTGCGCATAAGGTGGCAAACAAAAGGGCTATCCGCTTTGCTAATTAGATTCGATTCGTTTGCAACGGCGACGGATATGGACTCGCCTTGATCTGGAGGCTGGACCAAATCCCGTAGGTCAATTTCCATGGCAGAGGCTAGTTTTTGCAACACCATCAGTGTTGGACTGGTCGATGAGGATTCGATTTGCGAAATCATTGAACGGCTCACCCCAGATAAGTTAGCTAAATTTTCTAGACTTAAGCCATTTGCCTGCCTGTAGTTACGAATAAAAACGCCAATATACTCAAATTTGTCTTTGATGTTTTGTGTCATATTATTTGTGAATTCCGTTATATTGGAAAAGTTTCAGTATATCAAATACAAGCATAGGCAAGTTGTATATATTCGTGTTTTAAACAGGAATATTGGAATAACAATGCGACAACTTAATATAGTTATCACTGGTGCCAATTCGGGTATTGGATTGGAAACAACTAAAAAATATTTATCTCTAGGCCACAATGTATTTGCGATATCGCGAAACGTAGGGGTTTTAAACACACTACATGGCGAATACTCTGATACTTTACATGTGCATCAGTGCGATGTGACTAAGCTGCACGAGTTGAACGCGGTTTATGATGAGATGTCTTGTTTGAATACTAAGATTGATATCTTGATTGCCAACGCAGGTGTTGCGCTTGCCGAAGATTTATTGACGGTTACTGAGGAGAGCTTCGATAATTCATTCAATATTAACGTGAAAGGGTTATTTTTCACCGTTCAAAAATCGATACCTTTGTTATCTATTACAGCTTCTATTGTTCTTATAGGGTCAATTCAATCGAAACGCGGTAATGGTTCATGGGCTGTATACGGCGCAACTAAGGCCGCTGTCCGTTCATTAACTCGTGCTTTCGCAGAAGAGCTCGGTAAAAAAGGAATACGGGTCAATTGTGTATCTCCTGGTGTTACCGAAACTCCTATTTTAGAGAAGTTTGGATTTGAAAAAAATGCTTTACAGGCAATCGTCAAACAAGTTGAAGCCACAACGCCTCTTGGACGTCTTGCCACACCTATGGAAATAGCTAATTCGATTTATTTCATTTGCTCAGACGAAGCGAGTTTTATTACCGGAGCAGACCTACAAGTTGACGGAGGGTTAGCTCAGATATGAAGCTTACTCCCTGTTGTTTCTTTTTATTGATAAGCAGTTTGTTTGCTACAGCAACTTACAGTAAGACAATGGATACCAGTAAACAAGGCCAAATAAAGTTTACGATTCTAGAAAAGAGTACTAAAAGTTGGGATTCAAAACCTTTGCCCAACTACCCTAATGGTCAACCAGAAATCACTATAATAAAAGTTATAATTCCTCCCAAAAACTGATATTGCAGCTCAGTTACAGGACCACTCTTTGGTGAAATAGATAGCTCAGTTGATAACCTAGAGTGCTGTCTAGGATTTTAAAAATGAGGGATGATCTTAGTTAACTAGAATGGAAGCCTTGCAATGATCATCACAAGGCTTCTATTAACTTATTATTTTATTTCAAGCAGTTCAACTTCAAATAACAAAGTGGCATCAGGTCCAATAGTTTGACCGCTACCTTTAGCACCGTAAGCTAAATCTGAAGGGATCGCTAGTTCAAATTTATCACCCACATTCATTAATTGTAGCGCTTCTACCCAACCTTTAATCACTCCCGTTACTGGGAATTCAGCTGGCTCACCTCTTTTGTAAGAACTATCGAATTCAGTGCCGTCAGTCAATGTGCCTGTGTAATGTACAACAACTGTTTTATCAGAAGTTGGCATTTCGCCGTCACCAGCTACGATTTCTTTATATTGCAAACCGCTTTCTGTTACTACTACGCCTTCTTTCTTCGCGTTAGCTTCAAGGTAAGCTAGGCCTTCGGCTACGTTTTTGGCACTTGCTTGTTGTTGTGCAAGTAGTTGCTTTTCTTGAGCTTGTTGCTGAACAGTTGCAACCGCTTCTTGAATTTGTTCTTGAGTTAAGCGTGATTCTGAGCCAGATGCCACATCATTGACGGCCAAAATGAAGGCATCGAGATCTAAAGAAAGTTCATCACGTTGAAATTGGCCAGCTAAGTTTGTACCTACTATATAACTCAGTTTTTGTTCAAGGCTGTTTAACGGGAGATCTGTTGCTTCTGGCACTTCTGCTGTTTTAGATTCTGGTGTTGCTGTTTTGTCATTGCCACAGGCAGCTAGAAATAAAGAAGATGCCGTCAAAAAAGCAAGAGTGTTTAATTTCATGTATTTTTCCTATATTTGGGTGGGGATTAATGGGTGTAGTTAAACTGACCTATTAATTAAAAAATCATAAAGAGCAGATTTACTTGTGCTACGGTTTATTAAATTGCTAGTAGTACAATATGGTTCTAAGCCGCAGTATTCAAGCCTGAAAGGGTAGATAAGATCAAAAAAGCCCCATTAATTTGGATTAATGGGGCTTTTTAAATTATTTAAAGAAATTACTTCTTAGCTGCGTTACGTTCTTTGGTTTCTGCAATTACTTTCTCAGACACGTTTTGTGGACAAGGATTGTAATGTGAGAATTCCATAGAGAACTGACCACGACCAGACGTCATAGTACGTAGACTTCCGATATAACCGAACATTTCTGAAAGAGGGATGTCAGCTTTAACTCGAACGCCTGTGGCACTAGGCTCTTGATCTTTGATCATGCCACGACGACGGTTTAAGTCACCAATTACGTCACCAACGTGATCGTCAGGCGTAAACACGTCAACTTTCATGATAGGTTCTATTAACTGAGGACCAGCCTTAGGAATCGATTGACGGAAAGCGCCTTTAGCTGCGATTTCAAAAGCAACAGCTGATGAATCTACTGCGTGGAAGCCACCGTCGAATAATTCAACTTCAACGTCTAGTACTGGGAAACCAGCTAGCACACCAGTATCCATCATGCCTTTAAAGCCTTTCTCGATCGCTGGGAAGAATTCTTTAGGTACGTTACCGCCAACAACCACAGAGTTGAACGTGAAGCCTGTATTTGGTTGACCAGGCTTGATGCGGTAATCAATTTTACCGAATTGACCAGAACCACCAGATTGTTTCTTATGGGTATAAGAATCTTCAACTTCTTGAGTGATAGTTTCACGGTAAGCAACTTGAGGCTCACCTACTGTTAATTCAACGCCATAAGTACGCTTAAGAATATCTACTTTGATATCTAAGTGAAGTTCACCCATACCAGATAGGATGGTTTCACCTGAATCTTGGTCAGTTTCAACACGGAAAGTAGGATCTTCTGCCACCATTTTACCAATAGCGATACCCATTTTCTCAGTTGACCCTTTATCTTTTGGTGTAACAGAGATAGAGATTACTGGCTCAGGGAATACCATTGCTTCAAGAATGATTGGGTGTTTTGGATCACATAAAGTGTGACCAGTTTGCACGTTACCTTTCATACCAACAATCGCGATGATATCACCAGCTTGCGCTGAACTAAGTTCTTTACGGTCATCTGCTTGCATTTCACACATACGGCCAACACGTTCAGTTTTACCTGTTGCAGCATTCATGATGGTATCGCCTTTCGTCAATTTACCTGAGTAAATACGTACGAAGGTTAGTGAACCAAAACGGTCATCTGTGATTTTAAAGGCTAACGCTTTAAACGTTTCATCTGCAGATACAATTGCGTATTCACCATTTGGCTCGCCTTCTTCATCTGTAAGAGGTTGTGGATCAACTTCTGTAGGTGAAGGTAAGTAGTCAACTACGGCATCAAGAATTAATTGCATGCCTTTGTTTTTGAAGGCTGAACCACAGTATGTTGGGAAGAAGTCCATAGTACGCGTACCTTTACGGATACAACGTTTAATGTCTTCAATAGAAGGTTCTTCACCTTCCATGTAAGCCATCATTAAGTCATCGTCTTGCTCAACAGCACTTTCGATTAACATTTCACGATATTCTTCAACTTTATCAACCATGTCCGCAGGAACATCTTTGATTTCGTAGTTTTCTGGAAGACCAGTGTCATCCCACACGTAAGCTTGACGAGTAAGTAGATCAACTACACCAATAAAGTCATCTTCAATACCGATAGGCAGAACCATGATTAGTGGGTTAGCAGCAAGTACTTTTTTAGTTTGATCGACTACTCGGTAAAAATCAGCACCCATACGGTCTAATTTATTAACGAAGATAATACGTGCTACTTCTGAGTCATTCGCATAACGCCAGTTAGTTTCTGATTGAGGTTCAACCCCACCAGAACCACAGAATACACCGATACCGCCGTCCAATACTTTTAGTGAACGGTACACTTCAACTGTGAAGTCAACGTGCCCAGGAGTATCGATTACGTTGAAACGGTGATCTTTCCAAAAACAGCTTACCGCTGCTGATTGGATAGTAATACCGCGCTCGGCTTCTTGTTCCATGAAATCGGTAGTAGATTCACCGTCATGTACTTCACCGGTCTTATGAATTTGACCAGTCAATTTAAGGATTCGTTCTGTTGTAGTTGTTTTACCCGCGTCAACGTGGGCAAAAATACCTATGTTTCTGTACTTTGCTAAATCTGTCATTGTTCCAACTTCAGTCTGAGTAAAATTTGCGCGGGATTATACAAGAAATTTTGAATTGATGTTGTTTTTCTTTTATATAAAAATCAGCTAAATAGAATTAGCTTCTTTTTTGGGGGCTTACGAAGGGGAAAACATGGTGCTGTAAACAGTACTTAGCCCATGAAACGGCTGGGCTTAGGATATTTCTGATGCCGGCAACGCTTTGCTGTGTTACGCCATAGGCATAACACGATTACGGCCTAATCGTTTGGCTTCATAGAGTTGTTTGTCGGCATTCTCAATAAGTGCGAGAGGGTTCATGCCTTTTGTGAGTTCAGCAACACCAATTGAGGCCGCGATGTCGCCCAATATCTCGCCGCTACGTTTGTCTTTCACTGCAATTTTTTCAATAGCTTTACGCATCGATTCGGCCATGCTTCGCGCTTTGGCCAGATTTGAGTTGGGCACAATAATAGCGAATTCCTCACCACCAAAACGAAATGCTTGCGCACCATCTCTGCAGCTAGCCTGAAGTTTTTTTGCGGTTGCTTTTAACACCAAGTCACCCATGACATGTCCATAGTTGTCATTGATTTTTTTGAAGTGATCAAGATCAACCAACAGTAAACATAAATTGGGCTGTAAAGACTGAGTAGCCAGTTCTTCGTCGAAATAACGGCGGTTACATAACCCCGTTAGCCCATCATATAATGCCTCTTGTTGGCTTTTTTCAAGCTGGCCTCTAAGTGCTTCTATTTCTTTTTGTGCGTCTTTTAGGGCTGCGCTAAAACTGATGGTACTACGTCTGATATTTTGAGTGTCTTTGACCAAATTGCGAACTAAGGCCATCACTTCTTTTACTGACAGTCCTTCTTTTTCAACTTTAGCGAGGTCATCAACACAAGTGTCCATGGTTTCTTTAAAACTAGTGGTTTCTGAGTGAGTGTCTTGTAACGATTGCGATAACTCAATCAACATAGCTTCCACCGATTGGCGTAATTCCCAGGCCGAGACCTCTTCAGTTTCAGCTAGATAACTGCGATAAAGTTCTTTGGTTTTTGCCTCAGAAAATTGTAATTTGTTATCTAATACATAATCAATTGCTGTTTTTAGCTCAGGGGAGTCATTAGAAACATAGGTGTACCAAAGTGCATAATTGGTAGGAATGGCAGAAATTTTATGTTTCAACAATAGTGGGATGGTTTGTTTCAATGTAGCGAAAGAGTTTTCTAAATTATTGTCTGCCATTAAATACGTCCCATCTCTACAGTGTTTTCAAGATCAATTCACATCTATGTCTATTAGTCTCATGCGCCCAATCTTGTATATGGTTGCAGTCAATCTCTGAGGTGATTAACAATTGCTTAACTTGACATGATACTAACTCATCTTTAATTTAAAAGTCATCTATTGTGCAACTGATAACACTGTCGCTATGGGCTATTTTAAAATTGTGTTTTTTTGCTGTTTTGTTGCCATGAATAGCTATGCCCAAGAAAAAATAGATAACGATGGCGTTGTACAACAAACCCTAGCGCCTCTGCCTTCACATTGGCAACAGTCGCGAATAAATGAACCTATCTTTGGTGGTGTAGTACACGTCATCGACACGGGGCAAAAACACAAAAAAGCCATTATTTTAGTACATGGTCTTGGTTATAGTGGTTTGCGGGATTGGGTGGATATTATTCCGCAACTTGAGTCTGACTATCATATCATCGCCTTAGATTTGCCAGGTTTTGGTGAGTCGGATCCCACTTCATTACAACTTGCACCTCAACGTTATGCACAACTACTTAAATGGCTGATTCCGCAGTTTTCATCACAAAAAGTGACAGTTGTAGGTCATTCTATGGGAGGGGCAATCAGTTTACGTTTTGCGTCAGAGTTTCCCGACATGGTTGAACGCCTTGTTATGGTCGATACCGCAGGGGTGTTGCAGCGCTCAGTATTTGTGCGGCATATGACTGAAATGCCTGATCGTTATGAGTGGCTAGCAAAATATCAACAGCGCTTTAATATTGTTGATACGGCGGTAAGCAGATTTAATCGTTTTATTAATCGAGTCAGTGGCTCAGTGCTTAATCAATTAGATAAGTTGCCGGACCCCACACTAGTATTGCTACAAAATGATTATGCGCAAAAATATGTTTATAAAGATCGTCCCACGTTAAATGCAGCCATTGGACTCATTAATGAAAATTTTTCTCAGGCAATAGATAAGCTTTTGATACCTACCCACATAATTTGGGGCGAATACGACCGAGTGGCACCACTACGAACGGGAGAGTTATTGCAGCATCACATTGCTAATGCTGAGTTGCATGTTATCCAAGAGGCAGGGCATGTGCCAATGAAAGATCAACCCACTGAATTTATGCTGAAATTGAACTACGCGTTAAATAACCCACCTAAAAAGCACAAAGACTCACACTATGTAAAAAGTGAACCATTACCTACTCTGACGTGCAACAACCAAAATGATCGGTCTTACAGTGGGCATTATGCTTTTGTTTATATTAGTGGCTGTCAATATATTACCTTAACTGACCTCTCTGCTGAGCAGATTTATATTGAAAACTCGGATGTCACAATGCAGCAGGTTGATGTTGAATCAGATAGTTTGACTATGGAAGTGAATAATTCGTTTGTCACTATGACTAATGTGCGTGTACATGGCGAAACAGCCTTGAAAGTTAAGGACAGCACAGTGGATGCGGCAGGTACCGAATTCAGCGGTTCAAATCATCCTATTCAGGTGGTTGCCGATTCACTTATATATTTATCTGTGAGCCAGCACAATCACAATGGTAAATTACACTATTTGCACGGTATGTCAGAAGGGAACAGTTACGATTTGAGATAAAATAATCGTATGCAAAAGAGTTGTTTTTAAATAGTAAGAATACAAAAGCAAAAACAGTTATCATCGTTCTATATTAAATCAACGTTAACTATTGGAGAAGGCAATATGATGAAAAAGGCAATAGCAATAATGATAGGCTCGGCTATGTTAAGTACATTTTCTGTATTAGCAGAGCCCGCCAAATCGGCCAAACAAGCGAAAGATGTCACTGAGTTTAGACAAGCGATTTTTACTCTTGTAAAAAGTAACGTGGGTGCTTTAGGAGCCATGAATAAAGGTGCTATCCCTTTTGACGCAACAACAATGCAAACTAACGCATTGCGTATTGAACAATTGTCTTTGATGTTGGAAGACTATTTTGCTACCAATACAACTGGCTTTGATGTTGAAACTGCGGCTTTGGATAAAGTTTGGGAAAACCAAGCCGACTTCAAAGACAAAATAAGTGCTTTGACAGCTGCCGCAAGCAATTTGAATAAGGTCGCTAAAGCCGGTGATACTTCTCAATATAAACCCGCTATTGGGCAAGTATTCAAAAGTTGTAAAGGTTGTCACGATAACTATAAAGAAGATTAAACTTTAACCTAGATCCCAGTAGTTCTGCCCCGGGATCTAGATTTAATAGTAATATCCGTCTTCTATTGGAGGCGGATTTATTTCTACCAACCAATAAACAAATATCGCCACTAAGCATATTATCACTATTGCTTTAAGAAGTTGCGAATGGGTGATCCCGTCTTTTAAAGCGACCGCTTTTTTGCCATCTAACATTGGCTTGATAAGATTGTGTTTAAGAAAAATTAAATACCATCCAATAGCTAGCAAATGTAAACCAATGATGCCCAACAGGACATCAAAAATATTATGGTGTAACCACTGCATCCATTGCTGTAAATCGGCGTTAGCACTGTCGTAATAGGGGCCAGAATAGACAATGTCGTCTGAAGTAAATAAACCACTGATGGCCTGTAAGCCCACTAAAATTAGTACCGCTGGTAATAGTAGCCCGCCCACAGAGTTATGACCAATACTCAAGGGTTGTTGTTTAGTTCTAATGTTACGTATGTAGGCCAGCATGACCTTTGGGCCTGAAATAAAACTGTTAAACTTGGCGTATTTAGTGCCAACAAATCCCCATATTAGCCTGAAAATTATTAGCCCTAAGGTAAAGTATCCAATATAAAAATGGATATCCATGGCATCTTCCAGCACTTCAGCCGTTAACCATTGCCCTAACAAACAGAGCACCAATAACCAGTGAAAGAGTCTAACTGGAATATCCCAAACTAAGTGTTTTTTCATATTTAGCGCTTCTTATCTTTTAAGTAAGGTTATTTAAACACTATGCCTTAACAAAACGTTGTTAAGGCATTTTAGAGAAATTAATGCACCCAATGATGCTTCTGTGCCTTAGCGTCTATGGCTTGTTGTGTCTCTTTGGGCATAAACAACTGATTGTTGTTTTCAAAGAAAAACGGCTGACGTTGTTTTTTATTGCCCACTTCATTCATAGTTGCAGCTTCATAAACACGGCCATTTAACACAGTGTATTCAACATATTCGCTACGACGAATATCACTGAGTACATCACCTTCGACAACCATCAAGTCGGCTATTTTACCCACTTCAATACTGCCTATTTGTTTGTTCATTCCCAAGTGGGTCGCGCCGTCGATTGTACCGCCTCTCAATGCTTCCCAAGGCGTGAATCCGCCTTGATTCATTATCCATAATTCCCAGTGAGAGGCCAATCCTTCTCGTTGACCATGGGCACCTATGTGCACACTCACACCTTTGTCTCGTAGGGTTTTGGCATACTCTGCAACTGATACATGGTTATATTGATTATCTGGTGCAGTGGGGCGTCTTATTGACCGTTTGTCTACCAAAAAGCTCGGTGTATAACGCATTAAACGAGGGTTTTTCCATACTTCGGTTCTGTCGTAAAAGTATTCTTCGCCCATCATGCCGCCGTAAGAAACCACAAATGTTGGGGTGTAGCCAAATTTTGTGGCTGACCACAAAGCAGTCAAATCATCATAACCTTTGGCAATGGGCAGCGAGTGTTCAAGGCCAGTATGACCGTCTACTAACATCGAGATATTTTGCTGGAACTTGCCGCCACCTTCTGGGACAACCATCATACCTAATTCCTTAGCTGCAGCTAATACTTGCTGACGAGTATCACGTCTAGGTTGATTATAACTTTTGACAGATATCGCCCCCGTGTCTTTTAAGCGTTGCATGTGGAATAAGGCGTCTTCATAACTATTAATTATGGCTTTATATCCTAGACCTTCTGCACCATACAAAATGGTGCCGGTGGAATAAATTCTTGGAGCCAGAATTTTGCCGGCTTTTTGTAACTCCGCCGCTGAGAATATCTCGGTGGTGTCGTTTGAGGGATCGTGAATAGTAGTCACACCAAAAGCGAGATTAGAATACATACTCCAGTTTTGCTGGGGTATGATTTCATTGCTGCCTTGTGAGCCATGGGCGTGAGCGTCAATTAGCCCAGGCAATATAGTTTTACCTTTAGTATCGATGAGTAATGCTTCATCAGGAATAGTTACTTCGCCATATTTTCCTACTTCGACAATTTTATTGTCCTTGATTAAGACCACGCCATTTTCAATCACTTCTCGCTGCCTATTGGCATCGCGCATGGTGACCACAGTTCCACCAATTAAGGCTTTGTAACCTGTAGGTTTGTCGGTTTTTTGTTGGAAAGATAAGTCAATGCCTTCACTGACTGGGTCTGGGAGTTCCTCTGGAGCGCCGCTTAAAAAAGCAAATGCGTCTTTTAATTCTCGCTCATAAAAAGTGGCACCGTGATACCAACTAACAAATTGGTTATCGGCGCTCCATGTTAGATACTCACCGGCGCGACTTGATATTTTTTTCACCGGCAAAGTAGACATCTTAGGACCAATACTGACTCGCTTTCCTGTTTCCACAAAAGGGGCCACATAAGCATTGTATTGATGTACAAAAGCGACCCACTTTTTGTCGTGAGATAAACGATATTCAGTGACTTTGTCGGCGCCATATAAATGCTCTCGTTTATCTTCTCCATTTAAATCTACACTGATTAATTGGGATTCTGCGTAATCACTACCTTTAACTGACGTGGTCAGATAAATGCGTTGATTGTCACCGGCAAAGTGCGGCGCTGAGCCAGACTTGGCAATACGCTTGGACTCGCCACTTTTAACCTGTGCGACATAGATGCCAGGTTCGACTGAATATTCTGGGCTTAGTAAATAACCTCCTGTGACTTTGTCATACACCACTAACTTGCCGTCAGTTGAGAAACTTGGCTCAATATAGTGACCAGGTGTTTTAGTTAATTTTTTACCTTTGCCGCCTCGGGCCTTGATGATCCTCACTGAACCTAGTGCTTGATCATGCCAAGTGGTATACACAATATATTTGCCGTCATTTGAATAACGGGGATACAGTTCATCATGCTCGTTTTGTTTAGTTAGGCGTGAGGTTTTTCCGCTTTTGAGATCTTTTACATAAAGTTTGCCCAAAGCCTGAAATAACACTGATTTTCCATCGGGGGATTTTTGTGCCCAGCGGGTCATTTTAATAGCAAAGTTGTCTGGCGCCACATCTACATCAAAACGAACCGCATCGGCATACTTTAATTCGGCATTAACAGTTACCGGGATGGTGGCCACAGATTGATCTTTGATAGTTAGTTTATGAAACTTACCGCCTGTCCAAAATACAATGTTTTTAGAGTCAGGAGTCCAATCAAAATAGGCGAAATAACCTTCAGAGCCAAAACCTTCTTGCATGTCCCTTTCTAAGTCCAGATATAACGCGGTTTCCAAGCCTGTGGTTAAATCTTTGACAAAAAGCGCGGTTTTTTCTTTTACTCTGCGAATAAAGGCTAAATGTTTGCCATCTGGTGATGGGGTAGGTACTACTGAACCGCCTGTTCCACTAACAAAACGTTCCTCTTCACCTGTTGCTAATTCGTAACGGGTAATGGCAAAAATGCCTTTTAACGGATCGCGGTTGTAACTAAAAGTGCTGCCGCCAGTGACATCCTGAGTAAAGTACAGATATTTTCCGTCTGGTGAAAAAGCGGGGTCGGCAATATTTTTTTGATCTTTTTTACCGTTTACGCGCTTTTTAATGGCTAGGCCGTCACCGCCAGAATGGTGATATAGCCAAATTTCACCGGCTGGAATACTGCGACTCGACATGATCCCTTTACTCACTGCTATGTATTGGCCATCGGGGCTCCATTTAGGTGAATGGATCAGATTGTTTTTTTCTGTACTGAGCTGTTTTAAGTGAGTGCCGTCTTGATTCATCACCCAAAGGTTAGATAGTCCATCTCGATCAGAGATAAAGGCTATTTTTTCTCCATTTGGGCTAACTGCAGGGTGAATATTCCAGGCAAAATCTTGTGTGAGTGCTTTGGCCTTGCCACCATTTATATCAGTGATATAAATATCGCCAAGCATATCAAACACCATACTTTTGCCATCGGGGGTGATATCTAGGCTAGACCAAGTGGTGTTGTTTGTATTGATAGAAACAGTGGCTAAATCAAGGGGAGGGTTGAGTACGTCCCAATCTTGATGTTGCGGCTCTTGTTCGGTTGATTTTTGCTCTTCATCTTGTTCAGTTTGGCTAAATGTCAAAGATGAAAAACATAATGCAGTGCTTAAACCCGCTGCTCGCAGCAAATTTTTATTAATAGGTAACATAGTGAATTCCCTAGCTTCTTATTGATTTTGTAGTTGTTTTATATTGATGTTGAAAAATTGGGGGCTGACATTAAACACCATATCATTTTGGTTAATATCTACAATACAGGTGCTCGAAAATGCTTAAAACTGATTGTGTTATGGTGTATCGCAATCAACACAGTAAACCATCAAATCCTAAGCAATTATTCTAAATGTTTGAATAAAATAAGTCAGAAACTAAGGATGCCCCAGGATCAATAGCAGTGCACTTTTGGCGAAACAAATAGTTAACTGGTGCCGCTGATAATTTGAATTTGGGGAATATCTGTATCACCTTTGAGCACTTTTAGAATGCCATCTTGGGTTAGTGTGCGCATTCCATCCTTCATGGCTTGGGCTTTCATTTCGTGAACTGAGGCCTCTTTGTATACTAAAGAGCGTAATTCTCCGGTCATGGATAACAATTCATGTACCCCGGTTCTACCTCTATAACCTGTATCTCCGCATTCTTCACATCCTTTGCCTCTGAAAAGCATTAACGGTTCAGGCAGGTTTAGCTCTGCGATATATTCTTCGCCATATTGACGCCTAATAAATGCGAGGTCAGTTTCGCTTGCAGGGTATTTCTCCTTGCAATTCGGGCAGATGGTTCGGATTAGACGCTGTGCTAAAATACCCACACAGGCATCAGAAAAGTTGACTGGATCAAGGCCCAAGTCCAATAAACGAGAAATCGTTTCTGGAGCAGAGTTGGTATGCAGTGTAGAAAACACTAAGTGCCCAGTCAGTGACGCCTCAATACCGGCATGTGCAGTTTCTTTATCACGCATTTCACCAATCAGTATTATGTCAGGGTCGGCACGTAAAAACGCTCTTAACGCATTGGCGAAAGTAAAACCAATCTTGGCACTGACTTGCACTTGTTGTAAGCCGGGCTGGGTGATTTCTACAGGGTCTTCCGCGGTCCATATTTTCTTTTCTGGTGTATTAATATGGCCTAGTACTGCATGCAAGGTGGTTGTTTTACCCGAACCAGTAGGCCCTACTACTAGCATAATGCCATGTGGCTTTTGTACCAGCTCAAGAATTTTTTCATGATTGCGAGGTGATAAATTGAGTTTACTCAGCGGCATGGCACCACCTGCAGCCAAAATCCGCATAACTACGCCTTCGCCTGCTATGGTCGGGATGGTGGCCACACGCACTTCAATTAACTGACCTGACATTCTAAAAGACAGTTTGCCATCTTGGGGCACACGCTTTTCAGCAATGTTTAGATTTGACATGATTTTAATACGGGCAATTACCGCACTATGGTGCGATGCCGGCACTTGGGTGACATCTCTACATACCCCGTCAATACGCATACGTACTCGAGTGGGGGCATTTTTTTCAGGATCGACGTGGATATCAGATGCGTTTAGGCGTTTGGCATCGTGTAATACTCTACTTACTAGCCTAACAACAGCAGGTGCGTCGTCTGACATTTCATCAGCTTGTTCGTCTAACTCATCTGCACTGGTACCGATTTCATCAAGGATCTCATCCATTGCACCTGGACCCGCTCCACCCCCTGCAGCCTCGCCTAAATATTGCAGAATAATGTTAGGTAAACTAACGGATATTTCGTAACTGTCTATCCCTAACGCACTTTCAATTTCCATTAACAAAGTGGCGTTATTGGGCTCAGACATCAACACTATAGGGTTGTCTTTTACGTCAGCTAAAACGGCTACAAAATTCCGCTTCAAATAAGATAAATTTAGCTTACTGTCACTTTGAAACAGATGATACTTATCTGGTAAATAGGCTAAATATGGCACTTGGAAGTGTACGGATAGCGCGTTACCTAAGTCGTCTTCAGGTACTCTGTGCTCAGACGTTAGGCGCTGTACTAACTGGCGGTTGTCATGACTTGTTTCTTGAAGTTTTTTTAATTCTTTTTCAGCAATAAGATTGCGGTGCACCAAATAATCAAAAGGTTGACTGGTTCCACCTAATTCGTAACGAAACTTTTTCCCCATGATTTCTGCGATGGCGTTGGCAAGGGCAAGGTCATCTTCAGTAAAGGCCGCATCTTTTTTATTGATGATCTGCATTACACCCATCAATACGCCAGAATCGAGAATCGGAATACAGATAATATTACGAGTTTTAAAGGTTGAGCCTTTGTCGAATTTATCGGCGAAATTTAGACGTTTATGAATACTGGCTAGTTCTTCCTTATTATATGGGTCGTTAATAATCAGGGGTAATTGACTCAGAGCCACATATCCCGCAATCGACATTGGGCTAATAGGCACTTTGATTTCGCGGGTTTCTTTGCCGGTTTTAAAGCGTGCGACTAAGTCTTGATGTTGGCGGCGACGCTGAAAAATACTCATGCGCTCAGCATCAAATAAGCCCAAAACAAAGGGTTCTAGCTTATGATAAGCATCCATAAGCGATGGATACGTTTTAAGTAGCTGGTTAATGCGGTCGAGATGATTTTGGTTAACGTCAGAATTCATATATTTAGTTCAGTGTGCGTTTCGCTGTTTTTCTTCTACGTATATAAGCACTTACTATAACTGAGCAATGTCTTACAGCAAACTACTTCTACTGTATTCTCACCTATAGCATGCAAACCTTTACACTAAATTGCTTTTGGATGAATATTTCAAAAGCGTTGAATACTCCAGCTTAGTGCAATGAGTGCAATCAATCCTGAGCCAACTTTGACACCATATTGCTGATACCAGCTTCTTTTACTGACTAATATTAGTAGGGGTAACACCACTACCAAAATCATAAGTTGCCCGAATTCGACACCCAAATTAAAAGAGAGAACCGACAATAACTTTTGATCTTTGGCTAAGCCTAACTCACCTAATACACCCGCAAAGCCCATGCCGTGCAATAAACCAAATGCGAAAGTAATCCAACCAAGTCTGAGAATAATTGGCCAAATATTATTTAAGGCCGTCAATAATACTGAAATGGCAATGCCTAATTCCACCCATCTACTATTAGGTGTGATTAATTCCATTGCTGTGGCAGTCAGCGTAAGTGAGTGGGCCAGAGTAAAAGCCGTAACTATCCACGCTGCGTTTTTAAATACACTTTTGTTGTTGAGTGCTACCGACCATTGCTTATTTTCTCGACTTAAGGCGCAGGTTAATAATAAGGCGATGAGAAACAAAATATGATCTATTCCCATAAAAATATGCAACACACCTTGGTAAACATATAGTGTAAAAGTTTGCCAAGCACTGGTTTGCGTTAAATCGATTACAAAACTATCGTCGCTATTTTCAATCACTCCGCTTGAGTAACTGGTGTTTCCTTCGGCATTGATAAGCAATTTATGATCACTATCTTGTTGAAAAACACCGCTATAATTGACGGTTAATTGTGATGAGTCATTTGGACAAGACCAACTGAAATCCGCAGCTAAATAACCTTCATTAAAATGTTCAGTCATTTGTAGTTGTGGAGAAAAACTTAATTCACAAGGTTGGTTCATTGCGACAAAGATTAAATGCTGCTTTAAAAAGCGGATGATTGCACTTTGTCGTTGCTGGACTTCACCCCATAATAATTGGCCATCGGTATTGGCGTCTAACCCTATAATATTATCGAGGTCGAACCATCTCAGTTGAATTTGTCCTTTATTGACTTGCTTATCTGAGGTATCGAGATTGAGATAACCAGTACTCATTTGATGGGCACTTGCATGACTTGTTAGACAAATTAAAATGGCAGCGGTGAAGTAACGAAGAAAAGCCTTAACTACCCTGGCTTTGTTGAGGTGCTTCATTATTTTTAATTCCTTTGTATCTAATTGATAACATGTCATAAGTTTCAAAGCTGATCTGATTGCATTATTTTAGCTTTTTCTAGGAGTATTTTGTCATCGTTAAGTTTCGCTTGTTGCCAATTTAAACTGGCCCAGTATAAAGCTTCAATAGCATTGGGGCGAACGTAAATGTAATAACGGGCTATATCAGCTGCATGATAGACATCATTGCGGGCTATGCGTAAATTCACACGCTTTTTAAATAAAGACTGCCAGCGGGTTTGTGCTGTATGTGTTTCTGCGATCGCTAGGCGGCTCAATAGGGCGTCGTCCTTAAAGCCCGCCTTGTCAACGAGACTCCCCAATTGCCTTAATACGGCTAGAGGTTGACCAAGCGCAAGTTGCACATCTGCCCACAACACGGTAAAACTCAGTGGTTTAATGTGTAAATTTTTATTATCAGACAATCCTTTTTCCAGCCATTGTTGCGCTTCATTGGGTAAATCAAGGTGCAGTGCCATTTCAGCAGTGATTTGTAACAACCAATTGTTCAATGAGTTCTCGGCAAAAGTCCGCTGATTGTTTAACAGTGCTGTCATTTGTTGATAACTTTCGGGTAGCTGCTGTAACTGAGCGCTGGCTTCTAAAGTACATGCAGCTGCAGTGACTAGTTGGGCTTGGCCTATGAGTTCTCCGCAAGTTTTTTTAGCTTGAGCAAAGTCTCCTTGAGCAAGTTGTACACTGGCTTTAAGTAACGTGACATTAGTGTTGTATTGTTTTTGTAACTTTTGTGCTTGATTAAGAATTTTTTCTGCTAATGCAAATTGATGTTGGTGTTGCATTACACGAGCCCAAAGATATAAAAGCTGGATTTGTTGGTTGTTGTCTATTGTTTCGTCAATACTTTGTAAGTAGTCATCGGAAATAAAAGGTTTTAGCAATGCTCTAGCGCGTCCATAGTGCTTATTTTCTTGACCAGGATATTGGCTCTGATCTATGTGCCAAGTCACTTTTGCTAGTCGCTCAGGTAAAGTCATATTTATTTTTTTGTGACTGTTTTCGACATCCCATGACGCCACAACCGTTTGTGGATTTAGAGGAGTGCTCGGTTTTGCTAAGATAGCAAAGGTTAAGGTCATTAATAATAATCCCAGTAGGATCGCTAAACTATGGTGTTGTTTCATATAGAGCCTCAGACAGCTAAGATTTTGATTACTTAAACGTAATGATTAAAAAACGCCGTCCGTGGCGTTGGAAATTGTTTTAGTTATCCATTAGCAGGTCATCATAAGCAGCTTCATCTTCAACATCCTGAATAAAGGTTCTGCCTTTTAAGCTAAGCGGCTTATCAGCTGGTAATTGATTAAACGCTTGGCGACTGTAGTCACCAAAGCTGACCGCTAAGGTTTCAATAGTAATCTCAACTGTGGCAACAACCGCCTCGTTCACGCCGTCTGATACACTAAACTCGAAACTATCTATGCCGGTTTGATCCTGTGGTGGCTGATAGGTAAAACTACCTGAAGCGTCAAAGTTCAATGAGCCAGACGTTGGGGCAGTGACAATGGCATAGGTCAGCATGTCACCATCACTATCATTACCAGTCACGCTTTCCATAATCGAGGTGTTAGTCTGCGTCGTCAGGCTAGTCGAGTTGGCCGTTGGCGGACTATTGACCTTATAGGGCTCATGGTCGTTATCATTGCAAGCTGCTAAAGCACTGGCCATCACTACTGCTGCAGAAGTTTTTAGTAGAAAAGTTTTCATTACACACTCCTTATTCTGAACCAGAAATAGGGGGCGCCAAATACGGAAATGATGTCATCATCATCGACGAATCTAATGGCGCACCATCGGTAAAGGGGACATTACCCACACTTGCATCTTCAGGTGTACAGAAGCCCAAGTTGGTGGGCGTACCAGCAACAGGAATGTCGTAACATAACGCCCCCATGACAACACGTAAGGCAATATCAACCACATCATCACCTGGACGTCGGCCATTAGGGAAACCCGCTAAATCATCACCAGCCACACCAAAGGCACTCTGTTGTGTTGCTACAGTGGCAGGAATGCCGGTATTTAAACGCAACATTTCTGATGGTGTGACAGTGGCGAGCTGGTTAACGCCCTCAACTCCTGTTAAAAATGCAGCAACTAAATCTGTTCTAGGAAAATTAGTTGGAGCTAAGGTTTCAAGAGAGGTCCCTAATGTCGTGTTAACCGCATCTTTAAATAAAATGTTCAACAATTCAGGCAGTGTAGGATGAGTCACAAATTCAGCAAACTGGCCATCATCTGCAGGATGAGAAGCTGAAAAGGTATCTTTAGTCGCTAGACCAATGACTAGCTCGTTGACCAAAGGGCTACCTAAACGCGAGACTTGTGTCAGTGCACCACCATTCACTTCCGTTGCAGCAAAGTTGGCATCAGGATTCAAAATGCGGGCTTGCGGAAGGCTAGCCGTTGTCCACGCACCTACTACACCGTTGCCATCTCCAGTAATGCAGGCTTTGGGGATTTCAACCGCAATGGATGTGACATTTTTATCTGCTAATACATCGTTATCCGAAGTTTGAGTAATGCCTCCAGGGAATCCTGCGGCATCACCTGCGCCAGGTGTACTGTCTCCTTCAACTGGCACGTAGTTAACCAAGTCGAAAGTTTTACCTAGGTTGACTACAAAAGGGTCTTTACGTTGCCCAACAAAGACTTTACCCATGCTGTCACAACCTGGTAAAGCAAAGTTGTAGACAAAGCTATCTGCATACACCTCATAGGCTGAGGTGTCGCCAAATGTTTTGTTACCAATGTAATCCAGTGGTTTGCCAAAAGTTGTTGTGGCGTTGGCGGCGTTTTGGATGGCTGTTGCGGTACCTGTGCGCTGAGCACCTTCAACCAAAGTCATGGTATAGGTTTCGCCAAAGTTCGCTGCAGTTGCGTTGCTTGCTGTGACCGGACCAATATTTTTAAGAGGTACACCCACTTCAACTTGTTCACCAGCCGTGCCGACCATTAAGGTGGCACCTGCATTATTATTGGGAAGCGCAGAAGCAAAACGAAATTGAAACGTAAGGTCTTCAACTGCATCACCGTCATTATCTATATGTACGCTATAAACTGCGGCAGGATCCATCGCATAATAGTTAGGTCCGCCGTAGGGGTCTTGCAATGGAATATAGTTGGCAATCATAGTGACATAATCACTACGACCGTTTTCATAACTGTTGAAAGCATAAAAATCGGTGGAATCTAAGGTGGGAAAGCGCGTGATGTTTGGTGCTTCTCTATGACTGGATGCTAACGCATTAGAGCCGATTATTGCTGTAGCCATTATGCTCAGCATCAAGGTAGTTGACTGTTTTTTCATGACATGTTTCTCCAAGTTTGGTCATTGTCTTTTAACCAAACGATCATGGAGGTAAACTGGATGCAAATTTTTTAAATTAGTTTTGCCACCTTTTTACAGCCTATAAAAAAGACTGGCTTAGCCAGTCTTTGCAATTAAGTAAAAATGAATATTAACCTTTTATAAGATGGCTAATTCGGCAACAAATAATACCTCGGTTGGTGCGCCATTGGGGGAGCCGCCTAAAGGCTCAAGACTAACCGCTAGTGCGACTATTTCTAGTCGATCATAAATATCTACTTTATTGAGCGTTCTTACTCCAGATTGTGGCAGCAGACCTAATGATATAGGAGGCCTTCCATCTTCCGCTAGCATCCATAGTTGGTAATCATTTTGTGCCCGTTTGGTGACATTAATCGTTGCGGTAGTGGTCAAAACGTCGCGGCTTACTTCAATTAACCACATTGGCTGGTTATCAGTATTTTGCATTACACTGAGCTGTTCGACTGGGACTTGAGTTATTGGAACCTTTACCTGTATCAACAACACTGCCAGCACAATGGCGGCCGCAGACGCGAGCCCTGTGAAAGTTTGCCATTTACGTGATGATTTGGTTTTAATAGGCACAATGTTATCCATAACAATAGTGTTACTCCGTGGATCATCAAAGGCTAACCTTAGCTTCACCTTTTGCCACACTATAGGATCAGGGGAGATTGGTGTCACTTGTTCACCGAGGTTGTTGATATGCTGCTCCCAACGATCTGTAGTGGCACGCAGGCTAGGGTATTGCACCAACAATTGTTGGAACCTCTTCCGCGCTGCTCCGCGCAGAGTACCAAGTACGTACTCTGCTGCTAACGCATCCTGCCGCTCTTGATTGAGATAATTCATATTCCTAAGCACCTCTTAAGTAACTGCATGCCTCGGCGGATCATACTTTTTGTTGACCCCAAAGGTGCATCAATATGTTCAGTCACCTCTTGATGAGATAACCCTTTAAAAAAAGCCAGATGAATGGCTTGTTTCTGCTGACTTTCTAATTGTTCAAGACAAATATCTAATTGTTTTTTATCTTGGCTATTAGGTGTGGCCGGTATGTTGTCCGCTGTTTGAGTTGTATCATCCAGTTCTTGCTCATTACGAATTTTGTAATATCTGAGTAGATCAAGGGCTCGATATCGAGCAATACTGATCATCCAAGTGAGCACTGTACCTTTGCCTGTTTGATATTGGTCAGCGTTATGCCAAATTTTCACATAGGCATCTTGAACGGCATCCTCCGCCCATTCTTTTTTGCGTAACATCTTTAGGCTAATGGCATAAAGTTGAGCGCTAGTCGCGCCATAAAGGCTCGCAAAAGCTTGTTGGTCACCTGCTGCTGTTTTAGCCAGTAAGACCAAGTGTTGTTCATGCTCCATATTGAATCCGTTAATTATATTGATTTAAAAATATAGTAGGTGAAGGTAATACGTTTAACGAAAGTAAATAGATGCATTTATATCTTTGTATAGAGTTTTAGCACATTCATTGCTTTTGCGGTTGCAATCTACTTATTCGTATGTATAATGCGCGCCCACTGTCCTACTAACTTGTTAGTTGAGACGTGATTAACGGGCGGTTATCTAGGTCAATTAGTGCTTGTCACTACTTTAGCTAACCTCTAGCAACAAATGTTCGCATCAAGTTGCACGTTGATACTAAAACAGGACCCCAATTGGGGGTCAGCAGTTTACACGCATCCTCCTGTCAATAATATTGATGGTGTGGGTGATTTTTTTTGTTCTTTCGGTTGGAGCTTAATCGATGCCAAATCAAAGAATTCGTATTCGTTTGAAAGCGTTTGATCACAAGTTGATCGATCAGTCTACGGCTGAAATCGTTGAAACAGCGAAGCGTACCGGTGCTCAGGTTAGTGGACCTATTCCTCTACCTACCCGTAAAGAGCGTTATACAATACTTACTTCACCTCACGTAAACAAAGATGCGCGTGATCAGTATGAAATTCGTACACATAAGCGTTTGGTGGATATCATCGAGCCTACTGATAAAACAGTAGACGCCTTGATGAGATTGGACTTGGCTGCCGGTGTTGATGTTCAAATCAGCCTGGGCTAACAAGAGAGGGTTTTAACATGGCGATTGGTCTTATCGGTCGTAAAGTAGGTATGACTCGCATCTTCACTGAAGATGGTGTGTCTATTCCTGTGACTGTGATAGAAGCCACCCCGAATCGTGTTACTCAGTTACGCACTGAAGAAACCGACGGGTACAAAGCGCTTCAAGTAACAGCTGGCGACAAAAAAGCTAACCGCGTTAATAAAGCAGCAGCAGGTCATTTTGCTAAAGCTGGCGTGGAAGCGGGTCGTGGGTTGTGGGAGTTCCGTTTAGACAACAATGAAGGTGAAGGCATAGAAGTTGGCAGTGAAATTACTGTTGAAATTTTTGCTGAAACTAAAATGGTTGACGTTGTCGGTACTTCTAAAGGTAAAGGTTTCCAAGGTGCAATTAAGCGCTGGAACTTTAGCCATCAACGTAACACACATGGTAACTCATTGTCGCATCGTGCACCTGGTTCGATTGGTCAAAACCAATCACCTGGTAAAGTTTTCAAAGGTAAGAAAATGGCCGGTCAGATGGGTAACAAACGCGTAACTATGCAGTCTTTGGACGTAGTGCGAGTAGATACTGAGAACAACCTTTTATTAGTAAAAGGTACGGTTCCCGGTGCTCCTGGCGGCGATGTCATTATCAAAGCTGCTATCAAAGCGTAACGTCTGGGGAGTTAAGTGATGGAATTAGTATTGAAAGACGCAAAAAGCGCTCTTGAAGTATCCGAAGCAACCTTTGGACGTGATTTTAACGAAGCACTAGTACACCAAGTAGTAGTCGCATTCGGTGCAGGAGCTCGTCAGGGTTCTAAAGCACAAAAAACACGCTCTGAAGTACGCGGTGGTGGTGCCAAACCTTGGCGTCAAAAAGGAACTGGTCGTGCCCGTGCTGGTACAATCCGTAGTCCTATCTGGCGTTCTGGTGGTGTAACTTTCGCAGCAAAGCCACAGGATCACAGCCAAAAGGTTAACAAAAAGATGTACCGTGGTGCTATTCAAAGCATCCTTTCAGAATTGGTACGTCAAGAACGTTTAATCGTGGTTGAAAAATTTGCAGTTGAAACTCCGAAAACTAAGGAATTAATTTCTAAGTTGAAAGAGCTTGAACTTAAAGATGTACTTATTGTGACATCAGAAGTTGATGAGAACTTGTTCTTGTCTGCACGTAACTTGTATAAAGTTGATGTGCGTGATGTTCAGGGTATTGACCCAGTAAGTCTTATTGCATTCGAAAAAGTATTGATGACTGCTGATGCAGTTAAACAATTAGAGGAGTCGCTAGCATGATAAATGAAGAGCGTCTACTTAAGGTGCTATTAGCACCACATGTTTCTGAAAAAGCAACGCTATCTGCTGAGATAAACAACACTGTTGTTTTGAAAGTAGTCAAAGATGCGAACAAAGAAGAAATCAAAGCGGCAGTTGAAAAATTGTTCGAAGTTGAAGTTGATTCTGTTCGTACCCTAAACGTGAAGGGTAAAACCAAACGTCACGGTGCATCATTTGGCAAGCGTAAAGACTGGAAAAAAGCTTACGTTGTGCTTAAAGAAGGTCAAGACATCGACTTTACTGGCAGCGAAGGCTAAGAAGGGGATTAGATATGCCATTATTAAAAGCTAAACCGACTTCTCCTGGTCGTCGTCACGTAGTTCAGGTAACCAACCCTGATTTACACAAAGGCGCACCTTATGCACCTTTGCTTGAAAAGAACAGCAAATCTGGTGGTCGTAACAACAATGGTCGCATTACCGTGCGTCATATTGGTGGCGGTCACAAGCATCATTATCGTGTGATCGATTTTAAACGTAACAAAGATGGCATCCCAGCCAAAATTGAACGTTTAGAATATGATCCAAACCGTTCTGCAAACATCTGTTTGGTGTTGTATGCAGATGGTGAACGTCGTTATATTTTGGCTCCTAAAGGCGCTAAAGCAGGCGATGCAATCCAGTCAGGTTCTGATGCGCCGATTAAAGCAGGTAATACTTTACCAATGCGTAACATTCCAGTAGGTACTACGGTACACGCTATTGAAATGAAGCCTGGTAAAGGTGCCCAAATTGCTCGTTCTGCAGGTACTTATGCACAGATCCTAGCGCGCGCGGAAGGTTATGTAACCCTTCGTTTACGTTCTGGTGAAGTTCGTCGAGTATTAGCAGATTGCCGTGCCACCATTGGTGAAATCGGTAATGCAGAACACATGCTACGTTCACTTGGTAAAGCCGGTGCGAACAGATGGCGCGGTATCCGCCCAACTGTACGTGGTGTAGCCATGAACCCTGTTGATCACCCACATGGTGGTGGTGAAGGTCGTACCTCTGGTGGCCGTCATCCTGTTTCACCTTGGGGCGTTCCAACTAAGGGCAAGAAAACACGTAGTAACAAGCGTACTGATAAATTAATCGTACGTCGTCGTAATAAGTAACAGCGAGGATTCACCATGCCACGTTCTCTCAAGAAGGGTCCATTCATAGACCTACACTTGCTGAAGAAGGTTGAGGCTGCAGTGGAGAAAGGCGAGAAAAAACCAATAAAGACTTGGTCTCGTCGCTCTATGATCATCCCAGATATGATTGGGTTGACCATTGCGGTCCATAACGGTCGTCAACACGTTCCTGTATTTGTCAGTGACGAAATGGTCGGCCATAAATTGGGCGAATTTGCTCCAACGCGTACTTACCGTGGCCATGTCGCGGATAAGAAAGCCAAGAGATAGGAAATAGATTATGGAAGCTTTTGCTAAACATCGTCATGCTCGTACCTCTGCTCAAAAGGCTCGCTTGGTAGCAGATCAAATTCGTGGTTTACACGTTGAAAAGGCCCTTGAAGTGCTGTCTTACAGCCCTAAAAAAGGCGCCGATCTAATCAAGAAAGTATTAGAGTCAGCGATTGCGAACGCCGAACATAACGAAGGTGCGGATATCGACGAATTGTCAGTATCTCAAATCTTTGTTGACGAAGGTCCAACTATGAAGCGTATCAAGCCAAGAGCCAAAGGCCGTGCTGATCGTATATTTAAGCGTAGCAGTCACATCACCGTTGTTGTGGCTGATAACTAGGAGAAGATAATGGGACAGAAGGTACATCCTACAGGCATACGCCTGGGTATCAGCAAACCATGGACATCTACCTGGTACGCTAATACTGCAGATTATGCAGATAACCTGTTTAATGATCATCAGGTACGTCAGTATCTGACTAAGGCACTTAAAAGTGCTTCACTTTCGAAGATCGTTATCGAACGTCCAGCGAAAAGCATACGTGTAACTATACACACTGCTCGCCCTGGTGTTGTTATCGGTAAGAAAGGTGAAGACGTTGAGAAGCTACGTAAGTATGTATCTAAGCTAGCCGGTGTGCCAGCTCAGATCAACATTGCTGAAGTACGCAAGCCTGAATTAGACGGACAACTTGTTGCAGATAGTATTGCTAGCCAATTAGAGCGTCGGGTTATGTTCCGTCGTGCTATGAAGCGCGCAGTGCAAAATGCAATGCGAATTGGTGCTAAAGGTATCAAAGTTCAAGTAAGCGGCCGTTTAGGCGGTGCTGAAATTGCGCGTGCCGAGTGGTATCGTGAAGGTCGTGTTCCATTACACACTTTCCGTGCTGACATCGACTATGCAACGTCAGAAGCTGCGACAACTTACGGTATCATTGGCGTAAAAGTATGGATCTTCAAAGGTGAAGTATTAGGTGGCATGCCACTTACTCACGAGCAGCCAGCTGCCGCACCTAAGAAGAAGGGCCGTGCTCCTAAGCGTGAGGGCTAATTATGTTACAACCTAAACGTATGAAGTTTCGTAAAATGCACAAAGGTCGCAACCGTGGTTATGCTGCGGGCGATAGTGTAAGTTTCGGAACTTACGGACTAAAATCCGTAGGACGTGGTCGTATGACTGCGCGCCAAATCGAAGCAGCTCGTCGTGCAATGACACGTGCCGTTAAACGTCAAGGTAAAATTTGGATTCGAGTTTTCCCTGACAAACCAATTACTGAGAAGCCTCTAGAAGTGCGTCAAGGTAAAGGTAAAGGTAACGTTGAATACTGGGTATGCCAAATTCAGCCAGGTCGTGTTTTATACGAAATGGAAGGTGTTCCAGAAGAAGTAGCACGGGAAGCGTTTGCATTGGCAGCGTCAAAACTGCCCTTTAAAACAACTTTCGTAACTCGGACGGTGATGTAATGAAAGCCACAGAACTGAAAGAAAAAAGCGTAGAAGAATTGAACGCAGAGCTACTTAGCTTGCTTCGTGAACAATTCAACTTGCGTATGCAAGCGAGCACAGGTCAGCTTGAAAAAACTGACGGTCTTCGTAAAGTGCGTCGCAGTATCGCGCGTGTTAAAACCATTCTGACTGAAAAGGCTGCTGCATAATGACTGAACAAGCATTTAGAACAGTACAAGGTCGTGTGGTCAGCAACAAAATGGAGAAATCCATCACTGTTGCAGTAGAACGTAAAGTGAAGCACCCTATTTATGGGAAATTCATCAAACGCACTACTAAGCTACACGCACATGACGAAACTAACCAATGTAACGAAGGTGACGTAGTAACAATACGTGAATGTCGTCCTTTGTCTAAGTCCAAAAACTGGACGTTAGTAGACGTTATTACTAAAGCTTAATTGTTTTAGTAAATAATAATTGAGAAGGCGCTAACCGCAAGGTTAGCGCCTTTTTTATAGGTTAACTCATAGAGTTAATTAACGTTGAGGATAAGCGCTAACATCCCCCCTGTTATCTTCCTAGAGCTTGCTCATATTATTACTGCGGTGATACACCACTTTGTTAGGATGTACTGAGCAGATAATTTCACGGTATGCACATTGAAATGTGCAACTAATGTGATGTTGTTAGATTTGGCCTAGTGCTGACTGAACCTTTACTTTCTATGCCATTCTGATGAGGAGTCGTTATTTTATGTATTAGAGAGTTTCAATGTTTAAATTTAAAAAGTATGTGTTGTGTTTTACTGTTTCTGCCTTAAGCATTTTTTTGTATGGGTGTGGAATAGAAGATGATGAAGAGGGCTATGGTTATTATCAGTATGTGAATTTGGTGCCGCAATCTCCAAATATCGAATTTGTAGTGGAAAGTTCATCCCTTGGCGATCTGGCGTTCACCGAAGCAACAGCCTATAAATATGTGAGCAAAGGCACCTTTGATATTGAGTTCAATCAGATCCTACCGAATATAGAAAATGAGAGTTTTATAGATGATGAATCTTTGCGTGTTTACGCCAATAAATTGCATTCCTATATTCTCTACGGTGAGGCTAGTTCCCCAAGTAACTATACAATCGAGATTGATGTCTCTGACGTATATTCTGATGACTTTGATGATGAGTATGCCATGGTGCAGTTTGTCAATTTAGCCAATAGTGGTGAATCAGTAGACGTATATTTACTAGATGCAGACGATAATTTAATTAACCAAAGTGTTGACTATAGTCTAGGACAAGCAGACACCAGTGGTGACGTTGAGGTAAGTGAGGGGGATTACAAAATTGTGTTTACAGAGTCAGGCTCAGACTCCATATTGGCGCAAAAAAACAATATCAGTATTGATGAAGGTGAAGCTTTATCTTACATTTTGGTTAGTTATTACGTGGCTGGATATGACGAAGCAAGATATAAAATTGTAGAATTAAATGATACTGGTTCGCGTTCCTTAACCAATCAAGCCGCAGACGCCCATCTACGTGTTGCAAATGGTATCAGTAATACCAGTGGTATATCCATCGCTACTGGTGAAAGCTCAAATATTCTTGAGTCCTATCTTGAACTTGGGAGTATTTCATCAGACGTAGCTATTTCTATTTCTATTTCAGATTCAGACTCGGCTGAATCAACTACCGTGTTTATAGTTGATAGTGAAGATGAGACCCAGCTCGACAGTACTTCATTGAGTCTCTATGCAGATGATCAAATACTTCTGCTTACAGCGGGTGATGCCAATGCAGCTGTTTCACTAAACGAATCTAATGAAGATTTACGGGTCATAGACACTCACGGCAAAATATTACTGTCCCACGCAATATATGCAGAGCGTGACGAAACGTTAGAAGTGCTCATAATTGAAGAAGGCAGCAACCCTGACTCATACGATACCGAATTATCAGTAAGCTATTTAGATACAGGCAGTTATGAAATCGAGGCGGGAAATTACGACATCTATATATATGATTCTAATGATGAGTTGTTACTAGAATTTACCTTGTATGATTTGGCCGAAGGCGATGTGGTTAACTTAGTGACTACTGACTTTGAAACTAGCGGCTCACCTTATCAAATAGCGGAATACTTTAACTAACTAGAGTTTAAGTTAATTGAATAAAAGGTGTGAGTGATTGCTCTCGCTTAATTTGTAGTATTCTGAACAATGGCAAGGCGTTTTCCCCTAGGTAAGCGCCTTTTTTGTTTCACTGAAACTCCTAAACTATTATATGCTCGGTTATAAGTGAGTAACGTTATTAAATACATAGGTTAATGCATGTCTGAAAAGAAAGTTAAGTTTGAATTTGAAAAACAAAATAAAAATAGCGTGCGCTATAAAGAAGTGCCAGAAGAGGGAATGCCACCGCTAATAGGCAGTATTTATATACAAAAATGGTTTGCGGGAAACAGTAAAAATATTGAGATAATCATCAACAAAGAGGACTAATGATTTTTAGATATCGAGTCGAGGTTTGGGTAAGTAATAGGTGAGTTTGAATAATGGACTGTTAGCCTAGCCAGTTATTTTACTTTGCAGCTGATATTGTTTAACAGATAGAATTCTCCATTTTGGTTGTGCCTTAAGTAGCAATGACCGTCTTGGGTGAGTAAAGAAAAGGTATCCGCGTGACGTGTATCTCTCCCATCTAACAGATTGCCGTGACTGTCCTTAGACTGACTAAAGTCAATAATGACAGTGCTTTTTAGAGTAAATACCTTGTCTGCGAGCTTAACAGGATGGGTGTTTAGCAGCTTGCCAATAGCCGTTTCTAAAACCAAGTGACTTTGTGTACTAGGCTGTTCGAGTAATGCTTCGACTGGGTGTAAGGGGGGCGTCGTCATGCAGCTACTGAATATTAATAGAGTAGATATGCCTAGACCATTGGCTGTGGGTGTAATCACAATCTCTAAGGCTCACTAATAGGAGTTAGGATCTTCATTGACTCAAGCAAGGTATTAGGGGTATTGATAGCATTCCCCGTGTTTTCTACCTTCACCTCTTTGTTTGCTAAGGTTGTAGTTATTGGACATAAGCCGCTTTCAGCAAAATTTATTGCTGCTGCTAGTAAAGGTTCATCTTCATTTCCAAGAGCGCTAGTGAAATCGTCAGTAACAGTACAACCGGGTAATTGATCATCAAATATGGGGCTGGAGACGGGTTTAAATCCATCAGAATAGGCGCCAAAGTTTTTTGCATTGACGCCTTGAAACTGAATGGTGAAGTAGGTAGTACTACAATTATCTGTCGCATAAAAACCGAAGGGTTTACCACATGTTGTATCACCAATTAACACAACATCAACATCAATGCCTCGGAGGCCATTTATAACGGCTTCACTAGCAGAACAGGTATTGGCTGTGGCTAAAATAAATACTCTTGTTAAATCAACAGAAGGCAAAGTGTTGCTAGTGAGTTTGTTGGAGTTCCAATCAATCGCTTTAGTGTAAAAAGGTGTGGGTTGTATTGTGTTGCCAGTAATCGGGTCAACGTTAGGGTACTTATCATTAAATTCCAGGGTTTCAAAAATTTGATTATTAGTTTGTGCATTGCCGGCAATCATATAGGCGACCTGTGAAGCCATGGCTAATAGTCCTCCGCCGTTATAACGTAGGTCAATAACTAGTTCAGTGATGCCTTGATCAACAAACTCTTGAAAACCATTGATTAAACCATCTTGTCCCGTTCTGATAAATGAATTGAATTGCATATAGCCCATTTTGCCTGCGGAAGTGTGGATTGTTTTAACGTTTTGTACTGGCTGTAGTTCAATATTGGCAGACGTTAAATTAGTTGCTAATAATACTTTTCCAGTCGTATCGGAGAATACAAAGTTAAAGGTCTGCCCTGTATCAGATGGGGATAACGCAGCATTAATTTTATCCACGTTAGCTTCGCTAGTTGCATTAACAAAATCAATGTCATCAATTTTCTTTAATTCGTAACCTCTTGTCACACCTGCGATTGCGGCAGGTGAATTTGGTTCAGTGTAACGCACAATTAGACGCCTAGGAGCGCTGGCACTAACGTATTCCCAACTGATGCCATATCCAGAGGTAACGCCACTTTGGGTGCGTTGATTGTATTGTTCAGTAGATTGGGAAAAATGAAAGTTATCTTTAAGGGACTCTGATGGGGTCAGTTCGTTGGTTTTTAGTTGACTAAAATAGTCAGCAACAGAAAAGTGAGATGGATTATTATCATCGACTTCACTGTACCAAAGGTACGTATCGTGGGTCCAAGAGCGTAGCCACATTTTTTCATGCATAGCAGTGCCTTGAGAATCCAAGAATGTGTCGCCATTGCTATCTGGACCTATTCTAGGGACGGCACAAAGATTTTTGTAGATAGCATCATCAGAAAATTGCCCTACTAACCAATCTGGTTCGTTGGTATTCGGTATAGGTGGCACACCTGACTGCGCGTTACTGTCTCCGCATGAGTAAAGTACGAAGCTAACGCCTATAATGAGTGCCGACAAAAATGCTTGATTCATATTTACCATTCTTCTTAAGGATGTAATTTTCTACCAGTTAGTTTTAATTGAGGAGCCGTCAGATAGATGCCATCATTTTGGCTTAACTTGCAAACTTATATCTAGCGGCAGAACTCGCAAATTGAGTGCCTATCAATGACAGCAAACAGTATGCGGTGAAGTAATAAAACCCCTCTCCAGCCGCTGACAATGTTTGTGTGCTAATGTCCAAAGCAATCTTAAAACCAAATACACTGAATTGTTCAGTTGTAGTGGTATCGGCATGGTTGGTAGACATAATCGCAAGGAAAATAGCAATAACAAACACGTCTGCCATTGACCACTTACCTATAGCAGCAACAAAATTAGTTAGCCTTCTTTCAATTTGTAGAGATTTAGTAAAGTAAGCAAGACACAGCAGAAGCGTTTTTAGCAGAGGAATACACACTGAAAATGCAAATATCAATGCCGCAACTAACAAGCGTTGGTCGTCCCATAATTCACTCACTGTGGCCATAATTGATAATTCTTTATCAATTAACGACGAGGTCAAGTTTGAGCCACTTAAAGTGGCAGCCATTTCCATATTAAAAGAAAACATGGTCAACAGTATGCCAGGAAAAAAAAATCCTAATGCTGCTATGTTTAGGGCAAAACCAATATGTCGTTTATACATTTTCAAACAAAGCTTCTACTCGCTTGCGAGTATCTTCAATAGTACTAATGTCGGCAGGGGCGATAAAAATAGTGTCATCCCCAGCAATAGTGCCTAGCACACCGTCTTTTTTACCCAATGAGTCCAACAAACGAGCAATTAATTGAGCTGCGCCAGGACTAGTACGAATGATGACCATCACATTGTTGTGCACAATATCCAACACTAGCTGCCTAAGTGGACTTTTGGCAGTTGGCATGCCCATTTCAGGAGGTAAGCAATACACCATATCTCCGCGTGCGTTGCGGGTGCGTACCGCGCCAAATTTACTTAACATACGGGATACTTTAGATTGACTAATATTATCGAACTGCTGAGTTTTCAGTGCTTCGACTATATCGCCTTGAGACCCAAAACTTTCGGTTTTAAGAATGTTTTTAAATGCTTTGATCAATGCGTCTTGTTTAGTAATGGCCATAGGGGACTAATTGCTTGAGTTGATAGGGGTATTTTGCCGTATTGCATGGGTTTAAGCAATTTGCCAACTCAAAGAATGTCGAAGAGTATATGATAAAACATAGCTGGCTATTAAATCGAACAAGACCCTAGTATAATCCCGCGGTCTAAAATATTGTCCAAGCTTTATATTTTATAAACCATGTTAGTTTTGATTATTGCAAAGCAGCAAGCTTTTCACAGGAGAGAGTCATGAAAATAGCCGTATTAGGTGCAGCCGGTGGTATCGGTCAAGCGTTGTCATTATTATTAAAAACTCAATTGCCAGCAGGCTCAGAGTTGAATTTGTATGATGTTGCTCCAGTGGTTCCTGGTGTAGCGGTAGATTTGAGTCACATCCCAACTGATGTGAAAGTACAAGGTTTCGGAAAAGATGATTTAGCTGACGCCTTAACCGGTTGTGATATTGTATTGATCCCAGCGGGTGTGCCTCGTAAACCGGGTATGGATCGTTCTGATTTATTTAATATTAATGCTGGTATCGTTAGAAATTTAGTTGATGCCATTGCAGATAATTGCCCAGAAGCTTGTACTTGTATCATCACTAACCCAGTTAATACTACTGTTGCTATTGCAGCTGAAGCGTTAAAAGCCAAGGGTGTTTACAACAAAAATAAATTATTTGGCGTGACTACTCTTGACGTTATCCGCTCAGAAACATTTGTGGGTAACCTAAAAGGATTAAACCCTGCGAACGTACATGTTCCTGTTATTGGTGGGCACTCTGGTACAACTATCTTACCTCTTTTATCACAAGTAAAAGGTGTACAATTCACAGATGAAGAAGTCGCAAGTTTAACTACTCGTATCCAAAATGCGGGTACTGAAGTAGTTGAGGCTAAAGCGGGTGGCGGTTCGGCTACACTTTCTATGGGTCAAGCAGCGGCAAGATTCTGCTTATCTCTAGTTGACGCAATGCGCGGTGAAAATGTAGTTGAATACACTTACGTAGAAACCAATAGTGACGACGCTACATTTTTTGCTCACCCTGTACGTTTAGGTAAAAACGGCGTAGAAGAAATTCTATCTTACGGTGAGTTGAGTGAGTTTGAAGAAAACGCTAAACAATCAATGTTAGAAGGCCTACGTGGTGATATCGCATTAGGTGTTGCATTCGTTAACGGTTAGTTTTTATTGAATTACTAATCAAAGCAGTTACAAAAAAGCCCCTTAGAGATTACTCAAAGGGGCTTTTTTTATACGGTTAAGCTTGCGATTGATTGGTTGTTACGCTGCCGCAACTGGCCGGCTAGGTACAGTCTTATTGGTTTGAATTGGCCTTGTAGGTTTTGTTTGCCTTGCAAAGGCGGTTGCCAACTTTCCGCTTTGAGGAGTCGGAGCATTAAGTTGTTTTAGCTTAGGCGTGGGAAGTTTAGCTTGAATACATTCTCTAATATCTTGTGCTTTGTAGCCAGAACGCACTTTGATCCTGAGATGGGGTATATGCGCTGCATCAAGGGCGCCGCTAACATAAAAGTCGCGCTGGCTTTTATAACCCTCTTTGCCACTATTGTGGACTAGATCAATTGCAATGATCGGCGACATGTCTTTTTTGGAACACAGCACAAAATCAAGATGTTTGCTGCCAGCTCTTGAAGCCGCATTTTTGATGGTTTTTTTATCTGCATTTTGATGGATAGTTAATATATCACTCATTCTCACTCTGCATAATATACGAAATTCATTTCCTACCGCTTCTTCGATAAGTCCTAAAAACGTACGTTCAACGGGAGTGAACAAGTTGCCTTTTTTTCTAAAAGGGAATGTCAAACCCGGTTCATGAAGTTTCATAGCACCTACAGCTACGATAATCAGTAACATCATCAATACAATTGCTAGTTCCACTTTGCCTCCAAAAGTCAATGTCAGAAAATTGACTCGGTGTTAGTCTTACCCTGTTTAAGCAAAGAAAGTGCCAATGGAGTAGTAAAGATGAGGCTTTTAATTTTTTGATTTAGGAATGGGTTTTGGTTAACGACTTATAACACTTCAACCAGCAGATTTTATGAGGATATCGATTTGACTTCCTTGGCCATCTTTCGAGATCACTACTATTTTTTGTCCATTGGAATATTGCAGTACTATGCGGCCATGAAGCATTTTTTCTTGTTCAGCTTGGCCCAAATGATTGATATAAAACTCTTTAGCACTTTGCTGATCGCTGATTGCAAAATAGGACATGCTGGCAGGTAGGCCTTGTGCAAACAACTGGCAAAATTTAGCGTTAGGGTATAAAGGTAAAGTGAAAAAATCTGCGGGGCAAATGGGGCTAGGAGTGCTTGATAAATTTGAGGATTCCGGAACTGATAGGTTTGCAGTTTCGGATTGTTGTTGTTCCATCTCCTCTGATTGAGCTTGTATGGGTAGATAATCTTTAATTTCATTGTCTTGAGCCTGCAATGTAATACTAGTCAATGCAGCCAACAAGATTGAACTTTTCAATTTAAAATTTAACAAACAACTATCCCCTAGATAACGCTTTTGATTACTATAGAAGTTCATTACCTAAGCGGCAAGGCAATTCAGGTGAGCAAAGGTATGTTTGCCCGTGAATGAGTATAGAAATGATAAAATTTTGTATAGAGTACTTACGGCTTATACTTTTTTGCAGTGGATTACTGATTGGCATTCAGGTCCCAGCTGTAGTTGATCAATATGAAAAACGCATCGATGCACACTTATCAGAGGCGTTACAGATTTTGGCTGGATTCCAACAAACGGCTGATCGTTATTTTAATGGTAGTGTTGAAGATCTGGTTAAGCATTATGAGAGCAGTGATGATCCTGTTTTTAATAATGATGCTCGTAATATTCGTTTTATCTCTGAACGTGTAGCAAAGCTTCAGCTAGAAGCGCAGACTCTGCAACAACAGGCATTATGGCGAGTACTTCATGTGGTCACCACGCCCGACAAGCAAATTATTCAACAAACTATGGAACAGTATAGCTACATGATCCTCATCGACCCTCAAGCTCTGATCTGGGGAGTCTTATGTGGTTTTTTAATTGCCATTCTATTGGAGGGGTTTTTGCATCTTTTAGGCTTTTGTTTATTGTGTTTTTCACCCCATAAACATGGAAAAAATACGTGATAACCGAACTGGCCGTATTAGATGTTATTTCAGATAGGCAGCAAGAATTTGAGCAAGCTTTTCGACAAGCACAGAATCTCATTATTACGCAGAAAGGCTACATTAGTCATGAGTTACAAAAGTGTATTGAAACTGATGGTCGTTATCTTTTGTTAGTTAAGTGGCAAACACTAGACGATCACACCATTGGTTTTCGACAATCTGCAGACTATCAAAAGTGGAAAGCCTTGTTACACCACTTTTATAAACCCTTTCCTGTAGTAGAGCATTATCAAGCGCTAAGCTTGAAATAATAGACATAAATTAACTGTCCTGTAAGGACTTAATCAAAAATGGAAAGTTATGACTACGCAATTAAAAATCGACATCGTCTCTGACGTATCTTGCCCTTGGTGCATTATTGGCTATCAAGCACTCAATCAGGCTTTATCTAATTTAGCGCCAGGTATCCAAGCTGATATTACTTGGCAGCCCTTTGAGCTTAATCCACAGATGCCAAAAGAAGGGCAGGAAATTACTGAGCATATTACACAGAAGTATGGCATCAGCGAGGAGCAAGCGGAGCAAAACCGAACGGCAATTAAGGAGCGCGGCCTTTCAGTAGGTTATGAATTTGGCAATCGTGGTGGTGGTCGTATTTATAATACCTTTGATGCACACCGTCTATTACATTGGGCGCATGAGTTAGGCAAACAAACCGAGTTAAAGTTGGCGTTGTTTAATTTGTATTTTCAGCAAAGTGGCAATCCAAGTGATCATCAGCAGTTGTTATCTGTTGTCGAAAGTATTGGTCTTGATGCGGCACAAGCCCAACAGATTTTGGATTCTGAGCAATACACTGCTGAAGTAAGAAAACAGCAGCAACATTATCAATCAGCTGGGATCAGTTCGGTGCCTGCAGTGATAGTAAATGACAAACACTTGATCAGTGGTGGTCAACCTACAGAAATATTTGAGCAGGCATTAAAGCAGATTGCCGCTGAATAAATATGTTCCAAACACTCACTCTCCATAACTATTCGACCCCATTTACACATATGTTTTTGTGTAAATGGGATCACTAGAGCAATTCTCTTAGTCGTTATTGGGTAACTGGAAACCCTCTATCTCGCATTAACGCTTCAACTTTAGCATCACGTCCACGGAATAAACGATAAGCTTCTGCAGGATCCACAGCATTACGGATAGAAAACAAGTGATCGACTAACTTTTTGCTCACTTCTTTATCATAGAAACCACCGGGTGCTTCAGCAAAGGCTTCGGCTGCATCGGAAGTCAGTACTTCTGCCCACATATAACCATAATAACCAGATGAATAACCTTCACTTGAAAATACGTGGCCAAACTGAGTACTGCGATGGCGCATGACCACTTCTTCAGGCATGCCAAGAGCGGTTAACTGCTCTTTTTCGAAAGCCTGTGGCTCGATTTTGGCAGGATCTGTAGTGTGGTATAACAAGTCCATAATGGCAGAAGCCATATATTCAGTTGTTTTAAAACCTTCGTTAAAAGTGGCGGCTTTTTTAATTTTAGCGACCAAATCAGCTGGGATAGGTTCTCCTGTTTTGTAGTGAACTAGGTAGTTATTGATGACTTCGTCTGTGGTTAACCAGCGCTCTAATAATTGCGATTGAAATTCAGTGTAATCTCGCACTCCAGAATGTGATGTTGGATACGCGACTGTGGCAGATAGAAAATGCAAGGCATGACCAAATTCGTGGAAATAAGTTTCTGCATCGTCCCAAGAAATCAGAGTCGGTTCGCCTTCTGAACCTTTAACAAAGTTAGAATTGTTAGAAGAAAGCACCGTTTTTTTGCCATCAAATGTTGTATGACTGCGGTAGGTAGTAGCCCAAGCGCCTGAGCGTTTGCCTTTGCGACCGAATGGGTCTAGGTACCAAAGCCCAATATGAGCGCCTGTGTTTTTGTCTTTGACCTCCCACACTTTTACGTCTTCATGAAAAACTGGCACCGAACCTTCTGGAACTGGGCTAAAATCAAAGTTAAATAAACGGCCTGCCACATAAAACATAGCTTCCCGTAAATTATCTAACTGTAAATATTGTTTCACTTCATCAGAATCAAGTGAGTATTTGTCTTTACGGACTTTCTCGGCGTAATAGCGATAATCCCAAGGAGCGATTTTAAAGTTAGCGCCTTCTGCGTCAGCCATTGCTTGCATATCTGCCACTTCTTCATCGACACGGGCAATGGCTGCTGGCCATACTTTTTTCATCAAATCCATAGCGTTTTCTGGATTTTTTGCCATTCGGTCTGCTAAGCGCCACTGTGAGTAATTATCGTAACCCAACAAGGCAACACGCTCGTCGCGTAAAGTCAGGATTTGTTTGATGAGTGCGTTATTGTCATATTCATCGCCATTATTGGCGCGACTGTAATAAGTTTTCCATACTTTTTCTCTGAGCGCTCGCTCGTCAGAGTAGGTCAAAAACGGATCCATAGATGAACGTGAGTTAGTGATTGCATATTGTCCTTCTTTACCTAAGGCTTTTGCTGCGTTAGCTGCAGCCGAAATCAACGATTCGGATAGTCCTGATAACTGTTCCTCATTTAAAAACAATACGTAATTTTCTTCGTCGGCGAGTATGTTGTTGGCAAAACGAGTTTGTAAACCTGCGACTTCTTGATTGATTGCTGCATAACGCGCCTTGGCTTCTCCTTCCAACGTGGCACCATTACGAGCAAAACTATTATAAGTAAGCCATGTGACTCGCTGTTCTTCCCTTGTTAAACCCTTTAATTCTTCACTTTGATAAACAGCTTTGACTTTAGCAAAAAGCTTTTCATTACCTGTGATACTAGAATTAAAGGCAGAGATTTTTGGGACCATTTCTTTTTGGATAGCTCGAAATTCAGGGCTGTTATTATTTGAACTCCAAACCCCCCAATATCTAAATACTCTGCTTAAATCACTGCCAGATTTCTCTAATGCCACTATGATGTTTTCAAAGTTAGCGGATTCAGGATTGTTGACTATCGCTTCGATTTCGGCCAGTTTGAGGGCCATGCCTTTTTCTAAAGCAGGCTTAAGATCTGCTAAGTCCATTTTATCAAAAGCAGGTACGCCACCATATGGGCCGGTATATTCTGCTAATAGTGGATTATGTTGTTCTATTTGTTTTTCGGGTACGGTTTTTGTTGTTTCCGAGTGAATGCTGGGATTTTCGCTACATGCACTTAATGCAACTATCACCGCACTACTCAATAGCGCTGCTAGTTTAGTTTTCATTATTTCCTGCCTGATAATTTTTATAATTTTGATTGTTTTCGTTAGCATTATTCTAACGAGCATAGGAGTGTAAAGTTCTGGTATCAAAGTACAAGGGGAAGAAGCGCCCATTGTTTTTGTTTATTGCCTTATTTGAGGTATATTTTCTGATACTAAATGAGCTTTAGGTATACGGTAATTATACCTATATTAGGTAAAGTAACTGTATGTTGAAACCCAAGTTGAGCACCTCAGATGAAATCAGTTTTACTCGCCACATGTTTACTGGTCTCTAGTCATTGTTGTGCTAGTTCAGATGCACTTGCAACCACTTTGAACTGGTTGAAAACTTGGACTCCGCAAAATATCGAATTTACAGTTGCAAAGTCTTCAATAAAATTTAGAGGCTGCAAACAGAAAGAATACTTAGCCGCTTTTCATCAACCTTTGACTGAAAATATTGTGGTTGAAATGGCTGTGGGTTATGCCAAAGGCAGACATTCTTGGGGAGTCTTTAGTCAAAAAATTTCCGTCGTAGAGTTTGCTTTTGTCCCTAGATATCAATTTAATCACAGTGTCAGTATTGGATTTGGACTAGTGGCACAATCCCAAACTGAATTTAAAACAACTCAAGGGACTGAATTTAATTTACCTAAAAATACTGAGTGGTTACTCAACACCCGTATTAATGGGTTTGCGAATAATCATTATTGGGAATGGTCAGCGTCTAGCCAAAAATGGAGTGCTTCTGACGATTCAGGTAGATTATTTGAAAATGGTGCCACCAATAACAAAATTGGTTTAAGTTATAATGGGTATTTTTAGGTTAGCAAGGCTCCTAATTTACACTATTGCTCCAAGCACACTTTGGTCGTCTAAATGGTGTGCATCACATAACCTTAGGATTGTTTTTTTATCTGCTCCATCTACTTCAGTTATACAGGTATTTTGAAAGTCTGACAGGGGCGAAATGCCATTATTAATTATCAAATGGTGATTGATTAACTCCCGTAGCACTAAGCCATGAGTCATTACAATGAGGCTGCCCTGGGAGAGGCTATCTTGGGTGTTCTGATAGCTTGTTAATATAGCTTCCCATGCAAGATTGACTCGTTCAATAAATTGCGGATGGGTTTCACCATTGGGCGGGGAGTACCCTTCAGAAAAAAAGTCAGCGTCAATCTCGTCATAAGCCCTACCTCGTAAATCACCAAAACTTCGCTCTCTGAGTAAAGGCTGTAAGGAGAAAGTAGATTGTTTTAAGGCCAGAAGCGGGGCGACGGTTTGTTGGGTTCTAATATAGTCACTACATAGTATATGGCTTATTGGAATATCGCGAAACCGCTGTGCTAGTTGTTTGGCTTGTTGATGCCCCAAGTCTGAAAGTGGTGTATCAGGCGTCTGTACAATTCTATCCCTGTTGCCATTAGTTTGGCCGTGGCGGATTAAATAGATTGTCATCCCTATGCAAACACCACAGTTTTATTTTTGTGAATGATAACGCGGTCTTCTAAATGGTAACGTACACCATTAGCTAGCGCTGTTTTTTCACAGTTTTTACCTTTACGCACCATATCTGCAGAGGTATCGCTATGACTGATACGCATCACTTCTTGTTCTATTATCGGCCCTTCGTCTAAGTCACTCGTCACATAATGGCAAGTTGCACCTATTAATTTAACGCCACGATTATAGGCTTGTAAATAGGGTTTAGCACCCGCAAATGAAGGTAAAAAACTATGATGAATATTGATAGCTTTACCTGCTAACTTTTTGCAAAGGTGATCAGGAATAATCTGCATAAATCTAGCTAGTACAGTCAAATCTGCATCATAGGCTTCGATTAGTTTTTCAACTTCTGCGAAGGCTTTTTCTTTTGGTTGATCTTTAAAGTCGACCCAATGAAAGGGAATGTTGTGCCAGTCTGCAAATTGTTTCATTTGTGGATGATTCGCAATGATACAAGGAATATCACATTGTAATTCTCCGCTATGCCAACGATGCAAAATATCCATTAAACAATGAGACTCGTGACTAGCCAGCATCACTACTTTTTGCTTTTTGTGAGAATCAGCAATCTTCCAATTCATTTGGAATTTTTTTGCAATAGGTTCAAACGCCTGTTTGACACTGTCCATACTCATATTGATGGATTCAGCTTTTATCTCGTGGCGCATAAAAAAGCGCCCAGTTTGCTGATCAGTATGATGATTCGCCTCTACAATAGTGGCATTTTGTTTGGCTAAAAACTGACTGACGGCTGCGACTAAGCCTACTTGATCTGGACAATCGATAACTAATCTAAATGTTTGCTGCATATTCTTCGACATATTTGCGGTAACTTAACCCCTATTGTTGCTCGTGACAGACAAGGCCGTAAAGAACAATTATTGCTATGTCAGAATCAATGGTAAAAACACCGCAAATTAATACCTGGTTTGCTGTCGATTTTTTGATTTAGATCTTAGGTTTTCTTAAGTGAATTAACCGGAATGTTAGCTAATATCTACGAAGAATTACAAGGCAATTGTATCTAGTAAAAATGTCAGGGCGATTAGCCAAGCTAACAAACTAAAAAACAGTAAAGTTGAAGACAAGTCATGCCTTGCAACGCTCCCGCACCCGCTTAACTAGAATTGATGGCATATAGCCTATGTACCAGTTAGATTTTTTGGGTGCCCTCTACTGAGCATGGGGATTAAGAATTGTTTCTGAAACGCCACAAAATGCATCGCTATTAAAATTAGTATATTTCTACTTAAATTCCGGTATATTTCGTCTTTAATTTTATTGAAATGACAAACTTGGCAATTCATATTTGTATGCCTTAAAGATAGAAAATGGATCAAACGAATAAGCTATTTAGAGTTCAGCCCACCAATTTACCGACATGACCTATCTCTTTCGCGAATTGACCTCAATTACTAGATTTGTCCCTCTAGTCTTGTTTCTTATTCTGTTTCAGGCACTGGCTTGGTGGATTAGTCATGGGACAATGACACAAGTAGGAATAGCAAATATTGTTGGTACCTTGTTACGTTTTGTTGATGCCAATGTGGTGATTGAATACAATCAAATTTGGGGTGGTTTAACGGAACGGTATGTTGTTATTGATCATCAATGTACTGGTTTTAGTTTAATAGCAACCTTGTCAGCCATCCTATTTGTATTGCCCATAAATTGGCAAAAAAAAATCACTGGCGTCGTCATTATCATTGTATTTGTGCAATTGGAAAACGTCGTTCGTATTAGTCACTTGTATTATCTAGTGGTCAATAATTCACCAAGCTTTGATTTTTACCATTTGTATCTTTGGCAAGGTGTTAATTTTGTTTACGCGATAGCGTTATTTTTAATAACTTTTAAACTCCTCATACCAAAGGAAAAGAATGAGATCATTTAATACCATTTTACTTGGCTTACTATTATTTTTGCTGTCGCTAAATGTTGTGGCGGGTGGTGCGGGTGGTGGAGGCGCTGGAGATGGAGGAAGTGGATCTTCAGTTCCATTTATCTCACCACTACTGAATATTACCTTGTTGGTGTTTTTAGCATTCCTGGTTTTCCGTCGGAAGAAGTAATGTCTCTAGAGCAAGTTAAGGAGACGGGGCCTACTACAGTAAATTTCTGGCATGAGCAAAAAGATCTTATGCTAGTGTCACTCACTGTTTTATTTTTCTATTTGTCATTCCCAGGTGCTGATCTGCCATACTTTGCATGGATTGCCATAGTTCCTGCCTTATTGGCAATGCAAAGCGCCAAACCAAGACATGCTTTTTTTATCGGATTGTTAGCCGCATTGTTTGGTTGGATGGTGAGCATATGGTGGTCAGTTGAAGGTGTAGCGAAGATCAGCCAAAGTCATCCCAGCACAATACTGCCGATCATATTTTGTTTTTGTATCTATTCTGCTCTGCCTTACGCCCTGTCTAGTTGGTTGTATTGTCGTTTTCAATGGCAGCGCAGTATCCTAGGTGCGTTAAAGTTTGCGACAGTCCTTACTTTATTGGTTAACTATACGCCACAACTTTTACCGGGAAACTTGGCCCATAGTTTGTACATCCAGCCTTCACTCATTCAGTTAGCCGCAATTGGGGGAGTGCCATTAGTTTTTTTTGTCATTCATATCGTCAATGCACTTTTTGCTCACGCCCTATATCTGCAAAAATATAAAATACGGGGAGCAATGCATGCTGTGCTTCTTGCTGTAGCCATTTGTGTCGCCAACGGCTGGTACGGTCACGTACAGTTGCAAAAAAGCCCAATCGAAACGTCATCTAAACAAACATTAAATGTCGCTATCGTTCAACCTAATATTGGTATTGATGAGCGCAGCCGCGAAGATTGGCCGGCAGCACAAGAAAAAATAAATCAACTTATTGAACAAGCAAAAGCACAGCACATTCCTATCGACTTAATAGTGCTGCCTGAAGTGCCGGTACCTATTTCATATCAAAACTATTCATCAGACCGACTTAGTATGAATAATTGGTCTGAAATTGCCGACGTTTTATCTACTAGCATTAGTTTTGATGGACAGAGCTCGTCATTAGAAAAGGCAACTCAGTATTATAATTCCGTCGAACACATCAGCCATCAACGTTTACAAACAAGCTATCACAAACAGCGTTTAGTGCCCTTTGCAGAGTATCTTCCATTCGAGCAGGAGTTACCTTGGTTACGTGATATATTTCCGAATACGCCCAATTATAATCCGGGAACTAACAGTCCTTATATCGAGATAGATAACCAACAAATTAGCACCTCGGTTGTCCCCCTTATCTGTTACGAAGCAGTATTTTCAGGTTTAGTTGGACAGGGGGTCGCGGCAGGGGGAAGTGTCTTGTTAAATGTGGTAAACGATGCATGGTTTGCCGATTTGGCTGGTAAAAAGGTACATTTGGCCCTTTCCCTTTTTCGAGCAGTAGAATATCAAAGGCCATTAGTAAGAGTCACAAACAACGGCATTTCCGGACTTATTAACCACAAAGGAGTATTTGATCCTAACAGTATGCTGAAGTTACATGATGCTAATGTTAAAATTGTGAGAGTTACGCCAATTACCGAAAATACCATCTATCAGCGTTACCCAAGGCTTTTTTTGTTAGTGGCAGTATTGTTCCTGGTGCTCACTATTTTCACGCCATACTTAAGAACAACCTTTAAAAGGAAGTCACAACATGAGCCAATGTAGGACCCAAATCAGAGCAATCTTGCTTGAATATTCAAAACTATCTGAGAATGAAATTAATGATGAAGATGACCTGGAAAACCTTGGCATCGATAGCCTATCTCTAGTTGAAATTATTTTTGACCTAGAAGAAATGTTTGACATAAAAATTCCTGACGAAGCGACCTTGGAAGAAATGAATCTCTCAATGAGTAAAGTCAAAGATATTGAAGAACTGATTACAACCTTACTTGAACAGAAAGCCTAACCCATGACGAGAGTGATAGTGACAGGAATGGGCTGTGTTTCGTCGCTGGGAATGGATTGTATCGAGCTTGAACAGGCTCTTTTCGCAAAAGAGTGCGCCTCAGATCCCACTGAAATAAGTTTGTTTACATCTAAAAAAGTGGTGACGAAAGTGGCCGCTGAAGTTAAGAATTATGCCCCTGCTTCACATTTTAGTGCCTTGGAGTTAAAACAATTAGATCGTTATAGTCAATTTGCGTTAATTGCCACAGCAGAAGCTATTAAACTAGCCAAGCTTGGTGACTTATACTCATTTGGTACACGAGCCGCCGTTGTATATGGCAGTGGTGTGGGTGGCCAAACCACGATAGAAGAATCTTACAAGCAACTGCATTTGGAAGGCAAATCTCGTGTTCACCCCTTTACGGTGCCAAAACTAATACCCTGTGCAGCCGCAAGCCAAATCTCCATGAAATACGGCATTACAGGCCCTGCATTTGCAACTACATCGGCCTGCGCCTCGGCCGGTCACGCCATAGCCATGGCGGCGATGATGATACGATCCAATCTGATAGATATTGCCATTGTTGGTGGCGCTGAAGCTTGTATTACAGAAGGCAACTTTCTAGCTTGGGAAGGTTTGCGAGTATTATCCCCTGACTTATGCCGACCTTTCTCTAAAGGTCGTTCAGGTCTTATCATTGGCGAAGGTGCCGGCACGCTTATTTTAGAGTCTGAGCAACATTGTCTCTCGCGAGGGGCTCAGGGGATCGCTGAGTTATCGGGTATAGGGATGAGCTCAGATGCTCATAATTTGGTGCAACCCCATGTAAATGGCGCGACCTCATCAATGCAGGCATGCCTAGAAGATGCAAAAATGTCACCTGAAGACATTCAATATATTAACGCCCATGGCTCTGGAACAAAACAAAACGATCTCACTGAAACCCAAGCAATCCACCGGGTGTTTGGCGAGCACGCTAGACGTTTATCCGTTTCATCAACAAAATCTCAGCATGGACATGTGCTTGGTGCAGGTGCGGCAATAGAAGCAATAGCCACAATTTTAGCCTTAACAAAACAAACTCTGCCCGCTACCCGACATTACTTGGGGCCAGACCCTGCATGTGACTTGGATTATGTCATCAACTGCCCTAGGCCTGCATCGGTAACCGCTGCATTAAGTAACTCATTTGCCTTTGGTGGTCTAAATACTTCTTTGGCATTTAATGGACTGATTTAAATACAGCGGCTATCAACAGAAATTGATGGCAATTGAATGGGATTAAGAAGTGGAAATTTGAGGTGAATAGCAGTCTCTCAAAATCTAAAATGAACTAGTTAACCTGATGTGACGGTTTCTTCTCAATGTCTGCATCTAAGTGCCAAGATTCTAGAATGGGGTAATACACACCTTGGGAACTGGATTTTGATTCAAACAAATGAAACTGATCTACATGCCAATGGAAATTTGCAGGCACAAGTGGGGCGGGCGGTTTAATTTTGCATTTTCTCGCTAAGGTCAAATGCGCCACGTATTCTTGTTGCTGAAGTTGCAGGCCAGACTTTTTGGCTATTTGATGAACTTGCTTGGCAAGTGTTAGGTGTTCGTTAGCGGTTTGTCGGCAGCCTAACCAAAACGCCTTAGGTTTTGACCAATAACCCAGATGCGTGAGTGAAACGTCAAAGGCTGATATTCTGGGCATTTTGTCAATGAGTTGCTTTATTGCAACCAGTTGTTCAATGGATACATTACCCAAAAATGCCAAAGTGATATGAAAGTTTGCTTTAGGAACTGGAGCATGTAAACCGGGAAAGGCTTTATTACGCCAATCTTCAATGGCCAATTTAGTCTCGGCGTGTGGTGCTAAACCCAAAAATGCCCGCATACTGCTACCCCTTATGTTTGTTATCATCTTGAATAGATATTTTACGCACTTGTGCGTAGTCACCTTAACTGCAAAGAGATTTCATTTGTTACCTGTTGAACATATTCTAGCATCGCTTCACAAACAACTGATTGACGGTGATGCCATTGTTGTGGCGCCTCCCGGCGCGGGAAAGTCTACCTGCCTGCCATTGTCATTGCTCAAATTAACTGTATTTAAAGATAAAAAAATCATCTTATTACAACCTAGGCGTATTGCTGTTCGAAATATTGCCGCCTATCTGTCAAGCCAATTAGGTGAACCTGTTGGGGAAACTATAGGTTACCGAATTAGAGGTGAAGTTAAAGTAAGCGCTAACACACGTATTGAGATAGTCACCGAAGGTATCCTAACTCGAATGTTGCAAAACCAACCTGAATTACCTGATGTAGGTTTAGTCATATTTGATGAATTCCATGAACGCAGTGTACATGCCGATTTTTCTCTTGCGTTGTGTCTAGAGGTACAACAAGCACTGCGAGAGGATCTACGTTTGTTAGTGATGTCAGCCACACTTGATGTCGCAGCCCTACAACAATTATTACCCGCAGCAAAATTGTTAGAGTCAGAAGGTAAAAGTTACCCAGTAGAGATTGTTTATCAGCCAGACAATTCGAACTTACCTTTGTTTGAAAAAGTGAGTCGCCTGGTTATACAAGTGTTTCCTAAACATCAGCATGACTGTTTGGTGTTTCTACCCGGAGCCTTTGATATCAATAAAACCGCAATACGTCTAAGTCAACACTTTGAAGCTGAGGTGGAAGTCTTAAAGTTGTTCTCTGAATTGTCCAAAAATGAACAGCAGCGAGCGTTATTGCCCCACCCTCACGGGAAACGAAAAATTGTCTTAGCCACTAATATCGCTGAAACTAGTTTAACCATTGAAGGAATTGAAATGGTTATCGATAGTGGTATTGAGAAGAAAGCCAATTTTCAGCTAAATCGCGGTATCACACACCTACAAAACCAAAAAATATCTCAAGCCTCTGCTACGCAACGGGCTGGTCGAGCTGGGCGTTTAACGGCGGGTACCTGTTACCGTTTGTGGAGTAAAGAGCAACAGGATCGCCTAAGCAAACAAAGTACACCTGAGATCCTGCAGAGTGATATGAGCAGTTTTATTTTAGAAAGTGCCGTTTGGGGGGCGGATGTTAAGGATCTAGCATTGTTGGACCATCCCAATGATGCGCAGTTATCCCAAGGTTTTGCTCTTTTACGTCAGCTTGAATTATTCGATGACCACAAAACCCTCACAGCATTAGGTCGCAAAGCCCATGCTTTGGGCTGCCACCCTAGCATCGCTGTGATGCTAATTAAAAGCGCCAAGATGAGTCAAGAACACCTCAGTATGGCCTGTGCTTTAGCTGCATTAATTGAAAATAAAGATCCCATGGCCAGGACAAACAATGGAGCAAGTTTGTCGGCAAGATTGCATTTTGTATTACAGCAAAAGAATCATGTTATTTGGCAAACGATCCGCCAGTGGCATTCAAAATTGGCATCTAAACTTTTAGCTTGGCCAATCGAGGATACGGCTGTGTTGGTAGGTTATGGGTATCCACAATGGTTAGCAAAGCAAAGAAAAGATGAACGATATCAGCTCGTTAATGGAAGTGGTGCGGTGTTGTATCATGACGACGCGTTAACCACCCAAAGTTGGTTGGCAATCGCAACTATGCAAACCAGTGATAGACAACAAGATAATGCACAAATCCTTTATGCTGAGTCGATAACGCTGTCACAAATTGAGCAGTATTTTGATTATTTGGTTGAGAAAAAAGAGCGGGTGCACTGGGATGATAAAAATCACAGAATAGTCTCAGAACTGCAAAAGACCTTGGGTAGGATTGTCATTGATAAACAGCCAATCAAAAGACCTTCCCAGCAGCATATTCTTGCTATTTGGCAAGATGTCATTCGTGAAAAAGGTATGGCAAGTCTGCCATTCAATGAAGAGGTGCAACAACTTATCTTTAGGGTACAACTTGCAGCAGGTTTTTCTGGAGCAATGGCCTTCCCTGATTTTAGTGAAGCTGGATTACTCAATTCTATTGATCGCTGGCTTATGCCCTATTTGGTCGATAGCTTAACTTGGCAACAATTGTCTCAATGTCATTTTCTGCAACAACTATCGAGTGAATTAGACTACGCACAACAACAATATTTGAACAAAGAATTTCCTAAGCGATTAGCCTTACCTAGTGGCAGAAGCGGGCAGTTAACTTATTCCTCTGATAAAACCGTGACCTTATCGGTACGTATGCCTGAACTTTATGGCTGGAAAATACACCCATCTGTAGCGCAGCAGCAATTTCCCGTTACTGTTGAGTTACTCTCTCCTGCTGGCCGACCCATACAAACCACTCAAGATTTGCCGAGATTTTGGCAAGGCAGCTACAAAGAGGTACAAAAAGAAATGAAAGGCCGTTATCCTCGACACTACTGGCCAGATGATCCGGCCAATGCCCAAGCCACAACGCGCACTAAAAAAAGAATGAGCAGTCAATAATGAGTAAAATTCCCGCAGATAAACGTAAAGCAACAAAAACAGCAGCTGCGAAGTCTACATCTAAGTCCGCGTCAAAGGTCTCAATTTGGAAAAGGCTCAATCCCTTCCGTTGGGTTGTTCGCCATTGGGCTAAGTTATTGTTCATTTTTATCTTAGTGATAGGTGCTTATGGGGTATACCTAGATGCCCAAATAAGCGCTAAATTTGCAGGCAATAAATGGCAAGTGCCCGCTCAAATTTATGCTCGACCGATGTTTTTGAGGGTAAAACAAGAAATAAGCATCAAAGAAATTGAAGAAGAATTACAACTATTGGGCTATCGAAAACTTGCTCGTGCTGACAGTTCTGGTGAATACCAAGTCTTGGGTAATCGTATCCGTATTCAAAGGCGTCAGTTTGATTTTTCTCATGGCTCGGAGGATTTGCGCTACGTTGAGATAACCATCAAAAATCAACGTATAGAGCAAATCCAAGATTTAAGTAGTGGTTACGCAATCACCAATATTTCTCTAGAGCCATGGCTTGTGACTCGCTTAGTCAGTAGCGGTAGAGAAGACCGTATGTTAGTGCAAATTAACAATGTTCCGGCTATTTTGACTCAAGCCTTAGTGGCTGTAGAGGATAAAGATTTTTATCAGCACTTTGGGGTAGCACCACTTTCGATCTTACGGGCGTTAATGGCCAATATTTCTGCGGGGCGCACCGTTCAGGGCGGCAGCACATTAACCCAGCAACTCGTGAAAAATCTGTTTTTAACCCGTGAAAAATCTTTAGTACGTAAAGCTAAAGAAGCGCTGATGGCACTTATCATAGAAATTAGATATAGCAAGGATGTGATCTTAGAGGCCTATTTAAACGAAGTGTTTTTAGGTCAAAACGGTGACACTGGCGTTTATGGTTTTGGTTTAGCCAGTTATTTTTATTACGATCGCCCTTTGAACGAGTTAAGCATCGACGAAATTGCAACCTTAGTGGGGATAATCAAAGGACCTTCCTATTACAACCCACGTAAATATGCTGAGCGAGTGATAGAAAGACGCAACATAGTATTACGTTTGATGTTTGAAAATAATCAATTAACACCCAACGAATATCAAGACTTAGTTAAGTTGCCTATAAAACTTGCTACTGGCGCCAGCTTGAAAAAAGACAAACATCCGGCCTTTATGGATCAAGTACGCCGCGAGCTGAGGCTGGTGTTAGATAATCCAGATATTCGCCAGTCAGGCTTAAAAGTGTTTACTACTTTAGATTCGAACGCTCAGGTCAAGGCCGAGCGTGCTGTTTCAAAAGGCGTCGCAGTACAGGAAAAAAGACTAGGCAAGAGCGGATTTGAAGCAGCCATGATAGTGACCGATATTGATTCTGGAGAAATTCGTTCGATTGTAGGGGGGCGCAATACTGATTATGCTGGTTTTAATCGGGCGCTGGATGCTAAACGCTCTATTGGCTCTTTGATCAAACCCGCTATCTACCTTACAGCACTAGAGCAGGCCGCAGACTATAATTTAGCCACTCATCTAAAAGACGAACCCATAAAACTCAAAAGCACCTATGGCAAGATGTGGGAGCCACAAAACTCAGATAAAAAATTCCGAGGAGAAGTGCCTTTATTAACCGCTTTGAGTCGGTCATTAAATGTGCCCACTGTTACATTGGGTATGAACCTAGGCTTGGGGAGTATTGCCGATACGATCTGGCGCTTAGGGGTAGAAGAAGAACTCGAGTTGTATCCCGCTCTCACTTTGGGGGCAGTTAACTTTTCACCATTACAGGTGAATCAGATGTATCAAACCATTGCCAATAATGGTCGTTATATACCTTTGCATGCTATTACCGCCATTATGTCGCCAGATAACAACTTATTGTGGAACTTTGATGTAGCTGAAGAGCAGCGAGTAGACGAGCAGGCTACTTATTTACTGAATTATGCTTTGCACAAGGTCACATTGGAAGGTACTGCAAAAGCCATTCGCACAACCTTTCCTGATATTAATATGGCAGGAAAAACTGGGACCACTGACGATTATCGCGATAGTTGGTTTAGTGGTTTTGACAAAAATATTTTAGTCACTAGCTGGATTGGCAAAGATAACAACCAGCCTGTTAATTTAAGCGGTGCAAGTGGGGCAATGCAGTTGTTTATCGCATATCAGCAACAACAAGAGCCGAAGTCTTTGGTGCGACGTTTCCCTGAAGGCTTGGGCATTGCGCATTTTGATAATGCAACCGGACATTTAAGTAAAGCCGGGTGTACCGACACCTATAGTGTGCCTGCCATCACTGATGCTTTACCACCGGTGCCTAAAAAGTGTTTGGGCGAGTCCACTGTACCAGATAAACCAAAAAGTTTGTGGGAGCGGATTTTTGGTTAAGAGCAGAATACGCAAAGTGAGGCAGAATATAGCAGAGAGTGCAGTGAATCCCAGGCGTGAGCATATAAACGGTGATAACAAAAGTAACGACTAAGCTTTCTAAAACTCTTTCAGTGTTGTTATTAACTAATAGTCTCTGGAAATATTACATGGCAAAAGAATTTGTCTGAATGAAATCAAGAATATAAGTAATCATTTAATTCTATTCTGTAACTTCATTGTATATGGTCTAAAACGGGGCAGTCCCATCGTCTCTAAATTTAGGTTGGCATTTTGATTGCGTAGAATTTAATGTAGTAGCTTAATTGAATTCGTAATTATTATTATTCTAAATAAGTACGGGATATGCACCAAAACAATACTAATATTGACTAAATGGTCAATAGTGGTGAATGTAATCTAAAAGTTTGAAGTAAACCTTCACATAAAATCACTTAATAAACAGACACTTAATACTATATTCTTCAATGGTCTAATTGTTGCGTTGCCTGTACAAATACTCAAATAGTGGAACACAATGGTTTATCAATCTAGTTACAAACAAATACTCAATACTGCATTTATTTTGGTAGGTCTACTATCAGGTGTAGCCATTACCAGTGGGACAGCTTTGGCCAACAAAGCTAAAGTTATAGTTGATCAAGACGCCTTTGAAGGCCCTGGATTTCAACCAATTTTGATGATAATGAATTCACCTGAAGTTGAGTTGTTGGGAATTACCATAGTAAGTGGTGACGGTTGGCAGGCAGAAGAAACGTCACGTACCTTACGTATGCTTGAACTGGTGGAGCGAACCGAAATTCCCGTTGCGGCAGGTGCCACATACCCTTTAATCAACAATAAAAAAATGGCCATACGCCGTGATGCTTTGTACGGAAAACCAGGCTACAAAGGAGCTTGGACAGAGAAATGGCCAGCCAATGACCATATGGTTAGAGCTGACTTTCATGAAGCTGATGTTATCCCTGACTTTCCAGAAGGCGCTCCGAAATTAAAGCCTTATTCAAGTCACGCAGCCCAGTTTCTAATTGAGCAAACTCGACTATACCCCGGTGAAATTACTATTATAAGCATGGGTCCACTAACGAATCTGGCATTGGCCCAACGCTTAGACCCAAGTTTTGCTTCACGGGTTAAAGAAGTAATAATGTTAGGAGGGTATTTCAACCTAGATCTTTCTGCAGAGCATGGCGTCTTTACTAGTCAGGTTGCCTACGCACCACGTACAACATTTAATCAGGCTTGGGATCCGGAAGCCGCTTGGATAGTTCATCACAGTCCTTGGCAAAAACTTACGTTAGTTAGTGATGATACTTCTGTGGGGTTATTTAGCTCACCTGAAATGCTAGAAACAATCAAGAGCTCTAAGACGCCTGTTGCAAATTATGTAACTCGTTTCGCCCAGCCGGGATTTCAGTTATGGGATGAAGTTGAGTCAGCAATTTTTCTGGAACCCGACATAATTTCTGTAACAGCTAAGATGTACATCAGTATTGATATCAACCAAGGTCCTAATTACGGTTCTATCATAACTTGGCCTGAAGGTCGCAATCCGGAGCTGGGTGAACAACTAGTTAATGTTGTATTTGAAGTTGACAGAGAGAAAGTAACGAATATGTTTGTAGATTTATTAAGTAAGTAAATGGTCTAGTTAACTTGAATTAATTTGCGATATAGAAGAGTTTTTAATCACTTATCGACTCAGTTGGTTGGGTAAGAAAGTGTAATCTCTAGTCTCTTTTCACAACAACAAAGCAGGTTGAACTTACACCTAATAGTGAGCCTGCCATCACTGATGCTTTACCTCCGGTGCCTAAAAAGTGTTTGGGCGAGTCTACTGTGCCAGATAAACCGAAAAGTTTGTGGGAGCGGGTTTTTGGTTAAGAGTTGGCAAATCTTAATCAGTAATTTTGACTAAATATGAAGATTGCCATTATGGTTAAAAATACGCCAAAAGCATTTTTGATTTTTTGCTGAGGTAATTTCATCGCAAAATATTGACCTATTACACTGCCCGCAATACCTATAAGTGATATTAGGATAATTGTGGGCCAATCTAATAGCTGATTATTTTCTTGAAGAATAGCGTGATATTTAATAAATCCCGATCCTGAATTGATTGCTATTATTAGCAAACTAGTAAAGATGGCTTGACTCATTACTATTCCTCCCAATAAAACTAGGGCAGGAACAATTAAAAAACCACCTCCAACACCAACAAATCCAGTCAGTAATCCAACACCAATACCTTGCAATACGGTTAACAATCGATTCAGTTTGTTAGTCGGTTGTACCTGCAAAGTTCGAAATATTTTCCATGCAGCCGTAAGCATTACCATTGCCAATACTATTACCTGTGTTGAGCCTGAAACAAAGTTGCTACCCCAAGCTCCAATGTAGGCGCTGATCATACTGGGACCACCAAAATATATGACCAGTGTCCAATTGACCATTTTTCGCTTTATCCCTATTAAAGCTGTTGTCGCACTGATAGTACCAACAATAACCAAAGCACTGGCTATCGCTACTTTTTCAGAATAACCCAAACCATAAATTAGCATCGGTACCGTTAATATTGCACCGCCTGATCCTAAAATACCTAGGCTCAGGCCAATAAAGCTTGCTCCAATTAACACAATCAACATTTAAACAACTCTTAGTGATACTAATAATTAGATTTGTAAGTGACTTTAAATCTGTCGCCAGCAGACTCACCGTGGCTTTATAGTAGAGATTTAATATTGATGTAAGGCATAGCCACCTTTCAAATGCCCTACCTGTTCAAACCCTAAGCGGAGCAATGCTTGAGCCGCTAATTGTGAACGGCTTCCACTTCGACAAACCAATACTAGTGGTTGTTGTTTATTATGCTGATGCTGCTGAACAAAATCGACTAGTCGAGTCAGTGGTACATTGTTTTCGAAATTTTCATCGTGTTGTAATGCGTATTCGTGAGGCTCACGAAGATCAATTAACTTAATATTATTAGGTTGTTCTAAGGCCTTAGCCAAACTGCGACTAGTATATTCATGGGCCGAATTTTGTTGGCATGATCCTAGTAAGGCACCACACATAATTTCACTACCTGATTGGTCGACAATATGTGTATCCATGATTCTTTTCTGAACGGAGAATTTTTCAATATTTATTTCATTTGCTATAACTTGTGCAAGTAATGAGTTACGAGATACTTCTGCTGAAATACTGGTGGTGAACTCATTATTATAATCATGGCTTGGACAAATAAGGCTTTGTGGGCCAATAAGGGAATTCAAAAGCTGTAAACTGGTATACATTGCCGCTGCACAACTGGTTGAAAAATTTGTTCTGCCGAGACTGTCCATTAAAATTAAATCTCCGCAAAATGCATAATGAACAACCAATTCTTCTGTTGATGCTTTAACTGGATCACAAAGTAATAGACTCATACTGTCGCTGGTATGTCCTGGCGTGTTTACTTTTACTAACCATTTGTCGCCTAAGTTAATGTAAGGGTAACTTTTACCGTTAATGTTGTTTGTTTTTGAATTAACTGGCCATCCTAGAAAATCTGTTTGTTGCTGGGGTAAATAGTCATTTGCAAGGGTTGTTCTACAAGAGGGATGATCGGCATGGCCATGAGTGTCGATAACGGCAATTAAGCTAAGGCCTTGGCAGCTCAATAAAATTTTTAGGCGCTCTGTTAACTCGGGTAGTGGATCTATAAATATGGCTGTTTTAGTTTTTCTATCCACATATAACCAGCTGCAACTGCCTCCCACTTTAAACTGTACAAGACCTTTTAGTTCTGTTTTGTCGGCGATAATATTTGTGTCTGTGGTTAAACAGCTTTGCCCTAACGCTTTAGCTGCAAATACTATTCGATCACAAGCAAGGTCAACTTCCTGTTGAGTCATAGCTGGTCCAAAAGACATTCTAATAGCTGATTCACTTTGCCATACAGGAAGTCCCATAGCGTCCAATACAAAGCTTCTGGTGACTTTTGAGCTACAAGCCGATCCTGAACTGACTCGAATATTCGCTGCGTCGAATAGATCCATGATTTCTTTAGAGCTAAAGCCAGGGATCGCAAAATTGATGGTTGTCGGTACTGAATTTTCGAAACTATGATTAAACACAATGTGAGGAAACGCGAGGGTTAAGGCCGCTGCAATTTGCTTGCGAAATAGGTGGAGAGTGTTTAAAGGGGTAAAGGTGTGCTGAGTCTCGCCGTTTAGCATGCTAAAAATCACATTTAATGCCGCTAACCCTGGTAAATTTTCAGTTCCTGAACGTAATCCACTTTCTTGGCCGCCACCGGCAATAAATGCTGTAAATGGCGTATTTTCTTTGACGTAAATAAAACCAACACCCTTTGGAGCATAAAGTTTATGGCCACTAAATGGCGCATAATCAATACTGGTTTTTGCCAAGTCCATATTGGTTTTGCCTAATGCTTGCACACAATCAACCATCCATGCGGTATGACTATTATTGGCACGTATGGTCTGGTCTAGTAAATCGATGTCTTGGCAAACTCCGGTTTCGTTGTTAACAGCCATGGTACAAATCATTAAAGCATTGGGTACTTCTCGTGCTATAAAGTCCATATCAAGTTGACCCATTTCATTCACTGGAATGGCTTTTACCTCAGCGTTTATTTCAAGAATTTTGTTCCAGTGTTTGAGTGATTCAGGGACTGCTTTATGTTCTGTTGCACCATACAGAAGGCAATATTTCTTTTTGTTATCAAGTGTTTTTTTCGCATCATATAACGCCGATAAAATGGCAGTTTGAATACCTTCAGTAGCGCCACTGGTAAATATAATTTTACCGTCACCTGCACCAATAACGCGTCTAGCTTGTTGGCGGGTATCTTCAATTATTTGTTTTGCCTGTAATCCAGTTACATGACTGCTGCTGGGATTGCCAAAGAGTGTTTCCATGGTTGATAAAGCTGCCTTAGCAGCTTCAGGTAAAACCTGAGTCGTAGCGTTTGCATCTAAATAAATTAGGCTAAGTGGTTGCTTTGGGTTTGTAGGTATTCTAATCATAAAACGCTCTCAACTTATCGTGTAGTTCGCCGCTGTAAACGGCAAAGATGTAACACATTAAAAAAGTAAGCGAATTTTTTCACGTTAAGTAAGGTTTTATTTTGCGTATTATCCTTTTAGAATCTCATTTGCTAGTAATTAATTCCTTAATCGTTAGATTTGTTGGAAGTAAATTTTACGTGTCTCTAAATGGATGTGAGATTTGTTCTAGATCACCTTTGGGATAGGTTTAAGTTATGCACGCTATGGATAATTAAAGTAAAACTAAAAGGCTCTTTAGTGTGTTGGCAACTTTAGTATTATAAATCTCTGCAATGCCTAAAAACACTTTTGGTGAATCCTCAGTGGCAGAGAATTTTAAAGGTTTTTTTGGGGGAATATTTGGTTAAGGGCCTAGCCTGAAGTCGTGGCCTTATGCGGCTTGATTGTGAATTCAAATTTAAGCAATACACCTAGGCAGAATGAGAAAACGTCCCACACATCAGCTAATTTTTTATTACTACAGATTGTGGCCTTTTTTTGTTTTTTTGTTGATGTTGACTGGGTAAGTGCGATGTTTTATTTATCCTGTCTTGGATGAAACCTGTGATGGGAGGGGGTTTTGAACAGTCAATCTGGGCCCCTAAAAAACCTAACACAACAGCAGTTGTTTGTTTGCTGGCACTACTGCAATCTGCACGGACTTTTAAGCTGTCTCTGAGCTTTTCATCTTCGGTCATAAAAGGGTTTTGTACTTCACTATTTATGTCAGGGGAGTTTTTACGATTTTGATAGTTCCGCGAAGCTTGTTCTGCCACTCTATTTTGTTGCAGTTGTTGAAAGCTGTTTAGATGGCGCCTCACCATGCTTGATGCGGAAGAGCTCATTTCTGCATTGTCTAAAGGTAGGGTCTCTTTATCAGAAATAATAATGTCAGTAACCTTATCATTTAGTTCGGTTTCTTGTGGTAGCGTTTCTTCGGGTTTAGGTTTAGGCAATGAGAGTGGCGGGAGTTGTATCTCCGGCTCTACAACAGGTTCAATTAGACTCTCTTCAGGTGGTTCAGCAACAGGCACCTTTTTTTGTGGCTCAACGGGTTGAGGTGTTTCATCTTCAATGACTTCAACTGATTCTTTTGGGAGAGGGGGTAAATCAAATACTAAGGTTGCTTGAATGATGTTTGGCTTTTTTGCAGGCGAGTCTAATACTGAAGGAAACATAACCGACTGAGCTACAACATATATTACTATCAGGTGCGCAAAAACTGATAAGAATAGAAACTTGTTTCTTTTAAACACTGATGCTCGCGCATGCCCTTGATAAAAGTTTAGGATTTTATAGAGTACCCTGTATTGGATTAGTTCAAAATAGCAATAATACTTAAAGCCAATAGGGGTGAGCTTATAATGAACTCAGTACTTTTAGTGCCTCATCTCTAGCGTCTTTAATAACTACTTCGGACTGGCTATCAGAAAATATACTTTTAGTGACTTTTTCCAACACACCCCGTTCGTTTTCATTAACAGCCACCGCAATGTTTAGTTTACCTAGGTTTTCCAAGGCCATCTTTCCCAGCATAGTAATAGCAACGGCATCTTCAGCCGTTAACGAAACGCCGCTAATGTTGGTGTAGTCGATTAGAATTTTTTTATAGTGATTGACTACCTCTATGTAATCTTTGCTTTGAAACATAAACATCAAATCTAAGGAGTTAAGGTTGCCCTTTATGGTGATGCAAGCAATGTTTTCTGTAATGGATATGTCGTATTGCATTTTTTATCCCTTGGATTTTTTGGGGGAACAATAAACCACAATAGAGAATTTCGCACTGATATTTTTTCCAAGGGGAGTGATTGTGTTCGTCTAAAATAGCCTGTTTTAGCAGCATGCACCAAGTTGATCCCATTTTTGATGGTTGCACCAAAGAAACGCAATAAAATGTAACAATTCACACTCTCAACTGTTTAACACTTTGATTTTATTAGTAAAAAAATATGGCATAGGACTTGTTGTAGTTCTGGCAATTACTTGCAACACATAACAATAAACTGGGAGCTACACCATGAAATTAGTTACTGCGATCATCAAGCCATTTAAGCTTGATGATGTGCGAGAAGCCATCTCCGAAATTGGCATTGACGGTCTGACTGTCACAGAAGTGAAAGGCTTTGGTCGTCAAAAAGGTCACACCGAATTATACCGTGGCGCGGAATATCAAGTGGACTTTTTACCAAAAGTGAAACTTGAAGTTGCTGTCCAAGATGATCACGTCGAGCGTTTAGTGGAAGCCATTGTTGGCGCAGCTAAAACCGGCAAAATTGGTGACGGTAAAGTATTCGTGTATGACTTAGAGCATGCCGTTCGTATTCGTACTGGTGAAACAGATGGCGAAGCCATTTAGATTTTAGGAGAGGAACCGTGGAAATTACTTTTGAATTGGGCTACGCCCTAGATACATTTTACTTTTTGATATGCGGCGCGCTAGTCATGTGGATGGCCGCTGGTTTTACTATGCTCGAAGCGGGTTTAGTTCGTGCTAAAAACACTACCGAAATTTTAACCAAAAACGTTGCCTTGTATTCGATTGCTTGCATCATGTACATGGTATGTGGTTATTCAATTATGTACGGCGGTGGTGATTTTACCATGTTCTTAAGTGGTATCACTGCTGATGGCGCAACAGGTGTGGCTGAAGATGCTGCAACTTACGCTCCTTCTGCTGACTTTTTCTTCCAGGTGGTATTTGTTGCAACAGCTATGTCTATTGTTTCAGGCGCGGTTGCTGAGCGTATGAAGCTTTGGGCTTTCTTAGCCTTTACTGTTGTACTAACAGGCTTTATCTATCCAATGGAAGGTGCTTGGACTTGGGGTGGAGAAGCAGTATTTGGTATGTACACGCTAGGTGACCTTGGATTCTCTGACTTTGCTGGTTCAGGCATTGTGCATATGGCTGGTGCTTCAGCGGCTTTAGCTGGTGTAATACTACTAGGTGCTCGTAAAGGTAAATATACTGCTGATGGGAAAGCACATGCGATTCCAGGTTCTAACTTACCACTTGCCACTTTAGGTACATTCATTTTGTGGATGGGCTGGTTTGGATTCAACGGCGGTTCTGTTTTAGCGACTGCAAGTGTTGAAAGTGCTAATAGTGTAGCAGTTGTATTTATGAATACTAACGCTGCCGCGGCTGGTGGTTTAGTTGCTGCGCTTATCCTAGCCCGCATCTTGTTTAAGAAAGCAGACCTTACTATGGCATTAAATGGTGCCTTGGCTGGTCTAGTTGCAATTACTGCTGAACCTTCTACACCTTCACCTCTACAAGCTACTTTGTTTGGCGCTTTAGGTGGCATCTTAGTTGTGTTTAGTATCATTGCTCTTGATAAAGCTAAGATTGATGATCCAGTTGGCGCTATCTCAGTTCACGGTGTAGTAGGTTTATTAGGTTTATTACTTGTTCCTGTTACTAACCCTGATGCTGCGACATTTAGTGGTCAGTTAATTGGTGCGGCTACTATCTTTGTTTGGGTGTTTGGTACTAGCTTCATAGTCTGGGCAATCATTAAAGCCGTCATTGGTATTCGTGTAACAGATGAAGAAGAGTTTGAAGGTGTTGATATGAGTGAGTGTGGTTTAGAAGCTTACCCTGACTTCACTACTTCACGTTCTTAATAAAAATGGTATTCTAAAATCTGATATTTAGAATATTAAAAAACTTGAAGCCTCGCTAAATGCGGGGCTTTTTTATGAGTATAACTAATAGAGCACTGCTTCAAATCAGAGTATCCTAATAACACTATTAATTGTTAATCCGTGGCTAATGAAAATATCTATAGTAATGAGTATGTTGACTTTGGTTTTCGCTAGTTCTTCTAGTGTTGCTTACGACCGAATTACAGGCGAACCTTTTGCCTCCCGTTCAGAAGTGATAGCGCAAAATGCTATGGTGGCGACTAGCCAACCATTAGCCACACAAGTCGCCTTAGACATCCTAAAACAGGGCGGCAATGCCATAGATGCAGCTATTGCGGCTAATGCGATGTTAGGTTTAGTTGAACCAACAGGCAGTGGTATAGGAGGGGATTTATTTGCCATTGTTTGGGATGCTAAAACCCAGAAGTTATATGGACTCAATGCATCAGGGCGCTCACCAAAGTCACTCACCCTTGAACATTTTGGGTTACAGGGACTAGACCATATTCCATCCCATGGACCTTTACCTGTATCTGTTCCTGGAGCGGTAGATGGTTGGTTTGAACTACATGCTAAGTTTGGCAGCTTGCCCATGACCAGTATTCTTTCGCCTAGTATTGAATACGCAAAAAAGGGCTTCCCTGTGAGTGAGTTAATCGCTTATTACATGCAGCGAAGTGCGCCTAAACTGAGTGAGTTTGCAGGTTTTAAAGATACATATATGCCAAATGGCAAGGCACCAGTTAAAGGTCAGATATTTCAGAATAAAGGATTAGCAGTGACCTATGAAAAAATAGCCACTGGGGGGCGAGACGTTTTTTATAAAGGGGATATTGCCCGCTCTATCGCTGCTTACATGAAAGAACAAGGAGGTTTTTTAAGTTACCAAGATTTAGCCAGTCACACCTCAGAGTGGGTAGAGCCTGTTTCTACCAATTATAAAGGGTACGATATTTGGGAATTACCGCCTAACGGTCAGGGAATCGCAGCGTTACAAATTTTGAATCTGCTTGAACAGTTTGATGTTGAAGGTATGGGTTTTGGCTCTGAGCAGTATGTGCATACCTTTGTTGAAGCAAAAAAGCTGGCGTTTGAAGACCGCGCCAAATATTACGCCGATCCTGCCTTTAATGATATTCCGGTTGATTGGCTGATCTCAAAAGAATACGCCCAGAAGCGCCGTAAGTTAATCGACACCACCACCGCCGCTAAACGGTTTGATGCTGGATTAAATGATGGAGATACCATTTATCTCAGCACTGCTGATAAAGACGGTAATATGGTGTCCCTCATTCAAAGTAACTATCGTGGCATGGGATCGGGTATGACACCCACAGGTTTAGGCTTTATGCTGCAAGACCGAGGCGAGTTGTTTAGTTTACAAAAAGGGCATTTTAATGTGTATGCCCCTAATAAACGCCCTTTTCATACGATTATTCCTGCATTTATTACTCGAAATGGTCAACCTTGGGTGAGTTTTGGTGTGATGGGAGGAGGAGCACAACCACAAATGCATGCACAGATTGTGGTGAACTTAATTGATTTTGGAATGAATTTACAAGAAGCGGGTGATGCACCTCGTATATTGCATTCTGGTTCAAGCCAAGCAACTGGTAAAATCATGACAGACGGTGGTTATGTCAGTTTGGAGTCTGGGTTTGATACTAAAGTGAAAAGAGAGTTGCTTAAGAAAGGGCATAAGCTACGGGATACAGTGGGAGCATATGGGGGATATCAAGCTATTATGCGTGATCCTCAAACAGGGGTATATTATGGCGCGTCTGAAAGTCGTAAAGATGGGCAAGCAGCGGGCTATTAGTGTGTAATTAAAGTGCATTGGAGAAAATAACATTACTGTTAATATGCGTCTAAGAAAAACATTAAATTTCGATACGCTATGCTGATTTTGAATTCTATTGCTGGGGAATGTTAAACAATGAGAATACTATTATTCTTAGGTACCAATATAGCTGTTATGGCTTTGTTGGGGCTAGTATTTAGTCTATTTGGGATCCAAGGTTTATTGGCTGATAACGGTGTTGACCTCGATCTTAATGCTTTGCTGGTATATGCCGCAGTGATAGGTTTCAGTGGTGCTTTTATCTCGTTGTTTTTATCCAAGTTTATGGCTAAACGCAGCATGAAAGTACATATTATTGTCAATGCAGAAAACCAAACTGAACGTTGGTTAGTTAACACAGTACAGAATATGGCTAAAGAAGCGGGGATTGGTATGCCAGAAGTCGGTATTTTTTCCCATTCTTCACCTAACGCCTTTGCTACCGGTTGGAATAGAAATAATGCCTTGGTTGCCGTGAGCACTGGGCTTTTGGATGCCATGCCAAAAAATGAAGTGGAAGCTGTGCTTGCACATGAAGTAAGCCATGTGGCAAATGGCGACATGGTGACCATGACGCTGATTCAAGGTGTAGTAAATACTTTTGTGGTGTTTTTATCGCGTATAATTGGTCATGTTGTTGACCGAGTTGTCTTTAAAGTTGAACGAGGACATGGACCCGCTTTTTGGATTGTTTCTTTTATAGCTGAGATCCTGCTTGGGTTATTCGCGACTATGATTGTTATGTGGTTTTCCAGATACAGAGAGTTTAAAGCGGACGCTGGCGGCGCAAAATTAGCTGGCCAAAATAATATGATTGCAGCACTGCAACGTTTGCGTAGTTTTAAAGAAACCCCAAAGTTACCTGATGAAATGGCGGCGTTGGCCATTAATGCGGGTAAAATGCAGGCAATATTTTCTAGTCATCCTCCATTAGAAATACGCATCAAAGCATTACAGAATTTGAGGTCTTAGCATTATGACTCAGGCTCAAAAAGGTATCTGCGCAGAACCTAATCTTCATGCATTGTATCTGACATTTACAGTAGTAGATGATGACACCCAAGCGATGCGAGTAAAATTAGCCCGTATTCTCGATTTGTTTACACATTTTGACGAAGAATATTACGAAGCAATGGTATCGGGCGTTTTGGCCATAGGCACAGATTATTGGTATGAGCTTTACCCTGACATTATCCCCAATGAATTAGCTCCGTTTCCTTGTATGAATTGTGACGATCGCAGTGCGCCTAATTCTCCTGGTGATCTCTTTATTCAAGTCAAAGCGGATCGAATGGATATCTGTCATGCCATAGGTACAGAAATTATTCAGTTGCTAAAACCCCACGTTGACTTATATGAAGAAGTGCGAGGTTTCCGATATTTAGATGGCAGAGACTTAACGGGTTTTGTGGACGGCACAGAAAATCCCCGTGGCATGCACAAGTTTGATGTGGCCATAGTGGGTGACAAGGACCCAGACTTTGCTGGTGGTAGTTATATTCATGTGCAGCGCTACCGCCATAATATGACTAAGTGGCAACTACTGCCAAAAGGCAGTCAAGAAGACGTAATTGGCAGAACCAAGACCGATAACGTTGAATATGCCAGTGACAAAAAGGCCGCATTTTCCCATACAAAACGTACCAGTTTGAAAGACGAGAACGGTAAAAGTATAGAAATGCTCAGACAAAGCATGCCTTACGGGGATATGTCAGTGCAGGGCTTATATTTTGTTTCTTGTGCCAGTAGCCCAGAGCCATTTATTAAAATGCTCAGGAGTATGATTTTTGGTGATGAAGAAGGCACATACGACAAGTTACTAGACTACACCACAGCCGAAACTGGTGGCGCATTTTTTGCGCCATCTATTACTTTTATCAAACGACAAGCTAAAGATTAAGCTTCACTTTACCTAATGTATCAATATTTTGGAAAATGCTGCTGTAGCAAAGTGACCATAGAGTTTTCTTGTCCAAAAAAGTTAAGCAGTTACACCTCGAGAAAGTGTGATTGTGAGTATTGTATGCAGCGAGGTATTGAATATTTATCTGATCCACAAGGTCAGATCACCTTTGTATCTAACAGCCCTTTGCGTTATGAAAAACAAGGTTCAGAACAAGCTACTTTTTTGCAATGTAGTCATTGCCAGACGATTGTAGGTGTTTGTTATCTTTCTGAAGAAGAGTCTGTGGGCAGTGTAAATGCCAAGGTTTTGGAACAATATTTGAGTTTACAGGGAAGTGTTGCTGTTTCACCAAAAAAATTGAGTAATGCTGAAAAAATAGGACGTTGGACTGAATTGTGGTCGCAATTACAAATTGTTAAAAGTTGAGTCAGTGTTGTTGAGGCGTACTATTACTCTAATAATATTGACCCATCCCAATCTTCTGCCAACTCAGTATTTTTTAACTTAGCACATTGGGCTAAATGATGTTTGGCGAGAGTGTCTTCAGGGTAGATATCCAAAGCTTGTTGAAAATGGGTGATGGCTTGTTGCCAGTTTTGTTGTTTTCTACACCCCAAACCCAATGAAATTAACTCAGCGTTGGCGAGTTTTAAGTGTTTTATATTGGGGGCTTGGTGATCGATTATTTCGTAGACTTCTATTGAGGCCTTTCTGCCTTTAACTCTTACCCAGTCTAATAAGCGGTATTCAAACAGGCCTTTGGCATCGGCTTGATGCAGGGTTTGGGCACTGATGACTATGTCAGTATTATATTTGGGTGCAAGAGCCTCAAGCCTATAGGCAATGTTAACGCTGTCGCCTATTACAGTGGTGTCCATTCTGTCATCAGAGCCAACTGTACCAATTATCACTGGGCCAAAATGGATCCCTATACCAATATTCACTGGCGGGTAATTACAATTAGCTCTATGTTCGTTATAAAGATTAATGGCGTAACGTAAGTCCAGCGCAGCACGAATGGCGTCTTGGGCTTTATCGGTATTGGTGCCTGTTGGCCGATCAAATAACGCCATAACAGCATCGCCAATAAATTTGTCAATGAACCCCTTATTTTTATGAATGGGTTCGTTCATTCGTAAAAAGTAGGAATTTAAAAAATTCATTAATTCTTGTGGGCTCATTTGTTCAGATAAACTAGTAAAACCTCGAATATCTGAAAATAAAATGGCGAGCTCGTCTTCGTCAGCTCGGCCAAGTTCTAAGGCTTCTGAGCCATGTTTTGCGAAGTGATCAACAAATTGTTTAGGTACAAACTTACGAAAAGTCTGGTTTAAACGCATCGCTTCATCAGCTTTGTCCTTATATTGTTGTAAGGTTTCATCGCTTGATGATTGTTGTGCACTGGTGTCAGCTTGTTGATTGCAAGTGGCATTACTGCTGCTTAAACGCGCTGTTTTTTTAAGAAGCATGATTAACACTACTGTGAACAGTGCAATGATAGCCAATAAAAACAGCGGTAATGGTTGTAATACTTGCTCAAGCATTGGGTGTATTTTATCTCTCTAAAACCAAGGTTTGGTTAGCAGTCTCATTATTGATTAATTGCATCGAGCGGCAACATTCGCCAATACCTTATCGGCTATAGCTAAAGTCTGTTGCACAATTTCATCATCATGTGCAGCCGATACAAAGCCTGCTTCATAGGATGCCGGCGCTAAATACACACCATTGTCTAACATACCATGATAGAAGTGGTTAAATTGTTCTGTGTTGCAGCTAATGGCTTGTTGGTAGTTGGTAACTCGCTCTACATCAGTAAAAAACAAGCCAAACATGCTGCCGGCGTAGTTAACAGACATCGGAATACCGTGTTTGTTCGCTAGGGTTTTAAATCCTTCCGCCAAGGTTTGTGTAGTTTTAGTCAATTGATCATATAAACCTACTTTCTGGATCTCTTCCAGCGATGCTAAGCCTGCAGCCATAGCCACAGGGTTACCCGATAGTGTACCAGCTTGATACACAGGGCCATCAGGGGAAATATGTCGCATTATTTCGGCTTTACCACCAAATGCGCCTACTGGCATACCGCCACCAATCACTTTTCCTAAACAAGTGAGATCTGGTTTAATGTTGTATTTTTCTTGGGCTCCGCCACGTGCAACTCGGAAACCTGTCATCACTTCGTCAAATATTAGTAATGCGCCATATTGATCGCAGATATCTCTAAGCCCCTGTAAAAAACCATCAACAGGAGGAATACAATTCATGTTACCTGCGACGGGTTCAACAATAATGCAGGCTATATCTTCTGGATGTTGTTGAAACGCATTAATGACTGAATCTAGATTATTGTATTCCATGGTCAGAGTGTGTTTGGCAAAATCAGCAGGAATGCCAGGAGAGCTAGGCACTCCAAAGGTTAATGCTCCTGATCCTGCTTTAACCAGCAAAGCATCGGCATGACCATGATAACAACCTTCAAACTTCATAATTTTGTCGCGATTAGTGAATCCTCGCGCTAAACGTATCGCACTCATGGTGGCTTCAGTACCTGAGTTGACCATACGTAATACTTGCATCGAGGGGACTAACTCGCTGACCTTTTCTGCCATGATCACTTCTGCTTCGGTGGGGGCTCCAAAACTTAACCCATTGGCTGCTGCATCAATCACAGCTTGGCGAATCTTAGGATTATTATGCCCTAGTACCATTGGCCCCCATGATTGTACGTAATCAATATAACGTTTGCCGTCTACATCAAAAATATAAGGTCCGTCAGCCTTACTGATAAATGGGGGAGTGCCGCCTACTGCCTTAAAGGCTCTAACTGGGGAATTAACGCCGCCAGGAATATGTTGTTTAGCGCGGTCGAAAAGGCTTTTTGATTTTTGCATAATGACTTCTTTTTATTAGTTGAATTTTTAGCTGAATAATTTGTTAGTTAAGTATTTACGTGCCAAAGCACTTCACGATCAAACTGGGTAACAATGTTTTCCACACCTAGAGTGAGCGCAAATAATGCCATACGTACTAATACACCATTATCTGTTTGACGAAAAATGGCAAGATTAGGGTTTAGATTTAAATCATTGTCTAGTTCGTTAGCCTCTGCACGGGAATCACGAGGTAGCGGATGCATTATTACGGTTTTTGATTGAAAATGTTTGGTGTAAATTTGCTGATTGAGTCGAAATTTACCTCGGTATTGATTGGCTTCTTCTTGCGAGGGAAAACGTTCTTCTTGTATGCGTGTTTGGTAACAAATATCCGCATCCACGCTGCCTTCAAATTGGTCAGTAATTTTATACTGATGACCTGCATTTTCAATGGCGTCAATAATAGCGCTCGGCATAGACAGCTCTTTAGGTGAGATTAAAGTAAAACGAACATTGTTAAATAAACATAATAACTTAGATAATGAATGTACTGTTCTACCGTATTTTAAATCACCAATCATGGCGATATGCATACCATCAATACTGCTGCCGTGATCGAGCAATTCTTTTTGGATAGTATATAAATCTAAAAGTGCTTGAGTAGGATGTTCATTAGCGCCATCGCCACCGTTGATGACCGGAATGCGACTGCCTTCGGCAAATTCTGCCACTGAACCTGAGTCGGGATGGCGCATAGCAATAATATCAGAGTAACCGCTGAGGACACGGGCAGTGTCGTATAATGACTCACCTTTTGCTAAAGCAGAGTTACTTAGTCCAGTGGTTTCACGCACTTCACCGCCTAATAGATTAAATGCTGTGCCAAAACTGACTCTTGTACGGGTACTTGGCTCGAAGAATAAGTTACCTAAAATTGCCCCATCTAACACTGTAGTGCGTTTTTGCCTTTTGGCATAGGGCAACATTTGATGGGCAACGTTAAATACTCGCTCAATTGCGTCGCGGTCGAACTGATTGACCGACAGAATATGGTTACCTTTAAAATTCATTTGGTGCGTAACTTATATAACCTTAGGATATTGTGCATTTTACCAAATTTAATCTGCACTCCCTAATACCAATGTCATAAATTTACTATTGGGGTCCTCTTGATAGTCTGCAAAGGGCTCGCAAAATTTAAAATTGTAGCTTTTGTATAGTGCAATAGCGGGTTTGAAAAAGGCTTGAGAGCCTGTTTCTAAGCTAATACGTTTTAGTTCCCGTGCTTTTGCTTGCATTATTATATGTTCAAGTATGTGCGTAGCTACACCCTTGCGCAAATGCTGGCGGGACGTGCGCATTGATTTGATTTCAGCATGTTGCGAAGATAATGCCTTTAATGCCCCACAACCCAATAGGTCTTGTTGCTGCCAAACTGTCCAGAAGGTGATATCTGGTTGGCGAAGTTTTTCTAGATCTAAGGCATGTACACTTTCAGCCGGTGATGTGGCGTACATATCGTCTAAATGTTGTTGCAACAATTCCACTACTTTAGGGTGGGTGAGATCGTCAATTTGAATTTGCAAAAAATAGCTCAAATTATTATTTTGAATGGATTAAGAATAATAACTTGAGCAGATTGTCGTTATCAATAGTAGGTTAATGATCTTTACCACTACTTTTACTTTGGCGAGACACTTTTACCGGCCGCGACTTGTTTTGTTGGCTCGATTTGGCGCGATAACTGTTACTTTTGGTACTGCTTTTATAGTTTGATTTGTATTTGTGACTCTTATTTTGAGAGTTCACTGTGGTGCGCTTTTGTTGTTTATTTTGCGCCTCTATTGATGAATATTTCTGGTTATTTCTCTGCTTAGCGTCCACTTTAGTGTAATGGCTAGTTTTATGTTGTTTGCTAAGAACCTGCTTTTGTTGATTTTTACTTTGATTAATAATCCGTTGTTTATTACTCGCCACCTTATTCCCCTTGAAGGTTTTGGTTTGACGAGCCGTTTGTTGTTGATGAATTAAGGCTTGTTTGACGCGTTTAGCCTCATTAATGTTATTTGTACTCTTATTTTGTCTATGGCCATAATCACTCAGGTTCAACACCCTTTGTTTATCAATTTGTTTATAACTTTTGAGTTTGTTGCCACCGTTAATGTTACGTACGATTCGCTGTCCGTTAATTTGATATTGAACGCCTCTTCTATGTTTTTGGTTATGGTTCCAGCGCGGATATTCTTTAACTCGCACAATTTGGCGATTATTGTGATGCGATGACCAGTGTCTATTTGCATATTTACGGTAATGGTAGTTAGCTACAACGTGACGATTGTGCCAATGAAAGCCTCCAAAATAGAAGTTGGGACGAATGTTAAAGCCTATGCTCCAATATAACCCCGCACTAAAAATACTATGTCTTGGGCGATCCCAGTAATAGGGTTGATAGTTGTCCCACCACCAGTTTCCATAGACAATGCGAGTATCGTAATAGGGCACATAAACCACTTCCCTACGTACTGTTTCTATTACAATTTCACCTTGGTCATGCTCAACATTTACATAATCATTATTAGTTAAGTTGCCTTGTTCATAGGCCTTTTGACGCAAATTTTGAACGCTTGTTAATATCTGCTGTTCATTCACTAAAAAAGCACTACCTAAGGATTGCAACCAGTCTAAGTCATCACTTAGTTTTTGTAATAAGTCATTGAATGGCACTAAAGCTTGTACACTTGGATCCCAGTCTTTGTCTTCCACTGCATTGAGTGCTTGTTGTTCATCTAAATCTGAATTGGCTGCGCGCCAACGGGCTGCTTGGATTACTTCTAACGGGTAGGTCGACGCCACTAATATATGTGAAAGTAAGGTGTCTGGGTATAGGGCTATCGGGGCTAACATTTGATCTAGTTGAGCTTGATCAAGTTCGGTAATTTCAGCATCGTTTGTTTGCTGCCCTTGAGCAGGTTGCAGGGCGCTACTTGCTAATAGGCAAAAAATACTTAAATAAATGCACAGGTACTTGGTTTGGATTCGCATAACCCTTTCCTTATATAATCGTAAACTCAAGTGTTACCAAAATTGCGTTTCACTTAAGATGTTAGACTAGGTTATACGATTGTTTGCCTTAACCATGGCTGAATATATACTGACGTAAAGGTTTTTTAACTCGCGTTCTGGCTAGGTGGATGTTGCCGCAGATAACCTAATGATTTTAAGGGACGCGGCAGGTCTTTAATAAAATTTACTTAAATAGGTGTTTATCGAACTGATGGCCTAACTTTTCTGTTTTTGTGCGAATGTAATGTCGATTATCATCGGTTATTCCATGATCAATGGGGGTACGTTCTACAACGTTAATGCCCATGCTGGTAAGTGCTACACTTTTCTTGGGATTATTGGTCATTAAATTGACATTTTTTACGTTCAGCTTTTCTAAAATCAACTTACAAATACCATAATCTCTAATATCTGCATCAAAACCTAAGTGTTCATTTGCTTCAACGGTATCCATGCCTTGATCTTGTAGATGGTATGCGCGAATTTTATTTAGTAGGCCAATGCCCCTGCCTTCTTGACGTAAATATAGAAGTACTCCTTTGCCTTGCTGAACGATGTTTTGCAATGCTTTTTCTAGTTGTGCACCACAATCACAACGAGTACTAAACAATGCGTCCCCAGTTAAACACTCAGAGTGAATACGAATAGGCACAATATCATCAATGTCCCATTTCCCGTATGACAAGGCGACATGTTCTTGCCCAAGTTCATTATCAATAAAACCATGAATGTGAAATTTGCCCCAGTGAGTGGGTAAATTGGCTGAGCTAACATATTGATACTGATCTGATTTAGGCTTCATATAGTGTAAAACGTACTTTGTTAATGGGAAAATTGCGGGCTATTCGCCCACTAGCTGCGTACTTGGACATCAAAGTTAAAGTACATCTCCAATCTGGAAGTATTTGAGTATATGGGCATGATTCAGAGTTTTACAATAGCTTGAGATCATCTATGTGCAGTGAAATCTTTTAGTGAATGTGGTTTAGCCACGCCATAACCTTGGGCAAAATCAACCCCCATTTTACCCAGTTCAACCATTATTTCTGTAGATTCAACAAACTCGGCGACTGTCTCCATACCCATTGCTTTAGCCACATCTTTAATTGAATTCACCATAGCCATATCAACAGGGTCGACAAGTATGTCTTTAACAAAACTTCCGTCAATTTTGACTTGATCAACGGGCAGATTTTTCAAATAGTTATAGGAAGAAAAACCACTACCAAAATCATCTAAGGCAAATAAACAACCCAATTTATGGAAGGTATTAATAAACTCTAAGGTTTCATCCATTTTTAAAATCGCCATGCTTTCGGTGATTTCGAAACATACTTTTTGATAGGGGACTTTGTGCTTTTCAAAGGCATTTAAAACAAATAGTTTAAGCTCTTTATCTGCTAAGGAGTGACCACTTAGGTTAATACTGACTCGTTCTAGTTCGGCATTGTGTTGCGGGTTATTTCCTAGCCAACTGAAATAATTCTCTACAACCCAACGGTCTATTTGTGCGGTAAGGCTATAACGTTCGGCAGACGGTAAAAAAGCCCCGGGAGCAATAACATTGCCTTGTTGATCGCGCATTCTAAGTAATATTTCGTAGTGATGCCCCTGCGCTTTTTGACTTAAGGATTGATAATGTTGGTAGTATAATTCGAAGCTGTCGTTTTGCAGCGCATGGTTAATATGAGTTACCCAGGACATTTCAGATTCATATCGTTGCATATGAATGTCTTCAGCAGAATAGGTATGTACTTGGTTGCGGCCACGTTCCTTAGCTAAATAACAGGCTGCGTCTGCCATACTTAATAACTGTTCTGGTGAATTGATATTAGGCTGCCAAGGGACTTGTCCTATACTAATGCCTAAGGTGAATATTCGATTTTCCCAAACAAAACGAAATTCTTGCACTGCAGTCAGTAGTTTGTTGGCCAGCAAATAAGCCATTTGTGCGTTATCGCCTTCTAATAATACGCCAAACTCATCGCCACCCAGCCTCGCTAAGGTGCCTTTTTCCTTTACTACCCCATCAAGTTTTTCCGATAGTTGTTTAATTAACAAGTCGCCCGCTTTGTGGCCACAGGTGTCGTTCACTACCTTAAACTGGTCTAAATCCAAGTAGAGAAGGGTGAGATCACTATTTTGATTTTGAGCATTAACCAATGCACGTTGCAGTCTACGTTCAAATTCACGCCTATTGTAAACACCGGTCAGTGAATCGTGTGAGGCTAAATATTCAAGGCTAATATTTGATTGCTTGCGCTCGGTTACATCTGAAATAGAACCAAATAAGTACTGCTTATCCTGTTCTTGTTTGATTTGCCCTGAGATTGCAAACCAAAATTCGCTACCGTCTTTACGTACACCTTTGGTTTCTTTACCAATGACTTTATCGCCTCGATGTATTTCTCCTAGCATAATGGCACGATCTTCAGGGTTAGCGTAGAACTGCGAGGCATTCTCTACTTCCCGTAGCATTTCATCCACATCGGTATAACCAAATAGGGTGCACATCGCTGGATTCACGCTTATGAGTTGACCGTCCAAGCTTGAGGTATATAAGCCCTCTGCAGAATTCCTGAATAAATCATAAAAGTGTTGCAGATCTGTTATTGCCAACTGTTGTTGTAAGCTGTGGCGATTGGTTATAACACGCTCATGGGCTTCAATTGCCAGTGCGACTAACATTATGCCTAGCATGATGAACACAGCAAACAGCAAGGAAATTTTTTGTGTTAATGGGATGCCAGTTAAAAATAATGTCACTTGACCAAAGCCGCTTAAAGCTATACAAGCTAACCCCATTAAACAAACTAAATTAGCAATTTTTTTGTCGGGTTTGTGATAGAAAAATCCCAGCAAACCGACAAGTAAAGCTGAAAATGCAGCCATGAGCACTGAAAATGTGATTTGCTGCCCGCTGTCTGAAGAAAAAGCCATTCCCAGAGTAATAAAGCCAAAACTATACAAGGCATAACGCCAAATAGTAGGAACCCCTTCTAAAATGGCAAAGGTGACTTTTGCTGACGTGAGTAATAATAACCCAAACAATGCAAAGCTGAGATTGGATATGTAGGCAGTGATACCGATAACTTGACTTAATACCCCCTTAGTATTTAAAAATAACAATAAAAATGCCGCACTCGAAAGGGCAAACCAAAAACGTACTGGGCTACGCATAAAGATATAAGTAATAAAGAAATAACAGGCGAGCAAAGTAAGGCCACCACTAATAAAACCAATGATAGCTAGCAGTACTTGTTCTCTTTCGACTAATGATGACTGTTTATCTATGTCGATGGAAAAGACTAAGGGGCCATCGTCGTTTATTCTTAGAAAAACCGTTACAGCTTGTTGTTCTGCATTGATAGGAGTAATAAATAGTCTGTGTCTGAAAGGGCGTTTAGCATAATCTCGATTCACGCCCATTAGGTAGGAGCCTAAGATGCGCTCTTTTTCGTCCAATAAAAACACATCAACATAGTTCAGGTAAGGGTTGTCTACAGTCAGAAAATATTGTTTCTCATCAGGATCATCAAACACAATCTTGATTTTCCCCCATAAGCTTTTATCTTGGCTTATTTGATTGGGGAAATAACTGCGTTGCCACTCTTGTAAATTTTGAATATCGGACAACTGTCTACTTTTGTCTGTCACTAGCCAGTCAATTTCCGGCAGCAAGTTGACCTGAGCGTTTTGTTTGGATATCACCACCTGCTCAGCAGCCATGTTATTTGTGGACCAAAAGGCGCCTACAAAATATAAGATCAAAGCAATTGAGTAGAGTGACTTCATGATTACTCTGTAGCTATTACGAATAATATACGTTGGCGTATATTGCACTTTATTGCTACTACTTTTGCAAAAATAGCGGTGTGATTTCAAAAATTATTAACCTTAACTACTACAAGATATTTCTAATTGTTTCCCCCAATCGGGTGGTGGCGCAGAGAATTTCTGGTATTCCTCAATTTCTTCGTATGGTTTTTTTAGTGCAGCAATAAACTGGTGAAACATTTCAAAATTCCCCTCTTCTGCTCGATCTATTACTTGTTGCGCCAAATAATTGCGCAACATTATATGTGGATTGTGATGGCGCATTTGGGTTTGTCGTTGGGTTTGTCTGATTCCTTGTTTTGATAATGCCAAGGCGTATTGTTTAGCCCAGTCATCAAACCTTTCACGATTAATAAATTGATCCCGTAAATTTTGATTATCATCCAATATATCAAACTGACATAGCTGTCTGAAGGTCACAGAATAATCCTTTTTTTCAGCCGCTAACATATCTAACCAGACATTAATGATCTGGGCATGGGTTTCGCTATTTGCAGCACTAGGGACAAGGCCTAATTTGTGATGCATCAAGGTGGAATATTCTTTTAATAAAATTCCTTCGTAGGTGCTTAGCGCTTGCTTTATCTGTTCTATTTCTAAGTACGGAGTGAAACTTTGTGCTAACGCATTGAGGTTCCATAATCCTACACCCGGTTGACTATCAAAGGAGTATCTACCTTGAGGGTCGGAGTGATTGCAGATAAAAGTCGGTTCAAAATCATCTAAAAACGCATATGGTCCGTAATCGAAGGTGATGCCATGAATCGACATGTTATCTGTATTCATTACTCCATGATTAAAGCCAAAAGCTTGCCACTTCGCAATTAACTTAGCCGTGTCTTGTACTATTTTTTCAAGCAATGCTAGATAAGGAGATTCGGCTTTGGCGCATTCAGTAAAGTGATACTTAAAGCAATAGTCAAATAAACTTTGCAACTTTTGTGGTTGTTTACTGTGATAAAAGTATTCGAAGTGGCCAAAGCGCAGGTGACTTTGACATACTCGGATCATCTTAGCTGCTCTTTCTTGTTTTTCTCGGTATACGGGTTCGTCACTGGTGATTAAACATAATGCTCGTGAAGTAGGGATCCCCAAATAAAATAGCGCTTCACTGGCCAAGTATTCTCTAATTGTAGAGCGCAATACTGCCCGTCCGTCAGCAAATCTCGAATAGGGGGTTGGGCCAGCTCCCTTTAGGTGCAAATCCCAGCGTTGTTTTTGTTTGTCAATGGCTTCTGCTAGTAACAATCCACGCCCGTCACCTAATTCTGGATTCCAATGGCCGAATTGATGACCTCCATATTTTTGCGCTACCGTTCGGCGATTCAGTAAGCCTTCCTGAGTATAAAGTGTGTTAAATAACTCGGTTTCTTCTTGCCATTCAGTCGGCAAGCCTAATTCCGTGGCAAGCTCTTGATTAAAAGCAACTAAGTGTGAGTTTATCAATTTATTTGGCTTGACTTCGCTAGCCAGTGCAGTAAGTTCTTCAGCAAAAGAATGATCTAATTTCATTGAAAACGCTTATTCATTAGCATAATTTATTTACTCAAACCTCTAGGTGTAAGATTAAGGATCCAACATGAAAAATCTTAAGAAAAGTGTATTAACAATTGTATTTGCTACTGCAACCCTCGTATCTCAACCAATACTTGCAGCTGATATTGCTGCTGGAAAATCTAAATCCGTTACTTGTGGCGCCTGTCATGGCAACAACGGTATTTCTACTATCCCTATGTATCCTAACCTAGCTGGACAAAAAGAGCAGTATTTGGTTTTACAACTGAAGGCATTTCGTGATGGAGAGCGTAAAAATATGGTAATGGCACCCATGTCGGCCGGCTTAAGCGACACAGATATTGCTAATCTAGCCGCCTATTATGCGAGTTTGGATCCTGCAGGAAAATAAACAATCTGCGATTGGATAATGTCCCTTACGACTATCACTGTTTTATTCAGAGAGTAATAAATGACTGAAAACTTTCAAGCTATCACTCGCTTTATTGTCGAGATTGAAAAATTAAAAAGTGTCGATCGTAAGATTAAACCTGTTGGTTTATCACGTTATGAAAATAGCGCGGAACATAGTTGGCAAATTGCATTATTAGCCTTAACGTTATTGCCTCACGCAGAGCAAACTACTGATCCATTAACAGTTGTCACTATGTTGTTGTTGCACGACATAGTTGAGATCGATACGGGAGATAAGTTTGCTTATGATGCGAATCATGATGATTATGAAAATGAGCTGCTGTCGGCGCAAAGAATTTTTGCAATTTTGCCTGATGAACAAGGACAAACTTACCTCAATTTATGGATGGAATTTGAAAAGGCTCAAACCCCAGAAGCACAATTTGCTAAAGCAATTGATAGGTTAATGCCGGTGCTCCAAAATCTAAATAACGGCTGCCAAAGTTGGATTGACCACAATATTTCCGTGACTCAGATACTGCATAAAAATGCCGCTATTGAAAAAGCAAATCCGCAGTTGTGGCAATGGCTAAAGCAGCAAGTAATAGAGACAGGGGAACGCGTGGGATTGCGTTGTTAATAAACACTACGAATACATACAAATATTCTATCAAAAGTGGTCTTCGCTTAGTTCTGTGCGTATAAAACACTGAATATTTGTTATTAAGGAACCCCAGATGATCACACTACACCACTTAAATAATTCCCGCTCGCAACGCATTTTGTGGTTGTTAGAAGAACTTAATCTTGAATACCAAGTGAAACATTATCAAAGGGATAAAGTCACTAACTTAGCCCCTAACACCCTGACATTAATACATCCTTTAGGTAAATCTCCAATCATAACGGATGGAGAGGTCACTATTGCTGAGTCGGGGGCCATAATTGAATATCTGATCGGCACTTATCACAAAGAGAATGCAGCGGGGCAGCTTGTTGACCCGCCGCGTGGCACAGAAGTGCATAGACAATATATTTATTGGTTGCACTTTGCTGAAGGCACACTGATGCCGCCCTTAGTGGCAAAGTTAGTACTTGATAAAGTAAAAGCCAGTGCCACACCCTTTTTTGTCAAAATGATTGCGAATAAGATTGTTGATAAGCTGATGGCGTCTTATTACGGACCGATTATTGCCAAAAATATGGACTATATTGAAAGCCATTTAGCACATAACCCCTGGTTTTCAGGTGAAGAATTATCAGGAGCTGATATACAAATGAGTTTTCCACTCGAGGCCGCGGTTGCTCGAGGTAATACCAAAAACTTTCCAAACATTACTAAGTTCGTCGAAAAAGTTCATGCGCGACCCGCATATCAAGCCGCTTTAGAAAAAGGTGGAAAATACGATTACGTTTAGGGTTTCATTAGCAGGCAATCCCCTTAGGTTTTGCCTGCTAATGAACGCTTTAAATTATATTTAAAGCGTTCATTCACCATCTACTTCGGTATCTATAGTTAATCCCATTTCTTGCATCAGCTTTCTGGCTTCTTTGGGGATCAGTTGGGTGTTATCTTTTTCCAAATCTTCATCATCTGGTAGGGGTTGCCCAGTAAAAGCATGTAAAAACGCCTCACAGAGTAATTCTGAGTTAGTTGCATGTCGCAAATTATTCACCTGACGACGGGTACGTTCGTCGGTGAGAACTTTCAATACTTTGAGGGGTATTGATACTGTGACTTTTTTCACCATCTCGCTTTTTTTGCCGTGTTCAGCATATGGGTGAATATATTCACCGTTCCATTTTGTCGAATTTGCCATAAATATATTCTTTAGTCTTTCTTATGCATGGAAATTCTAAACATTACGGGCAAAAGGTCAATGATAGACTTCTAAACATCTTGACGGCTTTGCGCACAAAGTTTACTTTAGACGTCTAAACGGCTAAATACTTTTGGAGTTACCCATGGCGTCTTACGCACAAGGGATAGATGCATTAAATCAATCATTATCAGAGGTGCAGGGGATTGATGTTTCCTTTGAATTTTTTCCACCTAAAACCGAATCAATGGAACAAACCTTGTGGAAATCGGTAGAACGTCTAGCGCCACTTAAGCCTTCTTATATGTCGGTAACATATGGTGCGAATAGTGGTGAGCGTGATAGAACTCATGATGTGGTGAAACGTATACAGGCAGAGACGGGCATTCAAGCCGTACCACACTTGACTTGTGTAGACGCGACTCGGGATGAACTAATTGAAATAGCCAAGGACTATTGGCAAAGCGGGATCAGAAAAATTGTAGCATTGCGTGGTGACTTGCCTGAAGGAGTTGAAAAACCCCAGTCTTATGCATCTGATTTAGTGGCATTGTTAAAAGAGGTAGCAGACTTTGAAATTGCAGTCGCGGCTTATCCTGAAAAACATCCAGAAGCGCCAAATAGCCAATTTGATTTACTCAATTTGAAGCGTAAAGCGGATGCTGGTGCAACGGAGGCGATAAGTCAGTTTTTCTTTGATGCCGAAGTTTTTTTACGCTTTAGAGATCGTGCCGCCGCAACAGGCATTGATTTAGACATCGTTCCTGGGATATTACCTGTGACTAACTATCAAACCTTGCAACGTTTTGCCGGGTTTACAAACGTACATGTGCCGCAATGGTTACACAAAATGTATGATGGTTTAGATAAAGATGACCAAACGACCCGTAATTTGATGGGGGCTAATATCGCCATGGACATGGTTAAGGTATTGGCGAAAGAAGGCGTCAGGAAGTTTCATTTTTATACCCTTAATCGCAGTGAACTGAGTTATGCTATTTGCCATATGTTGGGTGTTAGAGCAGACTAGCCGCATCTTGGTTATTAAGGTTTATTAAAGTAAATGCAGCTTAAATCGATACGGATCGCAAATATTCGAGAAAACATGACAATGGCAAAACGATTTTTGCTGTTGTTCTTTGGGCATTGCAAAAAAGATAAAATAACGGTTTCTGCTGGGCACCTAGCCTACGTCTCATTATTATCTCTTGTGCCATTTATTATGGTGTTTTTTACTATTCTGTCTGCCTTCCCCGCTTTTGCTGAAGCCAGAGGCGACTTAGAAGAGCTGATCTTTAGTAGTTTTGTGCCTACAGCAGGCGATCAAGTGCAAACTTATATGAGTGAGTTTGTTGGAAATGCGTCTGGAATGGGCGCCATAGGGATCCTATCACTGGTTATTGTAGCCTTAATGTTGATTTCAAACATTGATAAAACCTTAAACAGTATTTGGCAATCTAAGAGTGAACGGCCACTTATATTCACCTTTGCTATTTATTGGATGGTGCTGACTTTAGGACCGCTACTTATGGGCTTTAGTGTGATCATGAGCTCTTATCTAGTGGGGTTGGCCACTTATGCTGAGGAGTACACTGCAGGTCTTACAACGACCTTATTAAAAACTTTGCCCTTTTTGACCTCAGTATTTGCCTTCTTTATCATTTATATGCTGGTGCCAAATAAAAAGATTTCGCCAAAACATGCCGCTTGTGGAGCTTTGGTTGGAGCGGTTTTATTTGAAGCCAGCAAAAAACTGTTTGCCGTTTATGTAACAAGTTTTCCTTCCTATCAACTTATTTACGGTGCTTTAGCGGTAATTCCTATTTTGTTTGTATGGGTTTATTTGTCATGGGTGGTAGTGCTCGTTGGCGCAGAGGTCACTCATGTTTTAGAAGTATTCTTGAACGAGGAATCAGAAGAAACATTTACAGAAGATGATGACGAAGTTAATTCGCCATCATGAGGTGGTATAGGTATAAAATTAACTCTTCATGCTAGAAATAAAGTTATTTGATTCAGATATGGCTTTGTTCATTTCTATAATCAATTGATTAATTTCTTTCTTAATACCGTTAAACTCTCCTTGCAGAGCGCCCACAGCATTCGCATTAAGGTTGTGTTTTAAGTACAAGACGTTGTCTCTTAATGAAGATAATATCGGCGCCATTGTACTCTCAGCTTTGCGCATGGTGCGAACTAAAGCAGTATAGCGACGTTGGGTGTCTTTTAGTTGCTGTTGGCTATCGCGCTTGAGTTTGACGTTAGTATATTTTTCAAGCTCTTCTTGCCACTCATCAAATAATGCTTCAGCGACACTCTCTACTTTATCAATACGATCGGATAAGGTATTCGCTGATTCTTCGCTGGCTTCAAACTGATCTTTGAGTTGTTCGTAAACGTCTTGTAATTCACCACCATCGAAGTTTATAAGTTGGCTAAATTCATCTAACGCAGAACTGAATTGTTTTTGCGCATCTTCTTGTGAATCTTTAGCGTCTTCAACTCGGTCTACTAAGATATCGCGTTTTTCTACTCCCACTTTTTCCCATGCCGCATAATAGGCGCTTTGGCACCCTGCTAAGCAAATGAAAAATGATATTAATATGAGCTTTTTCATGATTATCCTTTAAAACGGGCTGCGTCAATTATGGCCCAAATGTGAAAAATAAAACCAAAAAAAGCCATAAAAAATAAAATTCCGGTGGCCGCTAGGGAATAATTGACACTCACCAATACAAAAAATATGATGGCGGCTAAAATTCTACCTTGTACTAATTGCCCCAAACCGGGAATAAAAAAATTGCAAATTGCAGCAATTACATTGCCACCTGAACCTTGTCCTGACATATTCTGTCTCCGCTAAAATAAAGTAACTTTTTACATACTTAAGTAGTAAATTAAAGCATTAGTGAATAATAAACAAATGGGATGTGTAAATTTATATGACTCAACTCTTTCCTGATATCCAACCTTTTGCCTCTGAAATGTTAGACGTTTCACATGGACACTCCTTATATGTGGAACAAACCGGTAATGCGAAAGGTATTCCAGTATTGTTTTTACACGGTGGCCCAGGAGCGGGAATTGGCAAAGATTACCGACGTTTTTTTGATCCAGAAAAATATTGGATTATTGGTTTTGACCAAAGAGGATGTGGTAAGTCCCAGCCTTTTGGGGAGCTTGAAAACAATAATAGCCATGCCTTAGTTGACGATGTGCTGATTATTCAGAAACATCTTAATGTCAAAAAATGGGTGTTATTTGGCGGATCTTGGGGCTCCACTTTGGCTTTGCTGGTGGCACTTCGTCAACCAGAAAGTGTGATAGGGCTGATATTACGAGGGATTTTTCTAGCAAGAGAGCAAGATTATGACTGGTATTTAGAGGCATCGGGTGGCGCAGCGCAACTGTTCCCAGAATATTATCAGGATTTCCTCATGCCAATTAAAGGTAAGCCCGCAGATGTACCAATAGTTGATGCCTATTACCAAATATTTAAGAGTGATAACGAAGTACAAAAAATGGCGGCAATCAAGGCATGGTGTTTGTGGGAAGCTAGAATAAGTCGTCTTCATTGCCAGTTCGATGAAAGCGAACTGGTTTCTGATGTTCACAGCGCAATTAGTTTAGCGTTATTAGAGTGCCACTATATTAAACATCAATGTTTTATTGCTGAAAATCATATTTTGCAGAATATAGAAAAAATTCAACACTTACCTGCCAGCATTATCCATGGGCGATACGATAGTGTATGTAAGATTGAAGGGGCCTACACTCTGAGTCGAGCATGGCAAAATAGTCAGTTGAACATAGTACCTGAATCAGGGCACAGCTCAGGAGAGCGATTAATTACTCAAGCATTATGTTCGGCTAGCCAAGCTATGGCCAAGTTTTGGCAAGAACAGCAATGATAGCGTTAATCCAAAGAGTAAAATATGGGAAAGTCGAAGTTGATGCTAAGTGTGTAGGCGAAATAAAACATGGCATATTAGTGTTGTTGGGTGTTGAAAAAAATGATGATGAAGCTAAGGCGAAAAAATTGAGCCAGAAAGTGATGAATTATCGCATATTCAATGATCAACAAGGCAAAATGAATCTCAATGTGCAACAAGTCCAAGGTGAACTACTGGTTGTCTCACAATTTACCCTAGTCGCGGATACACAAAGTGGTAATCGTCCGAGCTTCTCCAGCGCAGCGCCTGCTCAGTTGGGAGAGTCCCTTTATGAATATTTTATCAAATGTTGTAAAGCCAACGGGATGCCCTGCCAAACAGGCGAGTTTGGGGCTGATATGCAGGTTTCGTTGCTGAATGACGGCCCTGTCACCTTTCAATTACAAGTATAATTTGCTGCTACTGGTTTTATAGTTTCTAATACTTGTTACTGTTGAGGTCTAGCGTCTTCAGCCAACTAAATCATGGAGAGCCTTGATAAGATGTATAAAATTGATACGCCATCGAGTGAACAAGACTTTACTGAGTATTTTGCATTTCGTTGGAAAATGTTGAGAGAACCTTGGAAATTCCCAGAAGGTTCTGAAAAAGATGAATACGAACAAGTCAGTCAACATCGGATGATGCGTAACCCAGATGGCGATGTAATAGCTGTTGGAAGAGTACATATGAACACGGCTGAAGAAGCCCAAGTGCGCCATGTTGCAGTGGAAAAGTCCTACCAAGGCAAAGGCTTAGCTAAAATGTTAGTCGCCTCTCTGGAGGCGGTAGCTAGAGCGGAAGGGGCGGTACGTATAGTGACCAATAGTACCCAAGCCTCTATTGCATTGTTTACGAGTTTGGGATTTAAGGCACAAAAAGGCGCACCTAAAGAGCTGGGAGAGCAACAACGTCAACAAATGGTGAAAAAGCTCACGGATCTTAGCAGTATTTTGTTGCATCCTAAATGGTGCAAACTATTGCAAAGTACTTGGCATGACACTATTCCTATTAGTGAACAAATGGGTATTAAGCTACACCAATATACTGGCCGCACCCTTGAGACTCGAGCGTCTTTGAATAAAAATATTAACTTACATGGCACTATGTTCGCTGGCAGCATTTTTTCTTTAGCAACTTTAACTGGTTGGGGCATGATATTTTTGCAGCTCAAAGAGAAAGGGCTAGAGGGAGAAATTGTATTGGGTGATGGCAACATCCATTACCATAAACCTATCACCATGCAACCTAGGGCGCTGTGTAACATAGAGTCATTGAGTGGTAAGTTTGAACCCTTGGTTAAGAATAAAAAGTGTCAAATTAAGCTGAATGTGGCGATTTTAGATGGGGATAATGCGGTGGCTGAGTTTTCTGGCGTTTTTTGGGTGTTACCTACTGTTGAATCTGAAGAGCAATAGGCTTCTTGATTTATATTTAGTTGGTTATTTTAGGAAATAAAAAAGCGCGAATATCGCGCTTTTTTATCATTTAATGACTTGCGATTAAGCCGCCATAGCATTCTGTAGCTTTTTCATCGCATTCTTTTCGATTTGTCGAACACGTTCCGCAGATACTTGGTACTTATCAGCTAAATCTTGTAATGTGGTTTTGTCATCCGATAGCCAGCGAGTTTGGATGATATGTTGGCTACGCTCGTCAAGTGTTTTAATCGCCGCGTATAGTCTGCCTGATGCATTAGAATCCCAATCAGAATTAATAACTTCAGACTCTACATCTTCGCTTTTATCTTCAAGAAATTGTACTGGAGCAAAACTGCCACTTTCATCATCGTCAGCAGATAAGTCGAAAGCCTGATCATGGCTGCTCATTCGGGCTTCCATTTGCAGCACTTCTTTAGTACTAACGCCTAAATCTTCTGCTACTTTTTGTACTTCTGCATGGGTAAACCAACCAAGACGTTTCTTATTCTTACGAAGATTGAAAAACAACTTACGCTGAGCTTTAGTGGTGGCAACCTTAACAATACGCCAGTTTTTTAATACAAATTCATGAATCTCAGCTTTAATCCAGTGCACTGCAAAAGACACCAAACGCACACCTACAGTTGGATCAAAGCGTTTCACCGCTTTCATCAAACCAATATTACCTTCTTGAATTAAATCAGCTTGTGGCAAACCATAACCAGAATACGATTTTGCAATGTGCACCACAAAACGCAAGTGAGACATAATAAGCTTTCTTGCTGCCTGTAAGTCATCATCTTGTTGTAAACGTTCAGCTAAAGCACGTTCGTCCTCAGCACTTAGCATATTAATGCCACTTACCGCTTGAACATAAGTCTCAATGCTACCCGTTTGCGGGACTGTTAATGTCAATGCGCGTAAATCTGTACTCGTACTCATAGATACCTCGTATTACACTTTTGCTCGCGATTCTAGCAAAAATTCAACTGCTCCGCGACCCTAATTCATTTAACAAACCAATGCTTAGTTTGCTCTAATCTAGTAGACCGCCAAACTTCAAAAAAATTCCAATTCGGATATCCGAACAGATGTTGTGGCATAAATATACTTTTCAAGTCGAACTTTTGATTCAAAATATTGTTTGCCGCATTATGATGGCGGAAGTCTAATCTTATGTTGTCAATGAAGATAACCGCTCAATTTAGCAAAAGATTGACTTTATGAAAGGCGAATAATCTATGTTTTCATAGGGTGCGCGTCAAGGTATTTTAAATAGAAAGAACAACTTAATTTTAGGCGTTGCTTTTTAAATACCGCTCTCAATGTAACCAGAGCAAGTGTACTGGCTATCAGCCATAGTGTTTTGGACGCGGATGTTTCACTAAGGGGCAGGAAAATTAGTTGTTTCATTTTTCATCAAGCTGCTTTGTTACAGTATATTTCGTGGTTGTTAACGTTTAAAACGTAGTAGATGAAAATGGGCATTATTTGCAGCAGTTTGTAGCTCATGAGTTTCAACATTAGGTGAATAAAAAACAGTCTATTCATCACCCATTTTTTTAGTGCTATGATGTTCTAATTAAAAATGTTAACCAAAACTAATGGTCTGTTATTTTTGACCTAGCGAATGGCCCACAATAAGAAATACTTAGACAGGATGTATATGTTTGCTTTTATAGCTCGCCAACCAATCTTAGATAGAGACAAAGACGTTTTTGCCTACGAGCTTTTTTTTAGAGATGGTAAAAATAACTGCTATCCAGATGTTGAAAGAGATGAGGCAACAACTAAGCGAATAGCCAAAAATTATCAAACGCTTAATTTGGATGATATATCATGTAGCAAAAAGTCTTTTATTAACTTCCAATCTGAGACACTAATGAGTGGTTTGCCAGCTTCTCTTGACCCAGAAAATGTGGTGGTTGAGTTGGTTACTGGGCGAAATGAAGACAGTAGTCTGTTGGATGTATGCAAGCATGTAAAAAACATGGGATATAAAATTGCTTTGGAAGACTGCCGTCTTAAGCCTAGTTGGGACGATTTTATACCTTACGTTGATATGCTAAAGGTAAATTCAAATCATGACAATTTGGATTTCTTTGAAAAAAACGTTAATCGATTTATTGATGCTAATGTGCAACTGATTGCAGATAAAGTTGAAACACAAGAAAGTTTTAGCATTTTTAGGGATATGGGCTTTGACTATTTTCAAGGCTACTTCTTTGTCCGACCTATGTCTGTCTCAAACAAAAACCTACCGACATCCAAACTTACCTTAGTTGAATTAATGGGCGCCAGCTCTAGCGAATCATTTGATTTTGAAAGCATAAACAGTGTGATCGAACATGATGTGGGTTTGTCCTATATGTTGTTGCGCTTTATCAATAATCCATTGATTAATAAACGTTATAAAATTACTTCATTACGTCATGCCTTGAATTATATGGGTGAAGTAGAAATTAAAAAGTTTATTGCCTTGTTGGCTTTAGCTAATTTATCCGATGATAAACCTTTAGAGTTATTGCATTTATCTTTAGTGCGAGGGAGGTTTTGTGATCTAGTTGGTACTGAAAAAAACGTTGGCAGTAATCCTCCAACCGCATTTTTAGTAGGGTTGTTTTCAATGTTGGACGCCTTGCTTGATCAAGAAATGGAGGTCTTGATTGAAAAATTACCATTGGTTGACGAAGTGAAAGAAGCCCTATGCGGCGGTCAAAATGACTTATCTATGTATCTGATGTTAGTGAAAGCGTTTGAAAGTGGCAATTGGTTGAAGGTGATCAGAATATCTAAAATTCTAGAGTTAGATCAAAAACTTTTACATAGCCTCTTTAACGAAGCCATTCTATGGGGCAATGGCGTTCGTCGTTCAATATCCCCGCATTTTCCAGCCACAAAAGTATAGCGTTTTTAGATAGGACACAGTAGTAGTATGAATCAGTTGTTCAAAGAACATATAGTGGTGGCGCAAAATGCGTCTGGCCGAAACATGAATGTGCCTTTGTATCGATTTGTTGGTGAGAAGCCTGGGCCTAAAGTCTATATTCAAAGCTCAATTCACGGTGCCGAAGTACAAGGCAATGTGGTTATTTATCAACTTATTCAGTGGCTTAAAACCTTACCCATATGTGGTGAAGTGTTATTGGTTCCAAACTGTAACCCCGTTGGTACTAACATTAAGGCAGGTGAATATACCTTAGGGCGTTTTGACCCTGTTAATGGCACTAATTGGAATCGTGGTTATTACTATGATGAGGCTTTTATTCATGAATTTGCACAAAGCATTAAAGATGAAGAATCTATTGAGTCGATAAAATTCCGATTTCGACTGGAAATGAAACAACAATTACAAACTCGATTAAGTGAAACTTGGGGAATTGGCTTAGCTCAGCACCTCAATTTAAAGTTACAACAATTGGCATTTGACGCAGATTATGTGCTGGATTTGCATAATGGCCCAGTATCTACACGGCATATTTACGTACCTGAATATGCCAGGGCTTCAGCTGATTTGTTCAATATTCCCCATGTTATCTTTATGCCCAATAAATTTTCAGGCGCCTTAGACGAAGCGACGTTTTGTCCTTGGTGGTTATTGTCAGATTTAGTGAGCAGCATACGCCAAAAGCCGATTGATTTTGCGGTTGAAGCTTTTACTTTGGAAATGGGAAGCCAAGAGGTTATTAGCTTTAAAGAGGGCGAATATGACGCTAAAAGTATCTTAACTTACCTAACTGCCAAAGGATGCTTAGTCGATAGTGCAATTTTGCCCGAGAAGATGTCGCGCAAGGCCGTGATGCTAAATCACTATAAGACTCTATTTACGCAGCAAGGTGGCATAGTGGAATATATCGCCAAGCCTGGCGATCATGTCAAAAAAGGTGGGATTTTAGCTCGAGTACTTAATGTTGATAACTTAGATAAAGACAATGCAACAACGGATATTTTAGCCCCTTGTGATCTGGTGGCGATTTTACATTTTCCTTCCGCTTCTGTGTTAAGCGGCACCCAATTGTATAAATGTTTTACAGAGTATTTTGAGCTTTAGTTGCACAATTTGCTATATGCAGAGTTCAAACTTTAGGTAGCTCTGTTCCATTTACTTGGTTGTAAATCAGAGCAGTTTCAACATGGTTGACTTCATTTCTTGCCGTGATTGCATTAAATACAAAGTCTCGTAAATGCTCTGTATCTCTTAAACTAGCGTGGAGTAAAAAGTCGTTTTCTCCCCCCATATGATAAAGACTAATCACTTCAGGTAACTTCGCTAACTGGTCTTGAAAAGTATCCACAGTGGGGCGACTATGATCAGAAAGTCGAATAGATATCATCACTTGGATATTGCCACCTAAGGCTTGGAAGTCGACGTGTAATTGGGCGCCTTTAATGACCTGCTCACTTTGTAACTTTTTAATTCTTTCAAGACATGAAGACGGTGCCAGACCCACTAACACCGCAATATCTTTGTTGTTCATTCTGGCGTCTTTATATAAAGCTGCCAAAATAGCGATATCTGTTTTATCTAAAGGGCGTTTTGTCATTCTACTTTACCTGGACAAAAGGTGCCTAATATAGCCCCCTTTGTTGCCCCAGTCACACTGGCGACACTACCTTGAATTTTATTAATATGTGCATAGGCCAACCAAGCAAATGCCATGGCTTCGACTGCATCAGCTTCGACACCGAGTTCTTCTGTAGTAAATAACTCACATTCATGTAGTTCGGATTCGAGTTCTTCTACTAAAAACTCATTTCGCGCTCCTCCACCACAGAGATACACTTGTTCTACATCTTTAAATTGTAATACTTGTTTTGCAATCGTTTGGGTAGTCAACATCACTAAAGTGGACTGCACTACCTGTGGATCAAGTTGACGAGATAGATTGGCGAGGTTTTGCTGTAACCATGGCAAATTAAATTGTTCACGGCCGGTACTTTTAGGGGCTGGCAATGTAAAGTAAGGATGCGCGCACAAGAGTTGTAACAACTCAGGATCGGCAGAACGTTGCGCCGCCCATTGTCCTTTTTCATCATAGTCTTTCCCTGTATGTAGTTTGCACCACGCGTCTAACAAGGTGTTTCCTGGACCAGTATCGTATCCAATAATCGCATCAGAATCTCGATGGGGTAGATAGGTAATGTTGGCAATGCCACCAATATTAATCACTACTCTAGATTTTAATGGGCTGGCAAATACCGCTTTATGGAAGGCCGGTACTAAAGGGGCCCCTTGGCCGCCTAAGGCCATATCTTTACGCCTAAAATCGGCGATGACGTCAATGCCTGTCAGCGCGGCTAAAGTGTTTGGATCACCAATTTGTAAACTAAAACTATGTTCACCAAATGGGATATGACGAATAGTTTGTCCGTGTGAGCCTATTGCTTTAACTTGATCGGGGCGCACATAGTTGACTTTAAGCAATTGCAGTGATGCTTGTGCAAACACCTCAGCTAACGCTCTATCGGCCCGTCCCATTCTTTCTATTTCATTTTCGCCAGGTGCGCATAGTTGATGTAATTCATCACATAAAGCCGCCGAAAAAGGAAATGTTTGGCAGTCTAGTAGTCGAGGATGGGAACCAGAGAAATCTACTAAAGCAACATCCACCCCATCAATACTGGTACCAGACATCAAGCCTAGATATAGCTGTGGCATAAAAGCCCCTAATTCATTGCTAACATAATACGTTTGTTATTGTTTAACTGCTGCAATCTGTTTGTAGCAATATCAATAAATTTCAGCTTCTCTTTATTTTCTATAGGTTGCGCCTTTGGTAAATCGACAGTACGTGGATTACGATGTACTCCATCCACCAAAAATTCATAATGTAAATGAGGTCCTGAAGCCAAACCGGTGGATCCTACAGTGCCTATCAATTGCCCTTGTTTAACTGTTTGGCCTTTTTTAACTTTACGTTTTGTAAAGTGCAGATATTTGGTCACATATTTTTCACCGTGTTGAATAAACACATGATGCCCATTGTATTTGTCGTAGCCAGACTTGATCACTTTACCGTCACCTGCTGCTATTACAGGGGTGCCACGATCTGCAGCATAGTCTACGCCTCTATGGGCCTTCCAGCGCTTTTGTACCGGGTGAAAACGTCTTTTCTTAAAACTCGAACTGATGTACCTAAAATTGACAGGAGCCCGTAAAAAGCTCTTGCGCATACTACGACCTTCAGGTGTATAGAAATTACCATCTTCGTAACGTATTGCAGTATAGGTTTCACCTTGATTGACAAATTGTGCGGCAACTATGTCGCCATTTTCAATGAACTCGCCATTAATATAGTGCTCCTCAAACATCACATAAAAACTGTCACCCGCTCTAAGCCCTAGGGCAAAATCGACATCCCAACCAAAAATACCCGCTACTTGCATGATTTGGTTGTTCGTTAAATTGGCCTTTAAGCCTGCATTCCAAAAGCTGTTGGTTACATCGCCTTGGGTGTAATTTAAACGAGTGTCTACTTCAAGGGTTTCAATTGAACTGACAAACGAATCGTTTTCATCTTTAGTGATAATTAAGGTGTCGGTGTTTGAATAGGGGTATTGCAGTGATGTCAATTGGCCTTGAGGATCGATTTGTAATTCCAACACATCACCAGGCATTATTTTGAGTAATTTTTTTGCTAGATCACCAGCCTTGCTGACGCGATAAGTTTGCTGAGGAGACAGGCCAATGCGTTTAAATATCATAGCTAAGTTATCGCCTTTTTTGACAACAACCGACTGCGCTTCATTAATTTCTTCAACACCAGAAAAGTGTTCAACAGGAAAATTATCAAAGTTAACTGCTAGATCATACCTCTTACCCACTTCTAAAGTCTCAGCGGTATGTTTGTATGCACTAACCGGCTTTGCAGGAAAAAGAAATAAAACAAACAAAAATCCAGCCACCCCAGATATGAACCATCTGTGCGGTTTAGGCATATTTTTAAAGGTCTTTTTAATCACAAATACAACACATTAATTAAAACATAACTGCAGAATATATGGATCAGGAAGGATTTTCCAGCGGAGGCCGCTTTTTTACACAGTATATTAGGTGTAGGCAAGCACTTTTAGTTATCGTTAAAAATACCATAGCCCTTTCATTGCTGGGGCTTGCCAAGTAAAATGTAGACAATAAGATAAACAGTAGATTTTTAACAAGGTTGCAAAAATGTCAGATTGGCAAAGTGCGATGGCTGAAATTCAGCGCGGAGCAGAAGAAATATTATTAGAAGACGAACTGATTGCCAAACTAAAGGAAGGTAAACCTTTAAAAATAAAAGCAGGTTTTGATCCTACCGCACCAGATTTGCATTTAGGGCATACAGTCTTGATCAACAAGCTACGTACCTTCCAGCAATTAGGTCATGAGATCATTTTTCTTATTGGCGATTTTACAGGCATGATTGGTGATCCTACTGGCAAAAATGTCACCAGAAAGCCACTTACCAAAGAAGATGTATTAGCCAACGCTGAAACCTATAAAGAACAAGTGTTTAAAATTCTCGACCCAGAAAAAACGACCATTCGTTTTAACTCACAATGGATGGAAAAGTTGGGCGCTGCAGGTATGATCAAATTAGCCTCTAATCAAACGGTTGCGCGGATGTTAGAAAGGGATGACTTTAAAAAACGTTATGCTGGTGGTCAACCTATCGCAATTCACGAATTTCTATATCCATTGGTGCAAGGGTGGGATTCTGTTGCATTAAAAGCCGATGTTGAATTAGGTGGCACAGATCAACGCTTTAACTTGCTGATGGGTAGAGAATTACAAAAATCTGAAGGTCAAAGACAACAGACTGTATTGATGATGCCCTTACTTGAAGGTTTAGATGGTGTTCAAAAGATGTCTAAATCTTTGGGTAATTATATCGGGATTACTGATGCGCCCAATGACATGTTTGGAAAAATTATGTCAATATCTGACGACTTAATGTGGCGTTATTACGATTTATTGAGCTTTAAACCTAAAGATGAAATTGAAGCCATTAAACAAAAGGTGGCTGCAGGGTTGAATCCTCGAGATACTAAAATCGATTTGGCGAAAGAGTTGATTGCACGTTTCCATAACGAGCAAGAAGCTGAAGCGGCGCATCAAGACTTTATTCAACGCTTTCAGAAAAATGCCATTCCAGACGAAATGCCAGAATTTGAATTTGTGCTGCCAAGTGAAGGTCTGATGATTGCGAATGTACTCAAAGAAGCGAGTTTAGTTAATTCGACCTCTGATGCTATGCGTATGATCAAACAAGGAGCGGTCAAGTTAGATGGTGAAAAAGTCGAAGATGTAAAACATCAGTTTACCCAAGCTTTACAGGTGGTATTGCAAATTGGTAAACGCAAATTTGCTCGTATAACCTTTAAATAGGTTTCAAGCCACGAACTAAAAGAAAAAGATTGAGCCACAGAGATGTTCTCAGAGAAAAGCAGAGACAGCTGCGGTTTCACTGGCGTAATCCACAATTTCTGCAAACAACAATACCTTTTGCAATCGCCTATCCATGGCGATTGCAAAATAAAATGGCAGTAATAATTGGGGAACATAAATTCAAGACAGAAACTATCATGCGGACGCCGCGGAGCGTGCTTTTTTGTTTTTTGCTAGAAACTAGAAACTAGAATCTAGAATCTAGAAATTAGAAATTAGAAATTAGAAACTCGAAAGCTCGCAGCTTAAGTTTTATCGATTATTATTGGTTTTATGCCAAGTGCGTTTTTTAAGCGGTAAATTCAAGTGACTTAAATGCAAATCAAGTGCCTCGACAGAAATGTGAATTTCCCGTACTGATAGCCACAATGAATACAAAAGTAACACTAAGCTAGAAGCAAATATTGTGCTTCCTACAGTCTGGTACTCTGCATAAATCGCTAACATAGAGACTACACATAAGAAAAAACTTCCCATGCCTGCACCTTGCATATTTTTGATCAATTGAATTCGCGAACGGAGGCTTTTGATTTGTTGTTGGTCATTTTCGTTGCTATCACTTAAGTCAAAATTTCTAATGATGCTGGCTATAGCTAAAAAACGGTTAGTGTAGGCTAAAAGTAATAGCGATATAGCCGGAAATAACATAGCAGGAGTGGTTAAAGTAATATCCATAATCTGAGCCTAGCTGCTACTATTTTTCAACTGCTAAACCTTCTTTTAACCAGCCCTGCATATCACCTTCAAGGTGACTAAGATTTTGGTAACCATCCTTATGTAAGGCTTCAGCTGCTTTCCCTGCTCGATACCCTGAACGGCAATAAAGCACTATGGATTTTTCTTTTGACGATGACAAAATAGCGGGGTTATCGACTATCTCGCTTAAAGGAACATTGATCGCATTTGGCACATGCCCTTCTTTAAACTCTTCGGGGGTACGAACGTCTACTATAACTAAATTTTTTAGGTCGGCGGCTAGTAATTCTTGCTGGCTGATATTACTGACATTGGCAGAATATGCCGATAAACTGAGCAAACTCATTAGCCATATAGCGGTGCGTTTAAACATTACATTATTCTCTTTCTCAGATATTAAGCTCTGATAGTAATTAGTGCAGCCTATAGTGTAAAGGAGATTAGCTGTGGATAAGCGTATTTTGCGGTGAGTGTATTATTTAGCGAGCAAAAACCTCAAGGCGCATCCCAGAAAATACAATGTCATCCACACCCAAGTGGCCCGATTGATTGCGGCTAAAGTTCTTTTATTATCGGCAAGTATGACTTGCCTATAGCCACCACATTTTATAGTGCGCACTTTTTTCTGTTCATAATAGGCTGGGCCTCCGAGTTCAATACCTAAACTGGCACCACACAGGTTCAAAACAAATAAATGATTGCATTGATAGCTGATTCTTTGAAATAACGCTTTTGCACCTTGGCTAATGTTGACTGCTACTATCACACTCAAACTGGCTAACTTACTAGGAAGCCATTGTAATATATTCGCAAGGTAACGCACTGGTTGCCCAAAATACTTAAATTTAGCTAACTTATTATTCCAACATAAAGACATTTCGTAGATAAATCGATAGATAAGTGCACCAACGCCTCCCGTGAGCAGATACCAAAAAATAACTGTGCAATATTGATAACTGTATCGTAATAAAAGTGACTCTATGTTCGCTTTGACCATGCCTAAGGGGGACATTGTCGCCGTTTCTCTTAGCACTATTTGCGACAATGCATGGCGAGCTAACATCTTTTTTTGTTTTGTTAACGCCGCTGTGACTTTACTGGTTTGTTTAGCAATGTCTTGGAAGCGTAAAGCCACAAGCAGCATTAAAGCATCAAAAAAAATGGGATATTCAGATAAGTATTTAAATACCGCTAACATGACGTAAAACGGCAGCAATAAAACAATGCAGGCTAAACTGCCTGATAGTTTTTGTTGCCTTATTGAACTGGTTTGGTTAGAAAGTACTTTGAGCTGCATGCCCATTGCTAATGCTTTAATAAAACTTAAGGGATGGTATTTGTCAGGCCAAGGTAGGTAACGTTCAACAAAAATAACAAACAACAATACCCAAAATGGCAACAACTGCTCACTCAACAAGGTATTGAAAACACTATTCATTAGGCTAATTTTGCAATAGTTTGCATCACCAGAGTGGCTGAGTTTTTGGCTGCTTGTTCGAGGTATGTTTCAAAAGAAACTGTTGAAGTTTTACCCGCAATATCAGACAAAGAACGGATCACCAAAAACGGTATGCCCAATAAGTGGCAACTCTGGGCAATGGCAACACCTTCCATTTCTACTGCACAAACAACAGGGAAATTTTGACGAATAACGGCTGCGGCTTCGTCACTTCCAATAAATGAATCTCCAGTACAAATAAGCCCTTGTTGCACTTGTACGTTATTTAGACTGCTAGCAGCGCTAGTTGCGTGTTTAAGTAAGTGTTTGTCACTTTCAAAAAATGCCGGCATGCCCGCTGTTTGGCCTAGTTCATACCCAAAATGTGTGAGGTCAGCATCATGGTGACGTAACTCGGTGGCTATCACAATATCACCAATGTTGAGGTGACTAGAAAAACCACCTGCTGAGCCAGTGTTGATAACAAAATCTGGGGCGAAATGATGGATCACGACACTGGTTGATACAGAAGCAGCTACCTTACCAATTCCGCATTTAACTAAAGCAACTTCTACTTCTCCAAGTTTTCCCACATAAACAGTAAGATGATTAAAAATTTGTTCTTGGCAATTCTGCAATGATTTACGGATAAGGGTTATTTCTTCATCCATGGCGCCTAAAATAGCTATTTTCATATGGTTTTCTTTATTTTCAATTAGTTAAAATCAATTGTCCCTAAGTTTAATACGTCTGCTAGTGTTATAAAACAATTCAAAGGTAATCAGTCTCTGAAGTTTCGAATCTGATACTTAGTAAAGGTCATTTATGCAAATTTTAAGTGTGTTGCTGACATCTATTATCTTGCTTGGTTGCCAGTCTGTTCCTGAGGTATGGGGGCATCAAGAGGACGTACTTTTTGACCAAGGATTTGTTGGGTTTGAAAATATAGTAATAGAAACAGAAAAAGACATTTTTGAACTAAATGACGAAGCCAAAGCGTTCGCTAAATCAGCAGTAAAAGGAATATTAAAGCCTGAAGAACAAATTTCGGCATTGGTTCATCATGTCTTTTCTCGGTCAGATTTGAATTTATTATATCGTGCAGATGCAAACACCGTCGCCAGTCAAACCTTTCAGAATAAGGCCGCCAATTGCCTTTCAATGTCAATTATGACTTATGCCTTAGCTAAAGAGTTAGGTTTTGATGTGCGTTTCCAAGATATAGAAATTCCCGAATACTGGACCATGAGAGAAGGGCAAAGCTTATTAAATAGACATATCAATCTGCAAATAATACCGAGGAAAAAAAATCGTATACATTTTCATTTTGTCACTCGAGGATATGAAGTCGATTTTGATGCTCAAGCTACTCGTCAGCATTTCCCTAAAACACTGCTTAAGCGCAGACAAGTTGTTGCCATGTTTCACAATAACAATGGCGCAGATGCGCTTATAAAAAAAGACTATGTGAAAGCCTATGCCTATTTTCGAACCGCCATTATGCAGTCTCCAGATCTATCTTCTGCCTTAGCCAATTTAGGTTATTTATATCGACTAACAGGACATTACCAGTTTTCGGAAAATGCTTACCTGCAAGCCATTAAAAAAGACAAAACTAATTTGTCTGCTTGGCGTAATTTATCGCATTTATATCGCTACATGGGACTAGATCAAAAAGCCCAGGAAATAGTAAACCGAGTAGCAGACAAACGTGCAGGCAATCCTTTTTTTCATATTAATTTGGGTGACATAGCTTTTGAAAAACAACAATTGCAAAAAGCGTTAAGTCACTATCAGCGCGCATTACAGTTAGATAGAAGTTATCACGAAGTTTATTTCGGACTCGGCAAAACCTATTTTGAATTAGGTAACATACAGCGCAGTCAACATTATTTGAAACTCGCTAAGAAGAAATCAAGGACTAGAGCAGAACAGGCGACGTATCAAGGAAAATTAAATTTGTTATCTAGTCTTCAGTCAGGATAAGTAACCGATTTTTTAGGTTGAATTAATTAGCAGTTAATACTAATAAGAGCTATGTTAATAATATGTTAATTCTGTTTTAGGTATTTGTTATGCAGTGGCTTTCATTTATTCAGAATGTTTTTATCTCATTTATTTTCTTAGTATTTTTTACAGCATGCCAATCTACAGTTGTCCATGTTCCCCCCTCTGATAACTTGTTATATGACCAAGGGTATTCAGGGTTTCCTCAAATCAACATCGAACCTGAGCAGCAAGTTTTTTATTTAGATGATACGGCTAAGGCATTTGTAGTCTCTACAATTGAGCCATATAAAAATAAATTAGATCAAATGGAAGCCTTAGTGAGAGCCATATTTGATCGCTCTAAGCTTAATTTATTATATCAAGGCGATGCAAATACAACTGCAAACGACACTTTTCATGCACAAGCTGCGAATTGTTTATCTATGTCAATTATGACCTATGCATTGGCAAGTGAAGCCGGGTTTGATGTGGACTTTCAAGAAATAATGATCCCTGAGTATTGGACTAGGCGTGCGGGGTTTAGTCTGCTTAACGGTCACATAAATCTTAAAATGTTAGCGCCCACTGACCCAAATGTGTTTGTACTTAATAGGCGTAGTTACCAAGTAGATTTTGATCCTCAGTCATCAAGACGCGGGTTACCCAAAAGAATAGTCAGTAAAAAAGACATTTTATCTATGTTCTACAACAATAAAGGAGCAGATGCGGTTTTACGAAAAGATTATGTATCTGCCTATGCCTATTTTCGTGAAGCGTTAGTCATTCAGCCCAATTTTCATTCTGCATGGATTAATCTGGGAATTCTTTACCGATTAAGTGGTTATTTCTCACAAGCAGAGAGCGCTTATCATCATGCACTTGTCTTAAATTCAGATAGTTTGACAGCGATGGAAAATCTCGCGTATCTGTACAGAGTAACCGACCGAAATGCAGAAGCTGAAGAAATTCTAGCGAAAGTGGAAGGCCAGAGAAATAATAACCCCTATTACCACGTTGATTTGGGTGAACAAGAAATGGAGCAAGAGCATTGGGATCAAGCCCTTGCACATTTTCGTAAGGCCTTAGCTTTAGACAGAGGTAAACATGAAGTCTACTTTGGGCTAGCGCGTGCCTATTTCGAAATTGGCGAGTTGCAACAAAGCGAGCGTTACTTAAGACAAGCCAAAAATAAGGCTAGTAATAAACAGGATGAACAAAGGTATCAAGCCAAGTTGGACTTTCTCAGTAGTTTATAAATGTTTAAACCTTTTGGGCTTTTTATATTAATTAGCTGTTTTTGTTTTCAGGCTTATGCCAAATGCGCACTACGCCAGTCTTACGGGTTGCTCAATGAAGGACTTTTAATCAACGACTTGGCGACACTTTCGTCGGCACAAATGTCCGGTAGAAAAACAGGCACTATTGGAAGTGCTAAGGCAAGGCGTTTTATTCAATCTCGTTTTAAAACAATAGGGTTAGCCTATTTTTCTGAATACCCTGAGTTTATCCAGCAATTTCAGCTTTCAAAACGTTCTTCAGATAAGCAAGGTTTTAATATAGTTGGCTGGATAAAAGGCACTAGTGACGAACAGCAATTTATAGTTGTCTCAGCCCATTATGATCACTTAGGAGAAAAAGGTCGTCATGTCTATTATGGCGCTGATGACAATGCCTCTGGTGTTGCCACTTTGCTTGCACTTGCAAGCAAAGTGTCTGAGCTTGGTTTGGCACACTCAGTTATATTTTTGGCAACAGATGCTGAGGAAAAAGGCCTTTATGGAGCCAAAGCTTTTATAAAAAATTTACCAATCAATAAAAATGCCATACTGCTAAATATTAACCTAGATATGCTAGGGGAGGGGGGGCGAAGAAATAAGTTATATACGACTTTTTCTCGAGGAGACGAACAATTAGCTAAACTCGTTGAAAATGTTGCTGATACTGCCGCTTTATGTTTGATTAGCGGACATTGGAAAAGCCGAAATTTCAGTCAGTTTAAGCAAAAGTTTAATTGGCGTAAGGCGAGTGACCATGCCGCATTTTCTAAAGTGGGTATTCCCTATTTATTCGTCGGGGGAGGTGTCCATACTCGCTACCATACACCTAAGGACAATTTCGAAAATATTAACCAGGATTTTTACATATCTGCAGCCGAAACCGCCTGGCTGATATTGCAGGCGGCTGATTCTTATCAGGCTCTATAGTAATTTAAATTTGGGTTAATTTAGGCGACGCCTAACTCTTCAAGGCGCTCTTTCAAATAACTTTTGGCTGTGTATCTATCAGACAACACCACCTCAGGATTGGGGTGCAAAAATAGCGGTAAAGAGACGCGCGCCTTGGTTTGGTCACTCCCTTTGGGGTTTACCACTCTGTGAGTTGTTGATGGGAAGTAGCTACCTGACGCCTCTTGTAACATATCGCCTATATTCACAATTAGGTTTCCGAAATCACAAGGCACATCAATCCATGAGTCACCTGTACCTTTTACCTGCAATCCAGGCTCATTAGCGGAAGGGAGAATGGTGAGTAAGTTGATGTCTTCGTGAGCCGCGGCACGTATTGCATCTGGTTCTTCTGAGCCATCTAATGGTGGGTAATGCAGAATACGTAATAGGGTTTGTTCACTATCAGTGACCATACTCGACAGAGATTGAGTATATTTAGCTGACACTTCTGGTGGTGAGTACTTTTCAACCCAAGCAAGTAACTCAGACGCTAATGTATTGGTGTCTCTATAATAATCGGCTACTTCTTGTTTTAATGCTTCAGGGCAACGGCCCCAAGGATAGAAGTGAAAGTATTCTTTAATATCTTTCTTCTTGAAACCCTTTGCCGTTTCAGATATCTCAGTTGAAAAAAATCCATCATGTGTATCTTTATTAAATGTATAGTGATTTTTTTCTTCGCTATTAAAGAAAGCTTCCCAGCGTTTATAAATACTACTGACTCTGTCTTGGCTAATAGGATGATTTTTCAATACGCCAAAGCCAGTTTTATGCAAAGACTCTACAAAAAGTTTATCTGCATTGGGCGCTTTATAATCTACTGCAACTAATTCCATAATTTTTCTCTCTAAATAAATATCTGTTTAAAGGCTAAGGTAAAACCCTGCCAATGCGGCACTCATTAAATTAGCCAGAGTGGCTGCAAGTACCGTTTTTAAACCCAGTTGGGCAATTTCTTTACGTCTAGTTGGCGCCATAGCACCTATGCCACCCATTAATATGGCAATGGATGAAAAGTTTGCAAATCCACACAAAGAAAAAATAACGATGGCTTGGGTAATGGGAGAAAGTTCGGCTTGATACTTGAGGAAGTCTAGATAAGCCACAAACTCATTCACCACCATTTTTTGACCAATAAAACTCCCTGCTATATTCGCTTCATCCCATGGCACCCCTAACGTCCATGCAATAGGTTGAAATAGATAACCTAAGATCACTTGGAAGCTTAAATCTTCAGCTCCAAATAACCCGCCGCCCCAGCCTATTAGTCCATTTAACAAAGCGATTAAACCAATAAAAGCCAATAACATTGCGCCAACGTTTAGGGCTAAATGCAAACCACTCGCTGCTCCACTAGCCGCCGCGTCAAACACATTGGCGTATTGATTATCTTGTTCTTCTTCTTTGGTTAATTCGTCTTTGACTTTTTCTGTTTCTGGAATAATGATTTTTGCCATTAATAAACCGCCAGGCGCTGCCATAAAACTTGCGGCTAGCAGATACTTTATTTCGACCCCCATGCCGGCATACCCAGCCATAACTGAACCCGCAATGGAGGCTAAACCACCCACCATGACTGCAAACAGTTCAGAACGGGTTAAGTTGGGGATATAAGGTCTAATGACTAATGGCGCTTCAGTTTGACCAACAAAAATATTAGCTGCTGCAGACATTGATTCTGGACGACTAGTTTTTAGAAAAAACTGTAAAAAACCACCTATAACGCGAATAATGACATTCATAATTTTTAAGTGATACAAGACGGTAATCAACGAAGAGAAAAATACTATTACTGGTAGCACATTAAAGGCGAAGATAAACCCCATCGATTTATTACCTAAGGGGCCAAAGATAAAATTAATGCCATCTTGACTGTAACTAATAATATTTTCGACATAGCCTGTTAAGGCCAGTAAAAACTGAATACCCGGTGGAAAGTACAACACTAACGCGCCTACTGACGCTTGAATCGCAAATGCCCCCCCAACAGTGCGCCAATTAATTGCTTTTTTATGGGCTGAAAATATAAAGGCAATGAGCAGCATCAATGCAACGCCAATTAGACTAACCATATTTGTTCCTTTTTATTATTATTTGAGCAGCATGCAACAGTTAGTTACAGCAAGCTTTGTTGAATATGAGATTTAATGACATCTAAGGCAATCCGATTTTTTCCGCCCTGAGTGACAATCACATCAGCGGTAAAGCGGCTCGGAGAGATGAACTGGTGGTACATAGGTTTCACTGTTGATTCATATTGATTGGCTACAGACTCGAGCGTACGCCCCCTTTCAGCAATATCTCTTTTCATTCTGCGCAACAAGCAAATATCCAAGGGTGTATCGACAAAAATTTTAATATCGAATAACGGCTGCAAGGCCTCATTTGCTAACAACATAATGCCTTCGATGATAATAACCGGTGCTGAAATCAAATGTTCCGTTTGTTCGAGGCGGGTATGCGTCTTATAACAATAATGAGGATACTCGATGGCTTTCCAATTTTTTAATGCTTCTATATGTTCAACTAATAACTCGTGCTCAAACGCTTTTGGGTGATCGTAATTATTTTTTTCACGTTCAGACATAGGTAAATGATCTTGAGAGCGGTAATAATGATCTTCCCTAAGAATTTGTACAGGTTTGCCCTCATCAGAGAACTCTTTCAATAAATTCTCAGTAAACAAAGACTTACCAGAACCAGACGCGCCTGAAATGGCAATAACTAAAGGTGTAGACATATCAAACCGTTTCATAAAGAAATAAATTGGTACGAAAGATACCAGCGAACTTGATAAAAGTCAGTTCACAATGTACATTTTTGTACTTGACCCGTTGGTCAGGTTTGTAAGCTTTATGTTAAAAGATGTTGCGAACTTGTGCAGTTTGACGGAGAAATGTGACAGTTTTATAAAATAACACCAATACTGTTACGAGTGTAATAAAAGTGTCATAATCAATCTGTTAAACTTGATTTAACGGAATGAGAAATCGATTCAAATCGATCGACCAAGCCATAGACATTGACTCATGGCATTCTGTACAGACAACAGTTCGGACTCATAGTTCAGAACACATAAAACTTAGGAAACACATAATGTTTAAAAAATCAAAACTTAATCGCATCGCGATGGCAGTGACATTAGCAGTTGGTATGTCAGGTGCAGCGATGGCTCAAGAAACGTCATCTTCAATTGAAGGTAATATTACTTCACCTGCTGGTGCTCCAGCGGCTGGGACTAAAATTACTGTGATTCACGTTCCATCAGGTACTTCCAAAACTTCTGTAGTCAGCAATAACGGTCGGTTTACGTTGTCTGGTTTGCGAGTCGGTGGGCCATATAAAGTTATTGTCGACTCTGATGAATTTCAGGATACAACAGTAGACGATGTTTTTTTAAGTCTAGGTGAAACATTCCAAGTTGGTCTTCAATTGGATGCAGCTTCAGATATTGAGGTTATAAGCGTTACAGCTAGCCAGCTATCTTCTGGCGCTCTAGGAATGACAAGCCCATCAGCGACTTTTGATTTAGAAGATTTACAAAAAGCCCCCTCAATCAACCGTAATATTACAGACGTGATTCGTATGGATCCACGTGTATATGTTGATGAAACTCGTGGTGATGCTAACCCTGTTCAATGTGTTGGTAAAAGTAATCGTTTCAACAGTCTTACTGTTGATGGTGTGAAAATGAACGATTCATTTGGTTTAGGCTCTAGTGGTTACCCTACAGTTAGAATGCCGTTTTCATATGATGCAATCGATCAAGTTTCAGTAGAAATAGCACCATTTGACGTGGTTTATACCGGTTTCACTGGCTGTAATATCAACGCTGTAACTAAATCTGGTACCAACACTGTTAAAGGCGGCGTTTTCTTTGATTACGGAAGTGATTCTTTGCAAGGTGACACTCTTGAAGGTGATAAAATTAATTCACCTAGCAACAGTGATAAGCGCTATGGGTTCAATGTTGGCTTACCTCTTATCCAAGATAAATTATTCGCTTTTGCTTCCTATGAAAAATATGAAGGTAATAGCATATTTACTCGTGGCACACTTGGTTCTGGAGCAATAAATGAAGTCAATCTTCGTCAAGAAGATTTAGATGAAATTATTCGCATATCTAAAGAACTATATCAATACGATCCAGGTGCAATTCCAACAAGTTTGCCTGAAGAAGATGAAAAAATATTAGTAAAACTAGATTGGAACATCAATGACTCTCACCGTTTGAGTTATACCTACAACTATAACGATGGTTATTTCATGAACACCTCAGATGGTGATTCGAATGAATTTGAACTACTTAATCACCTTTACGAAGTCGGAACAGAACTCACTTCTCATCAATTCTCTTTATACTCTGATTGGTCTGATAATTTTTCAACTGAATTACGATTGTCTTATTTAGATGTCGATAACCGCCAAATTTCTATAGAAAATGCAAGTGGCACAGTTGGTGGTAGTAACTTTGGTGAAATGCAGATTTATGTAACAGAACCTGTTTCTGGCGAAGAAGTAACTGTGTATTTAGGTGGTGATGATAGTCGTCAAGCTAATGATTTAAATTACGACGTTGCTGGGCTTATTTTTCGGGGCAAATACTTAACTGACAATGATCATACTATTACCTTTGGTTATGAGCGTGAAGAGTTAGATGTATTTAATGTATTCTTACAGCACACTGAAACAGAAATGCGTTTTTATGGTGGAATCAGCGCATTTGAAGCTGGAACACCTGGTGCAATTTATTACAACAATGCACCGTCTGGCGATCCAAATGATGCAGCAGCAGTTTGGGATTACGCGATTAATTCTTTGTATGCTCAGGATGAGTTCTATCCTACTGACGATCTTAAGCTAATAGTTGGTTTACGTTACGATTGGTATACAACTGATTCAGCACCTGTAGAAAACCCAGATTTTACCGCGTCATATGGTTTTGCTAACAATGCCAACCTAGATGGTGAAGGTTTACTGCAACCTCGAATTGGATTCAACTATACAGTTGACGATAACACTGACTTACGTGGTGGTATTGGTATCTTCAGTGGTGGTAACCCTAACGTTTGGTTCTCTAATAACTTCTCTAACAATAATGTACTTCAGTTTGGTGCTCGTGGTAGAGACTATGGTTATACAGATGGTTCACGTTCTTTGTTTGATGATGATGTAGTGTATAAAGGTGTAGAAGACGGTCTGCCATCAGGGCCTGGTTATGGTGTTCCATCCGAGTTATATGATGCTGTTGCAGCAGGAAGTGGTGCTAATAATGAGATCAACTATTTTGATCCAAACTTCAAAATTCCTACTGAAACTAAATTGTCACTTGGTGCAACACACGTCACAGATGATGAATATGTATTGCAAGCCGACTTATTAGTTTCAATAACGCAAGACCAAGCTATCGTTTTGCGTGGTGATTTAGAACAAGTAGGTACAAATGACGAAGGCTATCCAATATATGACAGTGTTCGTATGGATTCATTTGTGTTAACCAATAGTTCTGAAGATAGTACATCTTATACAGTGTCATTTGGTTTAATGAAGTCTTGGGATAATGGCATTAACTTAACGACTGGTTATGCCTATAACCACGCTGAAGATGTACAGCCTATGACCAGTTCAGTGGCGTTCTCAAACTATCAGTACCGTGCATTTACAGACCCGCAAGAGCAAGTTTCTAGCTTGTCGGATTATAACATTGAACACAGATTTACTGCTTCTCTAAGTTACGATATCGAATTCTTAGATGGCTACGACACGACTTTCTCTGCCTTTGGACTAATTCAATCTGGAAAGCCATATAGCCGCACTATAGCTAGAGGTGACGTGAACGGTATTTATAATTTCACCCCTTACTTAGACAGCAACAACGTATTGCCGATAGGTAACGAACGTAACGGTGAAGATGGTTCATGGTGGAACAAAATTGATGTACGTGTAAGTCAGCAATTACCTGGTTTCATGAAAGAACATAACTCAAATGTGTTCTTCGTAATTGATAACTTTACCAATCTACTAAATGATGATTGGGGCATCGCTGAGCGTGTTTCATTTAACACAGTTGATTTCGATGATACTACACCGGAATCTCGCCAAGGTGATGCGTCATTGTGGCAAATGCGTATTGGTTTCAACTACAATTTCTAACGATTATTTAGTTTAAACTTTAGAAACTTATAAGCCGGTCTATATGACCGGCTTTTTTATTTGTAATGTCAAAAATGGTTAAACTATGTATAAAATATTGATTGTCTTCTTAATGGTGGTCAGCATGTATTCCAATAGCCAAGAGATTCGCATTGCTACCTTTAATGTCAGTATGGATGGCACAAATTATGTTGAGCATGGTCAGGTACCCAAGGGTGATGAGCTGCAGAAAAACTTGCGGCGTGGTGAACATCAACAAATTAAGAATATTGCAGAAATTATTCAGCGAATTAGGCCTGATGTTATTCTTTTAAATGAGTTTGACTATTCAAGCCAGTCAGCATCAGACGTACAGAATTTCTTAAAACACTACCTGAAGGTTTCACAGCACAATAATAAGCTTATTGATTACCCCTATTCCTATAGTGCTGCTGTTAATACCGGCGTTGATTCTGGTTTGGACTTAGATAAAGATGGCATCGCTTCTGGTACTAAAGGCGATGCCTTTGGTTTTGGTTTCTATCCTGGCCACTATGGCATGTTAGTGCTAAGTCAATTTCCTATTCAGCTAGAGAAGATACGTACCTTCCAACGTTTTCTTTGGAAAGACATGCCAAACAATTTATTGACTACTATTAAGGGTGAAACTGGAGAGTCTTATTATAGCCACGAAGCCCAGCAAATATTACGATTGTCTTCTAAGTCTCATTGGGATATCCCTATTAAAATGGCTAACGAGACTATCCACTTGTTAGCCAGTCATCCCACCCCTCCCGTGTTTGATGGACCTGAAAACCGCAATGGTAAACGTAATCATGATGAAATACGCTTTTGGAATGATTACCTATCAGGCAGCGCACACTCAGCATATATTTATGATGACAATGGAAAATCGGGTGGCTTTAATGGTGAACACTTTGTTATAGCAGGGGATTTAAATGCTTCTCCTGATGAAGGTGACGGCATGAATAGTAGTATCAAAGGCTTGCTGGAAAATCCCTTAGTAAACCATACCTTTGTGCCTAAAAGTGCTGCAGGAAAGTTGCATACACCCGATAATCAACATTCAGCACAACATACTGCTGAATGGGCAATGCGTGCAGATTATGTCTTACCCTCTACTTCACTTGAAGTCAAAGCCAGTGGTGTTTTTTGGCCCAAACCCAATGACCCTTTGTTTCGTCTAATCAAAGACCGTAAAAGCTCATCAGATCATCGGTTAGTGTGGGTGGATATTACTGTTACTAAATAAAAAAATTTCACCACAGAGGTCACAGAGGAAAAGCATAATGATAATGAGTTTTTTTAATTGTGTATCTTTTCTCTGTGTAGCGAAGCGCTCGACGCCCGACGCTCTGTGTTCTCAGTGGTGATAATTCTTTTCTTTATTCGGCTAAAGATCAAAAAAGGGGCATGAGCCCCTTTTTTCAGTTTAACTTATGTCTTTAACTGCTTACGCTTACATAACTAGCAGCTTACACGCCAAGATAATCCATTATACCTTCAGCAGCATTACGGCCTTCGTCTATGGCCGTCACGACCAAATCAGAGCCTCTTACCATATCTCCGCCAGAGAATATTTTAGGATTAGAGGTTTGGAATGCGTATTTGCCATGTTTAGGTGCGCGCACTCGACCTTTTTCGTCCAAAATAATACCAAAGTCACCGAACCAACTAGCAGGACTAGGCTGAAAACCAAAGGCTATGATTACCGCGTCGGCTTCAAGCACATGTTCAGAGCCTTCAACAACAACAGGGCGACGGCGGCCTTCAGCATCAGGTTCTCCCATCTCGGTTTTAACCATTTTTACACCAATGGCTTTGCCATTTTCATCTACTGCTACATCAAGTGGCATAAGATTAAATTTAAAGTTCACACCCTCTTCACGGGCGTTAACAACTTCACGGCGAGATCCCGGCATACTGGCTTCATCACGACGATAGGCACAAGTCACATCAGTTGCGCCTTGGCGGATTGCAGTACGTACACAATCCATAGTGGTATCACCACCACCTAGCACAACCACTTTTTTCCCTTTCATATCCACAAAGTCAGTAGGTGATTTTTCTAGTCCTAATTGACGATTAACATTGGCAATTAAGTAAGGCAAGGCTTCGTAAACACCTGGCGCTTGTTCGTTTTCAAAACCGCCTTGCATGGGTTTGTAAGTACCCATTCCAAGGAAAACTGCGTCGTAACCATCTAATAAGTCTTGGAAAGCAACGTCCTTGCCAATTTCAGTATTCAGCACAAACTCAATACCCATATCCGTAAAGATTTCATGGCGTAAATCCATGACTTCTTTCTCTAATTTGAAAGACGGGATACCAAAGGTTAACAAACCACCAATTTTTTCGTATTTATCAAACACTACTGGTTTTACACCATTGCGTACCAAAATATCTGCGCAACCTAAACCGGCTGGGCCAGCCCCAATAATGGCAACTTTCTTTTTAGTTTTAATAACCTTGGACATATCCGGACGCCAACCTTGTTTAAAGGCGGTGTCGGTGATGTATTTTTCAATGCTGCCTATGGTTACAGCACCAAAATCATCGTTTAAGGTACAGGCTCCTTCACATAGTCTGTCTTGTGGGCAAACACGGCCACACACTTCAGGTAGTGTATTGGTTTTGCTGGATAATTCAGCCGCCTCAAAGATACGTCCTTCATTAGCCAAACTTAGCCATTGTGGAATGAAGTTATGTACCGGACATTTCCACTCACAATATGGGTTACCACAATCAAGACAACGGTCAGCCTGACCTGCTACTTGGGTATCACTCATTGGCTGATAGATTTCAGCGAATTCTTCACGTCTGATGATGGAGGGCTTTTTAGGCGGATCGATTCGCTCTACATCAACAAATTGGTATACATTTTTAGACATGAGATACCCTCTTATTGCACTTGAACACGTAGTTCGGCTGTTGACCGACTAATATGCCCAAGTAAATTTTTAACGTCACTGGTTTTTGGTTTAACCAGTCTGAACTTCGGCAAATACTCAGCAAAGTTGCTTAGGATATTGTGTGCGTGCTCACTGCCTGTTTCTTCATAATGCTGGTTGATTAGACCACGTAAGTGTTCCATCAAAATCACTTTATCTTCTATAGTCATGAGTTCGACCAGCTCACCATTAACGCGCTGCTCGATATCATCTTGTTCATCTAGAATATAAGCAAAACCACCTGTCATACCTGCGCCAAAGTTAACACCAGTGCGTCCAAGTACAGCAACAATACCACCAGTCATATATTCACAACCGTTGTCACCAATACCTTCAACCACAGCTATAGCACCAGAGTTACGTACAGCGAAACGCTCACCAGCAAGCCCTGCAGCAAATAATTTACCACCTGTGGCACCATATAAGCAGGTGTTACCGGCAATGACACTTTCATTTGATTTGAAACTGACACCACGAGGCGGATGAATCACTAACTTACCGTCAGCCATACCTTTACCTACATAATCGTTGGCGTCACCGGCTAAGGTCATTTCTAATCCGCCAGCATTCCAAACCCCAAAGCTTTGCCCTGCGGTACCAGTAAAGTTAAGTTTAATGGGGTATTCGTCCATGCCTTTATTGCCGTGATGTTGGGCAATTAATCCAGAAATAATTGCACCTACAGAACGGTCAGTATTGCGAATTGGATAATTGTACGTGCCACCACTTTTGTTTTTCACTGCTGCTGTTAGGTCTGCCAATAACAGCTGATTTAAATCCCCTTTATCAGCTGGCGCATTGGCACCTTCACTACAAAATAGTTTAGTGTGATCACCTGCTTCAGGCTTAGCCAAGATAGGGCTAAGGTCTAATTTGTTTTGTTTCGAGGTAATTCCATTTAAGACATCAAGTAAATCAGTGCGACCAATCAGATCATCTAATTTACGTACACCCATAGAGGCCATAATTTCACGGACTTCCTGAGCAATAAACTTAAAGTAGTTCATCACCATCTCGGGTAAACCAATGAAATAGTTATCACGCAGGTTTTCATCTTGAGTTGCGATACCTGTTGCACAGTTATTTAGGTGACAAATACGTAAATATTTACAACCTAAGGCCACCATAGGTCCAGTACCAAAACCAAAGCTTTCAGCGCCCAAAATTGCGCCTTTGATAACGTCTAAGCCTGTTTTTAAGCCGCCGTCGGTTTGTACTCGTACTTTATGACGTAACCCATTGCTCACTAGGGCTTGTTGCGTTTCTGCAAGGCCTAATTCCCAAGGACTACCAGCGTATTTAACTGACGTCAGAGGGCTAGCACCTGTGCCACCATCATAGCCAGAAATGGTGATTAAGTCGGCGTACGCCTTTGCAACACCACAAGCAATGGTGCCTACACCTGGTTCTGAAACTAGTTTTACAGAAATAAGGGCGGTTGGATTAACCTGTTTTAAGTCAAATATCAACTGAGCCAAATCTTCTATCGAATAGATATCATGATGAGGTGGTGGCGATATTAAGGTAACGCCTGGCACCGAATGACGTAATTCAGCAATATACTGATTCACTTTGTCCCCTGGCAGTTGTCCACCTTCACCTGGCTTCGCACCTTGGGCGACTTTTATTTGTAAAATTTTTGCATTGACTAAATAGTGTGGTGTCACACCAAAACGGCCAGAAGCGATTTGTTTGATATTTGAGTTTCGCTCGTTACCAAAACGTTTAGGATCTTCGCCACCTTCACCCGAATTAGAGTTTCCACCTAAACGGTTCATGGCAATCGCTAAGGCTTCATGTGCTTCTGGGCTTAGTGCACCTATTGACATTGCTGCCGTATCAAATCGTGGAAACAGGTTTTCTGCAGGTTCCACTTCGTCGATAGAAATGGCTTCGGCATCAGGTGCCAAGGCTAACAAATCCCGTAGACAGGCTATAGGTCGTTCGTTTACTAATTCACTAAACTTTTGATAATCTTGGTAATTACCACTTACTACCGCCTTTTGAAGTGTCGTTACAACGTCAGGATTGTAAGAATGGTATTCACCACCATGGACGTATTTTAATAACCCGCCATGATCTAGGTTTTTACGTTTTAACCAAGCAACGCGGTTTAAGTTTATTTGGTCTTGTTGGAAATCTTCAAAATCGGCACCTTGAATACGACTGGGTACACCTTTAAAACAGATATCCATCACTGAATTGTTGATACCTATGGCTTCAAATAATTTTGAACTGCGGTAACTGGCAATGGTTGAAATGCCCATTTTTGACATGATTTTGTACAAGCCTTTATTAATACCTTTACGGTAATTAATAACAGCTTGCATTGGTGTCATGTCTAAATTACCGGATTCGCACATTTGCTCAATAATTTCATAAGCAAGGAAAGGGTAAATCGCGGTCGCGCCTAAGCCAAGTAACACAGCAAATTGATGGGGGTCCCTAACTGAAGCTGTTTCAACCACTATATTGGCATCACAACGTAAGCCTTTTTCTACTAATCGTCTTTGTACCGCACCTACAGCCATCGCTGCTGGAATCGGGATACGAGATGCTTTGATAGCGCGATCAGACAAGATAACAAAAGCGGCACGTTTATGAGAAACCAAGTGTTCAACTTCATTACATATGCGATTGATGGCGGTTTTAAGTCCTTCATCTGGTGGGTAGTTGAGGTCAACAAACTCAGCATAATAATGATCGGGATCGTAATTACGTAATTGTTTAAGATCCGTGTATACCATTATAGGTGAATCGAACAATACTCGGTCGGCGTAACCTGATGTTTCTGTGAACACCGATTTTTCACGGCCAATACAGGTAGCTAATGACATCACGTGATTTTCACGCAAAGGATCTATAGGAGGATTGGTTACCTGAGCAAACTGTTGACGGAAATAATCATAGATAGTTCTATTTTTTCCAGAAAGAACAGCCATAGGTGTATCGTCACCCATTGAGCCCGTGGCTTCTTGACCGTCTTTAGCCAACACTTTAACCACTTGCTCTATTTCTTCGTAGCTATAATTAAATTGCTTGAAGTAAGTATTCATCATGTCATCGTCAAACATACGTTTGCCAATTTCAGGTGCATCACAATCTTCAATAGGTGTTAAGCGACGGATACTTTTATCTAGCCATTCTTTGTAAGGATGACGGCCTTTTAAATCGTCATCTATTTCATTTGAACGCCATAATTTACCTGTTTGGGTATCTATCGCTAACATTTCACCTGGTGCAACACGCCCTTTTTCAAGCACATTTTCTTGCTTGTAATCCCAAATACCTACTTCCGAAGCTAAGGTTATTAAACCATCTTTGGTTATGACATAACGTGCTGGACGAAGGCCGTTGCGATCTAGGTTACATGCTGCGTGACGTCCATTGGTCAATACAATACCGGCTGGGCCATCCCAAGGCTCCATATGCATGGAGTTGAATTCGTAGAAGGCTTTTAAATCTTCATCCATGGTTTTGTTATTTTGATAGGCGGGTGGCACTAATAAACGCATGGCGCGGAATAAATCCATGCCGCCGGCTAAGAATAATTCAAGCATGTTGTCTAATGATGAAGAATCAGAACCTACTTCATTTACAAAAGGTGCTGCATCCGCTAAATCGGGTAATAACGGTGTTTTAAATTTGCCGGTTCGAGCCTGAGCCCAATCGCGGTTTCCTCGAATAGTATTGATTTCACCGTTGTGTGCCAAAAACCTAAATGGCTGTGCCAATGGCCAACGAGGCAAGGTATTGGTCGAAAAGCGTTGGTGGAATACACAAATAGCCGATTTCATGTTTTCGTCGGCCAAGTCTAGATAAAATTTAGGTAAATCTCCGGCCATAACTAGGCCTTTATAAACTGTGACTAAACTGGATAAACTTGCAATGTAGAATTCTTCATCGTCAGCCAAACGTTTTTCAGCACGTCTACGTGCCATAAATAACCGACGTTCTAAGTCTTGTGAGCGCCAGCCAGATGGTCCGTTGACAAAGACTTGTTCGATTTGTGGAACACAGGATGCCGCTAAGTCGCCTAAAATAGAATTGTCGGTGGGCACAACTCTCCAGCCCACTACCCCAAGGGTTTCTTTTTCTAGTTCTTCGGTGATAACTTGTTTTGCAGCATCAGCTAAAGCTTGGTCTTGATTAAGGAAAATCACACCTACGGCGTACATTTTACTTAGTTTCCAGCTTTGCTGTTCAGCAATGCCACGAAAAAAGGCATCCGGTTTTTGTAAAAGTAGCCCGCAGCCATCGCCTGTTTTTCCATCTGCGGCGATACCACCACGATGTTGCATACGGTCAAGCCCCTCAATTGCGGTGCTGACCAATTTGTGACTTGGCTCGCCTTTAGTGTGAGCGATTAGACCAAAACCACAGTTATCCTTTGAATCATTAGGATGATATAAACTCATTAATGCAAACTCCTTCAACCTTCGACTGGGCAGGGTGTTGTATGTTGTTAGTACTAATCATACAACTAAGATACGTGTATGAATGTGAGGTGGCGTCATGCCCTGATGCTTATTTTCCGGTCGTAATTATTATCGGGGATACCAGTCGAGTATCGAATATTTATACTAAGCAGGTTGTACAAAATACCGAGGATTATTTTATAAATCAATTCTCTTATATAGGCTATTTTTTATTTTTCGTTAAATGTCATCTGTTTGTCATTAAAAACTCTTTTATTTCAAAGGTATAGTTTCTTATTGCAGCTTGGTTATAAGCTATAAAAAAAAGCTAAAAAGCAGAGCTGTTTGTTATAAAAAGGTTAAAAAAAGCAGTTTATTTCATTTGCTGGCTTGGAGAGAGTTGAATTATTATCTAATAAAAGTGCATAAATAGTTTTTTTAGATTTGATTTATACACATTAATGCTTGGCTAAGTTTTGATCCTAGGAATATTCTTGCTAGCATGTCGCGAATTGGTTAAAACCACAGATGTTTGAGACCCCTATATTATGACCTTAAAGACCTCAGTTGAGCCATGGGCAATCCGTATTGCACAACTAATAAATCGTTTTGGGGCGGTAAAATCCAGTATTTTATTCGTAATTTTGACTTTGATCTTTACCTTCACTGGCACCTACTTTATGAGGCTCATCGTCAGTGATCATGCTCATATTGAAGATTTTATCAGTGCATCTATTTTGACCTTACTCAGTGCGCCTTGGGTGTTGTGGCTTTTTAGTGAGTTAGTCAAACAATTGGAGCGCTCAAGAGAGAGCCTTGAGGACGCCGTTACTCAATTAGAAAAACTGCGAGAGGAAGATGAGTTACTGAACCGCACTTTGCAGAATAATATTAAGCAGCTTAATCATGAAATTGAACAGCGCAAAAATGCACAGTTGGAGCGAGAAAGTGTATTCACTGATCTAGAGCGTGAAATAAAAGATAAGTCTGAAAAAGAAAAACAAGCGTCACAGTTATCGACTTTGCTGAGATCTATTATCGATGCTTCTCCAGACCTAATTTATTATCGTAATCAAGAGGGGCAGTTTGCCGGCTGTAACCGTGTTGCAGAACAAATGACAGGTAAAACCGAGCAAGAATTGATTGGTTTAACACCTCATCAGGTATACGACGAAGAGCTTGCACGTCAGGTAGTGGCCAGTGATCAAGATATACTCGAAAACGACGTCAGTATTACTGAAGAGTTATGGTTACGTTTTGCTGACGGTCGTCGTCGTTACTTTGAAATGCGCAAGGTGCCATTTTTTAGCGCAGACGGTACTCGCTTAGGCATACTTGCATTTGGCCGTGATATTACTGAGCGTAAGCAGGCAGAAAACGTTGTCACTAAAGCCAGCAAAGATAAAACGGCCTTTATTGCCACCATCAGCCATGAATTGCGTACGCCACTCAATGGTATTGTTGGCTTAAGCAGAATGTTGCGTGATACCAACCTTACAAGCGAGCAGTTTGCTTGGGTCAGTACTATTTATGCTAGTGGCATTACTCTTGGCAATATATTTAACGATATTATTGATTTGGATCGCCTAGACAGAGACAAGCTTGAATTATCACTAAAAACTGTATCGATAAAAGATTTCACTAAAGAACTCGGCAGTATTATTGAATTGTTAGCGGATGATAAAGAACTGACTTTTGCCGCTCATGTGGAAGAGCCATTGCCAGCTTTAGTTGAAGTAGATGGTACCCGATTACGACAAATTTTGTGGAATTTATTGTTTAACGCCGTCAAGTTCACACAAAAAGGCGTAGTGTCGTTAGAAGTGAAAGCAAAAAGTATAGATGCGGAAACTTCTATGGTGACATTTAAGGTGTGTGATACCGGTGTAGGCATACCTCAGCAAGAACTAGATAAGATATTTGCGATGTATTATCAAGTTGACTTACCCGAACATCAAAGTGCTACAGGCACGGGTATCGGCCTCGCAATTTGCCAACAAATGGTGTCATTGATGGATGGTAAAATCAGTGTCAGCAGTGTGGAAGGAGAAGGCACCTGTTTTACAGTTGAACTACCACTTGCCATTAGTAAAAAGCCGATTCAAGTTGAAACGCTTAAAGTCACAGGTTTGCAAATATTGTTAGTGGAAGACATTGAGTTAAATGTGATGGTTGCCAAGGCGCTGTTGGAAAAACTTGGACAGCATGTAGACGTGGCTATGACAGGTAATGAGGCCATTACTATGGCACGGGATAAACAATATGATTTGATTCTGTTGGATATTCAATTACCTGATATGAATGGCTTTGAAGTTGCAAATGTATTACATGAAGAATCGTTGGTAGAGCAAACTAGTATTGTGGCCTTGACCGCTAATGTGATTAAAACCCGTCAGGAATACCTTGATAATGGTATGGATGACGTTATTGCAAAACCGGTTAAAAAGAGTCGCATCATTGAAGTCTTTAATAGTTTGTTTTGTGAGCAACCTAGCGTGCCTCATAAACCTGCACAAGAACCTAAAAAGGATCAATTGAACCACATTCTCGACTTAGAATTGTTGCAAATGTTAGTGGATACTATTGGTCACGAAATGGTACGTACTAGTGTTAAAGTGTTTCAGGAAAAGATGCCTGAATACTTGGAAATTTTGCAGATAAGTTTAAGTGCTGACGAAAAGGATGAAGTGTGCTCGCAAGCTCATAAAATCAAAGGTGCTGCAGGCTCTGTAGGTTTAGCTAGAGTACAAAAGATCGCCAACGAAATTCAACAAGGTGATCATCCTGCTTGGTGGCAAAATGTCCATGATTGGGTTGAACAATTAAATCAGGCTGCTAATCAAGATTTGCAAAAATTAGTTAACTGGTTGAGTCAGCAAGATATAGATGATTAACTTGTCAGAAGCCCATTTTAATATAACTATATTGGGAAGGGCTTCTGTTGGTTAGCTTGTTACTTGTTAAGTAAAGTCCAATTGCCTTATTGCAATCAATAAGTTTGTGATGGCTTCAACATCATTAGCGTATTGTTGTAACCACAAGTTCATTGCCTCGCCACTCAGCTTACCATCTATTGCTGGGAGCTCTGGAGGCAGTAGTGTCAACAGCATCTTAATTTCATCATGGTCAATACGAGCATAGGCCGAATCGATACGCGCAATTAGCTGTTCTTCAAGTGAGTAGACATTGGTCATGTAGGTTTCAATGTCAAATTCACCTTCCTGCTCAGATGTCTGTATCTTATTATTAGATGAAAGATCTTCTTTAGGAGGGGGCGCTACAGGGTCTGCAATAGTGCTATCAACTTCAGAGTCATAAAAATCCAAACCTTCCATGGCATCAAAATTTAGGTCTTTTAAATTAGTTTCAAGCTCAAGAGCTAATTCAGCATTGTCTATGGGTTCAAGATCATCCAGTAAAGAATCCAAATCAGCAGGTAAAGCGCGAAGCGCCAACTCAGTGAGGCAATTGGCATTTACATAGAGGTAGTGAAACGCTTGTCTAGTAATCATGTTTTACGCTTTAAAATTCAATTGTTACAAAGTGGAAGCAGCGGACAATGCCCATGCTGTACCTAAGCCTATGGTTAAGGGGGTAATATTTCGGCTAATAAACGCCAGTGAATTGACAGCTAAATCTCGAAGAGCAGACAACATCTTTGATAAAATTCTTTTAATAATACCAGCCGTAAAATCAGAACCTTCAACAGCCTTAATGCCAGCCCAAACAGCAGCATGTTTTAATAAGATGTAGATTTTCTGCCCAAGTAATTTTAATCTGTTTAGTCCTTTCATTAATATCTCAGCCAATAAATCAACGGCTGTCAACCCTAATATTAATACAGAGCTGATACCTTTTAGAACATGGTTAAACAGTTTGAACAATATTGATAAGGTTTTTGCTGATGCATAAGCTACCCATCCAGCATCGTTAGTATCATGTAATAGCCAACGTGAAATTAGGGCATTATCATGATCTACTGCATTCGACGCCCTGCGTACTTGATCCCAGCCTAATAAACCTACAGAGTTAATGTATTCACGCATATCATGATTAGCGGTACTCAAGAGTTTTCCAGTAGGGGATAACATGGTCATGTTGTTTGGGTCGCTTGGTCTAGGTTGCAAGTGAATGTAGGGATAAGGTGCAATTAAGGTAATGGGATCCAGATCATGACTTACGCGGTAAATGTTATCAGCGCCAATCGCTTGTTCAATTGCCGAATATGTATTTAAACAACCGACTCTTGGGCTACCAAAGGTATACAGCTTTACATTTTTTCGACTAGTAGCAATATCGGCTGCAAGTAAAGTCGCGACCCCACCACCTAAACTGTGGCCTACGCAGTGCACGACATCAGCGTCTGCTATTAGTCTGGAATCTTTTTTTAGGCTGGTTTGTATGCTATCAAATGTTCGTTTAAAACCTTTGTGCACAGCTCCAAAACTACCAAAGGGGGCGGCAGCTGCACGCAAATCAGTGATAATGTCTGGCACACCTTTCATTTCAGGGCGAGTACCTCGGCTAGCAATAATAACGTGTTTCTTACCTCCATCTTGGTAAGTTAAGGTATAACCGAAACCTGAGCTGGTGCCAAAGCCGGTTGTAGCAGAATGGACATTACCTAACTTCGAAGACGCCATTGCTGTTGATTGTAATGAGGTATTTGCATGCCCTCCTGTACCTGCGTTTCCAGAACCAATCACTCGATTTTGAATGTTGGCTCTAGATTCGACTCCAGCCGATGGTTCTTTATTGATCCAGTCCTTTAAGGTGAAGTAGCTATTAGTTGCAATATGAGCCGCTTCTTTAGGGGTAAGGGTATCTGCTATTGGCATTTCAAACTCCGTTTGAGCTAGTAATAAATTTGGGTTGCTGCGTTAATTGATTAATACCTTTGACAGATCTAAAGACCAATAATATGTCTTAGGATCTTTATGATCGCGATTATCAACAGTGTGTAACAGCAGTTTTTTATCTTTAACCTGCCAGTCTTCGACATTGCCATCATCAATACTCAGCTTGAGAATTTCGATGCCTTGGGGATGGTTATCGGAGAACAACACTATATTGTTAAAATAATTGTGATAGATCTCAGCTGATTTTCGCTTGGTGTCACTGTAATAAATTATGATTGATTCGCCATTTATTAGGTTTTTCTGGGTAAAGTATTGCTCGAGATTTTGCGCATTGGTTTCTGCTTCAGAAAAAATACTGAAGTGTTTTTTAGGTATGTCATACAAATAAAGAGCAATCTTTGAACGTGGATCGTAATAATTAACTGCCACAAGTAATTGTTGTTCTGGCAAACAGGCCACATCAACCACACTGAAGTTTATCCAACTATTAGATTCACTGCTAAGCGCATTAGTTACCACTTTTTTTAGAGGCTTAAGCGAGTCTATTGAATCCAGTTCCCACACATCAAAGCGCGCACTTTGTTGATTATTGACAAGTGCGATAGGAGAGCCAGTTTGGCATACAAACGCGGATTGAGTGGTGTCGATATAATCATGATTTTTGCTAAGCGTTATTGATGTCTCACCCTGTACTTTGACTTTAAGGGCTTTTGGGGTTTGCATTTCTGTTTGATTTTTTGGGGGGAAACTAGTCAGCTTTGTTAATTTGGCGTCCACAGAAGCATGCACAAAAGTGGCCGTCGCTTTGTTTTTAGAAAAAAAGGAAAACATATCAAAGCCCCATACATTTGCTGTATATATCGTAAGAATACTGGCAATTAACGTAACCAGAAACACTATCACATTTGATGTACGCCTAATCACGATAGCCCCTCCTCCAGAAATTTAATTATTAAACTAAAAATAATCAATCATCATGGTTAAATTTCAACTCCAAGAATCTAGAACGATAAACTATCAGCACTTTTCTTACAAAGGTATTTTGACAAATTTACTGTTTACTCTTTTGGTTTCTACTATCAGGTGACTATTCCTCGATACAAGGTTTTATCTGAAAGTTTGGTTAGTGCTTATTCTTAGCGAGGATCACCAATAATATCCCGCCTAGTATAATGGCAGCGGATATCGCTAGATGTAACTCAATGGGCTCTTCTACTAACAATACCCCACCCAATGCAGCCCAAATGGGTACTGATAGTTGTGATACTGCGGCAATACTAGGTTTTAGTTTAGGTAAAACTTGATACCAGAGGGTATAGCCTACTCCAGAAGCCAGAGCGCCTGAAGCCGTTGTGTAAAGCAGTCCCTTATAACTGATATGCAAACCAAAATAAAAATAGGTGGCGATCAACCCTATGATGGCTATGGGAGTGAGTCGAATAAAATTACTGGCAGTATCGTAAAGTGGCTTAGTTGATTTAGCGCCATTTAAACTATACATACCCCAAGCTATACCTGCCAAAATCATTAATAAGCAACCCACTATGCTAGGCTTTTCTAGCTCCGGAAAGACAAAATAAATGAATCCCAGTAAAGAGAGCAATAAACCAATATATTCTTGATTGCCCATTTTATTGCCTGCTAGCCATCCCTTAAAAAGCATAGTGAATTGCACAGCCGCAAATAATATGAGCGCGCCAGTTGCCGTGCTAAGAGAGATATAGGCATAGGAAAAGCCAGCAGCATAAACAAACAAAAACAAAGCGCCAGCGTAACTGCCATGTTGGTTGATATGCCGAATGGCTGATTTGTCTTTGATGACAATAATGATGGCCAAAATGAATGCGGCACTCAGCAAACGAATAGACGTGAAATCTGCGGGGTTTACCTGCTCTGCATTTAATGCAAGACGACATAATACAGAATTAGCTGCAAAAGCAAGCAGAGCCAGAAGTGTTAGCACTATGGTACGAATAGGACTCAAACTACATTAACAGCCAAGTAGCGGAGCCTAAAAATGCAAATATACCTACCACATCGGTGATGGTAGTTAAAATGACACTACCTGCAAGGGCAGGATCAATTTTTAATTTTTTCATTATAATAGGTAAACTTGCGCCGGCCAGTCCGGCGGCAATCATATTGATCATCATTGCAAAAGCAATGACTGCACCTAACATTAAATCTTGTTTCCATATGGCAATGACAGTTGCGATCAACACAGACCATATCACCCCATTTAAAAAACCAATAGCTAACTCTTTACTAATTAACCATCTAGCATTAGCTGAATTCACATGGCCTAAAGCCATACCACGGATCACAAGAGTAAGCGTTTGATTACCAGCGACGCCGCCCATACTAGGCACTATGGTGTTGAGAATAGCCAACACTGCAAGTTGACTTAAGGTCGCTTCGAACATGTCACTTACCGCAGCGGCCATTAAGGCGGTCAGTAAGTTAACACCTAACCAAATTGAACGGCGTTGGGTACTTTTGACAACCGGCGCGAAGGTATCTTCTTCGTCGTCTAAACCGGCCATACTCATCATTGAGTGCTCTGCGTCTTCACGAATAATGTCAACCACATCATCTATGGTAATACGGCCCAATAATTTATTGTTTTCATCTACTACTGGTGCCGATAGCCAGTTGTAGCGCTCAAACAAACTGGCGACTTCGTTGTCCATCATAGTCGCGGGAATGGCTTCAGAATTTTTAATTAAGGACTCAATGGGAGTATCAGCTGCCGCAGTAATAAGTCTGGTAAGGGCCACGCCTCCCATTAACTTATCATCACGATCTACCACATATAAGGTGTCTGTGTGTTCTGGCATATCGCCTTTTAGGCGCAGGTATCGCAAGATGACGTCTACATTAATGCCCGGTCGAAGCGTAATCGCATCTGTGTTCATGATAAAACCGGCGGTTTCATCACCGTAAGAAAGACCCAATTCGGCACGCACTCGATCTTGCTCTTCCATGGCTGCCAATAATTCTTGAGCTATTTCTTGTGGTAAACCGCGCAAGGTATCAACTAGATTGTCGGTGTCCATTTCTTCAAGAGCGTCGGCAACCCTATCTGGCATCATTTTTCTAATAATGCCATTACGTACATCATCGGAAAGTTCTTCTAGTACGTCACTATACAAGTCAGGAGGTATGAGTTGCCAAATATCCAATCGATTGCGGCTGCGACTCGATTCTAAAAGCAACGCCAAATCACCGGGCTGCAACTGTAGCAACATTTCTTTAGCTAATTCAGTTTGTCCACTACCTAAGGCTTCATTAATGTCATGAAGTTGGTTGTTACTGCTTTGGGCTTCGAAGGTATGCGGCATGATTTAGATAAACTTACTCGTTAGAACAAAATAGGGTGTGATGACCAATTTATATTACGGAACTAGTTTAATCTATGCTCACCAGTAGGTCAGCACATATTTCTCTCTAGGGTAGGAAATACACCCGAAGGAAAATAAAACAAGTTTGGCTAAACTTTGCTACTCCCGCTATTAATTGCAAGATATTATGCCAAATAGTAGGGTGCATAATCATCTTTAAGAAAGAATATATTAAGCAGTATCCCATTCACTTTTATTCGGGAGTGGCGTTACCACTAAGAATTTGAAAGTACTCCGGTAATATCTCATTTAGTAACTTTTTACCTGCAGGTGTCAGTGACAATAATATTGCTCGTGCATCTTTGGGATCTTTGGTCGATATTAATAAGGAATCTTCAGTGAGTTTTTTAATCGCTCGGCTCAGGACAGGTTTGGAAACATCTAGTCTCTCAGCTATTTCATAAGCATATAAACTGTTTCTATCTAATTCTCTATCAATAACCATCATCACCAAAAATCTTAATTGAGACAGATTGTGCGATGCAAAATAATCATCTAACTGCCTGATCAAAGCGCTGTATTCACGCAGTTCTTTTAATGTATTGGCAACCGATTCAGCATGACCGGGGAAAAATTCATCACTGTAACGGTGAATCATCGCTTGGGTCGGCAACTCTTTTAGAAAAAACATATTTTTACCCTAATCGAGTCAATACCTTGATATCAACTGGCTTTGCAAGCCACTCGTCGTAGGCCAAAAACACTTCTTTTGTATACTGTTGTTGGTAATGAAGGGCTAGTGCAGATTCATCCAGCCATTGCTCGTAGAGGAATAGGGTGGTTCTATTTTGATTTGAATGCACATCAAATTGAACGCATCCCTCTTCTTTTCGGGTACTTTCTAATATACCGAGTATCGCTTTTTCAGCGGCTTCAAAATTGTTAGGCTTAGGTGTGATGGTTGCGAAGATACAATGCATAAAGATTATTCTATAAAACTAAATATAGTTATCATGGTAACTATATTTAGTTGATTGTCAAATAACGAGATGTGTTGGAAAAGTCTATGCAGCTAAAGTAGCGATATATTCATTTTTAAGGGGGAAAGGCAGGCTTAACTCGTTAGCCTAAAGAAACCAAAGAGCTGTTATTATTCTTCCTCATTAAAGCGAGTCGCAATTAATGTTTCAACTGCATCCAATGCAGCCGCTGCATCTTTGCCTTCACTAACGACTCGGACTTCTTTGCCTTGATGACTTTCGAGCATCATTAGACCTAATACACTGTTGGCTGAGGCTTGTTTGTCGCCTTGATGTAAGGTTATTTCGGCTTCAAATTTATTGGTAAGTTGTACTAATTGTGTGGCAGCCCGTGCATGTAGACCTAACTTATTAACTATAACGACTGTTTTTTCGAAGCTAGGCATAAGTTCAATCCACTCTAATTAACGATTTAATTCGCGATGACGAATTTGTACATCTGGGTGAGAGTCTGTAAAGGTTTTGGCTAGGGTTTCAGTTACGTAGACGGAACGATGTTGGCCACCAGTGCAACCAATAGCGACTGTTACATAACTGCGATTATTGCGTTCTAAATGGGGTAACCAAGTAGAAATGAGATTTTGTATTTGCCAGATAAATTTGGTCACTATGGGTTGTGAACCGAGAAAAATTTGCACTGGTGCATCTAGACCTGTTAAGTGTTTGAGGTCAGGTTCCCAGTGAGGGTTAGGTAAAAAGCGTCCGTCAAATACATAATCGGCATCTTTAGGTATACCGTGTTTAAATCCAAAGGATTCGAACACTAAGACCAGCCTTGAGCTCTTTTTGCCTAGAATACGTTCGCGCACCAATTCAGCTAGTTGGTGAACTGATAACTGATCGGTATCTAAGTAAAGGTCGGCACGTTCGGCAATAGGCGCTAGTAATTCGCTTTCTGAGCGAATTGCATCAGATAAGGATTTGTTTTGCTTTGAAAGCGGGTGTAAGCGTCTGGTTTCGCTAAAACGCTTGATCAATACGTCATCACTCGCATCTAAATAAAGTATGGTCATGTCCCACGTAGAGGGCAAGTAATCCAAGATTTCAACTAACTCATTAGGGTTTTTGGGCAAGTTGCGCACATCAATACTCACAGCAACCTGGTCGTATTCATCCACTACAGTGTGAGTTAATGTGGGTAAAAGATTAACGGGAATATTGTCTACGCAATAATAACCTAGATCTTCTAGAGAGCGCAGTACTATGGATTTACCTGAGCCAGAGCGTCCGCTGATTATGATGAGTTTCATTTAGGCAAGGGCCTCAAATAATTCTTGATTTGTTTTAGCACTACGCATGCGACTCAAGGTTTCTTTATTATTAAGTTTTGTCGCTATAGCAGACAAAGTGCCTAAATGTTCAGATGCCTTATTTTCGGGTACTAAAATAGCAAAAAAGACATCAACTGGCGCATTGTCTATAGCGTCATAATCGATTGGTTTCTCAGTAGTCACTACAATCGCTATGACATTTTCGAGATTTTGTAGGCGACCATGAGGCAAGGCAATACCATTGCCTATGCCTGTGCTACCCATTTTTTCTCTACAAGTCAGACTAGACAAAATAGTGGCTTGATCAATATCTATTAAATATTGATTAGCAATTTGACTGATTAGCTCAAGCACTCGTTTTTTACTGCTTCCCTGAACTGCACATAAAGTGCAGTCAGGGTGTAGAATATTTTTAATTTCCATTATGGATTCTAATTGTGGTTAATCGATACTGCGATTAATGGCGCTTAATTTTTTCCTTGTGCTTAATCACTTGTCGGTCAAGTTTATCGATTAAAGCATCTATTGCTGCATACATATCTGAATGTTCAGATGTAGCAAACACCTCTGTTCCACTGAGGTGTAGTGTGGCTTCCGCTTTTTGGTTCAGCTTCTCCACGTTTAAGATCACATGCACATTGTTTATATGATCAAAGTGTCTTTCGAGTTTGGTAAATTTGTTGTCGACGTAGTCTCTTAAAGAATCTGTAATATCTACATGATGACCGGTAAGGTTAATTTGCATATTGCCTATTCCTTCTTCAATTAGCCTAAAGTAGGCTCTTACGTTGGTTTGACGGTGGGATCATTAGTGATTCCCGGTATTTTGCTATTGTTCGCCGCGCTACCATAATACCTTGGTCGGCCAACAATTGTGCAATCTTGCTGTCACTTAAAGGTTTACTGGGTTTTTCTGCCGCTACTAACTTTTTAATTAATGCTCTAATAGCCGTAGATGAACATTCTCCACCAACGTCAGTGGCGACATGGCTAGAGAAGAAGTACTTCAGTTCAAAAATACCTCTAGGAGTATGCATATATTTTTGGGTGGTGACTCGCGAAATGGTGGATTCGTGCATATCTACCATTTCTGCTACATCGTTCAACACCATAGGTCTCATCATCTCAGGACCATGTTCAAAAAAGCCCATTTGTTGCTGTACTATACAGTTGGACACCTTAAGTAAGGTTTCGTTGCGACTTTCGACACTTTTAATAAACCACTTAGCTTCTTGCAGATGTGAACGAATAAATTGGCTATCTGAAGAGTTCTTAACACTTTTACTCATGGCCGCATATTGTTGGTTCACATTGAGCTTAGGTAAGCTGTCAGGATTAAGTTCAACTGTCCAGCGACCATTCTTCTTAGCCACTGATACGTCTGGGATCACGTATTCAGATTCACCTGTTACTATGGCTGTGCCAGGTCTAGGATTTAGGGTTTGTAACAATCGCATAGCTTCCCGCAATTCTTCTTCCTTGAGGCGGGTTTTACGCATTAGCGTTCGGTAATCTTTACTACCTATTAGGTCGCAGTAGTCAGTAATTAACATCTTGGCTTCTTCAAGCCAAGGTGTATCTGGTGCAAATTGTCGTAGCTGAATCAGCAAACATTCTTGGGCGCTGCGTGCGCCCGAGCCTACGGGGTCAAACATCTGAATGCGTTTGAGAACTACTTCAACTTCGTCTAATTCAATTTCTTCGTCATCCATACTGGCCAATACTTCTTCAGTACTGATGGTCAAATAACCTGCTTCATCAATAGAATCGATAATCGCAATGGCAATGGCGATATCGGTGTCACTAAAGTGGGTTAAACGCATTTGCCAAAGCAAATGATCTTGGATGTTATCTGTGGTTTCCCCTTGGAATACTTGGTCATCATCACCTGCTGAACCGGCGCTGCTCATAGAAGCTGGGGCAGATGAAGCGCTTAGATATTCATCCCAAGTACTGTCTAGTGGTAAATCTTCTGGAATGTCATTATTTTGCAGAGCATCGCCACTCTCAACGCTATCTACATTCACTTCAGTTGGTTCGTTTACGCCATCATTACTATCAGCACTGTGGTTGGTTTCAAGGGCTTTTTCGCCATTACCACTATCACTTTGCTCGTCTACTTCTAATAAAGGATTAGAATCTAAAGCTTCTTGGATTTCTGCTTGTAAGTCCAAAGTAGACAACTGCAACAGCTTAATTGCTTGCTGCAGTTGTGGTGTCATTGTAAGTTGTTGGCTAAATCTTAACTGTAAAGAGGGTTTCATTTACTTCTTATGTCTAATCTGTTGTTGTAGTTATCAGCCGAGTTAAACTCTTCATTCTAGAAATTTCAGCTGTGTTGTCGAGGCAATCCCACCTCAACTATATATAAACTCAATAATTATTAAGTTCGCCTACTTAACGGCTCGCTGAAATCTCAATATTTTCAATTAATCTTGAGCTTAACTATAGCCTGAATTGTTCACCTAGGTATACATCTCTTACACGTTGATCACTTAAAACTTCTTCTGCAGTGCCAGATGCAATTAACTCACCATGGCTAACTATATAGGCTTTTTCACATACATCTAGGGTTTCACGTACGTTATGATCGGTAATTAATACCCCTAGACCTCTATCTCTTAATTGTTGAATAATTTTTTTTATGTCGTTAACCGAAATAGGATCAACACCAGCAAAGGGTTCGTCTAATAAAATAAACTCTGGATCAGCAGCTAAAGCACGAGCAATTTCCACTCTTCTGCGTTCACCGCCAGATAAACTCATACCTAAACTGTTGCGAATATGGTTGATATTAAATTCATCTAATAATGAATCAGCTTGCTGTTCTCGCTGTTCTTTAGATAACTCTTTACGAGTTTGTAAAATCGCCATTAGGTTTTGGTACACGGTTAACTTTCTAAAAATCGACGCTTCTTGCGGCAAATAACCTATTCCTTGCCTAGCGCGAATATGCATAGGTTGCAGAGTGAGTGACTGTTGATCAATAAAAATATCACCCTTATCTAAAGGCACTAGGCCAACAATCATATAAAAAGTGGTGGTTTTTCCCGCGCCATTTGGCCCTAATAAACCGACAATCTGGCCAGTTCTTACTTCAATGCTAACATCTCTTACCACTTGTCTTGATTTGTAAGATTTGGCTAGATGTGTGGCTTTTAATACGGCCATTAAGGTTGTTTATCCTGTGGTGTTGTTTCAGGTTCTTTGGGCTTGACTACAGGTTGAAAAGTCGTAATCACCCGGCCACTCTCTTGATCGCTACCTTGGGCTATGATTTGTTCGAGTTCCATATTAAATTTTATCGACTTGCCTTTTACACTGCTGGAATTTTGTTTTATCTGAGCATTGCCTTCTAACGAAAGGGAGCGCGTTTGGCGATGGTACTCAATTTTATCTGCTTGCGCAGTGACTATACTGCCATCTTCTTGTTTTTGAGAATATTTAGCGGGATTGCCTGTGGCAATAAATATTTCATTCCCTTCGCCTATGCTGGCATCAATCTGTAATTCATCAGCACTGATTTTTAAAGAACCTTGTTGAATGACCACATTGCCTTGGTACGATGCTCTTTTGGCTATGCCATCCGCATTTTGATACAGGGAGGCGAGCTCAATTTTTTTAGTAAAATCGTCTTTTCCAGCATGACTATGAGCTGAAAATAATAAAGCAGCTATTACACTAGCGCTGTATAGACGGGTGGTAAACAGTTTTAACATGGTCTAATAACTCGTATCTTTGGGTTTCTAGGCTAGCAGTGAAGCCATTACTTTTTATCACGTAATTGGGTCCGACAATCTCGACCGCTTGATCAGAATACATGGTTTTGTCTGCCAAGTTCACTTCGACAAAATTGGTGCGGATAACTTTAATATAGCCTTGTTCATCGAGGCTGGTAATTTCAACGTTAGTTTCAAATTGAATGCGTTGATCTTCATATAATGTGCCTTCTTGTGCATCGACCTTCCAAGGATGTAAAGATTGTGCAAATAACAAATAATTTGGTTGTTTAAACAATGTAAACCCAAGTAGATCAAAATGTTCCATTTTTAGCGCAAACACCTGATGATTTATTTGGCCTAATTTATCATATAATGTACTGCGCATTTTATTTGCTTGGTAATTAGGGATCCAAGCTTCTTCTGTTTGTGAATCGACTAACACTTCTTCTTTAGAAAGCCAGCCAGGTAGACTCAAGGCTAAGGCTAAAATAAATAACATTACAATACATAGGGTAACGCGATTCATGTGCTAGTGCCGTGAATAGTATCTAACTGTCCATGAGCAAGAAGTATTAAATCACATAATTCACGCACTGCGCCAAAACCACCTTTTGTACGAGTTTTATAATGGGCATTCGCCGCTAATACGGGGTGTCCATCTTGCACACAAATATTACAATGAGATACATGAAACATACCCATATCCGGCATATCATCACCAATTGCAGCGGTTTCACTCATGGCAATAGATAACGTTTTTTGGAGCGCTCGCAAAGTCGGTTGTTTGTCTTCACAACCTTGAAAAATATGTTGCACGCCTAAGGCTGTCATGCGCCTTTCTACCATATTAGAGTTGCGTCCAGTAATGACCGCAACTTGTACGCCCATTTTTTGTAATGCTTTAATCCCGTAACCATCTCTAGTATGAAATGCTTTAAGTTCCTCACCATCTTGACCCATGTAAATCCGTCCGTCGGAAAATACCCCGTCTACATCACAGGCGAGCAGCTTTATTTGCCTCAGTTGCATCATGAGAGTTTTATCAATGGGTCCGTAAGGTGTATCTAAGTGAGACATTAGATTATCCCCGCTTGAAGCAGTAACTGCATATTGATTGCTCCTATTGGTTTGCCGGTAGAGTCGGTTACAAACAGTGAACTTATCTTATGTTTTTGCATCAATGATAACACTTCAGCTGCCAGCATTTCAGGCTTGGCGGTTATACTGTTGGGCGTCATTATTTGTTGAATTTGAGTTGTATGGATATCAATTCTATCGTCAAGCACTCTGCGTAAATCACCATCAGTGAAAATACCTAATAATTTGCCATTGTTATCTATTACTCCAGCCATACCTAAGGCTTTTTGGGAAATGACCAATAAAACTTCACGTAAAGTTTGTTCAGTAGATACCAAAGGTAAAGCCGGCTCTTTGACCATTACGTCTTCTAGTTTAAGTAACAGCTTTCTGCCCAATGAACCACCAGGGTGGGATAAGGCAAAATCTTCAGAAGTAAAACCTCGGGCATCGAGTAACGCAACGGCCAGTGCATCTCCCATCACTAAAGTGGCGGTTGTGCTAGAGGTCGGTGCAAGGCCAAGTGAACACGCCTCTTGCTCTACCTTGATGCATAAATTAATGTCGGCATAGTTTCCCAGCGTACTTTTGGCATTTGATGTCATCGCAATAATAGGGACACCCATGCGTTTTACTACTGGGATTAAAGCTAAGAGCTCGGCTGTTTCACCTGAATTTGAGATGGCCAATAAAATGTCCTGCTCGGTGAGCATCCCTAAATCACCGTGATTGGCTTCAGCGGGATGCATAAAAAATGCTGGGGTACCTGTGCTCGCTAGTGTGGCCGAAATTTTATGGCCAATATGACCGGATTTACCCATACCACAAACTATGACTTTTCCTTTGCAAGGCAAAATTAATTGGCAGGCTTGCACAAAAGCATCATCAATATATTGAGCTAATTGTGCTATAGCCTTTTGTTCAATTTCCAATACTCGTAAAGCAGATTGTTTAATCATAATGTGATTCAAAAAGTCGCGATATTAACTAAATAACAAATATTGATAGCCTAAGAAACAAGCAATTAAGCAAAATCCTTCAACTCGGTTTATACACCTACTACCTTTTAGATTAAAACTAAATATCAATAGCAATATAGTCAATCCAAGCATGACATAACTGTCGCGGATGGCTGCGTTTTCGTCTACTACTCCTGGTGCAATGAGTCCTGGCATAGCTAATACCGCCAAAATATTGAAAATATTTGAGCCGATTATATTACCTAATACTAAATCGTCTTCGTTTTTCAATACACCCGCAACACAGGCCGCTAATTCTGGCAAACTGGTGCCAATTGCAATAATAGTTAATCCAATCACTAACTCACTTAAACCAAAATATCGTGCAATGATTTCCGCTGAATTCACCATAAAGTGGGCACTTAGTGGCAGTAGTATCATACCGACAACTAACCAAATAATTGCTTTTGACGTTGGCACGCCAGTAGGGATTTCACTTTCTGTTTCGGATTGTAACAGATCTCCTTTATCCATGTGGAATGACACCCACGTTAACCCACCTATTACAACAAAGAATAAAGTGATCAAAATGATCCCTTCTAATTTGAGTAATAAAAAGTCTGATAGGAAATATACCGCGAGCAAAGTCACTAGCAATAACACAGGCATTTCTTTTTTTAATGTACTTGATGCGATAGATAGAGGTTTAAGGAGTGCAGTCAATCCCAATACTAAGGCGATATTGGTTATATTCGAACCTAGTGCATTACCCACTGCTGTATCTGTACTGCCATTGAAAGATGAGGTCGCCGCTACCATTATTTCTGGAGCAGAGGAGCCCATAGCGACAATAGTAAGACCAATGACCATAGGCGAAACGCCTATATTTTTAGCGAGTACCGAGGCGCCAAAAACAAATCTATCTGCGCCCCAACTTAAAACGACAAGCCAAATCAGGAAATAACAAGCTTCTAAAATCACAAAATTTCACTTCTAGTTGAATTACATTCAATTGTCGCAAAAAGCTAAGGCTTTGCATATGAATGATAAAATAAATTAGTTTCGCAACTTTATTGCTGGTCTAACGGTCTAGAAACAACGTAAATAAGTGCTTAGGTAGATATATGCTATCTACAACTAAGAAAGCAAGTAGGTATAGTATATTTGATTTACACTACTATGGCGTTAAATCATTAAGCTATATCAAGTCATTTTTGCAAAACTGATTAATGTTAAGCTGATATTCAGCAATAGGTGTATTAAATCGTTTATACCTTGTTACTTTTTGTCTTTGTTATTTAAGGCAGAAAACTAATACAATAGTCTCTCTTACAGTCGGGTTGTTTTTTAACCTAATCTCGATTAACCAAAGTGGAACGTTCCTATCGTAATGGAAAATTTGATTGAAATTAATAATCTAACCTTTAGCCGAAGTGGTCGAATTATATACGATGATATTTCACTACAGATTAAGAAAGGCAAAACTACAGCAATAATGGGCCCAAGTGGAATTGGGAAAACAACTATGTTGCGTTTAATGGGTGGCCAATTGGTACCTGACAAAGGTGATATCAAATTTAAAGGTGAGTCTATCCCAAATATGCGTCGCACTCGATTATTTGAAGTGCGTAGACAAATGAGCATGTTATTTCAAAGTGGCGCATTATTTACTGATATGTCGGTGTTCGATAATATTGCCTTTCCACTTAGAGAGCACACTAAGTTATCAGAATCTATTATTCATACTGTTGTTATGTTGAAGTTACAGGCTGTTGGTTTGCGCGGCGCAGCAGAGTTAATGCCTGCTGAACTTTCAGGTGGTATGGCGCGACGAGCTGCATTGGCAAGGGCAATTGCATTAGACCCAGAACTCATTATGTATGACGAACCGTTCGCAGGGCAGGATCCCATCTCAATGGGGGTATTGGTTAAGTTGATAAAGGCCCTAAATGACGCATTGCAATTAACCAGTGTAGTAGTGACTCATGATGTGACTGAAGTATTAACTATTGCAGATTATATTTATATTTTGGCTGAGAAAAAAGTGATTGGTAGTGGTACCCCTGAACAAATTAAAAATAGTGATTCACCCCTAGTGCAACAATTTTTGCAAGGTCAAGCAGATGGTCCGGTTCCTTTTCATTATCCTGCGAGTGATATTGCTCAGGCATTTTTGGGTCGCGCATTATGAATTGGTTAATAAACTTAGGTGAAAATACCCTTAATCGTTTAGAAATGTTTGGCCGAGCCACTTTTATGTTATTTGGGGCTATTGTTGCTAAACCTCAGCCTTTAAAGTTGATACCACTGACTATCAAACAGATTCATGTGGTAGGTGTGCAATCATTGCTGATTATAGTGGTCTCTGGTCTCTTTATTGGTATGGTGATGTCGCTGCAAGGGTATACCATTTTAGTGGGATATGGCGCTGAAGGCAGCCTTGGGCCAATGGTCGCATTATCCTTGTTGAGAGAATTAGGTCCAGTGGTTACCGCATTGTTGTTTGCAGGTCGAGCAGGTTCAGCACTCACAGCTGAAATTGGGTTAATGAAAGCAACAGAACAATTAAGCAGTTTAGAGATGATGGCGGTTGATCCCCTGCGCAGAGTCATTGCTCCGCGTTTATGGGCCGGCATCATATCCATGCCCATGCTTGCACTTATCTTCAGTGCCGTCGGAATTTTGGGGGGGCATTTAGTCGGTGTGGACTGGTTAGGCGTAGATTCAGGCAGTTATTGGTCTATTATGCAGGCTACAGTTGATTGGGATAAAGATGTGGTGAACGGCATCATAAAAAGCATAGTGTTTGCTTTTGTGATTACTTGGATCGCCACTTTTAAAGGATATGATTCTATACCCACCTCTGAAGGGATAAGTAAGGCAACAACAGAAACAGTGGTGTTTTCTTCGTTAGCGGTACTTGGGCTAGATTTTATATTAACCGCATTAATGTTCGGAATTGAGTAGAGGAAATGGCAATGAAATCCAAGAAAGCGGAATTATTAGTAGGTGTATTTGTAGCCTTAACTATTGCAGCTGGTCTTATGTTGGCACTGAACGTGGCCAATAAAAGTATGTCGGGTAGTGATGACACTTATACCTTGTACGCTAAATTTGACAACATTGGTGGGTTGAAAGTCCGTTCAGCGGTGAAAGTCGGTGGCGTGACAGTGGGTAGAGTTGACAATATTACACTTGGCAACAGCGACTTCACACCTGTAGTGACTATGAGTATTTTGTCAGAGTTTAATCAATTTCCAGAAACTAGTTCAGTATCTATACTGACTTCGGGTTTATTAGGAGAGCAATATATTGGTTTTCAACCAGGATTTGCTATTGATGGCATTGAAAACTTGGGGCAGGGTGACTACATCGAGGACACAAAATCAGCCTTAGTATTGGAAGACCTGATCGGTCAATTTTTATTTAGTAGCAACGACGGTTAAGTGAAGTCGTTGATTGGAGAAAATAACGTGATAAACAAATGGACACTTTTATTATTGAGTGGGGTATTTCTATTTTGCTCTGGTATCGCCCAAGCGGAAAACAAAAATCCTTACGTCATGTTAGAAGATGTAGCGACCAAAACGTTCAGCAGAATTAAGCAAGAGCGTCAACGTATAGAAGTAGATCCAGAACTTTTGCGAACTGTAATGGAAGAAGAATTATTACCTCATGTCGATTACAGTTTTTCTGCATTAAAGGTTTTAGGTAAGTACTATAAAAAAGTACCAAGAGAAAAAATACCTGAATATATTAGTGTATTTCGTTCATATTTAATCACTACCTATGCTTTGGCTATGGCTTATTATGATGGCCAAGATGTAGAATTTCAGCCTGTTCGTGAAGTGACAGACGAAAAAACCGTAACAGTCAGAGCTGTGGTAAAAGAACCCGGTCGGCCGGACATTAATTTGGCATTTAAATTACGTAAAAATAGTAAAACCAATGAATGGAAAGCCTACGATATGGTTGCCGAAGGTATTAGTCTGTTATCGAGTAAACAGAGTGAATTTCAATCTATTTTACGCAAGGATGGCATACAAAAAGTGATTGATTTGATGAATAGTACTATCAGCAAACCTATCAATATTGATTTAGAACAAAAGGAAAGTTAGGTGACGAATTTACAAGTGAATGAGTCGCCTAAAGGTTATTTTACCCTTCAAGGCGAATTAAACCGCAATACTATCCCTAAGTCAGCTGCTTTAGCCACACTTGAAACCAGTAATCAAAAAAGCGCTAGCGGCGCAGATTCCACCCTTGATATGTCAGGGGTGAGTCATTCTGATACCGCTGGTCTAGCTTGGCTGATGAACTTCCTCAAAACCCAGCAATTGCAAAATGTTCAGGTTGAACTTAAAAATATCCCAGAAAGCTTGATAAAGCTTGCAAAAATAAGCGACGTAGATAGCTTTTTATCGGTACAATAGCCGACTATTTTTACTCACGTGGACTAGTCATGGATAATCAACAAATTGAAGCGCTTTTGCTTGAAACATTGGGCTTAGCCGAAGCCCATGTGAATGGTGATGGCTCACATTTTCAAGTCATAGCTGTAAGTGATCAGTTTGCAGATATGAGCCGAGTTAAAAAACAGCAGTTTGTGTATGCGCCATTGGCCGCTAAAATTGCTGAAGGCAGTATGCATGCCGTTTCCATTAAAACCTTTACCGAAAGTCAATGGAAGCGCGAGAAGATGTTTAATCTTCCTCAATAGTATTCCCAAAACATATCAAATTTATAACATCAAATAGAGTGCAGTCATGGACAAATTAATTATTGAGGCTTGCCCGCCTTTGAAAGGTAGCGTCGCAATTTCCGGTGCCAAAAATGCTGCATTACCTATCCTGATGTCAAGTATATTGGCAGACTCCACCTGTTATTTTGATAATGTTCCAGAACTTAGGGATATTCACACTAGTTTATCCTTGTTGAGTGAATTAGGTGCTAAAGCCTATCGTCAAGATGCTCAATCTGTGGTGATTGACCCAAGTTCAATTAATAATTTTAATGCATCCTACGATTTAGTTAAAACCATGCGCGCGTCTATTTTAGTGCTTGGGCCACTTTTGGCTAAATTCGGCCAAGCTAATGTATCTTTGCCAGGTGGTTGTGCCATAGGTGCGCGTCCGGTGAATTTGCATTTGCAGGGGCTTGAACAAATGGGTGCCAAAATTGATGTAGACAGTGGATATATAAGGGCATCTGTAGATGGAAAACTACAAGGTGCACACATATTTATGGATGTAGTGAGTGTTGGCGCCACAGAAAACCTAATGATGGCGGCATGTTTAGCTCAGGGAGAAACTATTCTAGAAAACTCCGCCAAGGAACCAGAGATTGTTGATCTAGCCAATTGTTTAAATGCAATGGGCGCTAAGGTGATGCATGCTGGATCCGATAAAATTGTTATTCAAGGGGTTGAGTCATTATCAGGATGTCGCTATCGCGTCTTGCCAGATAGAATAGAAACCGGTACGTTTTTAATCGCCGCCGCTGTCACTGGCGGAAAAATTCGCTGTGAACATGCCGCGCCAAAAACCCTCGAAGCAGTATTAGATAAACTCTCTAAGGCAGGCGCTAAAGTCACTATTGGTGATGACTGGATTGAGTTGGATATGACCAACAGAGAATTAAAAAGTGTTGATATTAAAACCGCTCCTCATCCTGGATTCCCAACCGATATGCAAGCGCAATTTGTGGCACTGAATTGTTTAGCTGCTGGAACGGGTGTGGTAACTGAAAACATTTTTGAGAACCGCTTTATGCATGTGCCTGAACTGCAGCGAATGGGAGCCAATATATCGCTACAAGCCAATAGTGCAGTGTGTGACGGTAAGTCTTCATTAAAAGGTGCGCAAGTGATGGCTACTGATCTGCGGGCTTCGGCGAGTTTAGTGATTGCTGGGCTGGTTGCACAAGGGCAAACCACAGTTGATCGCATTTACCACTTAGACCGTGGCTATGAACATATTGAGAAAAAGTTAAATGGATTGGGTGCCAACATCAAACGGGTAAGTTGAAAACAAATACCTATTTGAGTTACTGTAACTCTCCAACGACCATGTCCAATTTCAAAATGGTGCCATCCCTATTTACTTCAAGAACGATAGTACTGCCAGGTGCAGTATCGGCAATGTAGTCCAGTGTATCTCGAATACTAATAGCAGGGATATCGTTCACGGATAGAATAAGATCTCTAACCTGTAAGCCACCTAATTCGGCAGGCGTTCCTTTAATTACAGTTGTCACCATAATTCCAGTACTTGTAAGCCCACCTTGTTGTCCTTCAAAACCTAAAGCGCCACGAGTGACCTTGCCAGTCGCTATTATTTCACTCATGACTTTTTTAGCTAGGCTGTAAGGTAAGGCAAAAGACACACCATCCACTGACTCAACACGATTAGGGCTGATACGTGTTTTAAAGTTCGCATTGTTAATGCCTATTAAAACGCCTTCACTGTCGACTAGTGCTCCACCAGAATTGCCTTGGTTAAGCACTGCGTCGGTTTGAATATAGTCGAAGAAGTTGTTTAAACCGTTATTATTAATCCTGCTGACAATTCCTTGGGTCACGGTTTGACCTAAGTTGTATGGATTGCCTAAGGCTAACACTACATCACCCACTAGGGTTTTAGGATCATCTAGTTGTGGTATAGGATGTAAATTTTCAGCTGAGACGCTGAGTACCGCTAAATCTGTTATCGAGTCAAAACCAACGATTTGGGCTTCTTCTAAGCGCCCATCTTGTAAGCCCACTAAGATTAACTTGGCATTGGCAATAACGTGATAACAAGTAAGGATATAACCATTGGCGGTCATAATCACCCCAGAGCCAAGGTTAGTTCGTTCGACTGCCTGTCTTCGTTGATACCCACTTCTTTCGATACTTTGGCTATAGATGTTAACGACAGCAGGTCCTGCTGCGTTGACTGCAGAATTAAAACTGAGTTTTTTCGAGCTTTCTTGTTCAGTGAACAACGTTAGGGGCAGTCCACTACCTTCACGTAAATCTGGAACAAGTAATAAAATGACCGAAGAAATGATCATGCCAATAAGGATGGATTTTAATAAAAAAGATAAGGTTTTTAGCACGATCAACATTAAATGTGTATTACATCAGATGGTATCAATAATAACATTGAAATCAGTGAGTTGATAGCGGTACTAAAGCATAGTACCGCTATCTCTAGTGAGTTGTTATTGACGAATTACCAAATATAAAGAAGTCACGCCACGTTTTACATTAAGTGCGATAACGCCTTTTGCATCTTCTAGCTCAGCGCGTAATTGCATAACAGTATCCACTTTCTTACGGTTAATACCTATTATTACGTCACCATCTTGTAAGCCAATGCGAGCCGCTGGGGAGCGGGATTCAAGCTCTGAAATGACTATGCCATTATCACCTTGTTTAGTTTTGCCGTTGGTCAAGGTCGCGCCTTCTAAAGCGGGGTGTATCTCTTTAGCAAGCACCACATTTTGTGTAGCATCGCCTAGAGTAACATTTATTTTTTCACGCTTGCCTTTACGTAACACCGTTAATTCAAGTTCAGCACCTGCGCCTCTACTGGCAACTTTTGCTCTTAATTCTTGGAAACTGGTAACTGGTCTACCATTAATTTCGGTAATAATATCACCGGCTTGTATGCCGCCTTTATCGGCCGCTGAATCAGGTGAAACTTCACTGACAAATGCACCTTGATTAGCATCTAAATTCATTGCATCAGCCAAACCAGAATCGATGTCTTGCCCCATTATCCCTAATAAACCACGACGGACTTCACCGAACTCTATAATTTGATCGACTAAACTTTTCATCATATTGCTGGGTATGGCAAAACCAATGCCGACGTTTCCGCCGTTAGGTCCAAAAATAGCCGTATTGATACCCACTAACTCACCGCGAAGACTCACTAAGGCACCACCTGAGTTGCCGCGGTTAATTGCGGCATCTGTTTGAATAAAGTTTTCGTAGCCACCTATGTTCAAACCAGAACGTCCTAGTGCGCTGACAATCCCCGAAGTAACAGTTTGGTTCAGTCCGAAAGGATTACCAATGGCCACTACAAAGTCACCCACTCGCAGCTCGTCTGAATCAGCCAGTGGCATAGCAGACAAAGCATCTGGTTCTATTTTTAATAATGCGATGTCGCTTTGTTCATCTGCGCCCAATTTTTTAGCGGTAAATTCACGGCCATCTGTAAGCTTAACAATAATTTCATCGGCATTATCAACCACGTGATTGTTGGTTACCACATAGCCCTTTTTAGCATCAATAATGACGCCAGAACCTAGCCCTTTAAAAGGCCTTTCTTGCACTTGTTCATCGGTACCTCCAAAAAAATGTTTAAACATCTCTGGTACACGCTGGCGCGATACTTGTGTTCCTTCCACTGAAATGCTGACAATAGCCGGTGTGGCTTTGTCTAACATCGGAGCTAGGCTAGGTACTTCGTCTTTGTCTTTTGAGAAAAAAGGCAATGCGGCATTAGACACTAAATTGACCGACATGCTTGCAGCCACAATACAACAAGCCACAAAAAAACGATTTACTACTTTTTTATTCATCGATTATTATCTCCAACATCTAAATTTAATTACAATACAGGGACTGCTTAAAACACAAAGAGTACCTAGTATGCGAGAAAGTTCATTATTTGGTTTCTTTAGTGGGGGTTTCTTCATGGCCCGAAAACAACCCTGAACTTTCTGATGAAAAATCTAATGGTTGTATATCTGCAGTCGCTCTCTCACGAGCAGGCTGAGTGTTTTTGTTACGTAAATACGCCGTAGTATGTTCCCCAAAATAATTCAGTGAACTTCCTTCTGGCCCAGCCTGTTGGCTGATTAGCAGCTGCTCATAGTTTTCAACTTGCTGTTGCAAGGAGTTTGATTGAGCGACTAATTTTTCCGCAATTTGTTTGGTTTCTTGAATATGCATAGCTGCTTGCTGGTGCATTAATTCTTGAATAGTTTGTCTACTTTCAGCCTTGTCAGATTCATTTTGGGTTTCTTTGCTGAAAAATTTTGCAACAAAAAAACCAATAATTCCGCCAACAATTAATAACAATAACCCTACCAACCAATCCATAACCACTCCTATTTCTATACGTATTTTTGCTCAACTGGTTCGCAATTAATTAATAATTTATAGCGTAATGACCATGAGCGCGCCTGCAATATGCGTTATTATACGCTCAGCATTTTTAATGCGGTCATTTTATTTGTATTCAAGTGTTAAAAACACTCAGAAGTGAAAGGAAAAACGCGGAAAAATGATTGAGTTTACGCCATGGCAAAAGTATCAAAGTGATCTACAAGATCCTGAGTTTCAATATGATGCCGCTCAGGAAAATGCAGTTAAAGAATTGCAGAGGTTGTATGACGAATTAACTCATCCTGAAAAAAAGCTGACTTGGCGAGTAAAGTTACAGAGTCAATTTGGTAAAGGGATGCGTAAGCCTAGTATTCAAGGGATCTATTTTTGGGGGGGAGTAGGGCGGGGAAAAACCTACCTAGTTGACACCTTTTATGAATGTTTACCTTTTGAAAGAAAGTTGCGAATTCATTTTCACCGCTTTATGCACAGAGTGCATCAAGAACTAAAAAAACTTGAAGGTAAACCAGATCCACTAAAAACAATTGCGAAAACCTTTGCCAAAGAAACCAAAGTGATTTGTTTTGATGAGTTTTTTGTTTCTGATATTACCGATGCAATGATTTTAGGCACCCTAATGGAGGAGCTTTTTGGCCATGGTATCGTCTTGGTTGCAACTTCAAATATAGTGCCAGACGATTTATACCGAAATGGCTTACAGCGTGCTAGATTTTTGCCTGCAATAGAATTAATTAATCAAAATACGCGTATCGTGAACGTGGACAGCGGGGTGGATTATCGTTTGCGAACCTTAGAGCAAGCCGAAATATTTCATTTCCCTTTAGACAATCAAGCCAATGAAAACTTACATAAATATTTTATGCAACTGGCCCCTGAATTAGGTATCGAAAATCAAACAATAGAAGTGGAAGGCCGGAAGATCCCCACTTTGCATTATGCCGATGGGGTGGTGATGTTTGAGTTTCGTGCCATTTGTGATGGGCCTCGTAGCCAGACTGATTATATGGAATTAAGTCGTCTGTATCACACTGTCTTAATTGCCAATGTTGAGCAAATGGGGCAATCCACAGATGATATCGCTAGGCGCTTCATAGCAATGGTGGATGAGTTTTATGAACGAAACGTAAAACTGATCATGTCAGCAGAGGTATCAATGGAAACCCTTTATTTAGATGGTCAACTTGTTTTTGAATTTAGGCGCTGCCTCAGTCGGTTAAAAGAAATGCAGTCCCATGATTATTTAGCATCCCAGCATGTTCCTTAACAGGTCAATGTAAGGACTATAAAAGTGCAATAAGCCTTAGTTTTAAATGGGTTTTGTTATCTAAGCCGAATATCGGTAAAATCCACTACATTAAATCTAATCGAGTCTAACGCTCGACATTATTAGAAGAGTAAAAAAATGGGAAGAAAGTTTGAAGTACGCAAAATCTCCATGGCCAAAACCGCTGGAGCGAAAACTAAAGTTTATTCTAAGTACGGTAAGGAAATATATGTTGTAGCCAAAAACGGTGGCACTGATCCTCAAGCTAACTTAGCGCTGCGTAGACTGATCGAAAAAGCAAAAAAAGATCAGGTTCCGAGTCATGTAATTGAAAAAGCGATTGATAAAGCTGCAGGTGGCGCGGGAGAGGATTATGTACCGGCCCGTTATGAAGGATTTGGCCCAGGCGGGTGTATGGTGATTGTTGACTGCTTAACCGACAACAACAACCGTACTATCACTGACGTGCGCAATTGTTTTACTAAGACAGGCGCTAAACTGGGAGTTGAAGGAACAGTCGGCCATATGTTTGATCACCAAGCAGTATTTGCATTTAAAGGTGACGATGAAGATGCGGTACTAGAAACCTTAATGGAAGCTGACGTCGATGTCACTGAAGTTGAAGAGGAAGATGGCGTAGTGACTGTATATGCGCCACATACTGAATTTAACAACACGCGTACGGCACTCACCGAAAACACCCCTGATATTGAATTTGAAGCAGAAGAAATTACCTTTATCCCACAAACAGAGTCTATTGTTAGCGGCGATGATGTAGCGACTTTTGATAAATTTATGGATATGTTAGAAGACTGTGACGACGTGCAACATGTTTATCATAATGCTGTAGTTGAACGGGAATAAAGGTTCAGTAAAATAGATGATTAATGCCCTCTAGTCCGAGGGCATTTTTGTTTGTGCTTTTTGTCAGCAAAGAGCGATCAGAAGGCAGCCGACGAGGTTCACGCCTAATACTGGTTTACTTAGATTGCAGTCAGTGACATCCTCTCGAATATCTACCGTCATTCCCGCGAAGGCGTAATACTGATCGTTTAAGAACTGATCACTTGAATCA
>NZ_CAXBNC010000011.1:0-144606 GCF_963977085.1 uncultured Paraglaciecola sp. | reverse complement strand
TTCTAGCTTCTAGCTTCTAGCTTCTAGCTTCTAGCTTCTAGCTTCTAGCTTCTAGTAGATTGTAAAAAATATTGTAGATAGAGTGTCAATGATAAGTCACTTTATTAAATTAAACTAAATAAACGCAGCTAAGTGTTGGCTCGAAGCTATAAGCTCGAGACTACAAGCTGCTTTTAAGGAAACATCATGGCAATTGCAGCAAAAAAATCAGTTAAAAAAGTCGTATTAGCCTATTCAGGCGGATTAGATACTTCGGCGATTATTCCTTGGTTAATCGAAAACTACAAGTGCGAAGTGATCGCCTTTGCAGCCGATGTGGGTCAAGGTGAAGAAGAGTTAGTCGGCTTACGTGAAAAAGCCATTAAAACCGGCGCTAGCGAATGTTATATTGTTGATTTAAAAGAACAATTTGTTGCTGAGTACATTTATCCCACCATTACTACTGGTGCGGTTTATGAAGGGGAATATTTGCTCGGCACCTCTATGGCCAGACCGATCATTGCCAAAGCACAAGTCGAACTTGCCCTTAGTATAGGCGCCGATGCTCTTTGTCATGGCTGTACCGGAAAAGGTAATGACCAGGTGCGATTTGAAGGCACCTTCGCTGCTCTTGCACCAGAACTTACGGTTATTGCGCCTTGGCGAGAGTGGGATATGGTATCGCGTGAAGATCTTCTAGATTATTTAGCCAAACGTGAGATTGAATGCACCGCTTCTTTAACCAAGATTTATAGTCGTGATGCGAACGCTTGGCATATTTCTCACGAAGGTGGAGAGTTAGAAGATCCTTGGTGTGAACCTACCAAAGGGATTTGGACAATGACAGTTGATCCAGAAGATGCACCAGACCAAGCCGAGCGCGTACAATTAAGCTTTGAAGAAGGCAAACTCACCAAAGTAAATGGCGAATCATTAACGCCTTACGGTGTGTTAATGAAGCTTAACGAAATTGCAGCTGCTCATGGTGTGGGTCGTATCGATATTGTCGAAAACCGCTTAGTGGGTATGAAATCTCGCGGCTGTTACGAAACCCCTGGTGGCACAGTGATGATGAAAGCGTACAAAGCTCTAGAATGTTTAGTGTTAGATAAAGCCTCACTTAAATACCGTGAACAAATTGGCTTAGAATATTCACACGTTATGTATGATGGACGTTGGTTTACTGCCTTAAATGATGCGTTGTTAGCTGGTGCTGCAAGCTTTGCAAAAAAAGTTACTGGTGAAATAGTAGTGAAGCTTTATAAAGGCCAAGCGACTGTTACTCAAAGACAATCACCTAACAGCCTGTATTCTGAAGACTTTGCTACTTTTGGTGCGGATGATGTTTATGACCAACGTCATGCTGAAGGTTTTATTCGTTTATACAGTTTGTCTAGTCGCATTGAAGCGCTTAATAGACGTGGGCTAGCCTATAAAAATACAGGTATCGAATAATGAGTTTATGGGGTGGTCGTTTCCAAGACGGCAGCAGCGCCATGTTCAGAAGGGTAAACGATTCGTTACCCTTTGACCGCGCGCTTGCAAGCCAAGATATCCGAGGTTCAATTGCTTGGTCTAAAGCCATCTGTAAAGCAGGTGTGTTGACTCAAAATGAACAACAACAACTTGAAGATGCGCTGCAAGCTTTATTAGTAAAAGCCGATGCAGGTACCTTAGATTTTGACGCCAGTAGTGAAGAAGACATTCATAGTTTTGTGGAAGCCACATTAATTGAACAACTCGGTGATATTGCGCGTAAATTACACACAGGCCGTAGTCGAAATGATCAAGTGGCGACAGATTTTAAACTCTGGACACGTGAACACATTGATCTATTGATTGCTGATTTAGAAAAGGTGAAAGCGTCTTTATTAGGTACTGCAAGTGCAAATAAAACGGTTATTTTGCCGGGCTATACCCATTTACAACGTGCTCAACCAGTACGTTACCCACATTGGTGTTTGGCCTATGTGGAAATGTTTAAACGTGACATTAGCCGCTTACGTGACTTAAGAGTACGCTTAAATCAGTCTCCTCTAGGTTGTGGTGCGTTAGCTGGTACCACCTACCCTATTGACCGTTTTGAAATAGCCAGCGAACTAGGTTTTGATAGCCCTTGCTTAAATAGTTTAGATGCGGTGTCAGATCGTGATTTTGTGTTGGAACTATTATTTGCAGCAAGTACTAGCATGATGCACATGTCACGTATGGCAGAAGACTTAATTTTCTTCAACTCAGGTGAAGCGGGTTTTATTACCTTAGGTGATGAGGTGACTTCTGGTTCATCTTTAATGCCACAGAAGAAAAACCCTGATGCGTTAGAGCTGATGCGTGGTAAATGTGGCCGTGTTTTTGGTAGTTTACAAGGCATGTTAGTGACAATGAAAGGTTTGCCACTTGCTTACAACAAAGATATGCAAGAAGACAAAGAAGGTCTACTTGACGCTGTGACCCAGTGGCATATCTGTTTGTGTATTGCCTGTGAAGTGATTGACAGCATCAAGTTAGACTCAGAGCGTTGTGCTAAAGCAGCGCGCGAAGGTTATGCCAACGCCACTGAATTAGCCGACTATTTAGTGGCAAAAGGGATTCCTTTTAGAACCGCCCATGATATTTCCGGCCAAGTGGTACTCGCTGCGTTAGAGCAGAAAAAAGCCATCGAAGAAATGAGTATTGCTGAGTTACAACAATTCTCCAACCTGATTGAAGACGATGTCTATGAAATATTGCAACTCGAATATTTAGTAGACAAACGTAGCATTTTAGGTGGCACCGGAATCAAACCAGTAACCGCAGCGTTAAACGCTGAACTAGCACAAAGTAAATAAGGAAATAGTTGTGGTCGTCTCACATATCGACAGCGTTAAAATCATTCGCAATTCTGCGCCTTATATCAATGCTCATAGGGGCAAAACCTTCATATTGATGTTTGGTGGTGAAGCCATCGAAGAAGCTAACTTCGCTAATATCATCCATGATATCGCCTTGTTAAACAGCTTAGGTGTGCGTTTGGTTTTAGTGCATGGTGCGCGGCCACAAATAGATCAACGAGTGGCGCTGCGTAACTTGCCCACTCGTTTTCACCAAGATATTCGAATCACAGATAAACAAACCCTCGAATGTGTCAAAGATGCAGCAGGTTCAGTGCGCGCCCAAGTTGAAGCGTTATTGACCATGGGACTCGCTAATTCCCCTATGCACGGCGCGCATATTCGAGTCTGTTCAGGCAATCTAGTGGTTGCAATGCCAGTAGGTGTGCGTGAGGGTGTCGATTTTGAAAATACCGGTATAGTGCGACGTATCGACGCAGATGGCATTAACGATCACCTTAACGACGGCTCCATAGTGTTGTTATCTCCCATGGGATATTCATCAACAGGTGAAGTGTTTAATTTGTCACATGAAGATGTTGCAACAAAAGCTGCCATTGCACTCAATGCTGACAAACTTATTTTGTTTAACTATCAAGACGGTATTGTTAACAAGGAAGGTCGTCTATTACGAAATTTAGAATTAGACGAACTCTACGCTATGTTAGAGGACCCTTTTTACGCCGCAGAAAAACAATCATTACAAGCCATAGTATCCAGTTTGCAAGCAGGTATTAGCCGTTGTCACACCGTCAGTTTTCGTCAAGATGGTGCTTTGCTTCAAGAGTTATTCACCCGTGATGGTGCCGGTTCACTGGTATCGCAAACATCCTACGAACAACTGCGCCAAGCTAACATTGAAGATGTAGGTGGTATTCTCAAACTGATCAAACCCTTAGAAGAAAAAGGCATTTTGGTTAAGCGCTCACGAGAACACTTAGAACAAGAAATCACCCAATTTGCCTTGATTGAACGAGACGGTATGACGATAGCCTGTGCCGCACTCTACCCCTATACAGAAGAAAAAATGGGGGAATTAGCCTGTGTTGCTACCCATAACGATTATCGAGGCGGCAATCGCGGTGAGCGACTCTTAGACTCAATCAAACGACAGGCACGTGCCCAAGGTTTACAATCTATTTTTGTCCTCACCACAGTGACAGCCCATTGGTTTCAAGAACAAGGTTTTATCCAAGCTAGTTTGGAAGACTTACCAGACAAAAAGAAACAACTTTATAATTTTCAACGTAACTCGAAGGTGTTTGTATTAGCTCTTTAATACGAGTGGGGCTTCGGTAGAAACAGCATCAGCTGATTAATCATTTGTTGAAATAGATCGTCGTTGTTGCAGAATAATTTTCTGTAGTTCACCACTTTGTGTCAACTGATTAATATTTAGATTTAAAACATCCAAAAAATCTTGGTTTTTTGGATGTACGGCAAACGTAAAATCCACTTCATCAATGGGCGTTTTACTGCGGTAAATATCCTTGCCCCAGGCGTTTTTTTCAATTATCCATTGTCCAACAAACTCATTAGTCACCACGAAGTCACAGCGGTGTCGTCGCAACATTTCGAATTGTGTGGCTTCTATATGACTATCGATTCTTAGGCTCACCTTGCTTTTGAAAAACGCATCTATCTTGGGGTAAACATAACCTCGCCTAGTACAAATAATTTTATTCGGCAATAACTCAGATAAAGGTTTATCAGCAATGGGGTGGTTGGCGTAAAGAAATTCTTTGTGTACGTAGATTGGTAATGAATAAACAAGCTTATCTGGATGCCTTACCCATTCTTTAGATAAAATAGCCGCATCAAGCTCACCAAGATATAACGCCTCCTCCCCTCTATTTCGGTTATGTCTGGTATATTTCACCGCAAGATTACCCGCGGAAAATATATCAATTACTATACCTCCATAAACCTTGGTTTGCTGATCCAAATACAAAATAGGTGCTAAATCATCTGACCAAACAAAAAATTTTATCGGCGGGCTTGCATCTACTGTGCGAGTAAAAATGGCTAGTACAAAGCACAGTCCGCAAAATGAAATGTGTTTGATATGTACTCTCCATGTAATGTTTGTACTAACTATATACCAAAACACCCCCTAAAAAAATAGGCTATCAATGCCCATTTTGATAGGAGAGAATATACAAGCAAGAATTCCATTTTATGACAGGTGTGAAAAACACATTTAGATTTACCAGATAGAAAATAATTAACCAAGAAAAACAAGGTTACAACTTTTAACGTCATACCAAAGTGTTTAAGCTATTGGTATCTTAACTCAATAAATAGAGCAACAATGTTTCCATCCCTGGCACGACAAAAACAGTTTTTTACCTTAGTACTTATTAGCCTTATATTTTGCGGTTGTGATTTATTCCAAGATCAAGCCATCAAACAGGCAGAGCAATTTATCAGCCAACAGAATATTGATAAAACCCAAGAAGATTGGAAAACATCTTTATCCCTGCCTCCTGAATTTTCTTTTAATCCTGACAAAACCTATCTTTGGCATTTAACAACAAGTCAGGGTGACATCAGCATTGAACTCATGCCGGACATTGCCCCTATACATGTATCTAGCACGATATATTTAACCACGTTAGGGTTTTATGACAACACCATATTCCATCGTGTTATTCCCGGTTTTATGGCTCAAGGCGGCGATCCACTAGGAACCGGGCGTGGCAATCCAGGTTACCAATACGCCGGCGAATTTAGCGATACACTGAAACATGCTAAAGGTGGGCTGCTGAGTATGGCTAATTCTGGACCTAACACAGATGGCAGCCAGTTTTTTTTAACCTTCACAGCAACGCCTTGGTTAGATGGAAAACACACTATTTTTGGCCAAGTTACTCAAGGTTTAGATGTGCTTGAGAACATAGAAAAGCTCGGATCAAGAAGTGGCAAGGTCAGTGAAAAGGTTGTCATAATCAAAGCGACTATCTCTGTGCAATAACCTGTGATTAGTGATTGATACAGAGTACTTAGGTTGTAATTGGTTTTACATACCCAATAAAAAAGTCGCCTAGGCGACTTTTTTTATTCAGCTATCAAAAACGCATTTTATTTTGCGCCTGCAACAGCCTGTTTAGCCAGTTCAGTAATTTTGTCCCAATCACCATTAATCATAGCTTCTTCTGGCGCTAACCATGAGCCACCTGCACAACGAACACTAGGCAAGGCTAGATAGTCGTTATAGTTACTTGGGCTAATGCCGCCAGTAGGGCAGAATTTGATATCAGGGAATGGGCCACCAATGGCTTTAAGGGCTTTAACACCACCTGAGGCTTCAGCTGGGAAAAATTTCAAATGTGTATAACCATGATCTACAGCCGTCATCAATTCTGAAATAGATGAAATACCAGGGATCAACGCAATACTGCCTTCATTACCCGCCTTAAGTAAATCAGTAGTAAGCCCCGGGCTAATAGCAAATTTTGCACCCGCATCAATCACTTGTTGCAACTGCGCACGATTTGTCACTGTACCTGCACCGATAATCGCTTCTGGTACTTCTTTAGCAATTTTAGCGATGACTTCTAGCGCCGCGTCTGTCCGTAAGGTCACTTCTAGTACGCGAATACCACCGGCGATAAGTGCTTTAGCCAACGGCACTGCGTGTGCAACATCTTTTATTACCAATACTGGCACAACTGGCCCTTGGCTGAATATTTCTTCTGATGTCATTTTCCAATTCTTAGTCATTGCATTTAACCTTTACAATTTTGATTTAAATAAGCCATAGCACCAATCAAACCATGATCGGGCTCGGTAATAATGAATGTCGGGATGCCAGCAACATAGTCACGAAATCGACCTTTGGCCTCAAAACGCTTCCGAAAATCACTTTGTTTAATAAAATTGGTGAAACGGGGGGCAATGCCACCTCCAATATACACGCCACCACGTGTCCCTAAATTAAGGGCAAGGTTTCCTGCAAAGCTACCCAAGATTTTGCAGAATTGGTTCAAAGTAGCCGCGCTTAACACGCAACTACCATCAAGTGCTCGTTCAGTAATATCAGCAGGATCATCCAAAGGAGCTAATTGTTTTTTATGCTTAGCTATGGCTTGGTAGATATGTACCAAACCACGACCAGACATGACTTCTTCAGCGGAGGCATGACCAAACTTATCAGTTAAAAACTGCCAAATTGCGATATCGACTTCATCAACTGGCGCAAAATCTACATGACCTCCCTCACCGTCCAAAGCTAACCAACCTTCAGCTGTATGGGTTAAATGTTTAACCCCCAAACCAGTGCCTGGCCCAAACACGGCAATGTTGTCTAAATCCACAGACTGACCTTGGCCTACTTGTTCTTTTTGCTGATTAGTTAACACAGTAACCGCATGAGCGACAGCTGTGAAATCGTTAATCACTCCCAACCAATCTAAACCTAATCCAGTTTTCAATTGAGAGATAGAAAATTGCCAGTCGTTGTTGGTCATAGAGACCACATCACCATTTACAGGACACGCGACTCCTAAACATCCGGCTGTAAAATCCAGCTCAGGAAATTCAGCGATGTATGCTTCGATAGCAGCATTGATGGTTTTATAGTCACTACATAAATATTTTTTAATCTGGCTAAGAGAACCGTTCTCTATTAATGCCAAACGAATATTAGTACCACCAACATCTGCAACAAATCTTGCCATTGTATTAGTCCTGACCAAAAAATAATGAACAAGCGCCTTGCTCTGCGCCGGTTAAGGTTGTGCGCATACCGGCAAACATTTCACGTCCCATGCCAACTTGATGTTTAGCGACATCAGTTACCTTAGCTTCTCTATTGGCTAACTCTTCATCACTGATTAACACATCCATGGCACCTGTTTGAGTGTTCAACTCAATCAAATCACCGGTTTGAATTTTAGATAAAATACCACCTTTAGTTGCCTCTGGTGTCACATGTATGGCGGCGGGTACTTTACCTGACGCGCCAGACATACGTCCGTCAGTAACTAATGCCACATGGAACCCTCGGTCTTGCAATACTGCTAGAGGGGGAGTCAAGCTGTGTAACTCAGGCATTCCGATCGCGGATGGGCCTTGAAAACGCACCACTACCACACAATCTTTATCTAGTTCACCAGCCTTAAATGCTGCGTGCAATTCAAACTGATCTTCAAATACCACGGCTGGGGCTTTGATTTTACAATGAGGTTCACGTAATGCTGAGGTTTTCATGACAGCACGACCCAGATTACCGCACAATACAGATAAACCACCATCCACTTTAAAGGGTTCACTGACACTCGCTACAACTTGCTTATCAAATGATTCTGTTGGCCCATCACGCCATACCAGTTCACCATGTTCTAACATAGGCTCTTTAGTATATTGCTCCAAACCTTGACCACAGATGGTTTGCACATCGTTGTGTAACAAGCCACCTTCTAACAATTCTTTGATCAACAGTGCCATTCCACCTGCGGCGGTAAAGTGGTTAATATCAGCTGAACCGTTAGGGTAAATACGAGTTAACAAAGGTACCGCTTTAGAGATATCAGCAAAATCATCCCAGTTAATAGTGTATCCAGCGGCTTTCGCTACGGCGACCAAGTGCATAGTATGATTTGTTGAACCGCCAGTGGCCAAGAGCCCCACTAAACCATTCACTATAGCTTTAGCATCAACTATATGGCCAATTGGGCGATACTCATCACCTAAATCAGTAATACGTGTGACTTGTCTGGCTGCAGCATCAGTTAATGCATCACGCAATGGTGTGCCTGGATTAACAAATGAAGATCCTGGCAAGTGCAATCCCATGATTTCTACTACCAGTTGATTACTATTGGCAGTGCCATAAAAAGTACAAGTACCAGCAGAATGATAAGATTTTGATTCAGCGTCCAATAACTCTTCGCGCCCTACTTTGCCTTGGGCATATAGTTGGCGAACGCGGGCTTTTTCTTTATTAGGGATACCAGAGGGCATAGGACCAGCAGGCACAAAAACTGTTGGTAAATGCCCAAAGCTCAATCCACCCATCAATAAACCTGGGACAATTTTATCGCAAATACCTAACATTAAGGTACCGTCAAACATATTATGGGAAAGCGACACTGCAGTAGACATTGCAATAATATCTCGGCTCATCAGGCTTAGATCCATGCCTGGAGTACCTTGAGTCACACCATCACACATGGCAGGCACACCACCAGCAAATTGTGCAACACTGCCAACAGCACTGATCGCCTGTTTTAGTCTTGCCGGGTATGCTTCATAAGGTTGATGGGCAGATAACATATCGTTGTATGAGGACACTATGGCGATATTTGCTTTGGTCATGCTACGCAAGTCGGCTTTTTCTTCTGTGCCACAAGCTGCAAACCCATGGGCTAAGTTACCACATGACAACACACCTCGATGTGGACCTTGCAAACGCGCACTTTCAATTTTATCTAAATAATTTTTACGCGAATTTTGACTGCGCTGAATAATTCTGTCTGTGACTTCTTGGATAACAGGGTTCATGGATTTTCCTATAACTAAAATATTTTCAGGGCGCCCAAACTAGCTCAACATCAGCATTGTTGATGACAGCTCTAATTGGCATAACCAACGCATCGTCATCTGACAGAACCGTATCTAACACGTCTTTTTTACTCTCTCCAGTGAGATGCAAAAAAATCTGATTACTGTTTAATAACGCTGGCAAAGTTAATGACATACGTTGATTCGGCGCGCTGGTAGGCTGTACGGCAATAAATGCATTACCTGACTCAAGATCTAGACCTTCAGCAATTTGCTCTGAGCAAGGAAACAATGATGCAGTGTGCCCATCTTCCCCCATTCCTAAGATCAGCACATCAAAAGGCGTGTGCATTTTTTGTAGATTTTCAGTACAGGTTGATACTGCTTCTTTGGCATCACCATGATAGGTTTTTAAGGGCACAAAATTAGCGTTGGCAGCATTATTGATAAGTAACTTAGTACGCAACATTTTTTCGTTAGATGCATCGTCAGTATTATCTACCCAACGCTCATCAGCCAAACTAATATCAACTTTATCCCACTCTAGATGTGCTTTAGACAGAGCGTTAAAAAGCTCAGCAGGTGTACGACCACCTGAAACCACTAGGCTAGCCCGTCCATTTTCCTCAATACCATCTCTAAGTAATTTAGTGATTTTACGCGTAAACGCTGTATTGAGTTGTTCCGTTGTTCTAAATTTAGATTGTGTTAATGCCATTATTTTTTCCCCATGCGGCTTTCGTACCAAGCCCTGTCTTCGCGAGCAAGCAACGCAATAGATGCGACTGGCCCCCAAGTACCGGCTTGATAAGGTTCAGGTGGTTCTTTGCTGATTTTCCATGCAGCTAGGATACCATCTACCCACTTCCATGCAGCTTCTACTTCGTCACGACGCACGAACAAGGCTTGATTGCCCAACATGACTTCTAACAACAACTTTTCATAGGCATCTGCAATACGTTCATCTTTAAAGGTATCAGAAAAGCTCAAATTCAATTTAGATTTTTGTAAATCCATTGAACTCTTTCCAGTCAGTCCTGGTACTTTATTCATGACAGTCACTTCAACCCCTTCGTCAGGCTGCAAACGAATGGTTAATTTGTTAGGTGGTAACTCAGGGAAACTGTCTTTAAACAAGTTGTGAGGTTGACGTTTAAAGTAGATAACCACTTCACTGGTTTTATCTGGTAAACGTTTCCCAGTACGCAAATAAAATGGCACGCCAGCCCAACGCCAATTGTCTAATTCTACTTTTAATGCAATAAAGGTTTCTGTTTGGCTTGAGGTATTGGCATCAGCCTCGTCTAGATAACCGGGGACTTCTTGGCCTTTAACAAATCCACCGACATACTGACCACGCACAGTATTCTGACGAACATTGCTGGCATTAATAGGTCGCAATGCTTTGAGAACCTTGAGTTTTTCATCACGAATACTGTCTGCATCCAAATTAGCAGGCGGCTCCATTGCGATTAAAGTCAGGATTTGTAACAAGTGATTTTGTACCATGTCTCGCATCTGACCGGCTTCGTCGAAGTATCCCCAACGGCCTTCAATGCCAACAGATTCCGCCACACTAATCTGCACATGGTCTATACAATTATGATCCCAATTGGTGGCAAAAATCGAGTTAGCAAAACGCAACGCTATTAGGTTCAAAACCGTTTCTTTACCTAAATAATGGTCAATTCGGTAAATCTGAGTTTCATCAAAAAACTCGGCGACTTGATCATTAATCACTTTCGAGGATTCTAAGTTGTGACCAATAGGTTTTTCTAAAACAACACGCATGCTTTTATCGATAATTTTGGCAGCTTTAAGCCCGAGACATATATCTCCAAAAATTGAAGGAGGTGTAGCAAAATAACACACCATCAAGCGCTGCGGATCCACATGATCTTTAAATGCTTTATAACTAGCGATATTTTTCATATCGACTTGCACATAGTCTAACTTTTCTGAGAAACGCGCCCATGTTTTTTGACACAAGGTTTCTTTAGTAAACTTTTCAATATTTTCTTTTACGAGTGCTACGTAATCTTCTTTACTGATATCTTGACGAGCCACACCAATCACTTTTGTTTCGGCGTGCATCAGATCAGCTTTTTCGAGTTGATATAAAGAAGGTAAAAGTTTACGTCTGGCTAAATCGCCTTGTGTGCCAAACAATACGAAATCACAAGGTTCGAACGAATTTTCCAAAACCATTTTTTCTGCCTACTAATATTTTGATTGATAGTGTTAATTGTCACAACAAACTGCTGTCATAACCAAATCAACAACGCATAACGTAAAATTTAACATTAAATGTAGTAATTTTACAACTTTTCACAACGTTCTTACCGCTAAAACTGTGAATTAACGGTTTTTAGTCCATTAATCCGAAAGATTTCCTGTTAAAAAATTACAACTATAGTATTCTGGCTCTAATGAGCCAAGGTCAATTCTGGCCTTTGAGTGGAACCATTATAATGAAGTTTTTGATGCGCGCATGAATATTCTAGAAAAAATAACCCAACATAACGCCGTCTTTAGTAAGTCTGAACGTAAAGTTGCAGAGGTCATACTAGCAAATCCACAAACCGCTATTCATAGTAGTATTGCCACTCTAGCAAAAATGTCTGGTGTCAGTGAGCCTACGGTGAATCGCTTTTGCCGTAGACTGGACACTAAAGGGTACCCTGATTTTAAATTACATTTAGCACAAAGTCTTGCTAATGGTACGCCTTATGTAAACCGTCATGTTGAAGAAAATGACGGTCCAGAAGAGTATACCCATAAAATTTTTGAGTCCACTATGGCTTCGCTAGAAGTAGCAAGGCAATCAGTGGATATCGCCACTATTAACCGAGCAGTAGACTTGTTAACCCAGGCGCAAAAGATATCCTTTTTTGGATTAGGTGCTTCTGCTTCTGTGGCCCATGACGCATTAAATAAATTTTTTCGTTTTAATGTTCCTGTCATCTATTTCGAAGATATTATCATGCAGCGTATGAGTTGTATGAATTCTGGAGAAGGGGATGTAGTTGTATTAATTTCTCACACTGGCAGAACAAAAAGTTTAGTAGAAATAGCGCAAATTGCCCGTGGAAATGATGCAACAGTGATGGGAATTACGTCTAAAGACAGCCCCTTGGCCAAAGAATGTAATTTGGTATTATCCTTAGAAGTGCCAGAGGATACTGATATGTATATGCCTATGGCCTCTAGGATCGCGCAACTCATACTTATTGATATATTGGCGACTGGATTTACCTTGAGAAGAGGCAACAAATTCAGAGAAAACCTTAAACGAGTGAAAGATACGTTACGAGGTTCAAGATTTGATAAACGTACAGATTGACCTAATAAGCGACCTTATTCTAATAAAATAGAGCCAATAGGCTCTTTTTTATTAGAATAATTTCACTTTTTGGTCGTTTTGCACTACCATTTTCGTAATAAAATTACATTTTTGTTAATTTATAACTGTTTTTGCATTTGTAGTTGTCTACAAAAAGAACGATAGCCTTTATAAAGGCTATGCTTAAATTATTGAACTGAGCCCGTCCTAAATAGCAAGTATTGCAGGGGATAGGTAAAATACGCGCCATAACAACAGAGTAACTAAACTATGTTAAGACGAACAAAAATACTCGCTACCTTAGGTCCATCTACAGATACTGTGGAGCAAATTGAAGCGATTATTAAAGCGGGAACCAATGTAGTTCGCATGAACTTTTCTCATGGAACAGCTGAAGATCATATTAATCGCGCCAATAAAGTGCGCGCCGCAGCTAAAAAACTGGGTAAATATGTCGCCATTCTAGGTGATTTGCAAGGACCTAAAATTCGCGTCTCTAAATTCATAGACGGCTCCATCAAATTAAAAATTGGCGATCACTTTATTCTTGATGCCGATATGGGCAAGGATGATGGAAACCAGCAAGCAGTAGGTATCGATTATAAAGCATTGCCTCAAGATGTGAAAAAAGGCGACTTATTATTGCTTGATGATGGACGTATTCAATTAGTTGTCACTAGCGTTGAAGGCAATAAAGTAAACACAGAAGTGACTGTTGCAGGTAAATTATCAAACAATAAAGGCATTAACCGTCAAGGTGGTGGTTTGTCAGCTGAAGCACTTACGGCTAAAGATAAAGAAGACATAGTGACCGCTGCAAAAATTGGCGTTGACTATTTAGCCGTATCATTCCCACGTTCCGGTGATGATTTACGTTATGCACGTCAACTTGCTGAAAAAGCAGGCTGCCACGCCATGATCTGTGCCAAGGTAGAACGCGCAGAAACAGTCGCCTCTGATGAAGCCATAGACGACATTATCGAAGCATCAGATGCCGTCATGGTTGCCCGCGGTGATTTAGGTGTTGAGATTGGTGATGCAGAATTGGTAGGGGTTCAGAAAAAACTCATCGCTCGTTCCCGTCAACTTAACAAAGTCGTCATCACTGCCACACAAATGATGGAATCCATGATCACCAGCCCCATGCCAACTCGTGCTGAAGTTATGGACGTAGCCAATGCGGTATTAGACGGTACTGATGCGGTGATGTTATCAGCTGAAACTGCCGCAGGGGAATTTCCAGTAGAAACAGTAGAAGCCATGGCACGGGTTTGTGTTGGTGCGGAAACTCATCCTAGTGTCACTATCTCTAAGCATAGAATGGATGAAAAATTTCATTCAGTCAGTGAAACAGTAGCATTAAGCGCAGTCTATTCGGCTAACCACTTAAGTACCATAAAAGCGATAGTGGCGTTAACTGAAAGTGGTAGTACGCCATTGTTGATGTCACGTATCACCACTTCACTGTCCATTTATGCCCTATCTAGACATGAAAGTACATTAAACAAAATGGCTTTGTATCGCGGTGTTAAACCGGTCTTTTTTGACTCTCGTGGCAGTGACCCGGGTAAACTGAAAGATGATGTAGTCGCGGTATTATTAGAAAAAGGAATTTTGGAATCAGGCGACCAATTCATCATGACTTATGGTGATGTGATGGAAACTGTTGGTGGCACCAATGCCTGCAAGATTGTTACAGCATAAAACAATGTGTAGCTAGGATTACCTAGCCGCTGTTATGTTTATAAAACGAGTCTTTGGACTCGTTTTTTTTGTGCTGCCAAAAGCGGTTTATTAATAATGAATATAGTTAGCCATTACCCAAATAAATTAAAATTATAGATAATCCCTATTACACTCAACACACAAAAAAGTAATTGGAGTGCGTAATGAGTGCAAATAAAAAATTCGATATTGTTATTTATGGTGCCACTGGTTTTACAGGCCGCTTGGTGGCTGAATATTTGGTTAAGCAGTATGCTGGTGATAATTCGCTCAAATGGGCGATGGCTGGAAGAAGTGCAGAAAAACTTGCGCAAGTACGAGATGAAATAGGTGCACCAGCAGATACTCCTTTAGTGGTGGCTGACTCCGATGACTTAAGTTCAATTCAAACCATGTTAGACAATACCCAGCTGGTACTAACCACTGTTGGCCCATATCAATTATACGGTTCAGATCTAGTGGCAATGTGCGCTAAGTCAGGTGTGGATTACGTCGACTTATGTGGTGAGCCAGTATGGATGAGTGAAATGATCCCTGCTCATCAAGAAGCAGCGAAAGCCAGTGGTGCACGTATAGTGTTTTCCTGTGGTTTTGACTCAATTCCATCAGACTTGGGGGTGTATCACTTACAACAACTGGCTAAAGCACAATTTGGTCACCCAATGCCCAGAGTAAGATGTCGCGTTAGAAAAATGAAAGGTACGTTTTCGGGTGGCACCGCAGCAAGTCTTAAAGCCACTTTAGTCGCAGCCAAAAAAGATCCAGCGAAAATGAAAGCACTACTTAACCCATTTTCCTTAACCCCCGGATTCACAGGGGCAGAGCAACCTTTTGGCAATAAACCCTATTATGAAGAAGACCTAGGCACTTGGGTCACCCCTTTTGTGATGGCTGCCATCAATACCCGTAACGTGCAACGGTCTAACTTTTTATTAAACAGTGAATATGGCGACGATTTTGTGTATGACGAAATGTTTGTGACAGGCCCCGGTGAAAAAGGCGAAGCCATTGCCAACGCTATGGCCAATGACAAAAGCATGGGCGGAGACGGCGGACCTAAACCAGGTGAAGGCCCAAGCAAAGAAGAGCGAGAAGCAGGTTTTTACGACTTGTTATACGTAGGATCGGATTCTGACGGCAACCAAATAAATGTTTCGGTCAAAGGTGACAGAGATCCAGGTTATGGCTCAACCTCTAAAATCATTGCTGAATCTGCTATCTGCCTGGTCAAAGATTCGCAGCAAACTCAAGGTGGCATTTGGACTACCGCCCCCGCTATGGGCGACAAGTTAATCAAACGCCTAGAGGCAAATGCAGGGTTAACCTTTGCACAAGAATAAGACTTAAATTACAGGGCTTGTGATATCTGCGAGCCCTTGTATGTTTCTTAAACCTTTAAACATAGCCCCATTTTCACGTACTTTTGGCGTGCTTTATATAAATCACTTTCATTAAGATCATCGCGAGTAAAACCAATATTGAAGATATTGCTAGAATAGGCTCAAGGATCGCTCCAGAAAGAAACCCTCCATACATGCAATAAAGCGCAAAAACCAATACGATTGAACCAACTTGATGGCAAATATACTGAGCTTTAAATAACGTGCTAACTGGCTCCGTAATCCATACTTTATAAATTACCGCGTAAATAAACGACACCACAAATCCAACTAGCATGATATGAGCATGTGTAACCAACTGCCCATGATTTTTTGAAGCCGCCATATATATGCCAAGCAGTAGCCCAGCAATTCCGTACCCTAAAGCTGTTAATACATATTTTTTATCCAATTTCTCTCTCCTTAATTAATTGGACTTCTAAGATCAACACTATCGACTATACAAAACGTTATTTAGCTTCGAAATAATCGGTGGTGCTGGCGATTGCTGTAATTGAATCTGCATAATACTAAGCTAAAAAACGCGGATAAGACTGCGAATTACAGGCAACAACAAATAGCACAAATATCAACCACCCTCAATCTGATTAAGTTCTATATGGCACTGTCTATATAACCGATGTTTATTTCAAATAAACCGTTACATTCATCAAGCTTCTTATAAGAGTTAAATGACACTCAATGTATTGACGCAAGTATGATGTAAATAACATTTGGCCGTGAAACTAGTAAAATACTCAACGGAACAATCCAAAATAAAATGCCGGTATTGAAAGAGCAATAAACAAAAGCCCTAAACCATAATCATTGCCTTTAGCTAATCGCGCATTTTCTTCATCACCTTGTTGGTATAATAAATCGGTATTTTGGCCTACAGGGATGATTTTAGAATGGAAGGAGGTCTTTGATTTAACTTCATAACGTTTACCTTTGACTGTTAACTCAAAAATAGGGCGAAACATCTTTCTTTTATAATTTCCAGCACCTTTAGAAAAGTACTCGTCATAACGTAGAATTCTACCCTTGGCCTTTATCGCATTTTTATTAAACCGCTGATAATCATAAATAATATACGCCCCTAAGGCAGCAAATATAGCGCCCCCTATTAATGGAATAATATTCATATACCTACTCTACTACATTGACGAGTTGAAACTTTAAAAGTTGTGAGCATAAGGGTCACAAATAAACTTGTGCAACCCAAACGTTTTCCTAAAGAGCAATTACGGTTCATTCCTTGCAACTTTGTTGAATGCTGCGGACGATTAATTAAGACAGCTAAAGAGTAATCCTACCACGCATATAGTCGACAGTTTTGCCTGTTAATAACACTCTCTCGCCTGAGAGTTGGCATTCAACTAGACCGGTTCTTGGTGACAATTGTTTGGCTTTCAAATTATCTTTAGTGAGCTTTTGTGACCAATAGGGGGCTAATTCACAATGGGCTGAGCCGGTAACTGGATCTTCATCCACGTTAAGTCCTGGGAAAAAACAGCGACTCACGAAATCGACATCAGTCCCCCTTGCGGTTACTACCACGCCTCTGAGATCCAAAGTTTTCCATAACGCTAAATCAGGTATCACTGAGCTTACCCCTTGTTCGTCTTCAAGTTCAATAATGTAATCAAAAGCCGCCAATACAGCTTTGGGAGTTGCACCTAAACCTAACAATAAATTATCTGGTGCTACAACCGCCTTTGGCATGGACGCCGGAAAATCCATTGTTAGCCCGTCTGATGTTTTAGTCACCAACAATTCACCACTTTTAGTGGTAAAACAAATTTGTGGCTGTTGATAGGCTAAATGCGTAAACAATACATGAGCGACGGCCAAAGTGGCATGGCCGCATAGGTCTACTTCGTGGGAGGGAGTGAACCAGCGCAATTCATATTTTGCCCCACAAGGCACAAAAAATGCGGTTTCAGACAAGTTATTGGCCTGGGCGATTTTTTGTAATAAATCATCAGCAATCCATGCATCCAATGGGCAGACTGCGGCAGGATTACCAGTAAAAACCTGCTCAGCAAAAGCGTCAACTTGAAATAGGTCTATCTGCATATAATTTTTATACTCAAGGGCTAGTCATTTATCAGGCTATTTTCGCATAAACTTCATGCCAACTCCCCACCTGTTTGCAAACCCTGGCCACGGATCTGTTAACTTCCCTTCTGAGGTTTTACTTTGAGTTGCGTTTTCCCGTTTAGGTAAATATCCACAAGATGACGCTTGTTTTTTTACGTAACAATCTAAAAAGGCTAACGTCATATGCTGATTAACACGGTTGAGGGTTTCACTGCTCCAAGTGGGTTCGTAATAATGGCCTAAATCTGCATCCGCAGCATAGGCGATCTCTGGCGCTGGGTGAGGCGCGATATTGTGTCGTGCATTTTCATACACCAACATAAAGCTGTCTTTTGCAGCGGATTGCTCGAACAACTTTTTCACACCCTTTTCGTAACCTGAGACATCATCAAGTGAGCCACTAACGTATAAGCTGGGTACTTTAATAGCAGCAGATTGATGTAAATTTTGCTCTTGTCCCCAAGGTGCATAGGCCACCATGGCTTTCCAACGACTATCAACCTGTTTCCGTCCTGCATTACAAATATTAAAGACCGGCACTAACGCTTTAGCGGCGAGTTCTGGGAAACCAAAAGCTTGTAAACCTTGCTGATTAAAGTTGTAACAGCCACCGACTGTATTCACAGCACCAAAACCACCCATAGAGTAACCAATCACCGATGCATTATCTGTATCCGCAATTTTAGCTAAATCCGAGCTAGATGAAGAAAAGTAATCGAGTACAAATTGTTGATCACGGGCACGGTTAATTAAAGTGCTCGGAAAGCCTGAAAAAGGTGCTTTTTCAAAATCGACCTCCCCAGTAGTGGAGTCTGTATGGTCTATTCCGACCACTATGTAACCGTGACTGGCTAAATGTTCACCTAGGTAAAACATGATAGTGCGATAGCCTGTATAACCATGAGATAAAACAACCAAAGGATAGGTCTTTTCTGTATTAGTTTTAGCGTCTCTGACACTGTCACCTTGCAATACAAAGGTTTTGTGAGTGCGTGTCACATTTTCATAAGTCGCTAACACATCCGTACCCTGAGTCACTGCTGGATACCATACTTCCAAAGTCAAAGTACGATCCTCTAAGCTTTGATAGTCTTTGGCGCTAAGCTGATTTGGGTTAGTAGCTTGAATGGTTCTCACGCCAACGGAGTAACTTCCTCGTTGACCTAGTTCGGGCGTAACATCAGGTTGAGAAGTGTATAATTGCTGAGCGTTATCTGCAGCTACAACACCGAAAACTAAGCCACTACAACATAAGATAAAAGTGGCTTTGAGTGTTTGATGGAACCTGGTTTTAAAGGCAGTCATTGTATATTCCTTGGTATTTTACTCTGATTGAGAGGCGTTATTTGAGGTCATAAATTGTTTAACTCGCTGTTTCGCATTGTGACGAATATTGCCGTAAAACAAACTATAGTCGAGTACGTGGTAACTTTTATTGGGTTGAGATAAATGATTTGAAAAAGCGTTATTAGCCTGCTGCATTACTTCTAGCCTGCCATCACTTAGGCATTGCGCCCAAGTTAACTCTGGCGTTAATGGAGGGAGTTCTTGGAAAATAAATCCAGGATTATTGGCTAATAACATATCAACTGGGGTGCGTTTAAACACTACAGGCATGGCCCCTAAATGTGCTGTTTTGTCCACCTTGTCTAAGGTCGCTGTCCAGCTTAGTGGATTCACACACAAAGTAGGTTTTGTTGAGCCATCCTCTAATTGACTCGATTCCCAGCCCGTTTTGTACCAATGGGGGACTTTAGTGTCCAATAGGCCGTCTTCACCATAGGTATCGTAACTGACAATACACCCAGTCTGGTTTGCCTCATTACAAGGTAATATCTGTTCAAAACCTCGCGTGAATTTATCTTTAGGCAACCAATAACCGATAACATAAGCCGCCACTAATTGTTTAAATAGTGGCGTGTTATCCACTTTTTGTTCCAATAAACGTAACGCATGGGTGGAACCTTGACTATGTCCCACTAACATAAATGGCCGACCTTGATTGAAGTGTCGTAGATAATATCCAAAGGCGTCTGCTACATCTTGATAGGCTAAATCTAGTGCTTGTGTGCCAGGTTCAAACTTATCTGCCATAAAAGATTGAATGTTTGCTTCGCGGTAATGAGGCGCATAAATGTTACAACACCCATTAAAGATACTGGCCATGCTAGATAACATGTACTCAATCGACTGGGCTTCAGAGTTTTTACTGTCCATAGTGGAATTCCAACCACCGGGTCCTACAAAACCAGTTGAATGCACAAAAAATACATCGACTTCTTTTTCGGTCACATCATCTTTAGTTGATAACCCCTTTGGCACTAAATCAGATGTATCGCTCTTTTCTGGATGGGCAACCCAAAAATAACCATTGGTGTAGTCTGGGGCAGCAGGGGCATCAGCCAACACAAAGGTTGCGGGTGGGGAAAGGTAACTGAATACCCATTGACGGCCAAACAGAAACAAAATAATAAACAAAGCGACGAGAGGAAGTACCAGCCAATAGACAATTTTTTTGAGTGAGCGCATATTTTTCTCTAATCACAAAGGCGCTAAATTTAGCCTAGTTCGGTAAATAGAAACAACTCAGTAATTTAAAGGGAGAGTTATAAGGCTGACTTATTGGCTAGGATCCAGATGAGTTGTAGTGTTGTTGTTCAGTCGGTACCAACCAGCAATACTGTATCGATCACTATGACTAGTAAGGACTTCATGAGGAAACACATCACTCAGAAATATTATGCAGTTGTTAAATAACGGCGGCACAACAAGCAAAGGCGACTGTTGCTCATCTGCATACAAAACTAACTCACCTCCTTCATTTTTATGCCAATTATCATTCAAATAAAACACTGTACTTAATATACGATTACTGCGACCTTTAAATGCGTCTAGGTGACGCCGATAAAAATCTCCTTTAGCGTAATGAGAAAAGTGACATTCAAAATCAAATAAGCCCATAAACAAACGTCTATTAAGGCCTTCTCGTAATTGTTCCATACATTTCAAATAAGTATGTTGTTGTAATGACTCACCATCGAGCCACAAGGTCATATCGGTTCTTATTTGACTATTAAGCTGCAAGTCTTTTTGACGACCAATACCAGCTGGTTTAAACGCAATTGAAGATAACCGCTTAGCCTCTTGTTGCAAATCAGTAGCAAGCCAAGCTGGCAGAAATTCTGTGAGCTGAATAAAACCCTGCTGTTGCAGCGCATCCGCTACCTCATCTATTAAGAGTTCACTCAAGCAGGTATTTTCAGTCAATGGAGTTGTCATTTTCAATTAGTTAATCTTATTATTTTAACAAGCGCATCCCTAGTATAACCAGTATTAATCCAACAAAGTGCATCCAACCTAGTGGCTCTTGCAATAAATAGTTGGATAAAATGATTGTCATCAGAGGGCCAACGGCACCCACAATTCCGGCTTTACTTGCCCCGACTATTTTGACCCCTGCACTGACTAAAAATGACGGAATGAGGGTACAAAATATAGCAATGGCGGCGGCACCGCCATACATTGGTGCAGTAAAAGTACCGAGATCTTGCACGCCAACAGCAGTAGCATGTATTAACATAGTCACAACTGCTGCAATCATAGCAATACAAGTAAAACGTTGACTGCCAATACGCCGAGAATAAATTTGATTGGCGACCATATACCAAGCGGTAAATACACTGGCAATAAACACTAACAGACTACCTAACCAGAGGTTCTCTCCTCCAAAACTTAAATCAGCAAAAAAGAATAAACCTATACCGCTATATGCCACTATCAAAGCTAGCCATAAACGAGGCGATACGGTTTCCTTCAGAAAAATCCAAGCAAATAACATAGATATAGCTGGGTAACAAAACAATATCATCCGCTCTAAGCCAGCACTTATGTATAACAACCCTTGCAGATCAAGAAAACTCGCAATGTGGTAACAAGCCACTCCGGCTAGTACGGCACCAAACACATCTCTCGTTGTGACCCCCCAGCCTCTGCGGGCCACTGTCCAATAAAGAATACCTAGGTAAAACGGCAGAATAAGCAACATTCTTAAGGTTTGCAGCTCAAGGGCGCCCAGCCCAATTTGAAATAACATTTTGACTATAATCGCTTTACTGGAAAACAATAAAGTCCCCATCACCACAAAAAAAATGCCTTTTTGTTGCTGTGTAATCATTGGTTTATTTAGGCTTGTCAGCCACTCTCCCATAGTAAAAACGCCAAATGGCTGTGTAATATGAGAGTCAGATGAGAATTGAATGGAAGACTTGTCTGGCTACTCATAAAAAGCAGCCAGCACAACGCTGATTGCTTAGATAACTAGCAGCCAGAGAATGTTGACGTTAAATTGTGCATTGATAAAGGTATTTTGGTGCATTATTTCACTGTACTGAACGACTTATTTAATTGATGAAAACAAAAATTTTAACATGATTTCAATATCTTAATAAAAGTAACCAATATTTGAAGCAATTACTAGCTTTGTTTGTGAAAAATCATGAAACCTGCAATTGGCTATTTTTTTGATGACATATCAGTTGAGTTGTCACAAAAGTATTTTGGATAAGGGCAGCATCGCTACTGGCTCGATGGCGCTGCTCTTGCATTTGTTGAAACAATCGCTCTTTAGTTGAATGCCATAATGGCATTTGTATCTCTTTTAAAATCATTTCTAGCGAGCTAACATGAAATTTCATGGTCATTTTAGCGGCATTAAACAACTTTATTAGCCAAGTATCATCCACTACCCAACCATCTGAATAAGCGACCTGCCCAGCTAAAAATTGATTGAGCTTTTTACACACCTCTTGCACGGCCAATCCTTTTTCTGCCAAAAGTTGCCGACTAATACCATGCAAAGATTCGGCTCTTGTATCCCAATGTGTCCAGTCGACTTGTGGTTTAATTAAACAGCAGAATCGTTCTCCAGCCTGATTAATCACGCCTACTTCAATAGGGTAACTTAACGAACCAAAACCACTGGCCTCTACATCGATAATATTAGGAATATGCAAACTTGCTTCACCTGTGAGTTTATTCATTGCCCTCTACTCATCAGTTAATTGATAAAAAATGGTGAAAATTATTCAACCAATGCATTGGAATAATGCAACTTTCGCTGATTATCGACAATAATCCCATCGTATCCGGGCGTGCGATTCAGCAAATCCATACCTTTTTGTACCCCCAAGACAAAAACGGCGGTAGATAAGGCATCATTCAAAGTACTGCTACGGCCAATAATCGATACACTTTGTACTTCATAGGCTGACTCCCCGGTTTTCGGCGATAAAATATGATGATAGCGTTTTCCGTCTTGCTCGAAATAACGTTCGTAATCTCCTGAAGTTGATAACCCTGTATCCGCTAATGGCAAAACGACCGCTTGTTTCGTTCTATCTCGAGGATCTCGAATACCTACCATCCATGGTTTACCTAACCTGTCGCCTAACAATTTAGTATCGCCACCTGCTGTTACCAAAGCATGTTTGATGCCACTTTTTTTTAATAATGCGATAGCATTGTCAACTGCGTGACCTTTTGCTATTCCACCTAAATCAATTTTGACATTGGGATGAGCAAAAAAAATTCGCTGTTCTGCAGGATCAAACTTTATGTGCCGATAATTAATCGCCTTTAATAAGTCTATAATTTGGCCTTGTTGGGGTTTTTGACTTTCTCGGTAATTGTACAGATAACCGACGCTAGCAAAGGTTATATCAAATGCTCCGTCAGTTTCCTTAGCAAGTTCAACCGATAACCAAATAAGGTCGAATAGCTCTTTAGAAACGGTCACAAAATCTTGAGTGGCGTATTTATTCAGCTTGCTGAGTTCACTGCTTTCTATATACGGGCTCATAGCTTGATTAATGCGCTGCATTTCCTCCATTACAGCTTGGATAGCCTGTTCACCTTGTTGTGCAGAATCGCTCCACAATTCCACATGTATATTGGTGCCCATTATTCCTTGGCTATCTTCAAACCACTTTCCTGATGAGCCTACAGAATAAAACAGCATAATAAACAATAAAGTGGCTGAAATTAGACTTTTCATGCTCATAAATTAAGTTCTAGACCAAGTTGATAAAGTTGGTTTTTCTTTAATCCATATTGTTCAGCGGTGACTGCGGCCGCCTTTTTTAGAGGCAACTCTTTGACCAAAAGCTTAAGTAAATTGAGTGCATCCGCTGACACTTCTGTTTTATCTTGTTTTTCACCGGCGATCATTAATACAAATTCGCCCCTTTGGTGATTTACGTCCGCTTCAAGCCAAGTTAAACAGTCGAGTGCACTGCCAGAGTAAAAGGTTTCAAAGGTTTTTGTCAGCTCCTTTGCCACTACCATTTGCCGGTTCTCACCCAACTCCGCCACTATTTGTTTTACCGTATCTGCCACCCTACGAGGAGATTCATAAAACACACTCGTACTGGTTTCTGTCATCAATCGCTGCAACGCCTGCTGCTTTGCAACAGCTTTAACAGGTAAAAACCCTGCAAACTTAAACCTATCTGTAGCTAAACCTGCAGCACATAATGCGGTGATAGCCGCGCAGGGTCCAGGCAAAGGCACTACCTTCACCTCTGCTTCTCTGCACTGGCTAACCAGCCCATAACCGGGGTCGCTAATCAGTGGCGTACCTGCATCGGAAATTAGCGCAATATTTTGACCTAGTTTTACTTTTTCGATGAGCTGTATAGCTCGCTGGGATTCATTATGATCATGCAACGAGGTGAGTCGCGTCGAAATATCATAGTGTTGTAACAACCGCTGACTATGCCGAGTATCTTCAGCCGCAATCAGATCCACTTCTGCCAAAATACGTAAGGCCCTAAGGGTAATGTCTTCCAAATTGCCAATAGGCGTAGCGACGATATATAACGTGCCTGACTCAATCAATGATAACTCTCCAAATTAAAGCAATGGTCTAACCATGTTCCAAGTATAAGTTTTTTCGCTCAACCCAATAACAAAGCATTAGATATTTATATCCGATACTATAAACTAACACGGGTATAATCACTTTATTTAATGGGTATCAGCGATGAGTTTTCGAGCGTTAATGGTTTTTTGTATCGCTATTTTGATTTTTTTTTCTTGTTCTAGCAGTCCTACTCGGCCAACCCCAAAAAACCTAGAAAAACCATCTAAAGAAATCATCGAAGTAACCAAAGACAGTGCTTATTACCTTAATCATGCTAAACAACATTATGCTCTGACCAATAATCTTTACCAACGTAACGATTATCTTCTTCAAGCCGCCGAAGCATTGCAGTTTGAACAACAATGTGAAAAAAGCATCAGAATGTTAAATGTGCTTCAGCCAGAGCTACAAGATAATCGCCACATCACACAAGGGAAGTTGATTTTAGCTGAGTGTTACCTGGTTTTGTCTAATGAGGCATTTGACAAGGTAGAAGCCATACTTGCCGATATAAAAGAAGATTATGGTTATCAAGGGCGAATTTCAGCGGTGCAAGCACAGCTCCAAGTTAACAAGAAACAATGGTTACAAGCAGCAATAGCATTACAACACACAGACATTGAAGAACCGAATAAGACCCAAACCATCTGGCAATGGGTTAATAAGCTAGACTTAAGAGATTTAGAAAAAGCGCGACTGTCTGAAACCTCACTGCAACCTTGGTTGCAACTAGCCATCATAGTAAAACGTTTTGCCTTAGAGTCTGAGCAATTTAACCAGCAACTGGTTAATTGGCAAAGTAGACATTTGGGGCACCCGCTAGTGACTAACCTGCCTGAAGAAATACAACAATCGTTATTACAAGCGCCGATCCAAGCAAAACGTATTGCGGTACTGTTACCCTTAAGTGGCAGGCTAGCGAATCAAGGTATAGCCATAAAAGAAGGGATACTGGCCGCTTATTTGGAAAACCTTGATGCTGCAGAGCTTGACTCTAATAGTCCCGCTGAAGTTGCAGAGTCGGCAAAGGATACAATTTTGAGCAATACTACACAATATCGTAAACTTCGCTTTTTTGATTCTGCCTTAAAAACAGCACAACAGCTAAATGAACTGGTCGCTGATTTTGATGTAGTTGTGGGTCCCTTGGTCAAAGAGAAAATCATTGAGCTGACCGCGGTGTTACCCAAAGATAAAATACTTTTGGCGTTAAATAGAGTGGAGTTAACCACTCATGCCACTGAGATTACACAAATGGATAAGTTGCAAGAATCCAATTCCGTCAATGCTGAGCATTATTATTTTTCATTAGCACCCGAAGACGAGGCACAACAACTGGCGCAACACATACAAGAAAAACAATTAGTTAGACCCATAGTTTTTGCTGCAGATAATCCTACCACCCAAAGAATGGCTGCGGCATTTATTGCCAAATGGCAAACAACACCTAACGCTACTCAACCGGACTTAACCATATTCACAGACAACAAAGACATGCGTATTCAAGTGTCAGAAATGTTAGACGTCGCCCAAAGTGAAAAGCGTATTGAACAAATGGAAAGGCTAGCTGATGTCGAAGTGTTTGGCGTGGAAAGAAATCGTCGAGATATCGATGCCATAGTATTGTTTGCCAATCCTGAACAAACCGCGCTGCTCAATCCTATTATTGAAGCCAGTCTCAGCCCTTTTGCTCGGAAATCATTATCGGTGTTTGCGTCTTCCCGCAGTTATAGTGTCGACCTGAATAGTAATAGCCTTAGAGATTTACGCAATCTTACCTTCGCCGATATGCCATGGATGTTACCCGACCATAGTTGGCAACCATTGGCGAATCAAAGTAAGCAAATTTGGCCGCAAAGGCAAGATACCCTGTTAAGACTCTTTGCTATGGGTTTCGACGCCTATAACTTGTTACCGAATTTACGTCGTTTGAAGACACTGCCGCAATTAGTCAGCCACGGTTTAACAGGTGAAATCAATGTAGACAACCGAGGCGTGCTTCACAGGCGTCTACCTTGGGCTCAAGTGGCCCAAGACCGAGTAAAATTACTTGCAATGGATTAAGCAAGCGCTCTCTACTTTAATCGGCAGTGAGGCAGAACGTTTGGCTCGAACCTTCTTAGAGCAACAAGGTCTTAGGTTTGTGATGCAAAATTACCGTTGCCGCACAGGTGAAATAGACTTAATTATGCAAGACCAAGATGAACTGGTGTTTGTGGAAGTAAAATATCGAAGTAACAGTCAACACGGTGCTGCCATCGAATTTTTTCATGCTAGCAAAAAACGTAAGTTTGAATCTGCGGTTATGCATTATATGCAAGAAAAGGGCTTTAATCCGAGCATAGTCCCACATAGAATTGACTTAGTGGGTATTGAAGGCAAGGGTCAACAACCACATGATATCAATTGGTTAAAAAGTATTTAATCCACGCGCGGCAAACTTAAAAACAATTTACATAGGAGTGTTATGTTAAATAGCATTAAGGCCAATTTTACTGAAAGTATTCAAATTAAAATTGCCTCAATTGAGTTATTACCAGAGCCCATTTCAAATGCCACTTATATGATGGTTAACGCACTGATTAATGGCAATAAAATACTATGCTGCGGCAACGGTGGTTCAGCGGTAATTGCGCAGCACTTTGCTTCTTTGTTATTGAATAAATTTGAACGTGAAAGGCCCAGTTTACCCGCCCTTGCACTGACGGCTGATGGCGCGACTCTGTCCGCTATTGCAAACGACTTTTCATTTGATGAGGTATATTCAAAACAAGTAAGTGCCCTTGGTCAAGCAGGCGACATTTTGTTTGTCATATCCACTAGTGGTAACTCCCATAACGTGATCAAAGCTATGGAGGCAGCTCTTAGCCGTGATATGACCATAGTCGCCTTAACAGGCATGGACGGTGGCAAAATGGAAGGATTAGTCAGTCAGCACGATGTAGAAATCCGTGTCCCGTCGAACCGTACAGCGCGTATTCAAGAAGTCCATTATTTAGTGGTACATAGTCTTTGTGAGGGAATAGACAATTGTTTGTTCCCTGAAAATTTTCAGGAGTAATACATGCTAAAAAATAAATCTATCTGTCTGCCATTAATACTCTCAGCCAGCCTATTATTGCAAAGCTGTGCAGGTTTAATCATAGGAGCAGGTGTAGGTGCAGCATCTGTAGCACATGATAGACGAACAATAGGCACCCAGGTTGACGATACGACTGCCGCGGGTCGTATATCTAATGCCTTGTCAAAAGACATGGCAATACAAGAACAAACCAGCATCACGGTTCAAGTATTTAATGGCACCGCTTTATTGGTAGGTCAGGCCCCGACTCAGGAACTGATATATCAAGCCGAAAGACTGGCTTCGACAGTGAAAAATATCAAAAAACTCCATAACCAAATTCGTTTAGGCTCGCCTATACCGGCAGGCGTAGTAGCAAATGATGCATGGTTAGCCTCAAAGATTAAAACTAAGCTGATTGCAGACAAACGCATTGATGGCCTACACATTGAGATAGAGGTCGAAAACGGTGAAGTCTTTTTGATGGGGCTAGTCAGTGAGCAGGAATCCAATATTGCAGTAGATATCACCCGCAATATCACTGGTGTAAAACAAGTGATTAAAGCATTTGAATATACTTAAGCTAAGCATTTATAAAAAAAGCGCCTTGAAGGCGCTTTTTTTTGGATTCACTATTTTTAATGCAGCTATTTAACAACCGTTAAAGTAGGCTTACCTTTCTTTGGCTTTGGTGCGCTTTCTTGAGCTGTTGTCTGCTCTTCCACTTCACCCGAGCCAATGTTTTCTTCAACAGTAAATACTGTACCCGCACCGTTTTCTTTGGCATAGATAGCTAATACCGCAGGACAAGGCACAACAAGATTCCTAGGAACACCACCAAATCGCGCATTAAACACAATGTCTCTCAATCCTAACTGTAAATTACCAGTAGATGCGGGAGACACGTTTAGCACTATTTGACCGTCCTGGACAAACTCTTGCGGAACCTGAGTTCCGGCATAATGCGCATCTACAACTATGTAAGGAGTGAGATTATTATCTACAATCCACTCATAAAATGCGCGTAACAAATAAGGTTGATTAGGTGTCATATCACTTCTACCCGTTAAAGTGGGTTGTGTATTTCACGTTCTTGGTCGGTCAATGACGCGATAAAAGAAGGTCGTTCAAAAATACGCTTCATATACGCCTTCACGTCTTTACTACCAGTACCAGTTAATTCGATGCCCAAAGCTGGTAAACGCCACAACAAGGGGGCTAAATAACAATCCACTAGACTAAATTCTTCACTCATAAAATAAGGTGTTTCAGCAAATAGTGGCGCTAACGATAAAAAGGCTTCACGTAACTCATTACGAGTGGCTTCTAAATCACCTTTTTTCGCCATGATTTTTTCAGCTAATACATACCAATCATTTTGAATACGATGCATAGTCAAACGACTTTGACCACGAGATACAGGGTAAACCGGCATAAGTGGTGGATGCGGGAAACGCTCATCCAAATATTCCATGATGATATGTGAGTTATATAAAACCAACTCTCTATCAATTAATGTTGGAACAGTACCATAGGGATTTAGTTCAAGAAGATCTTCTGGCAACTCATTAGGATCCGTAAAACTGATTTCTACACCAACACCTTTCTCGGCTAACACTATACGTGCTTGGTGGCTGTATATATCTATTGTGTCTGAAAACAACGTCATGATTGAACGTTTATTGGCGGCTACAGCCATCTATATATCTCCTAAATGTCTTACATAATCGCATAGTGTCTAAGATAGCGTCTTAGGTATCTATGCTTTGTTCTTTATTAGTGATTTGTAGGTCACAATCTACTAATTAAAAACGGAAAAGAAAGGGGCATATACGTTAGATATAGCCCCTATCAAAAATTTTGCGGATTATACACTAAATTCAATAAAAAAGTGTCATGAATTAATGCACATCCCTCCAATATTCTTTCTTCAATAAATACACTAACACTAGCAGCACCAGTAAAAATATCATGACCCAACGGCCGATTTGCTCTGATTGCAAGCGAGAGGGCTCACCGATATACACTAAGTAATTTACTAAATCTAACACTGCTGTGTCGTACTCAGCTGCACTTAGTTCGCCACTGCCGTCCGCTTTAATGCCAACATAACGTTCGACCATTTCGCCATCAACCAACATTTTTTCTGTGGTTTTTCTGGGCACACCTTGAAGCTCTTGTAACGCATGGGGCATACCTACGTCAGGGAACACTAAGTTATTGACACCAAACTTGGTACTTTCATCAGCGTAAAAGCTTCTTAAATAAGTATAAATCCAATCTGCACCACGCACCCTAGCGACTAAAGTTAAATCAGGAGGCGGTGCACCAAACCATTTAGCGGCTGACTCCGCAGGCATAGCATTTTTGATATGCTCACCAGGCTTCTCGCCCGTAAATTGCAAGTATTCTTGTCCTAAATCTACAGGGATACCTAAGTCGTCAAAAGTACGTTGGTATCGCTGATATTGAGTTTGATGACAACCTAAACAGTAATTCATGAACAACTTTGCGCCGGTTTGCAACGACGCTTTATCGGTTAAGTCATATTCGGCTTTATCAAGATGTACATTGCCACCAGCAGCCATTACACCCATGGGTAACAACAAGGACAATACAAAAATTATCTTTCTCATTCTGTGATCCTCGCAGGTACCGGTATAGTGCGTTCATTTTTGCTGTATATAAATAACAAAACAAAGAAACCAAAATACATGATGGTTAGTATTTGAGATGCAATTATTTTCCAATTTTCTTGAGGTGTGCCACCTAAGTAACCAAGAAAGATAAAAACGGCAGCAAAAATGATTAGGTTCCATCTATGCAATCCACAGCGATAACGCCAAGATTTCACTTTACCTCTATCCAGCCAAGGTAGCAGCGCTAAGAATATAATCGCCGCGAACATTGCAATAACACCACCTAGTTTATGAGGTACGGCTTTCAAAATGGCGTAGAAAGGCGTGAAATACCATACTGGGAAGATATGCTCAGGGGTTTTTAACGGGTTCGCAATTTCAAAGTTTGGATGTTCAAGGAAATATCCGCCCATTTCTGGATTGAAGAACATGATGTAACAGAAAGCCAACAAGAAGAAACTAAAGCCAACCAAATCTTTCAACACTATATGTGGAAAGAACGGCACTATATCGTCGACGATGTCGTATTTACTGGTGTAATACTCGTGAATTTTGAAATTAGTCTTTTCTTCTTCTTTAAGCGAACCTTTCTTACGCTTAACATCGGTGCCATCAGGGTTATTAGAACCAACTTCATGCAAGGCGACTATGTGCAAGAACACCAAAATCACGATAACTAAAGGTAATGCAATGACATGTAACGCAAAGAAACGGTTAAGTGTGGCACCAGAGATAACGTAGTCACCTTGGATCCAGATAACCAAGTCAGGACCAATCACTGGAATAGCACTAAACAAAGATACAATTACCTGTGCGCCCCAATAAGACATTTGTCCCCAAGGCAACACATATCCCATAAAGGCTTCTGCCATTAGGGCTAAGTAAATAAACATACCGAACAACCACAATAATTCACGAGGCTTTTGATAAGAGCCGTAAATCATGCCTCTGAACATATGTAAATACACAACAATAAAGAACGCCGACGCCCCAGTACTATGCATATAGCGGAGTATGTAGCCGTATTCAACATCACGCATGATGTATTCCACTGAAGCAAATGCTTCTTCAGCAGTAGGTGTAAAACTCATCGTCAGCCATACACCAGTGACAATTTGGTTAACTAGTACAATAGTGGCCAAAAACCCAAACATGTACCAAAAGTTCATATTTCGAGGGGCCGGATATTGAATTGCGTGCATATTAGCAACGCGCATTATGGGGAGACGATACTCAACCCAATCCATCAAATTTTTCCACATGTTATGCTGCCCCTTCTTCGGAACCAATCAAAATAGTATTGTCATCAATAAACATATAGGGCGGCACCACTAGGTTCAAACCAGCGGGTACGTTTTGAAACACGCGGCCTGCCATGTCAAATTTGGAACCGTGGCAAGGACAGAAAAAGCCTTCTTCTACACCTTCTACGTATTCCGCAAAAGCACCGTCTTTTAAATGTTGAGGAGAACAACCTAAATGGGTGCAAATCCCTACTAACACCAAGTATTCTTCTTTCAAAGAACGGTAAGCATTTTTTGCAAACTCAGGTTGTTGCTCTTCATCGGAGTTGGGATCTTTTAGTTGATCGTCATGGGTAAGCAAAGAAGCTAATAACTCAGGTGTCCGACGCGCAATCCATACAGGTTTGCTTCGCCAAATAACCCGAATCAGTTGACCTGGTTCGATCTTACTTATATCGGCTTCGATATCCGCCCCAGCAGCTTTCGCTTTAATACTTGGGTTCCAGGATGCGATAAACGGCACTGCAGCACCGACTACACCGACACCACCCACAACAGAAGTCGCCACCGTTAAAAATCGGCGTCTATTACTATTGCTTGGCTGGTTTTCGGTTTCAGACGAATCATGGGCATCTAAAGATACATTGCTCATCCACTAATCTCCGAGGGTTAATTTGGCTGACACTTTATATTTTGAATGATATTTGACTCAAAAAATAAAGTTTTTCTATTAACCGAAAATGATAAAAGAAAACCCACATAAAAGACAAGGAAATCGTCAATAAAATGAAGAATTACTGATACTTAAGACATTTTTAAGAGAATATTGAAGGGATGATGTTTTTTTGTACAAATCCTAAGCAATAAAAAACCCAGCAAAAGCTGGGTTTTTGAAAATACATGTCGTCGGACAATTAACGTTTTGAGAATTGAGGACGTTTACGTGCTTTATGAAGACCCACTTTCTTACGCTCAACTTTACGTGCATCACGAGTAACAAAGCCCGCTTTACGTAATGCTGGACGAAGTGTTTCGTCAAATTCCATCAAGGCACGTGTAATGCCGTGACGAATTGCACCAGCTTGACCACTAATACCACCACCAGCAACGGTGATGTACAAGTCAAACTTTTCAGTCATTTCAACAAGTTCTAGCGGTTGACGCACGATCATACGTGCAGTCTCACGACCAAAGAACACGTCAAGAGGACGTTGATTAACTACAATGTTGCCACTACCTGCACGAAGAAAAACACGAGCGGTAGAACTTTTGCGTCGGCCAGTGCCGTAATATTGATTATCTGCCATCTGTAATGCTCCTTAAAGGTCTAAGACTTGAGGCTGCTGAGCAGCATGTGTATGCTCAGGACCAGCGAAGACTTTCATTTTGCGGAACATATCGCGTCCAAGAGGACCTTTAGGCAACATACCTTTAACCGCTTTTTCAATGATCATCTCTGGTTTGAAAGCTTGTAACTTCTCAAAGGTTGTATCTTTAAGACCGCCTGGATAACCAGAATGAGAATAATAAATTTTGCCCTTGGCTTTGTTGCCAGTAACAGTGATTTTCTCAGCGTTGATCACAACTATGTAATCTCCAGTATCCACATGAGGTGTGTACTCTGGCTTATGCTTACCGCGTAAACGGCTAGCAATCTCAGTCGCTAAACGACCAAGAGTTTTGTCTGCGGCGTCAACCACATACCATTCACGTTTTACCGTTTCTGGCTTTGCAACAAAAGTTTTCATTTAAAATTACCCGAAATATATAAATAATCGTTACATGATTTTGTGTTCGATATTTTACTACCGACTGCTACACAAAACCGCTAAAAATCAATACTTTGACCCCTTCGAGTCGTATGATTCATCCGCTTTCCCACAAGCGGGGGCAACTGGGCAGGGCGCGAATTATACAGAAGTTGCAAGAAAAGGCGAGGGTAAATTTTGACCTTTTTGTTATTTAACGCTTAGGTACTAAAAGAGCGGGATCTAATCTTTCTTTAAACCAATTAATTCGCCAATCTAAATGGGACCCAGTCGCTCGACCTGTGGCACCAATTTCAGCAACTAATTCACCTTGTTTAACTGTTGTTCCTGCAGGAACGTGGCCTTTGCTTAGATGCAAAAATGTAGATGACACCCCATGACCGTGATCAATAATCATGGTGCCACCTGAATAATACATGTCGGGAACAAACAAAGTCACAATGCCATTTGCTGGTGCATATACAGGCGTCCCCGTTGCCGCAGCGACATCCACACCAAAATGGGGGCGTTTTGGAATACCATTAAACACTCGTTGACTGCCATACACGCCACTAATAGGACCAGCAGCGGGCCAAATGAAGTCTTGATAAAAATCGCTTCGTTCAGCATTTAAGGTTCGCGCTTTACCCACTTGTTGATTATCTAACTTTATGCGCTCACTCACCTCTTTCGGTGGGCTAACGTATTTACCAGGAATACCTTCAATTTTCTGGATATCGTACGTTCTTGCCTGTAGTTCCAAAGGTTGAGAATGTTCAGTGCCTTGATTATCAAGCCATTTAAGTTGGTGTGTTAGTTTGGCATCTCGACCAAAGCCAAACGCAAAATACCCTTCTGGAGAAATTTTCAGTGGCGCGTCATTCAACCAAACTTTGCTCCCTTCCGGGACCAAACCTCTAATTAAACTACCTTGAGTCAATTCGCCTTTCAGATGCAGATCACTTGCGTTCACCGAGCAGGCTAAAAAACTCAATATTGAAAACAAACAAATAACTACTGACTTAAGCAAAAGCGATCGCTCCTTTACCTACTCCTTCGTAAGCTAAAACCTTGAAATCGCTATCACTTTTTAGGCGTTTATGTTCATCTGCCATAAACTGCGCCAAACATTCTACTGTGGTATCAGTATCCATTATTTCTGATTCGGCCTTTGGAATAGCCAACTCAAATCTACCTTGGGATGATTCATAAGCAAATATATGGTGTTGTTCAGCATCACCTTTAGGCAAACAAAAAACGGTTTTGCTGACATCGACTATATCCTCAGTCGACCCGATGTAGATATCACACCATCGCTTCGCCCAATACTCTTGCCAAGTGATACTTTCTAGTTGGTTCTCAAAGACCACAACCTTAGAACGATGACCGTGGGCAATACGTTGGCAATTACCATCATGTTTTTTAAGGCCATGGGTGTAGTGATAAAAAGGTGTGTTAATCACTTCTGCACGTAGATTAAGTTCTATACCCGCCACGTTTTCGGGTAAATGAGTGGCAATGACGTCTTTAAGATAATCACTTACTGACGCCATAGTGACATTTTGTGAATACACAAAGGCATAAGCTTCGGCAGGGCAATTTAAATGTATCGATTTGCCATTTGGACGAATAAAATCGACTTTTACAGTGTCGGATTTTTCATCATGTTCAACACTACTATATGAATGTTCTACTGGCACTAGCAGTTTGTGGTCGATATATTCATCGATTAGCTGTTTAAGCTGTTTCTTCACTTTACCAAAATCCAGCACCATGCTTTCTTCATTCAAATCACCGCTTAGGATCACGTCGACTATCCAGCTTTCGCCTACCATGCCTCGCTCTGGGCAAAGATAAGAAAAATCCATAACGGTTAAATCATTAACGAATAATTGCATAAAAAGTGTGTCTATCCTGTGCTGTGTAAAGTGTCTGTGATGTCAGTTAATACATTATAAAGATAACTCGTCAGATGTCAGCTTTGTGACTTCAAAAGTTGATCTTTCAAATTAGGTGGAATGCCACGGATCATCAAAGTATCCGACCCTGCATCGTAACTCACTCTATCTCCTAACAATTTACGCTCGAAACTGAGTGATATTCCCCCACCCTGACCACTGAACTTAGCTAAAGTTTTTAATACACCACGGTCAGCCTGAAATTGCTCTTCAACAGGCAATTCTGCACTTTGGTTAAATTCTTCAAAACTCACATGATCACTGGGCAGTTTGGCCGCCAGCTCTTGAATTTGAATATCCTCACCTAACTCGAGCTTTTCTTTGTAATAATTGGAAACCGTTTCTCGCGCTTGGTGTTTTTCTTCGGGATCTAATTGTTCAGCCGCTAAAAACGCATCCACTGTGGTCAATAGCTGTTTATTCTGTTGTTTAATATCGACTAATTCTTCGCACCCAATAAAGTGCATAAAGAAATCAGACACTTTGCGTCCCATACGCCCTTTAATAAAACTAATATAACGCATCTGTTCAGCCGTCACGGCTAATTGCGTTAAATCAATTCTTACCGCCAATTGCATTTTTGCTAAATCTAGATGATCACTACTGCTTAACTCTAAATCGCGATTTATCTCAACATGTTCCTTAGTATTAATAATCGCAATCATTAAATAATCAGTGGCCAAAAACTGGTAATGGCTAAATACCACAAAGCCGGTTTCCAATGTACCGGTATCAATTAAAGACTTTTTCAATAACTCACTGGCTTGAATACTAAACTCAACAAAATCGGTTTCTTCAGACTGCATGTCTGCTAACAAGGTTTTAAAAGACACAGGATGAGGCGTCAGTACTTGTGGTTCTTCTGAGTCTGAGGGTCCTTCATTACCTGAGGGCTCTTTACTGACACTGACTATCTCAGCATTTTCAGAAGCAAACGCCCCTACCCCTTTACCGGGTTTAGTATTAAAAGCATGGTTGATTTGTTGCGCCAAGCTTTCTATCTCGGGGCTGACATCAAAACAACTCGCTCTAGGAACCAAGGTTAGTTCTTGTTGTTGGTTAACGGCTAATTGGTGTACTACAAAGTGATGGATCAACGCACTCACATTTTATCCTTACAAAAATCAATTAAATTGGGTCGCTGGTTTATTCGCATTTTATCTAGACCATTGTTACTATCGCATTAATTTACATTGCTATTATTTTTGAGCTAAGCAACATGCCACAACAATCCAAATACTCTGACAGCCAATTTGAAGCCATCATGCATGACGTCATCATTGCTTTAGAGAAGAATAAAGCCAATCGGGACCTATCACTAATGGTGTTAGGTAATGTCATTACTAGTATTTTCCACCAGCAAGTTCCAGAAAACCAGCGCCAACAAATGGCCGAACAGTTTACACAAGTGCTATTAAAAAGTATCAATGGAAAATAAAAAAAGGTCGACAGGTTAAATGATCCTAGCAGAAACTCCGCGCAGAAAATTAGTCACCCAGTTAGTTAATTGGGGACATTGGTTTGCGCTGCTTAATATTATAATTGCAGTCACTATAGCGGCTATTTATATTCTTAACTCTCCAGCACCTGGCTCTGCCATAGGCACATTTTATCTATTCACAAATTGGATAAGCCATATTGGTTTTTTAACCTTTTTTAGTTTTGTGATACTCATTTTACCACTTTGTTATTTAGTACCTAATGCGAAAACGGTAAAAGTGTTAAGTTCAGTTTTAGCGGCTTCAGGCTTAGCCTTATTGGCCTTTGATGCATTACTATACAATAAATACGGCGTACACCTTAGCCTGAACTCGGCAGAACTGATACGGACTGAAACACAAACTGCTATCGCTCAGTTTGGTTGGCAACAATGGGGCTTTTTACTGCTATTGTTTGTGGTTTGGTTATCGTTTCAATTAATTGTCGCCAATGCCCTTTGGCAAAGAATCGCGAGATTGCAAAAACGTAAATTAGGTTTACCTATTAGTATCTTTTTTGTGAGCTGTTTTGTTGTCAGCCATGCCTTGCATGTTTGGGCTGATGCGAATTTATATCAACCCATAGTGCAGCAAGATAACATGTTTCCTTTATCTTATCCGGCTACAGCTAAAACCTTGATGGCCAGATATAGTTTGCTCGATATAGAAGACTACCAACAACGCAAAGCACTGCAATTCAATCAAACCATCAAAGGTATTGCATACCCTGCTGAACCAGTTTATTGCTCAGTCACTAGTAATAAAAAAGTATTATTATTGTCGTTGATAGCGGGAGAAATGCCGAACTCCATAGAAGGTTTGTCCAAGTTTGAAAATCATTATCTACTGCAATCCTCAGTGGATAGCGGTATCACCACTGTCTTGTATGGACTACCTGAGCTGTATCATGGCGCGTTAAAAAGTTACTCGCCATTATTGCTGCAGTTACCCAATTCTATGGGACTTAACGTATCTATCTATCTTCAGAATATAAAAAACCAAAGGCTTACACCTTACCAACAAGATTGGCAGCAGTTTAAACAGGATATTTTCAATGCTTCGAGTAATTTATCGGTTGGGTTTGTACAAGCATCACAATTAAGTGAGCTTTTAACGGATGAAGTGTTAGCCCAGTATCAAGTTATAGTTACTGACCTAGTTAAACAAAACACTTCGAATATTCCGTTATTTAGTAATTTAACCATCAATAAATCCATGTCCAGCTTGGAAGATATGGCGCCAACTGCATTAAATTTATTAGGCTGTGAAGCCAAGCCTCAAGCCTACAGTACGGGCAATACACTCACCCAGAATAGCAACCTCAACTATATTGTTAGTACACAAGGTAGCAAAGTATTACTACTGACTAATGAACAACGAATTGAGATCATGAATAACGGTAACCTACGCGTATTTGATCTAAAAACCGGTGACGAAGCCTTTAGCCAGGTTGATCCCAATATTCTTAGCCAAGGCATTAAACACTTAAGTCGCTTCTCAGCTAAACGTTCAAATAAAGTCTTATAGTTCTAATCCCAATTCCAATAAAAAAGAGGTCACTTTTTTATTGGAATTGCTCTCCTAAATTGCAGTATTTCGAATTAAGTTAGCTCATTTTCAGATGTTTTTTGCATTTCTGTATTGACATCAAATTAAAAGCACCATAATGTAAATGATAATTATTATCATTTACATTATGGTGCTTTATGTCCTTTCGTTACTGCTTTACTTTTTCTGCCGTAGAGATGTCTGTTCGTTATGGTGACAGCACCACTAACGACGACATCATTAATTGTTACGTGCATATGGGTTTGGAACGGGCTAAAGGTCTTACAAACATTGTTGCGGTGCGAAATGCTCACATGAGGGTGCTCAACACCTTAATTGAAACTATGTGTGACCACTGTCTTTCTAGGGTTTGGCGTAAACAGTGTTATCGCTATATCAAGCGCTTAATGCCACTGTTATATGAAATGTTAGACCCACAGCGATACCAGCAAAAAACCCAAGAAATCCAAACGTTATACACCTTTTACTTTGAAGAACACCAAAACAGTAAGCAGCGACACAATTCGCAACACTCACCTTTATCTAGTATTAAAAAACAGCCTTGAATCGCCAACAATAAACAGGAGTTTGCCATGACAGAGTACAAATTTATTTGTCTAAACCATAGGTTTTGGGTCGATGAACATCCACAAGAGGCTTTTGGTAGCGTTCAGCAGATGACAAAGATGGCTGAACATTTATTGCAAAAAAATCAACCAAGCCAAGCAATTCCGATTTTGGGAACGGCCTTTGAAACAGCGGAAATCATTTTTGATAAACGCTTAGAATCCCCCCAATTGACCACGAGTTTAACTTCATTAGCCATTATGCTAGCCCATGCCTATGCCGCAACAAATCAAATTGAAATCGCCCATTCCTTACTGCATCGCCTAAATAAAAAATTGAACTGCGCAATTGATTGCGCCTTAGGGTACGCCACTAAAGTCGCATTTTTTGAACATTGCTCAAGAGCAATTGTGGAGGCTAAAAACGACATAATGTTAGCTACTGCAACACCCACAGTAGAAAGCAGTCATTACTCACAAATTCACTAAAAACAGTATTTAGCTATTGACATAACCCTAACACGATGGATAATGAGAACCATTCTCATTACTGAAATATAAATGGATTCAACATGAAAAAAACGCCAATCTCCTTAGCTTTGCTTTTAGCAATATCACTTTCCGCCTGTGTAGATGACGGCGAGGATGGTGTTCAAGGCGTTGATGGAACGGATGGAATTTCAGGAACTGATGGCGTAGATGGTGTAAGTACTTTTGTTACTCGTACAGATGTCATTACATCAAATGCGAATATTGCTTATGCTGCCTATGCGGACTCGCTCATCTCAGCACAAACTATGCGTGATGTGTTTGCCACTTTTGTTGCAGATCCTTCTGAAGCTAACTTTAGCAACGCTAAACAAGCTTGGTTAGCTGCCCGTGAACCTTATGGACAAACCGAAGTTTATCGGTTTAGAGAAGGTCCAATTGATACTTTGTTAGCCGATGGCACTATGGGTGAAGACGGTGAAGGTCCAGAAGGTCGTATTAACGCATGGCCTTTAGGTGAGGCTATTATTGATTATGTCGCTGTAGTAGTAGACGGTGATTCTGGCCCAGAAAGCGCAGCAAATGCGTTAAGTGGTAATGTGATTGCTAATACTGCTGACTACCCCGTTATCAACGCTGAAACCATTCAAAACGTATTTGAATTTGGCGAAGACGAACGAAATGTTACTACTGGCTATCATGCCGTTGAATTTTTATTATGGGGACAAGATCTAAATGAAGACTCAAGTGGATCAGGTACCAGAGACTCCAGTGGCGGACAACGTCCAGTTACCGATTATTCGATAACTGCCGGCACATGTACATCGGGTGATGTGGCTGTCACCGACGATATCTGTACTAGACGTGGACAGTATTTATTAGCGGCAGCCGATGTATTAATTGCTGACCTAACAACTGTAGTTGAAGCATGGGAACCAAATGCTGGGGTACATTACACCTCCTTTGTTACTGGCGGCAATGAGTCTCTAGCAAAAATTATGGAAGGTATGGGTCGTTTAAGCTACGGCGAATTAGCCGGAGAACGTATCAATATCGCCCTGAAAACTGATTCACAAGAAGATGAACATTCTTGTTTCAGTGATAACACCCATAGAGATATTTTCTTAAATGCCAAAGGTGTTCAAAATTCTTTTAACGCCAGCTATACACGTATCGATGGTGAACAAATTGAAGGGGCTTCTATCTACGATTTAATGGTGGTGGAAGGAGAACACGAATTAGCCAATAGTTTACGTGCTTCACTAGAGGCCACTATGGCTGCTGCCGCAGTAATAGATACTAAAGCTAAAACAGGTACCCCTTTTGATGTGCTCATTCAACAAGGTATTAACCAACCTAATGTAGTAGCAGTCATTGATGCATTAGTTGATCAAACAGATTACATCGAACAAGCCATCGTAGCTTTAGGTATTACCGCCAATGATTTACGCCAAGATACTGAAGAAGATATTGGTGGTTAGTCCGATATAGCAGGTAAATTTTTTACTGGGGCGAATACGCCCCTTTGTCGTTTTTAAAAAAGAGTGATAAATATTTGAAAAGTGTAATGACCACTACTATTTATAAGCCACTGCAACCTCTAATGATTGCAGTGGCTTTCGCATTTCTTGCGTCCTGCGGCGGTGGTGGCACTGATGCACCAGATATACCACCTGTAGTGGTTTCACCCACCCCAGATCCAGAACCTGTTGTTGATCACAGTGGTTTAACACCGCTTGCAGCCAATACTATTGATGAGGCTGAATACTTATCTGGGGGGGATGCCACACTATTTGTATCTGATGAAGATGCGTTCAGCACCCGGCCAGATCCCATAAGTGACGATTTCACGTTAGATGGCAACTTCACTTCGGGTGACCATATTTTTAGAACACCACACGATGGCGCTGGCCCGATACTCAATACTAGTAACTGCCAAGGCTGCCATCTAAATGATGGACGTGGCGTGCTACCAACTGATAAAAACGAACCTTTCACCAGCATGTTAGTGAAAATTGGCGATGGTTCAGGTGCCCCAGATCCTATTTATGGCGAGCAACTACAAACCTTTGCGCAGCAAAGCTTTAGCACCTCAGATTTCACATCAGGATGGCCAACATACAATGGTTCACTAAATGGTGATGTATTAGTAGGCGAGGCCTACACCTATATTGAATTTGAAGAAATAACTGGTAATTACCCAGATGGCAGTACTTACAGTTTGCGTAATCCTATTTATAAAACCAAAGATCTCAGTTTTGGTGACTTCAATCAGGATATACGCTTTTCTCCAAGAGTGGCACCTCAAGTGTTTGGTGTAGGATTATTAGAAGCCATTCCTGAAACCTATATTCTGGCACTAAGTGATGAAAACGACGCTGACAACGATGGTATTTCAGGCCGAGCATCAATGGTCACCGACTTATCAAGAAATGAAACACGCCTAGGCCGCTTTGCCTATAAAGCTCAAAATCCAACTGTGCTGCAACAAGGCGCTGCTGCCTACAATGGCGATATCGGCATTACTAGCAGCATCTTTCCTAATGAACCTTGTACTGATGCACAAACCGCATGTTTACATATAGCCGAGCAGGAAAGTCAAACGGGTGCTCAATACGACATCACTGATTTAGAATTAGCACAAGTTGAATTTTATAATCGCGTTTTAGGAGTCCCTGCCAGACGAGGCTTTGACAGCGTCACTGCTCAGTGGGATAGCGAAATAGTAGCAGGGCGGCAACAGTTTTTTGAAATTGGCTGTATCGGCTGCCATACCCCAAGGCATGTCACAGCAGAAGCCGAAGGTAGCGTGCTCGGTGAAATATCTTTTGGTGGCTTACAAGAAAACGCCGTGCCAATCGATATGTTATCAAATCAAACCATTTTCCCTTACACCGATTTGTTACTGCACGATATGGGGGGCATTTGTGAGGTTACCCGCGAAACAGCAGATGAACAAAGCTGCACTAATGGTGAAGAATGTATGTATGTGCAGCGCTGCGAAGGATTAGCCGATGGCTTAACTCAAGGCATGGCCTCTGGCACAGAATGGAAAACCCCGGCTTTATGGGGAATAGGCCTAGTACAAACCGTTAATGAAAAAGCCACGTTTTTGCACGATGGTCGAGCACGTACTATTGAAGAAGCTGTGTTATGGCATGGCGGCGAAGCACAAAACAGTCTAACGGCATTTAAAGAACTTACCAGTGAGCAACGTTTGCAAGTTCTGGCCTTTATTGAATCACTTTAATGACAAAAAATAGGTTCTGGGGCATCCTTTTGATTGCCTGTTTAAGCAATTGTAACAAAGTGTCAGTGCCCAATTTTGAGCATGCTGAACACCTGCCTGCAGGCGGCATGACCGGTAAAGGATTATCAGATCGCAGTTTTGTACAAGTGGGAAAAAATGTAAACCGTAAAGAGGAGTTGATCTTTTGGACTGGGTTTTCATTATTTCGAGACCCTTGGGTTATTGCCCCAAGTTCCACTGAAGATCGTGATGGTTTAGGCCCTTTATTTAATACCCGTTCTTGTATCAGCTGCCATTCATCTGGTGGTAAAGGCCCTGCACCAAAAGAAGGTATATCTAAACCGTCGGCCTTAGTTATTCGCTTTGGTTCTGATGAATTGAGTAGTTTTAGTGATCCTGTCTACGGTGCGCAATTACAGCCTCGTGCCATAGCAGTGACTCATAGCAGCATTCAACCTGAATTATTAGGTGAAGCTCAATTAGATTTACGTTATCAACAGCTATCAGGCAAATATGCTGATGGTACAACCTATACATTGCACCAACCTAACTATCAATTAACCGACTTAGCCTATGGTGATTTGGATAAACGTACAAAACTTTCACCGCGCTTTTCTCCGGTAATTTATGGATTGGGATTATTAGATGCCATCAGCGAACAAGATCTCATAGACCAAGAAGATATTAATGATAATAACCAAGATGGGATCTCGGCTAAATATAATCGCGTGCCTATTACGCCTTCAAACCACAATACAGCTGCATTTCATGGTTCAGTTTCAAAGGCTATAGGCATCGGCCGATTTGGCCACAAAGCCAAACAACCCAGTTTACACCAGCAAGTGGCTGCCGCATTTAGGGATGATATTGGTATCACTAATTCTTCTTTTGTATCTGAGCCATGCAGTATTGTACAGCTAAACTGCCATGCAGCAGCGTCGCTTGGCGGCCATCAATCAGTGGAAATCCCGGATAAGTTATTGGACTTAGTGACTCGATTTAATCAATTGATTGCTGTACCACCTGCAAGAAATTTGAACTCAGTGAAAGTGCAACAAGGTCGTAATTTATTCTATAAGTTAGGTTGCGAGTCCTGTCATACAGCAAGTTACACCACAGATCCAGCATATCCTCACCCGAACCTTGCCAATCAACTCATTTGGCCATACACCGATCTAGCCTTGCATGATATGGGTGAAGGTTTAGCTGATGGCGTCAACGAATTTGATGCAAAGGGTCAAGAATGGCGAACGCCGCCGTTATGGGGAATAGGTGCCAGAAAAAACATCCGCAGTGAAAACCTATTTTTACATGATGGCAGAGCCAAAACAGTGGCCGAAGCTATTTTATGGCATGGTGGTGAAGCCCACACCAGTCAACAATCATTTATCCAATTAGACCAAGCACAACGAAACGCACTTTTAGCGTTTTTAGATGCCATTTAGGAGTTGTTATGAATCACCCTTTACAATACTTGCAGTCATTTACAAAACTCGGCTTAGCTGTTTCTTTGAGTTTAACTCTGGTGGCATGTGGTGGTGGCGGCGGTGGCGATACCGCAACGACACCTGTGGTAACAGATCCTGTGGTTGATCCAACTCCCACACCAGTAGAAGATCTCAATACTGAGTTTGCTGTGTATCTAACTGATTTAACGGATAATCTTATCATTCCAGCCTATGCAAATTTTGCAAACAAAACACAACTATTGCAAACCCAAAGTTATTCCTTTTGTGAAGCAAACACCCCCTCGAACACCGATTTACAAAGTTTTAAGCAGAGTTGGTTAGAAGCGGTGCAAGCATGGCAAAACATTCAATGGCTTAACTTAGGCCCAGTTCTGGATGAAACTCGCTCTCTACGCATCCAATTTTGGGAACCGGGTACCGATGCCGTCAAAAATGGTGTGGAAGCCTTGTTATTAAGGCAAGGTGAGACCATAGATGTGGATCTATTATCAGGTGTGAATGTGGGTGCCCAAGGTATTCCCGCACTAGAATATTTACTTTATCCCACCAATAGTAGTGATTCACTCATCAATGCATCAAACAAAGCGAAACGTTGTGAAGTCGCCACTGCTATTGCTGACAATTTATTCAACATGTCCAGTGAAATTCACAGTCAGTGGCAAACTTCATATCGCGAGACGTTAATCACGGGGATAAACGAGTTTACCTCTGTGCAAGATGCTGTAGAAGAACTTGTGACCCTTTGGCTTGAACATATCAATATTGTGAAAGACGATAAAATTCTCGCCGGCTTTGGCGATACATCACCGGGTGTCGCACAAAATGCTGAACATTATTTAAGTGATGCATCCCTATCCAGTATTGCAGTCAACACTGCGACATTTTTAAGTATATATACAGCAGGCGACGGACAAGGTTTTGATGATATTTTAAGTACTACATTAAGCCAACAAACCATCGCGACTCAAGTGAACACAGATATCACCGCAGCCATTAATCGCATAGAAGCTATTAGCCAAACATTTAACACCTTCTCAGCCACCATTGCTAATGATGACGGCCGCGCTCAACTTACCACCTTGGTAGATGAACTTAATACTATCCGCGATAGTTTAACCATTGAGTTTATTCAGGCCTTAGATATCAGTACTGGCTTTAACGCAACAGACGGTGATTAACATCCCTAAAGCCTACAATAAGTTAAAACATTCAAAGGAATATTTTTAAGTGAACCATAAGAAAATCCTGATCAGTCATACCAAACTAACAGTGATAGCCTGCTGTCTAAGTGCAATTTTTTGGCAGCCTTATTTGCTTGCTCAACAGGGGCAAACCACCACAGCCAAACAAGAAACCAAACTATCGGATATTATCCAGATTTTTGGTAATAAACATGCACTGGAAACCGCTACAGGATCGGGCTTTGTGTTAAACGAAGCCGCATTAGAACAATTTGAATTTGATGATATCCATCGGGTCTTACAAAGTGTGCCAGGCGTGTATATCCGCGAAGAAGACGGTTATGGCTTACGACCCAATATTGGTTTACGGGGTGCCACCAGCGAACGCAGTAGCAAAATTGCATTGATGGAAGATGGTGTATTAATTGCACCAGCGCCCTACTCTGCCCCAGCGGCGTATTATTTTCCCAATGTTTCTCGTATGACCCACCTAGAAGTATTCAAAGGTCCATCAGCGATTACCTTTGGACCGAATACCGTGGGTGGTGCTATCAATATGCTATCGCGCCCAGTCAATGCAGAAGACAGCGGTGAATTGGACTTGGCAATTGGCCAGCAAAATTACGGTAAAGCCCATGCTCACTATTCAAAAAACATTGATAATCTAGGCTTGATGCTTGAGGGTGTTCATTTACGAGCCGATGGCTTTAAATCTTTGGCTAATGATGACAATACCGGTTTTGTTAAAAACGAAATATTGGCCAAAGCTCACTACCAGTTTGCTGACGATCCTTACAATCAGCAACTTCAGATCAAAGTGGGATATTCCGAAGAAGTCTCCCATGAAACTTATTTAGGTCTAACCGATAGCGACTTTGCCGATGACCCCTACCAACGTTATGCCGCCAGTCAAAATGACAAATTTGATTGGGAACATTTACAAATGCAGGCCTCTCATTATATTGAGTTAAACCCTGATTTGACTGTATTAACTCAAGTGTACCGCCGTGACTTCAATCGTGATTGGGATAGACTCAATGGATTCGATTCTAACCGCAGCATTGATAGTATATTGGCATCACCTGAAACAGGGCTTAATGCGCGTTTTATGCAAGTACTTAAAGGAGAAGCCGACTCACTGACCTCAGATGAAACATTAATATTTACACTAAATGATCGGACATTTTATTCCCAAGGTATTCAGTCAAAAGCCACATGGGACAGCAAGTTAGGTAACGCTGATATGACTGTGGATGCAGGTCTGCGAATTCATCAAGACCAAGTAGAAAGACTGCATCGAGCTCGGTATTTCAATATGCTCAGCGGTCAATTAGTGCTTGCCGGTCAAACTGATGAAATTGCCACCAGCAACAAAGACACTACCACTGCCATCGCTGCTTTCGTCAATTCGAAAATTCAATTTGGCAATCTCCACACCTCATTTGGAATACGTCTAGAAAATATCGAGGGTGAATCCAATGATTATGTTGCTCAAAGCCTGCAAACAAACAGCGACACTGTGGTATTACCCGGTGCCGGCGCTTTTTATCAAATTACACCAGCCCTAGGTATTTTAGTGGGTGTGAACAAAGGTTTTGTACCTAACAGTCCCGGTGAAGAAAGTGATATTGAACCGGAAGAAAGCTGGAATTATGAGCTTGGGTTAAGAGCCAGTGTGGCGCAATGGCAAATTGAAGCCATCGGCTTTTTCAACGATTACAGTAATTTAAAAGGCAGTTGTACTTTCTCTAGTGGTTGTGATGTTGAGCTTGATGTGGAATTTAATGGTGGCGAAGTGGATATTTATGGCGCGGAGTTGAGTGCCAATGGGCAATTTGAATTAGCCAATGGCTTAGTGATGCCCATAAAAATTGCCTACACCCATACCCAATCGGAATTTCAAACTTCATTTAATTCGACATTCTCACAATGGGGTAATGTGACTGTAGGTGACGAGTTACCCTATTTACCTGAAAATCAGTTTAACTTACAAGTGGGTTTAGCCGGTGAAAATTGGCAACTAGACTTAGCTTACAAATATGTGGCTGAAATGTCAGAAGCATCTGGCACCGGAGTTGAGTTAAGCGGTGCCATGACCTCAGATATCAGTCAGATTGATCTAGCGGCATGGTACCAAATAAACGATTCGTTAAGGCTATATAGCAAATTGGATAACCTAACCGACGAAGCCAACATAGTATCTCGCAGACCGTTTGGGGCGCGTCCCGGTAAACCGCGGCAGTTTATGCTTGGTGCAAAGTACAACTTTTAACAAGTTAATATATTAATGGCTATTAACCGTAGGCAATTTATTTTAGGAGCAAGCCAAGCAGCATTAGCCGCTTGGCTTTTACCAGCCTGCACCACTCAAAAATCACCTCAATGGTTAGTCAGCACTTGTAATGATCAACAAGGCAAAAACATGGCTGCGGCGATCAACAGTCAAGGCAAAATTGTTAGCACAGTCAATCTACCCGCTCGCGGCCATGACTCTTTAGCAATGCCCCACAAACCTGGACATGCTTTAGTATTTGCACGACGCCCCGATCGTTTTGCTGTGGAAATCGATTTTATTAATGGCGAAATAGTCAGTCATATTCATAGTCAATCCGATAGCCATTTTTACGGCCATGGTGTTTTTTCAAAAGATCACCAGTACCTTTTCACCACTGAAAACTTATACGACAAAAAACGTGGCTTAATTGTGGTACGGGATGCCAAAACCTACCAAGTATTAGAGCGTTTTGATTCAGGTGGAGTGGGCCCACATGAATTAATGTTAATGCCAGATGGCAAAACCTTGGTGATTGCCAACGGTGGTATTGAAACCCATCCTAATCGGCCTAGAGAAAAACTTAATTTAGCCGAAATGCAGCCCAACTTGGCCTATTTAGACATTGCATCAGGTAAAGTTCTCTCTCGCTACGCGCCACCCGATAACCAATTAAGTATCAGGCATCTTACGGTTCGAGCAGACGGCGCGGTGTTTGCAGGAGCCCAGTACCAAGGAAGCAAGTCGAATATTCAGCCCTTAGTTTTTGCCCATCAAGGTGAAGACAGCTTACAAGCTTTCAGTGCCTCACGGTCTGACCTGTACAAAATGCAACAATACACAGCAAGCTTATTAGTCAAAGATGACTTACTTTGTGTCAGTTGCCCTAGAGGCTCACATCTGAGCTTTTGGGACACACAAAACCGCAATTTTATTGGCCAACAAACCTTTAGCGATGTATCAGGGCTAGCCCACTCAAATGGTAAAATGTTAGCGTCTAGCGGCAAAGGATTACTTAAAACGTTGCACCGCACTCAACCCATATCGGGCACTGCGAATATTAATTCGTTGGCATTAAAATTTGATAATCATATGACCATGATTAACGTCGCATAAAAATCACTCAGGCTGAAACACTCTTATATTAAAGTCCGTTGTGAACTGCTCTAAGTTAGCCACTAATTTTTGTTTCTTCTCTTGAGTGGCTGACCAATAATAAGGTGTCATCATCAACAGGTTTTCTCGCTGCTGCGGCTCGGTGAGCTGCATCACAAAACTTAAGTTTAGCTGCTCAATTTGCACAAATCCTTGGGGAGTGACATTTTCCATTTTGTGTTCCGCAGGTTTGTCATACAGGGCTTGCTTAAATTCAAAAAGATGATTGGCCGCCGGATTGACTGTTATCCAAATTCCGTTAGATTTTAATACCCGAAGAATTTCAAGCTCGCTGCTAGGAGCAAATATTTGTAACACCGCATCTTGGCTATGGTTTGCTAAAGGCAATTGATAAGTGCTGGCAACAGAAAAATGGTTTTTAGGGTACTTTTTAGCGGCTTTTTGCACCGCAAACTTAGAAATATCCAAACCACTAAACTCAATGTGAACATCTGCTTGTTGGCAAGACTGGCTAACTTGGTCCATGTAATACCCTTCACCACAGCCCGCATCAAAAAAGCTCAGCTGTGTTTGGTCTTTAAGCGTCTCAAGGTGTTGTGTAAAGATTGTAGAAATGGCATCGGCTAAAGGCTGGTAAAAACCTTGCTCTAAAAACGCCCTACGACCATTGACCATCTGTTTGTTATCACCTGGCTGTTTGCTGTTTTTATGTTGGGCCAATAATAAATTAACGTAACCTTCCTTTGCCACATCGTAACTATGGCCATTATCACAAGCCCATACCTTGTTATTGAGCAACAGCATATTTGAGCAAGAGGGGCATTTCCACAAAGACATAAACTATTAATAAACCTTGTTCGGGCGGTACTATTTGAAGAGTGTAAATTGTAACATCATCATAGACTTGTTTACCGCTTTGTTATTAACTGGGCTGTGATTTTCATTAATTCGTAATAAATAAAATTGTTTGGCCTAGCACTCCCATCCATAAGGAACCCATAAATGCGCGCACTTTTTCTAATCTGTTTATTGCTAATAACCCAACCCGCTTTAGCCTTAGCAGGCTATTACCGTTATCCTGCTTTACATAACGACACTTTAGTATTCACAGCCGAAGGTGATTTGTGGAAAATCAAGTTAGGCGACAAATACGCGCAGCGCTTGACCAGCCATCCAACGGAAGAAAAACAGGCGAGTATTTCACCTGATGGTAATTGGGTAGCCTTTGTCGCTAACTACTCTGGCACACCAGAAGTACATGTTATACCTATTCAAGGAGGCATAGCCAAACGTGTCACTTTTGAAAACGTTGCGGTGAAAGTGCAGGGCTGGAGCGCTGATTCAAAAATTTTATATAGTTATAATGGCAGAGTTGGCCCTGCTGGAAATTGGACCCTCAAACAAGTTGATCCTACTAACCTAAGCACCACAACTCTGCCCTTGGCTGATGCGGTGCAAGGCAGTATTTCTGGGGATAACAGCACCTTATATTTTGCTCAATTTGGCTTACAAATTTCCTCAGATAACGCCCGTGCCTACCAAGGTGGCGCCAAAGGAGAGTTGTGGAAATACACGCTAGGGTCGAATCAAGAAGCAACACGACTTACCAGTAAACACAAAGGTTCGGCTAGTACCCCCATGATAGCGGGCGAGCGCTTATATTTTATTAGTAACCAAAGTGGTAGCGATAATATTTGGTCGATGAAGTTAAATGGTCGAGATCAGCAACAACATACACAATACCAAGATTGGGAGGTCAGAAATGCGCGCCTCAATAAGGATAAAATTGTGTATCAACTCGGTGCCGATATTCAAATTTTTGATATCCCAAGTGAACAAAGTACTGTTGTGGATATCGCACTGACATCAGATTTTCCGCAGTTAAGAGAGCATTGGGTTAATACCCCATTGAAGCACCTCACTTCAGCCAAACAAGCTGGTGATTCCAAAAAAGTAGTGTTAACCGCCAGAGGACGAGTAGCAATTGCGGCAACGGATGGCTCACGATTAGTTGAAATTGCAACACCGAAAGACTCCCGAACCCGCAAAGCACTTTTAAGTCACGACAAAAAGTCGGTGTATGCTCTTAACGACAGCAGCGGTGAAATGGAAATTTGGCAATACCCTGCTGATGGCTCACAAGGCAGTGAGCAGTTAACCTTTGATGGCAATGTATTTCGTTGGGATCTTTACTTATCGCCAGATGGGAAGTCTATCGCTCATGATGATAAAAATGGTGACTTATGGCTGTTAGATCTGGCCACTAAAAAGAATCAAAAGATACTGACAAATAATGTAGGTTTTTCTCCCATTGATTCTTTGGTTTGGTCAAACAACAGTCAACTTATCGCTATCACTTATGCCGCGGTGAATTCTGAACGTAGCCAAATCATGCTGATTGACACCTCAAATAATCAACACCAGACACTTACCAGTGAGAAGTATGCTTCATTTTCACCGACATTTTCTAACGATACAAATTGGTTGTATTTTTTATCTGACCGGCATTTTGACAGTTTCCCTAGTTCACCTTGGGGAGACAGAAACATGGGTGCAAGTTTTGATCGAAGAACACAAATTTTTGCCATTGCCTTAAAAGCAGAGGCTAAATTTCCATTCGAACAACCCACTGAACTTGATGGGTTAGATGATTTAAAAGAAGCTGAGGACATAAAGGATGAAAACGATAACAGCGATGACAAAATAGTAGCTGATAGGTCAGAAGCAAAAAACACTGAAGAGGCACCTAAAACGGCAGTCGATTGGGAAAACATTGCAGCAAGGTTGTGGCAAGTCCCTGTTGCATCAGGAAACTATTCAAAGATGTTGGCGAATAAAAAGTTTCTCTATGTACTGGATAAAATCACCGAACCTAACAGCCAAGCAGAATTAAAATCCATAAAAGTAGAACCCAAAAGCAAACCCACCACTTTTTTAGGCTCGGTACAGTCGTTTAGTTTATCTGACGATGGTAAAACGCTATTTTTGCAAAAAACCGGCAGCAAAAAAGAAATGTATTTAGTCGCAGCCGGCGCAAAATTTCCAAGCACGGCTAAAGACACAAAAGTGAATACCTCCGACTGGAAGTTACTGGTCAACCCTCAACAAGAATGGCTGCAGATATTCCATGATGCTTGGTTAATGCACCGTGATTCATTGTTCGATAAAAACATGCGTGGGTTAGATTGGACTGCTATCAAACAAAAATATCAGCCATTGTTATCTCGTTTGACCGATCGCCATGAATTAAACGATATATTCAAACAAATGATGGGCGAATTAAACACCTTACATTCTCAAGTGCGTGGTGGTGATTTGCCAGTGGATAACGACACCGCCAAAGCGGCGACTTTAGGTGCAGAATATTCTCAAGATAAACAAGGTGTAAAAATTACTCATATATACAGCAATGATCCTGAACTTATCAGTCGACTTTCACCACTTTCCAAACCAGGTGTAAACGCTCAAGTAGGCGACATCATTAATGCGATTAATGGGCAAACAATACACACAATTCCAGACATTGCTAAAGCACTTCAAAATCAAGCTGGCAAACAAGTGTTACTGAATATCACTAGGGAAAACGAGCAACTAAGTACTGTTGTCACACCCAGTTCAACGCGGCACGATTATTACAATCGATATTTCGATTGGGTGACCCAAAACCAACAAAAAGTGCATAAAGCTGATGCTGAGCTAGGCTATTTACATTTACGCGCTATGGGCTCAGGTGACGTCGCCACTTTTGCCAGAGAATTCTATGCGCAATACAAAAAACAAGGTCTGATTATTGATGTTAGACGCAATAATGGTGGGAATGTCGATAGTTGGATATTAGAAAAGTTACTCAAAAGAGCTTGGTCATTTTGGCAAGTGGGTGACAGTGAGGCTTCTACAAACATGCAGCAAACCTTCAGAGGGCATCTAGTGGTGCTTGCAGATCAATACACTTATTCTGACGGAGAAACCTTTACAGCAGGCATTAAAGCGCTAAAACTCGGTACAGTGATAGGCAAACAAACCGCAGGTGCTGGGGTTTGGTTAACTGGTCGCAACAGACAAACAGACGGCGGCATGGCACGCGTAGCCGAACTGCCGGTGTACGCAATGGATGGTCGTTGGATCACCGAAGGCAGAGGCATTGCACCTGATGTGGAAGTTGACAACTTACCCCACACTACTTTTAAAGGTGAAGATGCTCAATTACAGGCGGCCATTAAATTGCTGCAGAAAAAAATTAACAAAGATCCCGTTAAACCTTTGAAAGGAAAATCCTTTCCTCAGGTCAATGTTCCGGCTGATGATATAATCGATTAGCGCTCAGCTGAGTGTAAAATGAAGGTTAATTAAAAGGAAAAGTGTCATGTTTAAACGAGTCTCGGTTCTGTTTTTGATTTTGTTTTGCACCCAGAGTTTTGCCAATCAGTGCAGAAATGACCAAGTGAAACTTCAAGTTTTGGGCTCAGGAGGCCCAGAACTTGACGATGGACGTAACTCTAGCGGTTATTTAATTTGGTATAAAAATAAAGCTCGAGTACTCATAGATGCCGGTGCGGGCTCTAGTGTTGAATATGGCCGCAGTGGCGCTGATTTTGCGGACTTACAAGGCATACTGCTGACTCATTTACATGTAGATCATAGCGCAGATTTAGCGGCCTTTATTAAAGGTAGTTACTTTACTTCAAGAAACACCAACCTTTCGCTATATGGTCCAGCAGCAAACGATCTGATGCCTGCTACTAGCGACTATCTGCAGAGACTTATGGGTGACAAGGGCGCTTTTGCGTACTTAAATGATTATGTTAATAAACGCGATGAGGCTGACTACAAAATAATTGCAACCGATGTCCCCCTCATTAAAGGGCAAACATTTGACTACTCACTTTCAAAAGACATCACAGCTAAAGCCACATTTGTGCACCATGGTCCAGTGGCCGCTGTTGCTTGGCGAGTTGAATTAGCGGGTTGTAGTATTGTGTTTTCTGGTGATATGAATAATCAATTTGATGTGCTTAGCGCGTTCGCAAATAATGCCGATATATTAGTCGCTAATAATGCCGTGCCAGATAATGCTACTGGTGCAGCCGTTAACTTACATATGCCTCCCTCAGCAATTGCCCTTATAGCCAAAAATGCACAGGTTAAACAACTAGTGTTGTCGCATTTTATGAAACGTACTTTAGCGATTCAAAATGAAACTCTAGGTATTATACGGGCAAAATATAGGGGGCCAATTCATCTTGCTAGGGATGGGCTGGTTATTGATTTGTAGGCTGTCATTTGCCTGATTGTTGCGCAATTAATCTATCAGTAACGGCCTTTAACCCTTTGCCTTTGTTATTGATTTTCCATGCCAAAAAGGATTCTGCGCCATTTTTTTGTTGAATGGGTAAGGGTAAAAGTGCCCCGTTATCAAGATAATCTTGGATCCTATGTTTAGGTAAATTACCAATACCAATACCGGCTAATATTGCCTGTATTTTCTGATCCATGTTTTGCACATAAAACATCTGACCATCACTACTTAACCCTTCACTACGAGTAATGCCACTAAAAGAGGTATCGTGAATAACAATGCGCCTAAGCTGTGCCATTAAGTTGTCGGTGTTTGGTGTGTCTTGCAAACGGTTAACTAAAGGGTGTTTTGCTGCAATTACAGGCACTAATTCGCCGCGAGTTATAACAACCGATCTGTAACCTTTTAGAGCTGGTACCGGGCCAGGAGAGCCGACCAACAAGTCTACCCTGCCCTGCTCTAACGCTTCCCACCCACCATTTAATACACACTCAGAAACATCAAATTCCACTGTTGGAAATTCCAGTAAAAAATCATTTATAACTTGAAAAAAGTCAGGATAAGACTGCAACGATTCTATGCCTATGCTGATACGCGGCTCCCAGCCTGTTGCCACCTCTTTGGCCTTGTCTGCCAGCCTGCGAGTGGTCTGTAAAATTTCTCTGCCTTCGGCTAAGATCAAACGCCCAGCAGGTGTTAACACTGAACGACGACCTAAACGCTGAAATAACGAAATATCCAACTGTTCTTCTAGTTTTTGCACTGCGTAGGAAACCGCAGAGGTTGCTTTGTTCAACTCTTCAGCCGCTTTTGCAAAACTGCCACGTCGCTCAATGGCGTCAAGGGTTTCCAGTACTTCTATGCTAATTGGATTTCTGGCCATAATGTCAACGCTCAATTGTTCTAATTATTAGAACATATTAAACACATATCTCCCCTTATTCCAAATTTTCAACTCAGTAGACTAGGGTCATCAGTTACTTAAGTACTTATTTGGAAAAACAAAATGAAAACCTTTATCACTAAATTAACCACCACAAACTTGGGGCTAGATACCTTACCTATTCGTTTAGGTGCAGGTGTGGTATTTACCGCTCACGGCGCTCAAAAGCTATTTGGCTGGTTTGGCGGTTATGGGTTAGAAGGCACGGCCGGTTGGATGGAATCTATTGGCCTTGCTCCTGGCGCTTTAATGGCAGCCTTAGCGGGAAGCGCGGAATTTTTTGGTGGTCTGTTATTAATTGCAGGTTTATTAGTACGGCCCACTGCAGTTGTTTTAGCCCTGACTATGTTAGTGGCCATCATCACTGTGCATTTGCAAAACGGCCTATTCATGTCCAATGGTGGCTACGAATTTGGTTTGGCTTTGTTAGTTATCAGTATGGGTTTAGCTGTTCGAGGTGCGGGAAGCCTTAGTTTAGACAAGTTAATTCAAAACAAATTAACTAATCAATAATCGACACTTATTAGGAGAATACAATGAGCATTTTACATATAGACAGCAGCGCCCGTTTAACAGGCTCTAATACCCGCATTATTGGGCAATATCTTGTTAACGCGTTAAACACTAAAGTGGTACATCGTGATTTAGCGGTTAACCCTTTACCAGCAATCAGTGCGCAAGATCTAATGGGCGTACATGGTTCTTCAGATGAGAAACGTGACAGCTTAAACACCCATTTGGCGGTATCGGAACAATTGATACAAGAACTGCGAGATGCCGACACCTTAGTAATTGGCGCGCCTATGTATAACTTTGGTATTGCGGCCTCCTTAAAACATTGGATTGATGCTATTTGTCGAGCTGGCGTGAGTTTTAAATACACCGAGCAGGGGCCTGTTGGGTTATTAAATATTAAACGGGTATTTATTATTACTGGCACTGGCGGTACACCTGTAGGCAGCAATATGGACTTTGCCAGCGGTTATTTAGCACATATCTTTGGATTTTTAGGTGTTAAAGATATATTTCACATCGATGCCAGTGGATCCAAAGGTACCCCGGAAGTGATCATTGAGTCGGGTAAAAAACAAGTTGATTCTCTCTTGTCCGATACTCAACTCAGCGAAGATTTAGTGGTTGCATAATGGGTTTGTTACAACAAGGAAAATGGGTCGATAAATGGTACGACACAAAAAAAAGTGACGGCGAATTTCGCCGTCAAGACAGTCGCTTTAGAAGTTGCATAACCGCAAATGGAGAAGCCGGCCCCAATGGTGAATCTGGTTTTAAAGCCGAAAAAGACCGCTATCATTTATATGTTTCTTTGGCTTGCCCATGGGCCCACAGAACCTTGATTTTCCGAGCGTTAAAAGGCTTGCAAGATTACATCGATGTCACAGTTGTCAACCCCATAATGTTAGAAAATGGCTGGGAGATGAGCGACCCCCTCTATGGATTTGAATTTGCCTACCAACTGTATCTAAAGGCAGATTCAAGCTATGAAGGGAGAGTCACAGTACCCATTCTCTGGGATAAACACAGCCAAACTATTGTCAGCAATGAGTCATCAGAAATTATTCGCATGTTTAATTCTGCCTTTAATCATTTAACCGGTAATCACTGTGATTATTATCCACTACACTTGCGTACCCAGATAGATGAGGTGAACGCGCGAGTTTACGACACCATTAACAATGGTGTGTATCTCTCAGGTTTTGCCACCAGCCAACAAGCCTATGAAAAGGCCTATAAGGCGTTATTTGCATCACTGGATTGGGTAGAAACTATCTTAACTAAACAAAGGTATCTGACAGGTGAACAAATGACCGAAGCAGACTGGCGTTTATTTACGACTTTAATTAGATTTGATGCGGTGTACTTTGGTCACTTTAAAGTCAATCGCCAACAAATTGCCGACTACCCCGCATTGAGTAATTACGTGCGTGAGTTGTTTCAAGTAGAGGGAATTGCCGAAACCGTGAATTTTGAACATATCAAAACCCACTATTATGGGAGTCATAAGACAATTAATCCCACGGGAATTATTCCACTTGGACCTGAGCAGGATTTTACCCAAGCCCATAATCGCAAACACACGTAAAACATTCACCTTTGGGTTGGAAGGGGTAATCAAAGTTTCTCACTTTGAGAGGCTCAATTTGAGAGGCTCACTTTGAGAGGCTCACTTTGAGAGACTCAATTAATACTTAGCCATTGCGCGTTGGTTTCGCGCAGTGGCTCTGAAGCCAAAATTAAAATCAACCTACTCAGAAACCGTAACAAAACTGGTTCCCCACATATTACATATTTCCTGAAGCCCATTGGCAACTCTTTCCGTTTTAGCCCCCGTTAAAGTTACGCAGTATTTAAAACCATCACTCTTGACGTTAACAAAGTTGGGCAAAGCACTTAAACGAGATAAAAATATCTTTTGGTCTTCCTTACATTTAAAAGTGGGAATAATCATTTCAATTAGCATTTTTGAACCTATACCACAGCAAAACTTTGTTGATGGGTTGTATCTTATTCAAGTATTGATTACCCAATTAATAGCCGAGATACACTCACAATTGGCTATTTAAATACAAGGTATGACTGGCTGAGCTAGAGCGAATTTTTCAGTAAAAATATCACCCACACAGAAGAAATAAAAAATAGGTATAAAGAAGTTGCTTTATTCCTATCTCTGAGACAAATCTGCAATACGTCAGTTCATTAGCATGCATTACCCCACCCCCTTTGTATTTACTTAGTTGGATCCACTATAAATCCGCCATATATGAACATTCCTTCATCTAGAGGTTGCTCTATAAATACATGACTAAAACCTCGAGTGCGAGGCACTCTTGGACTGGGGCGAATACCCTGTTGTTCGCTAAGCTGACTTAGGACTGCTCCCAAATTAACGATATCTTGGTTTACCTGTGATACAAATTCGTTCATGTAGATAGTTATGAACTTACCCGCTTGTTTTCCAGCTGACTGCCTATTTAAAAAACTCATGGTTGAAACAACTTTGTGAACAATACGCCTTTGGGATAAGTAGGGCAGCACCACACTTGCGATTGTTTCTGCGCTGGGGATATCCGAGCTAATATGATATTTACGACAAGGATTTGGGGCATTGCCCAAATACTGCGCGTAAAATGAATTAGTGGGGCACCAATATGTGCCGTCGTTTGGATAGAATTTAATCTCTTCAGCCATTTCTTACTCCTTTAAACTTTTCATTGACTCATTAGAATGCAGAGAATATCTGACAAATCCATCTACATTCAGCGCAGTGATGTAGGTAACGCTACTCCCTAAATTTGCCCTCAAAGCGGTCACCACAACACACAAAAAATTCCGAAGAACATAGTGAGAAATACAAGAGCTATAAAGGAAACTGATTTGAGTTTTACCTGATCGAGGCATCACACACCGTCCGTGGTTATTTGAGTGATTTAAAGCTTAGAACATAACAGCTGCTTTGCTACTTTTTTCAGTGGGTGCTTTTTTAGTTGTCACTGCTAGCTCCGTTAAACGCGCTCTGCTAAGGTTACTTTAATTGATTAAAAGTGCCCTGTCATATATCTGAATAGCCTGTAACCTTAAGTGTCGAAAACGGCGAGGCCCAACACTTATCGCGCGTTCGCCTGATACCAATCGCGTGATTAAAAAAATGTACCATCAAATATGGGGCGTAAAGGTTCGCAAAATACTGGCACTAGAACCCCTGAACCAAATCAAAGTAATTGCCGGTAAAAACTAAAAAATTGCGGTAAAAAGAAACCAAGGTCGAAGCGACATCAATTATAAGCTTTAACAAGAGTACAAAAAAACAACAAAAATAGACATATTTGTGGCAAAGGGTAAAGTAAGCTTAGTCAGTTGTTGTACCCAAAACACACTATGCCCCTATTAAAGGAATAATCATGACCCAAGTGCGAATTAGACTCATCTCCCCCATCACAACCATTATTGTACTGTTAACTAGTGTTCTTTTAAGCCGAACACTCATGGCGCAAACCAAAGTACTGCATATCGGTACTTTACTGGCTGAACCTGGTAAAGCGGTAACCAAAGAGCAAACTTTAGTACTTAAAGACGACATGATTACCCATATTATTGATGGTTATCAACCCGCTAATACCTATGGTGAAGATGCCGAACTCATCGACCTTAAAAATCGTTTTGTGATGCCAGGTTTAATGGATATGCATGTACATCTACAGTTTGAACTGGGGCCTAAGAACGACAGTGACAGTTTAAAAATGTCGGATCAGTTAATGGCCATGCGCTCAATTATGTACGCTATGCGCACCTTGGAGGCCGGCTTTACCACAGTACGAGACGCGGGCTCATCTGCACAAGAAATGTACGCTCTGCGAGATGCAATCAATAGTGGCTGGATTGACGGGCCAAGGATTGTGGCAGCAGGTGGTGTAGGTATTACAGGTGGGCATGCCGATGTGAGTGGAATGAATCCTGATCTAATGGAGTTTTATACTGGCTCAAATATTTGTGACGGCCCCTATGATTGTCGCCGAGCAACCCGCGACGCCATTAAGTACGGTGCAGATTTAATTAAAATCACCTCTACCGGCGGTGTGCTAAGCGACCGTGCAACAGGCACAGGCCAACAAATGGAAATGGATGAACTCAAAGAAGTGGTACTTGCCGCTAAACGTATGGGCCGCAAAGTCGCCAGCCACGCCCATCAAGAAGACGGCATTATTGCCGCACTTGAAGCAGGAGTAGACAGCATTGAACATGGCAGTTATGCCGGAAAAGACTCGATTAAATTATTTAAAAAAACCGGCGCGTATTTAGTGCCCACCTTATTGGCTGGTCATACCGTTTTAGAAATGGCAGAAAACTCGGATTTTATGAGCCCAGCCATTAAAGAAAAAGCCCGCAAAGTCGGTAAAGAAATGCAAGGCAATATAGAGCGAGCCTACCAAGCGGGTGTAAAAATTGCTTTTGGCACTGACAGCGGCGTATCCGCCCACGGTGGCAACGCATATGAAGCCGTACTCATGGCCAAAGCCGGCATGAGTAATATGGATATACTAAAGTCCGCCACCGTTAGTGGCGCAGATTTATTAGACATGAGTGACAAAATCGGCACCCTAGTCGTTGGCAAACAAGCCGATATTATCGCTACCGATAGTTCACCACTGGACGATATTGAACAATTACTCGATATAGATTTTGTAATGAAAGACGGCAAAGTATTTGTGAATAAGTAACGCTCTTTAACACTCTTACTAATGTTCGTTTTTACCCCATTACAGCCCAAGCCCCTTTTAATGAGGGGCAAAATTTGGCTACCCCCAAAAGTAATCAAGCAAAAATCTAAAGGGTTATGCTCACTGACTGGTTAATTTGGGCGAAAAATAAAGATGATTATATTTAACGTTACACTGACCCCAATTATTAACACTGACCCCAATTATTATTATTTGTTGTAGACAGTCTACTCATTTTTACCATAAATCCAGTCCAGCCCTTGAATCAAGGTTGTTGGGAAGGCTGTAGCATGTCTTGCCCCGTCAATGACACTGAACTTGAGAATTGTATTTTCACCTGATTGAGCCGTAATTTTCTCTGCCAACTTTTTAGCACCAGTAACCATATCTTCTCCTTCACCAAACTCAGGTTGCTCTAAGCTACCAACGGATAAATACACTTTAATCGGAAAATTAGACTTCCTGATATTTATGGCTAATACGTCATAGTTGTTAAACCACACTGACGGACTACCAAGTATATAACTGCTGAACATATCTGACTGCTTAAACAGTATGTAAGCACCAAACAAACCTCCGAGTGAGTTGCCTACAAAAGTGCGCTCCGTTGAACTCACTCTGTAGTTAGCTTCTAAGTGGGGAAAGACGACTTCTCGAATAAATTTAGCATGTCCTTCAGCATTGCCAGTTTGTAGCTTCCAGCTAGCGGCTTTACTCGGCGTGTAATCTCTTATACGACTAGATGCACCTTTGGATCCCTTTGAATAAGACACGCCGACAATAATCGCCTCTTTCATTGCGCCACTATTCATGGGAAATCGAGTAGCGCCAGACGCAATTTGAAAACTATACAAGGCATCCATTAAATAAATGACTGGATATTTTTTAACTTTATTCGATTCGTATGAACGAGGTGTTTTTATAAATAATGAATAAACCCTTTCTGTTGAGGGTTCAGTTAATTCCACAGTTTTACTTCGTGGTATTTCAAAACCTTCATTAGCGAACCCCAATGAGCAATACAACAGAAAAATAAAGAATACTAAATACTTCAATGAAACTTCCTTTGGGAATAACTGGGGTCAGAATAACTGGGGTCAGCAGAATAACTGGGGTCAGCGTAAAATTAAATATGAACTACACTTAACCATTTCCAATATCGTCGGCTTTTCTATGGCTAGACTAAACCGAGTATCACCGATAGGTGTTGCGCAACATGTTATACAACGCGGTAATAATCGACAGATTTGTTTTGCCAACGACCAAGATAGGGCTGCCTATATAGGTTGGTTAAAAGAATACTCCAAAAAATATGAGGTCGATATCCATGCGTGGGTGCTAATGACTAACCATGTCCATTTACTGTGCACACCAAGAGCCAGTAATGCTATCAGCAAAATGATGCAAGCATTAGGTCGGCAATATGTGCGATATTTTAACTATGCCTATAAACGCACAGGCTCACTATGGGAAGGACGCTTTAAATCCTGTTTAGTGCAGCAAGATGATTATCTATTACAAGTCAGTCGCTATATTGAATTGAACCCTGTTCGCGCTGGGATAGTAAACGACCCAGCCCAATATAGTTGGTCAAGTTTTCAGATAAACGCACTGGGTAAAATATCAGAACTTAGCACACACCATATGTTGTACCAAGCATTGGGCAAAAACGCCAAAGATCGCCAAGCCGCTTATCGCGCATTATTCCCACAGCACTTAGAGGACAAATTATTGGAAGATATTCGTTTAGCCATAAATAAGGGGATGGCAATTGGAAATCAACGGTTTAAGGCTCAAATTGAAGAACTAACTGGTAGAAGGATGACGCCAAAAAAGGTGGGCAGACGAATTGGATGGCGAAAAAATAAGGATGATTAAATTTAACTTTACACTGACCCCCATTAATGACCCCCATTAATGTCACTGACCCCAATAATGTCACATATTTTGACTGGGACGGCAGAATCCAACAGGGTATAAAAAAGCCATCAACTAAGGATGGCTATATTACCTATTAAAAACACTCAAAGGATTTACAAAAGGGAGTTCCCCAGCCTAAACCCTAGTCCCACCATCCAATTCCAACGTCCTACCTGTAAAATACTCATTTTCAAAAATGAACTTCGCGGCGTGAGCCAGTTCTTCCACATCGGCTAAGCGCTGAGCGGGAATACTTTTGATAAACATTTCACGCATTTCTGGGCGCATTTGTGCCGCCATAGCAGTCTCTACTAGCCCAGGGGCGATACAGCCAGTGCGAATCCCAAAACGGGCGAGTTCTTTACTCCAAGATACTGTCATGGTGGCGACTGCCGCTTTAGAGGCAGAGTAGTTGGTTTGGCCGGCATTGCCTGCCCGAGAAACAGATGAGATGTTCACAATTACACCTTTGCTTTTGGTCTCAACCATTTGCACAGCAGCTTCGCGACTACACAAAAAAGTGCCTGTCACGTTGACATCTAATACGGATTGAAACTGTTCTAAGGGCATTTTGCTGACGATCTTACCTTCTTTGACCTTTAGCAACATGCCATCACGCATAATGCCTGCGCTGTTGATTAAACCGTTAATTTGTCCAAAATCTGCGACCACTTTTGCAAAGGTGTCTTCCACTTGTTTTTCGTCGGTGACATTCAGCGCGTAGCCATTCGCTTTTACGCCTAACTTTTCGATGTCGTTAGCTGCGGCTTCTACTGCGTCAGCCTGCATGTCTAAAAGGGCGATATGTGCGCCTTGTTTAGCAAATTCTTCAGCCATGGCTTTGCCCAAACCTTGGGCTGCACCTGTGATGACAATCACTTGGTTTTGTAAATTCATTTCGACTTCTCTTGCTTGGAAAATAAGTTAAAAATACTGGAAAAGTCCAGTTGACCGTTGCCTTGCTGACTATGAATACTGTATAAACTTTGTGCCAAGGCCCCCATAGGAGTAGCAGACTGGCTTTTTAATCCCGTATCCATTGCTAGCCCTAAGTCTTTCTTCATTAAATCCACCATAAATCCCCCTTGGTAGTCATGTGAAGAAGGTGCATTTGGCATCACATCTGGGCAAGGGTTATACAATTCTAAGGTCCAGTTTCTACCCGAACTTTGCAACATAATATCTGACATCACTTTAGGATCTAGGCCATTATCAATGGCCATTTGTAAGGCTTCTGAGGTACCCAACATCAAAACTGATAACAACATATTGTTGCATATTTTCGCCACTTGACCGGCTCCGTGGTCACCTGCATGAAAGATATTTTTGCCCATAGCCTGCAAAATAGGTAATGCCCTTACGTAGTCCTGCTGGTCTCCCCCCACAATAAAGGTCAGCGTACCTGCTGTTGCTCCACCTACCCCACCTGATACGGGCGCATCAATAAAATGGATGTTTTTTTGTGCTAATTGACTGGCCACCATCTTTGAAGTAGCGGCGTCAATGGTGCTTGAGTCAATCACCAATGCCCCTGCTTTAAGATGTTTTATGAGCCCCTTTTCACCCACATAAAGTGACTCAACGTGTTTGCCTGCCGGTAACATGGAGATCACGACATCCGCCTCCTGTACAACATTTTCTGCAGACTTTGCCTGTGTAGCCCCTGCTTGTTCTAAGTTGTCCATAGCAGTTTGCACTAGGTCAAACACACTGACTGAAAAGCCGGCCTTTAACAAGTTGTGCGCCATAGGTGCGCCCATATTGCCTAAACCGATAAAGGCTACTTTAGGTAGTTGATTTTCCATGTTATTCCCCCTAACTTGCGCTTAAGTGTGCTAAAGGATGAGCGCCATGTGACCAAATTTCTGCAAAAAAACAATCAACAGTGGCTTGTGGAACTTGCTCTACAGATTGATAACGCCAGTTGGCCTGATTATCTTTATCAATCATTAAGGCTCTAACTCCTTCTTGAAATTCACCAAATTCACCACATTGGCAAGACATACCTAACTCCATCTGAAAGCACTCTGCCAAAGTCATATCTTTGCCTCTTCGCAGTTGTTCAAATACCAGATGGGCTGTAATAGGTGATCCAGCTCGTAACGTATTTTGTGCTTTGTTTAACCATTTATTATCCTCAGCATTGGCTGACAATATGTATTCAACCGCTTTTGCCACATTAGTTTGCTCAGCCAAATGAGTTAACCAGTCCTGATTTTCCTGGAGATGACCTTGGGGTAATTGACCAATATGTAAGGAGTGAAAATCATCACAAATACTGGATAAGGTTTGCTGCAATAACTCCTCTTGCCAATTGGCGCTAAGTAGTCTGGCAAATAGGCTGACTTTTGCATCATGTGGAATAAAGTAGTCAGCCAAATGACTATACAACGCATCGCTGGCATTGATGCTTGCCCCCGTTAACCCCAAAAACAACCCGTTACCCTCTGGCATTTGATTTAAGAAATAGCTGCCGCCTACATCTGGGTACAATCCGATACTGATTTCAGGCATAGCAATACGCGACGTTTCAGTGACTATGCGGTGACTGCCACCACTCATCAAACCTAGTCCGCCCCCCATTATGATGCCGTTACCCCACACTAATACAGGTTTGGCAAAAGTGTGAATTAGATAATCGAGTTGGTATTCTTCGGTGAAAAATTCCTGCAAGGCTAATTGATTCGTTACATCCGAGTTATTGTTGCCGGTTTGCGAGGCTTGCATCGACTTATACATAGACACAATATCGCCACCGGCACAAAATGCGCGGTCACCACTGCCGTCTAAAAATACCATGGCAATTTGGGGATCTTGTTGCCATTTTTCTAATTGCGACGTCAGCAGTCTGATCATGGGCAAGTTTAAGGCATTGAGTGCGGCAGGCTTATTCAAGGTTGCATGGCCAATTTTAAAACCACACTCTGTGATTAATTCATCAAAAACAACCACGGCATTTTCATTAGACATACTATTCCTTACTTATCTGAAGCGTTGCTATAAAAAGTCTCAAAGAATGTTACCCGCATTTTCTGCTAACAATCGTCTACCAATGATCATGCGCATAATTTCATTGGTACCTTCTAAAATTTGATGAACTCGCACATCTCGCACATATCTTTCTAAAGGGTACTCTTTGATGTAGCCATAACCACCGTGAATTTGTAATGCTTCATTACACACATTAAATCCCACATCAGTGGCAAAACGTTTTGCCATGGCGCAATACGCGCTGCACTCTGGGTCTTGATTATCTAACTTAAATGCCGCCAATCTTACCATTTGCCTTGCTGCTACTAGTTCGGTCGCCATATCTGCTAGCTTAAATTGTAACGCTTGAAACGCCGCCAAGGGTTTACCAAATTGCGTACGCTCTTGCATGTAGGCAGTAGCGGTTTCTAAAGCCATTTGTGCAGTACCAATAGAGCAAGTGGCAATGTTGATACGACCGCCGTCTAGTCCTTTCATAGCAAAGGTAAAACCCTGACCTTCTGCGCCCAATAAACTATCAGCAGAGAGACAAACATTGTCAAACGTTATCAGGCGCGTTGGCTGCGCATTCCAGCCCATTTTTTCTTCGGCCTTGCCATAAATTACACCTTCGGCATCGGCAGGCACCACAAAAGCAGAAATGCCTTTAGGGCCCGCTTCACCAGTGCGTGCCATCACCACCAAGACATCGGTTTCACCGGCGCCTGAGATAAACATTTTAGAGCCATTTAATAGGTAGCTATCGCCTTCTTTTTTAGCGGTAGAACGCATCGCCGCTGCATCTGAACCTGAACCTGGCTCAGTTAAACAATAAGAAGCCAGTTTTTCACCCGTCACTAAACTGGGGCACCACTTATCTTTAGCTGCTCTTGTTCCCCAAGTGGCGACCATCCAAGTTGCCATATTATGAATGGTCATCATGGCTGTGGTTGCGGTGCAGCCCATTGCGAGTTGTTCAAAAATAATCGAAGAGTCTAAGCGACTTAAGCCCAAACCTCCTTCACCTTCTGGGGTATACAAACTACAAAATCCCAGCTCTCCGGCTTTTTGGATCACCTCTTTTGGAAAGATATGCTCTCGATCCCACTTAGCCGCATAAGGTGCGAGTTCTTGTTCTGCAAATTGCTTGGCGGTTTCGGCAAAGGCAAGTTGGTCTTCGGTTAATTCAAAATTCATAACACCACCTATTTCAACGAGATAGTCATATTGGGCCCTGAGGCAATATCATCCTCAAACCAGCGAGCAGTAACGGTTTTAGTTTCAGTATAAAAACGTACTGCCTGTTTTCCGTAAGCGTGCAAGTCACCATAAAAAGAGTTTTTCCAACCTGTAAAAGAGAAAAACGGCAAAGGTACTGGGATAGGCACATTGATACCTACTTGACCCACTTCAATTTCATGTTGGTATTTACGAGCAGCTGCGCCACTGGCGGTAAAGATAGAGGTGCCATTGCCATAAGGATTACGATTGACTAAGGCGATAGCGTCTTCTAGGGTATCCACTGCCATACAACATAATACTGGGCCAAAAATTTCTTGTTGGTATATCACCATGTCTTCAGTAACATCAGAAAACACAGTAGGCCCTACCCAATTACCGTCTTGATAACCGTCTATATCCAACTCAAAGTCAGAACCATCAAGCAAACAAGTGGCGCCTTCGTCTTTACCTTGTTGAATAAGGGATAACACTTTGTGTTTGGCTTGGGGGCTGATTAGCGGGCCAAAACCTGCCGCTTCATCATCCCATAACCCAGGTTGCACGGCCTTTAACAACTCAGTCAATTCGGCAATCCACTCTTGAGTATTACCCACAAATACTGCCACAGAAATTGCCATACAACGCTGACCCGCAGCGCCCACTGAAGCACCCACTAGATTATTCAATACTTGCTGTTTATTCGCATCAGGCATAACCACTGAATGATTTTTAGCTCCAGCAAAACATTGCGCACGTTTCATGTTGTCGGTTGCGGTTTTGTAGATATGTTGCCCTACTGGTACTGAGCCAACAAAAGATACCGCTCTGATATCAGGGTCAACCAGTAGTTTATTCACCTGATCTTTACTACCATGCACCACGTTTAATACGCCTTCTGGTGCGCCTGCTTGTACAAAAAGCTCAGCTAGTTTCATGGGTGTTAAAGGATCTTGCTCCGATGGTTTAAGAATAAAAGTATTGCCACAAGCAACCGCCATAGGAAACATCCACAAAGGTATCATTGCGGGAAAGTTAAAAGGAGTGATCCCTAAACACACACCTAAAGGTTGAATATAACTATAAGTATCAATACCACGGGCCACATTTTCAGCGGTTTCACCCATCATCATTGCGGGAATATTCATGGCTTGTTCAACCACTTCAATACCTCGCCATACGTCCCCTTTGGCATCGGCAAAAGTTTTGCCCGTCTCACTACTCAAAAGTGTAGCAATCTCATCATGATGCTCTTTGAGCAGTTGTTGATAGCGCATCATCACTCTGGCTCTTTCTGATGCAGGCACTTCTTTCCACAATTCAAATGCGGCTTTGGCACTTGCAACAGCTAAGGCTAACTCTACGTCAGTGTTGCATGGTAATTCTGCTATCAGCTTATTATTCGCAGGATCAGTCACTGCAATGGTTTGAGGCGAAGACGAAATGGTGAATTCACCGTTAATCAAAGATGGAACACGTTGCATAAATGCTTCTCGGTAGTTCAGATTTCCAGAGATTAACAAAATTTTACCTTTACGTTAACGTAAACCAAACATTTTAGTTTATGCCTCACTGTTTCGTTAGCTATACAGCTTGGCAACACAACTGCAAATGGGTCCCTAAATATTGAGTTAAAAAATTGATTATTTTTATCTCTTTTGCCTGCTATGCTGCTGCTCATGTGTAGAAAAATAGTCCTGTCGTATGTCACTTTCTAAAGTTAAAGTCGCCGTTGTGGAAGACAATGGCATGGCGCGCACCAACATCCGCAACCATTTATTGGATATGGGGTTTACCCAAATTAGCTGCTTCAGCAATGGCCGAGAATTAAAAACTAATTTAAAAAGTCAAAGGTTAGACCTTTTGTTGATGGACTTTCACCTTGGACAAAACAAAAACGGCGTAGAAGTTGTTCAAGACTTACAAAAGATGAAAAAAATCACCCATTCCACTTGTGTGATGTTTATTACTTCAGATCGATTGCCGCTCATTATAGGCCAGATAGTGGATGTGCATCCGGAAGCTTTGGTTGTTAAACCTTATACCATACGCAACTTAGTAAAAAATATTTCTAACTGCCTTGCCCTTCATCAATATTTAATGCCTGTATATGAAATGATGGATGAAGATAATTACCCACAGGCCTTGGTTCTTCTAGACCTTCTCATTAAAGAAAATGAACACCCCAAGAAAAAAAGTGCATTAACTAAGTTACGCGCCAGACTGTTAACTAAATTAGGTCGCTATGCAGAATCGGCGGATCTTTATCGCAAAATTTTGCAACAATCTGACAAAGTCATTTGGGCCAAGTGGGGCTTGATCCAAAACTTATTTTTAGACGGTTATGTTGAACAAAGTGAAACCTTATTGCGGGAACTCACAGAATCAGAACTCACTAATGACAAAGCCTGTGAGTGGTTGGCGCGGATTAGCGTGAGTAATAATCAGTATAACAAAGCTGAAAACTACATGCATAAGATACGCGAAGGTGAACTTTCTATCCCAGCAGCTCGTTTAAAAGCCTATATCTACCAGGCGCAAGAACGGGGTAACGAAGCCATTAGTTTACTAGAAAAAAAACGCGAATCGAACCGTTCTATCCGCGAGCGTTATGATGAAATATCCCTTGATCTGGCACGATGTTATATAGGAGAAGCCGAACTCAGATCTAAATCTCAACGCAGTTCAGATTTGCAAGTAGCGAAGTTTTTGATTGGAGCGGCAGGTAGAAAACTCTCGGATCCGAGTTTGACCGTCAGAAAAGACTATATGTTTGCGATGATCGCATTTATGGAAGGTAATGTGGCCAAAGCCAATGAAATACTCGCCCGCCCTGGTATGACTGAATTACATGAAGCAGAAATATCCACCATTACCGATGCGGTGCAAGCATGGCGAAACGCTGGGGATACGGAAAAGGCCAAAGCCTTTTTAAAACTTAGTCAGGAAAAATTGAAAGAAATCGAAGACGGTAATGAAAAAACAGTCTCGGGCATGCTGATATCTAAAGGCGAAGATGCAATTGGAGAAAGAAGGCCACAGGCCCTTGAATATAACAAAGTTGGATTGCAAAAATACACCAAGAAAGATTATCTTGGCGCCACTGACGACTTTTATCAAGCCTATTTATTGTTTCCCCGTGAACTTGCCTTCAGTCTCAATTTGTTGCAAGGATTAGTAGACGCTGAGCTACAATCCTACAAAAAAGTGCACACTTTAGAATTTTTAGCTGAGCTACAAAATCGGGATCTAAATGAGGGTAATAAAAAACGTTTAGAGGAAATAGTCAGTCGTATCACCAAGAAAAAGGACATTTATTTTGTGGCTACTGACGATGAGGCGCAAAAAAATGAAGAAGACAATGATGCCCCTTCTTAAAACATCATATTCGTTAATCACTCACCTAATAGGAACTTCTAGTCGTTTATTTTTTGTTGCGATAGACAGGGTTTTTATGGTCGACTTAATTTAAAAAATATTGAAAGTTCTATATGTTCACAAAGAGCCTCAAGGCCAATCTAAGCAGCACAGAAACAAGGCCTTAAAACTGCGAATACTTCCGAACCGAATGCTCATCCAAACCAATTCTAATTAACAGCGAGTCAAAACGAGGATCCTGCCGGATGGTTAAAAGTCGGGGGTCGTTTCGGGTAAATACCAAACAGTTTGAACGGTAGTTAACGGCTTCATTAAACTGTCTAAAAGTTTCGTTGATATTATTCATTAACAAATAAGTCACCGCAGTTTCGTAAGGACATTGATAACCAGTGTTACTTTCTGCCCTAGCTAATAGCGGTGCCATTTTATCTATTTGTCCTGCGTGACCATAAGCTTGTGCTAACGCCAAGACGGGGTAGGACGCTTCTGAGTCTAGTTCAATCCCTTTTTTTGCAAGTTCAATAGCACGTTGATGCTCGCCGGCTAAAGATGCAGATACGCTTGCACCGCTATAAATCATGCCTACATCAGGATGCAATTGCATTTGTTTGTTGGCCCAGTTTATTGCAGAATCAATTTCGCCGACCATAGCCAGCGCCCAATGCCCCCAATCGGCAAGTTCAATGTTAAGTGGGTCCAACTGATTGGCTTTAGCTAACGACCTGCGCACACCATCAACATCACCTATACCTGAATAATAAAGAGCAAAACCCAGTTCAGTGAGTACTAGATTATCATCGAGATTTTGTGCCTGACTAAGCATGCTCCAAGCATCTTGCCAGCGCCAAGCCAACACATATGCCAAGCCAAGAGACGAACGCGCCTCAGCAGAATTGGCGTTGATTGCAAGTACGTCAGACACTGCATCAATCACTAAGGGCAGCACTTCAACCGGCTTTTCGAAATAGGCCATGATTATCCTGTAAGTATCGGCCTTAGCCAGATAGGCAGCCTCGAACTGTGGGTCCAATGTTATGGCTCCAGTAAATAACTCGACAGCCTTCATTAAAGATTGATGAGTCAATAAATCCCGTTGCTGTTGTCCAGCAACAAATAATTCATAGGCTTTTAAATTAGTGGTGGGAAATTGGGCTAAAGTTGCTTTTTCTTTATCTTGGATCGCCACTTTAAGGGACTTCGACAATGAAGTGGCGATGCTGGCTTGAATCGAGAAAAAGGTGGTGTTATCGATGCGACCTGTAAATTCGTCATCCCAAATTAATTTTCCGCTTTGCAACTCTTCTAACTCTGGGGTGACACGTAGATTGCTTTGTTCATCCATATTGATAGTGGCGGTTAACACGTAGCGCACATTGGGCAACTGAACTCGAATAAATTCATGAGTTTTATTCTGTTTAAAAGTAAATGCAGATGAGGTGGGCACTACATTTAGACTGGATATTTTGCGTAAGTCGCGGATCACTTCCCGAGTCATTTGTTCAGCAAATGGAAGCCATTTTTGCTGTTCAGGCCCCGAAATATCAAAAGGTACCACAAGAATATAAGGGCGTTCTAGTAACGTTACCGAACTTGGAGTGAGTTGCCAAATTATGAAAGCTAGAGTGAATAATGCTAAGACTAAAAATGCTAGGTTATGAATAGTTTTACGTTGCATGGGTTGGCTGTCGTTCGAAGCAACATTTCTGGTAATCGCTAATTCACTTTGTTCATGGGCAGTCGGTGTAATAACTTCAGCGATAAATTGGTATCCACGACCACGGAGGGTTTTTATGACTTGTTGTTGGTCACCATCATCACCAAATACTTTTCTGGCACTTTTAATATGATTACTTAAGGTGGTGTCAGATACATCACGACCACACCACACTTGGTCAAATAACTCATCACGTGTTACCAATCGCTGGCGGTTCTCTAATAAATAAACGATCAGGTCAAACACCTTTGGTTCAACCCCAAGCACATTATTAGCGCAGCTTATTTGAAACTGTTCAGTATCAATTTCAAATTTGGCAACCTGGTACTTCATAACACTCCTTTGTTCATGTCTTCGAATCAGTCGCACTATTTTGAGTATATTTAATAACCTATCTAAATTTACTACAAAAATTAGCTAAATATTAGACATTCGTTATGTAATCTTCATGTAACTGATCGAACAAACTCCATACTGAGCCTACGCATACACACAAGTTTTAGAAAAGGAAAATAAAATGCCCACCTTACTTGAAATGTTATTCGATCCTGTTTCGTTAACCTTACTGGCGCTAATTGGCACACTTTTGTTATTAGAACAAACTGTACCGGGCCGCAAACAAACTAAGGCAAAAGGCTGGTATCCTCGAGCGTTTATCATTTTTGTTATTTACTTCTTTTTGTCGGGTTATTTGCCGTTACTTTGGGATAATTATTTAAGCAGTTATCAAGTGTTGAATCTCGAGTCGCTAAACCCCTATGCCAGCGCCTTTATGGCATTATTGATATTCGAATTATTAGTTTATGTTTGGCATCGGGCCATGCATCAAACAAAATGGCTATGGCGTACATTCCACCAAATGCATCACAGTGCTGAACGAGTTGATGTGTTAGGCGCTTTTTATTTTAGTCCGCTTGATATGATTGGTTTTACTATGCTGGGCAGTTTAAGTTTGGTGGTGATTATTGGCGTATCACCACCAGCGGCCAGTTATTTTCTATATGGCTCAATCTTTTTAGCCGTATTTCAACATACCAATATCAAAACGCCTCAGTGGTTGGGTTATATCTTGCAACGACCTGAAAGTCATAGCCTGCATCATGGTAAGGGCGTACATCGCCATAATTATTCTGATTTACCTATATTCGATATTCTGTTTGGTACCTTTAAAAATCCCAAAGACTTTGTAGAAGAAACAGGTTTTTATGATGGTGCATCATCTCGCATCCCAGAGATGTTAGTATTTAAGGATGTGTCAACCCCTAGATAACGTGTTGAACTTAAATTGGAAAACCGCCGGCGAGGGTAAGTTTCGCCGGCTTTCTAAATCAGTCTATTGAAAATGATTTAATACTCTAAACTGTAAATAGCGGTTAGTGGCCTCTAATATTTCTATTTGCGCGCCTTTATAGCCAATAATTTTCGATTCATTTAAATCATATTCCACATTATTTGAAAAATAAGTGGCATTAGAGTTATTACCGTATTCACGATAGGCAAAGTTGACTTTGTTACCTACCATGCCATTGTATATCAGGGACTTTTGCACACTGTTGTTATGTAATAAATCTAGGGTTGTTAGGGTAAAGTCGTCATCATCGTCACATAAGTCGACCAATGAATGGTTGCGTAAACATAAGTCTCCAGTGTCAATTTCTCTTTTAATGGCGTCTACCCATCCAACACATAGTCCACCACCAACATAAAGCCTAGCTCCTTCTCCTGAAGAAGGAGCAGGTTTATAATAATCAAAATCATTGTCAGAAGAGACATTAATATACCAACCAGCTGTGGCGTTATAGCAGCCCAATCTTCGAGAAAGTTCTTGATGCAGCTGGATAGCCTTAAACCTGTGATAAGTCGCCTGATTTAAAATATTTTCACCTATATTTGCCACTGAGACCGTATTTACAGGGGGCGAGTTTGTCGGGATAAGCTGAGGTTCCACAATATAGTGGTTACTCGAACATCCCGTTGCCAATGAAACCAATATAAATATTAGTGCTAACGCTTTCATAGGTTTACTCCCTTAATATTCTCATGCGTGTTTGCTAATAACGTTTTCAAGAAACAGGTCAGCGCTAAAGGAACTAATAAAAACAAAATAGCGCCTCCACCACTTTCGCCTCCCCCATCACAGTTTTTACAGCTTGTCGTTGCACTATATTCAAAGGCACCCATATCCGGATTTGCTGCTTGGATCCTAGGGTAACCTGTGCCGCGTTGGTCAAAATTTGCAGCAACAAAATTGGGTGAAAAAGGCAATGGATGATCATTACCAGCATCTATTAGTGGACTACCTGTTTGTATAGCATGGGTTCGAGTTGAACCACCATTATTTGCTAAAGGCGACAACATAGGATTGATATCTTGTAATACAGTACCTATAGCACTGCGATGCTCGGTAATGTTTGTATTGTTACTGTCACCAATATTGTCTCCAACTAACGAGTAGCTAGCAGTAATATCCCCAAAGGCAATCTCAGGATATATAGGGGCGGTGTTAGTAGCAACCACTGAGCTTGATAAAATGATGCTTTGATTGAAGTCACTGGCCATTACGCCTCCCCCATACTGACCACTCTGGTTTTGAGTTATGGTACTGCCAGTGATGTAAAAACTACGGCCAAATTGTGGTGCATCGTTGTCAAAAAAAACTGCCCCACCACAAAAGCTCGCGTGATTATTGCTTAGCGTGCTGTTATTTATCTCTAGATCGGTGGCGTTAACCGCTATTGCTCCACCTCCACCCTCGGCTACATTATGGCTAAATTCACTGCTATTAATTCGTACATTGACTTGGTTGCTTGGCGATTGTGCGATTACATAAAGTGCTCCACCATGCCACGAGTAGCCTGATTTACCGCCGACCACCATATTATTAACTAAAGCGCTTTGATTTATAGTAATAAAGTATGCATTTTGCATAGTGGATGAATAATCTGCATAAACAGCTCCACCGCGGAACCGGGCACTAAAATTTTCTAACCTGCACTGTGTTAAGGTTAAATTGCCGGCAACAATTGCGATAGCGGAACCGCTTTGATCTTCAAGGGTTTGTTTATCTCCGAGTAAATTAACCTTACTTAAGGTTAGATTAGCATTGCGTACAAAAAAGGCGCGAGGGACAACCTTGCCACTCAGCATAGTTATCGTAAGTTGGTTAAATTCCACTTCAGGTCGCAAGTGCGCAGCTCTAGCAGCAACGTCAATATGAAACAATTCGCGATCGCCAAAATTTAGAGTTTTAATCGTCAACAAGTCTTTGCCTGGACCATTAATGATCAGGCTCTCGTTGATGAGCTGCATGTTAAGTAAACTAATAGTTTGTGGGCTTGAAAATACACTGCTTTCGAAATTAATGGTATCCGAACCTGGAGTAAGTTGACTATTAAAAATGGCTTCTGCCAAGCTACCCGAGCCAGTTGATTGAGTATTGGTAACCACAAAAGTTGCCCCTTGTACAAAAGAACTAACTAAACAAATACAAAAAATCATGGTGAGTCGCATTGCTGCTTTCATGCCGAGAAAAGCTAGATGATGGTTAAAAGTCTTCATGTATTTCTCCTTAATAACAATATGAATGAGTACCTGTGTGAAGTACTTATTGTTAATAGCGAGAGATAACTAGAAATTTACCCAAATTTTTTAAATTAATTAATAAAAGTCTTTATTGAGGCCGCTATCACCTTAAATCTTGCAATACTTTCTAGGTGTGTTCGCGTAGTTTTTTTTTGAAGAGTAACTCTGAAGTAATCGCCTGCATTTTCTAGTGAAGGGATGACAGATTAAGGTCTTTGTATCGCGCTAAAATTCCACGAATTTAAAAGAATGTTTTTAATACACATAATATTTTATTTTTAGTTATTGCGAATAGTTAGAGTTGATTATGTGCTTCTAAAATTTCGTGTAACTTTAATTTTATTCTGGTGGGTATTGCAATTTTTGAATCAATTAATTGCACTCTTTGAATATATTCCTGAGATGCATTTTTATTGTTTTGATGAATATAAAAAAGCGCAAGTGCTAGAGAACTTTCCATAGATAAAGGATGCGTTTCATCAAAAAGACGACTTAGTAAATCATCGCTTTTTTGATAATACTCCAGAGACTTATCTGTCAAACCTTGCGCATTATATAACATTGCTCGCACAGAAAGCGCTTTTGCAAGTGACTCATGTTCTTCATTGACATAGTAAGCACCATATATTTTATCGGCTCTATCCAGTGACTCCTCTGCCAAGTTAATTTGCCCCGCCAATATTTGCAACTGAGCCAATAAAACTAAATTATGTCCTACATCCACAGCCTCAACGCCCAATTTTTCTTCATTGATCTTAATAGCGCGCTGTATTTTTTGAGTTGCACTAGACAATTCTCCCATCATCACTTCTAATTTGGCGATACTAAAAAGATCTATTGCAACATCAATATGCTCTGGACCAAAAAAAGCCTCGTCGAAATCCAACGCTTTTTGAAAAAAGTTAAGGGCTTTCTGCGTGTTAAATGAGGTATCAATTATTAAAGTCCCCATAAAATTATAGATAGCTGAAAAAATCACATCTTTTTCGTCAAAAATCTCCACCGCGTCTTTGGCTACTTGATTTTCTAACTCTAAAGCCCTGAAATATTCACCATTTAAATGCAGAATAATGGCTAAATTATGCTTAGCGATAACCATAGCGCGGGCTTCTTCGGGGTATTTTTCTAGAATAGCTAAAGATTGAAAATATAACTCAATGGCCTCGTCATATTTTCCGAGGTCAGACAAAGCACCCGCAAGCATATCCAATACGTACGCATGCATATTTTGACCAAAATAATGAGAGTGCTCGATTAAATCTACGGCCTCTCTTAGCACTGCAATACTTTGTGTTGATTTTTTCTGAGTAGACTTCAAGAAACCTAGATGAAATAAGATCTCAATCTTATCTTCAGTTGTGCCATTTGCCATCTTATGAAGTGCTAATGCTTCATCAAGAAATTCATTGGCGATTTCATATTCACCAAGTTTAATGTAGCTTTCGCTCATCTCATTGAGAAACTTGGCTTTTTTTAAATTGGATATCGCCGTATTGTCCTTAATAAGTGCGGCCCCATTTTTAAGAATTTCTTTTACTGTTATTCGATTATTTCCTGCCTTATAAAATATTTCAGACATAAAATCTGATAATTCCTCAGCGGCGTCTTTGTGCGAGATATACTTGAAATGCTGGGAAGCAGCGAACCAAGACGAAATTCCGATAGTGACGATAAATATAGTTGCCACAATGACACTTGCAGCATGCCGTTTGAGGTATTTCTTAAGATAATAAATAGTGCTACTTTTTTGAGCCTGAACGGGCTTATTTTCTAAGTATCGGGTTAAATCCTCGTTCAAGGCTTCCACAGAAATGTATCGTCGTTCACTTTCTTCACTTAGTGATTTAAGTACAATGGCATCTAAATCGCCTTTAAGTGCATTAAATTTTTTAATGTCACTGCTACTAAACTCTTTAGATTCTTTTTTTCTCTTTTTGAACGTTTGACTAGGCGCGATGGGTAGTTCAACCAATTGATTTGGATCGGTACTATCAAGGTTTTTAAAAGGCATTCCACCACTTAGCAAATAGTGTAGTAATACGCCTAACGAATAGATGTCGCTCGATGTGGTAATCGCTTCTCCATTTTTTTGCTCAGGGCTTGCAAAATCTGGGGTCAAAGGCCTGTTGCCAATTTGGGTTATATCGCCTTGTTGTTTGCCCGTGTTGGCATTAATAGCTTTAGCTATGCCAAAATCCAATAGTTTAGGAATACCTGAGCAAGTGACTAATATATTGGAAGGCTTGATATCACTATGCACAATTAGATTGCGATGGGCATAACTCACTGCTTCACAAACTTTTTGGAATAAGGTTAAACGTTGCTTGATTGTAAGTTGATTATTTTCACAATATTCGTCAATCGGCTCACCTTCAATATATTCCATAATTAGATAGGGGATACCATCACTTGTAGCTCCACCATCATACAGTTGGGCGATATAAGGGTGGTGCATTTGGGCAAAAATGTGTCTTTCGTTATCAAAGGCCTGCTGCATTTGCGAAGAAGCTAAAATTCCGTTTAACACTTTAATAGCCACTTGTTGCTCAAATTGGCCATCGTCACGCTCACCTAGAAATACCACTCCCATTCCGCCGCTGGCAATTTCTGCGGTGACTTTAAATGCACCAAAAGTTTTTCCAATCCACTGGTGGGGGTCTTTATGCATATCTTCAAACGTGGCGTTAACCGCTGAATGTATAAAGTTATGGGTATGCTCATCGCTAGCTAACAATGGAATGAGTTCACTGTGAAGTTGCGGGTCTGATTGACAAAGCTCTAGTAGGTATTGTTGTTTTGAATCAGCTGACAGTGAAATAGCGTGTTCAAAGGCATTTTGTAATTTTGAAAAAGTATCGCGGTCCATACTGGCCCACTAAGTTGGATTAAGTCCTTCAATGAACAAATAATAAGCGTTTTTGTTAAAAGCTTCTAGCCTATTTTAAATCCTTTGAATTTTATATAAGCACATTGAGAGATGTTTAATGTGGCTTATCGTAATCAACTGTAATCTGGTTTAGAGTAGGTTCAACATGATTACACCTAGCGGTTGCGACTAAGCCACAATGCAAAACGGATCCAACATCACACAGTTACTCCACCAATATGGCAGTGGCGATAAAATGGCATTGGAGCAGTTATCACCCTTGATCTATACGGAACTAAAAAAAATATCCCGTCGTTTGTTTAGTCACGAATCGTCACACCACACTTTGCAGCCAACTGCATTAGTGAATGAAGTTTTCATTAAATTAGTGGATGTCAATATAGGTTGGCAAGATCGCGCACATTTTTATGCATTGGCAGCGCGAATGATGCGGCGTATGTTAGTCGATCATGCAAAAGCAAAAATGGCAGCTAAAAGGGGAGGTGAAGGTAAAGACATTGCCTTCAATACTTTCATTGAAGATCGCAATAGTTCCGCGGGCATATCCATTGAAATGTTGTCATTGAATGATGCAATCGAGACGCTGGCCTCAAAAGACAGCCGTAAAGCTCAGCTCATCGAATTACAATATTTTGCAGGTTTAAATTTTGCTGAAATGGCAATAGTTACGGGGTTATCCACTAGTACCATTGATCGCGAGTTGCGTTTTTCTAGAGCATTACTGAAAACCTACCTAACGAATAATTAAGCCTTCACTTAGACCCATAACATTTTTATACCTATCAAAATCAGTACAACACCCCCTATAAATTCCGCTTTGCTTTCAAGCCAGGTACCACTTTTAACACCAATATACACGCCTACATAGCTAAACAAGAATGTGGTAATGCCAATAATAAAACAGGCTACAAATGGATTAGCGTTAAGTAAGGTTAAAGCAAAGCCAGCAGCCATTGCATCAATACTAGTGGCGATGGCAAGGGTCAACAAGACTCTATGGGTTACCTTTGTCAGATCCTCTTCGATGCCTTCAGAAAAAGACTCAAAAATCATCTTTCCACCAATTAAAGCTAACAACAGAAATGCCACTATAGGCGCATATTCTGCCACCCATCCCAGTAGGCCTTTTCCACCCAAATATCCAATCAATGGCATTAATCCTTGAAACAAACCAAAATAAACAGCTGCCAATAAGGCCAAGGTTTTTGGATCAGTTTTTTGTTTAGCTCCTAGACCGATGGAAACTGCAAAAGCATCCATACTCAAAGCAATAGCGAGAAATAATACATCAATCAAATTTGTGGTTCCTAATTTACGCGGTGCTAAAAAATTGATTTGTCATAATACCCTATTGTTCTTGAATTAATTAAGGCAGAGTATTCGACGAATAAATCATTGTTGCTAGTCTGTTGCTGATCCATTTTTAAGTCAACACACGTCTGAACTCAGTCGCCCTATCAACATTGCTATGGCTACCATACTCTAGTGCAAGGTAAAAATTCTTTGCTTCTTAGCACTACTGAATTACTCTACTAAAGTGTTCCCATTAGTGGTTATTTTGCATTGGAAGGTTAGATGTTCAGAAAAAACATAATCGGCGTTGTTATTTTAATACTTATTGTGTTTTCAACTGTTGCTAACACTAACGAAAACAAAGAGATATCCCCAAAAACAACAACGAAACTGGTTAGTTTTGGACTTGATTTAGAGGGATTTGAAGACGCACTCTTAGCCCAAATACTGTCGTACCAAAAAGCAGATATCTTGATTTCACGTTATCCACGTTGGATACCCGGCGCTCGCGCATTTCGAATAATGGATAAACATCAAGGCATCGACATAGTCTGGGGCAGTGCCACTAAAGAGCGTTTTGATTTATATCTTCCTGTAAAAGTCCCTATCTATAAAGGTTTAATTGGCTGGCGTTTAGCGTTAGTAACACAAGCTAAACAACAGATTTTTGCTGATGTGACTACCCTAGCTGAGTTACGGCAATATAATCCCGGACAACGTCTCAATTGGTCTGATTACAAAATATTTAAAGAGAATGGTTTTACTATCACATCAGGTGCCAGCCCCAGAGCCCTTGCTGAGATGTTAGTACTAGACCGATTTGACTTTTACCCACGTGCAGTCATTGAGATCGAAATGGAACAGCGTGAATATAGGGGTATGAATATTGTTCGAGATCCGCACCTGCTCATTCTATACAAATCAGCCTATGTTTTTTATGTCGCTAAAGACAATGTTGAATTGGCTAAAGTTTTGACAGATGGACTACATAAGGCGAAAGCCGATGGCTCCTTTGATAGGTTGTTTGAACGTCATTTTAAAGCATTATTTGAACGTTTGGATTTACCTAGTCGCAGAATTATTGAATTACATAACCCGTTATTACCAAATGAGATGTTAGCAATAAAAGAGCATTTCTGGATTTCCCCAAAAACCCTACCCGAACGATCGCTTTCTAAAGAATAAAGTGAATAAAAAGCCCAAGTCACATAACAACTTGGGCTTTTCTTATTGGATTTACGGGCAGCTTACTTAGACAGATTGTAATCCGTCAGATAAATCTTATCACCGGCTGCGCCACCCACACCAAATATAGCGATTTGGGTTAACTTAGAAAAGTTAATGGGAATATCGGCAAGATTAATACTGACATCTGTCCAATCACTGTTCACTGACAATGGCACCTTAAACTCAGAACCGTCTACTATAAAGTCGAGTGTGAATTCTGAAAATGCCCCTAGCGATGCAATTTTAAAATTCAGGGTGTTGTAGGCCGCCACATCAATGTCATATTCCAGTACACCACCATGAATGTCACCCATTAAGGCCAATACTGCCCCCCAACCGCCACCACGTGTGAGTTCAAATGCACTTAAACCACTGTAGCTTACATCAGAAGCGAATGACGTACCGGTGGACCAGTCGTTGATGGTCATATTGCCGTTATGGGCATAATTATCATCATCAAAAATCATATCGGTCTCTTCACCAGTAGAAGAGAAGAATACAAATTTATCATCAGAGCTGTCTTTGGTTGGCGTCACTTTGCCCGTATCGTAGGCAATCAAGTCAGTGATATAAATATTCTGAGCAGCAGACCCACCTTGATACACACCAAATAAAGCTATTTGACTGACATTGGATAAATCAATGCCATACATGCCAAGATCAATATCAATCTGGTTCCATTGCGAGGGGTCAGCCAAGTTGAACCCTACTTCTTGGGATACTTCGTTATCGCCAATTTTTGACACAATTGACAAAGCATAACGTTCAAACGCTCCCTCTGATGCAACTTTCATCTTGATATTGGTGTACTGAGATAAGTCCACATCATAGTTATCAATGTTAGCGCCATCAGAAATATCACCTTGCAGCGCTAACACTGCGCCCCAAGAACCATTGGCACTGAGTTGAATACCCTCTAAACCATCATAGGTGGTGTCAGAGATAATTGTACCTGTGCTCCATTCACCAAAGATCACGTTCCCCACATCACTAAAATTATCGCCATCAACAACCAAGTCAGTAGTGACAGCTTCGTCTGACGAAATAAACACAAAATCATCTTCAGTGCTGCTGTCAAACTCAGTAGTACCGTCATTAAGTAAACTAAAATCAGTCACGTTTATAGTAGACACACCAGGTTGTCCGCCAATACCGTAAACCGCAATCCAATCAATGACAGAGAGGTTAATGCCAAGTTTAGCGGTGTCTAAGGAGACGGTTTGCCAAGTACTGATAGCTTCGTTTACGGGTAGGCTAAACTCCTTATTCACACCATTTCCAGAGATTGCAATTTTGTATCCACCAGAATAAGTGCCTGTTGTTGCGACTTTTAGCTCAATTCGGTTGAACAGACTAAAGTCGCCATTAATACCGTTTGCAAATGCTAACACTGTTCCCCAGTTTCCAGAGGCAGCTGAGTTAGAGCTAGAAGTCAATTCCCAGCCAAGTAAACCGTCAAAGATCACATCACTTTGAATAGTTGTGCCAGTACTCCATTCACCCACAGTGTCAGGTGCAAAATCAATATCGCTTACCCCAGTAGATGAAATCAATGCAAAGGAATCTTCTACAATAGGCCCCCCACTGCTGTCTTGACGGGTAACACTGACATCGTCGAGATAGACCACGCCAGCTTCTCCGCCTAAGTCAAAAAAAACACGACTATTTTCGTCGCCAAATCCTGATAAGGTCATGGTGTAGCTAAAGGTTTGCCATTCGTCAGTCAAAGTGACTGTTTCTACAAGGTTAGTCCAAGGCGCATAATTCAGTCCAAGACCAGCAAGAATGGTGCGCTGGGTTGTGGTTTTAGCTTTGAATGTCAATACGTAAGTAGCGTCTTGTACAAGTGACATTGGCTGGCTTAAGTTCACATCCCAAGGGTTACCTGCAGTGGCGATATCTACCCTGTAAACGTTATTGCCTTCTTCTTGAACAACATTCACCACCCCATTCCAGCCTGCGCCATTATTGTCGAACGAACCATTAGTAACTAATTCATCACCAGCGCCGGGCTGACCATCGTCACCGCCGTCACCACCGTCACCACCGTCACCACCGTCACCACCGTCACCACCGTCACCACCGTCACCACCGTCATTTTCCACTAGCTTGATATCGTCATAGTAGAATGTCCAATTAGCAGGGTCATCACCGGCTCCACCTTGAATGCCTAAGTCAAAAATAACAGTCACAGCTGGCACACCTGCGCCACTTTGACCGCTAAAGTCGAATTCAAGCTCTTCCCAACCAGTGCCACTATGTGTGACAGAACGCTCAGCTCCCATGCCTTCAAGCTTAAACAAGACTGCCACTTCTCGATCCGCCCAAACTTTCATACTAAATACAGAGCCCTCTGCAACAGTAAGCAATTCTTCAAGACGAACAGCTGTGCCTCCCCAGGATTGACCTGCGAACTTTTGCATTTTCACTATTTGCGAACTGCTATTTATTCCCGAAGTATCAGGGTTAGGGATTACCGTAGAAACACCACCGTCAAAGTTATTAAAACTATACGAACTAGGATCACTCTCAAAATCTAGATCTAAGTCGGTGTAAACGGGTATCTCCACCTCACCTTCTAAGATAGTGACATTATCCACTCTGAACACCGCACCTTCGCCCTGCCCCCAGTCTGGAAATATCATGATGACGTCAATGCCATTAAGATTTAAGCCGGCATTACTTAAGGTTTTTAAGGGCACACTGTAATGTTGCCAATCACTCGTTGGAGTATCAAGAGGGATCACGACCTCAGTCGCAGCACCACCTTGTTCAACTTTTAAGTTCCATCCTGCAGCTGCATTGTTGGGAGGTGTGACTAATTTAAGATCGAATTCCAAGACACCATTATCTAACATAGGTGTACCATCATAAGGTTTTGGCACATCGGCAAAGTTAGTATTAAATCCTAAGACAGTTGGTTGCGCGCCAACCACAAACTCAATAACATTTAAGTAGTCACCGTCTTCATATTCGATAGTAGGAATAGTGCCACCACAACAATCCCATGCAGGCCAAGATTCATTGAAGGCTTCGTCAAAAATAACTAAATCTCGAGCAATGCCATCAGAAGGGGGAATAGGGATAGGTGCGTCGCCTTCATTTAAGGTACCTCCCTCATCAATAGAGTCAAGGTAACCATCAGTGACAGTTGCGCAGCCTTTTCCATTACTAGGATTAACTGAACATTCATATACACGTACATAATCCACTTCGAACTTATTGTTACCGTCAAATGCAGAAGCGTCGATACCACCTTGATTAACGTTTGCTGGCCAATCACCACCTACAGCAAAATTCAAAATCATATGGAAGCGTTTATCAAAAGGCGATTCATCCCAAAAATATTCGCCGCCATCTTCACGATACCAACCACGATGGGTTAAACCATCTGGATGACCTTCAGTGTTGTAGGTTACCTCTGACTTCTGTTGGGTTTGATACAATACGCCGTCAACATACCAGCGCATTTCACCTGCTTCCCATTCAATCGCATAGGTATGAAAATCATCTGCCGGGTTAGCGCCATTAGGCAATAAATAGTTATGTCCTGAATGATCATTGTTAGGCCAACTTTCACCGTAATGAAGCGTGCCATGCACGTTTGACTCTACACCGCCTTCATTGAGTGGCACCCCTAGATTAACCGCTTCAAAGATATCTATCTCACCTGAATGTGGCCATCCGCCATACTCCCAGTCTGTAGGTAACATCCAAATCGCTGGCCAGGATCCTTGCCCAGTGGGTGCTTTAGCGCGGATTTCAAAACGGCCGTAGGTCCAATCACCTTTATCGATAGTGCGTAATCGCGCAGAGCTGTAGGGCAATGGTTGACCACTTTCAGATTTGGCAACAATCTTTAAGATGCCGTTTTCTACGTAAGAATTATCAGTACTGTCTGTGTAACATTGCTTCTCGTTGTTACCACCACCATCACAATTAATTTCATGTGACCATTTTGTGGTGTCAATTTCAGTGCCATCAAATTCATCACTCCAAACCAGCTCCCAACCTGCAACGTCATTTTGTAGAGAGGCTGTAAAACTGAGGCTTTTGCGTTGTAATTCAAAATCAACTCTAACCTGATGAGACTCGCCAGGCATAAGTTGCCCTTGGTCTAATTCAAGATAAGGTACACCACCATCTGTGAGTCCTTGTGAATTAACCACTGGTAACGTTGCGTTTTCTATCAGGACTCGAAATGGCCCATCAATAGCTTCAGAGCTGTTATTTTTAACCGTGATATAAGTAAAATAAACACGGTTGACTCTATCTAATGCCGCTCTTGTTTGGGTAATATCCACGTTGTTATGCACGTCTTCCCAGCCCGCAAATGCGTATTCAGAAGACAACATCATCAGGGCGCAACAGGCCCCTTTTATGAGTTTTAAATGTTTCATAATTTTCCCGGTAAAAGGTAAATGTCTAATTTTGGACAAAAATCAAGCCGCGATTGAAACTGCGACTAACACTGACTCGTCATGAAAAAGCGTGAGTTAACTGCGTTTTTTGCGAACATACAAACCAAGTAAACCTAAGGACAATAGGCTGAGCGCAGCCGGTTCTGGTACATCACTTAGTATTTTATTTTCGGTCAAAGACACACTGTTAAGTAACAAGGTCGATCCAAAAGCATCGGTAAAACCTAAATCGTCTACTCCTAGATTCAATTGAAAATCTAAGAACCATCCAACTTGGTTTACAAACGAATTGTCTAATTCAAAAGTAAGCACTTGGCTAAATGCACCATCAATCTCTGCAGGTGCGTACAAAAAACCTAAGCCGCCGGTTTGGTCGTAATAATTTCCTGCACCGTCATTTAGGCCGATCAAAAAATAGTCTGCGATAAATCCCAAATCGTTACTGTTAATTTCACTGTCCACAGCAAAATCGATTTCCAATGAAAACGTACTATCTGCGGCGCCGCTAAAATCTAGTTCTTGAAACAAGGTATTCGCAAACCACGCCTCATCTATCGCGGTGCCTGTAAAGTCGCCAGCAGGATCAAAATGATCAACATTAATAGAGGCGCTGCAATTTCCGCCGTTATTAACCATGCCAAAATCATTGCCGAGTGACACATCACCAAAACCATCTGTATCTTTTTGCCATCCAGAATAATCACAACTAGAAAAATCACCGTTGATTATTGCGCCGCCAAAAGCGTTCGCGCTTGCTAAACAAAGCGTTAGCAAAGTGAGACCTGTAGTTAATTTCATTTTAATCCTATACATATGTTAGATAACGTCCGAATAGTGTGTAGTTATATTGGTATACAAGGTGGACAGTTTTAACATCCAGCTAGTCTTAGTTAGCTACCCGAGACATTTGACGTTTTAATAGAACCCGCAAAGGCGCAACCCATTAGGTGTAACCAGAAAGGTGCTCTACCCCTTATGTTAAATACCGTCACAAATAACACATTTGGTTAACAGTTATTTAACACGCACTAGCCTATGCTGCTGACATATAATCGCCCATACTTTTGCGCTCAAATGTGGTGTTCAGCAAGATAAGAAGGACTACAATTTTGGGCGTTTATTTTGTAGCGGCATGAGAAGGACTTTTACCGCGATAAAGCGGACGCTCGTTTTAAAAAGCAATCAATACTAGGGTTGTTTTAGGCAAAAAAAGAGAACATATCAGAGTGCCCCCCAAAAAAAACAATACATTTTATGGCACTCTTTAATACAGATCTCCTATGAAATTGTCGCACTCCCCCTCTACAAAAAATAAAATTCATCTCTCCCAAAATGAAATAAATGATTGCAACCAATCAATTTTAACACTCAAAAATTACACCCACTAATTTCACTTAGAAACATTCATAATTTTCAATAAAAGATTAAATTCAATTAAATCAACAAGATAAAACTTGGCATACGCATTGCTTTTGTAAGACGAATATTAGTCGGGTGTACGAAGCTTCTTCATTGAATGCCTCGTTTATTAAACCTTGAAGGAAAAATTAACGTGAAACTTAAAATCTGTAACAAAAGTGCACTGATTGCGGCAGCGATGTTGAGCCTAACAACGTTACCAGCCACTGCTGACGAAAACGGATTGTTCGGCATAAATCTACAAGAAGTAGTGACCACTTTAGATGCGTCGGAATTAACCACATCATTAGGTTTACCTGAATTGCCAGTGGTCGATAGCCTTTTGAAATTGGACAACGAAATATTGATCCAAGGTGGCGATATCGAATTGCTCAAACAACTTGTAGAAAAAATTGGTGGTGTCATTACCCATGATTTACCTCTGGTAAGTGGAATAGGCATTCGTGTTTCAGACCTGCAATTGGCACTACTGAAAAAAATGCCTGCTTTGATTACTATCACTGAAAATGAAGCAGTTTTTACTTCTAGTGCCTTAGATTATTGTTTGGTATATGGAAGCCACGTTGTTGACCTCACTGCTAATAAGATCCGTTGGAACTTATACAATGCGAAAGAAATGCAGGCTAATACTAAAAAAATGACCTTCACTTGGCCAGAAAGCTTAGGCAATGTGCGCTCAGTTAAATTTAATGGTTCAACTGTGTATTGGAGTTTATTCAGTCGCCAAAATGGTGAATTGACTTTGGATGCCAGTGACTTCAGTCGTAATGGCAATCTCGACGCCTTCGAAAGTGCAACGGTAGAGCTGACTTTTTCACGTTATGATGCCGACAGTTACGAGCAACGTGATTTTTCAATGGATGTGGAATTCGAAGAAAATTGTGATCGTAGCTTAGTGAAAGGTTATGACACCCAGGCAAATGAGAAAGACAGCAATAGTTATTATGTAGACAACATAGGCGCTGATGAGTTGCACGACAAAGGGCTAACAGGTAACGGTGTGACTGTTGCTGTTATCGACAGTGGCCTATGGGCTGACCATAAAGCTTTGCGTCAAAACACCAAAAATAAGGACAGAATTTTAGCGGCTTATGATGCTATTAATGATAGTGAAATTAGACCTGCAACAATGACCGATGAAAATAGTCACGGTACACATATTACCGGTATTATTGCCAACAGCGATCAAGCAATTGTCGAAGGAAAAAAACGTAGTTTCTATCAAGGTGTAGCACCAGATGCAAACTTAGTTGTAGTTAAAGCCTTCTACGAAGATGGACACAGCACCTATTTAGACGCACTTCGTGGCTTACAATTTATTGCCGATAACAGCGATAAGCATAATATTCGAGTGGTTAATCTGTCATTTGGTGCGCCGCCTCGTTCAAACTATTGGGCCGACCCAATCAATCAAGCTGTGATGAGATTGTGGGAGAAAGACATAGTAGTGGTTACCTCTGCAGGTAATACAGGACCAAAAGCAATGACTATTGGTGTGCCAGCTAACGTGCCTTATGTAATCAGTGTGGGTGCCATCAGCGATAACTACACACAGGACAACCTAAACGATGACACTTTATTGTCGTTCTCGTCTCAGGGACCAACCCATGAAGCTTTTATCAAACCTGACATGGTTGCTCCTGGTGGACATATGTTTAGTTTGGCAAATGAAGATATGTATGTACCTAGTAAATTCCCACAATACTTAAAAGGTGACGACCGTTTCATTATGTCAGGAACATCACAAGCCTCTGGTGTTGTCAGTGGTGTGGTGGCATTGATGTTACAAAACGATCCTAGTTTGAGTGCTAATGATGTGAAATGTCGCTTGATGAGCAGCACCACTATGGCTCAGGTTGATGGAAAATTGGCGTACAGCCCATTTCAACAAGGCTCAGGTACTATTAATGCCATAAAAGCAGTCGAGTCTGTTAAGTCAGGTTGTGCTAACAACGGCATGGACATTACGGCAGACTTAAGCGGTGAGCAGCATTACATGGGTGCGGCTCGTATGGACGCAGATGGAAACTACTACATCAAAGGTTTCGAATTCGAAGTGTGGGAAGAAGCCTTCATGTGGGATGAAGCCTTTATGTGGGACGAAGCTTTCATGTGGGATGAAGCCTTCATGTGGGACGAAGCCTTCATGTGGGATGAAGCTTTCATGTGGGACGAAGCCTTCATGTGGGATGAAGCTTTCATGTGGGACGAAGCCTTCATGTGGGATGAAGCTTTCATGTGGGATGAAGCCTATATGAATCAAGAAAACTTCATGTTACAAGAATAACCTTATACCCTGTTATTGCCGCCATAATCTTGAGTCAAATCTCTTGGTTATGGCGGAACATCTTGTACTCCTTTCACTTAAAACTTTTTTTATGCAATATTATCCCTTCAGAACAATATAAAGCTTTACAAAAACTGACCCAATAACAGTGGCGCTAAAATAGTCCAACCATCCTGACCTTCCTTATAAACACAAAGTCTGTTGTCTCAATGGCTATGTGTTGGCATCAATGAGTCTTTGCGTTAATCTAGCGATTATAATTACAAGAATAAGACGTCATTTGCGTATGTTTACAAAAGTAAACTTTTGGTGTGTATTTTTACTATCTTGCTGCCTTACGATTCACGCCGCTGAGAACCCCAGCTTTAGTTTTACACCAGCTGAACTCAGTGATCAGTTATCTCAAAAAACAATTCGCCAAATTTATCAGGACAGTACCGGTTACTTGTGGGTAGTGACTCAAGAAGGTGTGAGTCGATATGATGGCTATCAACTGCTTAGTTTTGTACACGACTCCCGTAAATCCGATTCTCTCAGTTCAGTTAATGTACGAGCAGTGCTGGAAGACAATGAGAAACGTTTGTGGATCGCCACAGACGGGGGTGGACTCAACTTATACAATCAAGCAAAACAAACATTCTCTACATGGAAGCAAGGTACTGACCCGTCAATTACGCCTAGTTCGAATCAAATTCGAAGTATGGCCTTAGATAAAGTTGGCTTTATTTGGTTGGGTTATAACAATGGAAACTTTAGCCGTTTTAATCCTAACGATATGACCTTCGAACACTTTGATACACGCCTGCTTTTGCCCAATTTGGAAAAAAAGGCCGCGGTTACATCAATTATTGAAGATGGCAGTAACATATGGTTAGCAACAGATGGTAACGGCTTACTCAAACTTGAAAAGGACAATAGAAAACTAACCCGTATTCACACCGGCTCTGCCAATCCTTTATTTAGTGATCGCTTAACCAAACTTTTCATCGACGTTCAGCAACGACTATGGCTAACCAGTTATGATGCTGGGGTGAGTGTATTGGATCCACAACGCAATAAATTTACGACCTTTCAACATCATGAAGAACAACCCAATAGTCTTGCAGGGAACCTGGTTCACACCATCTATCAAGATCAACGACAACGTTTATGGTTTGGTACAGAGGCGGGCGCTAGCCTATGGAACGGACAGAGTAAATTTACTACTTTTAGTGTCGATGATGGCTTGAGTGATAATAAAATCTTATCAATCTTACAAGATCCATCTGGCTTGATGTGGTTTGGCACGTTCAATGGCATCAGCAAAAGTATAGAGGTGCCTTTTGTACATATCGACAGTGGCTTGGCCAGTAATGTTATTTTAGGGTTTGCGGAAACAATATCTTCAGATGGTGAACGGGCCATATGGGTTGCCAGTTACGGCGGGATCACCCGCTTAAACAGTAGTGGCGAAGTGCAGCAAGTTATCAATAAAGACAGTAAGCCTGCACTTCAAGACGCAAGAATCATGACAGTGCGCGGTGACAATAACATATTGTGGTTTGGCTCCAGAAATGGCGGCTTAGGGCGATTAAACGTCGATAACATGCAAATTGATTATTTTGTGCATGATCCTGAAAATCCCAAAAGCTTAAGTTTCAACGGAGTCACCAGTGTTTTACCGGATCGTGAAGGCAACGTTTGGGTAGGTACCTTTGGTGGGGGGGTGAACTTCCTTGCAGCAGGAGCCAGTGATTTTGTACACTATCGCTTTGACGAAAACAATCCTAGAAGTCTCAACAGTGATCGAGTTTTAGCGGTATACCAACTAATCGACGGCACTATAGTAGTAGGTACTGTGTTAGGTATTAATATGTTAGATCCCAAAACTTTGGATTTTGATCATATTGAGCATCAAGCAGAAAATTTCGATAGTTTATCGGCATCAATGGCTTGGACATTTTATCAAGATCCAAAAGCGCAACTTTGGGTAGGCACCCAAGGTGGCGGTTTAAATAAATGGTTGCCACAAGACTTTTCTGCTCTGAATAATAAATTTACCCATTATGATGGTTTCAGTGGTTTACCAAGCAGCCACATTTACGCCATCCTTGATGATGAAAAGGGGAATTTATGGTTAAGCAGCACCGCAGGCTTAACCCGGCTTAATCCTGATACCGGAAAAATGCGGCATTTTGATACCTCGCATGGTTTAAAAAACAGTGAGTTTAATTTTGGCGCGGGCTTCAAAGATAGCCAAGGTTTTATGTACTTTGGGGGGAATACTGGCGTAGTGCGTTTTCATCCTGATGACATCAAAGATAGTGCCGTGATCCCCCCTGTTGTTCTGGTACGTATTAAAAAACTCAATGAGCAGGTTTGGTTTGATCAACCTTATCAGCAATTAGAAAAGTTACAATTAAACTACAAAGACTATTTTATCTCCTTCGAATTTTCGGCACTTGATTATAATTCCCCAGGTCAAAATGAGTACCGATATAAACTCGAAGGTTTGGATCCGAATTGGATTGAGTTAGAGCACAGACGTTTAGCCACCTTTACCAATTTACCATCCGGTGAATATGTGCTCAAAGTGCAAGCCAGTAATAATGAGGGTTTATGGAACACCCAAGGGGTAGAGTTACCTATCGAAGTATTACCACCACCATGGAAAACCCGATGGGCGTATAGTCTCTATGCTCTATTTGTGCTTTTAATTATACTTAATTTTGTATGGCGTTATCGCCGTAAACGTCTGCTTGAAAGACAACAAATGCTCGACTTAGAAGACAAAGTAGCAGAACGTACCAAAGAGTTGCAGCATGCCAATACAAAACTCGAACACGCCATGGAAGAAACCGAAAAAGCCCGCAGACTGGCAGAACAAGCAAGCAAAGAGAAGAGCGACTTTTTGGCGATTATGAGCCATGAAATACGCACCCCAATGAACGGCGTGCTGGGTATGACGGAAGTGTTATTAAGCTCAGAATTGAAACCCAAACAGCAACACTTTGCTCAGTTGGTGTATCGCTCTGGCAGGTTATTACTCGACTTATTAAATAACATTTTAGATTTTTCAAAATTAGAAGCCGGCAAAGCCACCTTAGAATCAGTGCCTGTTGACTTAGAAGCCTTACTCGAAGAAGTATGTGATTTATTTAGCGAAGCCGCCTACAACAAAGGATTGCATATCAATGCAATCTTGTCGCCTGAACCTTTACCGCAAGTGTTTGGGGATCCTGCAAGGTTACGGCAAATCATCGCAAACTTAACCAGTAATGCCATAAAATTTACCGAACGTGGCGAGGTGAATGTCAGCGTTAAACGTGTAGATTGCCACAATCAAAGTTCACTAAATGGAATAGATGGAGCCACTTACAGCGGTTTTGTATTTTGTGTCCAAGATACCGGTATTGGCATGGAGCCTGATCGTCAGCAAAAAGTGTTCGAAATGTTCACCCAAGCAGATGCATCTACCACGCGAAAATATGGCGGTACCGGTCTGGGCTTAGCTATATGTAAACAATTAACCGCTCTGATGGGTGGCAACTTAGCCTTGCAATCCAATATTGGGGAGGGCAGCCGTTTTAGTTTGGAGGTAGATTTACCCCTTACTGAAAACCCCTTGGTTGAGCCTGAACCTATTGTTGACTGCCCCAGCGTACATCTGGTTAATCTGCCAAGCGGTTTGGGTAGATCCATTGAAACCATGTTAAGAAAACTCAATATTCGTGGGATACACGTTTCGCGGATCAAAACAGAATTGGCAACCGCAAAAAATGGCTTATGGATCAGTCAAGCAGAACATCAGCATGCCATACAAAAATCAGGGATTTCTTTAGAAAACTGGATTTGCTTGTTGCCGACTTCACAATGGCAAGAAAACGACAAACGTAATATTTTACCTCTTCCTGTGCATTACCGAGGCTTACAGAAAAGTCTATGTCGTGCCTTAGGCATTGAAAATGAAGAGCAAAAACGCCTCGATGAAAATCATCGTAATCATCAACATTTCAACGTCACTATTCTGGTGGCAGAGGATAGCTTGACCAACCAAGAAGTGGCTAAGAGCATGTTAGGGCTAATGGGTTGTGAAATATGGCTAGCGGATAACGGCGCTGAAGCGGTTGAGCAGGTGAATCTAAGCCAACCTGATTTAATCTTAATGGATTGCCAGATGCCGGTAATGGATGGATACGCGGCGACCAAAGCAATCCGTAAAAATTGGCCAGATATTCCTATTGTAGCCCTTACCGCAGGCATGGGAGACAACCTACGTCAACAGTGTATCGATGCAGGTATGAATGATGTCATGTCTAAACCCTACTCGCTACAAGAATTAGAACAAACCCTTCTGCACTTTTTGCCGGTTTCTGAGATCCCAAATGACTCAGACTTGAACCAAAAGAAAGAGCAAGAGTCAATCTCGAGTAAACCATCCAGGGAAGGCAACTCTCAAGAGCTTATTCAGTCTACTGATGAACAAGATCACGATGCAGAGCAAAGTTTGTTGGATATGGGGACAGTGGATACTTTATTAAAAATATCCAAAGATACAGGCAATCCAGTGTTCAACCGAGTACTGGATGCATTTATCCAAGAAGCAGAGAAACTTGTCATTCAGTTGAGTGAACAAACCAGTAAAGAAGAACCAAATTTTACGGCAATCGGCGAGATTGCCCACGCGCTTAAATCCATGGCAGGAAATTCAGGGGCAAAAGCCTTATATGAACTATGCAAGGAGCTTGAAGAAAAAATGAAACATTCTCAAGCTGACGACATGACTTTATTGTCGCAACGCATTCAGGCGAAATTAGTTATCAGTTGTGAGAAATTGGAGCAATTTAGAAATGCCGAGTGACACAAAAATTAAAATTTTGGTCAGCGATGATGATCTTACCGCACGGATTTTAATGAAAGAAACCCTCGCCAGTGACTCCCTTGAAATACTTGAGGCGGTAAATGGTAAACAGGCGATTGAGCAATTCGAAAAGCATAATCCTGCACTGCTGTTGCTCGATGTGTCAATGCCGGAAATGAATGGCTTTGAGGTATGCGAATATATTCGTGCCCATAAAAATGGCAAACACATTCCGATTATAATGGTGACAGGCTCAGATGATCTAGAATCTATCCATAAGTCATACGCAGTGGGGGCAACGGATTTCATCGCAAAACCCATAAAATGGCCGATTCTAGGTGAGCGTGTTAAATATATATTGCGAGCCAGCCAAGCCTTTTCTGACCTAGTGACCCAACAGCAAGAGCTACATCAACTGGCATTTTATGACACCTTAACTGGCTTACCTAACCGTCAGAACTTAATGCAGGATTTGCAGCGCTTTTTAGCCATGGCTAAACGCAACGATTATCAAGCAGCCATGTTGTATATTGATCTGGATCGCTTCAAACGTATCAACGATACCATGGGCCACAGTTACGGTGATAAGTTACTTCGCAAAGTAGCACTGCGCTTACAAGCAAATTTACGAGACAGTGATATGTTTGCCCGCACAGGTCTGAGTGCAGAACCCCAAGCAACCCAGTTATCCAGTTTTGGTGGAGATGAGTTTACAATTTTTTTGAGTCGCCTAAACAACGCGAATGAAGCAATGTTAGTGGCTGAAAGAGTAATACGTAGCTTCAGCACCCCCTTTCAATTAGAACAATTTGAAGTAGTGATCACCCCTAGCATTGGTATTTCCGTGTTTCCTAGTGATGGCGAAAACGCCGAAACCTTGCTTAAGAATGCTGATACCGCCATGTATTTTGCAAAGGATTCTGGGCGTTGTTGTTATCGGTTTTATCAAGACTCTATGAACTCCAAAGCTGCAGCTCGATTACAGCTTGAACAAGACTTACGTAAGGCCTTGGAAAACAATGAAGTTATACCATTCTACCAACCTCAGGTGTGTGCTTTAACAGGTCGTATCCTTGGTGTTGAAGCCTTGGCCAGATGGCACAAACCTCAAGGTCAGCCAATTTTTCCTGATGAGTTTATTCCCATTGCCGAAGAAACCGGAATGATCATCAATTTAGGTCAACAAATACTCTATCATGCCTGCCAGCAAGCCAAAATTTGGCAGGACAGCGGTCATCCTATCCGTGTGGCGGTAAATGTATCCGGTCATCAATTTAAGCAGCCTGACTTTCCTGAAGTGGTGCAAAAGGTACTCAAAGAGTGTCAGTTACAAGCCTCGTTGTTAGAGTTAGAACTTACCGAATCCGTGATTATGAGTGACGCAGAAGAAAACATTGCGCGACTTAAAGAATTAAAAGCACTAGGGATAACCCTTGCGGTGGATGATTTTGGTACCGGTTATTCTTCCTTGAGTTATTTAAAGAAATTCCCAATTGATATTCTTAAAATTGATCGTTCGTTTATGTGTGATATCAATTCTCCACCAGATGATATTGCCATAGTGGAGGCGATTTTAGCCCTAGCGTCGAGCTTAAATTTGGGTGTCATTGCTGAAGGCATAGAATACAGCGGCCAGATCACCACTCTACAAAATACTAAAAATCTCCTGCTGCAAGGATATCTATTCTCGCGCCCAGTGGCGGCAGAATATATCTCTCCATTGCTGCAACAAAACTTCACCCATTTGATGCCGCAATAATGATTAAGCCTATGCCTGACATGCCGTCTGTAAATGAAGCTCTTGAACCGATTTTATTATATGTAGAAGATCCAAGTAGTTCTGTGATTTCAGAGTTGCAGGAACAACTTGCCAATACAGAATTTAAGATTAAGGTGGTTGCTCTTAGCAGTGAACTGATGGTGAATGCGTCACCAGATCTGCCCCCCGCAGCACCGCGGTTAGTGGTCTGCCAGAATCTAGACGATGCAATTGAGCTGACTGCAAAATATACATTAGTAGATTGCCAAATTTATTGGTTACCCGCAGATACACTGGGCTGGCAAGTCAGTCAAATCTCAAGAGAACATCAAGTAGTCGACTGGCGAGGGTGCGAAGTATTAGCCCTGCTGTTGCAACTATTAAAACAGCAAGCCAAGGCAACACAAGCTAAGTGGTATGCGGAACACAAGCTGGCATTGTTGTCGAATTGTTTAGGTGACTTATCAGTTACCTTAAGCCCACAGGGTGACATTATTGATATGAATCTTGAGTTGCGTACTTTAATGCAAAATAAAGGGATTTCAGCAATAGGAAAAAATTGGCTAGAGAGCTTAGATATTCCATCGAGTACCGCCAAAAGCCGTATGCAACATATCTTGTCAGACTTAAGCCATACTCACGCTATGACTAGGTTGCCACCTTTTCCTATTCAGTTAGATAACACTGTGATGATGGTCGATGGTTTTGTTGGTCCTTTACCTAAGAACGAAAGCTTACTTATTTTACGTCAAGTAGCCAGTTGGCAGAGTCATGAATGGCTTGAACAACTTAATCAACAAAGCGCCGCTGTCACCTTGTTGCTGATTAATCCAGATGACTTTTCAGAGTTTAATAGGATTCACGGTCGTGAAGCAGGTGACCAAGTGTTGCGGGAAATTATCCAGAGTATTTCAGGGGTGTTACGTGATGACGACTTTGCCAGTCGTTTCAGCGGTGCAGTATTTGCTGCCCATTTACCTGACACAAATGAACAACAAGGGCAAATTTTGGCAGCCCGTATGTTACAAATGCTGCGTACTAAGTCATTTTCAAACAAGAAGATTAATTTAGAATTTAGTTTTGGTTTAGCCACACTAGAAGCCGAAGAACAATTGGGTGAGCAATTGCCATTGGAATTATTCCGCCGGGCCAATGCCGCCTTGCAAGCGGCTCGCAGTGTAGGCGGCGGAAAACTGGTAAGTTGGCAACCTCAATTTGATGCCAATATATTGGCCAACTTAGACCGCATGAGTGGCAAATTTTCTGACGCCCCCAATGATGATTTTAGACTAATGAATTTACAGTGGGATATCATTCGTTTAATCGGAAGTACCCACTCTTTACAGGCATTTTCTTCTCAGGTCTGTGAATTATTGAATACTGGATTACAAAGCGAATTTGTGGGCCTTTACATGCCACAAGGTGCTGAGTTAAGTCACTTAGCTTGTAGCACAACTAAAGCTAAGGTTGATGTTCAAAACATTCACAATGAGGTAAAAATCAGCATTAAACTAGGATCCCTCGACAGCAATAAAATCCAGTCTATATCTAAACTGACACCTTTTCAGAATGTTGTTATTCCCCTTATTACCCGAGGCCAATGTTTGGCCGTTTTAGTGGTTTGTTGGCTACCTCAAGCTAATCTTGAAATACACAAGTGTAGCGAACAGCTTGAACAAATTTCGCCTAATTTAGCCGCCGCACTTGATCGTATTATTCTACTTGAGCAAGACAAAAATAGACGTACAGTGACTGATACGGATCATTCGGATGGGCACGAGTTAATATTTGAATCTGCCGCCATGCGTACCTTAATGCATCAAGTGCACCTTGTTGCGCCAACCGACGCATCAGTACTGATCATAGGTGAGTCGGGGACAGGCAAAGAAGTGATTGCTCAACAGCTTCATAACCAAAGTTTACATCCAGATAAACCTTTTATTACCGTCGATTGCTCGACTATTGTAGAGCACCTGATTGAAAGTGAGTTATTTGGACACAGGAAAGGCGCATTTACTGGGGCAATTAATAGTCAGCCGGGTAAAATTGCCCAAGCAGACGGTGGTACTTTGTTTTTAGACGAGGTAGGCGAACTGCCTTTAGATATCCAGTCAAAGTTATTACGTTTTGTGCAGGAAAAAACCTTTATTCCTGTTGGGGATCAGCGTGTCAGAAAAGTGGCCGTACGCTTAGTGCTTGCCACCAATCGCAATTTACAAGATGAAGTGGCAACAGGACGTTTCCGCGCTGACTTGTATCATAGGATAAACGTATTTACCCTAAGTTTACCGGTTCTGAATCAAAGGGGTGAAGATGCATTGTTATTGTCTCGACACTTTTTACGCAAATTTAGCCAGCAATATAAAAAAGACATCAGCGATTTTTCCGAGAGCGCTCTAGAAAAGTTACGGACCTACACTTGGCCAGGAAACGTTCGGGAATTAAGAAATTGTATGATGCGCGCGGTCATACTCTGTGCAGGCAATTATGTTGAGTCTGAACATCTGGTTTTGCAGCAAGAAGCGACAGAAGACAACGATCTTCAAAAAACCACTACTAACTCTCTGGTCGCGGAGCCCCCAGTTGCTGCAATATCAAATACGAATGCTGACGACTTAAACCAAATGTCGGATTTAATGACTCACTTAGTGGACGTGGCTAGTCAGCAGACAGAGAATTTTTCGGTCAGCGACTGGTTAGAAAAACATTGGTTAGCGCGATGTGTAGTGAAATGGGGAAGTTTGTATCAAGTCGCTCAACACCTTAATCAGTCAGAGTCCACGATACGCCGTCGTTATGCAAAGTTGAATACGCAGGCTTTTGATGATACTCAGTTACAGGAATTGACAGTAAATTGTCACCACCTTTTCGATAATCTGCTACAGAACAACTCTCAAAGTACAATATGGCAGTCAATAGAAGCATCATTACATGCCATAGTGCTGCAGCGCGACGTGAGTCAGCAACAAAAAGCGAAGTTACTCAACGTAACACAACCCACCTTACGTAAAATTATACAAAAGTCGCAACTAACACTTTAAGCTTTACCACACACTCAGGTTAAGGCGTCTATTTCCCTTTGTTAGCACGACTCCTATTAAAATAATAGGAGTAAGCTTAAAAACGCTGTGGCAACAGTACTAGCCCATGAATAAAAATAGCTGTATTAACCCTTTAATTGCGACAAGTAATGGTGCACTTCTTCCCTATCCGACAGAACAAATAATAAAACTACGTCACCGGGTTGCGCGAATTCCATAGCGATTTTTGCGCCTTCTAGTGGATTAGCTGCATATTGTATTTTTTTGGCTGGGACTGCTTGTTGTCGCAAAAACTCAGTCGCCACTTTTGGCACATCGCCTATTTCCCGCCCTCGTAAATAACGCTCTAACTCGCAGACAACATATAAACTGGCGTCTAACTCGGTTACGGCAGCGGTAAGATTGCGAATGTCCTCATCACTCCTGTCCCCAGCATGACTAAACATGGCTATTCGACGTTTAGCAGGTAGTTGTTTAATGGTTTTTACAACCGCTCGCATACTGTGTTCGTTGTGGGCAAAATCCACAAGCACCTGAATACCATTGACCTCATAGATATTGCCCCTTCCAGGATTGTCTTGAGCATTGCTACCAAAATCCTGTAAGCCATCTCGAATCGCTTGAGTCGGTAAGTTCAGCGCTTTACATAAACCCACTACGCCTAATGCATTTTGTACATTGTGCTCGGCGGCCCCATTAAGGGTCATGGGAACCTGTTCCAGTCCTTCAATAACTTCTTCTTGGTTAGCTGCCGCATAAACAATATGTCTATTACGTATAAATACGGCCGCCCCACCTGAGGTTAACTGGCTTTGGATAAGAGGATTCGTTTCGTCTGTGCTGAACCAACAAATCTTTTTGTCTAACTTTAAGGCTTGTTCAACCACCAGCTTATTGTCGGCGTTTAATACTAAGGTGCCGTTCGCATCTAGTCCCTTCGCCACAACAAATTTGGTTTGGGCAAGTTCTGCAACTGTATTGATACCATATTGCCCTAAATGATCGCTGGCAACGTTGGTAATCAGCGCTGCATTAACCGAATCAACAGGTATGCCTCTTCTTAAAATTCCCCCTCGCGCCACTTCTAAAAAAGCGAGTTCAGTGCGCGGATTCCTAAGTAACATTCTGGCACCACCTGGACCTGAATAGTCGCCCGTATCAATGATGTCATCACCCACACGAATAAAGTCAGTAGACGTGACGCCTGCCACATAACCAGCGGCTTTAGCAATGTGCGATGCTAAGCGTACACTAGTAGATTTACCGTTAGTGCCTGTGATAAAAACCCGTGGAATATCTTGATATTGCTGCCACTGAATAGTTGCTAATTCTGGCAGGGCACGACTCGGCCAAGTTTGTGATGACTTCCCCATCCCTAAGCTGACTTCATCGTCATCAACGATACAACTTACGCCGTGCTTTTGTGCTGCATCCATAAAAGAAATAAGCGCAGGATTGCGTTCTTCAGCCAGTTCAAGGTGTAATTCATTTAGCCGTTGTTGCCAATCTGGTATCGCTTCACCTCTTAGCTCAGCCACAGCACAATGCCACGCCAGTTCAGCAAGGTCACAAGCACAATAAAGTGCATCCATAGGAGCACAAAGGGCTAAGTTTGCCCCTTCATTATGCAGCCTATAGGTAGTGTCTGACTGCCAACCAAACTCCTCTAACAGCTTTGCTACCCAGTGCTGCCAAAGATTCACCACTTTCTGCTTATCAATGCCTGCAATGAACACATCAACAATGGCGCCAGGGTGATCCCACAATAAGTTAGGCCCAGTTAAGCGCCTAGCTTCGTCTAGTTCTAATCGCATCAGTCGACTATTCCTTAATCAGAATCTTCGTCATGCTCAACCACCAATCGCACCCCACGTTCGTCATGCACCAGTGACTCTCCTGCGTTTAATTCGAACTTATGTTCAATAGGTTCAAAGAGTTTTTCAGGGAAGTCTTGAGAGGGTGTTTCATCTTGTTTATCTAAGTCTGCATGGCCTTTAAAATGTACGATCTGTTTCCAACAACGGGTGATGTTGTCTCCCAAAATAATCAGCAAATCTCCCTTTGCACAATCCTTCAGTCCTTGCTCAATTGCTTCTTCTTCAGATGGGATAACTTGAATATCGGCTTCATCTATACCTGCTTCAAGCAATGTTTGTTTAAGCATTTCTGGGACTTCATCGTGTCCACGACCTCGTCTGTCATCATCCGCTTTGCAAATAAAGCTATCGAATCCCTTAGCGGTGATATTTGCCACAGCTAACACATCTTCATCTCGTCTATCGCCAGGCATAGCAAGTACAATGCGGCGTTTTCCAGTGACATCTAGTCGTGTTGCTAAATCGGTAATGGTTTCGATTGCAGCGGGATTATGTGCGTAGTCGAGTATCACTTTGAAAGGTAATTCGTCGTAAATATTCAGTCGCCCTGGGGCTTGATAGAAAGAAGTATTAAAAATTCGCAAGCCTTGGCGAATATTTTCCAGCGAGGTTTCAAAACTATAGGCAATAGCAGCGGCAAACATCGCGTTTTGCACATTGTGCATCGCTTTACCTTCCACTGTTGCTGGGATTAAATGGGTCCAAAGTAGCGGTATATGTGCGCCTTTATCATAGATAGTGATCATATCACCGTTAATACCTTTTTCGAGTACCGCCGCCATACCACCACTGCGAATATGTTCACGCACTAGGCCATGACCCGAGTCCATGGTTACATAACAAATACGCTCGGCTTCACAGAAATCAGCCATCTGTAAACATAGATGATCGTCTGCATTAAGCACCACTACATCTTTGGCGACTTCAACTACCACGCGTTTTATTTGCGCCAGTTGTTCTACTGTATTAATGCCTCTTTGACCTAGATGGTCTGCTGTAACGTTAAGGCAAGCCCCTACATTACAACTGGTATAACCTAAACCACGTTTTAGAATACCACCTCGAGCGGTTTCCATAATGGCAAAATCAACACTAGGATCACGCAATACAATTTGCGCCGCGGTAGGGCCTGTCATATCACCTTTAACGCTTAAATGACCGTCTATATAGACCCCGTCTGTAGAGGTCATGCCGGTGGTAAATCCAGACGACTTCATGATGCTAGCTAACATACGTGACGTGGTGGTTTTCCCATTAGTACCGGTAATAGCAGCAATGGGGATCCGTGATTGGCTGCCTACTGGGAACAACATGTCGATGACTTTTCCGGCGACATCTCTTGGTGTGCCTTCACTGGGTGCCACATGCATTCTAAAACCAGGCGCCGCATTACATTCGCAAATTCCGCCACCAATTTCTTTATAGGATTTACTGATGTCGTCAGTTAAAAAGTCGACTCCACCCACATCAAGACCGATAGCTTTAATAGAGCGCACTGCCATATCTCTGTTATCTGGGTGCACCATATCTGTCACATCAATGGCGGTACCGCCAGTAGATAGGTTTGCTGTAGAGCGTAAAAAGAAAATTTGGTCTTTATCCAAAACCGTTTGTTTATTGTAATTTGCCTCTTCCAATAGTCGTTCGGCTTGACTATCCAATTCCAATCTAGTTAACACTTTTTCATGACCAATACCACGGCGCGGATCTTGGTTCACAATATTAACAAGTTCTTCAATAGTGTTTATGCCATCACCCACTACATGGCCAGGAACGCGTTTCGCCACCGCCACTAGTTCGTCGTTGACAACCAGCATTCTGTGATCAAATCCGGTCAGAAAACTTTCTATCAAAATAGCTTTGCTGGTACCGTGTTTTTGCGCTTCATGATAGGCGGTCACAACCTCTTCATCTGTAGTGAGGTTAATGCTCACGCCTCTACCATGGTTGGCATTTAAAGGTTTAACTACCACAGGAAAACCAATACGGTTCGCTGCCCTTGCAGCTTGCCTTTCACTGTAAACCATCAATTGTTGTGGTACAGGCAATCCTAAATCATTCAGTAAATTATGGGTGTCTTCTTTGTCGCAGGAAATTTCTACAGCAATATGTTTGGTTTGACTGGTAATAGTGGCTTGAATACGTTGCTGGTATTTACCGTGGCCAAACTGCACTAGACTATATTCGTTAAGTCTAAGCCAAGGAATATTGCGCTGTTCTGCAGCAGCAACTAGAGAGCCAGTACTGGGACCAAATTCTTTACGCTGCGCCATACGCACAAAACTGCGAAGTTCGTCGTTAAAATCAAAATCTTCTTCAATATCAGTACTAATAGCTTGCTGGACGTTAGCCGGCATCAGATGTGTTAACAAGCGCATACCTAAAGCGCCGGCTTCTAGGCCAACATCTCTTTGATGATATTGATAAACAACGTTATAACAGCCTTCTTTTTTAAGGCTTCGAGTACGCCCAAAATTAACGGGTGAGCCAGCCAAGTTTTGTAATTCAAGGGCCACATGTTCCCAAATATGCCCTATCCAGGTTCCTTCATCTTCTCTTAAACGCCTGATAAAGCCACCTTCTTCTCCATAGGAACAACCATGGCTTTGTAATGAAGGTAAAGCTGCAATCAGTCCATCAATAAAGCCCGAGCCCAATTTTACTGAAGGCCAATTTTCTAACTCACCAATATCGATTTGATAACGAATGACAGGGAAATTAGCGTAGATATTTGGACCAACATACACATTTTTGCTGAGAATTTTCATAGGCTAAAGTTTCCTGCTTAAATTTACTGAATTAAGAATACATTGAGAAAGTGTTGACGAATAACACAGTAAACTAACTTATAGAAAAACAACCATAAGCGCCATTGTTTTTAATGTTTTAGGAACAAAAGATCTGACTGATATGGGCAGGGTAAAAATCATACCTGCCCATATTTTAAGAGGGGTTACTCAATAAAGGCTTGACGATCATTAATATTATAACGACTGCCATTTGCCAATATATGTAATTTTAAGTTAAGCAAAGTCAATGCATCACCACTTCGCGCTTCTGCCATAGAAGAATGTTCAATATCCGAAGGATCAATTACTGTAATTGCGCCACTGCCCACTACGGTAAATTCATTATTACTATCGATAAAAGCAGCAGTATCTTCATCCAGTCCTAGGCCAAGTAAAAACGGATTATAAGACACTGCACTTAATAGGCGCGATAACCTATTTCGCTCATTAAAATGTTGATCAACCACTATAGTATTAATCAGTCCCATACCTGGCGCTAAATTAACGCCATCTTCTGTAGGCACAATGCCGGTATTGCCACCAGTAATCATATGTTGCGAGACAATAGCTGCGCCTGCTGATGTACCTGCTACATGTACACCTTGAGCATTTAACCTACGAATAGTTTGAGCGATAGGTGTGCCACCAAGAATAGTCGACAAACGTAATTGGTTACCCCCTGTGATGAATATACCAGTACAGCTTTCAAGCTGGGTGACATATTCTTCTTTCTTAGCATCATTGCGATCACCAATAGGTAACCAATGAGTATGCCCAGCGCCCAACTCCTTAAATATTTTTTGATATCTCTCACCGGTATCTTCCAATTGAGAGGCGGTAGGTACAATACAAATATCTGCATCGCTGCCACCACATAATTCAACAAATTTAGTGAGAATTTCTGGGTTATCTATTTTTTCTTCGGCACCACCAATGGGTATCACAAACCCGCGTTGTTGGCCTTCAATATCTGGAGACGGCATTTTTATTCCTCAAAGGTACCTTTCTTAACAACTTCTTTATTGTAGATATGCCAAACACCCATAGCCATAACGTGGCTTATGCGGTTTTGAGTATCTAAAACGATTAAATCAGCGTCCATTCCGCGTGCTATTCGACCTTTAGTTTTAAAGTTCATAAGCGTTGCAACATTGCTGGTAAAAAATGCCAAACAATCTTGTATTTTTGTTCCTTGATCCACCAGCTGGTAAAACACATTAGTCATAGCGATGGAATTAGCAAAATCCATTTTGGTCATATGACCATGGCAATCAAAATTAGGCAGACAACCACCGCCGTCTGAACTAATGGTTAATTTATCTTGGGGGAAATCACTATTGATATAGCGTAATAATGCGTCGGCTGGCTCATAGCCTACCTCACCTGTTTCAAAGGCGGTAACATCTATCCAGCAACCTTGCTTGGTTAATTCACAGGCTTCTTCGAATAATTCTCTACGTCTATTTACATGAGTAGGATTAAAGGTTTTAGCTGGGATCTCTGACGAAGCGATGGCTTCTCGCACTAATGATAATCCCCGCTCTCCATCACCTAAATGCAAATGCACTATTCCGGCTTTACCAGTCATCAACCGAGAAACGTGAGCCTCTGATGCAACCTTTAATAATTCATTGAGTGTGGGTTGTGATGATCTATGATCACTAATGGCCAATTCACCGACCCCCACTATAGGCTCAATAAAAACAATATCAGACCTTATTGAGCCTGTTAATGTAGTGGGCGGCAGATGATATCCACCGGTATAACAATAGGCAGATAAACCTTCTTCACGCAACGAATACACTTGAGCAAGTAATGATTCAGTGCTGCGAGTCAAATCATCGGTGCCCAACAACCCAACCGCAGTAGTGACGCCGGCTAGGGTAAATTGACTTAAAGGCACGGCGGGAACTCGAGTAGAAAACCCCGCTTCACCGCCACCACCAGTGATATGAGTATGGGCGTCTATAAAACCTGGGAGCAGTGCTTGGCCTTGCAGATCAAGTTCATCAACGGCAAGTAGCGAGTCCAATACAGGCAGGTCATCACCCATATACAGAATTTTTCCGCCACCAATCACTAAATGCTTAAGACCCATTGCATCTGGCGCATAAACATTAGCGTTTTTGAGTAAAGTTATTGAACTAGCTGAAGCCACAGAATTTACCGACATATAAAAATAAGATGAAAACAGCGCGATCCTAAAGCACTCAAAGCCGCTTAGCAAAGGCTTTGTCAGCTTAATCACAGTATAAAACCAAGATAAAGTGCAGTAGGTAACTGCAATTCACAAAAAATAGGACTAAAGTAGTGACTTGTTCATCATCTACACATGGAAAGACTAGCATGATTAAAATTCTATCACTCACAATATTGTTGTTAGCGATAATGCCTACTTTCGCTGCAGTAAAAGACACTCCTCACGCAGTAAAAACTCTGGAAATTTACAAAACCATCATTGAGATCCCAACCGTCGCTGGTCGTGGCAACGTCCCAGAAATGGCCGAATACCTAGCCAAAGAATTCCGTGAAGTTGGTTTTACAGATGACGATATTCAGATTCTTCCCACAGGTGAAACTGCTGGCATGATTGTACGCTACCAAGGAGATGGGACTGTTAAACGCCCTATACTTTTACTCGGCCATATGGACGTAGTAGAAGCCCTAGACAAAGATTGGGAACGCCCTCCTTTTAAGCTCGCGCAAGATGATAAGTATTTTTACGGCCGCGGCACTATCGACAATAAACTGGGTATCACCATGCTCTCGTCCACTTTTATACGTTTGAAAAAAGAAGGCTTTATCCCTAACCGAGATATGTTTTTGGTTTTTACTGGCGACGAAGAAACCAGCATGGTCACCACAAAAATGCTCGCTAATGAACGCCCTGAATTGGCAAACGCGGAATATGCTCTCAACTCTGATGCTGGAGGTGGTGATCTTGATAAATCCGGCAAAGCCATAGCGTATTTGGTACAAGCGGCTGAAAAAACCTATGTCAGCTTCGAACTCACATTGCGCAACAAAGGCGGGCATAGCTCAAGACCTAGACCCGACAATGCCATTTATGAACTCTCAACAGCACTGCTTAATATCAGAGACTATCACTTCCCAGTGAGATGGAGTGACATGACTCGTGAGTTCTTCAAAGTATCAGGCGCACAATTGGGCGGCGAACTTGGAAAAGCTATGACAGCATTTGCAGATGATCCAAGCAACAAAAAAGCCTCTGACCGACTTGAAATAGAATCCTCATACGTAGGCACCACTCGCACTACCTGTATTACCACTATGTTAAAAGCAGGACACGCCGAAAATGCCCTACCTCAATCGGCCACAGCTACCGTCAACTGCCGAATTTTTCCAAGGGTAAGTGTTGCGCAGGTCAAACAAACATTACAAAAAGTCGTTAAAAACGATGCCATTGAATTTGTCACTTTAGATACACCGGTAGAAAGCCCAATATCCGAATTGCGAGATGACGTTATGGGGGCGATCAAAAAAGCGGTACATGCACGTTATCCAGAATTACAAATCATTGCCTACATGGAATCAGGTGGCACAGACGGCATGCACTTTCGCAAAGCAGGTATCCCCACATGGGCCTTATCCAGCGCGTTTATGAACCCAGATGAAATGTTTGCCCACGGTTTGAATGAGCGTTTACCTAAGAAGACTTTTTATGATGGACTGGATCATTGGAGCATTATTTTGAAAGAGCTGACGGGGAATTAGCGGTATACACCTTAGCAAAACGGGGAGTCATCTCCCCCTTTATATACCTGTATGTGTTAACTTTTTAGTTAAAAGCTTATTAATTTCTGCAACACTTTTAGGTCGGTGAAAATAATAGCCTTGAAAATATTCACATCCCATTTTTTGTAAGGTGGCCAATTGTGATGCGGTTTCAATGCCCTCTGCAATAGCGGTTAATTTAAGACTTTTTGCAAGATTAACAATAGTCGCACATATTTCAGCATCCTCGAGTTTTACATCACTCTCTGCCACAAAAGATCGATCAATTTTTAGGATATCCAAGGGTAATATTTTTAAGTAACTTAACGACGAATAACCCGTTCCAAAATCATCCACCGAAACATTACAATTAAGTGACTTCAACTCGTTTAAAATAGACACACAGTTTTCAATGTCTTCAATCAACATACTTTCGGTGATCTCAATTTCTAGGTATTTTCCATCAATGTTGTATAGCGCTAACTGAGATTTGATAAAAGGCAAAAATTCTGGACTAACAAGGTGTCGCCCTGCAATGTTAATAGAGACAGGCAACACCTGATACCCTTGTTCAAACCACTGTTTCAGGGTTTTCAAGACGGCCACAATAACAAACTCCCCAATAGCCACAATCAGGTTACTTTGCTCTGCAATGGGGATAAACTCAGCCGGCGAAATATGCCCCAAAGTTGGATGGTGCCATCGTATCAAAGCTTCTAAAGACACTAATCTGCCTTCAGCGGTTACTTTGGGTTGATACACCATACTAAGCTGATTCAGCTCTAATGCGGCTTGGATCCTTCTTTCATATTCACCGTCTTCAAGTGCTTTTTCTCCCATGAGATCGGTATACAATTGAAAATTATCTCTGCCTTTTGTTTTGGCGTGATACATAGCGATATCGGCGTGTTGTATCAATTCATCGGGACTGACATCACCCGAATCAGAGATCGCTATGCCGATACTGGCAGGGATGCGGTAATTTTTATCATTTATGGTGATGACATCCCGTAATGCAGTTAATACGTGTTGAGCCTTTTCACCTATGCTCTCGGACGTCAGCGCACCTGTTACAACTATAATAAATTCATCTCCCCCCAAACGCGCAACTACATCGTTTTCGCGGCATACCTTAGTTAATCGCTCAGCAACCTGTACTAACAAAAAGTCACCCGCTTTATGCCCTAAGGTATCGTTAATTTTTTTAAAGTTATCTAAATCCAAAAAATACAGCGCAATCACGTTCTTATTGAGCTTTGCTTCGCTAACGGCCAAGTTGAGCTCACGCATTAGGTGAGTACGATTTGAAAGATGAGTAAGTGGATCTTTATAAGCCAAAAAGTGCAATCTTGATTGAATTTTCTGCTCTTGGGTGACATCTCTAAGGTGTAAAGTAAATTCCAGCCTTTTGTCCATACTTACCCTAGCGCTAGTAATGGTAATTTCAGCTGGGAAGGTTTGCCCTGAAGCACGTTTTAATTGTAATTTAGAACGCCTGTCTAACACTAAGCCACTAGCGTAAGAAAATTGGTGGGACAAACTTACAGTAAAGAGTTCTTTATCTTCATCCTGCGCAAAGTTTTCAATAAAACTCTGACCGGAAATTTGATTTTTCAAAATCCCCAAAGTACGTTCAGCTGCAGGGTTAAATTCAATTATATGACCTTGCCAATTAATGGAAATAATGCAATCCATCGAAGAGTCCAAAATGGCACTTTTACGTTTTTCACTCAACTTAAATTGGTTGATTGCCTGCTCTCTAGCATGCATTTCTTGGGATACTTTTGAAATGACCTGATTATATTTTTTTGCGATTTGGCCAACTTCAGTGAAAGGCTCTTCTTTTACCGGTGAGCTATAATTGCCGTCTATTTGATGGGTTTGCATATCATCTAATAATTCAATCAACTCAGTGGTGGCATGATGTTCACTGACATTTAAACCTCTGTTTTCATCGTCTTCCGATACCCTAAGTGGGTGTAAGCGATTAAGAAGCACTATTAACAGATAACTCACACAAAAACTAAAGAATCCAATTGTGATGATACCCATTAATTGCACTGCAACTTGCTGAATCATCGATAACCCAGTACCTAATATTAGCGGGTCGCCAAAAATTCCCACCGCCAAGGTCCCCCACGCACCTGCAAATAAGTGTGTTGGGATCACTTTTAGCGCATCATCCACTTCTAATATGTCGAGTAGTTGTGAACCATAGTGTGCGATGCCCCCCGCCAAAATGCCGATAAATGCAGCTTCAATGGGTGACACTGCATGGCAGCCCGCCGTCACTCCCACTAATCCTGCAATAATACCATTTAGGCTAGAACTAACGTCTACATAACGCTGGGTCATTTGATGTAAAACCGTGCTAGCCAAACCGCCCCAAATACCCGCTAAACAGGTGTTTAAAATAATAATAGGCACTAAATCATCAAAAGTAAGCGCACTGCCGCCATTAAAACCAAACCAACCAAACCAAATAAGCATAGTGCCTAAAGCGGCCATGGGAATGTTGCTACCAGAGGGAAAGTTATGGTCTGATTGGAAGCGTCCTAATCTAGGTCCAATCACTAAAACGGCCGCTAGTGCTACCCAACCGCCGACTGAATGCACCACAGTTGAACCTGCAAAATCAATAAAACCTAAGTGTTGCAGCCATCCATCGTTGCCCGAGGTATACGCGCCTGCCCATGCCCAATGGCCCACCACAGGATAAATAAAGGCGCTAAGAATAACGGTAATATAAATATAACCTGAAAAGCGCATTCGCTCTGCCACAGCACCAGATGTCAGAGTGGCAGCCGTACTACAAAACATCATTTGGAAAAGAAAAAACAGAATTTGATAAGGCGTGTTATTTTCACCAAATAAAAACTCACCCGTCCCAATCCATCCTGCGACACTTGGACCAAACATTAAGCCAAAACCAAATAACCAAAACACGCTAGCGGAAACGATAAAATCGGTGACATTTTTAGCTGCTACATTAATATTATTTTTACTGCGAGTTCTGCCACTTTCTAAACATAAGAAGCCCACCTGCATTAAAAAAACAAACATAGTAGAAATTAGCAGCCAAAGGTGCTCTAACATTTACTTTTGTACTCTAAAGTGATGATTATCATTTAATAGACAAAGCAATTATTGTTCCCATTAAAATGCCGCGCTATGCCCAGAAAAACACCAACTACTCCCCACTAAGGTGCAACCAATAAAATATATTGCCATTTCGCCCCAAAACAGGGCCTGAATAATTAATTTTGAGGCTGTATTTAGGGCATTTATTTAAAAATATTTTCCAATGACCCATGTCAATACTAAGCTGCACCTCAAGAGTTCATGATGACATTCAACTCTTTGTACTTTATGGTTGCGCCATGACAAACTTAAAATTAAATATTCCTCAACGGCCGAGCTATAGCAAAGCGCAGAAAAAGCTTATCCAAGCCACTTTAGACTCATTGATGCTAGAAGGAGTGAATGGCTGCTCAGTACGTAAAATTTGTGAAAAAGCCGAGATGGCGGTTGGTTTGATTAATTATCACTTTGGTACGCTCAACGACCTATTAGCTGCAGCATATATGAATTTAGCATTGCGTTTGTTAGATGAAGCGATTGATAAATCACACCACTCTAAAAATCCAAGGCAAAGACTCTCTGTTTTTATTCAAGAGACATTCAGCAATTCGGTGATGCAACGCAGGATCCTTCGAGCTTGGGTAGTTTTCTGGGGCATGATCGATAAAGCGCCACAAATCAAAGTGGCCCACGACACATCTAACCAAGCTTTTAGAGTCTTTCTAGAACAAAGTTTTTCTGAATTAAACCAAGTCCAGGCTGTTAAACCCACGCCTCGTCTTGCCGCCATTGGACTGACCGCTATCATTGACGGTTTATGGTTAGAGTGGTGCTTATCCAGCGACACCTTTAGTGCCGAAGAAGCCGTTATTTTGTGTGAACAATGGGTGGATGCTGCCTGTGCATTACCAAGTTGCAAATAATTTAAACCAAGGTTTGCAAATACCAATCTAAAAAACTCTGCTGAAAACTTTCCATTTCAGAGAGCCTTCCAGGTTGATAAAACCTTGAATCCACACCTTTTTGGTTATTCATAATAATGCTTTTATCTGCTTGGGTAGTCACATCCCAAAGCCAAGTAAGTTGCTCAAGTTGATAATCTTGCCCCTGCACAGCGGACTCTTCAACAAACCAAGACACTTCACAGATACATTCATCAACAGAAACGGGCAGAAAGCGGTAACCAAGCATATGGTCATCATAAATGAGAAAGTAACTAAGGGGTCCAATCATCAATTCTGAGGCACCACCATCGTATTCTTGCAGCGCCCCCAGTAAGGGGGCCACAGGTTTCCCCCCTACACTTCCACTTAAAGCACCAGGAAGTAAGGGATTGCGATCATATTGATAACCTTCTTGTCCCTTTTCAGCTAAATCAAAATAACGATTGAGCGCCATAAACTTTGGGTTATCTTGATTTGCCTGTGAGAAGTTTACTTTGGCTGTTTGAAACACCTTAGGAGACTTAGCCATGGCATGTATTTGTGCAAATTCTGGATGTGAAGGTGCACAGTGATAACACTCTTGATAGTTCTCAACTGCTAACTTCCAATTAGCTAGGATCCGATAGGATTTCTGCTCGGCCAGCTTCATGGAATTCATGCCAAACAGTTTAAAGGGTTGTTTGAGATCATGACGCAAAGAATCCAAACTAAGAGGAGTGTTACTTAAACAGATAAAAATCAGCCCCCCTAAAAGCGCAACGTTTACGTGATGTAAGCCGTTTACTGAACGCGCAAAATCATCGGGCATATTGCGAGCAGAAATGAGTTCCCCATCCAAATTATAGCTCCACGCGTGATAGGGACATGTAAGAGATTTTTGCGAACCGGACTGATCTAAGCAAATTCTTGAGCCTCGATGTCGGCACAGATTCAAATGAGCTTTCACAGCTCCCACTGCAGTGCGTAAAACAATCACTGATTCGGTATCAAAATCAACCGTAAAATAATCGCCAGAACTGGGGATTTGCGAAACATGACCCGCGTATAACCAATGTTTTAAGAATATATTTTTTACCTCTGCTTGATACACATCTAGGTCTTTATAAAACGACTGGGCTAGGGAATACCCTCGTTGCTGTGCAGCCACTAGCTGTTTTAATTTATCAGATTGTGTAAGTGCCATAGAGTGAAACCAAGCAGTTTAAGCAGCGAGATTGACAGTATTGAACGAGTGTTCAATACTGTCAATCTCGCTGTGCAAATTTTTAGGAAAACAGATGTTAGATGCAATCATCATTGGTGGCGGACATAACGGGTTAGTGTGTGCCAACTATCTTGCAATGGCCGGTAAAAAAGTACGTGTGTTAGAACGTCGCGATGTGGTAGGCGGTGCTGCCGTGACCGAAGAATTCCATCCTGGTTTTCGAAATTCGGTGGCGTCTTACACGGTAAGCTTACTTAATCCCAAGGTAATTGATGATTTAGATCTACATAAAAATGGCCTAAAAATTGTACATAGGAAAGTCAACAATTTATGGCCACATGACAACCAAGACTTTTTGGCATTTGTGGTAGGCTCAGAAAATCTCGAGGCAGAAATTGCACGATTTTCTCAGCATGATGCCGATGCACTAGCGCGCTATTTTAGAGACACTGGCATGGTCGCCGATATCATTCGTGACTTTTTACTTGAAACACCACCCAATGCAGGAGGTGGGATCAGAGACATTTTTAAAGCAGCAAAATTTGGCAATCGCCTGCGCAAATTACCTATTGAAGATGAACGCATAGTAGTGGATATATTCACTAAAAGTGTTTCGGATTTTTTAGATCTGTATTTTGAAAATGAATATGTCAAAGGCGCCTTTGCTTTTGATGGCATAGTGGGTAATTACGCCGATACCCAAACACCCGGTTCTGCTTACGTTTTAATGCATCATGCCTTCGGTGAAGTAAACGGTGAAAAAGGTGTTTGGGGTCATGCTATCGGCGGTATGGGTGCCATTACTCAGGCAATGGCAAAATCTGCTGTTAGCAAAGGTGTTGAAATCCAAACGGCTGCAGCTGTCAAAAAAGTGTTAGTAAAAAATGGTCAAGCTTATGGTGTTTTGTTAGAGAGTGGCGAAACGGTAGAAGCAAGAGTGATAGTCTCAAACCTTAATCCAAGTCTGTTGTATAACCAATTAGTGGATACAAAAGAACTACCAGAAGATTTTGCGCGGCGCATGAAACATTACAAAAACGGTTCTGGCACTTTTCGGATGAATGTGGCATTAAGTGAATTACCAAAATTTACCTGCTTGGCAAAACAACAACGAGCCAGCGCTGAACACCTAACAGGCGGAATAATCATTGGCGCCACCTGTGATTACCTCGATCGAAGTTACCGGGATTCGCGAGAATTTGGCTGGTCTAAAGCGCCTATAGTTGAAATGCTGATCCCATCAACTTTAGATAATACTCTGGCCCCAGAAGGACAACATGTAGCCAGTTTGTTTTGCCAACAATTCGACCCCGATATAGATTGGGATACACACCGCGAAACAGCCGCAGATTTAATCATAGATCAGGTTGAAAAATACGCACCTGGTTTTAAACAGTCGGTGCTGGGTAGGCAAGTCTTGAGCCCCCTTGATTTAGAGCGAGTATTCGGACTGATTAAAGGTGACATTATGCATGGCAATATGAGTCTAGATCAGATGTTTAGCACTCGCCCCCTCTTAGGCCACGGCAACTATCGTTCTCCCATAAAGAATCTGTACATGTGTGGAGCAGGCACTCATCCAGGTGGCGGTGTAACAGGTGCACCTGGGCACAATGCAGCGCGGGAAATTATAAGGGATAACTAAAACCTGTCTCCACAACATGTTATCTGCCAAGCTTGACCGGGCACGCTGCATGACATACTGAGACGCCATCATTTTGGTATCGCTCAGACCTCATTTAAATTTTTTTTGAAGACTAATGCATGTTTTCGCCCTATCTGTTGACCCTATCTGCCTATGCACTTGGGCAGAATAAACAAAAAATCATAAGTCCATAATTAACATTAATTAAACATAATAAAATCAAAAGAAATACAATTCGATAATCTATATTGCGTAGATAGGCGAACAAATAATTAAGAGGAAAAAAATGGATAGACGACAAATATTAAAGTACACCGCCATGCTCACCGGCACGGCAATTTGTGCACCTCTGACGGGGATCATGCTATCTGGTTGTGACAGTCAATTAAAAGAAACCTCAACTTCCCTTTCTCCAGCAGATTTTTTCAGCGCCGAAGATTTTAATCTAATGACCCAAATAATGGATGTAATTTTACCAAGAACAGAGACTCCTTCGGCGTCAGACGTTAAGGTAAATTTCATATTGGATAGTATGTTTGCTGAAGTTTATCCTGCAGATTATCAGCAAAAATTTACCAGAATTTTTAATGAACTTAAGTCTTTTTTGGCTGCGAACCACTTCGACTCTTTAAGTTCCAGCGAACAAGAATCCTTACTTTTATCCATCGAGGTTCGTTCGGAAGATGCCCGTAATAATGCGTATTGGTCTTATATAGATATTAAACAGCAAACCGTTGCGTTTTATCTAAGCACAGAACAAATAGCAGAAAATCATCTTAACTATTTACCAATCCCCGGAGAATACAAACCCTGTGTGTCTGTAGCAGATTTGGGGGGCAAAGCATGGGCAATATAAAAATGAATAAAGAGAATACCTTTGATGCGATCGTAATTGGTTCAGGCATAAGTGGTGGCTATGCAGCAATGGAACTTTGCACTAAGGGTTACAAAACCTTGGTTCTAGAGCGTGGCCCTATGGTGCAACATGGAGATTACCCTACCGCCCATTTAGATACCTGGGATTTGCCCAATCAAGGAAAAGTATCAAAACAAGAGATCGATAGCCACTACCCCAAACAAAGTCGATTAGCTTGGTGGGTCAACGAAGATAACAAACCTTTTATTAATAAAGATGATGAATATCCCTACAACGAAGATGAGCGTTTTGACTGGATTAGAGGACATCATGTAGGTGGTCGTTCTTTAATGTGGGGGCGCCATTGTTATCGTTGGAGCGATATTGATTTTACAGCTAACAGCAAAGAAGGCGTGGCAGTTGATTGGCCGATTCGTTATGCCGACATCGAACCTTGGTATGATTATGTTGAAACTTTTGTGGGTGTCAGTGGACAAGCAGAAGGGTTGAAACAAGTGCCAGATGGAGTGTTTTTAAAACCTTTCCCACTGAATTGTGCTGAACAAAAATTTCGTGAAGCGGTAGCAGAAACTTACCCAGATCGCGTCGTTACCCCAGGACGCGTTGCTAATTTAAGTGAATACAATCCTGAAATTCATAAAGGCGCCCGTGGCCAATGTCAAAGTCGTTCACGTTGCTGGCGAGGTTGCCCATTTGGGGCTTATTTTAGTAGCCAATCAGCCACCTTACCTGTGGCCACCGAAACTGGAAACTTAACCCTAAGATCCGATAGCATAGTAATGGAAATTTTATATGATGCCGAATCAGCAAAAGCCAGTGGTGTAAGAGTTAAAGACGCCAAAACCGGCGAAGTGATTGATTACGCTGCTCGGATTATATTCTGCAATGCCAGTACTGTAGGCACTACAGCAATTTTGCTTAATAGCAGATCTGAAACCTTCCCCAATGGACTAGGTAATTCCAGTGGCGAACTTGGCCACAATATTATGGATCATCATTATGGAATGGGGGCTTATGGGCAGCTTCCGGGTCATGAAGATGATTATTACCAAGGTCGCAAACCTGTTGGTTTTTATATCCCTCGCTTTACCAATATTGATGAACAAAGCAAACGCAGCGATTACAAACGTGGCTTTGGGTATCAGGGACAAGCGATGCGCGGTAAAAACATACCAGACGGAAAAATCGGAGCCGATCTGAAGGGGGAGATATTTAAGCCAGGTGGGTACCATGTGAGTATGACCTGTTTCGGTGAAATGTTACCTCACCACGACAACCGCATGTACCTTAATTTTGATGAACGAGACCAACATGGCATGCCAATCATCACCTTTGATGCAAAATTGCGTGAAAATGATTTGGCATTGCGTGAGGATGGCGTAAAAAGTGCTGTTGAAATGCTTGAAGCAGCGGGTTGTACTCATATAGGAAGTTATAATAGCCTCACTGCCCCCGGAGCTTGCATTCATGAAATGGGTACTGCACGTATGGGCCGAGATCCCAAAACCAGTGTTTTAAATAAGTGGAATCAAATGCATGATGTGCCCAACGTTTTTGTCACCGATGGGGCTTGCATGACCAGCTCAGGAACACAAAACCCTAGTATTACTTATATGGCACTCACTGCTCGAGCAGTAGAGTACGCACATACACAAATACAGGCAGGAAAGCTGTAAGAAATCGAGATTTGTTATTCACAGAAAATATCAGTGTGCTCAATCCAAATAGTATTAAACTACTGAATTGAGCCACACTGCATGTGCTCCTGAAAATTATCACGAATTTAAAATTTCACACAACGCCCTAGAAGTAGCCTCATTAATTTCCATTTTGTCCATATTTCGCCCTAATCCAATTGGTTGGTAGAAAACAGTAATTTGCTAATGTGATTTCTATAGTGAATTAACTTTTAAAGGCCAAAAATAATAAACCCGCCATATAGGCGGGTGATTTTGCATAAAAATTAAGGACAATAATTATTTATTTTTTCTGCGCTTGCTAAAGCCAAGTCCGGCTAGTCCTAGCCCCAATAATACAAGTGTTGTTGGTTCAGGTACTGGGTTTGCAAGTGTCGGTGCAAATGCTAATGCTGAAAGAGTACCTACACCAGTAGCGCCAATCAGTGTGGTTGCGCCTGTTAACAGGTCTATAGTGTACAGATTTGACTCAGTTGAGCCACCACCACTACCTAATCTATCTACAGTGTACAGAACGTCATTTGGGTCGAAGGCCAAAATATTATCAAAGATTCCGGTACTATCAATATTTATAACAAATGTTTCTGCGCCTGTTACTTTATCAATGGTATAAATATCCCCGTCGGCGTTTTTTACGTAAACAATGTCAGAAGAATTTATATCAAGGCCCAATTGTGATGTACCAATTGAATTTGGGCCAATTTCTGTGGTGGCACCTGTCACTAGGTTTACTGTATTCAAGGTATCTGGAGAAGGCTCGCTCCACGTATATAAAACACCGGATGAATCAAAGGACATGTCAGGTGAATTTCTCCCCCAGGTCATAGTTGCAACTGCTGTGCCCAAACCTGTGGTTGTATCTATAGTGATAAGCTCCTTAGTTTCATTCGAGATGCCCCATAAAATACCGGTTACCGAATTAAAATCGATGGAGGTAACTTCATCAAAACCTGTAGCCCCAATTAAAGTTGCAGCACCAGTAACAGTATCTATGGTGTAAAGTGATGATGCTGAGCCATTTCCAGCGCCACTAACGCCATAAAGTATTGTAGCATTTGCAATAGTTGACCCGACGCTAAGTAACGTTATTAACAATCCTGAAATAATTTTATTTTTCATTTTAATTTTCTCTAGGGTAATCGATTTAATGCACACGTAATTCAAAGGCATTAATTAGGCCAGATAAATAAAGTTAAATATAATCATATGGTTATAAAAACTAGTTTTAAGAGGATGTAAAAAGTGTAAAAAATACCGACAGGTTAAATCATTAAAATTGAATTAACCGAACAGATAATTGTGGTTTAACTAAAAATTAGCTTATTAGTTCAACTTTTTTTAGTCCTTTCATTTGCCCTTAAAATTTTTGCATTTATAAAGGAAAACAATCTTCCTAAGAACCACAAGGTTATTAGCACCAAAAGTGAAGTGTTTAGGATCAAATAAATTTATCCGCTAAAGATAGTGATCTTTATCCTGCATTCGCAATAAAATACTCTTAATACAGGTCTGTTACAATCCACTGAGTATTTATCGTAAATGCCAACGAGGAAAGCATGAATACATATCAAAAATCACAGCAAGCCATTGCTGCACTGACACCAGAACAGTTTCGGGTAACCCAAAAAAATGGCACTGAACATCCAGGAACCGGTGAATTATTAGATAATACTTTACCTGGCATATACGTAGATATTGTTTCAGGTGAACCTTTATTCGCTTCATCTGCTAAATATGAATCTGGCTGCGGTTGGCCAAGCTTTACTAAAGTAATAGAAGCTATTAACGTTAATGAAATTATCGATAATTCCCATGGTATGACGCGCACCGAAGTGCGCTCCTTTCATGGTGACAGTCACCTAGGGCATGTGTTTCCTGATGGTCCTAAAGACCAAGGAGGGCTGCGTTATTGTATTAATTCTGCTTCACTTCGTTTTGTCCATAAAAATGACATGGCAAACCAAGGGTATGAAGCCTATTTAGATCAAGTTGAGGAGTGTTAATCATGGCAATTGAACGTGCAGTATTAGCCGGTGGCTGTTTTTGGGGCATGCAAGATCTTATTCGCAAACGTCCCGGCATTCACTCCACTCGAGTGGGATATACAGGGGGCGAAGTTGCTAATGCAACTTACCGTAATCATGGCAACCACGCAGAGGCGATTGAGATAATATTTGATACTGACGTGATCAGTTATCGAGATATTTTAGAATTTTTCTTTCAAATTCATGATCCTAGCACGGTAAATAGGCAAGGTAACGATACTGGTTCTTCCTACCGCTCGGCTATTTATTACACCTCCGAAGAACAAAAAGTCATAGCGCTAAATACTATTATCGATGTCGATGCGTCGGGATTATGGCCAGGAAAAGTCGTCACTGAAGTAGAGCCTGTTGGTGATTTTTGGGAAGCTGAGCCAGAACATCAAGATTATTTAGAAAACCGGCCCGATGGGTACACTTGCCATTTCCCTAGACCTGATTGGAAATTACCTTCAGCCTAGCTGGGCATTTAAATCACTACTACAACCGCCCCTAAAACATTAAGTACAACAAGTTTAAGTGGCGGTTGTAATCTCAAAAGTGAAAACGCTTTATTCTTTCACAAGGCCAAGCAATATTACTCGAGTGAATTGATGATATTTTGCATTGTTAAGGTTTGGGTTTTCGTACCTGCCTTAAATGCTGAAAACTGATTAAAATCAACCTCTTGCCATTTCTCTTGTTGTACAAAGTTTAAATAATTCGTCACATTATTTTTATTAATCACTTCAAAATCATAATGCGAATTGTGATCAGAAAATCTATCTATTGTTTGGTGATAGTCAAAAATCTTAGTAATAGCGATAGCCCCCATCAAGAAGTGTCCACCTACAGAAGCGGTAATCTCACCTTGTTGAATTTTTAGTAGCGCCTCAGGAAGCCAGTCAAATCCACCTATAACCATAGGTTTGTTAGACAATAGTTGATATTGCTGCAACGTTTTCATTGTAAGTTGACCACTTGCACACCAAAAAATATTGGTTTGCGGATATCGCTTAAGTATAGTTTCAAAGTTAGCCGCAATGTTTTTGGGATCCCAATAGGTCGGAAAAATCTGATTTAAATCAACGTCATTACGCCTTAATAAAGCGGTTAACGCTTGCTCTCTGGCGCTGGACAGATAATCAAAATTTCCACCAATTCCAGTGATTGATGGTTTAATGTCAGGATGGCGACTAATGTGCTCTTCAAGTAAAGCATTTAACAGTAACTCCCCTCCTCGGGCGTTGTCGTAAGCCACTTCACCAATCCAGTGCTTATATTTTTGTTTAGGCTTCAGTAGCTCAGATGCATTTTTGTCAGAAAACGCCTGCTCTAAGGTGACAAATTCAATAGCATTCGCTTCAAGGGTGTCAAAAACACTAGCTGTATTACCATGATACGGACGAAAAATAAGATAATCGGGTTTGGTTGGATGTGCGGTAATTTCTTCGATTATTTCTAAGGTAGTGAAACGATTCACCCCCCCATAAATGACCTCTAGCTCAACTCCTAAACTTTTAGCAGAGGCAATACTGGCTTGATATACCATGTTCCAAAACGCGGCGCCTTCTTGATCCGGAATAATCAGAATAACCTTGATGGCAAAAGCACATTGAGAAAACAAAAGAGTTGCCAGTAATGCAAATAATTTCAAATTCATTAGCAGGAAAATCCTTTTCAAACAGACAATTAAAAACAATCATAGTTGAAAGTCATGAGAATACCTAGTAATCCACCCAGCATGTGCCAGCCATTTTGGGAATGGCAGCTAATCTCAAAACAGCAAAGTCAGATGTTCAGTAAAATAAAAGGCCTAGTGACCTTGGCATGTTTCTTTAAGAGATTTGAGTATTTCAGCACCAATTTGACCGTCTATCGCTGCGCACAAAAATGGTGCGTAACTCACTGGTCTGATGTTAGGATTATTGAATCTATCACCATTAAAAGACCTCCACTTTATGAAGCGCTTCTTAACAATCCTCGTTATTTTTGTTGTTATCATTGGTGCCACCAGCACTTGGTATATTAACAGTAAACAGCCGCAGCGCAGTGGTGAAGTAAGTTTGGCCAATTTACAAGCGCCTGTTAGTGTGCGCTATGATGAACGTGGCGTACCACATATTCAGGCACAGCACGAAGCGGATATGTATCGCACACTTGGCTACGTACATGCACAAGATCGTTTATTTCAAATGGAAATGGTACGCCGCTTAGCTCGAGGTGAATTGGCCGCGATCCTTGGGCCAAAACTGCTCAACAGCGACAGGTTATTTCGTAGTCTGGGGATCCGTGCTCATGCCGATGCCTATGCCGCAAAAATGGATCCTAACTCCCCAGCGACTAAAGCCTTGGAAGCATACTTAGATGGTATCAACCAATATCAAAACACCCATCCAGTCCCCCTAGAGTTCGATATTTTGGGGATTACAAAACGCCCTTTCACCCCTAAGGACACGGTTAGTGTTGCTGGATACATGGCCTACAGTTTTGCGGCAGCTTTTCGCACTGAACCGGTATTAACTTTTATTCGTGATCAACTGGGCTCTGAATACTTAGATGTATTTGATTTAGCTTGGCACCCCGAAGGGGTTGTGGCCACAAACTTAGAGGCCAATGATTGGCAAGACCTGAACCTCCTTGCTCAACTCAGCCAACAAGCGGTGGCAGATAGTGGTTTAGCATTATTTGAAGGCAGCAATGCTTGGGCAGTGTCGGGTAACCGCACTACCAGCGGTAAACCACTGTTAGCGGGTGACCCACATATTGGTTTTGCGGTTCCCTCTGTATGGTACGAAGCACACTTGTCTTACCCAGGATTTGAGCTTTACGGCCATCATCAAGCACTCACTGCAACCGCTTCACTAGGGCATAACCTAGACTTTGGTTGGAGTCTTACTATGTTTCAAAACGACGATATCGACCTCATCGCAGAAAAACTCAACCCCAACAATGCCAATCAAGTCTGGTATCAAGATCAATGGGTGGAGTTACAAAGTCGCAATGAACAAATCGAAGTCAAAGGAGCAGATCCGGTGACAGTCACCTTACGCAGCTCACCTCACGGACCAATCATTAACGATGCACTAGGCAAACATGCGGGCACAACACCTATCGCCATGTGGTGGGCATTCCTTGAAACCGACAACCCAATCCTAGAAGGTTTTTACCAACTTAACCGCGCCGATACCCTTGAAAAAGCGCGCGTTGCCAGTTCGAAAATTCATGCCCCTGGACTTAATATAGTCTGGGCTAATGCTAAGGGTGATATTGGTTGGTGGGCGGCCGCTAAACTGCCACTTCGCCCCAGTGGTGTCAACCCTAGTTTTATCCTCGATGGCAGCAGTTATGAAGCAGATAAACTCGGGTTTGCGCCTTTTAGTGCTAATCCCCAAGAAGAAAACCCAGCCCGTGGTTATATCGTTTCAGCCAATTACCAACCCGTTCCAGACAGCGGTATTGAAGTGCCGGGTTACTACAATTTACCTGCCAGGGGAATTCGCCTAAATAAAGGTTTAGCCGACAATAGCGTGAAATGGAACCTAGAAAACAGTCAGGCATTGCAACTCGACACAGGCAGCGGCTATGCCCAGCGCTTACTTAAACCTTTACTACCTATCATTCAAGCTGCCGCCAGTGCCGAAGAACAAGGACTGGTGCAGTTACTCAGTAATTGGAATGGGGAGCACAACCTTGAAGACATCGCGCCAACAATTTTTAACCAATTAGTGTACCAACTCGCATTTGAAGCAATGGCAGACGAGATGGGCGAGAGTTTTTTTAACACCTTGCTGCGCACTCGCGTAATCGACTATGCCTTGCCGCGCTTAGCGGCAGAGGCCCACTCACCTTGGTGGGATAATCGCGACACAGCAACCACCGAAGACCGTGTCGAAACCGTCAAGGTAGCGTGGCGAGCTAGTTTAGAACACTTAAGTAACACCCTTGGTGCCAACACTGCCAATTGGAAATGGGGCACAGCACATACCCTCACCCATGGACATCCACTAGGCCAGCAAAAACCTTTAGATAGTTTATTTAATGTGGGGCAGTTTGCCGCACCTGGTGGACACGAGACTCCTAATAACTTGTCCCATAAATTGGGTCCTGCACCTTGGACTGTGGTTTATGGCCCTTCTACACGTCGATTAATCGACTTTGCCGACCCTAGCCAAGCACTGGGTAGCAACCCTGTAGGCCAAAGTGGAGTGTTATTTGATCAACATTATCAAGATCAGGCACAGTCCTATATCAATGGCCAATACATGAAACAGCACTTTAACGAAGCCGATGTAACTGCCCACACTCAAAGTACTTTACTGCTAGTGCCGCTGCATTAACAGGCCAGCCATAGATATAAATAATGGCATCGAGGGATATAGGCACAATAAATGTTATTGCCCTAGTTATCGCATCCTAATGATTGGAAAATTTATTATTATCTCCTAAGTGGTCACTTTGAAACGGTGCTCAAGCAATAACTTTCCAATATGGAAAGTTATTGCTTGCCAAATTGGAAAGTGTAGATTACATTACTTTCCTAATTGGAAAGTAACTAGGGATTTTTTATGAATAAAGATACACAAGCTGTTTCAGCAACCGAGGCTAAATCGACTCTAGAGTCATTAGCTATGATTGAAAAAAACACCACTATTTCCCTCAGAGCACCGCTATGGCTTAACCTTATTATTTCCTGTGCTTATGGTATGGGAGTGTTTTCTTGGGCAACAACTCGCCACGACAACCAGTGGATCTTAGGTGCCATTATCTCTGCGCTAGTGTTTACTATTGGAGTGGGGTTTTATTTATATCGCAGTCGCCTTTTAGGTGTAAAACCTAAGATAGTCGCCAGAAGTCAATCAGAAATGTTATTCGGTTTTATTTTAGCGATATTTTTTGGCGCGATCGTTGTTTTTAGCCGAGAATTATCCAAGGATGGCATTTGGTGGGCATCCTATGCAGGTGGCATCATTGCAGCCATAGCATTGGGTTATGTTAGTCACCGTTTTCCTTCAGGTGATTACAAAGCAGGCGTCAATAAAAATGACTAGTGCCAATTTTGATCCCCTTATTCATGCACAACACAGGTTACAAATATGCGCCATATTAGCCCTCACCGATGAGATTGAATTCAAAATAATCCGCGAGAAATTAGAGGTCAGTGACTCTGTGCTTTCAAAACACCTCAAGTCACTCGAGGAAGCAAATTATGTTCAATTGACCAAACGCAAAGAAATGGGTCGACAACGCACTTGGCTGTCTTTAACCGTAAAAGGACGTGTCGCTTTCAAAGCCCATGTGAAAGCCCTGCAAAATATAGTTGATAACGTTTCGGAAAGTACATAGATTTTTACTTTCAACAAAACGAAATTAAGCACGCTGTTTAACTTCATACCAAATAGGCTGGCAATAGGGGTTGACCAATGACCCATTATTTTAGTGGTAATTTTAATTAAAAAAGGGGCCTTTCACAGCCCCCAAAATAAACACAGCTCAGTGTATTAACGCTTTAAATGAGTTCTTCATGTTCGTGCATCACATCAAAGAAGTCCTTAAAGGAATGTGCGGTGGCATTAATGTATACAGGCTCATGCAACACCCTGCTGATATCTGTTGATGAAATTAGCCCACAAATTTTGTTGTTTTCATCCAACACTTGAATATGCGCTTCACCAAGTGACTCCATGGTTTGTTTGATATCACCGATACAAGCTCTGTGAACCTGACTTTTTCGCAAAGCGGGCATTTTGTAAGTGAGGCTCATGACATCTGCCACTGTTAAATCAGCCCTTGCCACACCTTTTCGCTTTGCCACCATTAACACCACTCGGCTAACCAAGGTAAAGCCGCTGATCACCCCTAACAATTTCGAATCCATCCCAATGTATAATGTCGACTTTCTATTACTTAGCCTCATCACTGTTAACGCTTCATCAATGCTGGTATCAGGAGAAAGCATTTGCGAAATAACACAATTAATGTCGTTAACCACATACTCAGCTGGGCTATAGACATCCAAAGGAGTAAGAGTTTCGTCTGACACAGTTGCGCAAGCAATACTGCTATCCACAGTAGGAATTATTTTAAAAGTATTCATTTTAATTCACCAAAAATATTGTTTGATTTTCCTACAAAATTACTCTGTAGAGTTAAAAGTTATTTAAATCAAGACTTTTGGTGGGGCCCGGGTAAGAGGCCTTAAATAGGAAAAGTTTAGGCAGGGAAGTGTTTTGCTTGAGACAACCACAGCATTATGGGCAATGCCAAAGTCAGTGGTATTCTCATATGTGAAGTCGACACTGTGATCATCTACTTCATCTTCAAAAGCACTATCAGCGATACATTGAAAATCAACAAGGTACAAGACCTTATCATGGGAAGTAACATCTCGCGCTTCAGCAAAGTTAACAAACGATACCGACCAAAATACCAACAGCAATAAAGCCAGATTACACTTAATAGTGCAATTTTCGAGTGGGTATTTGACTGGTAAAGTAGCGTTCATGTCTTAAATAATATGGGGGTAAGTAAAAAACACAAGTGAAGTCTGTCGTGAATTTCCGTCAATTCAACCTAATAATGTTAGGAACGGCAAATACAGTCTATTTTTTTGAGCGTCAGCCAATAAACTTTGCATTAATCTATGTTCGCAAGGCCGAATATGCCATTGTTTTTGGTAGATAATCTATGCAGCTCGCTATTGAGGATCTATTGGTTCTTCATCCATTTCATTTTCAGCATCCTCTTCACCCAACAGGCTTTCACTAGAGGCATCATAGTTAAAGGCCCCTAAAAATGTCGTGTATACATCCGCCGATACACCACTCGCCTTAACGCTGTATTCCTGCTCAAAAAGTAAAATTATCCAAGTCACTTGTTGCATATTATTTTTCTTGGCTTTACTCATCAAATTAACGATAAATGAACTAGAGCATGAACAACCACCCGCCGCTTCGTGTATATCAATAGTACCGGTATGGGCTCCATTAGTTTCCATATGCTGCGGTGAAAAATAACGGATCTTATAATTGTCTGACCAAGTATTTCTGGCCCTAGTACCTTTTTTAAAAAACGTCTCCTCAAAATACTCATCAGGAATATCGGCGTAAGGGTACTGCGACGCCCATACGGACACCTTACCCTTAGTATTAAAAAGCAAAGACTTGTCATTAGAGGAATGTGTATCTTGATTCATTAAAGGGGAACTGCCAGTGACTGGGGATAGACATAGTCTATTATAGTGGCCGGTGAATGAATAGGTTGGTGAGTCACCTTAATCTTATTCAGCACCGGCATAACAAGTCGTCATTTATCACTATCCATAAGGTCGTTATGGATTGATCCGCAAAAAATGAATAGCACTTTTAGTTGCTACAAAGGTTGTATTTGCATTACGTCCTCTTGGCTCGCCTGGTGCTGCGTAGTTTAATTCATCATTCATGATCCTCTTGCCATCGAAGAAATCAATATGGTCGCCTCCGGCACTAGAACTAGCACGACCACCACGTAGATCGTCAAAAAACACTATGCCAGGTGTTCTAAACACTGTGTTGTAGACATCCTCTCCAGAAAGCCGCCTATTAATTCGGTAAGTGGTAAACCGCCAAAACGAACTAAGATGATCAAATAGTCGCTGTGCTCGGGCATCATGAGGTACCTCAATGTGTCCTCCACAATGCCGGTTATTTGCACCATGAACAATCAAGCGCACTCCCGCAGCTGCTCGCATATGAAACCCAATATTGGCACGACCTAGAGCAATAGAAAGACGGATAGCACATTGATTTCTAATACGCCCATTTGAATTCGAGTTTTGACAGGGTTTACCGCCGCAAGAGACAAACCTGTTATATTCCTGCCTAAGCTTGGCTGCGCTGGGAATCCTAGGGATGCCAACGGGCAATGTGGAGGGGGTTTCTACACTAGGTGTTACAACAGAGGGCGCAGAAGCAACCACAGGCACTAAGCCTCGCGCGGCGGCCAAATCATCCAATGCTTCTAAAGTGTTAGCGCCAACTATTCCATCGCCAAAACCACGACTATTGGCCATAGAGTTGTCTTCTTGAAATTTTCGTACTGCTTCGAATGTTTCACCTGAAAAGTCACCGTCAAAGGTGCCATTGGGGCGGATTGAGCGCCTCATGGTGGAAATTTCTAAGTCGCGTAGCGCCTGCTGCACTAAGGCAACGGCGGCGGTATCGTTTTCCCCACGGCGCATTGGGGGAGAATTAGTGGCAGCTTGATTGAGGCGAGTGTTTTGTGAAAATAACTGACTGTGCAACATACTTTTCTTCCTTAAAAATTGTGGGAAATCCCCTTTAATTAGTTGGGTCTTTTCTCAACAAAACATGAATCTACAATCAGTTCACTCAAACAACTGGTGAAAATTTCAATCCAAAGTCAATCCTTGACCCTCTTAACGAATGTTATAGAAATCGACATTTCCTACTCAACTTCATCCGTCAAATTTAAGTATAGAAACAAGTAACTGAAAGCGCCTATTTAAATAGGCCGATACCGTGCAAACTATCGCTGTTACCACAGTAAAAGGTTTAAAAAAATATAAAAACCATGGATCCCAGCGTCATAGTGAATTAACTTGTAGCTATCTTAAGTACCCAACTTTATAGCTACTATGTATCAACTAATCTACGTGAGTGATAAACCATCGACTTTTACGCCAAATGATATGAATGACATTCTGCGTAGTGCCCGGGAAAACAATGCCAAATATGGCATTACTGGTTTGTTAGTCGAACTTCCAGAGCACTTCATTCAGATCCTCGAAGGTACTCAAGATAATGTTGAGTACATCTTTAATCTCATTTACGAAGACCCAAGACATAAAAATATACGAGTGCTATTAACTGCAAAAACCAGAGCCAGAGAAATAGAAGCCTGGGATATGGGATTATCTGAAGAATTAGACCCAACTCAGCTCAAAGACGCGCTGTATATACTGAATAACTTTAGCGAGAAGCAAAATTTTTCTGATATTCATCGCCAAAGTTTAAAATTATTACTGACAAGTTTAAGTCATAAATAATCCAAACATGGATATCTTCACGCCCAATAGAATATCTGGGTAAAGCTCGTACTCAACCTTAAAGTATCCACAAAAAGTCTATGCGCCAAAATCTAGTCTATTTATTATTGAGTCTGCCCCTTGTGCTGCTATTTGCGTGGTTCTTCCTAGATAAACGCAACAAAAAACAAACTGAATTAAAACGTCAACGATTAAGAACGCAACCTTTGCCACCGGAGTACTTAGCTATTCTGCAGAATGAATTTCCGTTGTATTTGCGTTTGCCAAACGAATTGCAAAACATATTAGCCGGTCATATTCAGGTGTTTTTGGATGAGAAAGACATAGTTGGCCGTGATGGCCTCGAAATCACTGACAGGATCAGAGTATTAATTGCCGCGCAAGCTTGCTTATTAATACTCAATCGGCCAGGTAATTATTATCCAGGATTTCGCAGCATACTGGTGTACCCCAGTACCTATGTGGCGAGTAGTACCCGAAGTGATGGCATGTTACATATCACAGACACCAGTACCCGAGCCGGCGAGTCTTGGCATCGAGGTCCAATAGTATTAGCTTGGGATCATGTGTTACAAGGCGCCAGAGATAGTCGCGATGGACGCAACGTGGTGATGCATGAATTTGCCCATAAACTAGACGAAGAAAACGCCGCTATGGATGGACTGCCTTTACTGCCCACTGCAGAACAATATCAACAATGGTCACAAGTATTAAATGCCGAGTTCAAAGTGCAACAACAAAAGTGGGCTGAAGGTGTTGATGATGTGATTGATAGTTATGGTGCCACCTCCCCCGCCGAGTTTTTTGCAGTGGTGACTGAAACCTTTTTTGAGAAGCCCCACCAGCTAGAACGCCATCATCCACAACTCTATGACCAATTTAAGCAGTGTTATATGCTCGACCCTAAACCATGGTCTCAATTGAAAAAGTGAATGACTTATCCATTTAAGGTTTAGCGACTATTTCTGCCCCTTTTTGTTGATATAATGCCAGGACTCACTCCTTAGTAAATTGCCGAAAATAAAGGTTTGTTTGTCGATAAACATAAATAGCGCCAACCCATTCATTGCGAATAAAACCATTTGCAATGTATGGGGAAGATTAAACTATACCCTAGATTAAAAAGAGGAATAAATGGCAAAAAATCAAAAAGCACTCAACAAGGGTTCGAAAGGCCAGAACCGTAAGGGTAGCGAAGCCTTCGTCGCAAAATATGCCAACAAAACAGACGTTATCCAACATGATTCAGGGCTAATGTATCGTATTGTGGAAGAGTCGCAAGGCCCTTCACCTACTATGCAAAATGAAGTGGTCGTCAATCAACGCATTTTGAATTTTGATGGCAGTGTTATTGCCGATACCTACAAAAGCGGATTTACCGATCGTTTTACCCTCAAAGAAGCGATTCCTGGTTTACAGCAAGGTTTACAGTTGATGACTTTAGGAAGTCGTTTTGAATTTGTGGTCCCCCCAGAACTCGCATGGGGAAAACGTGGAGTAGGCAATAAAATTGGCCCTAATGCTCTATTGGTATTTGATGTCAGGCTTTTGGAAATAGCCTAAATCGAAATTGCCTGTCCTAAAGTAACAACCCATCTATATTAACCTGAGCTCGGGATAAGCCACACCGTCCAGCACTACTATTATTGAATAAAATTACGAGCATTTAACTTACCAAAAGGTTATTTTTACTTTAAGATTGCAATATATTCATTTGTAGGATCAACCAATGCCCCTAAGCATTGCAGATAAAGCCGCCATTACACTTTCTTTTTCTCAATTAACACAAAGTAAAAGTAATGTAGCCGAATCTTTTTACAAAAATTTGTTTGATATGGCGCCTTTGATCAAGCCCTTGTTTAAAAGCGATCGCAAACTACTAGAAATACATTTTAATGAATTATTTAGCACTGCAGTGCACAAGATCAATCATTTTGAAGAATTAAAGGCAGACTTACTGGCCTTAGGTAAAAGGCACAAAAGCTACCAAGCAAAAGCCAGCCATTTTACCGTGGTGAAATCAGCATTGTTGTTATCTATTCAGTACGAACTCAAAGGGCAATGCAGCGACGCCGTAATTAATGCGTGGCAACAATTTATCGAAGACATCAGCGAAGTGATGATTGAAGGGCTCGAAATGCAGGAAAACCCATGCATTTAGAAATATACCCATTCAGTACTCGCTAAAATGGGTATATTTCAACTCTAAGGGATCAATTAACGCAAAAAAGCGTCGCTACTTTTTACAGCCACTAGATTGTGGATCCGTTTTCTTAGCAGCCCAATTCAACATATTTTTCAATAACAGCAATGCTTCCTCAGTCTCATAAGTTTCATAGCGATGTCCCATGGCCGTAAAAACCGAGCGAGCCTGACTATCACCAAAACACCTCGCCCAAATGATGGGATGATCCGCAGGTGTTGGCCCCATGCGTAAATCAGAAACGTCGCCGTACACATTATTGACTGGGCTATAAGTACTTTCATCCAAGCCCGCTAGAATAATAAAATCATCACTTGGCGGCCCTTCAAATGTGTACCACTCATCCACCGCCATAAACTCACTTGGTAGACCTTCCATAACTGGATGCGCCGGTGCTAACACCTCAACCCGCGCCTCTTGAAATTGTGGATCTGCAGGATGGCTCACAAAAGTTGTGCCTAACAGTTGGTTGTGATAAAAATCCCAGTCCTGATGTGACGCATCACCGGCGCCATGAATTAAAACAGTACCGTTTCCTTTAGACTGCCATCTAGCAAAGGCAGCTTCTTCCTCTGGTGTTAACGAATCACCAGTCATGTTGTTAAACACTACAACATCATAGCGCGCTAAGTCCTTGTCATTAAAAATGCCACTATGCTCAGTTGAAAAATAACCGTGCCCCATTTCTTTTGCAGCCTTCATAATCGCCAAAGTGGCACCAGCAATCCCCTCCTCATGACGCCAATTTCGTGTCTCAGAAAAAATCAAAATAGAAGGTGTGGGGACAAATGCATAATAGCGACTCGTTGTTGTAACCTCCTCACCTATAACAGTCACAGCAGGTTTGGCGTCAGAAACTAAAGGCGCTGGCACCTGTGAGGAACAAGCAGTCAAAAAAACAAAGGGTAAAACATATAATAATTTCATCAAAAAATGGCTCTACTAAATTATATTTAGAATAAGTATAAAGCCGTTTACGCACGGGTTGCAATCAATCAACCACAATAGTTGAGGCCCTAAGAAAAGTCGTAAAACAAACAGCGAATTTTACAAAATAACGTAACTGAAACACTCAAAAATGCCCATGCAAGCCCCGAAAAACCCGCTTTTTTTTGACGAATATTAAATGAAGCATTAACTGCAACAGTGACCGAAAATATGGGTTTTGTAAAAGAAATTGCCGAATTGAATAACAACCCAATCATGCAAGTTACCTCGGTAATATCGGAAATACAGCAAGGCGCAGAAAACGTCTCTAAATCTGTATCCGCACTGCTTTAAGCATATTCATACGTCAAATTTGGCGCATCACATGTACTCTGCACAGCGGAATATCGATAACTGCAATCCCCTGCGGGGTAATTTAATATTGCGCTTTGGTAGTGTTAGTTTGGCTTATTCATGAAGATGCTGTTGATATCGCGTTTCCTTTACTGATTGCCTTGAAAAGTAAATTGCTCTACCACACCATTTTTACCCACTCCTACACAGCCTAAACTGTCATCGCAGGCGATGCTCCAAATATTCTGGTTACTCAACATAGTCCATGAGGCTGAGCCTTCTTGCCATAACCCCACCCCTTCTGGATTGGCAATAAGTAAGGTGATTTTTTTATCTTTAAGCATAGTATCCGAACCATATACTGCTCCTTTCAACGGCACTTCAGGTAAGGCATACCACTGTTTTTTTTGTAAATGGTAACGTTGTGCTTTGGCAGAGCTCTGTTGCTCTTTTAAGCTTCCGCCAAAAATAAAAAGCCATTGCTCACTTTGCTGCACACTAAACACGCCAGCCGCTTCGCCGCCCATAAACGGGGTATCAAGACTTTGCCACTTAGGGCCTTTTTTAAGCAACACACGAGGCGCAACACCATTACCTGTGCCAATGTAAATATTGTTGTCGCTACCTTTGTTTAAGCAGGTTCCGCTAGAAGCAAAACCGCCCTCCCCCTTTTGTGCTTCCAATGCCAAACTTTGCCTTGTCCAATGGTTCCCCCCATCTTCAGTGGCTAATATGAACAACCCCTGCTCATCAGAATCACCATATAGCCAGCCCAACTTGTCATCAATAAAATGCATGCAATCATAAAAAGTAGCAGGCTGTTTACCGGCAATTTGTAACTGCCAATTTGTACCGTCGACAGTGCGGTATATTCGCGAAGCATTTCCTTCACCAGCACTCATTACAGTGAGCCCACCATTACTCAACAATTGAATATCCCTAAACTGTAAATCAAGACTATTCTCTGGCCCTGTCACTTTGCTCCAATGCTCACCATTATCAGTACTTTGATAAATACCACCATTGGTGCCACTGGCCACAATATGCTGACCTATACGGTGAACCGCTTGGAAACTCACGTTAGGGTCAACTACCTGCACTACGCCTGCAAAGGCAGTAAAGCTAAGTATCGTTGACAGTAGTAAAGAAAGGGATTTAATCATGTCGTTCACACTTTTTATGTTTATTTTTAGTAGGTTAACATGAGATTTTATATTTAAAAACAAAGCTAAATCTGTTGGTTCATCTTCGAGTATGACAGATAAGTGCTACTGAGAAAGTTCATTTATTTGATTGTTGTAACAGCAAACCCACTATACCAAGACTATGCACCCCCATTTATATTGAGGTATTGCATCACTTAAATTCATAACACCCCAACAAGTTTCCGGATACAACAAGCACCAAAACAAAATACAATTGATAATAGTTATCATTTGCAATATTGTTTCTAATATTTATAATGCCCCAGAGTTATTAATTAAACACACCTTACTGACAGAGATATCCATGAATAAAAGTCGTACTTTTGCATTGTCGCCCTTGATCTTGGCTATGAGCTTTCATGCACAAGCAGCAGAGTTAGCCAACGAAGACGGAAATACCACTAACGAAGATGACATTGAAGTTATTCGTATCGTTGAAAGCCGTGTGCAACGCATTAGTTCAGGCGCGACTGGATTAGGGCTTGATAGCTTCGATACCCCACAATCATTATCAATTATCGAAAGCGATACCATTGATAATTACAACCTCAGTGACGTTAATAGCCTGTTTAAAAAGATCACCGGCATCAATATTGACCAAACCGAAACTGATCGTACTTATTACAATGCCCGAGGTTTTGATATCACCAGTATGCATGTAGATGGTTCAGGTGTGCCTTTTGGCGATATTTTTGTAGGGGATCTCGATACTGCTATTTATGAAAAAATTGAGTTTATTCGCGGTTCTAACGGGCTTATCACTGGTTTAGGTAACCCATCTGGCACTGTCAACTTCGTCAGAAAGCGCCCAAGCAACGATCCTCAAGCAAGCGTAGAAGTAAGTTTAGGCCGCTGGTCAAACAAACGCGCAGTGGTGGATGTGTCTACCCCTTTAACTGAATCCGGTAGTTGGGCTGCCCGCGCAGTGGTTGTGCACCAAGATAAAGATAGCTGGCTAGATCTATACGAAAACAACCGCACAGTATTTTACGGAGTAGTTGATGGGCAGTTAAATGATGATGTTACCGTCTCTTTTGGGTACACCTATCAAAAAAATAATAGTGATGGCGTAACTTGGGGTGCTGTGCCTTTGATTTATTCAAATGGCACCCAAACGGATTTTGCTGATTCTAGCTCTACCGCTATGGATTGGACTTATTGGGATACCCTTAATCAAACTGCTTTTGCGGAATTAAGTTGGTACATCAATGATAACCTCAACTTTACCAGTAAGCTTACCCATACCGATTACGAAGACGATTCGGAGCTATTTTATAGTTATTCAAATACTGGGCTTGAGCAAGATACAGGTTTGGGCATGTTAGGTTACCCAGGTAAATTTTATGCCGACGACAAAATACTCATTTGGGACAATAGCTTACAGGGTACATTTCAAGCATGGGGATCAGAACACTCCTTTAATCTAGGTGTAAGTCTAGCTGACTCAGAAACCCTAGATTTCGATTCTGGTGCCTTGAGTGGATTTGATGAAATGCCTGCATTACCAGGCTGGACAGGAACCGAGGTGGCAAGACCTAGTTGGGCAGAGCCCTATCAAGCAGGTTACACAGACGTCACCTTGAATCGCTTTTATGGTTCGACGCAACTCGCCGTGACGAACAACTTAGACTTAGTATTAGGTGCAAGTTTTGTTGATTATGACAACGAAGGTGAATCATGGGGCGCATCCACCTCAACCTCAGAAAATGGCGTTAGCCCATATATAGGTTTTACTTGGGAAGCGGCACAAGGCCTGAATATTTACGGCAGCTATAGCGACATTTATCAACCTCAATATTACCTTAACGAAGATTTGCAACCATTAGGCTCAGCGGAAGGCCGTGGTTATGAAATGGGCGTCAAAAAACGCTTCGATAATAATTTATTGATTAGTTTTGCCGTCTTTAGAACCGAACAAGAAAACCTCTATGAATTTATCGAATATGGTGATGGCGACGGCGTTGATGACGATGATTATAGCGATGATTTTGATTATTCCATTTATCGTGGTGTCACTGTTGATTCCAACGGTTTTGAATTAGAAGTATCTGGCAAGGTATCAGAAGAATGGTCCATACAAGGTGGTTTTACCGCTTTAACCATGGATGATGAAAATGGCGACGAGGCCCGTACTTTTATTCCGCGCCAAACCTTAAAGGTATTGGCTGATTACTCTCCTAAATGGAACGAAAATCTGAACGCTGGTATGTCTGTACAGTGGCAAAGTGATATGTATTACACAAGCGGTTATGGCGATATCACCCAAGACAGCTACGGACTAATAGGTGGATATATTCAGTACAGTTTCAACAACAACCTGTCCCTCAGCTTAAACTTAGAGAATATTACTGGTGAAAAATACCTGAGCTCGGTGCGAACTGACCAAGCGTTTTATGGTTCGCCTACTGACTATAACCTAACCTTGCGCTGGGATTTTTAAACGTCAGCTTATAGAGAGACTTATGGTGTCAATGAGTCTCTCATACGCTGTTATTTTAAAGCCTTACCTAGGCAAGATTACCAAGACCGGAAACAATCAATGAGTAGAACATCGCTATTATTTCTTAAAAACAGGCGTTTTTGGCTAAGTGGGCCTGCAACCTTGCTGGTATCACTTGTTGTTATGCTCGCGATGGCAGTTTGGTTTCCACCTGGTGTAGGCAAGGTAAATAACATTATGATGCCCCTGTTTATGTTCCCTTTAATTTGGGCGGTTATATTTTTTTACACTTACCTAACCACAAATATGCGTCAAGCACAGTGGTTACTTGTGGCCTTATTGGTTGTGAATTGTGCCATTCTTACATTTAAATTTTTAGGTTAAGCCTTATGCATGAAAACACCCCATCCCTTCGTTCGAGAGCTAAAGCATTACTTAGCCTACATTCTTGGTCTGGCATAGTTTTGGGTATGTTACTTTACGCTGTGATATTCACCGGCACAGTGGCAGTGGTGGCCGAAGAAATAGGCGAATGGTCAAACAGTAATTATCCTCAACACTTAATGCTTAGCAGTGACGTGGACAAAACAGTTAAACGATTGTCAGCGCAAACACCCAAAGCATACTTAGATGAAATTTCTGTTTTTGAAAATGACCGCCAACAATTAGTGTACTTTTTTCATACCCACAAACAAAATCCTTCGGGCGACATGGACGAGTTTGGCGTGCAATATGCCTTGAATTCACAAGGGGTAGTTGTCACTGAAAAAACCGGCTTTGGCAGCGATTTATATGCGCAAGATGATACTTATGCTCTCAGTCGTTTTTTGGTATCTATTCATACCGAATTACACATCCCTTCTCCGTGGGGACTGATCCTTACGGGTATCTTAGGGCTAGCCATGCTAATTGCTTCGGTGTCGGGGTTTATGATGCACCGTCATCTATTTACCGATATGTTTTCTATTCGTAAGCAGCGTGATGGTCAATCTTTAAAACGTGATTCTCATACAGTGGCGGGCACTTGGAGTATTCCTTTTGCTATTTTGTTGGCCTTTACCGGCAGCTTCTTTAGCTTTTCAACTGCATTCGGGATACCAGCAATGGGGGTAGTGGCATTTGGTGGCGATCAAGAAGCGTTAATGTACGCCATGGTAGGTGAGCAACAGCATAAAAGCGAAGCGCCAATGGAGTCAGCCAATCTGAATTTTATGCTCAAAGATGCAGTGCAACGACAATCAGCCGTCCCCTCCTTTTTATCCATTTCACATATAGGCACCGAATCGGCCAGTGTACTCGCCTTTTTTATGCCGAATGAAGGCAAGGTTGGATACGAACAATTAGTTTACGATGGGACTAACGGTGATTTTGTTGAATATAAGCCCATAGTGGGCACCGAGCCTTCGTTGGGAAGCAGTATTTTGTCGCTGATTTACCCGATTCACTTCGGCACATTTGCAGGTTTATGGTCAAAAATTATTTGGATAAGTTTAGGGGTCGCAGCCTGTTATGTCACCATTACCGGTCTGCAACTTTATGCTCACAGAAATGAAAAAAACGAAAGCAGTTGGCAATGGTTTAGTCGCATGTGTGTATGGGGATTTTTAGGACTTCCACTTTGCTCTTTAGCAAGTGCAGTGGGCTTTTTCATTAGCGGCTCTATGGCAACCAATCAAAGTGCTTGGACCCAATTATCCTTTGTGATTGCAGCGGCTTGCATCAGTGTTTTAAGTTTATCCATTAAAAATATTCAGCAACTAAAAAAGCTATTATTAGCGGGTAATGGACTGTTTTGCCTAATTTTACCCTTGCTTCGATTTACCACCTCTGGAACGGGTTGGTTACAAGCCTTACAACATAATATGCTGGCTGTGATGTTTATTGAAATAACGTTATTATTCTGTTCAGTTTGGTGCTTTTTCGCCTTGTATAAATCAATGCAATTTGATGAACAAAAGTCTAAACAAAACACCACAGCGTTTTCTACTCAAGGGACAGCCAAATGAACCACCTTATTATGACGCTACCTTTTATTGTTTTCAGTTTAGTCATCGTTTTTCTATTGGCCCATACCGATCCTAGGCGCAAGCAGCTTTCTAATAAAACAGACAACACAACTAACAAAAAATTTGTGTTATCCCCTTTTGCCAGAAAACTGCTCGCATGGAGTTTGTTACTGCCATTTATTCCACTTGTGGTTATGGCAAATTATGCAGGTATTTTAATGTACGCAGGCGCCGTGACCGTAATCGGTTGGGCAATATCTGAATTACCCACATCAGTGATTTAAATACCAAACCACATAAACACCCAATTAAAAAGCAATTCACCACAGAGTTCACAGAGCGTCGGGCGCCGAGCGCTTCGCTGCACAGAGAAATACAAAATGATTGTTAAGCCACATCATTAACGATTAAACCCTACTTCTTAAACATAAACTTTCTTTGCTTTACCTCTGTGCTCTCTGTGTCCTCTGTGGTTCAAATTCTTTTGTTAGTAAATTTCGGGAGTCGTTTTAATTGATATTTTGTTGAGTTCAACTTTGTTATTATTACCTGCTGATTTTGACTTACTTTAAAATCCTTAATCTAAGCCGTAAATGAAAGGACGAGTGTAACTTTTGCGCTTATCACCAGTCCTATAACAAGAGAAATACCTAGTAATGCTCATCTTTTTTATCTGTATCACCATCTTGATCCTTGGTTATAAGTTTTATAGTCCATTTGTTGAAAAACAAGCTGGGATCGACCCTTCTATTGCTACTCCACAAAGCCGTTTTAGTGAGGGCGTAGACTATGTGCCTATTCATCCTGTTCGTGCTTTTTTAATTCAATTTTTAAATATTGCCGGTGTAGGACCCATTTTTGGCCCGATACTCGGCGCGCTTTACGGGCCAGTAGCATTGGTTTGGATTGTATTGGGTAATGTATTAGGCGGTGCTGTTCACGATTATTTTTCAGGTGTGATGAGCATTAAAGAAGACGGTAAAAGTTTGCCTGAAATAGCAGGGCATTACTACAACATTGTATTTAAAGGCGTGATGCTGCTCTTTACCGCTATGTTGCTGTTTTTTGTTGGCGTAGTTTTTATCATGAGTCCAGCAGGTTTATTAAGTAATCTAGATGCATTTCAAGATACCTTTTTGGCAAACAATACGTTTTGGGTGTTGGTGATCTTGGGTTACTACTTTTTAGCGACCTTGTTACCTATCGATAAAATCATCACTAGGTTTTACCCTATATTTGGCTTGTTAATGATAGTGATGACTTCAATGATCGCCGTCGCACTTTTGATTGATGCGCCGCACTTACCTATAGCAGGTGACTTTTTTGCCTATTTTGAAGCCGACCATGGCCACGATTTTTTAACACCTAATCCAGATGGATTACCCACTTGGCCATTATTGTTTATTACTATTACCTGCGGTGCTATTAGTGGTTTTCATTCCACCCAGGCCCCTATTATTGCCCGCTGTTTGACCAACGAAAAACACGTTCGCCCGGTTTATTACGGTGCTATGGTTTGTGAAGGTGTGGTGGCTTGTGTTTGGGCATTAGCCGGTATTGCTGCTTTTCCAGAGGGCTACGCAGGCCTTAAAGCCATGTTAGACACCGGTGGTCCAGGTTTGGTGGTTAATCATATTGCAAACAGTTACTTGGGCGTGTTTGGCGGTATTATGGCGATTGTTGCTGTGGCGGTATTCCCAATAACATCGGGGGATACAGCATTTCGCTCACTGCGTTTGACTCTTGTGGACGCATTTAGTATTCCCCAAAGCATTCGCAACCGCTTGTTACTTGCGGTGCCTATTTTGACCATAGCGTATTTTATGACCAAGCTTGATTTTACAGTTATTTGGCGTTACTTCGCGTTTTCTAACATGCTGTTATCTACCAGTGTATTGTGGCTTGCCACTAAGTATTTATTTGACCGTGGCACCTTTCATTGGGTTGCCAGTATTCCTGCGGTGCTGACAACAGCTGTCACGGTATCTTACATTCTCACTGCGGCTATTGGCTTTAATTTACCTGCCGATTTAGGGCGTCCTATAGGAGCAGTTGTAGCTATCTTAGGTTTGGGATTGTTGGTGTTTGTGCATAACAAAAATAAGCCCGCAAAGGCTTAGGTTTTAATGTCAGTACAAGTGATTAGAGCACCCATTAAAATTATCACTGCATTAGGTATATTGAGTCGAGGTCTTTGGTATAAAGAATATCCATAGGGTCAATAACCCGCACTATGGCGGTAGCATGTTGACTTTGGTTAAATCAAATTTACTGTAATTGACCTATTAAACCTGAAGAAATACATAACACAGCCGCACACTGCGGGTACTTGAAATATTGGAAAGAATGAATGTGGCTGTAAAGTTGATCGTTCATTCTTTTCTATCTCGCTAACCAGTGTGCAATCCCAGTACAAACCAACTCAGTTATTCGATAATTCTGCACTAAGCTAACTTGATGCAAATCAATGCTAAGTAAAACTAATCACTTAGAATGAATGTTGTTTGAGTCAATTTACCTTGGAGAGATCCTATGAATAATAACAAAGAGCAACTACTTGCTTTGCAAAAAGAGTTCAACAATCGCATCGTCAAAATTGATAAAGATTTGCATAGCCGCCTAAGCACCGCAAAATTCTCTGAACAGGTTGTTGATCATCAAAATGATGAAGTACTTTTAAATTTAAAAAATGAAGCACAGCAAGAATTAGAACAAATAAACCATGCGTTACTAAAAATAGAACGGGACGTCTACGGCACCTGTGAAAAATGCCATGGTACCATCAGTACTGAACGTTTGGATGCGATCCCATTTACTGCATACTGTAAAAACTGCGCGGCTTGAGTAACCTGCCTCTAGTTGTTCTGGTCAAGTCCAACCGGAATAATGGGCAGTGTTAGATTAACCTCAATATTCAACTTTGTGTTCATAGCTTTCATATAAAGTAACCCTGACGCCCTTAAGATTGGTTTTTAACTGGTTTGTTACAATGGGTGTCTCTGCAATTTCTCATCCCCCAACTTAACAAAACAATATAGACAAAATAAGTCGTCAATTATCTAGCTAATTGCATCGACACAACCTCCTGACCATCTGGACAAGTTTTGGCACAAAAGCTGCTCAGTGGCTGCACTTACTCGTTATTCTTGTTTTTAAAGCAGCAATTGCTCAAAGAGAGTGCAAATGATCCTTACTACTTCACCAAATTGGTTTGCCCAGCGTTCACCTGTTGTTGTTTTTATCTTGTTTTGGTTACTCCTATTGGGGATTAACCCTCAATCTTTTGAGGAAACAGTGGGCGAAGGCTTTACGCCAGAGCAAGCATACGAGTTAATTTATGAACGTTGCGAAGGCTGCCACAATGATTATATTTTTGATGGCAATTGGTCGGTAGAAGACGTAGACGCCAGCGATATCTCCCATGGCAAAAATCAAAAAATATGGGAAGCCATGCTCAAAGCCGTGTCAATGGGAGACATGCCACCAGAAAAGAAAAAACAACTAACCCCAGAGCAAAAAGCGTCATTACTTCATTGGCTTGAGACTTCTTTAGATAGTTACAGCGTTCAGAATCCCAACCCTGGACGCGCCACCATTCGACGCTTAAATCGCAGTGAGTACGCTAATTCTGTGAGAGATTTACTCGCTCTAGACGTGGATGTAACCGATTCCTTACCTGGTGATGATTCTGGTTATGGCTTTGATAACAATGCCGATGTTTTAGGGGTGTCAACTACTCTACTAGAACGATACCTATCGGTAGCCGGAAAACTCAGCAAACTTGCCACAGGGGTAGCTGGGAGTTCCGCCAGTAAAAAAAGCTATCTTGTACCTAAAGATGGTCCTTTACAAAATAGCGGTGTGCCTGCTTTTGATCTTCGAATGGCTGATGACTTACCTTTGGACTCTCGAGGCGGTGGCAGCTTTGATTTTTATGCGCCAAAAACCGGCCTATATGAAGTGGCTGGGTTTATTAATGCCAACACCAATAACGAAGTAGATCGCCTAGAAATCCACCGCCACAGTTATACCCTTACCTTACCCGCGGGCAGCCACAATATTGGCCTGAGCTTTCGCAAAAGTTTAGCACTGAGTGAATATGTGCCAACTGTTCGCGAAGGTACCGATTATGTAGTGTTGCCTGAAAGCGAGCCTACCGAGTTAGACCTAGACTTTATCCTTAATGGCAGCCGCGTTTATACTAAAAAAGTGCCCTCGTATCATATGTCATCGCGGTTTTCTCAAGCGGCTTTTTTACGAGATGTGCTAGAAATCGAAGTGATCGGCCCTTTGGATACAAACAAGCCACCACAGCTTAAAAATGGCGCAAGTGACGCAATCCAGACTGACACTACCGAAACCCCAAGCTTTGCCAAAATTTTTGTTTGTTTACCTGACTCGGCTGACTCGACAAAACAGAGCACCAAGGCTGAACTTGAGTGTGCCACCAAGATTATTGCCAAGCTGTCTGCCGAAGCGTACCGCCGCCCAACGGGTGACGCTGATATTCAGCCGCTGCTGCATATCTTTAAGCAAGCGAGAGCAGACTTAAATTTTAGAGCCAGTATTGCCACCACCATACAAGCATTACTTGTGGCGCCAAGCTTTTTATATATTCAAGAAACCACGCCTATCACAGCCGCTGCGGGCAGTGTTTACAAAATTAATGACTATGAGTTTGCAGCACGACTGGCATTATTTTTATGGAGCAGCTTACCCGACCAAGAATTAACTGATTTAGCCAAACAAGGAAAGTTACGAGAGCCCAACATTCTGCGACAACAAATTAAACGCATGCTTGAGTCACAAAAAGCCCAAGCCCTAACCGATAATTTTGCTGGCCAATGGTTGTATTTACGTAACCTTCCCCACCATTTTCCAGACGTATTTGCGTTTCCGCAATTTACTATCCCACTGCGGCATGCAATTAAGCGCGAAACTGAATTGTTTTTCACCCGTATTTTAAAAGACGATTTGGGCATTTTTGATTTTCTTAATGCTGACTATAGCTATCTCAATGAACAGCTAGCCAATCACTATGGTATTGAGGGCGTAAAAGGCAGTGGGTTTCGAAAAGTAACCTTAGACAAACACACTAATCGTGGCGGCTTATTAGGCCAAGCCAGCATTTTAACCTTAACATCTAACCCAAATCACACCTCTCCCGTTAAAAGAGGTAAATGGATATTAGATAACCTGCTTGCAGCCAGCCCTCCTCCACCGCCGCCAGATGTGCCTTCATTGATAGCTGAGCACGATGGACTAGCCTTGTCAGCCAGAGAACAATTAGCTAGACATAGAGCCGACCCAGTCTGTGCCGCGTGTCATGTACGTATGGATCCACTTGGTTTGGCATTAGAAAAATACGATGCCGTAGGCGCACAGCGCACTATGTACGCTGGGCAAAAAATTGATGTAACGGCACAAATGCCAGATGGCACCCACTTTGAAGGATTAAACGGCCTAAATACCGTTTTGTGGGACCGCAGAGAACGTTTCGCTCAAGCCTTTATTGATCGCCTACTCACCTACGCCCTTGGCAGAGGTTTAGAGCCCTCGGATCAGCCCACTATAAGAACTATCGCCAGACAAGCAAGTCCCGAAGGTTATCGTATCCACAGTATTATTGAAGCTGTTGTTAGCAGCACTCCATTTAACTTTAAAAAAGCTCCAGAGGCTAGCAATGAAAATCAACAGATCGCTCAAACACGTTAATACCGGCCCTTCACGCCGCTTTTTTCTAAAAGGCTTAGGAGCGGCCGTTGCGCTGCCCATGATGGAATCTTTGGTGCCCGCAGCCATGGCTAAAACCATAGAAAAACGCCCCAAGCGCATGACAGTATTTTATTCGCCTAATGGCGTCAGAATACAATCCTATACCCCAAAAATAGTCGGTAAAAACTACGACATGACGCCCATATTAAAACCACTAGAAAAAGTACGAGACAAATTTTCGGTGATCTCAGGTCTGGCGCATTATCAGGCTAGCGCCTTTGGTGCGCCGCCAGCTGGTCATGGTCGAAGTTGTCCTGCATTTTTAACTGGTGTACATGCCAAAGCCACTGAAGGCGCTGACATATATTGTGGCATATCCGTTGATCAGGTCGCCGCCAACTATTTTGCTAAAGACACCCAACTCGCGTCTTTAGAACTAGGCATCGAGCCCCCCAGTTTGCTAGGCAGTTGTGACATTAACTACAGCTGCACCTACACCAATACCATTTCTTGGAAAAGCCCAACACAAGCTTTGCCAGCCATGGTGGCGCCAGGTGACGTGTTTGAACACCTATTTGGAGACGGCAATAAAATCGACGAAACCACCCGTCAAATGCGCCTGACTCATAAAGCCAGTATTCTCGACTTTATCAATCAAGAAGCCAAAAGGGTCAATCAAAAATTAGGGGTGAACGATCGCCATAAAATGGCCCAGTATCTTGAATCCATTCGTGATGTAGAGCGGCGCATTGTAAAAGCCCGCGAAACCACAATCGAAATGAATTTAGAGGGTTTTTCTGTGCCGGCCAACATTCCTAGCGACTATGAAGAACACGTTAAAATTATGCTAGATCTGCAAATGTTAGCCTTACAAACCGATATGACCCGAGTCAGTACCTTTATGCTCGGACGAGAGCTCAGTAATCACGCCTACACCAATATTGGCGTTTCTGACGGACACCATGAGTTGAGCCATCATGCCAATATTCCCGACAAAATAGACAAGTTGGTTAAGATCAATACCTACCACATGCAATTGTTTGCTGACTACTTAGAAAAAATGGCTAACATTCCCGACGGAGAGTCCAATTTACTCGACAATACCTTTGTGATCCGCGGCGCCTGTATTGGTGAATCTAACGATCATGATCACATGAACCTGCCCATCATTCTTGCGGGAGGTGGGTTACAAGGTAATAGACATATCGCCGCTGAAAAACATACTCCAATGTGCAACCTGCTGCTTTCGGTTTTACAACAAATGGGCGTACCTGCAGAAAGCTTTGGCGACAGCTCGGCACCACTTGCTGGCTTGCTAGGTTAAGGTTTTAATGATGAGAACAAACAGATTACTCAAAGCAAATAAGCACGAAACGTCCAAGCTAAAAGGCATTATCAAAATGTGTCTTTTTAGCTTTGTTATGACCACCATAGTTGCCTGCAACACTGAGTCTCAACTCAGTTCCACTGAGCCAAAATTAACAGACCAAGAACACCAGCAGTTACTACTAGAAACCAAACAAGCCATTTTAAATTTAGACCTAGCAATGGTAGATAAGTTAACGGCTAAAGCCGATATCAATCAGCCACTTCCCGACCACTCCAGTCTTTTAGCGTGGGCGGTAGAAACACAAGAGCCCCAATTAGTTGAGCTACTGCTTAAAAAAGGCGCGAAGGTACAGCTTGCCAACAGCAATCGTTTTACCCCTATCATTCAGGCTTGCCGATACGGTAACACCGAGATTATCAATGCCTTGTTAGATAAGGGAGCAGATGCAAATAGCACAATAGAAGACGGCACTAGTGCTTTTCAATTATGTGCTGGCTCGGCGACCACAGAGGATCTGACTAGAATGGTCAGCCTAGGTGCTAATATCAACGCCCAAAATAGTGATGGCCAAACGGCTTTAATGTGGGCGGCCAATTTTGGTAAAGCAGAAAATCTCAATTACCTAGTGAGTAAAGGTGCCAACATTAATCAGCAAAGCCAACAAGGTTACAGCCCGTTGTTTTTTGCCATAAAAAGTCACAACCTAGAAGTGGTCAAAGCGGCGATAGCTAATGGAGCCGATTTGTTTGCCACAACTAGAGATGGCACTACAGCGGCCCAGCTGGGTGTGTATACCAAAAATTATGCATTCTTAACCTGGTTTGCCAGTGAAATGAATGCACTTATGAGCCCTGAGGCAACCCAAAAAGTACTGAAATCATTTGATCGCGATGGCTACCAACTGCTGCATGCCGCAGTAAAAGCCAATCAACCCGAGTTAGTCGCGAATTTATTAGCATTAGGCGCAAATAGCACAACGCAGAGTGAACCCTCAAAACTAAAATGGCGTTACGAGGCAAACTTCAAATCCGAAAACTACTACCCGCCCCAATTCACCCCTATTGAATTGGCAGAGAAAAAGGAATTCAAAGAGATTGTATCGATGTTGAGCAGTGAAGTGCAGAATGGAGCTGAGTGAAGCAGATAAAAGCAGCGTTGAGCAGAGTGAAGCAGTGAATAGTAGATAGAAATACACACAGCCTAAAATACCGTCATTCCGGCGTGCTTTTAGGCCGGAATC
>NZ_CAXBNC010000010.1:0-148734 GCF_963977085.1 uncultured Paraglaciecola sp. | reverse complement strand
CTAGCTTCTAGCTTCTAGCTTCTAGCTTCTAGCTTCTAGCTTCTAGCTTCTAGCTACACAAAGTATTTTTATTATTGAGTTAACTGTCAATCAAAGATGGCATCATTTGTTGCAAATAATTCCGTCTATTATTTTTTACTCTGCTTTTAGCTTGCTGCTCTAAGCTATCAGCTCTTAGCTGCTTTAAATAGGAGGCCACTTGGCTGTTAACTGGTTTAATGATTTTTACAAACAGATCGCTGACTCCCCCCTTAGTCATTGGTTAGAAATACTGCCGGCTCAAATAGCAACTTGGCAAAAAGAACAGTTACACGGTGACTTTACTAAATGGGTCAAGTTGTTAAACAAACTACCAGAAACACAGACTTCACTTATTAACCTAAATGACAAAGTGGAATTTGGACTCCCAGATGATATTAGTGATTATACCCAGAAACAAATACTTGGATTACTAAAACAATTTGCACCATGGCGTAAAGGCCCGTTTCACTTACATGGTATACACCTAGATACTGAGTGGCGTTCGGATTGGAAATGGGACAGAGTACAACCGCACATTCATTCACTGAAAGATCGTTATGTTTTAGATGTGGGATGTGGCAGTGGTTATCATATGTGGCGTATGCTGGGCGAAGACGCCAAAATGGTTGTTGGAGCCGACCCTTCACAGTTGTTTTTGACACAATTCCAAGCCATTAAACATTTCAATCCAGATCCTCGTATTCATCTCATGCCTGTTGGTGTGGAGCAATTACCTGAACTCAAAGCCTTTGATACAGTATTTTCCATGGGCGTCCTTTACCATAGACGCAGCCCCATCGACTTTTTATATCAGTTAAAAAGTCAGCTACGCAAGGGAGGAGAGTTAGTGGTCGAAACTTTAGTCGTTGAGGGCGACGAACAAACTGTTTTTATGCCTGGCGAACGTTACGCACAAATGCGCAATGTGTGGTATTTACCCAGTACCGCCGCGTTAACTGTTTGGATGCAAAGAGTGGGTTTTAAAAATATCCGAGTAGTAGATGTTGCGCCCACGTCATTAGAAGAACAAAGAGCAACCGAATGGATGGACAGTCAATCCTTAGTGGATTTTCTTGATCCTAATGATCACAGCAAAACCATTGAAGGTTACCCTGCCCCACTTAGAGCGGTGTTGGTTGCAGAGTGTTAGTTAATTTGAATACTGCCTAGTAATACGCCTAGGCATACGTGTAACTAACTCGTAACCAATAGTATCAGCCCAACTGGCCACTTCGTTGGCTGATAACTCTTTACCCCATAACTGCGCTGTATCACCAATATTAACCTTTGGTAAGTCGGTGACATCTACACTGATTAGATCCATAGAGACTCTGGCTGCTAGCGGTACTCTTTGGTGATTGATTAATACTGGTGTTCCGAGTTTTGCGGTGCGCGGATAACCGTCTCCATAACCTATGGCAATAGTGGCGATAACAGAGGGGCGTTTTGCGGTCCATGTGCAACCGTAACCCACTGACTCTCCTGCTGAAATATTCCGCAATGCTATTACTTGAGATTCAAATGACATGGCTGGGATAAGTGCTTTAGCTTGTTCTAAGGGTTCAGCGAATGGGCTTAAGCCGTACAACATGATGCCTGGTCGATTCCAGTCCATTCTGGTTTGCTGCCAAGCTAATAATGCAGCAGAGTTGGCCGTACTCAACTGCACTTTTTGTTGAGTATCTGACACAATAGCCTGAGTACAGGCTTCAAATTGACTAATTTGATTAACCGAGTATGCACCACCCACATCATCGGCATGTGCAAAGTGAGTCATTAAAACAACATTATGAACATTAGTTGATGCTTGTAACTTAGCATAAGTAGACGCTACTTCTTTTGGGGAAATGCCTAACCTATGCATCCCAGTATCGATTTTTAGCCAAACATTTATAGGCGTCTCTAGTGTAGCGTCAAGCAATTGTTGCAATTGCAAATTATTGTGCACAACAATTTCAAATTGTTTATCCAAGGCAATCTTTAATTCCGACTTATCAAAACATCCTTCGAGTAATAAAACCGCTTGCCTCAACCCGTTTTCTCGTAAAATCAGTGCTTCATCAATACAAGATACCGCAAACATTTCAACTTGTGACTGTAACGCTTTCGCCACTTCTACCGCACCATGTCCATAGGCGTCTGCTTTTACCACAGCAATAGTCTTAGAATCGGGTGCAAGACTTTGTGCCAGACGGTAATTAGCCTGTATTGCGGCTAAGTCGATAATAATTTTGGCAGGACGATACATAGGGCTGATTTACATTCCAATTAGGGTGAAAAGAGTGACGTTAATAATTATGTTTATGTGCAGAATAGAAGGTTTGTGCAAGTTGCCAAATATCACCGACTTGTCCAGTGCCCACTGGTTTTCCATCGAGCTCTACAACGGGTGCAATTTCTTTACTTGAACTGGTTAACCATAACTCATCAGCCGAACGAACCTCACTCATGCTGATGACTCTTTCTTCAACTTGCAAACTGCCCTCTTTCCTTAAAATATCTAACAACATGTGTCGAGTTATACCGGGCAACAACTGATTATCCAAAGGGGGCGTTATGACAGTTCCATTTTTCACAATAAACACATTACAAGCACTGGCTTCTGTCAACTCGTTTCGCTGATTATATAAAATAGTTTCTTGTACCCCAGCATCATGACCTTGTTGAAAATGCATCACATTCCCTAACAAAGAGGTGGATTTGATCTGACAACGTTTCCAACGTAAATCTTCGGTACTTGTTACCCTATACTGTTTGACACTTTGTTTGTCGGCTTTAGGTGCAGCCGGGATCTCGAAAGTATAGGCAAACACTGTTGGCTGGATATCCTCAGGATAAGCATGAAATCTCTTAACATCTGCACCACGACTCACATGAAAATATAAGCCGAGGTTTGCAATGCTATTTTTTTCAAGCAATTTGATAGCAATGTCACGCCAATCATCTAAGTCCATATCTAACTTAATACCTATAGCATTAAGTCCGTTTTGCATACGTTCGATATGTAAGCCAAATCCTACTAACTGGCCATTATAAGATGGCACCACTTCATATATGCCGTCACCAAACAGAAATCCACGATCCATAGGGGAGATTTTTGCTTCAGACATGGGTCCAAATTCACCATTTAAAAATACAATATTGTTATCAATTGCCATAAAACACCAAGTAAAGAAGCTCTAATTTATGGCCTGATTATGCCATGAATAAATCTATCCATTTAACAAAAAATACATTGTTTTTATATTTCTTAATCTATGGGTCAGTTACAATATGCATATAATTTCGTTACAGATAATCAGTCAAACATGCCGCAAGTTGGAAAGTTCAATACCCTAGAAGTCGTCAATGAAGTGCCATTCGGATTTTATTTAGATGCTGGCGATAAAGGCCAAATTTTGTTGCCTACTAAAAATGCGCCTTTAGGCTGTAAACTTGGCGATAAGGTGAACGCATTTATTTATCATGATAGTGATGACCGGCTTATCGCCACTATCAAACGTCCCAAGGTATTTGTTGATCATTGTGCCTACTTAAAAGTGGTCAGTATTACTAAGGTAGGTGTCTTTTTAGATTGGGGATTGGAAAAAGACTTGTTAGTGCCATTTAGTGAACAAGATTACCCCATGTCAGAAGGGGTATCTTATGTGGTGTATGTGTTCTGTGATGAAGAAACAGGCAGACTTGCTGCCTCTACTAAGCTCAAAGATTTTTTATATGAAGAATCATGTGAAGAAGGTGGTACATTTGAAGCGAAACAAGAAGTAGAGCTTTTAATTTGTGGTCGCACCGATATGGGCTATAAGGCCGTTATAAATGGGTCACATCTTGGTTTAATATTTAGAGACGAAGTATTTCAACCCATTAAAGTGGGTCATTCACTAACAGGTTATATCAAACGTATTCGAGAAGATGGAAAAATTGATCTTTGTTTTCAGTTTCATGATCCCAGTGCCCGCAATTCCTTAGAAGAACAAATCATTGAAGACTTAATTGCCCATGATGGCTTATCTACCTTAACGGATAAAAGTGCTGCAGATGAAATTTCAAAACGTTTTAAAGTCAGTAAAAATGTCTATAAAAAAGCCCTTGGTTCATTATTTAGACAAAAGCGTATCTTATTAGACAAAACTAAAATAACCCTAGTAAAGAAGTAAGTCACAATGAAAGCAACAGTTAGTTGGCAAGAAAACCTACGATTTACCTGTAAAACAGACACAGGGCATACCTTAGATTTAGATGGGAATGGAGAATCCATGTCTCCAATGGAGTCAGTATTGCTCTCAGTGGGTGCGTGTTCGTCTATTGATGTGGTGGACATCCTAAAAAAAACCAGAAAACAAGTTGATGATTGTGTTTGTCAATTAGAGGCCAAAAGAGCGGAACAAGCTCCGCGCTTTTTCACTGCAATCCATGCTCACTACATAGTTAAAGGTGACGGTTTATTAGATAAAAATGTGGCCAGAGCCGTACAATTATCCACTGAAAAATATTGTTCGGTGATGCTGATGTTGGCTGGAAATGTGGAGATTACGACTAGTTACGAACTAGTCTAATCTACAAGCCGGTCGCCGCCCGACGCGCAAAACTATTTTTGAGACTCTGTTTACTGTTAATCAATAAGGGCATTATTTTTTGCAAATAATGCCCTTATTACCTTTAATGTTTTACGCTATTTTCAACTCGCGGCTCGAAGCTACAATCTAGTAGCGGCTTCTAATAAAAGCGATTCTTAAAACTGCGAAAATGCCTGTTCAAAATCGGCGACTATGTCGTCTATATCTTCAATACCAATAGACATTCTGATCATATTGTCATTAACGCCCATCTCTTTTCTTTGTTGCGCACTACTCTCAAAATAAATAGTAGATGCAACAGGCAAAGCTAAGGTGCGAGTGTCGCCTAAGTGCGTCGCACAAATCACTAAATTTAACGCATTTAAAAATTGAATAGGATCAATACCGTCAGCTAAATCTAAGCTCAATATACCGCCGTACCCATTAAAATATTCTCTGGCTAAGTAGTGCTGAGGATGATCAGCTAAACCTGGATAATAAACAGCTGACACTTTTTCATGTGTGTGTAAATAAGAGGCTAAACGCAATGCGTTATCACAGACTTTTTCAGTGCGCAGCACTAAGGTTTCTAAACCAATGGAAATTGCGTGAGCGGATTCTGGCGATAATGTGCCGCCCATATCTCTCAAGCCTCTTTTACGGATTTGGGTTAGCCCCCATTGGGTGCTATCTGGTCCACGGTACATAGGCAAAATATTTTCAAAACCACTCCAATCGAATAACCCTGTATCGACTACCGCTCCACCTAAGACATTGCCATGACCAGCAATATATTTGGTTAAAGAACTAATGGTCAAAGACGCCAATACAGAATTAGCATCAAAAATATTCGCCGGAGTCATAGTATTGTCGATTAAAAACAACGCCCTCTTAGATTGACATAGTTGACCAATTGCCAACAAATCGGCCACTTGGGTTACAGGGTTGGCAATAGTTTCTAAATACACGGCTTTTGTATTACTTTTAAAGGCAGCTTTGACATTTTGTACATCAGTTACATCCACAAAACTAATCTCTATTCCCATGATTTGCATGGTTTCAGCAAAACTGCGGGTATTGCCGAATAAAAAATGACTCACAATTAAATGATCACCTGCTTTAAACAAGCTAAACATAGTGGCAGTGATAGCAGCCATGCCTGTTGCAAAGGTAATAGCTCCTACTCCCCCTTCTAGATGAGTAATAATATTTTGCAACGCAACATTAGATCCAGAAGACGAGCGAGAATAGACATGCCCTGCTTTTTTTCCTTGAAATACATCTACCAATCCTTGGGCATCTTTAAATTCAAACAGCACTGAGTTACTAGTGGCCTGATGTACAGCACCACTTTCAGGTGCATTCAATAACCTATCTGCGTGTACCAAACGGGTAGTAAAACCTTTATTTTTCAATATCCATCTCCACTGGGGGCACTACTTGAGTAATTGTCTTTTCTGGGTATTTACCTTGCGCTTTATTGAAGTGCAAATAAATCCTATCCAGTTCATGCTGGGTATTGTCGCTTATATTATGCATTGGTCCAAACTCGATAAGTTTTTTCTTATAATTAAAGGCTACCAAAAACACTGGGACATTCGCTTTGTGTGCAATATGCAAAAAACCTGTTTTCCAAGGAGAGATAGGACTACGTGTCCCTTCGGGTGCAAGACAAAGCACCATCTTGTCTGCCTCTCGCATCCTATCCGCCATAGTATCAACTACGCCATGATTGTTGCTGCGCTCAATAGGAATACCCCCTATACGTTGCAAAAGTTTTCCAAAAGGAGGGATGAAAATACTGTGTTTACCAAAAAAAGAAATTTTTAGTCGCAGATTAAATGCCACTGCAAGCCCTAATACAAAATCCCAATTCGACGTATGTGGTGCCACTGCAATGATCATCTTAGAACAACAAGGAAATGTTCCGTCGTAGCGCCACCCCATCAATTTTAATACAGTAGTGCCCAACCATTGACTAAATTTATTACCCATTCTGGGTACTTGATCACAAAGAATAGGTGTATTTACCTTATCAAGCATTTCATTCTTGGCTTATGCAATTTAAACTAGGCAAATGGTCGCTCATGTAAGCGATTTTGTCGAGTGTAAACAGAATGTTAACTGACTGATGTTGTTTTATCCCGCTAGGGTGGCCCCCTAAGTTGGCACACCAAGTTGGCCCCGTAATTTTAATTGTCACTGGAACCCAAATCTTGAGAATTTTTATATTTATGTTGTCTTTGTTTTGCTCAATTGCACAGAGTCAACAAACGGCCCAAAACTTATTTGGCCAATATCGCACCGCGCTGTATCAAATCAAAATAATAGAATTAGAGTCAGGTAATAAATCATCCATCGGCTCTGGGTTTCAAATTGACACCTTAGGAAATGTGGTAACTAACTACCATGTAGTGTCTGAATACGTTTATAACCCAGACAAGTACAGAATTGAATATTTGGCGCATGATGGCTCCGAAGGACAACTTCAACTTGTTGATGTAGACGTAGTCAATGACTTAGCCTTAGTGAGAAAGGTGGCACTTTCTGAACAAGAGAGTGCGTTTCCAATTGCACAGTCATTACCGGAACAAGGTAGTGCTATTTTTTCTCTTGGCAATCCACATGACTTAGGCATGATAGTCGTGCCTGGTACCTTTAATGGACTCAAGAAAAACAGTTTTTACCAACGGATCCATTTTACAGGTTCAATTAACCCTGGAATGAGTGGCGGTCCTGTGGTCAATGAGCTTGGTGAAGTAATGGGGGTCAACGTGGCAACTGCAGGCAATCAGATTGGTTTCCTGATCCCCTTGGCAAAAATTCAGGGCCTATTAATAAGCCAAGACGCGCAAGCATTAACAAACAAGCAGTTAAAACCGCGCATACAAGAACAATTATTGGACAATCAGAACAAACTCTTTTCCTTGTTGAATAACCATAATTGGACAACCAGTGTGTTAGGTGAAGCCTTGATCCCCGCAAAAATTACAGACTTTATTGCATGCTGGGGTGGCTCGAATACCAGCGATAAAGAAGCCTTATATTTATCAGTTGAGAATCGTTGCCAAATAGATGAGCAAATATATTTGCACACGGGTTTACGCACTGGCGGACTTGAAATTGAGTTTGAATGGTTAGATGGTAAATCTTTGGGTGAACATCGTTTTTATAATTTCTATTCACAAAGTATTACAGGTGCAGGCGCAGGTAATAACGCCACTAAAACCGATGTAACAAATTATCGTTGTCAGCAAGATAAAGTCACCAATATCAATGGGGTAACCAATAAAACCGTGTTGTGTTTTAGGGCATACAAAGAGTTCGAGCAACTCTATGACGTGCTTTTTGTTGCAGCCACTGTTGATCATAACCACAAGGGTTTAATTAGCCACTATACATTGGCTGGCGTAAGCAAAGAGTCTGCTTTGGTATTCACTCAGAAATTTATGGACGCAATAGCATGGCAATAGTTTTAGAGCTTCTTTCTCGGAAAAATATCCCACTTAAACATTATAAATTTGAGCAAGACTACGTCTGCGTAGGCCGTGATTTTAATAATGATTTACGTTTAGACGACCCCTATGTCTGTCCCAGTCATATGTTGGTAGCTATAGATCCTGAATCAGGCAAATTAATAGTCAATGATTGTCAGTCGACTAATGGCATCAAAGTGAACAATAAATTTGTCAGGCAAGCGACTCTTAATTCTCACGATGTAATAAAAATTGGTCGCACACGCTTAAGGATCATAGATACCAAAGTGCCATTGGCAGAAGCCATTCCTTTGAGCGAACTGGAAGAAAACCTCAACTGGTTAAACCAAAGCTTTTTAGCCATTTGTTTATCCTTTGTTTGTTTGAGCTTTTTATTGCTCTCAAAATATTTGGGGAGTGTACAAGAGTTTAATTTGATTAAAGCGCTTCCTTCAGAATTAGGGCAATTAGCGGTTTTTTGTATTTGGCCTTTGTGTTTTGCCGTATTAGCCAAGGTTGTCAAAAAAGAAAGCCATGTGGTAAGTCAATTCAATCTAACTTTATTAGTGGTTTTACTAGCCAATGCGCTGATTTTACTGCAGAAAATAGCCATATTTAATATTCATCCAGGGGCGTGGTTCACTTGGTTAGAACTCATCATCTTTGCCCTAGTTGTAGGTAGCTTTATCTGGTTAAGCCTTTTTATTGCGTTTCATCAAACCAATCGAAGACGCAACATCATAGCGAGTGCGATGACCTTTATCATATTGGCACCTATTTATGCTTTGGGCTTTTTAAACACCGAAGAATTTAATTCCCGCCCGAGTTACAACCCAGTGCTATTGCCACCTAAATACAATATAACCTCTGCTGTAGCGACAGATACATTTATTAGCAATGCCAACGATTTGTTTAACCAAGTTGATAAGCTAAAAGCGAAATAACGGCGAAGATATTATGTGTATTTTATTCGTTGCTGTTAATCAACATAAAGATTATCCATTGATTATTGCCGCCAATCGTGATGAGTTTTTTAAAAGAGAGACAGCCGAATCACATTTATGGCATATCGGCAATGGCATAATTGCCGGCAAAGATTTACAGGCCGGTGGCACATGGATGGGGATCAACAAACAAGGTTACATTGCCTCTTTAACCAATGTGCGTGACCCACAAAAAATATCTGCTGATGCAATTACAAGAGGGGAATTGGCCACTCATTACCTACAGAAACCTGATGTAAATTATCAACAGATATTGCGCTCCAGCAAAGACAACTATAACGGCTACAACTTACTATTTGGCAAATGGAATGAACTGGCTGTATACAACAATCATTTAGATCAAATACAACAGCTAAGCAGCGGTTATTATGGATTATCCAATGCCAGTTTAAATAGCCCTTGGCCTAAAATTAATAAAGGCGTAGCTAAGCTAGAAGAGTATTGCCAAGATGGCCACGATATCAATCCCGAAGTTTTGTTTAATCTACTATTAGATAAGACTTTGGCGGCTGATGAAGATCTGCCGCAAACCGGTGTACCAATCGATTGGGAACGCCGTCTTTCATCTATTTTTATCCTTGGAGAAGACTATGGAACGCGTTCGTCCACAGTGCTCAAAGTCGATAAACAGCAAAATGTTGACTGGTACGAACGTACCTACGACAACACCGCAACTTGCACATCCAGCCAGAGCTTTCATTTCAGTATAAATTAGTGCGAATTTGACTCGAATTTTGTTGTACCAATGGCATAATGAGCGCTTATTACCTATTCTGCTAATTTATCATTAAGGAACATCATGTTTGAAGTATTGCCCCAGCTTCCTGCCGACCCAATTTTAGGCTTGTCGACTGCATTTAAAGCGGACACTAATCCTAATAAAATTGATTTAGGTGTCGGTGTTTATAAGGACGAACAAGGTCACACGCCTATTCTCGACTCTGTGGCGAAAGCACAAACCATTCTTTTAGGTAAAGAAGACTCTAAAACCTATATTACGCCACAAGGTGTTCAGGGTTATATAGATGGTATGTTGCAGCTGATGTTAGGCAAAGACAGTCCAGCGATGCTTGCCGATCGAGTGGCCGCAGTGCAAGCCCCTGGTGGCTGTGGCGCATTGAGAATTTTATCTGAATTGATTAAACGTTGTGATGCAGACCTTACTGTTTGGGTCAGCGATCCAACATGGGCCAACCACATACCATTGATCGGTAATGCTGGACTGGCAATACAAACCTACCCTTACTTTGATAAAACCAATGCCAGTATCAATTTTGAAGCTATGGTCGAATGTCTTGGTCAAGTTAAAAAAGGTGACGTTGTGTTATTGCACGGTTGCTGCCACAACCCTACTGGTGCAGATCTAACAAAAGAACAATGGCAAGTAGTATTAGAGCTGGCGCAAAAAACTGGCTTTATTCCTTTTGTGGATACGGCTTATCAAGGTTTTGGTGATGGTTTAGAAGAAGATGCCTTTGGTATGCGTTTATTAGTTAATAACTTGCCTGAAGTGATCATTGCCGCATCTTGCTCGAAAAACTTTGGGTTATACCGTGAAAGAGTAGGTATTGCAGTGATGGTGACAGAAAACAGTACCATCCGCCAAGCGATTCAAACTCAAATTCAATCCATAGCACGCGGAATATACTCTATGCCTCCTTCTTATGGTGGTGCGCTTGTTGATATTATTCTAAATGATGCAGCCCTGCGACATGAATGGATGGCTGAAGTTGAAGCCATGCGTACTCGTATGCAAGACCTGCGTTCGTTATTAGTATCGAAAATGAATGAATATGGTTCAAGTAAAGACTTTGAATTTGTTAAAAAGCAAAAAGGCATGTTTTCATTTTTGTGTATTACGCCAGAGCAAGTGCAAGCGGTGCGAGATCAACATAGTGTGTACTTTGTTGGTTCTAGTCGCGTTAACATTGCTGGCATTAGCAAATCTAACGTTGATACATTAGCAAAAGCACTGGTTTCTGTTATTAAATAATCAAGCAGTATCCATAAAAAAACCCGGTTAATACCGGGTTTTTTAGTTTTTAACATTCTCTAGTCTATAGGTTTAGAACTCTCAACTCTACTTTTAAGCTTTTGACCGGGTCTAAATGTAACCACTCGTCTCGCCTTAATTGGTATGTCTTCCCCTGTTTTAGGATTTCTACCGGGACGTTCATTTTTCTGCCTCAAATCAAAATTACCAAATCCAGATAATTTGACCTGCTCTCCTGATTCTAATGCCTCACGCACTTCTTCGAAAAAAGTTTCCACCAGATCTTTAGCATCACGCTTGTTGATCCCAAGTTTTTCAAATAGATGTTCCGCCATTTCGGCTTTGGTTAACGCCATACCGTCAATCCCTCAAATATGCTTCAAACTTTTGCGACAACATAACTAAAATACCATCAACTGTTGCCTGAATGTCGTTTTCTTCTAATGTTTTAGTTTTATCTTGTAAAATCAGTGAAATTGCTAGGCTTTTCTTCCCTACCGCAATTCCCTTGCCTCGATACACGTCGAACAAGTTTAGGCCAACTAATTGATTTGCGCCAAATTTTTCTATGCAACTCAAAATATCGCCAACTACTTTATCATCGTCTACAACGATTGCAATGTCACGTCGATTCGCAGGAAATTTTGAAATTTCTTGCGCTTGAGGTAACTTTTTTAACCCTAAAGAGCTAATTTCCAACTCAAAGACAAAACTTTTGCCATTTAATCCCAGCTTTTTTTCAAACTGCGGATGCAGTGCGCCAATGTATCCTATTAAGGTATCACCGATTAAAATTTCTGCACTTTGGCCCGGATGTAATGCACTATGAGAGGTACTATTGAAACGATACCCTTCTACACCAGCACAATTAAGTAGGTTTTCTACATCAGCTTTCACATCAAAAAAGTCAATTGATTGAGTGGCGTTATCCCAATTTTCATCTCTTAACAAACCGCACGCAACACCGCTGATAACCAACTCTTGCTTCACACCGGTTTTTTCAGTGTTGTCTGGTATAAAACGCAAACCAGACTCAAACAATCGCACTCTGCTTTGTTGGCGTTTTTGATTATATGAAACTGATTGTAATAACCCCGTCCACAAACTGACTCTCATAGTCGACATTTCAGAAGAAATGGGATGTGGTAATTGCAAACCTTCCATGTCAGGGAACAATAAAGATTGAATTTTAGGGTCTACGAATGAATAAGTGATAGCTTCCTGATAATCACTTTCAACTAAGGTGTTTTTGAGTTGGCTTAACTGTATCTTTTGCTCTTGATGTTGCGACATTTTCAAACTTGCAACAGGCGCAATATCAGGAATTTGGTTATAACCATACACCCTAGCCACTTCTTCAATTAAATCTTCTTCGATACTAATATCAAAACGATATGGCGGCACACTGATTTGCCATACTTGCTCATCTAAAGAAACACTAAAACCTAAACGTTGAAAGATATCAGTGACTGTATCTGCAGCAATCTCAATACCTAAAACTTTAGTTAGGCGAGCGTGTCTTAAAGTAACCTTTCGATTGTTTGGGATTAAGGCATTATCTAAAGCTTCAATCACTGGGCCGGCTTCACCACCTACAATATCAAGTAACAATTGTGTAGCTCGTTCCATAGCCACCTGTTGTAATTGTGGGTCAACTCCGCGCTCATAACGATGAGAAGCGTCAGTGTGCAATCCATATTGACGAGCTTTACCCATAATAGCGTCGGGTGCAAAAAATGCGCTTTCAAGAAAGATATCTTTACTCTCGCTTGTCACACCTGAGTCAAGTCCACCAAATATTCCGGCCATTGCCAAAGCTTTCTTAGAATCAGCAATAACAAGTGTGTTACTTTGAAGTGTGACGTCATTGCCATCAAGTAAAGTCAGTTTTTCATCTTGGTTAGCTAAACGAACAATCACATCACCTTCAAGTTTGTTGTTATCAAATGCATGCATGGGATGACCCAGCTCTAACAACACAAAATTAGTGACATCTACAACAGGATCGATATTTCTAACACCTGAACGTCTAAGCTTTTCCACCATCCATAACGGTGTCACAGCATTAAGATTAATGTTTTTAATCACTCGGCCCAAATAACGAGGACAAGCTTCAGGCGCAAGCAACTGAATGTTACGGCTATCTGTAATGCTTGGAGTCACTGTAGGTACTTGCAGTTCGGTAACTGAAGTTTGATTAAGTACACCTACTTCACGAGCTAGGCCTTTAATGCCTAAACAATCGGCACGGTTAGGTGTTAAATCGACTTCAATAGTCACATCGTCAAGTTGTAGGTATTCTCTTATATCCTGGCCAATAACAGCATCTACAGGTAACTCTAGTATGCCATCATGGTCGTCAGATATACCTAATTCAGAAAAGCTACACAACATCCCAAAAGAAGGTTGCCCACGTAATTTGGCTTTTTTGATTTTAAAGTTACCCGGTAGTACTGCGCCGACTTTGGCTACCGCTACTTTTATCCCTTGACGACAATTTGGTGCTCCGCACACAATATCTAACAGTTCATCGTCACCCACATTGATTTTGGTGACTTGTAATTTATCTGCATCGGGATGCTGGCCACATTCGACCACTTCACCCACAACCACACCTGTGAACTCACCGGCTACGGCTTCAACACCGTCTACTTCTAAACCGGCCATACTCAGTTGTTCTGATAACTCAGCTGTTGATATAGTTGGATCAACCCACTCTCTTAACCACTTTTCACTAAATTTCATATTTTTGACCCGACTTAATTAAATTGCTTAAGGAAACGAAGATCGTTTTCAAAGAATGCACGTAAATCATTCACTTCGTAACGCAACATAGTTAAGCGTTCAACCCCCATACCAAAAGCAAATCCTGTGTAGACTTCCGGATCGATATTGACCGCTTTAAGTACATTGGGATGTACCATTCCGCAACCTAAAACCTCTAACCATTTACCATTTTTACCCATTACATCGACTTCTGCTGAAGGCTCAGTAAAGGGAAAATAAGATGGACGAAAACGAACTTGTAAGTCTTGTTCAAAAAAGTTGTTCAAAAAGTCATGCAAAATACCTTTTAACTCCGCAAAACTCACATTTTTGTCGACCATCAAACCTTCAACCTGATGAAACATAGGTGTATGCGTTTGATCATAATCATTACGATACACACGACCTGGGGAAATAATCCTAAGAGGCGGCTGTTCTACTTCCATGGTGCGAATTTGCACACCTGAAGTTTGCGTACGTAACATCACATCAGGATTAAAATAGAAGGTATCGTGGTCTGCACGAGCGGGATGATTCGCAGGAATATTTAACGCATCAAAGTTATGGAAACCATCTTCTACTTCTGGCCCAGTTTTAACGCTAAACCCTAATTCACTAAAAAAGCTTTCGATGCGACTAATTGTACGAGTGACTGGGTGTAATCCACCTCGACTCTGTCCTCGCCCAGGCAAAGTGACATCGATAGTTTCACCCGCTAATTTTTTATTGAGCTCTTGGGTTTGTAATAACTCCCCTCTAGCATGGATCAATTGTTGAATTTTCTGTTTCGCCAAATTAATTTTTTGACCCGCAGCAGGACGTTCTTCATTTGACAATTTACCTAAACCTTTTAGGAGTTCAGTCATCCGTCCTTTTTTGCCCATAAACTCAACGCGCACAGCATCAAGAATAGTGACATCCTCTGCTGCATTAATTTGCTCTTCTGCTTCACTAATTATGGCATCAAGATCCATAGTGTCCCCGAATTTTTGGATGTAAGAAATATGGCTTTTATTCAACAACTTGGTTAGTAAATACCATTTCAAAATAGCCGGCAATTCTACACGAAACCAGCACTTTGAGGCTAGATGCAAATGCCACAAAGTTGCGTTATTTAGCAACAATATTGAGTAAACCACCGAATTTGGGCATTTTTGACTGAGTTACATCTGGATTATGTTTTTCTCCGTGCCCGCGGTGCTCTTTGTGGTGAGATATAATTCTTTAGTTTTTCATCATGAAAAGCATTTTACCACAGAGGACACAGAGCGCTTCGCGACACAGAGGGAAAAGAAGCTATAACTTATTTGTTGGTATATTTAGGGTTTTGTTTTTAAGAAATTGAGGGATGTTTTCGGGGCAAAGAAAAACGGCGAGCATCATGCTCGCCGTTTCCTGAAAGAACTTAAACTTAATTGTTAAAAAATTAAGCTAATGCACCTTTTGCTGCATCTACTAATGCAACAAACGCATTTTTATCATGTACCGCTATGTCAGCTAAAATCTTACGATCGATTTCAACAGAGGCTTTTTTCAAACCATTGATGAAACGGCTGTAAGACAAACCATTTTGACGTGAAGCAGCGTTTATACGTGCAATCCATAACTGACGGAATGTACGTTTTTTGTTGCGACGGTCACGATATGCATATTGACCAGCTTTTGTTACTGCTTGAACAGCAACGCGATAAACTCGACTACGAGCTCCATAATAACCTTTGGCTTGTTTTAGTACCTTTTTATGTCGGGCACGTGCAACAACACCACGTTTTACTCTTGCCATATTCTAAGTCTCCTGTTTTAAACGTAAGGTAACATGCGTTGAATTAACGCAGTGTCGGCCACATGGACCAATTTTTTGCCACGTAAGTGACGTTTACGCTTAGAACTCTTCTTGGTCAAAATATGACGCAAGTGAGACTGTTTGCTCTTGAAGCGACCAGAAGCAGTTTTTATAAAACGCTTCGCAGCTCCACGGTGTGATTTCATTTTAGGCATTGCTAAAACTCCGCATTGTTAATAACTTATCGTGTTGCAGACACTCAAAGTTTAAGTTACATGTTTAGCAGCAAGGTGAGAACGGGGGCAGAATCCGAACTACTTGTAGACCTTAACTACTTCTTAATGGGGGCAAGTACCATGATCATCTGACGACCCTCTACCCTATGTGGGAAAGATTCGCAGTTAGCAATGTCTTCCAAATCCGCGCGAACGCGTTTAAGTTGTTCAATGCCAATCTCTTGGTGTGCCATTTCACGTCCACGAAAACGTATCGTTACTTTGGCCTTGTCTCCCGCTTCTAGAAAGCGACGCAGGTTGCGCAGTTTTACCTGGTAATCGCCTTCATCAGTGCCAGGGCGAAATTTAATCTCCTTGACCTGAATTTGTTTCTGTTTTTTCTTTTGCTCTTTAAGTGTCTTACTTTTTTCAAATAAGAACTTACCGTAGTCCATTACTTTACATACTGGCGGTTCAGCATTAGGGCTAATTTCAACCAAATCTAAATTAGATTGTTCGGCAATTTCCATGGCTTCACTAATAGACACTACGCCCAAAGGTTCACCCTCTTTACCTACCAAACGTACTTCATTTAATGTAATTTCTTCGTTGATCCGAGCTTTGTTCGAATCTTTAGCCTTCATGTTAGCGCTTTTAATATGTTGTTCCTCCGCAAAATTAATCAGATATGTTTATTGTCAACTTCCGACATGGTTTTTTCGATAAAGTCCTCAATAGACATTTTACCTAGGTCATCACCTTTGCGCGAACGCACTGCAATTTCACCACTTTCCATCTCTTTATCGCCAACAACAAGCAAATATGGGACACGCTTGAGCGTGTGCTCGCGGATCTTAAAGCCTATCTTCTCATTTCTCAAGTCCGACTTGGCCCTAATTCCACTTTCTTTTAGCATTTTCACTACTTTATTCGAATAATCGGCCTGTTTATCAGTAATATTCATCACAATGGCTTGAGTCGGTGCCAACCAAAGTGGAAACAGACCAGAATATTCTTCGATTAAAATACCAATAAAACGTTCTAGCGAACCTAAAATGGCTCTGTGGATCATAACCGGTACTTTACGCTCACCATCTTCAGCCACATAAGTGGAACCTAGACGTCCTGGCATAGAAAAATCCAGTTGCACTGTGCCACATTGCCAAGCTCTATCTAGGCAATCATGCAGGGTGAATTCAATCTTCGGACCATAGAAAGCCCCTTCACCTGGCAAGTACTGAAATTCAATCCCTTTAGAGGTTAAGGCTTCAGCCAATTCTTTTTCAGCTTTGTCCCATGTTTCGTCACTACCCACTCGTTTTTCAGGTCGAGTTGAAAGTTTCACCGAGATATTCTCAAAACCAAAGATTTTATAGATTTCGTAAACTGAATCGATACAGCCACCTACTTCAGCTAACACTTGTTCTTCAGTACAGAAAATGTGGGCATCATCTTGAGTAAACCCACGGACACGCATCAAACCGTGCAAGGCACCTGAGGGTTCGTTCCTGTGGCAACAGCCAAATTCAGCCATACGTAGTGGCAAGTCGCGATACGACTTCAAGCCTTGGTTGAATATTTGAACATGACCAGGACAGTTCATTGGTTTCACAGCATATTCACGTTTTTCAGACGTTGTGGTGAACATGTTTTCAGCATATTTATCCCAATGCCCAGACTTTTCCCATAAAGTACGGTCCATCATTAACGGCGCTTTTACTTCTTGATAATCGTATTCCCGCAATTTGCCACGAATAAATTTCTCTAATTCGGTGTAGATACTCCAGCCGTCATTGTGCCAAAACACCATGCCTGGGGCTTCTTCCTGCCAATGGAATAAATCTAATGCTTTACCAATTTTTCGATGATCGCGTTTTTCAGCTTCTTCTAATCGATTCAAATAAGCTTTTAATTGTTTCTTATCAGCCCAAGCCGTGCCGTAAACGCGTTGCAACATTTTGTTGTCGCTATCACCACGCCAATAAGCACCAGCGACTTTCATTAATTTAAAGTGCTGACAAAAACGCATATTAGGAACGTGTGGGCCACGGCACATATCAATGTATTCTTCGTGATGATACAACCCAGGCTTGTCATCTTTGTCTATGTTTTCATCGAGAATTTGGATTTTGTATGACTCACCTCGAGATTCAAAGGCGTCTCTGGCTTCTTGCCATGTCACTACTTTTTTAACTACGTCGTAATTCGTTTTTGCCAAATCCAACATACGCTTTTCGATTTTGACTAGATCTTCATCATTTAATGAATGTTCCATATCAATGTCGTAATAAAAGCCATTATCGATAGTAGGACCAATTGCCATTTTTGCATCAGGGTAAAGTTGCTTAATAGCGTGACCAATTAAGTGAGCACAAGAGTGGCGAATGATTTCTAAACCATCTTCATCTTTGGCCGTAATGATTTGTACCTGAGCATCATTTTCAATTAAGTCGTGTGCATCAACACGCACACCATCCACTTTACCCGCTATCGTGGCTTTGGCTAGACCTGGACCAATATCAGTGGCTACATCAAATACTGAAACTGCATTTTCAAATTGGCGTTGGCTGCCATCGGGAAGAGTAATTACGGGCATATCAAAATCCTTATGCAGTGGTGACACCTACCAAGCGCCACATGCGAATGTTTAAAGTCGGCTGAACCGATAAATAAAAATAAAAAACACCCAAAAAAGGGTGCTTTGAAAAAAGATGCTCTGCTACCATCAGAACAATCAGCGGTATTATAACGAGATAAGGTTTAGTGATGCAATGCAAAGCAATAAAAACTGCTGTTAACTTTTTGGTTTTATCCACCTGGTTAATGAGCAATGCTAGCTGGGCAGAAGACTGGAAACTTGAAAAACAACAACACAATGTCAGTGTTTACAGTAAACAGACCGATTCTGGATATAAAGAAATCATGGTTAAAACCATAGTCGAAACCAATCCTCACGCATTGATTGCCTTATTTAATGACGTAGCATTTTCTTCCCAATGGATACACAACTGTATTGAGGTGAAAATGTTAGAGGTTGTATCTCCAACGGAGCGCTTGATCAATACTTTTTTTGAAGCGCCTTGGCCAGTCAAAGATCGTGATATGGTCACACTGTCTTCAATTAAAACTTCTGAACATTCAGTGCAAATTGAAATTACAGACAGAGGTGAAGTTATTCCAAAACATAAAAAATTTGTTCGCATGCAAAACATGCATGGTTTATGGGAAGCAGATACAATAGAAGAAGGGAAAAGCGAAATCACCTACACAGGTGGTGGTAACCCGGGTGGTAACCTACCTACTTTTATTGCCAACAGAGAATTGATTTCATCCATGTTGAAAACCTTTCAAAATTTAAACAAAGTCATATTGTTAGAAAAATATCAGCCAATTTATCCCCAGACCACCTCAGAATGACTAATACCTCCATAGTTATAAAGGATTAAACCTAGGACTTTCCCCCTTTTTGGATACTATGTATAACCTTTGTGCCACTAATGGCGGTTACCACCAATAGTAGGCTTTGCACGTTAGTTCAATAGTGATCAATTATTGCTTGTGGGTATCAGGCATCTATTCCTTTGACGCTCGACCTAAAGGAAATGAAAATGTCGAAGGCACAGAACTTTAATTACTGATTAATATAAAAACTACTTATTAAAGAACTTAATCAACCATACAAGTTTAATAGTTACACCATAATTAGCTAACAACACACCTTATAAGGTTTGAACATGTGGCACTTTATTAGCGAGCAAATCAGTGAGTGTATTCAACAAGATTTTATTTGTGACGATATTCGCGAAGTCAAAGCAGGAGATAGCCACAAAGCCTATAAAATATCAGATGGGAAACAGCGTTTTTTTGTCAAAACCAATGAAAAAATTTATTTATCTAATTTTGAGGCTGAACGGGAAGGTTTAGAACACATAAGCAATACTCAATTATTTAAAGTACCAAAAGTAATTTGTTCAGGTTCAGTATCGAGTCATAGTTACTTAGTGTTGGAATATGTCACTATAACCCAAGGTAGCGACACCAGTTGGTTTCACTTCGGGCAAACGTTAGCAAAATTACACACCAATCACACGCAACAAATGTATGGTTGGCAGGAAGATAATTTTATTGGTCTTACACCACAACCTAATCTTTGGCAAAAAAAGTGGAATTGTTTTTTTGCTGAGCAACGTATTGGATTTATGCTGCAATTGTTATCTGAAAAAGGTCTTGTACTGGCCGACATAGAAGGCGTAGTAGCATCAGTGAAAAACTTATTAGTAGGACACCATCCAAAATCGTCCATGCTTCATGGTGACCTCTGGCAAGGAAACACGGGTTTTCATGGCAATCAGCCAGTAATTTATGACCCCGCATTTTATTATGGTGATCGTGAAACAGATTTAGCCATGACCGAATTATTTGGACGTTTCCCAGAAAGTTTTTACCAAGGTTATGCAGACATCTGGCCTCTTGAAGATGGTTATGAATATCGCAAACCTATTTATCAGCTATATCATGTATTGAACCATGCGTTACTTTTTGGTGGTCACTACATTGATAGCGCTAAGATCACCCTAAAAAACTTAGACAGTTAGTTTGAGTCAATATTAACGCTATTGATCTTTCCTATTCGCCTGACCCTATTCATTCACTCATTTCAGTTATATCCTTAGCCTTTTATATTTTAAGTTTGAGTAAAATGGAAAACAAAGTCACTCTGATTACCGGTGGTGCCAAAAGAATTGGCGCACATACAGCAAGATACCTACATTCTTTTGGTTCAAATATTGTGGTTCACTGCAACGAATCCCGCTTCGAAGCAGAAACCTTATGTAATGAACTGAACCAAATCAGAGCCAAATCGGCAATGTTAGTACAAGGTGACCTTTCTGATTTATCTAATATTGAACGAATTGGACAACAAGCCATTGATTCATTTGGGCGTTTAGATGTACTCATTAACAATGCATCCTCGTTTTATGCCACTCCCATAGGCACTATCACCAGTAATGACTGGCAAAAACTAGTTGGCAGTAATATGCAAGGACCGTTGTTTTTATCCCAATATTGTACCCAAGCATTAACTCAAAATACTGGTGTCATTATTAATATGGTGGATATTCATGCAGTAAGGCCTTTAAAAGACCATACACTTTACTGCATGGCAAAAGCGGCGTTAGTCACCATGACACAATCTTTAGCGTTAGAGCTCGCCCCTGAAATACGTGTTAATGGTGTCGCACCCGGCGCTATTTTATGGCCCGAAATGCAAATGAATGAAGATGATAAACAACAAATCCTTAACCAAGTGCCGGCGCAGCGTTTGGGAACAATGCATGAAATTGCCCATGCAATTAAGTATCTAATTGAAGCCTCCTATGTGTCAGGACAAATCATTGCAGTTGATGGGGGACGCAGCATTTCTTCATATACAAAGGGTTAATCACTGTGCGCTATAAGGTTTTAACTTTGTTTGTGATGATTTTGGTATTGGGCTGTGACAGCAGTCATCGACTTCAATTACATTTACAAGAATATCAAGATCGCATGGCCAAGGTGGTGGGTGTTGAAAGTCCAGACAAACTTAATATAAGTTTGCCTCCCTACCCCACGCTTAGGGAGTTAAATCAAAACATTCCCGCCACTACCATTAAACTGTTTGAATTTTATACCCTTAAACACTGTGAATTGTATTCACTTGTTGCACAGCGCAACACTTCACTTGGCAACCTGCAGTTACCTTCTATTCGTTATTTTTACGAAAGACAATTAATCGAGGCATTAGATCAATGCTTAATAAGTAGCAAAGATGCAAAGCTGCAAGCAAAATTAGTGGACTGGAAGCAAACTAAAGTTGAGCAGCTACCTTTGGTTTGGGCAGACTTAATTCAACTTAGTAGTGAAATGAAACAAGGGTTGAGTGCAAATTATGGATTAGTTCAAGGAAACGAACAGGATGGCCTAATACAAACCAAAGACGCCTTAAATTTTCTGCTCTACATCGATCAAAACAAACAGCTTAGCAGTGCAAGATTAGAACAACATTTGAAAAACTTAAAAGATAATCCACTGCCGGCCAAATTATGGTTAAGCCAACTAACGTTATCTGAATACTTAACTCGCGCCACACTATGGCTTACATTACACTCAGAAGATCTTCAGTGTGACAGCACTAGGTCAAAGCAAAAAGTAGATTATCTCACAAACGTGTTTTATCAATTTTTCATCGAAAAGATTCAACCCATCGCCAGTCAAATGAATCACTACCAATATCAACTCGGCCCCATTTTCGAAATAATGTCAGCACACCCGCATTTATCACCCAGTTTTAAAAACTATATCAAACAATTTAACCAACAAGGCTTTGAAAATTATCAGATTGCGATGCAACAACACGTCCTATTTTGGCAAAGCTTGTTTAAACGCTGCAATAAGCAGCCTGGTAAACCTTAGCTCAGTATTTATAAAGTCAAAAGCTATTGACCACAGAGGAAAAGGAGTGCTTCGCTTCACAAAGTAAAGGAATGTTAAGATGAACGAATTAGCATATTGGGATTTACCTATATCGTTCGGCGAAGCAGCGACTATTCTTAGTTTTTCTCTGTGACCTCCGTGGTTCAATATATCTTGTTCATTGAGATTTTCTATCTAAGCTGGCCCAGGTTAATCTATAAATCACCATTTGGGTTAGGTTTAATACCCGTTATACCTTCTGCCACGCGTTCTGAAAGTGCCGAAATGGTTGCAACAGGGTTAGCACCCACCGCGGTTGGCAATAGTGAACCGTCAGCAACATATAGCCCTTGGTAACCAAATACCTGTCCAAAGCTTTCCTTATTTGCACTGGTTACTCCTTTATCTGGACTATCAGCCAGTTTACAGCCCCCCAACGAATGCACAGTGACATTACTTTTGAGTGGCCAGAGCACGTTTGGCATAGGTAAGAAAATCTTGGCATTGGCCCACTTTTTAAATCGTTTCCCCATATCCATAATGGCATTGTAAAGTGGCATATTGTCTTTATAAGGCCATTCGATATTTAAAAAGCCTTGTTTGTCCAATTTCATCTTCCCCGCACTATTATCAATGCCCATACACAACAACACTGAAGTGGTGTATGCCGCATCATTTTTAAGTAACTCTCTAAATGCGAAACCTATGCGCCCGGTTTTTGCACCGCGAATAAAACGTACAATCAAGGCTTTTAGTGTCCGCAACAATCCAGAGAGATGAAATACACCGGGTTTTATTCCTTCGGTATACCAAGACGCAAAATTAGGGAAACTTGCATCCTCTAAAATATAGGCTTGGTCGGACTTAAAATCGGAATACAAGTTGTAATCTATTTTTTGGGTGATCACCGGACCATAATTGGGATCAGCCGGTTTTTCTCCGTCGATCACAAAAGATAAAAAATCACCATTTCCAGAAAAGTGCTGCCCCAAATGTTGATTGATCCTAGGTAAGGTTTTAAACACATCACGACAACGTAGTAACAATTCATTAGAGCCTAATGTGCCTGCTGACACTATGACTCTTTTACTTGTGGCAGTTGCCTCATGCTTATGGTTATTTAAATCCAACCAGATCACTTTAAATCCATATGAACCGTCACCTTGCGGATCTTCATCGCCAGAACTGTTTAGCGGTACAATTTTTTCCACCAGCGTCATAGTTTCAATCTGAGCCTGATAGGTATTTTCAGCGACAAATAAATAATTTAAATCCGTGGTATTTTTAGAATGGGTATTGCAACCTACATCACACTCGGCGCAATACACACAAGAGGTTTGCAGCGCACCGTAACGGTTTTTCTGCTGAACGCCTATATCTGTAGGTTTATTAAAATCATTGCCAAAAAACACATTAATATCAACTAGCTCAGATTTTCGACCATCACTCTTAGCAAACTTTTCAAACAATTTTGTACGCACTACCTCCCGCCTCGGAGCACTCTGTTCAGGAATAGGTCTTGCCCCTAATACCGACTTAGCCGTTTGATAATAAGGTTGCAGTGCCTGTTTTTTGCAGCTAGCTGGCCAGTTATGATCAAAGATATGCGCTGGCGGCTCCAGAAATACATTGGCGTAAATAAGAGAGCCTCCACCTAACCCAGCCCCCACCACAGCATCCATGTGCTCAAAACTACGAATATCAAACAAGCCAAACATTTCTTTACTTCCGGCATTTTTTGGGTTGTCTTGATTGTCTCTTACAACATTCCAAAAATTATTCGACATATCATGAGGTGTTCTAGGAAAACTGCCCATGGGGTAGCGTTTGCCCCTTTCTAGGACCAAGACCTTACCAGGCCATTTTTTTGCTAATCTACAGGCATTAATGGCACCACCAAAACCACTACCTATGACTATTGCTTCGTAATCTAACTGCATACCCTTTTCCTTACTTTCCATATTGGGTTAACTGCTTTTGACATAACTATCCCACAGCTCGCCCATAAAAAACTGACCAAACTTGGCAACGGTAGCCACTTTATCTTTATTAGATTGCGCGTTAAGCACAGTCACTGTAGAAACCAGTTTTAACAGGTCCTTAATACCTAAACTTAAAATGCCCGCTCCCACTATAGGCGCATTTTTATCAGTGCCTTGATGCAACTGAGTAAATAATGTGGTGGTATCTGACCACAGGTCAAAACCCGGATCATCCCTGACCTCTTTTTTCCCCGCTAGATAAAATTCTTGCCCGTTATAGTTAAATCCCAGTTCGTATACCATCAACTTCATATCAGGTTGAGAGTCGGGGTAAAACAAATTGAATATCCCTGAATGAGCCACCATACCTACCCCCATAGGCGTAAAATCAATGCTGCCAGATAAGCGTCCTGCATGATTAGGATCTTCCACAAATCTTTGTATATCATCTATATCTACCTGCGCATGCATAGCCAATTCGAAGCCTTTATGTTTGCCCCTGCTGCTTCCTTGCTTAGGCTCTTTTACGTCTAAACAAAAGCCGCCTGCCATAGTTTCTTTAAATTGAATGCCTAATCTTGCTTCAGTCATTACGGTAATATGAGGCTCAAAAGGAACCCCCTCCTGTGTTTTGTGGGTTAAATAAAATTCAGCATCTTGCGTACCCAAATCAATTAACTGTTGATGAGTAACATGACCTGTATATAAGTCGGGGTCTAAAGGCAGAGGGTTTGCAGGTTTAATAATATGGAGCCTAATGGGCTGCTCATGTCCGTAAATTTTTTCGCCTTGGTGAATACGCTGGTTAATCTCATCAATTTGTGCCAACTCTTTATGCAGAGCAGCATTGGCGCTCATTTCTAACATCTGCACGTAACAGTTCAGTAGCCCTGTTCGATAACTTGGGATATTCGCCAAGATCCAAATTAACCATATTTCGTTTGTCCCCCGCTTAACGGCTTCCATTAAGTTGGCGTCTTGCACAAACCCCGCATCTAAATACACCTGGCCATTAATAGTTACAGGAGGCAACACGCCGGGTAACGACAACCCCGCAATCAATAAGTCCTCAGATATATCTTGATACTCAACCACCTGATTCATTTTTTGACTAAAATTGCCCACATTAAAGGTTGCTTGTATTCCCTTTGCCCCTTTGATTTTTTGTACATCAATGCCTAAATGAGAGAATACCTTAGTACGAAACCCCTCAGCGCTGCCGCTAGCTGTAAACTCTTTTAAATTAATGGCTTGTTTAATGGGTAAAAATGCCACTGTATCTTGCATGTCTAAACTCGCCCAACGGGCGCAAATATCGTCAATATTGACACCGGACAACAACATCGCCAGATTTAAGGCGCCACCGGACGTGCCATCCATGTGTTGAAAAGTTAAACCTGCAGCAAATAATGTCTTAATCACTCCTGCCGCATAAGACAACCGCAAACCGCCACCGGGTATAATCAACGAACGTCTGATACCATCTTTAGCAACAGGCGCAGCACCTTGAGGAATATGAGAAAACTCACTCATTAGGCACCTCTGCATTAGGTGCAGCCAACCACTGCTCACTTAACGAGAGATCAACAACTGACTCAAGTCCCTCAGGTGTCACTTCTGGTAATGCTTCGTGAGTTAAAAACCAACTTTCGATATGGTCATCTAAAATGCCGTGAATAGAAGGTAAATAGACTGCTGCCATACAGTCTTGAATATCCAATTTCTTTAATGCTTGCAGCCTTGGGTGGTCACCAATAACAAAACGCGCTTTGGCCTTACTAAATAAATTAAAACCAGCCTTATTATTTAGAAAGATATCGGAACGCATCAACATGCCCCGAAACGAACAATAGTTTGAAGCTTTAACTTTAACGGGAAACCACACCTTTTTAGGTAAAGCTATTTCCACATAAGTGACTAACTTACCGTCCAAATCGTACTGACTACTGGCTTTATCCTCTGTCACCTTGAAGTCAAGACTGGCTTGATGTTTAGGCATGCCCCAAATGCCTTTGCCACCTTTTACTGATATTTCAGATGACACGGGTAAATCAATGACATACTGACCTGTTTTATAAACACTCGGCAACAATGCAGGCAATAATCTCGGCGCAGGCTTTTCACCATAGGTACAAGCTAGAGCAATACTATATTCCACATATTTACCAATAGTCGTTTCACGATAATCAATTACGGTGACCACAAGTAAAGCCTTTTTCCACAATCGCAACGGATGAATTCCTTGGGGCAAAAAACGTTGGGCTTGCTGAAAATCACAAGGAAAAATGGCCATCAAAGCGGGAGAATGGATTGCTTCCACTGGTAAGGTAAATGGAATACCGTCCACTAAGGCTTTTTTACCTGTATAGTCTTTAATGCGTTTAGTGATAAAACTCATAAGCGTTCCGAGTAATGTTCAATAAACTGAGGATTCCCCTTGTTCAGCTCTTCGATAATAAAGGGAAAAGTATCTTTTGCTGCGTTTTCACCCATAAATACATCTAGATGACCGTATTCTGGGAAGAGTTTTAAAACATGGAAGTTAGCTGTCATTGCCGAAAAATATTGATAACTTCGCTTTTGACTCTCAGCTAAAAAACAAAGGTTATTTTGACCTGCACAAAACGCAAAACGCGCGCTGGTTTTAGGGGGGGCTTCAGTAAAATCGAGTGGTAGTAAGCTATTGCCTTCTACTGAGAACAAATTACCGCGTTTTATACAGTGGGTAATTTGTGCAAAAAAACTCATGGGCACTGCCGCAAATTCGGTATTAAGCCAATGATGTGTTTGCTCGTTTAGATTGGCATGAGACCATAACGCCGGACACCCACTCCCGTACGTAAAACTCACTTGTTTACATACGGGGTTATCACACTCATGATGAGTTAGCATCACCATAGCCTGAATTAATTTAGCGGTAAAAGTAGGCGCCTTGATTCCCCATTGGGGATTGAGGTAGTCCGTCATAAACTTTACTAACGGCAACATTAGGTAGAGTTTGACCTTAGACCAGCTCGGTACAACAGGATGTAAAGAAACAGCATTACTCACTACTGTAGTAACTTGTGGCAATAACCCCGCAATTAATGACATAGTAAAACTGGTGGAACCTTGACAGTGAATTAGCGCTTTAAGTTGGCGTTCACCTGTCATGTCTAAAATCTTTTTTACCGCATAAGGATGATCATAGATAGCGGCTTGATCTAAGGTCCACTTCAAAGGTTTAAAATCGATACTCGCCCGCCAGTTTTCTAACCACACATCGTAGCCCTGCTGCACTAATGCATCAACTATGTTCTGGTCGACAGGCGCCCTAAAAATATTTGCCCTGACTCCTGCGCCATGCACTAAGATAATCGGACCTTTAGTTATGTCATCAGGATTTTTAATATTAATTAGATTGAGTTTTAAACCATCACCCGCCGTAAACGGAACAATAGTTTCAACTTGATTGACTGCGGCCTGTGTCAATTTTCACTCCCGAAAATATCAACCCGGATATACAGCAGGACATATTTTATTAAACGAATGTCAGATCAGGTTTAAAGCAGTTATTTAGAATGTTAAAAGCATAGTGGCAAGTTATAGATTGTACAATAATCACCCAAAATTTTATATTGGGACTATTTAAACCACTCGTTAAGCGGCAAGAATGCTAAGTTTGTTCAATTGCTGCGCGATCGCACTAAGATAATCAAAAAAGGGCTTGCAGATAAATAGTCTCGTCGTTATTATACGCGCCGCTTCAAAGCTCAGTCTTTACAGCGAATATCTATTTATACAACCGTAGCTCAGCTGGTTAGAGCACCACCTTGACATGGTGGGGGTCGGTGGTTCGAGTCCACTCGGTTGTACCAATTTCTTGTTATTTATTAATAACTTAAATTTCCATCAATCAAGTCTCATTTAGCCTTCAAATGTTAAGACACCAAATAGACACCTTTCGTAGATAAACTCTGCAATGTAATCCTCCTTCGCTATCTTTACTTCATGTTTCAGGTATAAGTTAATTTTCATAAGAACTTATATTATTAGTTATATGTTGGTAATTGCCATTCCTAACGGAGTGATATCACCTCTTATCCTTTTTGCCTTGTTGGAGTAAGATACTTAGTTTATCAAACAAAGGGGAAACATTACTCTTACATATGCGAGCCGTTTTGAAGATAACAATATTTGGTCAGGGGCTTTTTTATATCTATCACTTTGCGAGCCGCCAAGAAGACCGTCAAATATCTACGTTGCTATAAAAATCTACCTTACAGTAAATTAATCGAACTTATCTAGTGGAAGAAGGGAACCGATTTTTATTGAGTCTATTATTGCATTCGTTCGGCAAAGTTAAATCCAGTTACTCCTGTTCGCCCATAGTCGACTGAATCGCGCGGTAGAAACCCAATTTAAAATTCGTATGATTGAGCTTGGATTGCTCAAATACCAAAAAAGTTTGAAAGAGTCTTTTTTATATCCTCTAAATAATTGTTTTATATGCTTTTTTTAATGGTTTGTTTTTTAGTTGCGGCAAGTAAAAGTAGGATTATACATCTGCAAGTCATTTACATACCGATTATTAGTGAATAATATAATATTACTATTCGTAACATAAATTGGAATATTAATATTAAAATGATATTTTTACTGAAAGACGGTAAACATTAATTCCGAATATTTTAAAAGGAAAGTTAAATGATTTGGCAATTCGATAACACACAAGTCTATATTCTTGGTTCTCTTCATTTTATGAAAGAAGGTTCCATTAATCGTGAACGCCATATTGATGCCATTTATAATAATGTCCAAAAAGTGGTTTTTGAAACATCACTCGATCCTCAAGAAGCCTCCATATGCTCATATGAAAGTGATAAATTATCTAACAATATTTCCAAATCACTATTCCGCGATACAAAAAAAGTATGGCAAAAATATGGTATTGAATACAGCAAGTTAGAAAAATCAAAAATATGGTTCGCCGCAATGTTAATAGGCAATTCGATAAATGAATCCAATGGTTTTTTGTTTAATTCTGGAATCGATAAAAGAATGTGGGATAAATCAAAGCGTGATAATAAGGAAATTGAATGGCTTGAGTCTAAAAATGATTTATTGTTTTACTTCGAGAATGCCCCTCAAGATGAGCAACAAAAGTTTCTAAAGCAACCAGTAAGAAATAAGACAGAATTTCTCAAGCGAATGAACCAGTTAACAGAAGTTTGGAATGATAGAGATGAAGAAGGCTTTATAGAAATTCAAAATAAAGCCATTGAAGAACTTCCTGAATTGTTCAAGAACCTTATTTTTCAACGAAATTCAAATTGGATTAATAAGTTCATAACTACAATTAACTCTGAAACACCTACGCTTTTTGTTATTGGTGCGCTTCATTGTGTAGGTGAAAAAAGTGTACAAAACATGCTTCTGAATGATTATGGTTACACCTCTAAAGTCATTGCACCTTAATTATAAACAGAATCAGAATTCCTCAGAAGAAAATATAAACGTAATTATTGTAGTGGCTACCAATTTTACATTTTAGAAAAGAAATTCCCATGTTAGTAAAAACAGGGTTGAAGGGAAGATAAAAACAGCCTTAATCCGATAAGCAGCTAAGTATCAACTGCAGCTATTGAACTGACGCATGTTGACTGGCTGCTCTGAGCCTAAAAGCAGACGGTCGATTGTGTCATTTGCGGATCGTCTTTCGACCTTGATTGAATTGGTGGTAATTGTAGTATTCCGGACAATCTGCTTCTTATTGGTGAATACACAATTCAGTAATCATTTTCAGTTGTTTTGAATTTCCAGACGAAGAGCACCGTATTTTCTGCAATACGGTGCCCTACAATCACACTCTGGTTAATTTCGAATGCATCATCCGATACAAAATAGGCAAAACGACCAATGTTAGGATGGTGGACGAGATGATCCCGCCAATCACCACAGTTGCAAGCGGTCTTTGCACTTCAGCGCCAGTCCCGACATTCAGTGCCATGGGGATGAAACCTAAGCTTGCCACCAGTGCTGTCATCAAAACCGGACGCAATCTTGTGATAGCCCCGTCAACGATTGAGTTAATCAAGTCACCTGTTTCCAGTACTCGCTGTTTAATAAATGACAACATCACTAAGCCGTTAAGTACCGCAATACCAGAGAGCGCAATAAATCCGACTCCGGCAGATATAGACAGTGGCATGTCACGCATCCAGAGCGCAAAAACACCACCTGTTAAGGCTAAAGGCACGCCAGTGAAGATGATCAATGCATCACGAAATGAGCCAAACACCACCACTAGTAATACAAGTATCAGAAAAAGCGTGGCAGGCACCACGATAGACAGTCGCTGACTGGCACTTTCAAGCTGCTCAAACGTGCCGCCATAATCCAGCCAGTAGCCTGCTGGGAGTGCAACCTGTTCGGTTATTTTGATTTTTGCTTCGTCAACAAAACTCCCTAAGTCGCGTTCTCTGACATTGGCGGTAACCACGACTCTGCGCTTACCGTTTTCTCGACTGATTTGATTGGGAACAGACGAGTAACCCAGCGTAGCGATTTCTGATAAGGGTACAAATTCCCCATCGGGTGTAATGATAGGAGTGCTGCCAAGGGCATCTAAATCTGTGCGTATACCTTCATCAAATCGCACAAGCAACTCGAATCGTCTATCTCCCTCAAAAATTAAACCTGCGGTATTACCACCGATGGCCGACGCCAACCACTCCTGCAAATCGGCGACGTCCAATCCATAACGTGCCAACTCGACGGGCTTAGGGGTGATAGTGAAGATAGGGATATCATCGACCTGCTCAAGTCGCGCATCCGCCACGCCGTCTATTGATTGCAAAACCGTTAAGATGTCGTTTGCAGAAGCAACCAGTGTGGTTAAATCATCTCCGAAGACTTTTATACCAAGATCAGCCCTTACTCCACTTATCAACTCGTTAAAGCGCATTTGGATAGGTTGGGTAAACTCATAGTTATTGCCTGTCACCGCTTGTAAGTCTCGCTCAAGGGTTTCCACGAATTCAGCTTTTGATAGGTCAGGATCAGGCCAATGCGCTCGTGGTTTTAGCATCACAAAGGTATCGGTTACGTTGGGCGGCATCGCATCGGTAGCTACCTCTGCGGTACCGGTTTTAGCAAACACTGTGAGTACCTGTTCGTATTCCATCAAGGTAGATTCAAGTGTTTTTTGCATTGCGACGGCTTGTTCGATACCTGTGCCCGGTATTCGCATGGCGTGCAGTGCGATGTCTCCTTCGTCAAGCTGAGGAACAAACTCAGAGCCTAATCGCGTTGCCAACCATAAGCTGCCTACTACCAGCAAGACTGAGCCGACAAGCACTATCCAGCGTAATTTCAGTGCAAGGTGAATGATGGGGCGATAGGCGGATTTAGCTGCAACAATAATGAAGCTTTCTTTTTCACTGACTTTGCCTCCCATAAACATCGCGACTGCCGCCGGTACAATAGTAATAGAGAACAGCATCGCTGCTATCAGCGCCATGATGACCGTTGCCGCCATTGGCTGAAACATTTTGCCCTCAACGCCTGTCAATGAGAACAGCGGGATATACACCACAGTAATAATCAATACACCGAACAAGCTAGGACGAATGACTTCGTTGGTCGCTTGAAAAACCAGTTCTAGCCGCTCTTTTAGTGGCAAGACTCCACCTGTGCGCTTCTGAGACTCGGATAACCGCCTGATACAGTTCTCAACGATGATCACCGCACCATCGACAATTAATCCAAAATCCAATGCCCCTAGGCTCATCAGATTGGCAGACACACCGGTATTAACCATCCCTGTGATGGTCGCCAACATTGCTAGCGGAATAACTGCCGCAGTGATGAGCGCGGCGCGAATATTGCCAAGCAATATGAACAAGATCACTATGACTAATAACGCCCCTTCTACTAAATTCTTCTGAACCGTGTCGATAGCTTTATCGACCAGTAGGGTACGGTCGTAGACCGGCTCAATGACAATACCTTCAGGTAAGCTGGATTGAATGTCCTTCACCTTTTTGGCAACGGATTGAGCAACGGCTCGTGAGTTTTCGCCAACTAGCATCATTGCTGTACCTAAAACGGTCTCTTCACCCTCCTGTGTTGCTGCACCCGTTCTCAGCTCTTTACCAATAGCTACACTGCCAATGTCTTTCACCGCAACGGGGACAGTATTAATGCGTTTTATTGCCACATTTTCTATATCGCTAAGTGTCTGTAGTTGACCTTGTGAGCGCACAAGTATTTGTTGCCCATTTCGCTCAACAAACCCCGCACCTTGATTCGTGTTGTTTCGCTCCAGCGCACGATGGATATCACTCAGACTAATATCAAAATTCAGCATTTTCTGTGGTTCAGGATTCACATGATATTGTTTTACGTAACCACCAATGGCGTTAACTTCAGTGATCCCCTTAACAAGTGCGAGCTGCGGTTTTACGATCCAGTCGTGTATCTCGCGAAGCGCCATTGCATCGTACGGCTCACCGTTTTTTTGCATGGCATTTTGCTTGGCTCGCAAGGTATACATGTAGATTTCGCCCAACCCAGTAGCGATAGGTCCCATTTCAGGCGCTAACCCTTCAGGTAGCTGACTTTTGATTGCACCTAATCGGGTATTGATGAGATTACGCGCAAAATACAGATCAGTGCCTTCATCAAATACCGCTGTTACCTGAGATAGCCCGTAGCGAGATAAAGAGCGGGTGTAGGACAGATCAGGCAATCCAGCCAGTGCTGTTTCTACAACGAATGTGATCCGCTGTTCGGTTTCCAAAGGCGAAAAGCCCGATGCTTGTGTATTGATTTGCACTTGCACGTTGGTGATATCGGGTACCGCATCAATAGGTAATTTTTGATAACTGAATATCCCCATGCCCAACACAAGGAAGATCAACATCAGCATTAAACCTCGTCGCTCTATGGATAAACGTAATATGGATTCAATCATGTGTTCGTCCCCCAATAACTAAGACGCATGACCAAGTAAATAGCATTGAGTTATTAGTGGTCATGACCGGCCTCCGACTTTTCTAAATCCGCTTTAAACAGGTAGCTGTTCTGGCTGACAATCACATCCGCAATGTGCAGACCTGATAACACTTCAATATTGTGGTTATCTTGTTGACCTAAGACTACGGGCACGGGACGGTATTCGTCACCTTCTTTGACAAACACAACAGAAGCCCCCTCAAACTCTTGAATCGAGGTTTTAGGCACCATCATGGCGACATCAAGTTTGTTGATTGTGACAAGCCCTTTGATAGCCGCGCCAACCGGCCACTGACCTGAGGTATTAGCTATTTTGGCATACGCCAAGACATAAGGCTTTTCATCGGGTGAGGGTAAGATATGTTGGATAGTGGTGTCTAACGCTGCCCCTGACAGGCTAAGCTGAACGGGTTGCTTCTCTGCTATATCTGATAGCTGTTGTGGGAAGACTTTAAGCTGTGCCCACACGTCATCATAGTTTGCGATTGAAAATAACACTTGGCCATTAGATAACTCGCCTTCATTGGCATGTCTGGCAATCACTGTGCCTGAAAACGGCGCGGCAACGGGATAACTTTTCAGGCTTTCATTAGATTCAACGACTGCCAGTGTCTCGCCTTTTTTAACTTTGTTACCTAAATTTGCATTGACCTTGGTCACCATACCGTCGAATCGTGCACGCACATGACTCAGTGAAGCAGGGTCGGTCACGATATTTCCGTAAACAGTGGTGGTGATATTGAGACTCCCCGTTTGCACACTTTGCGTCATTACGCCCATTTTTTGCGCCATGCTATCTGACATGAATACGCGTTCATCCTTAAGGGCTTCCTTTTTACCATGCTCGCCTTCTGATGCTTGTATTGTGGTGCTTGAAAACAATCCCAACGCACTGCAAACAATGAAAACTAACAGAGTGTTTAGCTTCTTAATTAATATATTTTTGTTCATTTTGATTTTCTCGAAAAAGAGGTGTTGATCGTATCCACAAGAGGCTGTGCAGTCAGTGATTCGATATCTGCACCACGCTGATGAGCTTGCTTCGCTGATTGAATTAAGGCTTGTTTGGCATTGAGTAGTTCTTGACGTGTACTCACCCATTCTAGGTAGCTGAATCGACCGTTGATATAGGCTTGTTCTACTAATTCCAGCGCTTGAACTAAGGGTGGGATAATAGAGTTTTGCAGTGTCTGTACATTGAGCAGCGCATTGTTTCTGACCATCAAGGCCATATTTAGCTGATGGTATAGGTTTTGCGTCGCTGCCTCTTTTTGTTGTTCCAGCTGTGCCTGAATTGCCCGCTGCTTTTGGTACTCGCCAAGATTTCGGTCACCGGCAAACAGAGGCATACTCACGCCTGCTACAAAGGCTGTTTCATCTATGCCATTCATGCGCCTGATACCAGCTGTCCAGCTTAAATCCGATTGATTAGCTGCTTGAGTAAGACGGACTTGAGAAGCCTGCAATCTCGATCCTTGTGCATAGACCTCAAGATTGGGACTGTCCAATAAGGTGGTAAAAAGCTCGGTTAACGAAGGAGACGAATGCAATGCAAATAAGTCACCCTCAACATCGGTAAAAGTGGGAGCTTTTTCCCCCCACAAAATAGCCAGACTATTTATCATGGCTTGCTTAGTTTGCTGTGCCGTCACCACATCCAATCTAGCTCTTGCTAAAGCTGCTTCAGCGCGTTTCTGTTCAAATGCAGGGGAAGCACCAGCATCCACGCGTTTTGTTACTGCTTGATAGGTATATCGAGCAAGTGTTTCTGCATCTTTTTGCGCGTCAATTAACGCTTGTTGCGCCAGTACATCGATGTAGCGACGTGTCACTTCAGCCAGTACATCCAAGGTGTGCACTTGTTTTTGCGCTTCGACTAAGGTGGATTGCGCCTTAGCAAACGCCTTACGTGAGTGGAGTTTATTGCCCAACTCAATGACCGACGACAATGTGAGAGTCAGCTCGGTGTCCTTAATGCCAGAGGCCTCGCCTGTTCCTAAGACGTTTTCCACTTCAATGCCTACGTTGAGGGCTGGTTTGAGGGAAGCAGTTTTAATTTCTCCCTCAATCGCTTGTTGCCTATATGTGAATTCATGCAACTCGGGTGAATTCGCTAATGTTCGCTGTATGGCGCTTTGCAAGGTCATTTCGCGACTGGTGATACTGTTTGTTTGTGCTACTACCACGGTGTGTGTTGTCAAAAGGACAAGCATCGTGGAAATCACCCAAGCGTGCACACGCACAGGGCGACTCAATGAAAAATACATCATTGTTTTATTCCTAAATTATCAAAAATATATATATCGCCAAACTGTTGGCGAACGGTGTTTGATTAGTTCAGGGTTATGCTTTAGGTGGGCGTAGTAATTGCGTGATCGGTGCATCTATTACTTTTGATAAGTAATAGAAACCGTGATGGGTGGCAACAGAAGCCAGTTCAATTGCGGTGTTATTTCCAAGCCATTGGGCATGGGTTCCATGACAGTGACCACAATGGTGGCAATCAGCAGGATTGTGAGAAATATCTACGGGGGCGTTATCAGTATCGGGATGTTCGATAGATTTTAGTTGCACCTGCGGCTTTTCAGAAGCGATATTATCGCCCAACTGATGCTCGTGTATTTCGCTGAGATGTTGCGAGTCGATAGCATGAAAATCCAAGGACTTGGCGACAGCAGAAAACGACTGAAACAAAATCAGCGAAATCAGCAGGTAACTTGTCACCCTTACACTAAACATATCTATCTACTCTCATCTTTTTTATGTTAACAGGTAATCGAACTAAGACCAATCGACCAACCTAAACAAAGTATTTCAATCATTACATTACTCATCACGACAATCTTCATTGGCAAATTCAATTTCAATGGTAGTGTGCACAAAATCAAACTCATCAAGACCTAGGCGAAGTTCGTCTTTAAGTGTTCTCAATTGAGATACCGACACATCCTGTTTCAACTCCACATGTGCCGTCATGACGCTATGTTCACCGTCCAAAGACCAGATATGAAAATGATGTATATCCGCCACATCATCGTTTGACATGAGTACTTTACGCACTTCCTCCATCTGCTTAGCATCGGGCGTGGCTTGCAAGAATAACAATAAGGTTTCTTTTAGGTTCCTCACGACATTAAACAAAATGAATAATGTAAAGCCAATAGATAAGATGGGATCTAAAATTGGCCATGGCTTAAACATCAGCACTATCGATACGATAAGTACGGCCACCCAACCCAATACATCTTCAAGCAAATGCCAGTTTAAGATACGCTCGTTTAAGGAATTCCCTTCGCTAAGTTTATAAGCAGCAAATCCATTAACGGCGATGCCAAAAATTGATAGGAGTAACATGCCTTCGACTTGTGGCATTTCGGGTGCTGAAAGCCTTGGTATAGCTTCGAATAAGATCCATATTGAGCCAGTCGTTAACACTAACCCGTTGATCAATGCACCAAGAAGTGAAAAGCGTTTATAGCCATAGGAAAATGTATTGGTTGCTTGTTTATCACTGAGTTTATTTAAGCCCCAAGCAGTGCCAATGGATAAGCTATCGCCCAAATCATGCACTGCGTCGGCCATAATGGCGGTACTATTGGTTAGCCAACCACCAATAAATTCGATGATGGTGAATACCACATTTAAAAAGAACGCCCAGCCAATGCGCTTTGATGCACCGTCTGAATTTCCATCTGAGTGCGAATGGCTATGTGAGTGGTTATGATTGTGCATGTCTAACCTTATCCAAGATTGCTTTGTTTGCAGGTGAAATAGGCATGGGTTTGAATGGACTTACATTTGCGCCGCCAGTATTACCCTCCGGCAACAAACCGATAGACGTTTTGGAGACTGCACCTATGAGCCTGAAAAGTTGCCCGAACACTTCTTTAACATTCTTGCGTTTTAATCCAAATTTGAGCATTTCATAATGCACTCGGGTATGGTGATAAGTTGAATGCTGCCCAATGACATGTGCATTTTCCAAGGCTTTAAATCCTGATACATCGTCTTTGTCAGTAAATGATTTATGTGCTTCGTTTAATTTCTGGGTTACATAAGGCTTTGCTGCTTGAGTAAAATTCATGATATTTCTCCATTAGATGTGCTGTTATTACGAAGTTCTTTCTTAACACCTTTTAAGATAAAGATTGCGCCACGTAGAACGATGAGATAGACGATAACCCCAATGATAAGTCAGGTCAGCCAGTATAAAACACGTTTTTGTGAGGCATCTTTGATTTCCACTTCGCAGCCGCAACCACTCATTATTTAACTTTTATTCCAAATACTTTAGGTACAGTGTAAAGTCTATACTTAGTATAGAGTCAACGTAGAAGTGAAATTTTTATGAAGATTGGGGATTTAGCTAAAAAAAGTGGGTGTTCTATTCAAACGATCCGATTTTATGAAAAGCAGCATCTATTCGAGGCCTGCAAACGCACTGAAGGCAACTACAGAATTTACGACGGTTCGTCGTTGAGTACATTACGTTTCATTAAGCAGTGTCGCTCTTTAGGGTTGACTATTAAGGAAATCAAACAATTACTAGACACAAAAAAGAACCCAGACAAAAGCTGTTCTAGTGTGAACAATTTGATTCATCAACACATGATTGACGTCACAAATCGCATTGCAGAGCTAAAAGAGCTGAAGCTATCCCTATCAGACATGGCACTAGCGTGCTCTGACAACCGGAAAATCAAAGAATGTGGTGTGTTGCAGATGCTTGAAGAGTGACATTCATAACTATAAATCCTGTGGTTTAAAGTTTGCCAACGGTTTCATAATGGTACAGGCTCGACGAATTGAAATTCGATAAAGTAACCAATACACAATAAATAGCTACGTCCGCTTTCTTGGGCATAGCAGCCGTTCGGCTGAGGTAGGTCGAACGTCTTTTGATCGCTCAGGCTGTGTGAAAATTCAATCGCTAGTATTAATAACGGCTTTCATATCTACTGGGTAAGGTGGTGGTAACTTTTAGTACAAGCATGACTTCACCTGTACCCGTAGTTATGGGTCTTGTAATCCATAACGCCATAAGTACCCGTAGTTAAGAGATCCGCTAACAGTTAACGTGTATATTGTATTTTTTGTCATTAGCATTAGGCTTTCAAACACTGAACCTTACTCACTCATTTCACAGAACATTTCGCTTCACTTACTACTCATTTCATTCACTTGCTTCGCAAGCTCATTCATTCGTAGCTTCGTTTGCTCAATTTCTGCTCATGGTGAGACGGTCAGTGTTAAGGTTTTACGGGGTGGCGGATACTAGTCATATCATCAAGTTTTTTATTGAAAAATAACCGTTAATTAGGCTCATTCCCAATTAAGTACATGAAAGTACACAGTCCGCTATGTTGAAAAATGTCTGCAGATTTAATCGCACAAGTACTTGCTATACGCAATTGAGGTCAATTGCTACCCCCCCCTAGGTTGTTCCACCTTGTGCTGTTTAAAAGCCTAATTCTCATGGAATGGGCATTTTAACCAATAGGAAACCTAACCCATGATTACATATTCAGAGTATGAGCAAACAGCCATAAAAGTGGCACTAACAGCAATACAACAAACCTTAGTTACAGACAATGTCTTGTCGTCTGTAGTGCAAGTAGAGAATTACCTCAAACTCCAATTAGCAAATGAGCCTGATGAGTGGTTTGGGGTCATGTTCTTAACTAGTCAGCATCGTCTTATACGCTTTGAGAAACTGTTCAGAGGCACTGTAAACGCCTCTTACGTCCATATCAGAGTCATAGCAAGAAAGGCCCTTGAGTTGAACGCAGCAGCCGTTATATTAGCGCACAATCATCCCAGTAGCATAGCGGAGCCTAGTTCTGCTGACCAAGACATTACTGTTAAGATAAAAGACGCGTTGAAGGTATTTGACATCAATGTATTAGACCATCTAATAGTGACAAAAGAAGATGTGTGTTCTTTTGCTAATCGTGGATTGATGTAACAACTAGACCAAGCTTCGGCTTGGTTTATTTTTCTTATATTAAATAGCAAGTATTCTGTGTTAAGTACACCTAGCAATCATATCCACTAGCTTATTTAAGTACACCACACTACACATAACTACTAAGTAGCAGAAACAAAAAAAACACCAAACGTAACGAGTGATGCTTTCTGGTATTTACACTTTAGATTATGCCGGACATACAAGTACACATCCCTAGAGGCGGTACTTGATTGTCCGGCTAATAAACCACTAACTTAAGCAATAGAAATCGTCAGTAACTATTATTAGTTTTTCTTCTTCAAGTTTTTCCCTAGCGCGTTTGAACGCTTTTTGTTTGGCTTGTTGGTCTAACTTTTCATTATCAAGTAATTGATATGCTTCAGTACGCCAATCTTCTACATGAATACAACTTTTATCTAATAGCAGAGGATTTGCATCTATTGCTGATTGCGGTATTGGTTTTCCTTTATCATCAATCAGTGCTTTTAGCGTATTTAGAATGCTTCTGTCACGCTGGGTAAGTAAAACCTTACGTTTGGGTGCTGTATCATTATTTAGCTCTAAAATAGCTGATTCAATTGGCTTTCCTGCATCATCTTGCCAATCTGAAATAGCGTGAGATACAAGGTTAAATGAAATAGGCGCAGGTTTATCAAAATCCTTAACCTTGGTATTTTTCATTGTAACAACACTGCCACTTTTAGATATTCTATATTCAACATCTAAAGCGGCTTTTAGTGCGCTTGAACCTCTAGCTCTTTCACCTGAGTTGTGACCAGAATGATGTACTAGCAAAACAGCGGCACCTGTATGATTTATGATTGCTGTTATTGCTTCCATTAACTTACCAACATCTTTAGCACTGTTTTCATCTCCACCACCGAAGTTGCGATGAAGGGTGTCAACGATAATTAATGAAGGTTTAGGGCAAATATTATCTACTACCTCAGTAACTTCTTCGGTACTATCTTTACATAGTAATGATGCTGGCTTATTGATTATGAAAATATCACTAGTTTGTGTCTGATACTTTTCTTCTAGCGCTTTAAAGCGCTTGGAGATGCCATTAAAGCCTTCACCAGCTAAATAAACTACTTGTCCTTGGTTTACAACACAATTTGCAAAGTCATGACCAATTGCTATGCAAAATGCCATATCCATAGCGATAAATGACTTACCACTTGCTGGAGATCCAAAGAGCATGCCCGTAGTAGCTCGCTCAATAATACCTTTGATTAGCCAAATGTTTTTCGGTTGCTTCGATGTTAACTTGCATATAGGAGTTAATGTATAAGTCATTATTTCCACCCCACTAGTCTATAACAAGCAATGCCATGTCGAACATTCCCAAAGATATCTACTACTTTTCTGTAGGTTACATCAAACAATGCTCCTTTTTGTTTTAACCTCCCAATGCATTGATTTGGACTTGATATGCCTTTTTCGAGTAAATCGAGAGTATTAATTTCTTTGTTAGAATTCTGAACTAACAGCTGTATAGCTCTAACTTCATTAGGTTGAAGTCGAGTTGTAGTTGATTCAATAATACTTAACGTATTATCTATAATGTTAAAAAATATCATTTAAGATTCCTTAGGTAAAAGAAATCCATCACTAAACAACAAAAGTTTGATATATTGGTTTTGCGAAGAACCTATCAAGTCCGCTTCTGTTTATTCAGTGACGGACTTTTTATTTTGTGTTTGTTAATGTTGTTGGACGTACTGAGTACAAAGAGCATGAGTACCCACAGTAGTTTTCGATTTGCTTTCGCCATGAGCCAGCTTCAATAGGGTCATAGACACAAGCAATGCAATTCGCATTGATTTTTCCCCTTAAGCCTGATTTCCCGCTTAGGATTTCCATACCGAACTCCATTATGCTACCTCTGATAATTGTGCTTCAGATGTATTACTGTATTTTGGAAAGCTCTCTAGCCACTGTAAAAGGTCAGCCTTAAGGTAGATGATCTTTCTACCCATTTTGATAAATGGAGGCGCTCCTCTTCCACATAACTTTCCTGTAGAGCGTGAATTGCGCAGTGTGTTTGCGGAAACTGTTAGTAGTTCAGCCGCTTCTTGATTTGTACAATTGAGTTTTTCTATTCTCATTTTTCTTTCCTATTAGTTTGAAAGTTCAAGAGCCCACTGCCCTTGATAGGCTGGAGAGTAATAGATGAGAAAACGTTTTATTAGAGGCCTAGGTTTACAAAACCTAAGCCCCTATTGGTTTGAATTTGTGCTGTTTATATAAGTACAACAAGCGTGTTAGATACTTTTATATGTATATATATCAGTTAGTTAACTAGAGGGCTTGGTTTCCATCCAAACCCTAGCCTAGGTTCTAAATTTCACAGGAGGGAAGGCGTTATAATTTTTGCGGTAAATTTTTGGCAATAGCTTGTTGGTAGATGTTTGTTTGTAAACTTTGAGTTTTAGCGCCTCCCTGTTTCCTCCAATTAACAAGCGTACAGATGCGTTCTTTTGCCTTTGTATCTACACTACTATGAAACTCATTCAGCCAATTTTGTATATATTCTTTAGGATGTGAAATATCTAGGTCTGAAAATCGTTGCCATGCCTCTATGGCTATTCCAAGTTCAAGTGAGTGCTCAGGGTGATTTTTATCTATTACACTAGGTATACCTTCTAGTTCATTGGGTTTGCCAAAGAATGGAGTGCTAAGATTATTTTGCTTAAACCATCTTTTGACGGAATCTGTATAGACTAAACTTCCTTCCGTTGGCTTTATTATCAATGCTTTCTGTTTTATTTGTTGATCTAACTTTTCAGCATCAAGTGATTTATATTCTTCAGGCACAACACATTGAATGTCTTCATTTTTTACTGCTTCTAACAAGAGTTTTTTTAATTCTTGATATAGCTCATCTTGAACCCCTTTGTTATAGATACCTAATGAACTACTTCCTTCTATGGGAGCTAATGGATGGATATTAGATTCTTGGTTGAGGTAATCTTCAATCTGGCAACCATCAGCTTTCATAGGGTAATACCAACATTGACTGGAGCTGCCAGAATGCTCATAAGTAAACACTTCTTCACCATGAATATTATTAACACTAGGTTCAATTTTTAAATATCTGGGATCTATGCCGAGTGTTAAAGCCGCCATGATGTAAATCGAATGCGCTCTTTTTAGCTTAAGAAGCTCAATGTAGTCAGGGTATTTGTTTTCAGTCATTGGTGTGAAGCATCATATTAAAAGCTTTCGTTAAAGCATATTGTTTGTGTTCAGGGGCAAGGTGACCATAGTGTTTTTCAACCATTTTAGTATCAGCGTGCCCCATGAGTTTTGCTACTGTTAGGAGGTCTGTACCGCTCATAATAAGCCAACTTGCAAAGTTGTGTCTAAGATTATATAGGTCAAAGTCTTCAGGCAACCCTGCTAATGGTCGTATGTGCTTTTTCCAAGGGTCAGAAATAAAACGTTTTGTGCGTTCAGTTCCGTTGCTGCTTGGAAAAACTAAACCATTTTGAGTATTTGCACTCTGTTTTTTCCATTTCTGCAAGGTTTGAGTAGCTTCAGGAGTTAAAGGAAAAGTCTGAGGTTCACTGTTTTTATGCTTATTCTTCTCAAGTGCTTTTCTAATGGTTGGAGAAGGTGAATTTAGATTAAGCTCTTCCCATTTTAAAGTACGAATGTCACTAGGCCGAAATCCTGTGTAAAACATAACTAAAATGGCTGGTTTTACAAAATCTACATACTCTAAATCAGACAAACTTTGTAGTTGAGATTTTCCATGAGAACGACTATTGCTGCGCTCTAATCGTCTTTTATCTTGATAAAGGTCTAACGCATTTATTAAGCTAAAAATTTGTTCTTTACTTAAGTATTTACGATCATTTACCTTTTTTACACCTTGTTCAGGGCGATGATATTTATCTAAGTTAATACTTTGGAGTGGTGAGTCTGTGATGTGCTGTTTTTTTACAGCATCATTAATTAAGGTCTTAAAAGCCCCGTAAGCCCTTTGTATCGTAGAATCTCTTAAGTTCTTAGCAATCATATCCATATGCCATTTATGAATATGCTTGGCATTGATTTGAAGAAAAGTTAGTTTCATGAGTTCTGCACAGTGTCGCTTAAAATAAGCCGCAGTTTCATTGCCAGACTTTTTGCCTTTTAGAACATTGGAATAAGTAGAGTCGAAGTAAGCTTGAATTGTGTCTTTAGAGGCAAATTTTTTCTCTTTTCTCTGGCTTAAAGGATCTTTGCCCTGAGCAAGACCGATAAGGTGTTGTCTTGCTGCTTCTCTTGCTGCATCTAAAGTAACACTTGGATACAAGCCAATTTTAATAGAGTGTTTATTACCTGAATCATTTCGATAGGATACATTCCAACTAAAACTTTTCGAGTTTCGCTTAAGAAAGAGACCGATAACTTTGTTATCCCACAATCTTAGGCTCGTATCATTGGCAACCCATTGAGCAAGGACTCTCTTATTCATAAAGTATAATCTTAAATACTAGAACTAATTCCCATATCTTACCAGACACCATATAGACACCAAACAAAAAATACAAAAAGTTATCATGAGTTATTTCAAAAGACGTCTCAACAAGGTTGAAACATATATATATCAATGGATTTACTATCATACCTGATAATCCAAGATAACTAGAGAGATCATTGTGAACTCAAATTTTTTACCTTGACATGGTGGGGGTCGGTGGTTCGAGTCCACTCGGTTGTACCAATTTTCTCTTTTTAAATCAAATTTTTACATCATACTTTTGTGACCGTTTCGGTGGTTATCATTGAGTAATCGCAATGTGTGACCATTTTGTGACCAAAACAAGGTTTAACGATATTTTAGACATAGTTTTAGTGAGCCCCACCTAAGCTGGCACTCATACAGTTATTTCAACCATTAAAAGATCAATAAAGTATCATTATAGATGTCTCATTCGGCCAAAAAGCTGACCCAACTGATGCACAATTAAATATGACAGCTAAAAATAAGCGAATAACGAAATTTTATTTTTTCATTTAATTAATATCAGGCGAAAGCCGCTGTAAAAATGTTTGAAGTTCGTAAGATGTAAATTTTTCAGTGATACCATTTGCAAGGTTTCTTGCTTGTGCGGGAGTTACACCTAATGCCTGAACAATTGTTTTAATCGGTGCATTTCTCAAATCCAATGTTTTGTGAATTTCGATCATTAAGTCTGAACATTCTTTATCAAGCAAATCTTGCTCAGGTGATTCTGATACCTCATTGAAAATGTTGTCGTAGTTCAAGGTCATTAGAAATATTTATAAATTAGTTGGTAACGATAACGTCTTACCTTACAACAAACCCTACTCTATTTCACTCCTATCCGTATTCGTAATAATTGACAGCTCATGTTTGGATAAAAAAAAGCGCACTATTTCCAAAATAGTACGCTTTAGATTTCAGCTTGTTAATGGTGGTATGTATTTAAAATTTGGCCGAAACGCCAATTTGGAATCGTCTACCTGAATACTGTACTTTAGTCACACGTTCGCGAACGTCTGCAAATTCAAGAATGTTTTCATCGGTTAAATTAATCACTTCAGCATTCACTGTGAAATGGTCATCAATATCCCAGGAAGTACTAAAGTCAAATTGACCATAATCATCCGCATGATTAGGTAATCCACCACCTACTTCACTTTGACGTTGGATCAGGAAGGATTCGCGCCAGTTATAGGCTAAACGTGCTTGGAATCCATCTTTATCGTAGAACGCAATGATGTTGTAGGCATTGGGCGAAAAGCCCTCTACTCCACTGCCAGGAGACACTACTCCTTCCTGTTCAAACACATCTGCATCACTATCAGAACTATCGGTATAGGTGTAATTAGCTTGCACACCGAATCCATCCAACCAACCGGGTAAGTAATCAAAATAATAAAGAGCTGCTAACTCCACCCCATTCAATTTAACCCCGCTACGATTACTCTTTTGGGTAACAGTTTCTCTCACGTCCCAATCATCAGTACCGTCAAAATCCCTATCTACATCAAAGCCAGAGTCCTGAACAAAGGTTTGGGTGGAAATCCAGCTACTAAAGTCTTTTGTAAAAAGGTTAAGGCTATAGCTATTACCGTTGTCTTGATAATACTCAAACGCCAGATCAAATTGGGTGGCCAGGTAAGGTTCTAAAAAAGGATTTCCCTGATTTCGGCTGTATTCCGTTAATCGAACACCAGAAACTGACATATTCACACCTATATCTTCCAGTGCTGCGCGAGTCATAACTTTTGCAGCAGACCCTTTAATATAAAATCCGTTAGCAAAATCCAAGTTGATATTAGCGCTGGGTAAAAACTCGCTTGAAGATGTTTCTGCATCGGTATAAACCGGATCAGATGTGGTCACTATAATTTTTTCACCGTCATCTCTCCCTACCTCATCCATGCGGATATCAAGTACCTGTATGGCATAACCTTCTGATTTATTTTGGGAGTCCACATACCGCACACCCACATTACCTTTCCAGCTGAAGCTATCATACTCACCTTCAAGGTTTAGCTGGGTATATAAGGCCAAGATTTCCTCAGTATTTTCCACCGATGCATTGGCCACTAATTCATTGGTACCCCAGGCATTATCTTGGGTGATGCTTCGCATGGCGGCGGTATAATCTGCCAAATTATTGATATTTATGAAGTTTCGTGGAAAATCACCACTGACATCAGATAAAAAGTTGCCGTCAGAATTAATCGAAAATAAGCTGTCATCCATATCGATCAGCGCACCACAGGTATTAACGGCCGCAGAACCGCACTGGGAATTGTCTGAGTTATATTGATCTAAAGATTTCTTACGATCTGTGTATGACACCCCCATATCAACGCTATGCATCATGCCAGAGTTTAATTCGTAACTGGCGTTGAACTTGGCTTCCATGACTTTATCTTCGAGTTCATCACGAGAAAGACGATTCCAGTGGGCTTTAACACCTGCAGGATCATCCCACTTAATACTAGAATCAATATTAATAACATCCACTCCACGGCTATCAAAAGCAATGTAATCTGAGTCAATTAATCCCGACGCATTAATAATATTCGGCACATATTGCTCTAAGCGAGGTTCAGACTCTGCTTTTGAATAAGAGACATCAGCTTCATAAGTCCAATCGCCACTGTAAGCGAAGAGGTTATAACCCACAGCATAAGTTTTAGAGGCTTCGGCTCGCGTTTGAAACAAACCATCTAATGGGTCAGCATTTTTTCGAGCTGCTAAAATAGTACTATTTTCTGAAACAACGACATCTTCAAAACCATCTCTATGCAAAGGTGCCTGCATACCATTACTAAAAGCATCCCTATCAAAGTCAGTATAAAAAACGTCTAGTGTATGGGTTAAATCTTCAGTGGGCGCATATTGAAGGGTGACATTAGCACTGGTTCTGCTGCGATCTTCGCTATCCGACATATACTGTGCACGCCCCGGATACCATAACGTACCAGAGGTGACTGCATTGCCGCTTTCATTAACAATAGGGCCAGGTGCCCTTTGTACATCATCTGCTTGTACGTTGTCCCAAAACGCAGTTTCATGGGCATCAATCCGGTTTTCAGTTTTGATATGTGAAAATCCAATCAGAAAACCCACAGAATTGTCTTGGTAGGTATTACTATAAATACCCGATACCTTAGGAGTAAATTTTTCAGCGAGATCGTTATATTTGAAATTCAATGAACCAGCAATGTGTTCACCTGGGCTGGTAAGTGGTCGTGCGGTATTGACTGTAACATAAGAACCAATTCCGCCCTCTGCAATATTAGCCCTTGATGCTTTGATTACATCAGCTCCAGAAATAAGTTCCGACGGTAAAACTTGAAAATCAAACTCTCTGCCACGTTCAGATGTGGCCAAAGTGCGATTATTTAATTTTACCGCATTAAATTTAGGCCCTAAACCACGTACCGTTATTGCAGTGCCTTCACCGTTAGTCCGTGAAATCATGACTCCGCTGATACGCTGCAAAGATTCGGCAACATTTTGATCGGGAAATTTACCGATATCTTCGGCTACAATACTATCTTGAATAGAGGCCGAGTCTTTCTTTAACTCCATCGATTCTTTTAAACTGCTACGGATACCTCTAACCTGGATAACTTCAACATTACTTATATCATCACTAGCCTGTTGTTCTTGTGCTTCTTGTGCTTCTTGTGCAATAGCAAAATTTGAACCCAATGCCGTTGAAACAGCCAAGCTAATAGCTAACATTTCAAACTTGTTTCTAATTTTCATATGTGTCCCACTGGTTTTGATTTTAGATTTTGAGTAATGCCACCCGCGATTATTCCGTGGCACGAGCAGTTACTTTATTGAACAAACCAGTTAAAAACTAACAAGATCTCAGCAACAAACATCATTTAACAATCATTTAACGAAATAAAGCTGTTAATAAAATGTTGCGCCTTATGGCGTGTAAGGAAAAATACAAACACAAAAACACAGAATAAAACATCAACTTAAAAACATCATAAGCAATTGTTTTGCAAAGAGTTTAAAAACAAAAACAAGAAGTAAAAGTCAAATATAAAAATCTAAAACAACATCAAAGTGACATTAGATAACAAATAAACAACAATTTGAATAGATAACCCAAAGTCTAAAAATAACAATTCTAAGCTCTATTTTTGACATTCAACCTATATTTATAGGGTGTGGTATTAAATTGCTTTTTGAATTGCGCAATAAAGTGTGACGGACTCGAAAAATTTAGCTCATAACTAATACTGGTTATCGAGCGATCTGTTTGGCTCATCAGCCTCGCCGCACTATAAAGTTTGTGTTGCAGACTGTATTTAGAGAAATTACAACGGAAAATAGATTTAAACATTCGCGAAAAATGGGAAGGCGAGATATGACACAATTTAGCCGCATCGATTAAGGTCAACTCAACCGATTTATTTTGACGAAATAGGTCAATAACCGGCGACAATTTTTCGTATCCGACACTGGAGGTAATAGTCATAGTATTAGGCGATTTCACAGCTTCCGAATGCTCAGCGATCCATAGGATCAACAGGCGTAATAACATTAAAGCTTCACCGCTCAAGGGATTGGATTGATAACATCCATGCAACCATTTCACCATCTGTTGCACTATTTCGATATCTTTTTGTTGCAGCCGCAAATGTTGGCTTTGCTGCAGTACTGAACTGACTTTTTGCATTTCCGGTTCATTAAATAATTCAGGTAAAAATTGAATGATATACCAGGATTTTGGTCGTTCGCTTAATTCAAAATTGTGTGTTTCCAAGGCAGGAGTAAAGACAATATCATTGTCTAACAATGTTGATTCCCCTCGATTGTAATAATAACAACCATCTATTTGTTCAAAAATAATAAATTCATGTACTTCGTGGAAGTGTAAAAAGCACGAATAAGGATCATCTTCCTGATATTGAACATGATGGATTTCAAACTGATACCCCTCTTCGATACAAAAAGGTTCGCAATATACTTGAACTTTAGCCATGACCACACACCACATATATCTAACATTAAACATACAATTATCACGTACTATCTACAATAAAAAGCATATTCTTAATATTTTATGGAAGTTTATTAACAGTTCTAGCTTTAGAATAGTGGTCAAATTAACATTGCGTTAATAGGGCTCAAAAAAATTGATGATGAAATATTCAATTTTTGAGTCCGAAAAATTGCCGAAATAAGTTCGTTTTCAAACAATAAAATGACTTAAAAAGAATACACAGCCTAATTGAATATTTACAAATAACTATAACCTGGGTGTACTAAATGAAATTGGAACAACTCGATATTACTGTTTTTATTGCCTACGTGATTGGCCTCTTATGCATAGCATTATGGATCTCACGCAATAATCACAAAGGGGATCGCAATACTGAAGATTATTTTCTCGCTAGCAAATCTTTACCTTGGTGGGCGATAGGCGCTTCGCTTATCGCTGCTAATATTTCCGCAGAACAAATTATTGGTATGTCTGGCTCTGGCTATGCCATAGGTTTAGCTATAGCGTCTTATGAATGGATGGCGGCCATTACACTTATTTTAGTGGGCAAATATTTACTGCCAATATTCTTGAAAAACAAAATATTTACTATGCCTCAATACCTTGAGCAACGCTTTGATAGTCGCGTAAAAACCACCCTTGCTTTATTTTGGTTAGTGGTATTTATTTTTGTTAATTTAACCTCTGTATTGTGGTTAGGCGGTTTAGCCATTCAATCAGTAGCCGGCGTAGATTGGATGTTTGGTATGATTTTTCTTGCCGTCCTCTCGGTTGCCTATTCCCTTTATGGTGGCTTAAAGGCAGTAGCGTATACAGATATCATTCAAGTGGTTCTGTTGGTTTTTGGTGGTTTGTTGTTAAGTTATCTCGCCTTAGAAAGCATTGCTGATGGCGCTGGTTTTGTCGCCGGGTTTCACACCCTTACAGAAAAAGCGCCAGACCATTTTAATATGATATTAAGCAGTGACAATGCTAACTACATGAGTTTACCGGGTATTTCAGTGCTGATTGGTGGCTTATGGGTGATGAATATCGGCTATTGGGGTTTTAACCAATATATTATTCAACGGGCATTAGCGGCTAAAAATATTCAAGAGGCGCAAAAAGGCATTGTTTTTGCGGCTTTTTTAAAACTATTAATGCCCATTATCGTGGTATTACCTGGTATTGCCGCGCTTATTTTATATCCCAATTTAACCTCTCCAGATCAAGCCTACCCTTCTATGATGGGACTCATGCCCACAGGCATTAAAGGCTTAGTATTCGCGGCTCTGGTAGCGGCTATTGTTTCCTCTCTTGCGTCCATGACTAATAGTATTTCTACCATTTTCACTATGGATATTTATAAAAACCTTCAGCCTAGTAAGAGCCAACGTCATTACGTGCATATAGGCCGCATTGCCACTCTTATTTCACTCGGTATAGCGCTGCTAACCGCTGAACCATTGTTGGGTAAATTTGACCAAGCCTTTCAATATATTCAAGAATTCACTGGATTATTTTCGCCTGGTATTACCGCAATATTCCTAATGGGGATGTTTTGGAAACGCACCACTTCTAGTGGCGCCCTTTCAGCTGCAATTGGTTCAGCGGTATTTTCAGTGGCCTTTAAATTTTTATGGCCTGAATTACCCTTTATGGACAGGATCGGTTTAGTCTTTTTACTGTGTATTGCGTTATCTGTTCTGGTATCGCTACAGGGGAAGAAAACTCAATTGAATACCTCAATAAGTCTAGATGAAATTACCTTTGAAACCGAACGCAGTTTTAATATTTCGGCGATTTGTGTGGTGATAATTTTAGTCTTACTTTATACCATTTGGTGGTAGTAAAACTTGTCCCTAAGTTGGGCTTTCTAAATTAGTTAGAATGCCCAACTTATTATGTACCAGCAGCATAATAATTCGTTACTACTATTCCTCAGCCATTTATCACTGCACAATTCTCAAAGGTTTAGAATCACTATTATTAACATTAAATAATTGTCAGGCGTTTAATTTATTGGCCCTTTTTTACAGAATTTCCCTTACTGTCATTAATCATATTTATGACATATAAAAGCATTGAGCCTTAAATATAACCCTTTAAATATCAAGTTAACGATATTTTTAACACTAAAATTGACAGTTCTTAAATTTGATACATGTTCAAATAACTAATCTTTTGGCCTAATTAGAATGAATATTATGATCACATCCAAGGCAGTTATTTCCGATGGAAACGGGCATTACCAAGTTAGCCGCATTGAAGTAGGCGAATGCGGCGAAGACGAAGTATTGGTAAAAATTGTTGCTGCAGGCATTTGTCACACAGATTGGGACTCCATCCAAAACTGGAACAAACACTTTATCGTTGGTCACGAAGGCGCAGGGCGCGTCCAGGCAGTAGGCAGCAAGGTTACTAAAGTGGCCGTAGGTGACAAAGTTATTTTAAATTGGGCCATTCCTTGTGGTGAATGTTTTCAATGCCGAGAAGGAAATGTGCACATCTGCGAGACCAACTCGCCGGTATGTGGCTGTGGGTTAGCCGGTCATGCCCAGATTGAATCCTCTACTCATAATGCTCAGCCAATAGAGCGCTCTTTCCATTTAGGCTCCATGAGTGAATATGCCATGGTCAAACAGGCGGCGGTAGTGAAATTAAATCATGACATCCCTTTTGCCGCCGCTTCCATTATTGGTTGTGGCGTGATGACCGGTTGGGGTTCGGTGGTCAATGCTGCCAATGTTAAAGCCGGATCATCGGTTTGTGTAATAGGTTGTGGTGGTGTGGGTCTCAATGCCATACAAGGCGCTAAAAATTCGGGCGCTGCGAAGATTATTGCCATCGATATTGCTGAAAACCGCCTGACTCAAGCCAAAGAATTTGGAGCCACCCACGGAATTATCGCCACCAAGGAAGACATTGATTTTATCCAAGTACGTGAACAAGTCAGAGCGTTAACCCATGGTCGCGGTGCCGACTATGCATTTGAATGTACGGCTATTCCGGCATTAGGCTCAGCTCCTCTGGCATTAATCAGAAGTGCCGGAACAGCAGTGCAAGTTAGCGGCATTGAACAACGCATCGATTTTGATTGCGAATTGTTTGAATGGGACAAAATCTATATTAATCCGCTATATGGCATGTGTAATCCAGAACGTGACTTCCCACGTGTTCTCGATTTATACCAACAAGGTAAATTGAAACTAGAAGAGCTGGTAAGTAAAACCTATCACCTCGAAGATATCCACCAAGGTTTTGATGACTTGTTAAACGGCCGTATCGCCAAAGGTGTAGTGATCCTCGACGACAGCGAGTGTTAAACCATGACTGTTAAAAGAACCGAACGTTCAAATCCAGAATATGCCCGTGACAATACCTTAACTCTAACGTTGCATTCTAGCCACTTAGATAGACGCCAGGATGTCAGCATTTACAACCCATATAGCCAGAGCAAAAACTTGCCAGTGGTGATCTTACTACATGGCGTATATGGCAATAACTGGGTGTGGATGGACTTAGGAGGCGCTCACCTAGTTTACGAACAACTGCGCCAGCAAGGGTTATCTGAATTTGTTTTAGTAATGCCATCCGATGGGGGTATATGGGAAGGTTCGGCCTACCTGCCCTTGCAGCAAGGCAATTTTGAACAATGGATTATGGATGATGTGATCACAGCCGTAACGGATAACGTGGATGCCGTCAGTACGGCCAGCAATTGGTATATCACAGGTTTGTCCATGGGCGGTTACGGCGCGTTGCGACTTGGTGCTAAATTTGCCGAACAATTCAAGGGCATTGCAGCTCATTCAGCCATCACCAAAATTAGTGATATGGCACTATTTACCGACACGCCTTTAAGTCATTACCAGACGCAAGATGAGCATGAAACCGACATACTTTATTGGTGTAAAAAGCACAGAGAACAGCTACCACCTATACGTTTAGACTGTGGCAAACAAGACCAACTATTAGTCAGTAATCAAGCACTGGACAAAGCGTTAAACGAGGCAAACATTGCCCATCACTATCAAGAATTACAAGGTAGTCACGAGTGGCCCTATTGGCATGAAAATTTACGAACCACATTAACGTTTTTTAACAATATTGAGAAACACAAAATATAGAGCGTATTTTTGATATTTTTACCACTAAAACTGTAATTATTAGAGTAAAAAGTGCAATAAAATATCATTAAATCTAAACGCATTGAAATTTTTCTGAGGCAGATATGAAAAAGAGCACAATGAACGATCCCTTTGAGCAAGCCAGAACAAAACACGGTTATGCCCAAGTCAGTGATCAAGATGATCCTGTGACCATGATTTTAGGCTTAAAAGATGTGCGTAAATGCGCCCACAATTGGCAAACCTTCCAGTCGGGTGCGGTACCTGGACGTATTGTAGTGCCTTCAGAGGTGAATATTCGCAGCACCCGTCAAATTCCTTTTGAAGTTGATCCCCCTCTACATAAGGATTTCCGCTCTTTATTGGACCCTTGGTTTAAACGCCCTTTGCAACCTGAATATCAGCAACAGCTTAATGAGCAAATCAGTTGTTTGGTTGATTCGGCACTGAATGGCAACAACATAGTAGAAATCATCGAAGATTTTGCCTTAGTGTTACAGTCTCGAGCATTAACACTATTGCTCAATACGCCTATAGAAGAATCTGAATTATGGATCAGTTGGGGTACCCATGTATTTCGTAGTGAGGGTGAAGCGCTAGATGGGGCCAAGGCTGCAATTCTTTATGATTACATCGATGCACAGATTGATAAGGCGATAGCCGCCCCTAGTGGTGATTTGTATTCCACCTTATTAGCTGCAGAAGTCAATGGTAAAAAGCTCACTAAAGAAGAAATCAAAGGCGTCATAATATTAACCTTTTCAGGTGGTCGCGATACCGTGATTAATGCCGTTTCAAATACCATAGCCTATTTCTCTGAACATCCAGAATCTCTGCAACGTTTACGGGATGAGCCTGAAATCAGAAGTCGTAGTATTGAAGAATTTATCCGTTATTTTTCGCCATTAACTCATATGGGGCGCGTAGCCACCGAAGATACCCAAGTTTGCGAGCATGCAGTGAAAGCGGATAGCCGCATTTCCCTTTGCTGGGCCTCGGCAAACCGTGATGCAACCGTATTTGAAAATCCTAATGAAGTGGTACTAGATCGAAAAATGAATCCCCACGTCGGCTTTGGTTTCAGTCATCACAATTGTTTGGGTGCGACTCATGCTAGGCAAATACTGAATACCTTAATCAAGGTGTTATGTGAAAAAGTGGCGACTATCGATTTTATTGATTGTGAAGAAAACATCGAACATTGGGATGACTTTAAACGTAAGGTTGGTTATCACAGCCTTAATGTAAAATTTAATCCCGCATAATTTACCCTATTTAAATCAGAACTAATTAAGGCACACCATAATGGCAAAAATTACTTTTATTACCCAAGACAACGAAACCATTGAACTCGAAGGCCAGTCTGGCTCACTTATGGCGTTGGCTGTAGAAAACGGCGTAGCCGGCATCGATGGCGATTGTGGTGGCGTATGCTCCTGCGCCACATGTCATGTACACGTTAAACCTGAACAAATGCTCAAAACCGGTGAAGCCAGTGAAATCGAAAAAGACATGTTAGAGCTGGATGACAATGCCAACGAATACAGCCGCCTTTGCTGCCAAATCGAGATCAGCGATGAGCTCGATGGCGTAATTTTAACTGTTGCCAACTAGAGGTTAACATCATGTCTGAGGTGAATAGACAAAACGATTGTTGCATCATCATCGGTGCCAGCCATGCTGGTGTTAATGCCGCCTTTGCACTACGTAAGGAGGGTTGGCAAGGCGCGATTAAAGTGTTTGACGCTGATCCTACCCTACCCTATCACCGACCACCTTTGTCTAAGGCTTATCTGACTAGTGATGACGGTATTGACAAAAATCTGCTAAAAGCCCAAATCAGCTATCAAAAAAGCGATATAGATTTATATCTAGGCGTCAGTGTCAATGGCATAGATGCCAATAGTCAGACTATTAAAATAGATGACGGACAAACTTACAGCTACAGTAAACTCATTATTGCCACTGGTGCACGACCTTTTATTCCACCTATTGAAGGTATCGACAGCGCCCATCAACTTTACCCCTTACGTACTGCCGCAGATGTGAATTATATTCGTGTTGCCATGGAAAATAGTCCAACTAAACGTGTAGTGATTATTGGTGGGGGTTATATTGGTCTGGAAACCGCGGCGTCACTTAAAAAGTTAGGCGCTAGCGTTACCGTGTTAGAACGTGAGGAACGCATTCTGGCGAGGGTTACAGCACCGTTAATGTCAACGTTTTTTCAACAATTACACAGCGACCATGGTGTAGATATATTTACCAGTAAAGACGTATCCAGCATTCAAACAATCAACCAAAGCAATGTGGTCATTTGTAAAGATGGCAGTGAATATCCGGCAGATATTATTGTGGTCGGTGTCGGTATTCGGGTTAATACCGAATTAGCCGAAAAAGCTGGTATCGATATCGACAACGGTATTGTAGTAGACGGCCAGACCCTTACCAGTGCCGCAAATATCTATGCTATTGGCGATTGCAGTTATCATCACAATCCCCATTACGACCGTTTTATTCGATTGGAATCGGTACAAAATGCGGTTGACCAAGCAAAAGTAGCTGCGGCCTCTATCTGCGGTAAAGACATTAACTACGATACCCTGCCGTGGTTTTGGTCCGATCAATACGATGTCAAATTACAAATGGTGGGTTTATCCACTGGCTACAACAAAATTGTAGTGAGAAAAGAAGCGGATTCAGTGCATAAATTCTCGGTCTGGTATTTTGAAAATGAACGTCTACTGTCAGTGGATGCGGTTAACCATGCAAAAGCCTATGTGATTGGCACCAAGTTAATTAAAAGCGGTGCCGTTATTGATCAAAATAAACTGGCTGATAGCAGTATCGACTTGCAACCTGATACTCTTATTTAACCCTGAATTTGGGGAGGGAACTCTTCCCTCCCATTTTAACGCTGCCGCCTTGATGGTTAAATAACGCTACATTATTCAGAAGGTTATTTTTACTGCGAACCAAAATGGCCAGACTCACCACAATATCTGTTAATCGGACTTGGCTGGATAAAATTTTTTAACTCACATCTGGCCGGTTTTTTCATAATTTAAATGCCAACTAAGTGATTCTTCCAATAAGTGGGGAGTATGCATTCCTCGGCCGCTAGTACAGGCGCGGTCGAAATAATCCGTTAACCTTTCTTTATAATCTGGGTGGGCACAATTTTTAATAATCAATTGAGCCCTTTGTTTGGGAGACAAACCACGCAAATCGGCTAAACCTTGTTCTGTCACAATCACTTTTACGTCATGCTCTGTTTGATCGACGTGTGACACCATTGGGACAATGGCAGATATACTGCCGTTTTTTGCAGTAGAGGGTGTCATAAATATCGATAGATAACCGTTTCGAGCAAAATCTCCCGCACCACCAATACCATTCATCATTTTAGTGCCCATAATATGGGTAGAATTAACATTACCGTAAATATCGGCTTCCAATAAGCCATTCATGGCAATCACGCCTAAGCGGCGCACCAGCTCAGGATGATTACTGATATCTTGCTGGCGCAGTATTATTTTGTCGTGATAGAAATCGATATTGCGGTTAAATTCGTCCATGGCATCCGGGCTAAGAGAAAAAGCCGTAGCCGAAGCGGCTTTTAATGTACCTGAGCGCAACATGGTTAACATGCCATCTTGGATCACTTCAGTAAAGGCGGTCAGATTTTTGTATGGTCCTGCATTTGGCCCTTCCAAAACCGCATTGGGTATATTTCCGACCCCCGACTGGATCGGTAACAATTCTTTAGGTAGTCGCCCCAGTTTTATTTCTCGATCAAAAAAATCTAATATGTGTGCGGCGATTTTCTGGGAAGTATCATCCGGTGAATTGAATGGAGTATTACGGTCAAGCGCCGCGGTTTCCACAATAGCGATAACTTTTTCTAGTGGACAGCGCAGTAACGTTTCGCCAATACGATCATCTGCTTTGGTCATCATAATTGGCTTGCGTTCAGGGGGTAAAGCAGTGCCGTAATAAATGTCGTGCATGCCTTCAATAGCTATGGGAAGCTGATGATTGAGCTCTATAATGATTTTATCAGCTTGCTCAATCCAGGTTTTGTTATTGCCAATTGAAGAAGAAGGCACCAAGCTGCCGTCTTGATGGATAGCCGTTACTTCAATTACCGCAATATTTAACTTTCCTAAAAATCCGGACCAGGCATATTGGGACACTTCCGATAAATGCAGATCCAAATAATTGATATGTCCTTCATTAATCTGCTTTCGACAATCAGGATCAGACTGAAATGGTAACCGGGTACCGATACCCTTAGCTTGAGCTAATAAACCGTCCAATTCTGGTGCCGTTGAAGCTCCCGTCCATAGATTGATTTTAAATTCCTTGCCTGCTTGATGAAATTCACGGATCCGTTTGGCCAATTCAGTTGGCAAAGCTTTAGGATGTCCAGAACCGGTAAAACCGCTCATTCCCAGAGTAGCGCCTGGTGGAATTAATTCTGCGGCCTGTTTGGCATTCATGATTTTGGATTTCAATTGCGGGCACAACATTCGCGACTGAGAGAACATAACAACTCCAACTGTTTTAAATAATGATGAGGAACTGGAAGAAAAAAATAAGCCGGTACTAATATTTTCTATTGTCAGTAATTTCCTAAGTGACAACGACCAGATTGTAATCACAGATAACCACAAATTATATCGTCATTGTAAAAGCGAATTTTGATGCATCGACATAACATGCTGCAGATTAACTGAATCCATAAAGTAATATATTGATCTCGATCAGTTGACCGCGATTCAGCGTTATAGTTGCTCAATCATGATGGCCATGTTGACTTGGATTTAACCACCAGGCAAGACTCTCGCCTTGATGAAGTTTTCTTTTTTGATGTTGGGTATAAATACCGTTTAAATATAAACCTAAAAAGCCACTTTGCTTTTTAGCTTCGGCTTGCCATTAGACACATTTATTCACAATGAATAATTGCCAGACTATTAACAATTTTGAATCCTATATATATTAATTAATCACTTCTGGCTAAGTGCTGATGTTTTGATCGGGGTCAATAAGCTAGGTGATCTCGCTTTATTTTTTGGCAATACGGCTTAATGTAAGCAGTATTGTTTACTAAACAAGAGCATCTAAAAATGAACCCTAAAGCCATTTTATTTTTACCCTTCATATTAACTTTCAGCTTATTTGGCTGTGACTCTGGGGCAGATTCGCCACGAGGCTTTAGCCTGCCACAAGGGGATGCAGTTAATGGCGAGAAAGTTTTTACGTCATACAAATGCCTAGCCTGCCATAAACTTGAGGGGTTTATATACGACTCAAGCAATAAAGAAATGGAACCTCCAATCCAGCTTGGAGGGACTGCGACTCGCGTTAAAACCTATGCTGATTTAGTGACGTCTATTATTAATCCCTCTCACAATATTGCTCGCAGCTATAGTCTTAACGTAACTGAACCCGATGGCACATCAAAAATGCTGGTATTTAATGATGTTATGACTGTCACTGAATTAGTCGATTTGGTCACTTTTTTGCAGGGACAATATGAAGTGCAACCTCATGAATATACTCACTATGGGCAATATCATTTTAATTAGCCCAGACTTTTGGCTTGTGGCAAACTAATTAAAGTAAAGGTATTTTGGTCAGATTTATTAAGTGGGGTATGGGCTTTATCATCTCTTATAATTGGTAAAGTTTTAATAAGTGTTATGATTATTCTATTAATTTGCTAAGGAGATTAACGTGGAAAGGCAGCAACTTCGAGAGTATTTAGACGAACTGAATATTGCGATTGATGATCTTAGTGCATCAAATAATGATAAGCGCAGATTAGCAAGTCTTATTGCAGAGATAGAGCAACAACTGTCCGAACCTAGGTTGGTGACAGGTAAACCTCAAACTTTAGCCGATCAAGTGGACAATATGGTCACAACCTTTGAGCAAGATCATCCTAAAGTAGCAGGAATTCTTAATAATATTATGCTGACCCTGAGTAATATGGGTATTTAGGAAAAGGTTACTTCAGTGTTTTTCATAAATTAGGGTGCAGTATTCACTCTGACGGGCGTCGCTATACTGGCCAAATAGCGACGCTATGCCTAAAAATAAATGCAACAAGGTTGTTATCATTAATGGGCATAATGTTTGCCGATGTTTGCCGATAGTAGCAAATACTGCAAATACTTCTGCCCCTAAATCCTCTTGAAGTAAGGTAACCGGCCATGTTTTATCACGCCCAGCCACATTGAGTCTGCCTGTTGCTAGGCTACTGTCCAAGCAACTTTATTGACTAACACCAGTAGCAGACTAAGGGTACCTTCAACAGCATGATTGGCATAAGTATCTTCTGATTCTCCAGTGCATATAGGCAAAACAGAAGGTCTCTAGTGCCACGCCTGCTTGCTCAGCATTTTCGGCCATAGCAAAACCTAATTGTGATAAACCTTATTATAAATACAGGGGTTTTGAGTCAGGCACGTGAGTACCATGTAAAAGTATTCGTTTACCACTTTTAGCGAGTAATAAAACCACCAACAAAAACAAAGAGCGTAAAGTGCTATTAAGGGATAACCCTTAATTCATTTACTGATTGAGATAACAGCGATAAGTTAACGCTGTGGCGCTTATTGACGACCTCACCCACTATAGTCACTGCTGGGCCTTGGAAGTTTTGCTCGGTCACCCGTTGCGCAATAGTATCTAGGGTGCCTATACAAACTTGTTGTTGGGTGGTTGACGCTTGGTCAATCACAGCAACGGCTGTACTTGCAGGCAAACCATGGGTTTTAAGGCGCTGCATAATAGTATCAATGCGTTTTAATCCCATATAAAACACTAAAGTTTCACCCTGGGATGCACTGGCGCCTGCCACCAGTGCTTGCCAATTAGGTTCGTCTGTGGCTGATTTTAAGTGTGCAGTGATAAATCGTACTGATTGAGCGCACTCTCGATGCGTAAGGGGGATCCCTGCATAAGCTGACGCACCAGAAGCAGCAGTAATACCCGGCACTATGGCGAAGTCGATTTGGTGCTTGGCTAGAATGTCACATTCTTCAGCAGCTCGTGCAAAAATAGCCGGATCACCACCTTTTAAACGCACGATATTTTTACCGCTTGATGCCACTTCTACCATCAATTCACAAATATCAGCTTGTTGCATACTGTGCTGACCACATTTTTTACCCACAAAGACCCGTTCCACATGACGAGGGATCATAGCGATAATATCTGGATTCACTAGCCAGTCGTACATCACCACATCGGCTTGTTGAATTAAACGATGTGCTTTTAAGGTCAATAGCTCTGCATCACCAGGCCCAGCGCCAATTAAATACACCTGGCCTTTGTCAGAACGCTTCGGCTGCTGTGCATTAGAACTGCCATTGAAAGACTGCTTTAGCCAAAACGTAAATGGCTGATTTGAATGGTTTTTTTGGCTCGAGAAAAACTGCTGTAGTCTCGAAAATCCCAATGGGAACATTTTATCAATACTCATGACACTGCCTCCAAGGCAATTAATTGGTCTTGTTTAATATTGAGTTTTTTCGGTTTGTATTCCTTAACCATTTGGCTTAACTCTGATTTACACGAGCCACAATTAGTGCCGCACTGCAGTTCACGACCTAAACCGTCTACTGAATCGCAGCCCGCTTTTATGGCATCAATGATGGTATTTTCACCCACCTTAAAGCAGCTACACACTAATTTACCTTGTTTGAACTGCTCATCAGGCTGCATATTGAGTAACCCATGGAGCTGTTCAGGAGTAACATTTTCACTGTTAAGCAAACTATTGACCCAATTAGGATCAACCTTGATCTTGCTAGGTGAAATAAACAGTATCAAAGACATCACACCTTGGCGCATGGCGCAGATGCTATTTAACTCGCTACTTGAAGCACTAATCCACTCTTCATACAAAGGTAATTGCAATTGCAGGTTTTGTTTAATGCTGGCTGGTTCTTGATCCGTAGCAAAAAACACTAAATGGCCTTTTTCTACTGGGCTGGTAACAAAATAATCAAAATATTGTCTTAATAGTTCGACACTAAGATCTTGCTGGATAAACATTTGCCCGTAATGTTGATAAGTGATCTTATCAAGCTTAACTGCTGCATGTTTTAATTCAGGCTGGCCCGATATTTGGTCGTTAGCGTCAGTATAAAGACTAGTAATATTAGCACTGGAAGCATTGCTAGCACTCCAATGAATAGGCGCAAAGACTTCACCTTGGCGTTGATTATCATCAATGACAACAGGTAAACAAACCTTTGACGTATCAGCACTATGTGCAGCGTTAAGACTCACTAAATCTTCATCTTGCAAACTTAAACATTCAGCGTCTTTTGGGTGTATTGCTAAATACGGACGGCTAACGTGTGATGTTAACTCAGATGTTTTACCCGTGCGGGTCATAGTATGCCATTGGTCGCGAACTCGACCACTGTTTAATACAAAAGGAAATGCCTTGCTAGTCAGTTGCTGTGGCGCTTTAAACTCAGTTACTACAAACTGCGCTTTACCGTTTTGGGTATAGAACTTTCCGTCTGTAAATAAGCGTTTTGTACCATAAGGTGCTGATTTGTTCACCGGCCACTGCACAGGTTTTAAACGGTTGTATTGGGTTTCTGTGAGTTCACTCAGTGCTGACAAATCTAGGTCGCGATTACCATGATTATCAAATTGAGTTAAACCTGCATACTCGGCAAATATCTCGCTGGGAGAATTAAAGTTAAAACCACTAGTAAACCCCATCGCTTTGGCAAGGTCACAAATGATTTTCCAATCATGTCTAGCTTCACCCGTGGCGGCTAACAAACCACGTTGACGAGAAATGCGCCGCTCAGAATTGGTGACTGTGCCATCTTTTTCTGACCAACCAGTAGCAGGTAATGCAACGTGTGCATAGTCGAGGGTATCGTTTTTAGCGACACAATCAGATACCACTAACAACTCACATTTTTTGAGGGCATCAGCAATTTTTTGTCTGTTGGGCATACTGACCATAGGGTTAGTAGCCATGACCCAAACGGCTTTCACCTTGCCTGAATTGATATTTTCAAACAAATCCACAGCTTTAAAGCCTGGTTTATCAGCGATAGTGGGTGATTGCCAATAAGTTTGCACTGTTTGCCTATGCTCTGGGTTTTCAATATCCATATGGCAAGCCAAAATATTTGCTAAACCACCTACTTCACGGCCCCCCATAGCATTGGGTTGTCCCGTTAATGAAAATGGCCCACACCCTTCACGGCCTATTTTTCCCGTAGCTAGGTGACTGTTGATAATACTATTGGCTTTATCTGTACCAGAACTAGACTGATTTACGCCCATACAATAAGCAGTCACTACCTTATCGGTTTGAGCAAATAAACGATAAAAACTCAGTAACTCTAATTCGTTAATGTCACATTGTTTAGCCACGCGACTTATAGTCCAAGACTCACAATGCTCAATCACTTGTTCAAAACCTTGGGTATTGGCTGTGATATATGCAGAGTTTAAAGCCTGGTGTTTGGCTAGGTAAGCCAATAATCCATTAAATAAAACAACATCAGTACCCGGTTTGATCGCCAGGTGTATGTCTGCAAGTTCAGATGTAGCGGTTCTGCGAGGATCAATGGTTACCACTTGCATATCGGGGTTGAGTTTTTTGGCCCTTTCGATTCTTTGAAACAATACGGGATGTGTCCAAGCAGCATTGGAACCCACTAAAATCAGTAGCTCAGTTTGTTCTAAATCTTCATAACAACAGGGCACTGCATCGGCTCCAAAGGCTCGTTTATAAGCAGCCACCGCAGAGGACATGCACAATCTCGAATTGGTATCGATATTGGCACTGCCTATGTATCCCTTCATTAATTTATTGGCGACGTAGTAGTCTTCGGTCAACAATTGCCCAGACACATAAAACGCCACTGAATCAGGTCCGTGATCTGCTATTAGCTGCTTAAATTTACTGGCCACTTGAGTAATGGCATCATCCCAGCTGGCTTTTTTACCGGCAATCATGGGACTAAGTAAACGACCTGAGGCTGAGTTAGTCTCTAGTAATTTATTACCTTTTACACATAAACGTCCAAAATTAGCAGGATGATCACTACACCCCTTTAAATCCGATAACTTGTTATCCTCAGAAATTTGCACTTCTACTCCACAACCCACACCGCAATATGGACAAGTGGTGTTAAGCAAAGAAGGTGCAAGACCTGTGTTACTTTTATGCATGGGACGACTAGAAGGCATCAATTAGTCAACCAACTGCAACTGCACTTGGTTTTGCTCGATACGCACCGGGTAAACAACTAACTTAATGGCATCGTCATCTAAACACTGGCCTGAATCTAAACAATAGCGCTGCTTGTATAGAGGAGAAATAATCACTTTCACATTTTCTACAGAGCCCAATAAGCCTCGATACAACACATTGGCTTTACCAATCGGATCCCAGTTACTGACAGCAAAAATCTGTTCACCATTAACACTCTTAACCTTAAACAATGCAATTTGTCGCTCGTTTAACAGGGCGCAAACCCCAGAGTTGGCGACTAAATCAGTGTCGTTACATACTGTTATCCAGTTATTTGAAGTACTCATTATATGTCTCCTTAAACAAGTTCTATGGCAAGTTCAGTTTCTTGCGAATCTGTGCTTTGTATTTGGCTAAATTGCTGTCTTTCTACTTCTGTTGCGGGGCGAATTTGTTCGCGCTCTTCTACAAAGACGATGTTCACATCAGATTTGTCACTATTAACAAACTGGCGGAAACGTTTCAGAGACTGCTCGTTTTCAATGGCGGTTTTCCATTCGCACTGATAGGTATCTACTACATGTTGCATTTGCGCTTCGAGCTCCTCACACAATCCGAGAGAGTCTTCAATAACGACTTGTTGTAAATAGGCTAAGCCACCTTCTAAATTTTCCAACCACACCGAAGTACGTTGTAAGCGATCGCCTGTTCTCACATAAAACATCAACACCCGGTCAATGTATTTAACTAAAGTTTCGGTATCTAAGTCGGTGGCAAACAAATCACCGTGGCGCGGTTTCATGCCGCCATTACCGCACACATATAAGTTCCAGCCGTTTTCTGTTGCTATGATTCCTATGTCTTTACTTTGTGCTTCGGCACATTCACGGGTACATCCCGACACACCAAATTTGATTTTGTGTGGTGCTCGTAAACCTTTGTAGCGGTTTTCTAAATCGATGGCCTGACCGACTGAATCTTGTACACCGTAACGGCACCAAGTGCTGCCGACACAGGACTTTACGGTTCTAAGTGACTTGGCATAGGCATGTCCAGTTTCAAAACCCGCTTCGATGAGGGTTTGCCAAATAGCGGGGAGTTGTTCAACACGAGCACCAAATAAATCGATACGCTGGCCACCGGTAATTTTGGTATACAGCTTATAATCTTTAGCTACTTGCCCTAAGACTATGAGTTTATCTGGGGTAATTTCGCCACCAGCAATACGAGGAACGACTGAATAAGTGCCATCTTTTTGCATATTGCCTAGGTAAGTGTCGTTGGTGTCCTGCAAACTCACATGATCTGGTTTGAGTACAAAGTCATTCCAGACAGACGCCAAAATGGATGCCGAAACAGGTTTACATATTTCACATCCCAATCCTTTACCATGCTTTTCTAATAATTCATCAAAAGTTTTAATGCCGCCTACTTTGACAAGATGAAACATTTCTTGCCGTGAATACGCAAAGTGCTCGCAAATATCTTTTTTGACTTCCACACCACGTTTAGTTAGTTCGCTATCTACAACTGTTTTTAACAATGCCGTACAACCGCCACAACCTGTGCTGGCTTTAGTGCAAGATTTAATATCTGCTAAGTTACAACTGCCGGTGTCGAAGGCTGTAATGATGTCGCCTTTGGACACGTTATGGCATGAACAAATGGTAGCTGTGTCAGGCAATGCATCCGCGCCAAGTGCAGGGGCTGCGTCAGCACCTGCTGGCAAAATTAAACTTTCTGGCTGTTCTGGTAGTTCAATATCATTTAGTGCGTATTGCAATAAAGTATCGTACTCACTGGTATCCCCAATGAGTACAGCCCCCAATAATTTTTTCTGCTCTGCGTCGACCACTAACTTTTTGTACACTTCTAGTGGTTGGTTTTCATAGGTGTAACATAGTGCGCCCGTGGTTCGTGCATGAGCATCACCAATTGAACCAACTTCCACACCCATGAGTTTTAATTTAGTGCTCATATCCGCACCTTGGAATGTCACATCACCACCAAGAATATGACTGGCGGCGGCTCTGGCCATAGTGTAACCAGGCGCTACTAAACCAAAAATAAAGTTATTCCATAATGCACACTCACCAATAGCGTAGATATCAGCATCACTGGTCAAACAGTGATCGTTCACCACTATGCCGCCACGTTCACCTATGGCAAGGTCAAATTCACGGGCTAAGGCATCCTGAGGGCGAATGCCGGCCGAGAACAAAATCATATCGGTTTCTAATACTTCACCATCGGCAAAGCACATTTTGTAGCGACAGGTTTCACCGGCCTCAATGCTTTGGGTCGCTTTTTGGGTATGTACTTGTACACCAAGAGATTCAATTTTACTGCGCAATACCCGGCCACCACCGGTATCTACTTGCACCGCCATTAACTGCGGGGCAAACTCAACTACATGAGTTTGTAAGCCAGCTTCTTTAAGCGCATTTGCGGCTTCTAACCCTAACAGGCCACCACCAACCACCACGCCCACTTTACTGACTGCGGATGACGCGCTGATATTTTCTAGATCTTCAATGGTACGGTATACCAAACAATGAGGTTGATCGTTCCCAGGAATAGGCGGTACAAAAGGAAAAGAACCGGTAGATAACACCAGTTTGTCATATTCAAAGACTTCACCTGCTTCGGTTGTGACTGTTTTGGCCATCTTGTTGATATGAACAACCTTGGCATTTAAAGCGAACTTAATATTGTGCTCTTGATAATATTCTGGGGTAGTTAACGCCAACTCGTCAGCTGTTTTGCCAGAAAAGTACTCAGATAAATGTACACGGTCGTAGGCCAGCCTTGGCTCTGCTGACAACACCACAACATCTAACTGTGTGTCATTGTCTGCATTGTTTTCTTGTATCAGTTGGTCAACAAAATGATGGCCTACCATGCCATTGCCTACTACTACTATTCGCATGTTATTCCCGTTGTGTACATTAATTAAGTTCGACATGTGTCACCTCTGCATTTTCTTGAGCACAAAAAAAAGCCCACGACTCCAAAACAGGAATACGTGGGCTTCTTTGCCATGTCACCTTGTATACTTTTTTGCATACAAGGTGAGAAATAAATTTAACAACCATTAAGATTGCTTAGTGCACACTCTTATACATAAATAATGCCAATAATTAATTACTTATAATTCAACAAGTTAGATATAGAGCAATTGGGCTATTCTAAAAACATTGCTCCCATTCAATGCAGCAGCACCAAGTTAGGGCATTAAAAAACAACCTTATGTTGTTGCGTTCATAGATAGTGCAAGGCTATTCTCCAGAATCGCTATGCCATATTTTAAAAGGAAGTAGTAACAAAATGACTTTACTAAAAGCGCTCTCATTGAGCACCAGCCTATTATTTACGTTAGGACTTCAAGCAGCTTCGGTGTGGAAAGTCTCAAACGAGCAGCACAGTCTTTATATTGGTGGCACTATTCACTTTCTTACGCCTAGTGACTACCCATTGGCAAAAGAGTATGACTTGGCATTTGATGGATCGGATAAGATAATTTTTGAAACTGATATGCAAACAGTTCGTTCGCCAGAGTTCGGTCAAAAAATGATGAATAAATTGATGTACAGTGACGGCACTACTATCAATAAAGTCTTAAAGCCCGATACTTATAAAGCGCTAGCAATACATTTGTCTTCAAGAAATCTTCCTATGCAAGCTTTTGCCTCACACAAACCTAGCTTTCTGGCAATTTCGCTGTCGGTTATTGAACTACAAGCTATGGGATACACCAGTGAAGGTGTAGACATGTTTTTTGCGAATAAAGCGAAACTCGAAAACAAACAACAAGGCTGGTTAGAAACCCCTGACCAACAGCTGTCTTTTATGGCTAATTTAGGCGGTGACGATCCTAATGTGATGATCGAATACACCCTAAAAGATATTAAAAAAATGCCCGAGATGTTAGGAAAGTTACATAAATCTTGGTTGTCTGGGGATATGCAAGGCATGGCCGATGTAGGCATCACGCCTTTTAAAGCAGAGTATGCCGATATTTATCAAGATTTATTGGTAACACGCAATAACAATTGGATACCACAAATTGTAAAAATGTTGCAGGACCAACCTATTGAATTCATTTTAGTTGGCGCTTTACACCTTTCTGGGCCAGATAGTGTCTTAGCCAAACTCAAAGAAAAAGGCTACAAAATCGAAAAATTATGATGCTATTGGGATAGTTAAGCGTAATAATTGACTGTCCCATGCTCTTTATTTTCTTAAAGTATTCATCACTTGAGTACTTGGATTCAAATGTACCAGAGCTAGGATCATCGTCACACTAAAATACACATCTTAGTTACAACCTAATATTTGATAAAAACAGCGAAAACTTATCAGCTATTGGTATCGGTTTTAATTCTTTTTTGCGATAGTAAGTGAATCAAATTCACCTTAGTATTATCCGCATTTTTTAAAGGCAGTATTGAAGTTAATGATCCAAACCTGCGACAGTCCAAACTCAAATGGTTCTCCATTTATTAGTATAAAAGAAGCCGTTGCCAAAATGTTGGCTCAAATTACTCAAGTAAAAGGTAAAGACAACTTAGCCCTGAGTGAAGGGCTAGGTAGAGTATTGGCCGACGATATAATTTCACCTATAGATGTGCCGCCAGCAGACAATTCTGCTATGGATGGCTATGCCTTGGATTACCAAGAGTTAAGTAAACAACGCAGTCTTAAAATGGTCGGTACTGCTCTGGCTGGCCAACCTTATTTGCAAACTCTTTTGCCTGGGCAATGTGTCAGGATCATGACGGGTGCACTTATTCCTAAAGGTGCAAATGCCGTCGTCATGCAAGAAAACACCCTAGCCGATGGCAATAATATTGAATTCAAACAACTCCCTTCAAAAGGCAACAGTGTACGCCAAGCCGGGGAAGATATTCAGCGCTCTCAAATAGTCGTGACAAAAGGCACCCAGCTTAAAGCAGCGCATTTAGCCTTGATTGCATCTGTAGGTGTGGCTCAGATTAGGGTTACACCTAAGTTAAAAGTTGGCTTAATTGCCACGGGGGATGAGCTCACGCCACCGGGACAAAAATTAGTATCAGGTGCAATTTATGAAAGTAACCGCGTTGCCTTAAATGCCTTGTTGGCTGATTTCCCTGTAGACGTCGTTGACTTAGGCATAGTCAAAGACGACAAGCCCAGTTTACGTGACGCTTTTAGACAAGCAGACAAAAACTGTGACTTAGTGATTTCTTGTGGTGGAGTGTCGGTGGGCGAAGCTGACTACGTCAAAGATATTTTGTCAGAACTTGGCACGATCAATTTTTGGAAAGTCGCCATTAAGCCCGGTAAACCTTTTGCTTTTGGTAAACTGAGTAATGCTTGGTTTTGTGGATTACCCGGTAATCCGGTTTCGTCTTACGTAACATTTCAACAACTTGTTACACCTGTATTGCAAAAATTAAGTGGCCAAACCTATTTGCCTGCTCCACACTTTGTCGCTAAAGCCGCTTGCCTGATCCGTAAACGACCTGGACGTGCCGATTATCAAAGAGGCATATATTATCGTGATGAAAATGCTGAGCTGTGGGTAAAACCCAATGGCAAACAAGGATCGGGCATTATGAGCTCTATCGCCAATGCGAATTGTTATATGGTGCTAGAGCAAGACGCTGCCGATGTTCAAGAGGGTGAAAGTGTGAACATACAACCGTTTTAAGTTAAGAGAAACTAGCAACTGATAAAAGACTAAAAAACCTAAGTAAAGTGCGAGTGCCGATTTGGATAAAGTTTTAGCGCTTATCTTTAAACTCGCAGCTCGAAGCTCGCAGCTCGAAGCTAGCAACTCCCAGCTTCTTTTAAAAAAAGAGATTTTTGTGGCCTTTAAAAAAGAATTAAAAACAATTTGTCATTTGGCTTGGCCATTACTGGTGGCCCAGATTACCCAAACCTTGATGGGGGTATCAGATACTATTATGGCCGGTCGCTATTCGGCAACCGATATGGCAGCTGTCGCTATAGGGTTTGGTTTTACCATACCCATTATTGTATTTTTGCAAGGGATCACCTTAGCGTTACCCGCCATCATTTCCCGCTTCAATGGCGCCAAACAAATTGATAAAGTCGCCAACTATACACAGCAAATGGTGTGGCTAGCTTTGGCATTTTCATTCCTTGCGGTGTTACTTGGTTTAGTATTTGAACCTTTAATGCAGTATATCCAAATGGAACAAGAGCTGCGGCGTATTACTATCGATTACATTCGCTATATTTTGTACTCGATGCCCGCTTTCGCTATATATCAAGCACTCAGAAATTACTGCGAAGGTTTATCTATTACTAAACCTAGTATGTTGATTATGGGTATCGGCCTATTGGTGAATATTCCAGCAAACTATGTGCTTATTTACGGTAAGTTTGGCTTGCCTGAAATGGGTGGCGCAGGCTGTGGTGTGGCCACTGCATTAGTGTTTGTTGCCATGTTTATTGCGACTTGGTTGTATACCCTCAAATCCGAAAAGCTGGCTAAGTATGAGTTGTATAGCAAACTCTATCGCCCCCATTATCAAGATATGCTGGAATGTCTGAAGTTAGGTTTGCCTATCGCAATGACAATCTTATTTGAGGTGACATTGTTTGCTGCTGTGGCCATTTTACTGGCACCATTTGGCTCTATAGTAGTGGCATCCCATCAAGTGGCACTGAATTTTTCAGCCTTGATGTTTATGATCCCATTAAGTATTGGTATGGCAACCAGTATTCGTATTGGACATTTGCTTGGTGAACAAGATCCGCAACAGGCAAGAGTCGCCACAAAATGCGCTTACTTTTTGGGTATCAGCATCGCTTTTTTTACTGCGACTTTAACTATAGTGGGCCGTGAATTTATTGCTAAGTTATATAGCATCGACCCTCCCGTTATTGAGTTGGCTTCAAGCCTTTTATTATTGGCCGCAATGTTCCAATTTTCAGACGCCATACAAGTCATCTCAGGCACCGCCCTACGCGGTTACAAAGATACTACCGCTATGTTCTATTTAAGTTTTGTGTCTTATTGGGGGGTGGGCATGACTATAGGTTGTATTTTAGGATTGACCGACTGGATAGTGCCGCAAATGGCCGCTGCAGGTTTTTGGACAGGATTTATCTGTGGCCTCAGCACTGCAGCCGTTACTTTAGGACTGCGAGTTAAATATATTCAAAACAAAATTGTACAGCCCGATACGGTCAGCGTCTAAAAGGAAGCCAGCATGCAATTATTGGATATCGCTTTTCGCACTCAATCAAAAACCCCCATGCAAACTAAGGTTGAGACAATGGTAAGCAAGGTAGCGGGCGTTGAAGATGATTTTAGAGGTAAACCAGGTAAACGTCAGGTGACAGTACTCAGTTTTGAGCAATGGCAACTTGCCTGCAATGAAGTAGGTAGCCAACTTCCATGGACAATGAGGCGAGCTAACTTATTGGTGGAAGGAGTGAGTTTTGATGCAAGCATGGTAGGAAAACAAATCAAAATTGGCCAGCTAATTTTACTCATAACTCGGGAGACAGACCCGTGCCCAAGAATGGATGCCCAACATCAAGGGCTGACCCAAGCACTTAAGCCAAATTGGCGTGGAGGTGTGTGTTGTAGAGTCATTGCAGATGGACGAATCAGAGTGGGAGACAAGATCAAAATCCTTGGTTGATTGTGTAAAAAAGTTTACTATTGACGCTGTTATTAACAAACCAAGTTGAAATTATTTATGAAAGTATCTTATTTATTTATTGTTGTATCCGCCCTTGCCTTTTCACCACAGAGTCATGCCGAAGGCTGGCTTGATTCTATTAAGAGCATGTTTGGAATGGAAGCTGAAACAGCGGCCATGCCTAATGTTGCTGATATGATTAGCTCTGTGAGCGAATCAGTTGGGATTGATGAATCTCAAGCCACAGGAAGTTTGGCATCAATTTTTAATTATGCCAAAGGTAACATCTCAGCCGAACAATTCAGCGGTTTAAGTGACTCTCTTCCAGGTCTTGATTCATTATTGGGTTCAGTACCAGACATCAGTGAAATGGCCTCTGGAACTGATTTAGGTGGATTAATGGACAAAGCCGCGAGCTACAATGAGTCGTTAAAGGCAATGAACGAATTAAAGAAACAATTCGAAGCATTGGGCTTAAGTCCTGAAATGATCACCCAAGTCATCAGTAGTGCTAAGGCTTATTTGGACACGGATGAAGGCAAAAAAATCAAAGAGCAACTCATGCAGGGTTTAAGTAAACTAGCCATATAATATTAACTAGTTTCAGCTTTATTATTCCGTCTAATGACTAAGTCATTAGACGGATATTCTTCAGAAAAACGATCTAACTTAAAAACATTTGTTGAAATCTACTATACCAACCCTAGTAGCTAGGAATTTTCATTTCACATATAAGGAAACAAAATGGAATCAGTTGAAACACAATTACAAACCTTCTATGACAAAGTCATTACCTTAGGCACCGAATACGGCAGCCAATTTATTCTCGCTTTAATTGTACTGGTAGTGGGCTTGTGGGTAATTGGTAAATTGAGTAATGGCGTTAGACGTAGCGCAGTGAAAGGTTTACCAGACGAAACCTTAGCAAAATTTCTAACCAATATTTTTGAAGTCATACTAAAAGTATTATTGGTGATAAGCGTAGCATCGATGATAGGTATTCAAACCACTTCATTTATTGCTATTTTAGGTGCCGCTGGTTTAGCGGTAGGTTTAGCACTGCAAGGCAGCCTGTCTAATTTTGCTGGTGGCGTGATGGTGTTAATATTCCGACCATTCAAAGTAGGTGATTACGTAGGCGCACAAGGTTTAGAAGGCGTAGTGACGGATATTGGTATTTTTGTTACTACCTTTATGACCTTCGATAAACGCATCATTATTGTGCCTAATGGACCTTTAGCAAACGGCAACATCATTAATTACACTGCGAGTGACGTTAGAGCAGTGGAAATATCCATAGGTATTTCATACTCAGATGACATTGCTAAAGGCAAAGCAGCGATGGAAGCCGTATTAAAAGCGGATCCAAGAGTATTGCAAGATGAAGGCAATGTAGTGGCAGTCGTCGATTTAGGCAGCAGCTCAGTTGACTTTTTAGTCAGAGCTTTTGCAAAAACCGATGATTATTGGGCTCTATACTTTGACATTCGTCCAGCACTTAAAGCTGCGGTTGAAGAAGCAGGTTTAACTATCCCATTCCCACAACGGGATATTCATATGATCCAACAAAGTGCTCAAGACTAAGAAAACACCTTAACCTTAAGCATTAAGAAATAGGCGCATTCATATCACCATGAACTGCGCCTATTTTATTACTAACTCCAGATTTTCAGACCAAGCAAATTTAAGCTGCAATACCTTGCGCTCTTTATCCCAAAACGCAGCTTCAGATGCATGTTCATAGGTTTGTTTATTTTTCACTATATCAAGCAATTTTTGATTAATAGAGACCACTTTGGCGGCGGTTGACCAATTGTGAACCAACAAGGTTACTGCCCGTGTTTCTGGCATGGATTGATAGTGACCTTGGCGCTGTAAGCTAATTGTGAGTTGCTGACTTGTATGCTGCCCATTAAAAATAAGTGTTTCAAAGGTTTTGTTTTTAATGGCATTAGGATCCACCCCGTCATCATCATACATAATGCCTGATGTAGACTTAATGGACGGGTCAGCATAATAATGTAACTTCAATTTTTGAGTGCTGTAGTTATCTGTGGATTGCAGTGGCTCTACCATAGGGATAAACGCCCCACCACGCACCATCACTGGTAATCTATCTAACTGAGTTGCTAACTCAATAGTCTGATTACCTTGGTATTTTTCATCCGTCCAATAGTCAAACCAGACGCCCTTTGGTAAGTCCATAGATAGTGATGTGAGATTGGGTTCAGTAATAGGTTTGACCAAAAACGCATCGCCCCAGAAATAGCTGTCTTTCACGTCTATTAAGTCTGGGTTAGTTGAGTCTTCAAAAAACACCGGACGCATTAATGGCATACCCGTGAGGCTGTTTTCGTATACCAAAGAATAGTTATAGGGCAACATGGCGTAGCGCAGTTTTACATATTTTCGCAAAATATCTTTGGTTTGCTTATCATGAAAAATAGGCTCTGGTGCAATATTATCTTGGGCGTGTGGCCGAAATACCGGCTGAAAGACCCCGTATTGTAACCAGCGAATATACAGTTCTTGATCGAATGTTTCACCACCTGCAAAACCACCCAAATCGGAATGGGTATAGCCTAATCCTAATAAGCCCATTTGTAATGACAGCTCAACTTGTGGTTTTAAACCATCCCAAGAGCGGCTGACATCACCTGTCCAAGGGATCATCCCATAACGCTGAGAGCCTACAAACCCTGACCGCATCATTATAAAAGGGCGTTGCTTAGGTGCAATAGCCAACTGATTGTCATACACCCTTTTGGCCCACATATGGCCGTAAGCATTGTGAATTTCGTCTCCTGTCACTTGTAAGCCATTAAAATGGTGAATACTGTCAGCAGGATGCACTTCAGGCTCGCCTAAGTCTCCCCACCAGCCTGCGGCGCCTTGTTTAAACAAGTCAGTATAAATATCGTTAAACCAGTCACTGGCTTGGGTATCAAAGACGTCTATCAGCCCGGTATTTCCAAAATAAAAATCAAAGCGTCGCGGCGCACCAACATGGTTTTTGGCTAACACCTGATTGTCGACTGCCTCTTGCCACTTGTCTGAGCTAGATAAAATAAATGGCTCGGTGATCAATATTGTTTTTACGCCCTTAGCTTTAAAGTCAGCCATCATTTTTACTGGTGTAGGAAAGGTCTCTTTGTCCCAGTCTAAATTCCCCATAAACCCTTTAATGTCATTGCCAAACCAATATAAATCCAATACCACTGCATCGAGTGGGAAGTCTTGGTCGATAAAGTTTTGTACTGTCTCTCGTGTTTGCTGCTCACTTTTGTAACCAAAGCGAGAGGAAAAATTGCCTAGCGCCCAGCGAGGTGGTAAGGGTTGTTTACCTGTTACCGCAACAAAATTATTAATTATATCTGGGTAATCTGTGCCAGCGACGACTACATAAGCCGTACGCCCACCTACGGCTTCAAATTGCATAATGTCTGCCTCGGTATGGCCTAAATCCATATACCCAGAGGCAGAATTATCAAATATTAGTGCATAGTTACGACTCGACAATACCGCTGACAAACCAAAGTACATTTGTGTAGAGTGTGTGGTGTAGCCATAATCGGCTTTGTTATACAGGGGGAAACGCTGCCCTCGCCTGTCCATTCCTAACACGCGCTGTCCACCACCCATTAACTTTTCATGCTGTTGTAGCTTAAATCGAAAACCCCGCTGGGTATCCTGTAAAAACAGCCCCATTTCCTCTTCGACTAATAACGCATCACCTTGGTAATAACGTATTTTTAAAGGTGACTTATCAATAATGGCCTTAAGTTTTCCAGTGTTTACTACTAGTGTATTGAGGTTATTCTTAAGCGTGAGGTCCACTGTGTCTTGATTATCTACCAGCGCGAAAGAAGGTAATTGTTTGGTATTAGTAGGTTGATAAAACACTTCAAAGGCGTTAGCAGAAAAGGCAGTCAAAGATACTTGGCCTTCGTCTGTTAAAACAACCAGTGCATTACCTTCAAGCCTATGACTTTGGTATTCTGCCGCCTGAATAAGTGAACTAGAAAGTACAAAAACCAACACAGTGATTGACTTAAGTAGGTGAAAGTTAAACATCGAGTTTTTAATAAAAAACATAGGAATTATCTTCTAGGTGAAAGTATGTGTACCGGATGTACTTAGAAAGTAGGCTGTTGTTGAAATAACCATTGAATGGCGTCAGAAAACTCTGTTCGCCACAATTGCTCATTATGTTCGCCATTAGGCACCCGCTTAAACACAGTATTTTTGCGTGGATGACCTTGTTGCCTAAGTTGTCGCTGCATTTTATCAGTATCGGCTATCATGCCATCCCCTTCTTTGTCGCCATACATTACGTACAAACGGGCATCCAACTGGGCTTTCTTAAGTTTGCTAAAAGAAAACACATCTTGTGAATACCAATAAGAGGGTGAAAAAATACCGGCTTTACTGAACACCTGAGGATAAGCATGTATGGCATAATGGGAAATCAAGGCTCCCATTGAGCTACCCATAATAGCAGTGTGTAACCGGTCAGATTGAGTGCGGAAATTAGTGTCGATATAGGGTTTCACAACCTCGACAATAAAATCCATATATTGTTTACCTTGGGCTGCACCAAAACGTTTATTTTCCCATGGTGACAACTCATTCATTCTAAAATCAGCATCGTTATCAATGCCTACAACTATCACCTCTAAGCCTTGTTTTTCGGCAAGCTCGTTGAGAGTTTCATCGACGCCCCACTCACCTGCAAAGGCAGTTTTGTCATCAAACAGATTTTGCCCATCGTGCATATAAATAACCGGGAAAGATTTTTCAGAAGTGTGATAACTGGGTGGTAAATATACACGAACCCTGCGCTGTCTATCGAGTTCGGGCATCGCAAATTGATAGGGCAATACCTCTACATTGGTAGTCGCACTAGGTTTTTTTATTGGCTCACTACAAGCAGATAATAACAACACGAGTATTAACAATACTCCTCGAATAGTTAATTTGTCATTCATAATTGGATCACTACAGATTGCATGGGGGCTAAGGTCAATTCTAACAGGCCTAATTGATCTTCAACAATAAGCCTATGCTCAGCTCCAGTTAATAAATCCACAGCAACATAGGCGTCTGTTTTAAGCCCTAATGTTTCAAGTTGTTGATTATCTAAAACGACCGCTAACTTGATACTGCGCTGTTGCTCAAAATGACTGATCACTAACACCTGCTGTTTATCGGTATAACGAACAAAGGCAACTAACTTGTCTTTCGCTGGGCTGCTAAGGATTTCACCTGTGCCGATATCAGCCACTTGATCTGCTTTAATCTCTACAGCCATATATTCCCCCAACATGGCTGGGTGAAAGGCAGAAATTTTCATCACATCAGCATAAAAATTGCGTAACGCTTTTTCAGACCCAGTCAACTGCCCGCCATCGAATTTGCCGTTATTCATCCAACGTTGGTGAGCTGGCACAGCACCATAATCAAAAATGCTTGTACGCGATGGATCGCCAAACCCTAAGTCTTCGCTACCGTCTTCACCTACTTCTTGGCCAAAATACAATAAAGTAGGTGATTTACTGATCAATGCAGACACCACTAAAGCAGGCATGCCCATCTCGGCCCCTCCCACTTTGCCAGCAAAGTCGTCGCTGGCGATACGTTGTTCATCGTGATTTTCTAAAAAGTGCAGCATATGCCGTTCGATATCTTGATGGCCTGATTGAATTTGATGTAACACTTCGCCTTTTTCTTTGCCTTGCATTATGGCTTTTAAGCTATCGTAAAATTCAACTTTATCGTACAAGTAGTCCATTTTTCCAAACTGAATGTACTGGCGGTATAACTCAGGGTTGTATACTTCCGCTAATAAAAAGCTCTGGGGGTTTTTCATTTTGATAGATGAATTTAAATAACTCCAAAATTCTACTGGCACCATTTCTGCCATATCGTAGCGAAACCCATCGACTCCTTTATCTAACCAATAGTGAGTAATATCACGAAACTTACGCCATGAATCGGGCACCACTTTATCTTGCCAAAATTGTGCATGTTGCTCAAAACCAAGCTGCAAGTATTGCTCGGGTAGCCGCGGGAAGTCGTAACTGCCATCAGGTTTCACGCCATAATTGACCTTGACGGTTTCGTACCAGTCATGAAAATGTGGCTGTGCTTTACGCGAGCCGTTTCCCGTCCACTTGGCAGGCGACTCAATAAACTTAGCATCGGCCAATGGGTGCTCGTCTCCCCCTAAAGGTTGATACCCATCAAGAGGTAAAGGTACTTGAAAATCCTGCCCCACAACGTAATAAAAATTGTTATCTTTGGCGTATTCCACACTCGTATCGTCGTGTTCGCCAAAATCACTCTGCCCCTCAGGTTTAGCCAATGATTTATAATTTCGCGCCACATGGTTTGGCACTATATCTATAATGACCTGCATGTCATTTTTATGGGTTCTGGCAATTAATGCCTCAAATTCTTGTAAACGCTTTGCAGGATCGTCTGCCAAGTCCGGATTAACTGAATAATAGTCTTTAACCGCGTAAGGGGAGCCAGCACGACCTTTCACCACATCAGGGTCATCATGAGAAATACCATAGGCTGAATAATCGGTGATCAGATCGTGGTGAGGCACACCTGTATACCAAATATGCGTGGTACCCAGTTCTTTAATGCCTTGCAATGCAGTGTCGGTAAAATCACTAAACTTACCCACTCCATTTTCTTCAATCGTGCCCCAAGGTGTATTATTGGTATTGGTATTTCCAAAAAGCCGAGTAAAGACTTGGTAAACAACTGGCTTACCTTGTGGCTTGGCAGTCAATAAATGCTCAACGCTGTGACCTGCGTGAGATTTTGAGGTGGAAAGCGCTTCTTTTGGTGGGGGTGAACAGCCAGTTGCAGCTGCAAAAATAACAATAGACAAAATAGTGTGATTCCACTTAGCTAATTTTGTTTCAAACATATACAAGGTTCCATCGACAACGCATGCTAAATCATACCTTTCGATGTCACTTTCTAACAGTCTGTTACATACGTATTCACAGTCTACAGAAGACTCCTCGCGACTAAAATCGGATCCTCTTTCTAAGCGTATGCTGTTATCATGAGTTATTAATAAAGCGTATTACCTAGAAGCGACAAACGAAATGAAAATATTAATCAGAAACCTACATAGAGAAACCACAGAAGAAGAGCTAAAAGCGGCTTTTGAGGCGCACGGAAAAGTACAGTCTTGTGATGTAGTGAAAGAAAAAACAAACGGCTTATCTAAAGGTTTTGGTTTTGTTGAAATGCCTAAACCTGGTGAAGCAAAAGTTGCTGTGAAATCATTAAATGACAGTATGTTAGGAGCGAATAAAATCAGAGTTAAATATGCTGAAAATAAAACTGAACCTCAAACAAAACCAAAAGCCGATTAGTAGACAATCCCCCATAACATGCTGAAAAATACTTCTTGTGGCTGCTAGCTATATGGCGTTTTAGTGATTATTGCGATGGCTAGCCACATTTCAAATCATGTATTTATCAGTCAAAGTGAATACCTTATGGCCGACCACCCTTTTTTAAATAGAGTCTTATCGGTCAAAACAAATTGTCACTGATTTTTATTTAAGTGCCGCCAACTCTGGGTCGATTATTTACCGAAACGCAGATTCACTTTTGGCCTTGTGATTATGACTGATACCCTTGGTTATTTTCACGGATTTTGCAATTTCATGTAAATTGGGATGAATTATGATTGGCTAGTTTATGTAAATCTTGATTGATAAAAAAACGTCTTATTTTAATACTTTATCTTCACTAATTTGATCCCTATCAATAAACACGACTCCCAATTAGCCATTTAAGCTGATTTTCCATTATGTTAATGCTTAATCTCATAACAAATGATAAGGCAACAATATGAAAACATTTATTTGGGTGACCTCGATATTACTATTTTCTGTTTTGGCAGCTTGCAGCTATGGCCCTGACTCCCCCAAAGGGTTTAGTTTGCCTGAAGGCAATGTGGCAAAAGGTGAGAAGGTTTTTATGAAATATCAGTGTTTGGCTTGTCATGCAATGAAGGGTTATGAAGACTCCTCTTTAATTAAAGAATTTGACACCCCTGTTCCCCTTGGCGGTACTTCTGCCGTTGTCAAAACTTATGCGCAATTAGTCACATCCGTCATCAACCCTTCCCATAAATTAGCACCTAGAAGCCATTTTAATGAAGAAAAAGTGACCAACCAAGATGGCAGTTCAAAAATGCGAATATTTAACGATCTAATGACGGTACAAGAACTCATTGATTTGGTTGCGTTTTTACAACCTAAGTACGATGTGAAACCTATCACTTATACACATTATGGCCAATATCGAATGCTGTAATCAGGGAAGCTGATTTGTATCAAGCAAGTGAGAGTTGTAATTATTAGAATCAAATAACAATCCCTTGCAACAGGCTTTTTATGTGATGGGCTAGAAGACATACTTAGGACGGTATTAATGAACACACCTAAACGAATATTAGTGGTTATAAGTGGTAGGCATGCTGAACACCCAGCATTAGAAAGGGCGTTAAAGTTCGCCGAGTTTACTAAAGTGCATATCTATTTATTTAACTCAATTTATGAGCCAGTAATGGAATTAACAGATGTGTTGTCTAGTGACCATCGCAAAGAATTAAAAAAACAATATATGGCAGACAGGTATTTATATATGAATACCCTAGCTGACGCGTTAGAAAAAAAAGGGATCAGTTGCAGCGTAAATGTAGCTTGGCATAGAGAGTTGCATGAGGCGATAGAAGAAATAGTAGATGCAATTACCCCTGATTTAGTAGTCAAGCGGATAACGGCCGACTCATCAAATATCAACCCATTTGCGATGCCAGTGGATAGGCATTTATTACGTTATTGCAAAGCCCCGCTTTTGTTGGTTAGAGACTCACATTGGCTAGACACCCCAATATTGGCGGCCATTGATCCTACTACTAACGATAACAAACATATCGAGCTCAATCACAATATACTCGAGTATTCAAAAATGATTGCCCATGTGACTAAAACAACATTACACAGTGTGAATACATTTGAGACCCCCAGTATGGGACCAAGCATGGATGTGGGTTGGGCAAATATCGATTTTGATAGCATCAAAGTAGATGCCAGTAATATCCATAAAAACAAAATGGAAACCTTACTCAAAGAACATGACTTGTTTATTCATCCCTATCACGTAATGGAAGGCCGTGCTGACATTGCCATCCCCCAAAAAGCCAAAGAAATTGATGCGCAATTACTGATATTAGGAACAGTGGGTAGAACAGGATTGTTGGGCGCTTTTATAGGTAATACCGCTGAACATATCTTAGCAAATATGAGCTGCGACATCTTGACTCTAAAACCCACCTTATAACCACAAATAAGGAATAAAATAATGCAAACGATTAAAAAAATACTGGTCGTTATTGATCCTGATAAACAGGTGCAACCCGCACTCAATAAAGCATTGTTGTTTGCTAAACAACAACCAATTACCTTAAAGCTATTAAGCTGCCTGTATTATCCCTCGGTGATGGCCAGCAATTTCCTGAGCAGCAAACAACAAGAGAAAATGCAGGCTGAAATTATTAAATCCAACCAAGCTAAACTGAGTGACTTGATAACTCAAAACACCCAAAAAAATGTCACCTTTGAGACTGAAGTGATTTGGCATTGGCCTGTCTATCAAGGTGTATTAAAGGTGGTAGATAACTTTCAACCTGATTTAGTCGTAAAGGCAACGCATCCACATAAAACCCTAACTAAAACCTTTTTTACGCCAACCGATTGGTATTTATTAAAAGCATGTCCAATGCCAATATTATTGGTTAAAACGCACAAATGGTCTAAACATTCAACAGTTGTTGCAGCCATAGATCCTGAACACAATTTAAGTGCTAAAAGTGAGTTGGACAAAAACATTCTTAAAACTGGCTATAGTATATCTTCAGCCTTAGATATGGAGCTTCAGGCCATACATTGCTTTGACCCTAGCTATTGGGATATTTTGCTCGAAGCAGTTGATAAAAGTGGCATGTGGGCAGATGTATTCTCTTATGATCCTCATCAAAATGAATCTATGGTGCTTGAAAAATTACGCTATCAACATAACGTTAAATTCGCTAAAGAATGTACTGAATATGTACCAAATAGCGCGAATCAGCACATTATCTCTGGTGATATTGATGAAGTATTACCAACAACTTTGCAGCAACTTCAGGCTGGCATTCTGGTGCTGGGCACGACTTATCGCACCGGTTTACTGGGCAGTACAGCACAAAAACTCATCGAAACAGTTGACTGTGATTTGTTGGCTGTGAAACCCAAAGGGTTCGACGCGCCGTTTCATTAAACTTAGATAATTATGCTTAAAGCCGCAATCTAGTTAACTCGAAGCACTTACTTAGCGATCTTGGGCGAGGCGAAACCCTAGATCGTTATTGCGCACGTTTATGGAATTTCTGAAACGGTAGGCTGAACGTAACGCGTCAGGTCTCGAGAGCCAAGAGCCGCCACGTAATACCCGTTGAGAACAATCCCCTTTATCCCAAGCTTCTCCGTTAGTTGGAGCAGAACTATAGTTATCATTCCAACAATCTTGGGTCCATTCCCAAACATTGCCGTGCATGTCATGTAAACCAAAACTATTGGCTAAGAAGGACTTAACTCTGTCTGTATTTTGGCGTTTTTTACATTCACCGGAGAGATACCCATAACGAGCCTGTGAACAGTTAATAGTGTAACCCCAACTGTACCTAGAGGTTCTGCCTGACCTTGCTGCATATTCCCATTCTGCTTCAGTAGGCAAACGATAGTCATCCCCTGTAGACTTGTTCAACCAAGGAATAAAATCACCGGTTATATCCTGATAACTCACATTTATGACCGGGCGGTTATCTCTACCCCAACCTTCATCATGAGGCGTATAACTACAACCTCCTGCATTGACACAGGCATCCCATAGCGTAAAAGTGACTTCAGTTTGGCTCAAACTGAAGTTTTTTACCGTAACAGCGTGAACAGGTTTTTCATTATTTTCACCATTATTTGTTCCCATTTCGAAGCTACCGCCGGCAATGCTAACCATTTTAGGTAGGGGAATATTCGCCACTACTCGGGCCAAAGAAATAGTCAGGTTATTATTGCCACTCACCACATCTATAGTCTCAATTTTATCCTGATATCCGGCTGCCACCAATTTAATCCGATACCGTCCAGGCTTGATTTGCATTCCCGCCGAATAGCTTGGCTCAATATCCAATAACACTATTTGAGCATTACTAGGACGAGTGGTTATCCAAAGCTGCCCTAACGCAGCAGGCTGGGGTATTGTCACCTCTGGTATTTTCTGCTCTTGTGGGTCTAAATTGACTGTCACATTATTATTTCCACTCAGGATATCAACAAACTCGATTTTGTCTTGATACCCCTCTGCATTAACCTTTAAGCCGTAACGCCCCAATTTGAGAGACATACCCGCTGAGTATTTTGTTTCAATATCTAATATCTCTACTCGCGCATTGTTAGGAAAAGTCGTTACCCAAATTTGCCCTGTTGTTTCTGGGACCTGTTGAATTGAGGTTTTACTGGGAGAGTCTAAAACGGTTGCCACTGGACTTGGTGAAGGCTCTAAATCGGCTTTTTCTTGTTGAAAATGCTGATACCCATAAAACCCTGCCCCCAGTAAAACCAAAACAATTATTAATATGAAGGTGAATTTTCCCCCCCTCCCATTAGAAGCCGCTGATGTGGAAGTATTACTCTTGGGAGTTGGTGAGTGGTTAACACCTTGAGTTTGCAGCACTGTATTATCATCAGAGGCTATTAAAACAGTGTTCTCAGTGGAGATAGAATCAGCAACAATACCGCTATCCCAGCTAGCAAGCCATGACCTTAAATCCTGAGGTCGTTGATTAGCAGAGAGCTTGAGTCCCCAGTCAATCCCTCGCAAAAAACCTGATGCCTGTGACCCATGGCAAAGTGGTTGATAGTCATCCTCAACCATACGTTGTACTGAATCGCTGGGTTTATGCCCTTTTAAGCAAGTATAAGCCACTGCTGCTAGCGCATAAATATCTGTCCATGGACCAAACTTAGTATTTTGACTGTATTGCTCTGGAGGCGCAAAACCAGGCGTAACCATAGAAGTAACAGTTCGGGTTTGCCCTTCTACCGCTTGTCTGGCCGCCCCAAAGTCGATAAGAACAGGCGTGCCGTTTTTACGAAACATAATATTATCTGGTTTAATATCACGGTGAAAGATGTGATTTTTATGTACCACCATCAAACCTTTGACTAAATCTTCAAGCAGCGCCCGGGTTTCCCGTTCATTATAGGGCTTAGCCATTATTCGTAAATTTAGGCTCCCACCATCACAATATTCCATAACAATATATGCGGTGCCGTTTGCCTTAAAAAAGCGGTGGATCTTAACAATGTTAAGTGCATCAAATTGGGCAATAGTTTTAGCTTCATCGATAAAGGCGTTCAATCCCCAATCAAAACTTTCCTTAAGAGCGGTACTTTTAGGTGCGATAGTGACATCACTTTGGCGCATCGCAAAATCACTGGGCAGATACTCTTTAATCGCCACCCGCATATCGAGGTGTGTATCTATGGCCAAATAGGTTATGCCAAACCCACCTTCGCCCAGTTTTTTTTCAATCTGGTATTCATATAACATGTACCCAGGTTGAAGTGCGTGCAGTTCCATTAAACAATTCCCATTAAAACTATAACTCTAGTCATTATCGAGCACTAAGCCCGTGTCCTATACTGTAAATACATTTATCAGCATACAATGATTACCATTCAGGCAATATAAGAGACGTAAAACACATAAAAACACGCTATGTTTCAATGAGAATAAAGACTCCCCACTCTCTGCTAAAACGCCCTTCAACTATGCATCTATATTAAGCCGCTCCCCCTATCTAATGTAAAGAAATTTATCTTGAGCTGTGACTCAGACCTAAGGTTGCACTATTTCCCAATGGTTATTTCTTTTATCTTTTCAGTTTCGGCTAATTGCCACTGGCGTTGTAATGCTCTCAACAGCGATTTTTCCTGAACCCGCTACTACTTAAAAAATGTAAGATAAGTCAGTTTGCCCAATACCATTATCACTATCCGCCACATAGCTCAAAACATTATCACAGCTAAGCTCACCACCATTAAAAACACCGACATTAAAACTAGCGACAACATCATTGATCTTGAAAAAGTCACACCCTGTTCTTCTTTCGAGGCTTCTCCATGTCGATAAACAATAACCGTTGCGTTGTCTTGTTGTGGTTTCTGAAAAGTTTTGATGGCACCGAGTAATTGCGCAGCACATTCTTCTGGTTTGCCATTGCCACTGACGAGTCGAATAATCTGTTGCTCCGATAAGGTTTCAAGGCCATCACTTGCCAAAATTAAACAATCACCGTTTTGCAGCTCAAAAGGTGACTCACGTAAATCGATGTGTTTGATTTCTTCCCCACTTACAGAAGAAAGCAATGCGTGGCGCTTAGGGTCGTTCGCAGCATCCTGTGCCGTAATTTCCCCAAGTTTAACCAACTTGTTGAGCACTGCAGCCAATGAATGATCGGCATTCAATCGCTGTATTTGATTGTCTCGAATCAGCCATAGAGGTGAATCCCCTACACTTACCCATTGAATTGTCTCTTTGCACATATACACTGCCACCAGTGTCGTCCCCATACCTCTAAGTTCACTAGACTGGGAAACTCTGTGTTTTATGGCCACATTAGCGGCTGTTAACCCTGCCTCGAGTCGTTGATATATTGAAGAGTTATTGTGATGACCAAACCCTTTTACAAATTCCTCAACAGCTAAAGAACTTGCTTGTTTTCCTCCTACATGTCCTCCCATACCATCACAGAGCAAAAATAATGTTTCCTCTCCAAACACTTCTATTTTAAAAGAATCCTCCTGATAATTTCGATCACCTTGGATTTGATCACCATAAAATGGCGCGTTTTTGTTCATACAACATCCTTTAATAATAGGCACAGTGGGTACTACTTGACCTATAGTTAAAGTACCGGACTGTCACAATTAATCTTACTTTTTAACAACTGAAACTGCGTTTTACAACAGTGCCACAAAAGTAAAATTGTGTGTTTGAATTCCCCTTGCTATTTAACCTAAGTGTTTTTATTTTATGGACGGTGAAGTATTCCTCCCCCACTAATTCAAAATAAAAATAAACAGTACTCTTTATTAAATGATGTTCATTGCAACATTTGGTTATTTTAGCAATACTACATTTCAGTTTTATAGTGCACTTTAAAGGGAAGTATTGAAAATGATTTTACGATTATTGAGTGTTCTGCTAATCAGTATTTATTTTTCTTTTGCTTGGGCGAAATCTGTAGAAGTTACTGGTTATGGTTTCATTGAAAATAATAATATTGCGGATGCCCGTAATGTTGCCATTGAAGATGCCAAGCGGGTGGCGATAGAACAGTTATTTGGTACTTATATCAGTGCCAGAACTGAAACCAACAATTTTAAGATTGCCTCTGAAAAAATCTATTCTACGGCCAAAGGCAAATTAGACTCATATATTATTATAGATGAAAGCAAATACGATGATAATACCTTTAAAGTCAATATTGCCGCCACTATAGATCAAAAGGCAGTTCGCTCCCATGTGGACACTCAACTAAAAAGATACAACTGGTTAAAGAAACCCCGAATCATATTCAGTACCTCACAAGTCAGTGGCCGTGATCGTTCCAATCTACAAAATGCCTTTGATACCGCCCTAAAAAAAGAACTTGTACAATCTGGCTTTACCTTGCTTAGTAGTGATGTAGAAACACCTATTTACGCAAGTTTTATACTCACCTCAAACCTTGAAAGCAGTGTCATCAGTGATGAATATCAAGGCATAAAAATAAAGAACAACCAACTACTCGCCAATGTAGAATTGGTGAGAAATCAAACAGCTATAGTGGTTTCAACTTCTGTTGAGTCAGCCCAAAAGGCTGGGGCCTATAGCATTAATGCCATGAAAGGATTAGCCACTAAATTGGCTCAACGTATTGCTAAACGCATTAGTATTGACACAAATGATGCTTGGTCTGGTAACCACCAACAACCTGTTATTGTTGGTATTTCCGGCAACAAAACGCAAAGCGATAGTATTATTGCTTATATGTCCAATTGGTTGGTAGGCATTGAAGATTCATCTGTTGAGTTACAAGATCAAAAACAAACCAAATTAGTGATTGAATATCAAGGCTGGCCAGAACAGCTTTTCGAACAATTAACCATTATGTCAAAGCAGAACACAGTGCCGTTTTCAATTGAAAAAATTCACGGTGACAGCATTATTTTATCTGCAAAATAAACCACATTATAATAAGAGGATTTATCATGAGAAAAGCATTACTCGCATCGGCAGTGGTGATTGGTCTGTCAGGTTGTGGCTCAACGACGTCAAATGGTACTCAGGAGTTTAACACTGCTAATCAATTAGCGGGGACACAGCAATATGAAGAAGCAATTTCATATCTTAATCAGGCAATCGCCAAAAATCCTAAAAATAAAACATTTACCGCTAAACTAGCAGAATTACGCACCCAATACTTGCAAAGCTCAAAGGCAAAAATTAGTGAGTTACTAAGTGGTGATTCAAGCCAAAATAATATTGATCAAGCCCAGCAAATTTTAGTCAGTTTGGAAAAAAGCAAAATAGCCTCTAATGAACTCAATACGTTAAAACAACAGGTAAGTATGAGCAGTGATGCATTAAATTTACGAGTGGTTTCTTTATATAAAGACGCTCAATACCAAATGCAACAGAGCAACTGGGTTAAAGCTCATGGACTATTATCACAAATCTCTCAATTATCCAGTAATTATGAAGACGTCAAGACCCGATTAACAACAGTTGAAACGCAGGCCAGTAACAGCTTTTTAAAACAAGCAAACGATGCCATAGCCCAAGAAAATTTTGGGTCAGCTAAAGCGTATTTACAGGATTTACTGAAAATCGCTCCAAATCACGCCGTTGCAAATAACCTGCTTCAAACTGTGGTTAAAAACGATAATGCTGAGTATTTTTTAAATAAAGCACAAAGTGCGTTTGATAGGCAGGAATGGGGCACAGTTATTTCCAAATGTCAGCGACTCACAGAATATCAACAACCCAACCAAAACTGCAGCGATATGCTAGTGGAGGCTAAAACCAAAGAGTCGGAACAACTTTCATCAAATCTAATTGACACCATGAGTGAAGGTCGTTTTATTGAAGCGGTCAACATTTACAAAAAGTTGCAATCTCATAACGTCACAAAAGACAATAGATTAGACCAACTTCGAGACAGTTTATCGCAACAAGCTTTTTTCAGCGCAGGCACCTATAAACAAGCGGGTAATTATGCAGTTGCATGGCATTTGCTTAAGGCAATAGGTTCAATCAATGCAAACTATCCAGAATTGTTTAATGAGATAAAACAAGTTGAGGATTCAATTTTCACCCGCGCAAAACGAAAAATTGCAATTTTTGACTTTACCAGTCCTGTTGATAGCAGTGATTCAGGTGTCATCATCACTCAAAACCTGATTTCTCATATGTTCAACAATGCCAGTAATGATATCAGCATAATGGAACGAGCGAATCTGAAAACTATTGTAGAAGAAATGAAGTTGGGGCAAATGGGAGTCATTTCCGAAAGCTCTGCTAAAGAAATGGGCCGAGTACACGGAATCGATTACGCCATAATGGGATCTGTTTTATTATACAAAGTGGATGGTAAAACTGAATCAAGTACCAAAACCGTGCGCTACCAAGTAGGTGAGAAAATTGAAGATAACATCGATTACTTAAACTGGAAGGCAGTCAACCCACAACCCACTCCAGCTGAATTAAAAGCCGCTCCTAAAGCAAAGATCATGGTGCCAGAGTACGGTGTACGTGAATACAATGTCACTGATACTAAAAAGGTAGGCTTCTTACAATTAACATTCAGAGTGGTTGATGCACAGACTGGAGAAAACACCCTAGTGGACACCATTGAGCGTAAGCTGGAAGAAAGTGACATTGCTAATGCTGGAGTAAGTGACGCCGGTATTGAATTTGATCCCATGGAAATATCCACAGATACTGAAATTTTGCAGTCTTTAACTGAAAAAATTGTTGCACATATGGGGGCGGCGGTACTCCAGCCTCTAGAAAATTTAGAAGTCTCTATGTTTAATGATGGCAAGGAAAGCGAACGACGCATGCAATATGAAGCGGCAGTGGAGTCATATACCTATTCGATGTTCAACGAAAAAGTCAAAGGTATCTCGTCATCCCCTACATCAATTGAAGCTCAAAAACGCATAGATAACATATTGGCGCGTTATAGATTTAATGTTAATTAAATGCCGCTCATGCATGTTTTACATTGCATTGGTTTAGTAAAGGATAGGAATTCTAAATGAAACTGATAGTAGGAGTGATTGCAGCGCTGATGATATTTAGCAGCGCTGCAAATCAAAATGCTAATCCCTCTGGCTCACTAAATAGTGCAGAGTTAGTTAAAATCAAAAAAAACTATGAAAAGTGCGTTTTTGAGAAAGGTAAGTTAATTTTGAAAAAATCCAATTTACGTGATGCCATGGATTTTGCCCCTTTAGCCTGCAAGAAAGATTTACTGCAAGCTAAAAAGTACTTTTTAGATCGTTCCATCAGTATTGAGGTACTCGATCAACTGGTCGACTCCATAGAAGAAGGCATTAAAATTGATCTTGCTAATGAACTCATAGCAACACTCTAACTAAGAAACTCCAACAGCAAAATTATCGAAATTTTGCTGTTGTGGTAATGCTTAAGTACAGACCAATTTAAGTGCAAAACCAGCCAATAAATTTATGAGATTATATGTAATGCTAAATAGGGCGCCAAATTAAATATAAGGATAAATAACTTAAACAGTCCCATGCCACAATAATTGATCAGATCAAACTGTTGTTCGTTTAGAGCAAACCATTTTCCATGCAGCAAGTGCAGCCAGTCATGTCCTAATTTAAAGACTAGAAACCATATTATTAACACCGAATAGTTAATCAGTGTGCACCAAGCTAAAAAATTCATCATCTCTGTGGTAAACATAGTACTGTCCTGTTAAATGCAAAATGGGATTTTAACTATCACTAGCAATTGGTTCTTTATCTACATCAGGCTCAACATGTACAACAACATCTTGAATATCGAATTTTTCTGCTAGTACACGTTCAATTTGGTCAGCTATATGATGGGATTCTACGGTACTAAGGTTAGCACTCACAGTAACTGAAACGTCAGCTACCTGCCCTTTCCCTGTATCTCTGGAACGAATATTCCCCACAGTAATTACAGCAGGAATACTGTCTACGGCGGCCTTTAACTGCTCTGGCGGGTAGCGACTCTGATCGACTAACACTGGAATGGCTCTTTGAAAAAGCTTAAACGCTAGATAAAAGATAATACTCGATACAACCAATGCAAAAATAGTGTCTACCCAATAGTATCCAAGAGCTGCTAGTTGCCAGCCAATAATCACCACTACACTGGTCAACACATCACTTAAGGTGTGTGTGGCGTCTGCATGTAATATTTCTGAGTCTAAGCGCTTAGCCCAATACCCTTCCCAGAGCGTCAAGCTAACATTTATAAGCAGCGAAAAACTCAAAATGACCAAGCCCAGTAGATTTTGTTCAACAGGCTCTCCATAACGTTCAACTGCATGCACTATCACTTCAAATGCTACTATGGTCAATATTGACGCCAGAGCAAATACAGCTAATTGCTCAAACTTTTGATGGCCGTAAGGATGAGAGTCATCGGCAGGTGATTCTGCCACTTTTATCGCTAACCAAGCAAAAAGGTTGTTTGCCAAATCCGTTAGCGAGTGCACCGCATCGGCTATCACAGCTGCAGAACCTGTCATTAGCCCAACAGTCATTTTGCATACTGTAATCAGGGCATTTACCCCACCTTCAATAAGAAGAACTTGTCTAACATGCATATTTTAGTCTCATTAACGGTCTTTTTTGATATCTTGGTTGTAACAAGTGTAGGATATCATTGTTCCCAATTACTTAATTGATCAAGGTCAACTTGCTAGTTCGAGTACGTTTTATACTGCCTGCACCCAACCTAATATGAGGCCTAAGGATGAAAATAGCGTTCTATAACAGTAAACAATATGATCAAGAATATTTTGATCGTGCTAATCAAAATAATGCTCACCAGATTAGGTATTTTTCGTCGCACCTAAATGTAGAATCCACATCACTAATAAGCGATGAAAAAGTGGTCTGTGCTTTTATTAACGATAATTTAAACGCCGAAGTGTTGCAAAAACTAAAAACCCAAGGGATCAAACTCATTGCCCTGCGCAGCGCCGGTTTTAACCATGTGGACATAGCCTGTGCAAAACAACTTTCATTGCCTGTGGTGCGGGTTCCCGCCTACTCCCCTTATGCAGTGGCCGAACATGCAGTAGGATTGTTGTTATGTTTAAATCGAGGTATACACCGCGCCCATAATCGCATTCGCGAAGGCGATTTTTCACTGCGTAACTTAATGGGCTTTGACTTACACGGCAAAACAGTTGGGGTGGTAGGAACGGGGAAAATTGGCCAAGCTTTTGCCAATATTATGTTAGGTTTTGGCTGCAAGGTTATTGCTTATGATGTGGTCCAAAACGAAAGTTGTGTTACGTCTGGGGTCAACTATGTCACCTTAGAGCAACTATTCAGTCAAGCAGATGTCATTTCTCTGCATTGTCCTCTCACGCCCGAGACCCATCACTTAATCAACCAAAAAGCATTAACGACAATGCGCGATGGGGTCACGATTATTAATACTAGCAGAGGTAAATTGGTGGATACTAAAGCTATTATCAATGCCCTTAAAATAGGTAAAGTAGGTTTGTTAGGACTTGATGTTTACGAAGAGGAAGAAGCATTGTTTTTTGAAGACTTTTCTGCAAAAGGTATACAAGACGATGTACTGGCTAGATTAACGACTTTCCCGAATGTGATTATTACCAGTCACCAAGGTTTTTTTACCCAAGAAGCGATGCTCAATATCGCACAAACTACCCTTTCGAATATCAGCCAATTTGAACAAGATGGTAGCATTCAAAATGGAGTGGCTTAAACAGCAGAAAAAGCATCAAACATTTACCTTTGTTTGCCCGCCATAGTTTTCTACAACTTATTGGAGAAAACTATGTAAACAACCAGTCTTTTTCAAAGGTAAAAACAAGGCTATTCAGAAAAACCCAAAGTGCAGACTTTAGTGCGCTGGGGTTAGTAAGCACATGTCCGAAAATACTTACGCCACTTTCACCTGTATATTGTTAGATTGGCGAACTTTTTCTGCAAACAAAATATGCGGTTCACGCTCTTGCAACAAACTCTCACTGAGTTTGTCACGATCCATAATACTGACTCGCCGTTTTTCAACTTCAATAATCTGTTCATTGTGTAATTGCGTAAGCAAACGACTTACAGTTTCAATCGCCATACCTAAATAATTAGCGATATCTACTCGTGTCATGCTCAAATCAAACACATTGCCAGATAATCCCCTTTGTTCAAACCGCGAAGACAAGTCCAATAAAAATGAGCCTAACCTTTGCGCTGAGTTCATATGATTCAAACTCAGTAAAAATTTATCTTCATCGTTAAGCGCATGACTCATGCCCTGTAAAATATTGTGTCTAATACTTGCTGAACTTGCCATAGCCTTATCCAATTCTCCAAGACTAATACGACACACACTACTGGTTTCCAAGAACTTGATTGATTGCGCATGTGAACCATTGTCAAAACCATCTAAACCAATCAAATCACCAGGAAAATAAAAGCTGCTTATTTGTTCATGACCACTATTGGCTAAAATAGAAGATTTTGCTGAGCCACTTCGTAAGATGTAAATCGCATCGAAAGTCTGACCTGCGGAAAACAGTACATTCGCCTTTTGGTAAACTTTATGTGACCTTATTTTGGGCTCTGCATTATTTCTTTCGCCTTGACTAAAACACATGCCAGACATAGCGCAGTGTTGGCAAAGTACAGACGGCTGAGTTGTATTGATAGGCATTTCATAATCCTCGAAGGTCAGTCAAAGTCTAATAGACATTGATATAGATCAAGGTTAAATAGTAGATATTAGGTAGAGGGGGAGATAGTCGTTTTTCTGCGTAATTTACTTCGGAAAATACCTAGTTTTGCTGCTAAACAGTATTTCTAAGCGGCACATCATTACTTAAAAAATCCAGCTGACTATTATCTTTGCTAAGCATGTCTTTGGTTACCAATACTATGCCATCCCGGCTAATACGAAAACCTCGGGCTATGTCCTGTTGTTTGTTGACGCCAATGGTCATGCCCTCGGGTATTTGGCAACCCGCATCAATAATTGCACGTTTAATCGTAACATGTTTAGCAATATTCACTTGGGGCAGGATCACCGATTGTTCAATTTGACTAAATGAGTGAACATGCACATCAGAGAACAACAAAGATTGATTAATCTTAGCGCCAGAAATGATACAACCACCTGACACAGTTGAATCCACAGCGTAGCCTCGACGGCCATCATCATCATTAAAAATAAATTTTGCTGGCGGTGATTGTTTTTGGTGTGTCCAGATGGGCCAATCTTGATCATAGATATTTAATTCTGGGGTAATAGCAACAAGATCCATATTAGCCTGCCAAAACGCATCTAAGGTGCCTACATCTCGCCAATAAGGCGCTGTATTTCCATCACCAGAACGAAATCTAAAGGCCATGACTTGATTATTATCGATTGCGGCAGGAATGATATCTCGGCCAAAATCATGCTGTGACTCTAGTCTTTTAGCATCCGCTATCAATTGCTGAATAAGAAATTCGGTATTAAAAACGTAATTCCCCATAGAAGCCAAAGTGTGGTCAGGTTTATCTTTTAATGGGCAAGGGTTTTCAGGCTTTTCATCAAAATTGGTGATCCGATTGTGTTTATCCACACACATAACGCCAAACGTTCCCGCCGCATCTAGAACTGGCATTTCGATACAAGAAACTGTCATGTCTGCACCACTTTCAACATGTTGGACTAACATGTCACCATAATCCATTTTGTAAATATGATCGCCAGCCAACACAATCACATATTTAGGCCCATGCTCTCGAATAAACTCAATATTTTGATACAGCGCATCAGCGGTGCCTTCATACCAGTTTGAAGAATATTGCTGAGAAGCCGGTAATAACTCTACGTACTCCCCTAAGTCACGGTTTAAATGCCCCCACCCCCGAGACAGATGTCGGATCAATGAATAGGCTTTGTACTGAGTCATGACGCCGATTTGCCTGATCCCTGAGTTAATACAATTCGACAAAGGAAAATCAATCACTCTGAATTTACCGCCAAAATGAATCGCAGGTTTAGCTTGATATTGTGTGAGTTCACATAGCCGACTACCTTTGCCTCCGGCAAGTATCAAGGCTAAAGTATCTCTCGTTATTTGACTAACATAACGGGAATTGGAATGGATCATAAAGACTACCTACGGTTAGGTTTTTCAGTTTAAATTTTGATTGCTAATACATCACACTTCACGCCATGCAATACGCCATTCGCTGTTGAGCCTAACAGTAACTTTAAACCACTCTGACCATGGGTACCCAACACAATCAAATCTGCCTTAATACGTTCTGATAACTGGTGAATTTCATCAACCGGGGACCCGATTGGTGCATGTATTTGACTCTCAGGAATATGATGCTTTTTGGCAAGTTTTAACAAGGTCTCTTTAGCATTTTTTTGATTATCATTAACATAATCAGCACCAACCCCTACCCCATAGGATTCAAAATAGACGTGAGGAAACGTGACATAAACGAGGTTAAGCTGAGAAGGTTTTTGAGCTAAAGTAAGGGCGCGTTCTAGGACTATTTTATGATCAGAATAGATATCTAACGGCACTAAAATATTTTGATAGTTTTGCATATACAATTTCTCCATAGATGAAATTTTATTGACTCAACCTGTCATAATTAAACCGCATATTTGGCGACACACCTTGATCTGCATCAAATAGACTTATAAATTTGGCAAATTATATTGACCACAACTTATGATTGTTAGATGTTGATGTTAATTTTCTTTCACCTTAAAAAATGCATTATCAAGTCAATTTACAAGCACCGACAACACGCCTTATTTATACCTTTATGCAGAGATAATTTTCTGTACATTTAGGCTATAAATCAGTAAGTTATACTGCGGTCTTGGGTATAAAATTAAGACTTTGTCACTAAGAAACTAAAAGGGTACCAATGAGTTCTAAATTGGAACAAAAACTTGCAGAATTTCGTATTACATTTATTGCTGAGTTTGAAGAAAAAATTGCGGTGTTGATTGAATTATGGTCAGAAGCCAGATCATCACATTCTATTGAAGCGATTAAACAATTTAGGTTTGAAGTACATAGCCTTAAAGGCTCTAGTGGTACTCTTAATTTTATCACACTGAGCGACAGGCTCGGTATGATTGAAGAAGAAGTTGCCCCCTGCGAAGAAAAAATCAATCAATTTAAGAGTATCATTCCGTTTATCGATCGGCATATGAATTCGATGATTGAAGCGTCAAGAATCAATCCTAATCCTTTGTTGGTACTCAAAACAGCTCCAGAGGTTCTTGGTGAACTACGGGAACCACTGAAAAACAATATAGACATCACCACTCAATCTTATCGAGATATTAAGATTGCCTTAATTGATGATAATGAAACCACTGCCGTACATACTAAATTGTTAGCTGGCTTTGGGTTTGCAATTAGTCATTTTAAGTCAATCGAAAAGCTTGAAGAAGTCTTAGCACTACAAACATTCAATTTGGTGCTGATTGATATTGATAACACAACGTCCTCATTGGCACAGATGTTCGCTTATGCTGGCAAGCTCAGAGCCATTGGTACAGATGTCTTTGTTTTATCCTCTTCAAGTTCATTTGAAAATAGACTGGCAGCCGTAAGAGCCAGAGTAAATGAATTCCTGTTAAAACCCCTTAATATCACTACTTTAGTGTCGAAAATTCGCAAAAACTTCAAACTTGATTTGATCAGACCCTACAGAATTCTATTATTAGATGACCAAGCTTCTGTAGGCATTTTTTATAAAACATTACTTGAAGATGAACATGTAGAAGTGCTGGCAATAAATCAACCTGAGATGATAATGGCTGAACTGGAATCCTTTCATCCTGATGTGTTTTTGTTAGACATGCACATGCCTAATATCAGTGGCTTAGAAATTGCGCGTATACTCCGTCAGCAATCAAAATATGACTATGTACCTATTATTTTTCTTACTGCAGATGAAGATATTAATACCAAACTTGCGGTCTTAGAATGCGGCGCCGACGATGTCATTCCCAAAAATACGCCACCTAATTTAATAGTACAGCAAGTGGATAGTCGTATTCAACGAGGTCAGGAAATCCGCTACCTTGCCTCTAGAGATAGCCTAACGGGTGTCCTCAATCATGGTCAAATTATGGATGCCGCGGCACACGCACTGAGGCTGTCTTCGCGGCAACAAAATCCTACTGTTGTGGTGATGATTGATTTAGATCATTTTAAACAAGTCAATGACAAATATGGTCATATAGCCGGAGATAAGGTACTGATTGCGTTAGGACAATTGTTGCTGCAATCAGTTCGAGACACAGATTATGTAGGTCGCTATGGCGGCGAAGAGTTTATGGTGGTGTTTAGTGATACAAACCCAAGCATTATCGAAACTAAAATGAACCACATTTTAAGCGCCTTTTTGCAGATAAATTTCACCGTTGCTGACACCTTCTTTCAAAGTAGTTTTAGTGCAGGTTTAGCCAGCTCCACTCGTCACGAAAAGCTCAGTGAATTTATATCCTCAGCCGATGCAGCATTATATAAAGCAAAAAAAGCTGGCAGAAGCCGAATTTGTGTGGATGCATAATCAGTCTCATCACACTTTACGTTTATGTTAGGGCCAACTCGTTAACTATGGCCCTCTGTATTAAACGAACTCAATTGGCTTTATTTTGTCGATAATTGTTTGATTATCATACATATCCTTGAACGCTTGTCCAAGCTGGTCACTTTGTGAAATAACGCTTTGCCAATATTTAATCCGTTGTGCAGCTGGCATAGTCTCAAAATCTTTTCTATCAGGTATTTTACCAAAAGGTAAACTCGCAACAAATTCATCAGAGGGGACCAGCATCACCACGTCATCGTAACTACCTGCATGAGGCAGGCGCTTTTTAAGGGACTTATCAAACCATCCAGGTACAGGCTTTGAATAAAAGTGAGGATAAAGCACTAACCCTTTTTGCGGCCCAAAGGTTAAGTCAAAATGATAATCAATTATACCTCCGTCTCTATACATACCTTTTGGCGCGCCGATTATGTCTCTCACCCCTTCAATCACAATGGGAATCGATCCCGAAGCCATTAAAGCTTGAGGTAAGTTTTCTGTTGAGAGAGTCACTGAATAAGAAGGCATTTTATTGGGATCATAAAGCACCAAATCTGAGTTAGGTGACGAAAATAAATAGCGCTGATAAAACTTTTCTAACCATTTACGTTTTATTACATTAGCACTCGCGCTGGCGATAAGACCTGTCATTTGTATTGGTTTGGCTTCAAATTGTGTTAACCCCTTACACTTTGCCACGATAAAGTGCGCTTTCACTATAGAGTTGTTAATTATCTCCGTAGCTCCATTTTCACCTAATACATAGTCCAGCAGCGCTGTACCTTTTTCAGTAATTTCTTTTGCTGTGGGTTTATCAGAATAAACAGTATGAGAATAACGATCAGCTAAACGATTAATGGCGGACAAGGGATCTTTTTGAGCAAAACAGGCAAAACGAAATGCACCGGCAGATGAACCAATAATATTAAGTGGTTTACAGCGCCCTGCAAAAAATTCTGGGAAAATATAGCGATCCAATCCCGCTAATACAAACCACTTTGGTCCTCCAGATGCCCCTAACATATAATCAAATAAATCTGCACTAAAACCCTCTTGTTTAATACGTGCAAGGGCATTTTTCCCAGCATAAACGTCCAAAACCTGCATATTCATCCTTCTATAACTGTCATGATAATTAAATGTACTTTCACAGTACAGTGTGCCGATTTTACCACTATATTGTCTTTAAAAAGACTCATGTGCCTTAGCGGCGAGTAAAAACGCAGCGGCAGAGTTTAACAACTTGTACACAAGATTCACCTAAATCAGAGCGAGATAACTCACTACTTTGGGAAATATTGCATAACATTATTCACTTCACTGCTTTAATCACCATAAATTCGGCACAAATGATGTAATTTCAAGCAAGCATTTGGCTATCGAACGTTTTACAACCACACCTTTTTTATCTATATATATCAGCACCTTAAGCAACATATAAACAGAACTGAACAGAGTTATCCACAGGAACGGTGGATAACCTAAGCTTGACATCATTAAAGCAGACTGTTTTGCTATCCCAAACAGAAATGGTGCTAAATATTAGGCCATACTTAGAATAACCAATTATGCAAATCCATACTTTCAGGTCACTTAATTGAATACAACTAAAATGGGCTTATTTAATCGCCTAGTAGCCGCCAACTCGCTACCTACACATAACAAAGCCATAGACATGTTAAGTCCGCTATCTGGTAAAATAGTGCCTTTGGATGACGTGCCTCATGCACTTTTTACGGCACGCATGTTTGGTGAAGGCATTGCCATCGTCCCTTCTGGCTACCAAGTACTCGCCCCATTTGCTGGCTCCATGCTTCATTTTCCTGAAATGGCTAATCAATTAAGGTTAAAGGCCAAAAATGGCCTACAACTACAAATCCAGTTAGGCATTGATTCCCACCTTATGATGGGGGAAGGCTTTAAGAGAGTTGTTAAACAAGGAGAGCAATTTCAACAAGGGCAAATTCTCGCAGAGTTTAATTTGGTTAAGATGAAAAAAACACTTCCCAGTATTTTATGCCCCGTTACCCTACTCAACAGCGATAAAATAAAAGGCCTGCAAGGACACTATTTTCAGGTCATTGCAGTGGAAGATAAAATGCTAACGGTTTACATATAATTTAGGAATAACACTGAACTAAAAGCATCAGTTGTTTGCTTTACCTGCCTATCTCTTTATCGCTATAGTTACCGGATTCAATTTCAAATGTATAAATAGGACGCCATGACCACCACTCTTTACGGCATTAAAAACTGCGATACCATCAAAAAAGCACGCGCTTGGTTAACTGAAAATAATATTGATTTTAACTTCCATGATTACCGACAAGATGGTCTCGATTCAAACTGGTTAAATCAGGCAGAGCAAGCCTTGGGCTGGGAATTAATGCTCAATAAACGTGGCACTACTTTTCGACAATTAAGTGAAGAGCAAAAACAAGGTGTGGATAAAACAGCGGCTTTGGCACTGATGCTTGAATTTCCAGCCATGATAAAACGCCCCATACTTATCCATAACGACCACTATTTTATCGGGTTTAAAGCCGACCAATACGCTGAGGTATTCTCATGAGCCGCACCCTTGACCTCACTAAAGAGCTGATCAACCGAAAATCTGTTACCCCTGAAGACGCAGGTTGTCAGGACTTGATGGCCGACATCCTGACACCTTTAGGTTTTGAAATAGAAGACCTCACCTTTGCTGACACTAAAAACATCTGGGCACGCAAAGGTACTGAGGGGCCAGTATTTTGTTTTGCCGGACACACAGACGTAGTACCTTCTGGCCCAGAACAAAACTGGCAAACGCCACCTTTTGAAGCCACAGAAAAAGACGGCTATATTCATGGTCGTGGTGCCGCAGACATGAAAGGCAGTTTGGCTGCCATGTTAGTGGCCACAGAAAATTTTATAAAAGCCAACCCGCAACATAAAGGCTCCATTGCTTTTCTAATCACTAGTGATGAAGAAGGACCCTTTATTAATGGCACCACTAAGGTGATTGATACCCTAGTAGCCCGTAACGAAAAAATCACTTGGTGCCTAGTGGGTGAACCCTCTAGTACTGACTTAGTGGGTGATATAGTCAAAAATGGCCGCAGAGGTTCACTAACTGGCGACTTACTTGTCAAAGGTATTCAGGGTCATGTCGCCTACCCGCACTTAGCCAGAAACCCCATTCACGAATCAACACTTGCATTAGCAGAACTAGCGAATACTCAATGGGACAAAGGCAACGCATTTTTTCCGGCCACTAGTTTTCAAATATCCAATATTAATGGAGGCACAGGTGCTGGCAATGTGATACCTGGCGAATTAAAAGTCTGCTTTAACTTTAGATTTTCTACCGAAGTCACTGATCAACAGTTAATTGCCAGAACCCTTCAAGTGTTAGATGCTCATAAGCTAGATTACGATATTGAGTGGACCTTTAATGGCCAACCTTTTTTAACTGATTCAGGCAAACTAGTAGAAGCCACACAACAAGCCATCAAACATTGCACCGGTCGAGAAACCATATTGTCTACAGCCGGTGGCACCTCTGACGGGCGTTTTATCGCGCCAACTGGAGCCCAAGTAATTGAGCTTGGTCCTGTGAATGCCACCATCCACAAAATTGATGAATGTGTAAAAATGGACGATCTCGATACACTGGCTGATATTTACCAAGATATCTTACAACGGCTGCTAGCGTGATCACCCAAGCACATATCTTAGGGAAAGATGAAAGCCCATTAGTCGAATGCCAAAACGGTTTTCGACTCTTACCTGAGGTATGTGATGCATTTCAGCGTATGCAAAAGGCAGCCGCTCAAGATAAGGTAGATCTGCAAATTGTCAGCAGTTATCGAGGATTTGACCGGCAATTACAAATTTGGAACAACAAATGGTCTGGTAAAGCAAGGTTACTAGACGCAAATGAAACGCCCTTAGATGCCACCACCCTATCCGAGCAAGAAAAGCTACTGGCGATCCTCACTTGGTCGGCATTACCCGGTGCCAGTCGCCACCATTGGGGCACTGACTTAGACGTGTATGACAAAAATTCAGTAGAACAAAGCCAGCATAACTTTCAGTTGGTTTGCAGTGAATACGATCAAGGTCCTTGTAGCCAGCTTAACAACTGGTTGAACGAACACGCCATACACTTTGGCTTTAGCAGACCCTATGCAGAATATACTGGTGGCATTGCTCGGGAGCCTTGGCATCTTAGCTTTCGCGCCAGCGCTGACAAAATGCTTGAGCAATTAAATGAACAAGGCTTACTAAATAATCTGAGAAACTCGAATATTTTAGGATTAGAGAGTATTGTGGTTAACATGCCTGAAATTTATCAGCGCTTTGTTTTGAACAAAGGATCAACATGAACATTTGGATAGTAGTGGCCATTATCGTTTTAGTCTTAGGTCTGATTATTGGCAATATATTATTGCTAAAACAAAGTGCTAATCAAAAATTACCTAAGCCCAACAAAGATAACAATGCATCATATGACCGTTTTGAAGACAAAGATGAGTGATACTTTCCTAAATAATTAGAGTTAGTTTTCCATGAAAATTTTGCTTTTAGCCAACAAAGATATTGCTAGCAATTTAGCCTTGAACACGCTATTTCAAACCATTTCAGGGACACATGAATTTCAAATATTACTGTCATCATCTGTGGGCAAAAATAACAAAAGCAAACCTCAACCTTTATTAGATTTAGCCTTTTTTGAACAAGACTTATTTAACCAAATACTTTTCCCTGCCCTACAAAAAAATCCGCCATTAAAGTCCCCCAAATTTCAAAGTTTTGTTGGATTCAAAAAGCTCGGAATAGAGGTATCAGAAATACACTCAATCAACTGCATGGCGGGAATTAAAAGGGTAAAAACCTTTTCGCCTGACCTTATCGTTTCAATTCGCTTTGGACTGATCTTGCAATCAGCCGTTATTAGCATTCCAAAATTTGGCGTAATAAATTTACACTCTGGCAAACTGCCCAATTACCGTGGCGTAATGGCAACCTTTCGAGCCATGCAACAAAACGATACAGAATACGGCTCGACCCTACATTATATTAATGATAGTGGCATAGACAGCGGCGAAATCATCAGCATAAGTAAACAAGCTTTGGATTATCAGCGGTCATATCTATACAACACTTTGTCGCTCTACAATAAGGGGGTAAAGGATATAGTGAATGCCATAATTAGCATAGAAATAACAGGTAAATGTAAAAGTTATAATGCACATTCAGAGGGAAACTACTTTTCGTTTCCCTCTGAACATGAACTCAAAGACTTTAAACGCAAAGGCCTCAAACTATATGAATATCAAGATGTTATTGATATTGCACAACAATATTACTAAGGCCAGTAATATATGTTTGTTTTGAGGACAAAGATTAAATTCGTTTGCGCATTCCTAATAACAAAAGAACTGTCACAATTAATAGGCCGGTAACAGAAGGAGAAGGTACATCTACGGCTCTAACTGTGGTTATTGCGCCAACAGCATCAATATCAGCACCAACAGTAGTACCGGATTGAGCATCCTTACTGCTATCATCTGTTAACCTGACATAAGAGAAAACGAAACTCGAATCAAATCCGAATGAATCTATATCGATCCCTGAAGTAGAACCACCCACTGCGCCTACAGACAGCCAATTCACAGCATCGACACTAATATCAACAAAAGTATCTTCAATATCTCCACCAATTTCAAAAATCCAAAGATCGAGTGCTGAAGAGTCACTCCCTGTTAGTAAGTTATCAACAAACTGCAAAACAATAGACCCTCCACTACCTAATGAAACAAAGGTGCAATCGGCTTGTGTTAAGCAGGACTCCCCAGCGAAATCCGGTATACCTAACGCATTATCCGCACCCAAAAATATATCACCTGGTTCACCGCCAGAAATATTGGGGGTAAAAGAGTGAACGCTATCAGCAAATGAAACCTCTCCTTGTGGAAAATCAACACCGCCTATTAAGGTTGCCTGGCTTTTTAATGAATAGCTGCCCAACAATAGGCATAAGATAGTGATCAAAATGGATGAAATTCGAATCATAATTATTTCCTCTATATTAAAAACCAAAAATCGTTCAAAAAACAAGCACCTTTAATGCCGTTTTATAACATTCTGTTTTATATAGATTTATTTTTTAGCCAATATTTTTTTGTAAAAAATTCCGACAGTTTGTAGACACAATTCGACTAAAATAGTAAAAAATCACACTGATTAATGGCAACCTTCAGAGCTATGAAACTCAATGATATTGATTACTGCATAGAATTCTATATTTGCGGGGTGATCTGATGTGCAAGGCTGAAATTCAACGGTGAAGCCACCTAAGATTAAAATCGATGAAGCCGAGGCTCATGTCTTTTGCCCACACACCCATCTAGGTTCGCCAATTATTTTTGATGTTTATTAGTCCCGTGAAACTGTATTGCTTAGACGCACAGCTCCTGCCAATTAAACAACACAACAGCATTCTCAGCCTAAAGATCAACATATCGTATAGCAGTCCCACTAATACTCACCATCAACATGCTACCGCCCTTACCTACCACCTCATAATCAATATCAACACCAATAATGGCATTGGCACCAATAGAGCGGGCTTCATGTTCTAATTCTTGAAAGCCAATTTTTCGAGCTTTTGTGAGTTCATCTTCGTAAGCGCCTGAACGCCCACCGACAATGTCACGTATGGAAGCAAAAATATCTTTAAACAAATTAGCGCCCATTACAGCTTCACCTACAACAATACCTAAATATTGTTCAATTTTTTTACCTTCTAATTGATTCGTTGTGGTTACTATCATCTGTCTTTCCTTGTTTCAATTTCAGTTTTAATTAAGTTAACTTGTTCGGCCAACTGAACATTAGAATAAGCCTTAAACGGCACCTGCCCCCAAATGGGGTTAGGCCAACTAACGTCATCTTGGTAACGCACAATATGGTGTAAATGTAACTGAGGCACCATATTACCCAGCGCTGCAATATTCAACTTATCAGGTGTAAACAAATGTTTAAGTGCGCGACTGACTAATGCCGATTCTTGCCATAACTTTTGTTGCTGATCCTCGCTCAAATCAATCACGTCTTTGATATCAGCAACATGTGGCACCAAAATTAGCCATGGATAGTTGGCATCCTTTATCAACCTTACGCTACAAAGCGGTAACTCTGTCACCAATTCACTGTCTTTTTCTAATTGAGGATGTAATACAAAAGTAGACATAAGGCGCCTTAAATTTCAGTCGGTATAACAGTTAACAAGGCTCTTTGGCCAATTTCAACATTAGCGTTAGGAAAGACTATTGCTTCTCCTTCGAACTGAGCGCGATATTCACAACCACTTTCAGAGGCTAATAAATGATTTTTCGGAAAATCACTGAAGTTAGGTGCATCTAGTGCAAAATTCAATGCAAAATCAGCCTGTTGTTTATTGATGACTTGATTGACCTCATAAATCAAAAAGTCATCAGCACGATAAGGTTTAAGCTTTAAATCATCGCCACATATCAACGCAGTTAAGGTTTCAACTACGCCACTAAAGTTACCCATATCATTTTGACCAAATGCCATGACTTTACCCAATTCAACTGTAAAGGCATTGGCATTAAATTCGTTAGCTGAGTAGTAACTAAAAGTAGTAGTGGGACTGCCAGACAATAAAATGGTATTCACACCACAAGCTAACAAAATTTGTAATTGATGTTTGTCCCAGGCTTTGCCATTTTGAAAAGGGTAAACAGCAAATTTGTCATTTTTAGAGGCGCGAATGGCGGTATGTAAATCATAATGAAAACGTGTCCTGCCCTGCTCTGCATCCACTCCTAGGTAAAAGTTTTTAACCACGTCCTCTAATTGTTTTGCGCGGCGTCTTTCGTCATTCATCTTTTGTCCAGCAGCTAAATTTTGATGTTCGCCACTAAACAAACGATTCATATTTTCTTCAACAAAACGTTCGGCAATATCCATGGCGGGCAAATTACCAAATAAAAATAATACTCGCTGTTTAAGTACTATTTTACCCGTTAAAATCTTTTTGACTAAGTCGTCGCAAATTTCTATTGGCGCAGTTTCGTTTCCGTGTACTGCGCACGAAATCACGATATCTTTATCACTAACAGCAATAGTTTCGAAGCTTATGATGCCTTCGGCCAATACATTGACTCGCGTATGAGCATCGATAAAAAACTGAAAAGAATCCTTAAAGAGTGGAGCTTGCGTGCGTGATAACGCAAGAAAATTACCCTGCTGTTTTAACGTTTGAATAGTATTTTGAATGGACGCTGTGGCTGTATTTTGCATAATGAGTGAGTAATGACCTCAGAATTGATTTCTAAAGGCGTAATATTACGCTAATCCGCAGCTTAACTCTCTACTTTTACACTGAGAATATAGCCGCTATCAACAAAGTTAAGCTCGGTGATGTTGGCGTACAAAGGATGTGCCCACTGCCAAGTCCTTGCTGGCCAGATCAACAAACTCATTGATAGGGATCGCTTTGGAAAACAAAAAACCTTGGCCAGATAAAACCCCAATTTCACGGAGAATATGTAGGTGTTGAATACTTTCGATACCCTCAGCAATCAATTCACAATTAGCGGCTTCAGCAATCAACTTACTTGCTTCAACTATGGCTCGATTAACAGGACTTTCATCAATCTGCATAATAAACGACTTATCAATTTTAATGCTGTCAATCTCAATATCACGTAGATAGGCCAAGTTAGAATAACCCTTACCAAAATCATCGATGGCAATTGACGCGCCCAGTGAACGAATTTGAGACAGTTGTTTTTTCACTAAAATTGAATTTGATAAAGCAACATCTTCTGTCAATTCTAATTCAAACTGGGATAACTCCACCTGATGTTTGTTCGCCATTTTTCTGAGGTTGTTAGCAAACTTCAAATCATATAATTGTGATGGCGACATATTTACCGCAATTTTTAAGCGTAACCCCAAACTATTGAGGAATTCAGCACTGATGAACGCTTGCTCTAATACCCAATAACCCAATTCATTCATCATATTATATGATTCAGCAGCTTCAATCAGTGCCCCTGGAAAAATCAAACCGTCTAACGGATGATTCCAACGCAACAAACACTCTGCACCAATGATACTTAAGGTATTTAGTTCAATTTTAGGTTGAAAGTATATTTCTAACTCATTTTGATCTAACGCTCGGGTGATATCAGCTTTTAGGGCCAGGGCTCTGCCAGAGGTGTTATTAGTTAAATTTTGCGCATACTGAAAATTATCAAATTTATTATCTTTTGCTTGCTTTAACGCCGTTTCGGCTAAGGAAAAGAAGTGATTGATATCAATATTATTCTTCGGATTGGTTGCCGACCCCACATTGAAGTCCGCAATAAAAGCATGATCATCACATTGAATAGGAATTTTGAAATGTTGAACTAAATGAGTGTAAAAATCATATAATTGATTCTGTTGGTGAGCACCAGACAAAATCAAACCAAATACATCACCACCAATTCGACCAAAAATGGCGTTATCGTTAAATAAAAATGCAATACGATTGGCAATTTCTAATAATACTTTGTCGCCATATTCATAACCAAAACTACTACTGACATCAGAAAAACGCACAATATCAATGAGTAATATAGATTGCTCTGTATCTACTTTAAGAAGCTGCTCTATTTCCCCCAAAAAGACATACCTATTGGGGATGGTAATTAATGACTCATGTTGCATTAAAAAATATTGCCTTACTAGTGATACAGGATTAGATGTATTTAGGCTCCAGTTAAAATCCTTTTTAACGTTAATAATATATTATCGGAATAAATCCAAAAATCTTGAGTAAATTATTACACATATTTAAAAATAAAAAAGCTCAAACTTTTGTTTGAGCTCTACTTATACAAAATATTCACTTAAGCAGTCAAACCTCGAGATTAGACGCTAGTATAAATATTCAGTTATATGGTCATAATTTAATCTACTGCACATGGCTGCAATCGCCAAATATTTTCCACATAATCTTTTATGGAGCGGTCAGAAGTAAACTTGCCCATGCGGGCTGTATTCAAGATTGCCATTTTTGCCCAAGCAGCTTTATCACAGTATGCCTTATCCGCTCTTTTTTGTGCTTCAGAATAAGATTCAAAGTCAGCCAAGACTTTATAAGGATCTCCGCCCTCCAACAAACTATGCTTAATTGAAGCTAAGGCACCAGGTTTACCCGGTGTAAAATAATCTGTTTCAAGCCAATCTAAAACGGCTTTGATTTCTTTATTATTATAATAATAGTTGTAAGGGGTGTAGCCAACTCGATCCAGCTCTTGAACTTCTTCGACGTTTAGCCCAAATATGAAAATATTTTCGTCACCCACTTCTTCGGCAATCTCGATATTTGCGCCGTCTAATGTACCTACTGTTAAGGCTCCGTTTAGGGATAATTTCATATTACCTGTACCTGAAGCTTCTAAACCAGCGGTAGAAATTTGTTCAGAAATATCCGCAGCTGGGATCATTTTTTCAGCCAAACTGACACGATAATTCGGTAAAAACACTACCTTAATTTTGCCATTTACTCGCTTATCATTATTCACTTTTTCAGCTACTTGGTTGATTGCATAAATAATGTCTTTGGCTAACTTATAACCAGGCGCTGCTTTTGCTCCGAATAAAAACACCCTTGGTTGCATATCGTAACTGGGATCTTCCAATAAGCGGCGATATAAAGCCATGATATGCAACAGGTTAAGGTGTTGACGTTTATACTCATGCAGTCGTTTAATTTGAACATCAAAGATAGCTTTAGGATTAATGTCTATTCCCGTCAGTGCCATCACCTCTTTTGCCAGTGCTACTTTGTTTTCATGTTTAATTTTCATGAATTGTTTTTGAAACTTAGCATTGTCAGCAAACTGGCTCAGCTGTTCTAACTTTTCTAAATGTAATGGCCAGTCGTCACCCACCTTTTCATCAATTAACGCAGATAACTTAGGATTACATGCCTTTAACCAACGACGTGGTGTAATGCCATTGGTCACATTGGTTAACTTTTCTGGCCACATTTTGTGAAATTCGGGGAACAAGTTTTTCTTTACTAAGGCGGAATGGATTTCAGCGACACCGTTGACTTTGAAAGAGCCAATGACCGACAAATTCCCCATACGTATCATCTTTTCGTTGCCTTCTTCTATAATCGACAACTTCTGTTTAATGACATTGTTACCTGGCCATACTTTCTCTACTTCGCTCATGAAGCGGTGATTGATTTCGTAGATGATTTCCAGGTGCCTTGGCAGAATCTTTTCAAACATACGTGCAGGCCATTTTTCAAGGGCTTCTGGTAATAAAGTATGATTGGTATAGGCAAAGCTTTTACTGCATATATCCCATGCGTTATCCCAATCAAGCTCGGCTCTGTCTAATAGAATTCGCATTAATTCAGGTATGGCAATAGCCGGATGAGTGTCATTGAGTTGAATCACCACTTGATTCGAAAAACGACTCCAATCATTTCCATGGGCTCTTTTGTAACGTCGGATAATATCTTTGAGAGAACAGGCACTGAAGAAATACTGTTGAATTAATCGCAACTCTTTACCGGCTTCAGTTTCATCATTGGGGTACAACACTTTGGAAATAGTTTCAGCTTGAACATTTTCTTTTTGGGCATCCACATATCCACCGGCATTAAAAACATCCCAGTTAAAGTAGTCAGACGCTTGGCTTTGCCATAAACGCAACACATTCACAGTTTTACCGCCATAACCGACTACTGGAATATCCCAAGGTAAACCTTTAACAATTAAACCTGGATGCCATTCTTTCTTAATTCCGCCATTCTCACCATATTTGGTTTCAACATAGCCATACAAAGGAATTTCTTGAATTGACTCTGGGCGACATATTTCCCATGGATTACCATAATCACGCCAGCTATCTGGACGTTCTATTTGTTTTCCATTTTTGATTTCTTGACGGAACAAACCATGTTCATAATGCAATCCATAACCTACAGCGGGTAAATCAAGCGTTGCTAGCGAGTCGATAAAACACGCTGCTAAACGTCCCAATCCACCGTTACCCAATGCCATATCGGGTTCTTCTTCCATAATATCGCTAAGGTTAACACCCAGTTCTTTTAGGGCTTGATCTGTTTGTTCGAATAAACCTAAATTATGTAGGTTATTAGACATCAATCGCCCCATTAAAAATTCGGCTGAAAAATAATGGACTGCTCTAGTGTCATTTAAGTAGTGGGATTTCTGAGTTTTACGGAGTTGTTCTAAAACATGTTCCTGAACGGATGCACACGTCGCTTTCCACCACGCATGGTTATTTGCTTTATTCTCATCGGTGCCTAAAGAACAATGTAAATGTCTTACAATTGCATCTTTAATGGCTGTTTTTGGTAAGGAAGACGTTTTAGAAACCGACTTTTTCGCACTCATATCACACCTCAAATTTGCTTTATTACAGACCACTTACGCTGATGTATATCTACAAAATCGGAATTTAAATGACGTAATAAAATTACAGATAAAATTTATAAGGTAGTTTTAGCAGGATTTTTTGCGAGAGTTTGTTAAATAAATGTTAAATAAACACATAAACATACGTATTCACATAAAAATACGTATGTTTTTTACAGTTCATTAACACTACAACTTAGTTAATTAAACATTTGCGGTTTTAAATACTTGTTCCACCAGCGCTTGGGCTTCTTTTACTAATAAATCAAGATGATCAGCGCCATTAAAGCTTTCAGCATATATTTTGTAGATTTCTTCAGTTCCTGATGGACGAGCTGCAAACCATCCATTTTCGGTACTCACTTTCACTCCACCAATGGCAGCATTGTTACCTGGAGCATGGGTTTGAATATTGGTAATGGTTTCACCAGCGAGCTGAGTAGATTGAATAACACTTTTATCCATTTTACTTAATACTTGCTTTTGAGCGTGATTGGCTGCCACATCAATGCGGGTATAAACAGGTGAAGAAAACTGTTCAGTTAGTGCTTGATAATGCTCGCTAGGATCTTTCCCAGTTACAGCTATAATTTCTGCAGCCAGTAAACATAGGATGATCCCATCTTTGTCGGTTGCCCAAGGTTTGCCGTTACGACGCAAAAATATGCCTCCTGCACTTTCTTCACCAGCAAAACCAATTTCACTGTTCAAAAGTCCTTGTACAAACCATTTGAAGCCTACCGGCATTTCTGCCAATTCACGACCTAGACTTTTCACTACGCGGTCAATCATACTACTAGAGACCAATGTTTTACCCACTTTAATATTCTGTGGCCAGTCTGTTCGATGTTGATACAAGTATTGAATAGCTACGGCTAAATAATGATTAGGATTCATTAAGCCGCCTTTAGGGGTCACTATGCCATGTCGGTCAAAATCAGGATCATTACCGAATGCCACATCAAACTTATCCTTTAAGTCTATCAAGCCTGCCATGGCGTATGGTGACGAACAATCCATACGGATTTTTCCGTCTTTATCACGGCGCATAAAACCAAATTGTTGATCAACATTACGATTCACTACTTCAATGTTTAATCCATAACGCTCAGCAATTCTGTCCCAATAAGCTAAGCCTGCACCACCTAGTGGGTCAGTGCCTAAGACCAAACCAGCTTTGGCAATCGCTTGCATATCAATCACTTGATCAAGCTGAGCAATATAGTCTTCCGCAAAATCAATTTCTGTTACAAAAGCAGAATCATAGGCGGCCACTAAACTCATGCGTTTTACGTCAGCCATATCATTACTGATAATGTCATTGGCGCGCTGCTGAATAAGATTAGTCACGTCACTGTCTGCTGGTCCACCATGAGGAGGGTTGTATTTAAAACCACCGTCTTCCGGAGGATTATGTGAAGGTGTGATCACCACCCCATCTGCTTGATCTTTTGGCGAATCCACATTGTGCTGCAAAATCGCATGGGATATGACTGGAGTTGGTGTATAACCACGATTTTCTTGTACCACTAATGACACACCATTGGCAGCCAAAACTTCAACAGCCGTTGAAAACGCAGCTTCAGATAAGGCATGAGTATCCATGCCCATATACAAAGGTCCGGTGATACCTTGTTCTTGTCTAAACTCAGCTAAAGCCTGACTGATTGCAGCTATATGGTTATCGTTAAAGGTATTTAACAATGCACTACCTCGATGCCCAGACGTGCCAAAAGACACAGCTTGAGTACTATCCCCTTTTGTGGGTTGATTGGTGTAATAGGCGCTAGTCAATTTAGCTACGTTGACCAACTGTTCCTTACTTGCGGGTTTTCCTGCTTCTGGATGAAGAGCCATAAAGATCCTTATATTTTGTTAAATATGTTCAGGGGCAAATATTGTAATCAGTTGTTCTATTTCGGTTGAGTTAAAGCCAACTTGCTCAGCGACTTCTTTAAGCATATTAATTTTCTTAACAGTGTTGTTATTGGTGATCACCCAATAATCGGATCCAGGTACATTTTTAGGGTTAGTACTGCTGCCAGTCCCCAACAAAGTGTCCTTATCTGTTGCGAAATAAGTTCTATTGCGTCCACTCATGCCTAACACTTTGGCAAATTGCTGAGTATTGTGTTTGTGAATAATCGATAACACCAGCAACCACCTTTCGACAATTTTAGGGATAGCTTGCAACTGTTGACCTTCAAGTTCACTAAACACTGCAGACGACTCACAATCTTGCTCAGTACTTTGCAGTTCCCCCACTGCAATTGGAACCGCATTAATAGGGGTAACCGCATCTGCATTACTTTCGTTGCTGTTGTTAAGTAGCGATTCAGGCATCACGAGTCGGCGTAAGATATCCGAGGCACTTTCACCGATATCTTGAGTTTGTGAGGCAATAAAGTGGTAAAGATCGTCTTCTATTTGAATACTTTTCATGAAATTTATTATTTTAAACGGTACACATGTGACTAGATTATACTTATTGCCACAATCAAATCATCGATTAATTCCATTTCATACGCAAGTATTAGCTAAACCACCAAAAATCACGCTAATTTGCGCTAAAATATTGATTCGCCCAACGTTATCAATTCTTCGGATACTATTACTCTATGCTGCATAACAAATTGGCCAAGGCCATAGAACAATCTTGTGAGGTGCTAATAGGCAAACAATCACAGGTTAAATTAGCACTAACCTGTTTGTTGGCAAACGGCCATTTGTTAATTGAAGACTTACCCGGAATGGGCAAAACGACTTTGTCACATACCTTGGCAAAAGTACTGGGGTTAGAATATTCTCGTATTCAGTTCACATCAGATTTATTACCCGCAGACATGTTAGGCATCAATATTTTTGACAATAACGAACAAAGCTTTCGTTTCCACCCAGGGCCTATTTTTAATCAACTTGTGCTGGCTGATGAGATTAATCGCGCCAGCCCTAAGACCCAAAGTGCACTGCTTGAAGCTATGGAAGAAAGGCAAGTCAGTCTAGATGGCGAAACGCGCGCCCTGCCTTCACCGTTTTTTGTAATAGGCACCCAAAACCCATCACATCAATCAGGTACCTACCCACTCCCTGAGTCGCAATTGGACCGATTTTTAATGCGTATTCAGTTGGGATACCCCGATAAAGAAGCAGAAAAAAGCATGTTAAAAACACAAGTGGGCAGTGTTCAACATGTTGTAGAAACGGTAATGGACATAGCTGAATTTATAGAATTACAAGAGAAAGCCAGTCTGGTTCATGCATCTGATGAATTACTGAATTATATTTTGCGTTTGGTCACCTTTAGTCGCGAAAGCAACCAATTTGCCAACCCATTATCACCGCGGGCAACTAAGGCATTGTTAAGCTCAGCTAAAGCATGGGCATTTATTAATAATAGAGATTTTTTAATTCCAGAAGATGTGCAAGCGGTACTTCCGGCCGTGGCTGAACATAGACTACGCAGTGCTTCTAGCGACTTCAGTACACAAGGTAGTTTAAGTAGAACATTGTTAGAAGCCATAGATCCAATCGCAGCATAGGCAAGACTATGACAATACTCAACGGCTACTGGAACAAATGGTTAAATAAACGCATTCCTGCGGCAGCGCAGCATCAGCTAAACCATAAAAACATTTTTATTTTCCCAGCTAAATTTGGGCTGTTATATTTGTCTTTGTGTGTGTTGTTGTTTTTACTGGGTACTAACTATCAAAATAATTTGATGTTGTTGCTGTGTTATTTTTTATGCGCGATTTTTTTAGTCAACTTATTGGCCAGTTATATCAACTTTGCCCGAATTGATTTACAAATTGGCAAATGCCCTGAAGTTTTTGTTGATGACAACTTACCTATCCCTCTTTGGTTGAATGCCAATACCAATGGTGGTTTTACTGCACATGGCGTACTTCACTTTAAGTTTCAAGCCACAAAGCAAAACCCCACAAACGGCACTAAAACCCGTCATTCCCACACTAATACACAAATTGACGCCGATGCATTTTCCAATCCAATTAATTTAAGCCAGAAATGTCTACAGCGAGGGAAATTGACCTTACCTAGAGTCACAGTTGCAAGCTTTTATCCATTGGGTTTATACCGGTGTTGGACACATTTGGCTTTTAGTCACCAGATTACGGTTTTTCCCAAACCCTTACCTTGTGAGATACAACTGCATATGAGTGAACAAAATAGCGCTAAAAAAAGCGCTGAAATAGCCAACGAACAATCCGGACACGATGACTTTTCTCATTTAAAAACCTACCAAGTAGGCGAACCTTTAAACCATGTTGCCTGGAAACAACTGGCTAAGGGACGAGGCATGGTAAGCAAACAATTTTCTGCAGTAGGTAATCACATAGGTTGGCTTAAACTATCCACCGACTACACGCTGCATAATTTGTCTCACCCCAACCATGAATCCGCCACGGCCTTAGAAACAGATCTTAGCAAGTTGTGTTACCAAGTCATTGAATTAAGCCGTAAGCAGCAAACCTTTGGGTTAGATTTAGGCTCCCAATGTATTGCGCCTAATAGTGGCAATGGTCACAGACGGGCGTGTTTAGAAGCCTTAGCTAACTTCCCTAATGGTTACAACTAAAGATGTTTAAAAAACAAAAACTAGAAACTAAGGGGCAAAGCCCAATGCAGTCCGCTAGGAATATTGCATTGTTGTTATTGGCGGCCACTTTAGTCTTAGTCAGTTTTAGCCTTTATTCATCAGTTCTCACTTGGATATTATTATTAGTTGTCTGTGGCGCTGTCATAAGAGGCGCGATTTACTTTTATTATTACAAACACTTACCCTCTATTCGCACCTTAAACTTATTAGCACTGCTAAGTATACTCGGTTTAATTTACTCAGCATTAAGTGCTGGTTTGTTATTTGGTATGGTGAATTTATTGATACTCGCTTGTGCCTTAAAATTAATGCAAATGCGCAGTCAAAAAGATGTCTATCAGTTGGTCATTAGTTTGTTTTTTTTGATTGGCTGCGGATTTATTTTTAACCAGTCGATGGGGTTTAGCTTATTTTACGCCTTGATGAGTTTGACATTATTGGTCAGCTTGGCTTGTTATCATGCCCCTTCCATCAGCATTGAAAATCATTTAAAAACCATATCAATACTCAGCTTACAAGCGTTGCCAATAGGCTTAGTGATGTTTTTGGTGCTGCCTCAACTTTCACCATTATGGCACACCCCTAAGGCCAAGGGTGCGCAAACAGGATTATCAGAACAAATTACCCCTGGGGATATCGCTGCGCTTTCACAATCCAGCGAATTGGCATTTCGCGCCACCTTCGAAGACATGCCACCTGTTGCCCAACAACGCTATTGGCGAGCCATAGTGATGGAAGACTTTAATGGAAAAACATGGAAAGTTCACAGCTATCGTCAGAAAATGCGCGAACTTCAATTAAAAACAAAACAACAATTTAATCCTAAGTTGAGTGGAGCTTATTTTAATTATGACGTCATTGCCGAACCTACCTTTCAACCTTGGTTATATGCATTAGACATAGCGGTACCAGCACCCACTCAAAGCAGCAGAAATATTTTGCAAAGCGGTGATTTCCTACTCTTTAGTCAACAACCCCTAGCCAGCAAGTATCAGTACACAGTGCGCTCTTACCCTGACGCTTTAAGCCACCAACCCCTTACCCTAGCTGACAAAAAGATTAATCTAGCCGTACCTGAAAAAGGTAACCAAAGAACTCAAGAATGGGTCAGTGGTTTACGTTCACAGTACCAAGATAACCATGAGTTTGTAGAGGCACTATTAAGGCATTTTATAGATAATCCTTTTATTTATACCTTGCGGCCAGAAGTGATGTTGGTTGATCCAGTGGATCGCTTTTTATTTGATAATCAAGCAGGGTTTTGTAGCCATTATGCAAGTGCTTTAGCCTATACATTGCGATTAGGTGGTATTCCGGCACGTATAGTCACAGGTTACCAAGGCGGTGAATCAGTACAAAACACCGGTGAATTGCCCTATTTGAGTATCTACCAATACGATGCCCACGCTTGGGTAGAAACATGGAGTGATAAAACAGGTTGGCAACGAATTGACCCAACCGCTCTGGTATCCCCTGATAGAATAGAATTTGGTTTAAGACAGGCCATGCTTGAAGAAGGCAGTTTTTTAGCAGACTCTCCCTTCGCCTTAGCCAAACTCACCAATATAGCTTGGCTCAACAATATACGCCTGTTTTTGGCAGACTTAGACTATAACTGGAGCCGCTGGGTATTAGGCTTTAATAGTGAAAGGCAACGGGATTTATTTAGATCGATTTTAGGTAAACTCACTCCAGAGCGCTTAGCTATGTTTGGATTGGGAATAGTATTCACTATTGGGTTGTTATTGAGTTTGTTTTTTCTTCCTCATTGGCTACAAAATCGTGTCAGCACAACACAACGTTTGTATTTAAAGGCACTGAGTGCCATTGACAAAGCAGGCACCACACGGGCCACATGGCAAGGACCCAGTGCATTTAATCAACAAATTTCGGATCATTACCCAACTATGGTCAGTGAGCCTTTTACTCATATCACACAACTCTACTTGCGATTATCCTATCAGAACATCGACAATATTGGGGCCTCTGTACTGAATGTTAAGCAGTGTCATCGCATGATGCGTCGACATTTAACCCAATTAAAAACGGGATTGCTTAAATACCAAGTATAAAGCATCAAAAAGAACTTAGGCTCCCTTAGCGATAAAGCAATTTTTATGGCATAATCCGCGCCGAATTTTTCGCCATATGTATTGGTTTATCTAATCAGCTCTATGGCAAATGATATCCGAAAATTAAAACTGGGGAACCGACCTTGCTAACAACTGCAAATATTACCATCCAATTTGGCGAAAAGCCTTTATTTGAAAATGTCTCAGCCAAATTCGGCAACGGCAATAAATATGGCCTGATTGGCGCAAATGGTTGTGGTAAGTCAACCTTTATGAAAATTATTGGTGGTGACTTAGAGCCTTCTGGTGGCAACGTTTCTGTGGACCCAGGTGAACGAATAGGTAAACTAAAACAAGACCAGTTTGCTTACGAAGAATACAGCGTTATTGATACTGTTGTAATGGGTCACGGCGAGCTTTGGAAAGTAAAAGAAGAAAGGGATGCTATTTATGCCAATCCCGATATGACTGAAGAAGACGGCATTAGAGTAGCCGATTTAGAATCTGAATTTGCCGAGATGGATGGTTATACCGCTGAATCTAGAGCCGGTGAACTGCTGATTGGTGTGGGCATTCCAGTAGAACAACATTTTGGTCCAATGAGCGAAATTGCCCCAGGATGGAAACTCCGAGTATTATTGGCTCAAGTATTATTTTCTGATCCAGACATTATGTTACTAGATGAGCCTACCAACAACTTGGATATTAATACTATCCGTTGGTTGGAAACCGTGCTTAACGAACGTAACTGCACCATGATTATTATTTCCCATGATAGGCATTTCTTAAATTCAGTTTGTACTCACATGGCAGACATCGATTACGGCGAAATTCGTTTATTTCCTGGTAACTACGATGAATATATGACAGCCGCCACACAGTCTCGGGAACGTTTGTTGTCAGACAATGCCAAGAAAAAAGCGCAAATATCTGAGCTAAAAGCATTCGTTAGTCGTTTCTCAGCCAACGCATCCAAATCCAAACAAGCCACTTCTCGGGCTCGGCAGATAGATAAAATTCAATTGGATGAAGTAAAACCCTCTAGCCGTCAAAGTCCATTTATTCGTTTTGAAGAAAGCAAAAAACTCCATCGCTTAGCTTTGGAAGTAGAAGGTTTAGCCAAAAGTTATGACGAAGAACTGTATAAGAATTTGGATCTAATGATAGAGGTAGGTGAAAGAGTCGCCATTATTGGTCCCAACGGCGTCGGTAAAACTACCCTACTTAAATGTTTAGTGGGCGACACTGACTTAACCGCTGGCAGCGTAAAATGGTCTGAAAATAGCAATATTGGGTATTATGCACAGGATCACGCGGCTGATTTTGAAGAGGATAAAACCTTGATGGATTGGATGTATCAGTGGGCCCAAGAGGGGGATGACGAGCAAATCATGCGTGGTACATTGGGTCGCTTGTTGTTTTCGCAAAGCGACATAACCAAATCAGTCAAAGTCATTTCAGGTGGTGAACAAGGGCGTATGTTGTTTGGCAAATTGATGCTGCAGAAACCCAATATTTTGGTAATGGATGAACCCACCAATCACTTAGATATGGAGTCTATTGAGTCTTTGAACTTAGCATTAGAGAACTACAAAGGCACCCTACTGTTTGTTAGCCACGATAGAGAGTTTGTATCCTCTGTAGCCACGCGGATCATCGACATGAAACCAGATGGTATAGTTGATTTTAAAGGTGACTATGAGAGCTACCTAGCAAGCCAAGGGGTATAAGCTCTAAGCCCCTAGCTTCTAGCTTCTAGCTTCTAGCTTCTAGCTTCTAGCTTCTAGCTTCTAGTTTCTAGTTTCTAGTTTCTAGTTTCTAGGATATTTTTCCAGATTAGCTTTTAGTGACAAAAAAAAGGGCATCATTTGTTAAAAATGATGCCCTAATCTTTTTTTGTTTTTAGCTAACCCCTCGAAGTACGAGGCTTGTAGCTGTCTTGGTTACTTAATATTAAGTAACCAAGAAACAAATTGTTTTGCTTCAGAGGTATTTGCGAAGGTGCCCATTTTTTGGCCACATTGGTCGGCAAACGCCACTTTGTATTTATTCACAGAGATGTTGTGCACTGGGCACATTACCGAAATCTGCGTTCCGTTATATGTATAAGACATAATTAAACTCATTAAATATGACTATTTTCTGTTTCATAAAATGAACACATCAATAATCAAAACTAAAAATAAGCTCATTACAGTTTTGACGATACTACTAAAACCTTAAGTTTCTTCTTGTTGAGACATCTGCAAATATTGTTTGCTACGATGTTTAATACTCACTAATTCGTCGTACGATAATTCAGCTTGTTATTGCAATTCAGTAGGATATTACCCATAAGCTGGTACCTAAAGATTACGTTTTTAATGTTGGCTGACTGGATCAAGGAAAGACATAACATTCGCGGTTTATGTTGAGAGAGATTCAACAGACCATGGGGCAATATACTTGGCTTTGTATAAACAATCAACTATTAATTTGACTAAATGGTCAACTGCCAGTTCATAGCTGCTAACACCTGAATAATGGTACCATTAAGGCGTTTATTTATAATGAGAGTCTAATTTTGGAAAAAATCGCCATTTTTGTTGACGTACAAAACATCTACTACACCACCAGACAAGCGTATTCTCGACAATTTAACTATCGTAGGTTTTGGCAACACATTAATCATCAAGGCGACATTATCATGGCGAATGCTTACGCTATTGATAAGGGGGATGAACAACAACAAAAATTTCAAAGCGCACTTAAACATATTGGTTTTCAGATTAAACTGAAACCCTATATTCAGCGCAGTGATGGCTCAGCTAAAGGCGACTGGGATGTAGGTATTGCCATTGACGTATTAGAAGCCGCCGAGACTGCTGATACCATAATATTATTATCCGGTGACGGCGATTTTGACTTATTGCTAAAAAAAGTAAGAGAGAAATATGCCTGTAAAACCCAAGTTTATGGTGTCCCACAACTTACCGCCACATCTTTAGTCAATGCGGCGGATGAGTTCTTCAAAATTGAATCAGAATTGTTGCTGTAAACTAGATAAGGCTAACAGCGAGCCAAGCAATAAAATAGGCTAATAAACCGTAACCAGCAAATAACCCCCAAGCTATTTTTCCACTACCCGTTTCACCTTTAATGGTGGCAACTGTAGCAACACATTGCAGCGCCACTACATAAAATAACATCAACCCAATTCCGGCACCTAAGGTGAGTCCATCTGCCTGAATATTAGCCGCTAATCCGGCTATATTCTCATCTGCACCTTCAATTCCAAATAATGTACCAAGAGCACCAACAAACACCTCTCGAGCTAAAAATGAAACTAATATCGCCACACCATAACGCCAATCTAACCCCAAAGGAGCAAATATTGGTTCAATCCACTGGCCTAATGCAGCCAAATAAGAAGACTGTAAATCTCCATTTTGTGGAAAGTACCCTAGAACCCAAATAACCACAGACACCATAAAAATAACGGGCGCAGCTCGCCTAATAAACTGTTTAGCACTGGTTAAAATACGATGAATTAGGGGTTTCCAATGGGGCAATCGATAAGTCGGCAGCTCTAATATAAAGGGCATTTCTGCTTTATCTTTATCTAAATCAGTGAGCTTAGTTAATAAAGTGCTCACCATTAACGCTGTGGCGATCCCAATAAAATACAAAATAAAGAAGGTAATACCCTGTAAGTTTATCAGCCCACCTAAATACTGAGTATCGGGAATCAGTACCGCTATTAATAAAGCATAAACCGGTAACCGAGCGGAACATGACATTAATGGTATAGTCATCATAGTGATAAGACGTTTACGAGGTGATTCAATGGTGCGCGCTGCCATTATGGCGGGAATTGCACAGGCATGTCCCGACAAATAGGGAATAAAACTCCTTCCAGATAACCCAAAGTAACTTAACGGCTTATGGCAAATTAAGGCTGCTCTGGCTAAATAACCACTGTCTTCAAGTAGCCCAATGATTAAGGTAAGTACCATTATCTGTGGTACAAAAACCAAAAACGACCCCACACCACCAAACATAGCGTCACTAACAAAGTCGTTGACTACACCCTCAGGCAAAACCTGACTACTCAAACTAGCCAATTCAGTCATTATCATTTCAACACCATCCATTAATGGACTGGCCCAAGTAAATATACTTTGAAACAATAAAAACATAATGCTTAAGAATATTAAGCCACCAAACACACTGTTTAACAAAAAGTCATCAATTCTGTTTTGTTGCTTCAAGACCACATCGGCTTTAATGCCATATCGGGCAGACAGTTTTCGGCTAATCTCTAATACAGGTGTGTGACTATCTTTGGTTTTATTCGGTACAAAATCTTGTGGATGTTTAGCTGCGTCAATTAGACCTAACTTAAATTCATGCAGGCCAATTAAAGTTTTCGCTGATAAGGCAAACACCTTACAACCCAGGTCAGCAGCTAATTTATTAGTATCGATTTGATGCCCAAACCGCTGCACTTCGTCAATCATATTCAGCGCAAAAATCACACCTTTATTGTGTTCAAAGGCTAAATCCCTGACTTGTAATCCAAACACTAAACTGCGTTCTAAACGAGTCGCATCTAAATTACACACTATTATCGATGTATCTTCATTGTGCATCGCATCATGTAACTTTTCGATGGCTAACTCTTCGTCTTTTGACAAACTTTTAAGTGAGTAAGTACCTGGATAGTCAATCAATCGAAATTCGTCGAATTGACCACTTTTTAATTCAACAGTCACCCCAGGGAAGTTCGCCACTTTTTGGCGCATACCTGTAAGCTGATTAAACAGTAAGCTCTTACCAGAATTGGGTTTGCCAACCAAGATAATGTTTTTCATTGGGTGCCTTTCAAATTAAATGGGTGCAGGGTGATTGGCGTAAAAGCGACACAGAAGTAGAATTAACTAAGGACTAATAGCTGACGTCTCAATACATCAAACAAAGTATTAAGCCACACTAATAGTGATTCGGTTGGCAATACTTTGCTCTAAAGAATAAACACAATCACCCACCTGCAATACTAAGGGGCCTTTCAGCGGACTACGACGTAAACATTGTATAGCCTGCCCTGCTGCAAAGCCCATTTCATTTAAACGTTCAAATACTGCAGGCACTAGATTGGGATCGAGACTATCAATTAAAGCAGATTGTTTATTTTTAATTTCCCAGAGGGTCATACAACTACCAGACTAATTAGCGCAAATACAAATAATTATCATTTATATCATTTTAAACAGCCGCAGTGCAACCCAACAGATTGCAAAGCAGCACATTTTTTTAGTCGATTTATGCGAGGCGCAAATGATCGGCAACTAAAAACGCCATTTCTAACACCTGATCAGCATTTAGTCTTGGGTCACATTGGGTTTTATAGGCTTCTGCTAAATCATCATCACTTATTTGATATGCGCCACCAGTACACTCAGTTACATGTTGTCCTGTCATTTCTAAGTGAATTCCACCAGCGTGAGTTCCTTCTGCTTTATGAGCTGCAAAAAACTGCTGAATTTCACGCAAAATAGCATCGAAATTCCGCGTTTTATAACCACTTGAAGCCTTAAACGTATTGCCATGCATGGGATCGGAGCTCCACACGACTTTACGGCCTTCTTGTTTAACTCTACGTAAAAGTTTAGGTAAATTCTGTTCTAGATTGTCTGCCCCCATACGGGTTATCAATGTCAGTCGACCTGCGTCATTATTTGGGTTGAGCGCGTCAATCAGCTGAATTAATTCATCTTCTTGCATACTCGGCCCGACTTTGACACCAATTGGATTGTGAATTCCCCGGAAAAACTCTAAGTGTGCATGATCTAGTTGACGAGTACGCTCACCAATCCATAACATATGCGCTGAACAGTTGTACCAATTGCCTGTCAGTGTATCCACTCGAGTCAAAGCCTGTTCATAGTTCAGTAACAAAGCTTCATGAGAGGTATACAAACTAGTTTCATGTAAGGTAGGAGTGTTGATTGAATTAATGCCCATGACATTCATAAACTCTAATGAGTCTTGAATACGTAGCGCTAGATCATGGTAACGTTCTTTTAAAGGATTGTTTTCTACAAACGCCATATTCCAGCGATTAACTTCATGTAAATCAGCTAAACCACCTTGTGCAAAGGCACGTAATAAATTTAGAGTCGACGCACCACGGTGATAAGCTTCAATCATACGCTGCGGATCAGGTTTACGAGACGCTTCAGTAAATTCAAAGCTGTTAATAATATCGCCACGGTAGCTAGGTAACGATACCCCATCAATGGTTTCAAAATCTCCAGAACGAGGTTTAGCATATTGACCTGCCATACGTGCAACTTTAGTAACTGGGCAACGACCCGCATAGGTCAACACAATAGCCATTTGCAATATAACTTTGAACGTATCGCGAATTTTGGGAGCATTAAACTCGTCAAAAGATTCCGCGCAATCACCGCCCTGCAACAAAAACCCATTACCTTCTGCAACATTGCCCAATTGTTTATAGAGATCACGAGTTTCAGCAGCAAATACTAAAGGAGGATAACTGCCTAGGGTGTCTTCAACCTGTTTGAGGTGTTGTTTATCTTCATAGGTAGGTTGTTGCAAAATGGGCTTTGAACGCCAACTATCTGGTTGCCAATGACTCACGATTTTTCCTTTTTAATGGGTATAAGGTAGTCGATTAAAAAACAAACCGACAAACTGGGACGAGAATTTAGAGGGAATAACCTAAAATTTCAATCACAAACGCATTTATTCTTAAACTATATAGGGATAACTTATGGTTGCGTGGATTTAAGATGTTGCACAAAATCATCTGCGCCTTGTTCAATTAAATCTAGCACATATTCAAACCCACCTTTACCACCATAATAAGGGTCTGGTACTTCTTGTTCTTTAGATTGACCAAAACTTAAAAATAACGCCACTTTGTGTTGCAACTCTTCAGGACATATTTCCAATAGATTAGCCACGTTTTCGTTATCCATACCCAAAACATAATCAAATTTTTCAAAGTCTTGCTCAACCACTTTGCGACATTTTAATCCTTTAAAACTGTAACCTCTTTCCTCGCCCACAGCTTGAGCACGTTTATCAGGTGCCGCCCCTTTGTGATAACCCGCAGTACCAGCCGAGTCAATTTCAATTATAACCCCTTGGTCTGCGGCTTTTTTCTTAAACACGGCTTCAGCACTAGGTGAACGACAAATATTACCCAAACAAACAAAAAGTACCGAGAGAGTGTTAGCAGACATGATGTGACCTAAATTATGATTAGTGGGTTGCTCTTGGGGGATATGAAAGATCAATAGCCCCTATGCAAACTATTCTATCTGTCTATAATTGTGCGTCTAGTGGTAATACGGAATAATTTAAAAATGAATCTAAGTGTGCTTATGTTGAGCAGCTCTCGTGTGGGTAATGAAGATTATCTAGAGCATGCTATCCCCATGCTTAATCAACACTTACTGACAATCAAAGAACTTGTATTTATTCCCTTTGCTGGTGTCTCAATCAGCTGGGACGACTACACAGCAAAAGTGCAAAGCGCCCTCCCCAATTATAACGTAATTGGCATCCATCAATTTTCCAACGCATCAAAGGCTTTAGAAAACGCCCAAGCCATAGTGGTGGGAGGAGGCAACACCTTTAATTTGCTAAACGAACTATACCAACAAGACTTGATAGCAGCAGTAAAGAAGCAGATCAACCAAGGCACACCTTATGTAGGCTGGAGCGCAGGCGCAAATATCTGTGGTCGTAGTATTCGCACCACTAACGACATGCCTATAGTGCAACCACCTAGTTTCGACGCCTTAAATTTTGTGCCTTTTCAAATCAACCCACACTACACTGACTACCAAGCACCCGGCCACAACGGTGAAACTCGTGCCCAACGTATTCAAGAATTTTGTATTTTAAATCCTAAGATGCCTGTTATTGGTATTCGTGAAGGCAGTGCATTGTTATTACAAGGTGATACCTTGGTTATGAAAGGTCAATTAGATGGAGTGGTGTTTGAAGGTGTGTCCCAAAGCGTGATTGAGCCCAATAAGGATTTGAGTCAGTATTTAACACTTTAATTTAGGGGGCAAATAGCCTTTTCCAGAGTCTACTTCAAGTCAGAGTCCTGTATAGCGGCAACTAAAGGTCCCTGAGATAACAGTTATTGGTTTTTCTTTTATATTCAATTTTAGCCAAAAACCATAGTCAGCCGTCACCTTGGTGCCACCTGATTGAAATATTTCGCTACAGCATTACGACTTTACGTTTTACAGCATTTATTTCAGGTTAACAGGCTATAATCGCGTTTTTATCTGACCTGGGGGGTCAATGTCGAAAATTGTCTCAATCGCTCAAAGAATGAATATTAAAACCTTAGTGTGGCCAATATTCGTCGAACAGTTAATGCGAATGAGCTTGATGTCGATAGATGTGTTTATGCTCACTCAGTATTCCCAAGCGGCAGTTGCAGCTGTGGGGCTAACCGGCCATTTTATCTTTTTCTTAATATTAAGTTATAGCATTGTGTCGTCTGGTGGCGCAGTGTTGATTGGTCAGCATTTAGGCGCAAACAAGACACTACAAGCGCAACACTATTCACAAAACAGTCTACTGATGTCGTTAGCCCTTTCTATTCTAATTGGCCTTGTTTTTCTTCTTGGAAGTCCAACTTTTATACACACCTTTAATCTCGCTCCTGATGTAGAAAAATTTGCCATTCAGTACGCCGTTATTTTAGGCGGGTTTTCCATTGGCATGTCACTGAGCATTATGTTTTCAAGTATATTAAGAGCCTACGGCTACACCAAGTCCCCCATGGTGATCCAAGTAATAGCAGGGTTGATTAATTTAGTGGGTAACTATTTTGCGTTATATCCACCTTTTGATTTGCCGCAAACAGGAGTGGTTGGGGTGGCTTTTGCCACTGTGATTAGTCAAATAATTAGCGCCCTTATGTGCTGGTATGTCATTAAATATCATAAAATCCCACTTAGTTTTACAGCGATTTTTAAACCTGAACTAATCAAATTGAAGCAAATATTAAAAATTGGTTTACCTAATGCTGGCGAAAGTATTTCTTATAATATGGCGCAAATAACCATTATGTTTTTTGTAGCCCAGCTTGGAACCGTGGCATTGGCTGCCGCCGCCATTGTGCAAACAGCGGCTAGGTTTATGTTTGTATTTTCATTGTCTTTAGGCAATGGCGCACAAATTTTAAGTAGCTTTTATGTAGGCCAAGGGCGCTTTGCAGAGCTCAAATCAAATGTACACAAATACTGGATGTTAGGTGTCGCCATCTCCTTTAGTGTGACCTTAGCCATGATAATCGCGCGACACCCTATTGCGGCAATTTTCAGTAACGATTACCAAACCCAACAACTCATCGCACTTTTGTTGATAGTGTCTTTGTTTTTAGAGTCGGGCCGAGCCATTAATCTCATTGTGATTGCCGCATTAAAAGGCGCTGGCGATGTGTTTTTCCCTGTTAAGGTGGGCATACTTGCTATGTGGGGAATAGGCGTGTTGTCGGCCTATCTTTTAGGCATTTATTGGGCTTGGGGGCTAGTGGGCATTTGGATTGCAATTGGTTTAGATGAGTGGGCAAGAGGGCTTATTATGATTGCGCGTTGGCAAGGAGAAAAATGGACAACAAAGGGGCAATTAGAAGTTTAACTTTAAACAAATGAGCGAACAGTGACGGCATGACCCTAACTCAATTACCATGACTGCTAGGTCTATAAACATAACACTCATGTCGATCAATCTAGGTCGCCCGTCAATCCCTCAATATAAAATCAATTAGATATCTTCAATAGGTTGTGGATTAGTGCCATTCACCATAGCGACAATATATCTCCAAAGTTAGCCTTGATCTAAGTCATTTTAAACACTTGCAAATAATAAATATCGAATAAAGTTTGCACAAACCAAACACCACATGTACCATAACAACACACGGAACAACTGGAGCATATCAGTTTTATGCAAATAACCATTGATATAGATGATCCTATGCCAATTTTTTCTCAGCTAGTTGCACAAATTAAGCAAGCCGTGGCTGCAGATAAAGTGAAACCTGGTGATCCATTGCCTTCTATTAGGCAATTGGCTAATGACTTGGACGTAAACAGTAAAACGGTCTCCAAGGCATACAAGTTATTAGAAAGGGATGCAGTCATTCAAAGTAGAGGTTACCGAGGTACTTTTGTACACCCAGATGCAAAAGATAACTGTCAGATTGATCTTAAGGCATGGATGACCAGCCAATTTGAAGAGTTTATTGAAAAGATGAAAGCGGCCGGAGTGACAGATTCCGAAATGCGGATCACTTTCAGCAATGTATTAAATGACAAATGATATTGCCTAAATAATTAGACAAAAAAGATTTAAAGAGGACTTAAACATGTGGATAGAATTAATATTTTTCAGCGCTTTTTTTAGCCAAATATGCTTGATTTCTTATCACTACCCAAAAAGAATTTTGAGCCGTATGGATTACATATTTAAACATTACCCAGCAGATAAGTACGCTAAGTTATACCCCAAAGGTTATGAAAAAACTCTTGAAGGTAAAATACTCTATAAGTTACTTAATAGGGGGTTACTGATTATTGGATTAGCCATTTTGATAAGTGTTGTTATTGCTATGCAACTTGGAAATATTCAACTAAAAAATTTGGATGCTTTGCCCTTTGCCTACGGCATGCTGCAAGCTATTCCCTTCTTGATGCTAGAAGTATCAGCTATTAAACAATTTAAGTTAATGCGCAACCTGGATGTGCAAACCAAACGCCATGCAGACCTTAGCCCTAGAAGTGTATTTAACTATCTTTCTGCAGCTCGATTATTGTCAGCTGTCGCTATGTTTTTTGTTTGTATTTTTGTCATGTTAAGTCTTAATGATTTCAATATTTCTTCAGATATATTGGTATTAGTTGGTTCTATGCTGTTGTGTAACGGGTTATTTGTTGGACTAGGTTATGTGTTACTACGAGGCAAAAAGTTAGATCCACATCAATCCCCAAAAGATAGACACACAATGATCAGTGCAGTATTTCGTTCTTATACCTCAGTAAGTATTCTGGTGAGCATGTTTTTTATTATTAATCGATGTGCAGAGCATTATTCAATTGACAATTGGGAGCCCTTAATAAATAGCTTATATTGGCAAAGTGTAGTGTTACTTAGCACCGGTGCCATGCTTAAACTTACCACACCTAAAGAGGTTAACTTTGAGGTGTACAAGAATACTATTCCGAATAACAATTAGAAATTAAAAGTCATAGCTAGCAACATGCATTCATTAATCGCGGTTGATCACGGCCAAGTGTTTTGTGATTTAGGTGTTATTGGCGACAAATATTTTTATTCTGGTACATCTTTATTTAAGGTCCCCTCACCTGGGGTAATAAATAAAAGTTTACTTGGAACTATCGTTTTCGCAGTATGCCATATACCTTTGGGTACAATTATGTAAGAACCTAACTCCGTTAAAGTAACTGATTTTTGTCCGCCATTAAGCTGTAGAATTAACGTTATTTCTCCTGATAACAAGAGAACAATTTCGTCGCCATGGGGGTGAATTTCCCATGTATTCCAATCACAGCTAAATTCATAAGATGAAATCAGCTCATGAGATTTAAAACCCTCATAATTTTTTTCGATTCTCTGATAAAGCATTGGATCAACGGGTTCAACTGTAGCCTTTTTATCTGGATCAACTACGACAAATTCATTTGCGATATTGCGTATAACTATGTCCATAAAATCAGATTGACCTCTAAAAATGTAACGTCTTGCTTTAACCACAAAAGTCCATAATTAAAATTGTATTAATCAGCGTTAAAACGCTCCTGAAGCGATACAACTATGCCTTTTGAAAAATTATAAGCAAACAATTGAACTTATGCTGATATTAGTCGTCTGATTGTATAGTTTTTATGTGTGTTCTCATTTTTAAGCCTGATGCCCATCAGGCTTTTTTTTTGGCAATTGATTAGTCTTCAATGGTCTTGATTATTTTGTATACTGAATTATTTTTGGCGCACAAAGAAGGCAGAAATTGAGTGCCATGGAGAAATAAAAGGAAATACAAACCACTGAATGTGCAAAGAGACTAAACAAAATCAGATTTTACCATTAAACCAAATAAATCGAATGACCCTTTCTCACTATTTATAATATCAATGGCAGACAAATCAAGGTAGGCGCTAGCTTGTTCTGCTGTGTTTACTCTTGGCACCAAGCCAAGAAACGGCGCATCCAATAGGCTTTTTAAACTATCAACATTTTCATCTAAATAGGGCATATCGGGCTCCATTTGGTTGGCGACCCAGCCCGCTATTTTTAAGCCGTCGTTGCGAATGCATTCGGCTGTTAATACGGCATGATTCAAACACCCTAAACGCATACCCACAACTAAAATGACCGACAGATTTTGTTCCACTACAAACTCTGATAAGTATCTTGGTTGACCTTCATAATCGATACCTAATGGTAAACGCCAGCCCCCCGCGCCCTCTACAATTATCACATCAGGATGTTTCTGAAATATACAATTAAACCCTTCACGCACGGTATCAATAGAGATAGGCTGAGAGGTGGTGTCTGCACTTAAATTTTGCGCCGCTAAGTGCGGCGCAATCGCCGCTTCAAAAGCAATAGGGTTCACTTCATCATAATGTAAATCAATACTGGAATGCTGTTGCAAGGCTAAGGCATCTTCATTACGTAAGCCTTCAGGTGTCCGCTCGCAACCTGCCGCGATAGGTTTATAACCACAGGTTAACAAACCTTTTTTATTGAGTAATATGAGTAATGCTTCACTGACAAAGGTTTTACCCACTTCGGTATCTGTACCGGTTACAAAAAAAGCACGACGTTTAACTGATAAATGTCCCATGGAATCCTATTTAACTACGAATTGAAATTATTTACTGCAGTGTAAAAAGCAGACCTGATATGTCAGAGGAAGTTGCCTATTTTCAGCGTATTTTTGCTGATAATAGGTTTCAAGATGTTGCAAGGTCTCCCGGTTGAGGAGGTTTTTACCTTGATGAAGCCTAGCGTCCGTTGGCTCTAAATTTTGACTTTTTAACACTACATTTGCACCAATGGACTTGATTGAAGATAATAATTTCCTAATATCCTGGTGCCAAGTCACATACCGTTTTTCTTGCATATTCACCTGCAACCCTTGTGATCTTGCCGCATCACACCAAGACTGGGCTGTGGCAAAGTTATTCACATGACGATGATTGTCGATATTTAACCAAGTATCATTTAGTTGCTTAAATGACCCATCACACATAATGGCCAATATAGCATTTGAACCTGCTGCCAAAACTCGGGTGATTTCGGCCATGACTTTTTGCTGATTGTCAGCCCATTGCAAAGCCATAGACGAAAACAGCATATCAACTGAATCATCCGCCAATGGCAAACAATCTGCGTCACCTTGTAACCAACAAATAGATGGGTCGGCTACAACATTATTTTTTTGAGCGTATGCCAACATGCCAAAGGCTAAGTCCATGGCGATTAACCTATCGCATCTTGTACTAAGTTGTTGACTAATTCGCCCTGTTCCACAGCCAATATCTAGGCCATTTTGATAATGGGAAGGTAGATACGCCAATGCGTCAAAGGCTATATCCAACTGTACATCCGCGGCTGAATTATAAGTGTTAGCAGCACGACTAAATTGCTGGGCGATGCGAATTTTATTACGACTAGCAATAGAAGTATTAGTCATCCCCCAAGTACCTCGTTATCTTTTTGCAATACAATCTGTAACGCATCAATTAAGGCTTCAATGTCCCGGGGTTCGTGAGCCGCTGTAAGGGTAATACGCAATCTATCAGTATGTTTAGGCACTGTAGGGTAGCGTATTGCCGTCACCCATAGTCCCAAGGCCTTAAGTTTGTCACTTGCTAAAGACGCTTTTTGCGCATCACCAATAAGTAAAGGTTGGATTGCCGAGTTGGAGGGTAATAGTGGTAATCCGGCTTGCTTGGCCAATGATTTAAACAGCGCAATTCGCTGGGCAAGAATACTGCGACGCTCGTTACCTAGTTTAGCTTGTAAGCTCATTAAGGTGGCATAAGCCTGTGCGGCTGGCATAGCCGTGCTGTAGATATAATGCTTGGCAAAGTTAATCAAATAGTCGATGAAATCATGGCTACCAGCCACAAATGCGCCCGCTGTGCCTATCGCTTTTCCAAAAGTAGCCATCAATATAGGCACTTGTTGTTGCGACAGATTATGGGCTTCTATCACGCCCCTACCATTTTCGCCTAAGGTACCAAATCCATGGGCATCATCAACCATCAACCAGGCGTTGGCATGGTGACTCATAGCCACTATTTCAGGTAAGGGAGCTTGATCGCCATCCATACTAAAGACGCCTTCGGTGGCCACTATAGTATTTTGTGCTTGGGGTGCATTAATAGTATCTAACAATATTTGCAAGTGCTTCAGATCGTTATGTTTAAAGCGAGATAACTTAGCCAAAGATCCTTGCGCTCCTTCGATAAAAGAAGCATGCATCAGCTTGTCGGCAATAATCAGATCTTGCTGATCACTGTGTTTATGACCAAACAATGCTTGGCACACAGCTTGATTGGCAGCAAAACCTGAATTAAACAATAAGACTTTGTCTCGCTTAAGTTCTGTTGCCAAATAATCTTCTAAAGCCTGATGCGCATTGGTATAACCCGTAACTAAAGGTGACGCACCACTGCCGCCACCATACTCACTCACACCATCAACCCACGCTTGCATTACCACGCTAGAACGACGCATCGCTAAATAATCGTTGCTGGAAAAATTAATATAGTGCTGCCCGCCAATTTCAATCATTGGGCCTGCGGCTGAATCTACGGTTTTGCGCGAACGAAACAGTCCTTCGCTGCGGCGCTTATCTAAGGCCGCAGCGATAAAGTCAAATGCCATTAGCCTGCAACAGTTTCAGCTTGTTTACTGGAGGCATCATAAAATAAATTTTCAGTGGTTTTGTCTTCAATTTCTTCTAACAATGCCGCTTCATGTGCTTCATCAGAATAATCTCGGGTTTGCGCTGAATTGATCCCCAACTTTTTAAATAACATCACATCTTCATGTGTTTCAGGGTTTGAAGTGGTTAACAACTTGCAGCCATAAAAGATTGAATTTGCCCCCGCCATAAAACACATGGCTTGCATTTGTTCATTCATCGCTTCCCGACCAGCAGATAAACGTACATAGGATTTTGGCATCATGATCCTAGCAATAGCGATAGTACGAATAAACTCGAAATAATCTAAGTCTTCTACATTCTCCATAGGTGTGCCTTTCACTTTGACTAACATATTAATAGGCACACTTTCTGGATGATGTTCAAGGTTAGCCAATTGCATTAATAGACCTGAGCGGTCAGAAGCGGTTTCACCCATACCGACTATGCCGCCAGAGCAGACATTCATGCCCGCGCCTCGGACGTTGTCTAAGGTGTCTAACCTGTCTTGATAAGTGCGAGTGGTAATAATATCGCCATAAAATTCTGGAGAGGTATCGAGGTTATGATTGTAATAATCAAGGCCTGCTTGTTTCAATGCCAACGCTTGGTCACGGGTTAACATACCTAAGGTCATACAGGTTTCTAAACCCAGCTTTTTCACTTCTTTGACCATCTCGGTAACATAAGGCATGTCTCTTTCACGTGGATTACGCCATGCGGCTCCCATACAAAAACGTGTAGAGCCAGCTTGTTTAGCTTCTTTGGCGCGCTGAATGACCTTTTCAACTTCCATTAAGCGTTCTTTTTCTAGGCCTGTATCATAACGTGCACTTTGCGGACAATACTTACAATCTTCAGGGCATGCGCCGGTTTTAATCGACAACAAAGTGCTCACTTGCACTTGATTGGGATCAAAATATTGTCTGTGTATTGTTTGTGCTTGAAACATCAAGTCGTTAAACGGCAGATTAAAAAGGGAGTTCACCTCTTCAATAGTCCAGTCATGACGAATGCTAGCGTGATTGAGTGATGACGAAGAGCTTAGAGGCTCAGAATTTAAAGACATGGCACAACCTTTTATTTCAGACTTTACTAAATGATTCAAGGCGCTTAGTCTATGGCGCAGGGCAGCATTGTCAACTTAATTTAAACTCAAAACTTTACAAGCGAACACATTTTGACCAATCAAAATTTACTCTTTGATCAACAACACATTTGGCATCCTTATACCTCTGCAATTAATCCTCTTCCCTGCTACGAAGTAAAACGAGCAGAAGGGGTATATATCCACTTAGCGTCAGGTGAAAAACTGGTGGACGGCGTAGCATCTTGGTGGACAGCTATTCATGGTTATAACCATCCCGAACTAAATCAAGCCATAAAAAATCAAGTGGATGAATTTGCCCATGTAATGTTTGGTGGGCTAACTCATCAGCCAGCCATTGATCTCTGTCGAACTTTAGTGAATATCACACCCCAAGGCCTTGACCGCGTTTTTCTGGCTGATTCAGGATCTGTTTCAGTTGAAGTGGCAATGAAAATGGCTTTGCAATATTGGGCGTGTCAAGGCAACACCAATAAACACAGATTTATCACACCACGTAACGGATATCATGGTGATACATTTGCGGCAATGTCTGTATGTGATCCAATAAATGGCATGCACAGCTTATTTACAGACGCCTTAGCGCAACAAATCTTTGCACCGGCTCCACAAACTCGCTTTGACAAACAGTGGAATGAAGACGACATCAAACCACTAGAGCAACTTATTCAGGCTCATCACAATGAATTAGCAGCTCTTATCATTGAGCCCATAGTGCAAAATGCCGGCGGAATGCGCATTTACCACCCAGAATATTTAAAACGTTGCAGGCAACTTTGTGACGATTACAACCTACTGTTAATTTGTGATGAAATTGCCACGGGTTTTGGCCGTACCGGCAAATTATTTGCTTGTGAACATGCCGATATCAGCCCCGATATTATGTGTTTAGGTAAAGCTTTAACTGGGGGCTATATGACATTGGCTGCCACAATTTGTTCTGAAGATGTGGCCCAAGGAGTATGCCAAGGTGAGCCTGGCGTGTTTATGCATGGCCCAACATTTATGGGCAATGCCCTTGCCTGCGCTGTCGCCAATGCAAGCTTAAAAATCATTCAACAAAATGTTTGGCAAACACAAGTATCTCAGATTGAAAAACAACTTCGAACTGAATTAGCACAGTGCATGGATTTAGAAGCAGTCGCGGATGTGAGAGTACTGGGCGCTATTGGTGTTGTAGAATGCAAGTCTGCTGTTAACGTGGCTGAGTTACAAAAAGCCTTAGTGAAGCAAGGTGTATGGATCCGACCATTCGGTAAACTAGTGTATATCATGCCCCCCTATATTATTGCGCCACCACAACTGACACAATTGACTCAAGCCATTTACCACGTCCTAAAATAGGACGTGAAATATCCTACTAATGAAAAACCGCAGGGGCCTGTTCACTCAATTGCTGTAATTGGGCTTGAAGAAGCTGTGTGGCAGGATCTTTAGGGCACTTACGGATAAAATATTGATAATCAGCAATAGCCACTTGAGTACAATCCAATTGATGTAATAAAAACCCTCTATCCCTTCTTTCATAAGGATCATTGGGACACAAATTCACCAATAACTCGACTGCAGTCAGTGCATTTGAATAACATTTTTCGTTAATGTATGAAGCTTTCAAATTATGCAATAATCTAACAATAGTCTCGTCACAACTTGCTTCATCCAAGGCTTCTTCAGGCATTTTTTCATCTTCTATTTCATGCAAAATAGAAAAATACAGGGCCTCTAAATCATGGCGACTCAGTTGTTTACCATTTAAGGGATCTAAATAAATATTAGGATGATCACTAAATCGACATTTAATTAAAAAATGTCCTGGGAAGTTTACCCCACATACATCAAAACCAAGTGACTTCCCCATGGATTGGAACACAATAGCAAGGCTTACAGGGATACCTGTTCGAAAATCAAGGACGTGATCTAACAAACTGTACTGACAGGTAAAATAGTTCTTCTCATCGCCACTAAAAGCAAGCTCAACATAAAAGAAGTGGATAAATTGTTTAAAATTATTTGCGTCGGAATTAGCTGAACTAATGAAGGCTTTGGCTTGCTCAACCCACAAGTCTACCTTGTTTAAATAATTGTCTGGCAGACAGTTGTTAGGCTCGAACACCTTAGCCAACTGCAAACTGGCCATCAAATAATCCCCCTTATAGATAGCCTGTTTTAACTCTTTCACTCATTTTACCCCACTAAATATACTCACTCCTTTTTATCGGTTTAAGTGGGGTAACCTTTACTGTAATTGCCGCTAATTTCATAAAATAAATCTAAGTCGCTGTTAATTCATACTATTAATGCAGCGAAGCTTAATCTAAAAGAAAATTGGCTGTTTACTGACGGCAACCATGCCTGCATAAGCAATCCAGCTTACTGCTCCTACCAAACCTATGCCGCGCATAAACCCGTTACGGCCAAGCTTTAAGGCTAAAGTCACCATAAATATGTACATCACCAAGGCTAATAATTTTTCAGTGACCCATGCATCGACAAAAGGGTATTGCTTGAGCATGACGCATAATGTGGCGGCAGTAACCAGTAGTAAAGTATCGACAATATGTGGAAGAATTTTGAGCCATTTCTTTTGCAGCATAGGAGATTGCATTGCGTTAAGTATGAATCGCAACAAAAACAACACTACACTTAATGCAATGGCAGTTAAATGAGTATGTTTAATCATTTCGTACATTCTAAATACACCTTAATTTTAGGGGATTACCAATTAGTTTTCGCAGCTCAAACTTTGCATAATATCTTCTATCTCGTCGATATTTTCTTGCAATAGTTCCACCATTTTTGGATCAAATTGTTGGCCTTTTTCGGCAACAATCACTTCCATTACTTTTTCTAGCGGCCATGCTTCTTTATAACTGCGCTTAGTTCGCATCGCATCAAAGGCATCAGCTAGGCTGGCGATCCTACAAAATATATGAATGCCTTCACCAGATTTACCTCTTGGGTAACCTTTACCATTCCAATATTCGTGGTGGTCGCGAGCAATAAGTGCAGCCGCTTTGATAAGTGGGCGATTAGACTCTCTTAATAAGTTGTAACCTATCTCTGCGTGATTACGCACTTTACGCATTTCATCCTCATCAAGGCTTCCCGGTTTCAACATGATACTATCTGAAACTCTAAGTTTCCCAATGTCGTGTAGTGGCACAGCTAAACACAAGGTCTTTAACTCGTCTTTGGATAACTTGGCAGCTCGGCCCAACACCTCACAAATTTTTATCATGCGTTTGGTGTGGTTTTCACTACCAAAATTTTCTTCCAATGAATCAGCTAAACGCTCAATAATTTCCTTTTGAGTATCTTCAATATCTTTATTTAACAACACGTTATCGAATGCGATTTGTACATTCTGGGAAAATATTTCGATTAAATGTTTATCGGTTGCTGTCAATTTTCTCGGCAAACCCGACATATAAAGCAACGACCCTTTCTTAATTTTACTATCACAATAAACCACTAAATATTCATCTTCACAGACCATGGTTTTATTGGCGTAGGCTTGCTGGCATGAAATTAATTCGCGGCCACCAATCACTTCTTCAAGTCGATTACCTTCTTTGTTTTCATATTCGCCTCTACCGGTAAATACATACAACTCCGAACAGTTATATTGTTCTATCGGTTTAGGACCCACCACTGCTGAAGTTAAATAAGCTGTGTCTTTTGTTCCCCCTAATAAGGAAGCCAATTGCTGAACTATGCCTTCAATAAAACTCTCTAAGGAATGGATACTGAAAAGGTCCGCAGATGCAGAAATTATTTTCTCCAATCCTTGCCTATTTTCCTCAATAACAATGATATCGCGGTATGAGCGCAGTGCAGATATAACCACGGTGAAGAGTTTTTGCGCAGTCAATTCAGTTTTAGATTTGTAATCATTAATATCGTAATTAATGATCACATCACGTTCTGGTGCTTGGCCGGGTTGGCCGGTGCGTAATATTATGCGAGTAAAGTGATTATCCGCATCATTTCTAATAAATTCAGCTACTTTTAGGCCTGCATCATCGGTTTCCATAACCACATCAAGCAGTACCACTGCAATATCATCGTGTTCAAGAAACATTTTTTTCGCTTCTTCACCATCGAAGGCACTAATGAATTCAAGGTCTTTATCTTGAAAAACAAAATCGCCTAAGGCTAGTTTAGTCACTGCATGGACTTCAGGCTCGTCATCTACGATTAGCACTTTCCATTTGCCATGCCACTGAACTTCATCTTCTGTATCTTCGGCAAACAAAATTTCGTCAGACATTACACATTCCTTTAAATCAATGACTTGGTAACAAGCTTAAGCTAAGACTAAGCTGCTAAAATTGTGTGTTAAGTTATAACTAATTGATGAAAACAACAACCAAAGGACAAAAAAATCCACTATAAAATATTAATAAAATTTACATGCATCCTAAGGAAATACGGGGCAAGCCATTTAGATCGCATTCATTGCGAATTTTTTTAAAACCATGTTCTTTAAGTATACCCGCCACTTGAGCACTTTGTTGGTAACCGTGTTCAATTACCAGCCAAGCGTTACCAGCCAGATACTCCTTACTTTGAGCAACAATTAAACGAATATCATCAAGGCCATCAGCCCCCGCGGTTAACGCGCTACTAGGTTCAAAACGCACATCTCCAAGTCGCAAATATTGGTTATTTTCTTCGATATAGGGTGGGTTTGTGACAATAAGATCGAATTGTTGACGTGAAACGGCAGAAAACCAATCACTTTGAATAAATTCAACACTTTCAAGGTTATGCAAGATGGCGTTGTCTTTAGCCAATGCGATCGCTTCGGCACTTTTATCTAAGCCTGTAATCAGCCAACTAGGATGTTCACTCGCTAGCGCTAAAGCAATAGCGCCAGTTCCCGTGCCTAAATCCAACACTTTGGTTTTCTCAGGTAAATTTAGGTCAAGCGCAATTTCAACTAAGCGTTCAGTTTCAGGTCGAGGGATCAACGTGGCTGCAGTGACCTTTAAACGCAATGTCCAAAAATCCCTATAACCAATAATATGGGCAACGGGATGACCTAAAGATCTTTGCTCAACGTACTCTTGAAACTCTTGCAACTGCAATTTATCTAGCACTTTTTCAGGCCAAGTATGCAAATAAACCAATTCTTTGTGTAAACAGGCTGCCAACAATACTTTGCTGTCAACAGCCGCTGAATCATGTAAACCATCATCGCTTACACCATCGGCACTGAGCTTGGCTTTAGACCAAGACAATGCTTGCTCAATAGTCAACAATGGATAATCCAAGACAATCTATTCGTCAGAAAGGGAGGATAACAAATCAGCTTGATGTTCTTGTCTGATAGGCTCTAGCACCGCATTTAAGTCACCCGCAATGACGTCATCTAAACAATACAAAGTTAGATTAATTCGATGATCTGTGACCCGCCCCTGTGGAAAATTATAGGTGCGAATACGTTCTGAGCGATCTCCACTTGCCACTAAGTTTCGGCGCGTAGAGGTTTCTTCTGCTTGGCGTTTATCTTCTTCTAATTGAGTCAAACGAGACTGTAATATAGCCATGGCTTTGGCGCGATTTTTGTGTTGTGAACGTTCATCCTGACACTCAACCACTATGCCTGTAGGATTATGGGTAATACGAATAGCCGAGTCAGTTTTATTGACGTGTTGTCCACCGGCCCCAGAGGCTCTAAAAGTATCAATTTTCAAATCTGCCTTATTGATTTCAATGGCTTCAGATTCTGGTATTTCAGGCATTACCACCACAGTACATGCTGAGGTATGAATACGCCCTTGTGACTCAGTATCAGGCACGCGTTGTACACGATGTCCACCTGACTCAAACTTCATTACCCCATAAGAGCCGTCACCAATAATATTGGCAATCACCACTTTATAGCCACCATGCTCACCATCATTAGCCGTCACAAGTTCAACTTTCCAGCCCTGTTTTTCAGCATAACGACTGTACATACGGAACAAATCACCAGCAAAAATAGCCGCCTCATCACCCCCTGCCCCTGCGCGTATCTCTACAAAACAGTTACTTTCATCGTTAGGATCTTTAGGCAGCAATAATATTTGCAGCTCTTGAGTAAACACTTCAATTTTTTGTTTGGCTGTTTTATATTCTTCTTGCGCCATTTCACGCATCTCAGCGTCGTCTTCTTGCATCATTTCTTGCGCGGACTCAAAATCTTGTTGAGCCAACTGGAAATCACGAAAACACTTCACGACATTTTCTAACTGCGAGTATTCTTTCGTTAAGCCTCTGTATCTTTCTTGATCCGCAATAACATCAGCTTCACCTAATAGGGCTTGCACCTCTTCATAACGCTCGTCCAAGGCTTCTAGTTTTCGTTGAACCGATTCTTTCATTATATTCCTGTACGCAGACTAACTTAGTCGCTAATTATCTGATTTTTTTAAGTCTAATGCATCAATTAGTAATGCAAGCTGTTGTGAATCTTGTTCACTGGCCGCATTTTTTAACGCTTTGGTGGGGGCATGAATAAGACTATTGGTTAATTTGTTAGCAAGTTCTATGACCACTTGCTCAGCATCTTTGCCGTCCGCTAGTTGGTTTAGCGCTTTACTCACTAAAGTATCTCGCTGCATCGCACTTTGATCGCGAAATCCTTTTAAAATATCAATTGATGATTGGCTTTGTTGCCAACGCATAAATTGTTGTACTTGTTGTTCTACCATTTCATCCGCAAGTGCTGCTGCATCTTGTCGATTGGCTAAGTTTTTTTCTACTATTTGCTGCAAATCATCCACTGTATAAAGATAGGCGTCATCTAACTCTCCTACCTCTGCTTCAACATCACGAGGTACCGCTAAATCCACAAAAAACATGGGTTTATGTTTACGCTCTTTTAACGCACTTTGTACTAACCCTTTACCCAAGATGGGGAGCTGACTGGCAGTTGAACTGATAACGATATCAGCCTCTTTTAAATGCTGAGGAATTTGCGCCAAGGTTAATACAGAAGCGTTTAGGGGATCGGCAATTTGCTGAGCACGAGCCAAGGTACGGTTTGCCACAGTGAGTGATTTAACATTCTGTTCGTAGAGGTGTTTGGCCACAAGTTCTATGGTTTCACCTGCACCGATCAACAACACTCGGCTTTTTTCCAAAGATGAAAATATATGTTTAGCTAATTGTACCGATGCATAAGCAACAGACACGGCATTGGCGCCAATATCTGTTTCGTTGCGCACCCTTTTAGCCACTGAAAACGTATGTTGAAACAGTCTTTCAAAGTGGCCCTTTATCACCCCAGAATTTCTAGCATCAGTAAAAGCTTGTTTTACTTGCCCTAAAATTTGCGGCTCCCCTAACATCATAGAATCTAATCCACAGGCCACTCGCATTATATGATTGGCTGCTTGCTGCTCGGTATAAAGATAACTGTTTTCTTGTAACTCTTTTGATTGCACGCCATGAAAATCAGCTAACCAATTGGCAATATTCGTTGTCTGTTTATCATCAAGCTGGGCATAAACTTCAGTTCTATTGCAGGTTGACAAAATCACAGATTCGCTCGCACCCGTGACTTGCCGCAAAGATGCCAACGCCTGCACTATTGCATCGGGTGAAAATGCAATTTTTTCACGCAATGCTATCGGAGCGGTTTTGTGATTAATACCAAAAGCAATTAGGGTCATGGAGTGATTAGATAAACTACAACAAAGGGCCAATTAAGTGGCGGCATTGTACGCAAAAGGTAAAACTATTGAAAGCGATGTCACTTGTATGTTCCTATTGACTCAATCGATTTATTTTTTGACGAGTGTTATTCAAACTGTGTTAGTTAGCCAACTCCCTATTAAAAAAGCCTCATTTTCCCTTGCCCTTATTTTATTTCTGGTTGGTTGTGCTACCCCCCCCGCTCCTATTGTGAGTTTAAATTCAACTACACACCAGCTGTCACTAAAACGGCTAGATAACTGGACTATTAAAGGTAGATTAGGCTTCAAAGGCCCTGAAAAGAAACAAAGTGCCAACTTTAGGTGGCAACAGTCACCACAACAATATCAACTCAATATGACTTCTATTATTGGTACGTCTCTTGTAAAGATGCAGGGTAATGATGAAGGTGTCACGCTAATTGCTGATGATGAAACTTATCAAGATACTGATGCAAATCAGTTAATTTGGCGTGTCACAGGCTGGCAAATACCAGTAGAAAAATTACGTTTGTGGGTAAAAGGACAACATCAGCACAATGATCAGGTCATAATAAGTGATCAAGGCTGGGTTAACCAATTGCAACCAAGCTGCAATAATTGCCAAAATTGGTTAATTAATTACGACAACTATAAATTAGTAGGTGATAGTTGGTTACCCCATAAAGTGGTTTTAAATAATAGTTTAGATAACAGTCAGCTGTTAATTCGAGTTAATACATGGGATATACATGAATAACCCCCTGCAGACTTGGTGGCCAAGTCCTGCCAAACTGAATTTATTTTTACACATTAACGGCCGTTACGAAAATGGCTACCATCAATTACAAAGTCTATTTCAAATCTTAGATTATGGTGATGAGCTAGCATTCGATATCAATACTTCGGGGAAAATCACTTTGGCCGACCCTATTTTGGGTGTGGCCGATGCAGAAAATTTGATAGTTAAAGCGGCATTACTATTAAAACAAAGTGTGCCAGCTTCCCAATCTAAAGATCTTGGTTGCAAAATTTATCTTAGAAAACGTTTACCTATGGGTGGCGGTATAGGTGGTGGCTCATCAAATGCAGCCACCACACTGTTAGTACTAAACCAATTATGGAATTGTCAACTTTCTAAAGCCGAGTTAGCGACGCTGGGACTTAGCTTAGGTGCAGACGTACCTATTTTTATTCAAGGGAAAACAGCCTTTGCCGAAGGTGTAGGCGAAAAACTGCAACCTGTAAACTTAGCAGCACAAACTTATTTAGTTTTATTTCCTCAAAGCCATGTATCCACAGCCGAAATTTTTTCATTGGCTGAACTGCCCAGAAATACAGCAAAAATTAATTTTAGGGATTATAGTTTTGCAAACACCCACAATGATTGCCAACAAATAGTTTGTGATCGCTATCCGAATGTTGCAAAAGCATTACACTGGTTGTTAGAATACGCGCCGTCGAGAATGACCGGTACAGGCGCATGTGTATTTGCAATATTTGAGCATCATCAGCAAGCGTTAGATGTTCAAGCTTTATTGCCAGAAGGCAGTACAAGTTTTGTTGCAAATGGTGTAAATACATCTCTGTTACACAGTCAGATCAAAGCACAGTTTAACTAAGTTAATTGGGGTATAGCCAAGTGGTAAGGCAACGGGTTTTGATCCCGTCATTCGTTGGTTCGAGTCCAGCTACCCCAGCCATTTTTGAAAGAAGCCTATGCTGAGAAAGTATGATTTTGAACCTTAACCTAGTTTTCGGTTCAACTCAGCTGCCCCAGCCAATTAATAAGCACCGAGGATATTACCGTGCCGGATATGAAGATTTTCTCTGGAAATGCAGTACCTGAATTGGCCCAAAAAGTAGCAGATAGGCTTTATACCAAACTAGGACATGCAAGTGTTGGGCGTTTTAGTGATGGAGAAATCAGTGTAGAAATTCACGAGAACGTGCGTGGCTCAGATGTATTCATTATCCAATCCACTTGTGCGCCAACCAATGATAATTTAATGGAATTGATTGTCATGATCGATGCCTTTCGTCGCGCATCAGCAGGACGTATTACTGCGGTTATTCCCTACTTTGGTTATGCAAGACAAGATAGACGAGTACGTTCAGCGCGTGTGCCTATTACAGCTAAAGTTGTTGCAGACTTTTTGTCAAATGTAGGCGTAGATCGGGTACTAACCATCGACTTACACGCAGAACAAATTCAAGGTTTCTTCGATGTACCAGTAGATAACGCTTTTGGTACCCCCATTTTATTAGACGATATGCGTCAACGTGATTTCCATAATCCAGTGGTTGTGTCTCCTGATATTGGTGGTGTAGTACGTGCTCGTGCTTTAGCTAAGTTGATGAACGACACTGACTTGGCGATTATTGATAAACGTCGCCCTAAGGCTAATGTTGCCCAGGTTATGCATATTATTGGTGATGTTCAGGACAGAGATTGCATCATTGTAGATGACATGATTGACACTGGCGGCACATTGGCGAAAGCCGCAGAAGCATTAAAAGCCCATGGCGCTAGAAATGTTTATGCCTACGCCACACACGCTATATTCTCTGGCAATGCCGCACAGAATTTACGTGATTCTGTCATTGATGAAATTATCATTACCGACAGCATACCTCTTTGTGAAGAAATTAAAGCCATACCTAAAGTTAAACAACTGACTCTATCTAACATGCTTGCTGAAGCGATTCGTAGAGTAAGTAATGAAGAGTCTATCTCTGCGATGTTTGAATATTAGAGTAAGTCATTATAAATAATAGAAAAGCGGCTACCTTTAGCCGCTTTTTTTATTACTAAATTAAAGTGTATAGTCGTTGTTTCCCATTCGCTCCAGTGTTAATATTCGCCGCCCTTTTTTGGGGATGTTGTATTTTTGCTGTCTGTTGATAGAGAAACTTGCAACACTAACGTAAATTTTGGTCGCAAAAATTTACACACACTTACTATTATTTTTGGAGTTACCACATGTCTGATGGAATTTTCGCACTAGACGCAGAAGTCCGTACTGATTTAGGGAAAGGTGCGAGCCGCCGCCTACGTCACGCCGGTAAAGTACCTGCAGTCTTATATGGAGCGGGTAAAGAAGCCGTTTCTTTGACCCTTGATCATAACAAACTTTTCCAAGCCCAAGGCTTCGAAGCTTTTTACTCTCACGTTCTTACTTTGAATATTGGTAAAAAGAAAACAGAAGTATTGGTTAAAGACATGCAACGTCATGCTTTTAAACCACTTGTTATGCATGTTGACTTTTTGCGTATTGACGCAAAAGTAGCACTTCACACCAATGTACCTTTACACTTCATTAATGAAGAAAAAGCTGATTCTATCAAGTTAAATGGTGGCCACGCTGAACATCACATGGTTGATGTTGAAGTAAGTTGTTTACCTGGCGACTTGCCTGAGTACATCGAAGTTGATTTGTTAAACGTTGAACTAGATCAAACTCTTCACTTGACCGATTTAGTATTACCTAAAGGCGTCACTTTAGTTGAGCTAAACAAAGGCGAAGAAGATCATGACTTAGCCGTTGTAACAGTTAAACTAGCTAAAGGTCCTAAAGCTGAAGATGAAAGCGAAGGTGATGCAGCTGAAGAAGAAGCACCTGCGGAATAAGTTGCTTGACTGATAAACAATTAGCGCAAATCAGCCTAATTGCGGGCCTGGGTAATCCAGGCCCTGAATATCAGCATACTCGCCATAATGCTGGTTCGTGGTTCGTCGAATCACTCGCAAAAATGTACAACTGCACCTTAAAATTTGAAAGTAAATTTTATGGTTACACTGGTCGAATCTCGATTGGTGGACAAGATATTAGACTTCTCATTCCTACGACTTATATGAATAAAAGCGGTCAAGCTGTTGCAGCTATGGCAAATTTTTATCGTATTCCATTAACAAGTTTATTAGTCGCTTTTGACGAATTAGACTTGCCACCAGGTGTAGCAAAATTTAAAACTGGTGGTAGCTCCAGTCAAAATGGTATTCGAGACATTGTCAGTAGCATGGCTAACCAGAAAGATTTTCTGCGTTTGCGAATTGGAATTGGCCATCCCGGCAATAAAAACCGAGTAACTGGTCACGTATTAGGCAAAGCGCCACAAAAAGAACAACAGCAAATTGAAGACGCTATTGATGAAGCAACCCGTTGCCTTGAAATATTAGTCAAAGACGATCTTAAAAAAGCCATGAACCGCTTGCATGCGTTCAAGGCAGAATAATAATTTATTAAACATATTAACTATGACGCACTACGTCAGTTTATTTATATAAAATTAAGAGGAAAACAGAATGGGTTTTAAATGCGGCATAGTCGGTTTACCAAACGTCGGCAAATCAACACTTTTCAACGCCTTAACCAAAGCCGGAATCGAAGCGGCTAACTTCCCATTTTGTACTATTGAACCCAATACTGGTGTGGTTCCTGTACCCGATTTACGCTTAGACAAGTTGGCAGAAATAGTAAACCCTAAACGTACTATTCCTACTACTATGGAATTTGTTGATATTGCTGGTTTGGTCGCTGGCGCCTCTAAGGGCGAAGGTTTAGGCAATAAGTTTTTAGCGAATATTCGTGAAACCGATGCGATTGGCCATGTAGTACGTTGTTTTGACAATGAAAACATTGTCCATGTAGCAGGTAAAGTCAGCCCTGAAGATGATATCGAAATCATCAATACAGAGTTGGCACTGGCTGATTTAGAAACAACAGAAAAAGCACTACACAGAGTTGCTAAAAAAGCGAAAGGTGGCGACGGTGACGCCAAAGCTGAGCTTAAAGTATTAGAAAAAATTAAACCTCATTTGGATGAAGGCGAATTATTACGTTCAGTAGAATTAGACAAAGATGAATTAAAACTCATTAGCTACATGAACTTTTTGACCCTAAAACCAACCATGTATATAGCCAACGTGAATGACGATGGTTTTGAAAATAATCCATACTTAGACAAAGTACGTGAAATTGCTGCCGCTGAAGGCGCAGTAGTGGTTGCCGTTTGTGCTGAAATCGAAGCTGAAATTGGCGAATTAGACGAAGAAGAAAAAGCTGAATTTATGGCTGATATGGGTTTGGAAGAACCAGGCCTAAATCGTGTTATTCGATGTGGTTACGAATTACTTGCCTTAAACACCTATTTTACTGCGGGTGTACAAGAAGTACGCGCTTGGACCTATAAAGAAGGTTCTACCGCGCCACAAACCGCTGGTGTCATTCATACTGACTTCGAAAAAGGCTTTATTCGTGCTGAAATTATCAGCTACGAGCATTTTATTGAATTTAAAGGTGAACAAGGTGCCAAAGATGCCGGCAAGTGGCGTTTAGAAGGCAAGGACTATATTGTTAAAGATGGTGATGTGATCCACTTTAGGTTTAATGTTTAATATTTTTTGGATTTCTCCAACACAATTGTGTTGGAGAAATCACTATTTTTCAGTTAAAGACTAGTTTGTTCAAGCGCTTGAGTTAATACCTGAGTAAATCGCGTAAAATCCTCAATATGCGGTAAATGTCCTAAACCCTGCATTTCGTACAAAGCTCCATTAGGAATAATACTCAGTACTTTCTTCCCTAATTTGTCATAACGCCCAAGTTCGTATTCATTCCCTTGTTTTTGCCAATTTCTGCCTGGCCCTGTTCTATCTCTAGTACCTAGAATTAGACTGACTGGCATAGATAATTGAGTAAACTCTGTTACTACTGGTTGGGTAAATATCATGTCGTAGGTTTTAGCGTTAACCCAAGCTATTAAGGCTTTATCAGGGCCGTTGATTTGCCCAATCATAAAGTCAGTTAGCGCCGCATATTGCTCATTCCATTGACCATCGTAGTAAAATGTTTGTTGATAGTTTTTCACGCCTTGCGCTGTCTTCTTTAGTTCACTCTGATAAAAGAAGTCAGTGTCTTTGTACTCAACAAATTGTAAGTAATTTTCAAGACCTATAGGATTGAGTAATATCAACTGCATAGTTGAATTGGGATACATAAGAGCAAAACGACTCGCTAACATCCCTCCCATGGAATGCCCCAATACTATAGTGTTTTTAATATTCAGACTATCAAGTAAGCTTTTTGTATGACTGGCTAGAACAGCAAAAGAATACTGGTAATCAGTTGGTTTAGAAGACTTTCCAAAACCAATTTGATCGACCATCAGTACACCGTAGCCTAGTTTTTGTAAAAAACTGGCTGTTGTTGCCCAATAGTCGGCAATAAAGTTTTTACCATGTAATAGGGTAACAACAGGTTTGTTGGCTTTTCCAGGCAAAAAACTATAAGCGAGTTTGAGCGTTTTCCCCTGAGATTGCAGATCATAAAACTTAACCTGGTTGCTATAAACATAGTGACTAAGCTCAGCGTCATAGGTTGTTAGAACATTTGTTTCTGGTTGCTGTGCCGCAATATTGGAAGTTAACAATATAGTGCCCAATAGTATCGTCACTTTTCGAAATCCAAGCATAATTCAGCCTTTTTAGTAAAAATAATGTGGTGTAGCGAATGATAAAACTAATTTGCAGGTTTAATCCCACGGATGTTTCATTAAGTGATGCGTTATCCGTAACATGTAAGATTTATTATGCCCTAGCCCCCCTACTATTTGCTATAACGAGTGCCCCCCATTTCAGACTAGTGTTCAAAGAATGTTATCGGGATATTCAACAAAAAATACTTACTATCAAAAACTTAAACTCGATTTAAACCACTAATAAACCGAGTTTAAGACTAGTTAGCTATTCTTCTGACACAAAGTATTGTCCACTTTCAATGTAAGTCACTAGGTAAGATTTACCTGCAGTGCCCAAAGTACATAAATCAATATCAGTATCTGCAATGGTTAAATCATCACAATTGGCGAGACTATAACCGCCACTGACTTCACCTTGACTAGTAGCCGCTAAATCTGCGCCAGCAATGGCGATAGTGTAAGCACCATCAGCAAACACTCTAACTTTGTATTTATCTGCTTCTGACGCCTGTTCTTTTTCGAAAATATCCACTGTTCGAGACTGTCCATCTTGCCAAGCCACAACCCAATAGTCTTCTTTATCATCTAGGGTCACTTCTTTACTTACCCTATTTTCGCCATTATTAGCATCTTGGATAGCAAAGTCGGTTTTATCGTTATCTGATACCCATTCGTAGCGATAGTTTTCGCTTAGGTCTTCAGCTAACACTTCTAGTCGTTTAAAGTCAGAATTGAATACATCACGATTAAAAAGCTCACTTTTGACATGTACCGCGACCGCACGGTCTAGCGTATTAACAACCACTATATCCGCGTAAGAATCAGTCTCAAGTTCTTCTAATATTTCATCCGCAATTTTATCGGACTCTCCGCATGCGGATAAAAGAAAAAGTGGTATACATAAACTCACTAAAGGTAAACAACGACTGATTTTTAACATAACAATTTCCTTGAAGGTGTTAAACATAAGAGGCCGCTAGTGTATCTGAAAGCCTGCCCTGAACATTGAACAAATTTGTAAATGTTTGATTATGAATAATTCAAATTGTGTCATTCATGCCGACACGCTATTTTACTGCAGTATTTGCGACTTAAATGATGGCTATTTAGGTTAAAATGGGTTTCGTTAAACATACATTTGTATGCATAACATTAGTGATTAATGTCCGCCTTCTGAATAGATTGGGCAGACTCCCAAGTAAGCAATCCAGTTGACTAAACTGTGTTAAGCACAACAGTCAGCCAACCGTCACTTTTCGATTAATGAACTTATATAGATTTAAGCTAACTCGCCAGATTTAGGGTTGGCTCCATACTCATTATCGTCATGGCTATCTTGCACCAAAAATACGATTAAAATAATAATACCAATAAGAGGAATGAAAGAAATTAACTGCCACCAACCACTGCGCCCTGTGTCATGAAGTCGTCTAGCGGCAATACTGATACTCGGCACCAACATGGCAAGTGAAAATAGTAGAGAAAGAAATCCCGCACCAAGTACAGCATCGACAACCGAAAGTAGAATGATTAAAATCGTGTAAATGAGAAAAAACATCCAATATTCTTTTCTTCTGGTTCTACCAGTGAATTCTGCGTATTTTTTTAATGGTCCTATAAAATAATCCAAGTTGGATTCTCCTTGTTGTTATGTGTATAAATATAAAAACTAAGGCTTAATATAACTGGAAAATACTGAGTGTCATCTATAATTTTCCAGTGAATTTTTATTGTTTATTAATGACCTACAAAAATTTTCTAAATAGGCTCGTCCAAAAAAGGGAGCTATTTACTTACCCTATTCCAATTAAATCTCTCTCTTTTTCGGGATAAAATCAACTCGAAATTGAAGTAACATCTTGAAAATAATGAGAATAGTCAAAAAGTTATTCTAAACCTAATTGGATGCGGTTTTCGTATTTTTCAATTTAAACCACATTATTGATAGCACTACTGAAATTGGCAAAGCCACCATCAATAAAGGCCAAAACCAGCTTAAAAAAGTGTCGGTGACAAATGACCAGTTTGTACCAGAAGCCGAATGAAAGATGGAATTAGGGTTTTCTATCCATTCCAAAATAGTCACCGTAATCGATACTCCAAAGCAAGCTAATACCGAAACAATCACAGATGATCTTCCTATCACTTTCCAATGTTTAATCATATTTTGTATTCCGTTTATGCATAACATTTATATCAATCCCAAAACCCTAACGCTTTAGGCCCAGTCAGCATTGACCCTTTTATATTACGGGCTAATACATTATTGATATGTTTTACCTTTATGCTTTAACCAACCGCCATAGTGATGACCATTTGGAGCATGATGAGTCCAATGCACTACACCACCTTTATTATTCCATTCATACTCACCGTAAAACTGAACTTGATCGCCATTAGAAATTGAATTAACCCTTGGCGCTAAATCGATGTTATGTGCAATCAGCAGTGTTTGTCCTGATGATAAACGCAAAATGAATTTTTGATGCCGTGCTCCCTCATTATCATCACGCAACAATTTAATTACGGTACCAGTGCCACTCACTTGAACATTACTTTGGCGATTTTTATAAGCAAGTTCAATCTCATCATTGATTCTATTGGTTTTACTATAGGCAAGATCTTGAGTTGGCTTTTCAACAATGGCGGCAGTATTAGTTTCACCACTTGACCAATAATAAAAAGCAGCAAGGATCAATAAAATAACTAAAATTTTTTTCATACTATGTACTCTGATTTAGCGTTACAGGCTATTTGCATCGTGAGGGGAATTTTAGAGTTTTTTTACAGCCAGTAAAATTACTACCTAGATGCACTTAATTTGAGCATTATTGTGTTTACTCAGGGATAAGTATATTGATTTCAATTGGAGATATATTTAGTTTACTCATTAACTATCGAGTACATTTAGGCTCAAAAACACCATCATATCCTCACAAGATGCCAATTTCTCCTGTCACTTGCTTAGTATCTAACCAAACAGACATTTTATTGTCATAAAACGGTTGACGGCAAAAACCTAGATCAGCATAATACGCGCCACTTCGGAGACGGAGTGATTTAGTGGCTACATAGCTCAGTTGGTTAGAGCACATCACTCATAATGATGGGGTCCCAGGTTCGAATCCCGGTGTAGCCACCACTTTTATCTCGTATAGGATAGAAGTATGCGGGAGTGGTGGAATTGGTAGACACGCTGGATTTAGGTTCCAGTGCTTCACGGCGTGAGAGTTCGAGTCTCTCCTTCCGCACCATTTGTAAGATATTGTTGGGGTATAGCCAAGTGGTAAGGCAACGGGTTTTGATCCCGTCATTCGTTGGTTCGAGTCCAGCTACCCCAGCCAATTTTTATTATAAGTTTTTGCTGTGAGTGCAGGTTTTGATCCTTGGTTATACCTTGGTTCGAGTCCAGCTACCCCAGCCAATTTTTAAAGTTAATTGAATCAATGTATTTATTAATCAATTACTTTTTATAGATGAATTGTAAAACAATCTATTTCCCTTGGGGTATAGCCAAGTGGTAAGGCAACGGGTTTTGATCCCGTCATTCGTTGGTTCGAGTCCAGCTACCCCAGCCA
>NZ_CAXBNC010000009.1:0-169005 GCF_963977085.1 uncultured Paraglaciecola sp. | reverse complement strand
GCACATTTAAAGAAAAAGCCTTAAACGAACAGTATTACGCCTTCGCGGGAATGACGTGTAATAGCTTGTAAATCTTCACCGGTTGAACTCACACCCTAAATATCTTTTCCTCTGTTCTCTCTGTGCGCGGCACCCGGTGCCCTCCGAGGTTCAATATTTTTGCTTCAAACTACCACGGGAATGACAGGTATTGGCACATTCTTCACCTTTAGGTTTAATGCTCGTAGGCTCAAAGTTACCTGTCATCTCACTTTGCCTCAGCGGTAGAAAGATGTAAGTAATAAGCTGCAACTAAGTTGAGATTATTACTTACACCTTTTAAGAGCTACTTTTGTTGTTCCAAGGCAACTATTTGGTCGAGTAAACCAATCATTAATTTGGTGCCTGTACCAGATGCAATGCCATCAAATACATTTTCAACATTTTTACCGTGTTGCCCACCGGCCAAATCACTAATTGATCGAATAATTATCCAGTCTACGTTGTTAACAAAACAGACTTGACCCACAGCCGCTGATTCCATTTCAGCTACTTGGGCACTGTATACTCGTTGCAACCAATTACGATACTCGGCGTTATCAAGAAACACCGAACCTGTTACGCCATTGCCACCCACTTTAATTTTAATTGGGTTGCCTGAAGGCATTTTGATTGGACTCACCGCTTTAACTGCTTTTTTAGCCAGTTCAATTAATTCAGCAGTCGCAGTAAAGTACGGCATTTGTTGAGGCTGATCCCAGCCCTGTTTAATGACGGCCATTTCTTCTGGATGTACATAGCCAAAGTTCTCATAAGCTGGAGAATGGGGATCTTGTTTACGCCTTGCTTGGTAACTCTTTTGGGCATTTTCATAATAATCTGGTAGCACAAAACTGCCTGCTTGTTTTGGATCAGGATTGACATAAACGGATTCATCATGGAAATACCAACGCTCTGGCACAGCAATGTCACCAGGTTGGAAATCAGGATTAACGGCACCCGCAATGCCCATCATTACAACGCGGTCAATAGGAAAATAATCTAGTGCCATCTGCATTGTCATGGCTGCATTGGGTACACTTATGCCAGTTGTAAATATCACCACAGGTTCGCCTTTGTAGGTGCCCAATTGGTATTTGACTCCCCTGATGGTTAAAGTCTGGTTAATTTGTGCATCAGCCAGCTGCGAGAATGCTTGGTCTATGGCTTTAATTTCTGGTGCATAGGCGGCAACAATCGCGGTCCATTTGTTTTTTTCTGTAAATTCTTTTGGCCCATAGGGTCTAAGATCTTGTGCATAGGTGTTTTGAGCACTGAACAATATACAAAAGATAAACAAACAAGGGACGTGGAGCTTTTTAAACATTATAACTTTCTCGTAAATGAAACATGCCTCTGCCCTTTAAAAGTGCAAAGCGATAGTAAATAATTGGGCAGTCTGTGATTATTTAATCCTGACTGCACCAGTATAGAGAGATTTGAGTCTCAGCCTGTAAACTATGGGAAATCCGTGCCAATAATTGTCGACATGGCGTTTGTCTTTTAGGCGGCTATTTACCAATTAAGCGTAGAAATTCATTACGGGTCGCATCAGATGTGCGCATTGAACCCAACATAACAGAGGTGATCATAGAAGAGTTTTGCTTTTGTACACCGCGCATCATCATACACATGTGTTTACCTTCCATAATGACGCCTACACCAGTAGCACCTGTTACTTGCTGCACTGCGTCAGCAATTTGTTTGGTTAAACCTTCTTGAATTTGTAAGCGCCGAGAGTACATATCGACAATGCGAGCAAACTTCGATAAGCCCAATACTTTGCCATTGGGTAGATAGGCTATATGGCAGCGTCCTATAAAAGGTAAAATATGGTGTTCACATAACGAGTAAAACTCGATGTCTTGGATAATAACCATTTCATCTGTATCTGCTTCGAAAATAGCGTCATTTACTACCTCATCTAGATTTTTTTCATAACCATCAGTTAAAAACTGCATGGCTTTGGCTGCACGCTTAGGCGTGTCTAGCAATCCTCCACGACTGACGTCCTCCCCTAAAATTGAAAGAATATCTGAGTAGTGGCCGGCTAATTTATCTGACATGTAATTGGGCTCTTCGATGAGTGGTATGAATGAAATATGTGTAGGTATTACAGGCACAACCTGTAATTAGATTACCTAATGATAACATTTTCTGAGGATAGGATTAAATACCGCTGTCATATTTATATGATATGGACAGCTAGTTAGGTTAAGATTTTTTGCCTTTTTGCTGCATCGATAAGCGGATTTCTAGCATATAGTGATCAAGGGCTATTTTGGCTTCTTCATAGGCTTGTGCATAATCCTCTGATGCGGGGTGTTGTTTATATTCTTCAAAAGCTGAGTCAGTCTGGTCAAGTAAAGACTTAAGGCGTTGCTGGTTGACATCCATATCGATTCTCCTGATCTTTTTCCTAGAGTATAATGCGCGTTTAAAATTTTAAAGAAACTTTACGCTCGCTAAAACAATAATAGCTAAAACAATTAAAACCGGCGCTTCGTTTAAAAAACGGAAGAAGCGTGGCGAATGAGTATTCTGGTCGTTAGCAAATGTTCGTAGCAATTTGAATAAGTAAAAATGGTAAATATATACCACCGACACTAAGGTGAGTTTAAGGTGTAACCATTTAGCGGCTACAAACCATTCTTTGCCATACAAACTAATCAACCACACTCCAAACACTAAGGTTAAAATGGCAAATGGAGTAATAAAATACCAAAGTCGCCTCTCCATTATTTTGAATTGATCTTTCACTGCTTGAACATCAGTCTGGGCATGGTAGACCATCAATCTAGGCAGATAGAACAAGCCTGACATCCATGCAACCATAAAAAATATATGTAAGGCTTTAATCCACAAAATTGTCATTGAAAGGTTGGCTTCCTAATAATTAGCTTTATGCAAATAATGGCGCAAGGTTTCCCATGAAATAATCCCCACTATATCATCTGTTGTATTGGAAAAGATGTAAACAGCTCCAGCTCTGTTGGGGGACAATAGGGCATACACTTCTGCCAAAGTAGCTTGAAATCTGACGGCCTTCATAGGTGTGAGTGTCATACGTATTGCATCACCACCTTTGCCGTTATCATAACTGACCAAGGCGTATTCTGTGTGATCATCAACAGAAGACTTATACACCAAGGCTTTTTGATCAGCGATGGCCAATTCAGATACCAAGTGCTCTTTATCTCGTTGCGCCATAGTAAATTCAGTATCCATTATTGCCAGTACACCTGTCCTTTGCAAATATTCCATTACTGAGGAAATTGTATAAGGTAATTTTTGATAATCGAGTTGACGTATAAAGATAGAACGGTTGCCTAAAAATTGTGTCGCCGTGACGTAGGCAGGTACTATTACCAGAATCGCTGGTAGCACAAGTTCGGGGCTATAAGACAATTCCATAACCGCTGACAAAGCTGCTAATGGAGCATGCACTACTGCTGCCATCAGACCTGCCATGCCCAACAATGAAAAGCTTCCATGAAGTTCACTGACATCATTCACAAACAAACCCAGAGGACTGGCTAAAAGTACTCCGCCTAACATACCAATTACAAATACTGGGCCTATTATTCCGCCGGGCACACCTAGTCCTAAGGCGACTATGGTTAAAATAAATTTGGCGCAAAGCACCCATACCAATAATTGGATATCATAATTTTCAGAAAATAATGCATGGGCTGAATTAAAGTGAGTGCCCAGAGCTTCGGGTAATATAAAACCTACTAGGCTAGTGACTGCACCGGCAATCAGTAAACGCCGCACCATATCAAACCGATGAAAACCACGAATGATGGCCATGAGACTATTATTAAAAAAGGTGGCCAATGCACCTAACACTATGCCAAATATCACTAAATAAAGGTATATCCAGTGATTAAAATCGGTAAATTGAATAAAGGCTAATTCTTGGACTTCTCCAAATACCGCCCGAGTCATAACACTTCCACAAGCCGCTGCCAGCATAATGGGAATAAAAATATGGATTTTGTATTCCCGTATTACCACTTCCATCACAAAAAGAACGGCTGCAAAAGGGGTGTTAAAGGATGCTGATATCGCTGCAGCAATACCACAACCAGATAAAATACGAATACTGTTGTCGGGCAACTTTAACCACTGCCCAATAAAACTACTACCAAATGCCCCTAAGTGAACAGAGGGCCCCTCTCGGCCAACAGAAAAACCTGAAGCAAGGGCTATGGCTCCCCCTAAAAATTGATTAATGGTTGTGCGAAAAGGAATATGTCCAAAGTAGTGTTTGACCCTGTGGATCACAAACGGTATGCCCATACGGTAATGTTTAAAACCGGTTAAATAGGCGATAATTACAATCAATATTGCACCAACCATAGGTACAAATAAGCGAGTATTAGGTGACAAGGCACTGAAGTTATTCACTTCTGGCAGAAACAATAACTGTATCCATTCGATAAATAAACGAAATACAATGATTAACGCTGCAGAACAAACACCAGCCACAATAGCAATAGCACACAATTGAATTGAGGTGCGTGGCGTGGCGAGTTCTTTTCTGAAGGCGTTGAGGTTCATAAATATTGGTATTTATAGCTCAGATAATTAGAAGCTTATCACAAGCCATTGTATTTTATAGAGTTAAACTATCAATACAGAGTCCTTAGATTTTTCATAAATCAATCAACCATTGTAAATCACTAAATGATAATATCCTGTTCACATAGAAAAGCGTGGTAGCTTTAAAAAGGGCATAAATTGATAATTTCTGAACTCAAGAATAAGACTGGACCATTCCAGTTTTACCTCACACTCATTGTGGTGATTGCCGCTACCCTGTATGCGGGATTCTTTTGGGGAAACGCCTATTATTCGCAGCAGCAAATGACTATATCTACACATGAAAAAAGTATTCAAAACCTGAAACTCGAAAATGAGCAACTGACCAAAAAACTCAATGTATTAGGGGTTGAGCTTGAAGTGGCAAGACTGACTCAGCAGCAACACTTTATTGAAATTGGAAAAAGTATCGATACTGAAAAAGAGCTACGTACTCAGCTTGCCTTTTATCAACAAGTGATGGCACCGGAATTAAATGAACAAGGCTTTTTAATTGACGGATTTAACCTAGAGCCTGCTTTAAGTGATAATTCTTATCGATTTGAATTAGTGTTGATGCAACAAAATAAAACTAAAAATACCCTTAAGGGAAATTTGAAGGTGACGTTAATTGGCAGTGAAAATGGTAAAGCAAAGCAATATCCCATTGACTCTATGTTATCTGATCAAGAGCAAAAAAGTTTGACCTTTAGCTTTAAATATTTTCAGGTGATTGCTGGTGAAATACGATTACCTGAAGGTTTCCAACCAGAACAAGTCTCTGTGCATGCCGATATTTTTCAGTTTAAACGTAAGAAAGGTGAGTTAACTACAGTATTTAATTGGGACATCAATCCTAACTAACCTGTTGTAAGTGTCTCCTGTTAAATGGGGGCTAAGTACCATGTTTGAATATGTTCATACAATCAAACCAAAGAGGGTCATTAAGTCAGATTAACTAGAGTATGCTGGACTGAATAGTAATTAATTAGTATTAGCGAATACTTGACCATATTAGTCAGGTACTGGATAATCCATACAATTAAGAGTTAATCCCATTTTTGCCGAGGCAAGTTATGACAGTGCAAGTTGCTTTACCTATTGAATTTTCTGATGCCGCAGCTAGAAAAGTAAAAACGTTGGTGGAAGAAGAAGAAAATCCAAATTTGAAATTACGGGTGTATGTCACTGGTGGTGGGTGTTCTGGGTTTCAATATGGATTTACCTTCGATGAAAAAGTAAATGAAGGTGACACTACCATTGATAAAAATGAAGTGACCTTAGTCGTTGATCCTATGAGCCTGCAATATTTAGTGGGTGGTGAGGTGGATTACACTGAAGGATTAGAAGGCTCACGCTTTTTAGTGACTAACCCTAACGCAACAACAACTTGTGGTTGTGGCGCTTCATTTACTGTTTAGAGTAGTGTTTTAGTTCAATTAGCCTATCACTGCTCTTTATTGGTATCCCGACATAAATTTTTCTGTAATTCTAGATAGTTTATTATTTCTTTTGATGGATTTAATTCAAGGCTTTCGTTTTGCCCCATTTTAAGTCTGTCTTCGCGCCATTGGGTCACTAGTTCTGCCATTTTGTTTTCCAAAGATTTTTGCTTTGCCTTTTCATCAACATAGAACAAGTTAGTTGGAATTGTTTTCTCGGTACTGGGTTGCAATGCATCAACTAACGCAAAATAAGCCAAAAAATTGATTTCGAGAGCCTGCTTTTCTTTCATATCTTCTGTGTGATTTTTTTCATCAGCATAAGAAAAAGCAAGCTCGTTCAATCCGATTAATTGATTGTTGAGGGCGGCCTGCATAAGCCAATATCTAGCTTTATCCATGATATTTTTATCTAAAGGTTTGACCGTATAACTGACCTCAGGTAAATCCTTGGGTCTCAGTCTATCTGACTGAAAATTGTCATGAAAAGCGTACCACTTATAATTTATACCAAGGGCCAGCATAGCCGTTGAATCGCCTTTTTGAGCGGCTTGAAGTAATTCAGTTTCTGACGAATAAGCATAAATATTAGCGATTGTATCAAGGTCTACTCCAAAGGATTCTTCTAACCATTGGTACACAGCCTTTTGTCTAGGATCTGAGTCTAACTGCTGAGTCGTGGTGCATGTCGACGTTACTAACCCATTGTTTGGATGTGCTTGTGTATTGATTTCTAACTTTGATGTAGCAGTAGAAAGATCCAAAAAATTTGGGTTTTCTCGATTCCCGTTGATTTGTTGTAGGTCGGTTGCGGACTTTAGTACTGTAATTTGGCTGTTAGTAGCGTCACCATCTGAGAGATCCTGGCCTGACATCCAGAAAACAAAGACTAACAACGCGGCTAAAACCCCAATTGACTTTTTCACTAAAACATCCTTGTCTTCATGTATACAGAAATAAGATAGAGTTTGCTAAAACTCTATCTTAAGAACATCTATTGGGTATTGGTACTTTCAAAAATTTTATCGGCAGAAGCGGCTACAAAGCCTTGGTACAATTTACCCGTAGGCATTTTGTAGCGTTGCGCAAATTCATAAAAACAGCTAGGTACTAGCTTCTTACCATTGGCGAACTGTACTTCGATTTTATCTGCCATAATAGAAGATTGGGCTAATAATACCTCTGGTCCACCTTTGATTTCTCCCCCTGACGTGTTCAATACAAAACCTGAATTTTTCAATAATGTATTGAGCTCGGCCAAAGATTGTAAATGCCCCATGTGATTTAGACTTACCGTAAAATGATTGGCTCTAAATCCCCAAGCAGACATCCAAGCTGCGTATTCCGAATGTGCTACTAGAACGTCATATTCTTCGGTGCTGATTTGCCAATGGGTACCTGAATACAAAAAGTTATCTTGTTGTGCTGCATTTTCAGCAATGTTAGCTGTCAACTTAAGGATGATTTTCTGAACATCAGAGGGCATTTCTTCAACTATCAGCTCACTAATAAAAACTTTAGGTTGAGTATCATCTGGGTGTTCAAAGTGTTTGGCTCGTAGTTTTTTTTCTACAAAGTCATATTGCCCTTGTTCTGTATAACCTAATGCCAGAAAGTGCGCTGCAAGCTTATCCAAGTTAATTTTTTCAATATTAAAAGTACGCAACGCAATATGGTCATTCCCTAACTTGGCGCTTTTGCCTGAATGCTCCAATTCATGGCCTTCCAATAAATCATGTACTTTTTTTGCTGAAGGCGTAATGCTTAAGTAGTCTTGCCATAAATGGCTAAACAAAGTGTCAATTTTGTTGTGCATAGTTCGAAAGCTCAAATCCTATAATTAAATGCTTAACCCTGGACTCAAAGTGCCAGGTAATGTTGTCTTTTCTAATTCCACAGATGCAACGGGGTAAGCGCAGTAGTCAGCTGCGTAGTAAGCACTTGCTCTATGATTGCCACTGTCGCCAATCCCACCAAAAGGTGCGGCGCCACTGGCGCCAGTTATAGGCCTATTCCAGTTAACTATGCCAGCACGAATACGCTGATAGAAATGTTGGTAGTCTGCTTGGCTATCTGACAATAAACCTGCAGACAATCCAAAGCTGGTGTTGTTTGCTTCATCTATGGCTTGGTCAAAATCACTGTAACGAATGACTTTGAGTAATGGGCCAAAATGTTCTTCATCGGGCATATCTTTAAGAATGTTTGTTACGTCAATGATACCAGGACTAACAAAACCCGAATCTGTGTCTAGATGTTTAAGTTCAACTAAAGGGTTTGCGCCTAGTTCTACTAATTGTTGCTGGGCTTTAACCATTAACGACGCTGCATGTTGCGAAACCATTGCGCCCATAAAGGGTTGTGCTTCAGCATCATACATACCTACTTGAATGTTATTGGTTGCTACAATCAATTTTTGAAGTATTGCATCACCCGCGTCACCTTGTTGAATAAATAAGCGTCGAGCACAAGTACAACGTTGACCAGAAGTCACAAAAGCAGATTGAATAATATCGTGCACAACAGCACTAATATCAGCTGCATCTTTGACTATAAGTGGGTTATTTCCGCCCATTTCCAATGCGAGTATTTTGCCAGGGTGCCCAGCAAATTGTTCATGTAACAACCTACCAGTGCGGGAGCTACCGGTAAAAAACAAACCGTCTAAGCCGCTATGAGCAGCAAGGGCTTTGCCGGTTTCTACTTCACCTTGCACCATGTTCAATACCCCAGCAGGTAAACCCGCTTGTTGCCAAAGCTCTATGGTTTTCTCTGCAACTACTGGGGTCAGATCACTTGGTTTAAACACTATGGAATTACCCGCAAGCAGTGCCGGCACTATATGTCCGTTTGGTAAATGCCCTGGGAAATTATAAGGTCCAAACACAGCCACCACTCCATGAGGTTTATGCCTGATAAACGCTTTGCCCAATGGCATAGGATTTTCTACTGTGCCTGTGCGCTCATGGTAGGCTTTTTCGGACAGGGCAATTTTGCCTATCATAGCGCCTACTTCAGTTGCTGTTTCCCATAGTGGTTTGCCAGTCTCCTGAGCGATGCTCAAAGCCAGTGCTTGTTTATTTTCCCCGAGCAATTCAGCGAATTTTTTCACATAAGATAAACGTGTCTCAAAAGAGAGGTTACTCCAAGCAACAAAGGCTGAACGGGCAGCACTGACTGCGGAGTCAACCTGTTCTTGGGTGGCAGATTTAGCCTGCCAAATGATGCTTTTTTTTGCGGGATCAATTGAGCTAATGTCGTGACCTTCGCCCGCGAGCCAATTACCCGCAATAAAATGTGTATGTTGATTCATATTTATGTCCTGAAATGAGTCGGAGCAAAACGAATGTTATCGCCATCACTTACACCGAGTGCATCGGCGGCTTGTTGGCCGATAGTGGCAACTTCAGTATCCATATTGATAACGAGTGAAGTGCATACTCCACGGAAGTCTTGTACTTTAGTGTTGATAACAAAAAAGGATGGGTGATTGTCTGCGACGTCATCACTCACTTTAACCTGCATTTTTCTACTGGCTTGCGCACTACGGATATTTTTCAAGTTTGCTTCAACTGTAGGGCCTGCATCGAAAATATCTACGTAACCTCTACAACTAAAACCTTCTTGCTCTAGAAGTTGTAAAGCTGGTTTGGTTTTTTCATGTACTTGTCCAATTACCGCTTGCGCTTGCTTGCTGAGCAAGCTTACATAAATGGGGTATTTGGGCATCAGTTCAGCGATAAATTGTTTTTGACCTATACCAGTAAGGTAGTCAACCGTAGGAAAATCCATAGAAAAGAAATGCTCTTCAAGCCATTGCCAGAAAGGAGATTCACCATTTTCATCATTAATACCACGCATTTCGGCAATAATGATTTCAGCAAAACGTTGCTTGTGTTCCACCATAAACAAAAAGCGGAATTTGGATAATAATCGCCCGTTTAAGCCTTCTCTAGCATTCTGCCTTAAAAATAAAGTGCATATTTCAGAGACACCCGTGTAGTCGTTACACAACGTCAGGATATCGACATTATTATAAATTTTAAGTTCACGGGATGCATGAACCACTTTACTTAAATGATAATGATAAAAGGCATCGTCTAAACCGACACCCGCTACTATGCCGCTGGTGCCTACCACTTCTTGGGTTTCTTGGTCTTGCATCACAAACAGATAACTTTCATCTGATGGCTCGGAGACATCTTTTGCAAAAGCTTGAACTGACTTGTCTATTTTACTTCTAAGCAACACTTCGTTGACTGGTAAAGAAGTAAAACCCACTCCAGATTCTTGGGCAATGGCATACAGTGACGCATAATCTTCACTATGAATGGGGCGAATGATTTTCATGTTCGCTTACTCACTTAAAGGAGACGTCGGCGCCAACTACTTTTGCAACAGCTCGTTCAAAACGCACTAAGCCCTCTTGAATATCTTCATCAGGGATAATAAGCGATGGAGCAAAGCGCACTACATTCGCGCCAGCGATCAAACACATTAACTGTTCATCTGCACTAGCGACTAAAAATTCTCTGGCTCGACCTGCAAATTTTTCATTCAATGCCGCCCCTAATAGTAGGCCTTGACCGCGAATCTCTGAGAAACAATGGTATTGCTCATTAATTGCTTCTAATCCTTTACGAAAAAGTTGTTCTTTGTGTTTTACGCCATTCAATACTTCAGGTGTATTGACAATATCCAAGACTTTTTCGGCTACCGCACAAGCAAGTGGATTACCACCGTATGTACTGCCATGAGTGCCAATCTTTAAATGTTTGGCAATCTCTGTGGTTGTTAACATGGCACCAATGGGAAAACCGCCACCTAGAGCTTTAGCAGTAGTCAGTATATCGGGTATGACGCCCAGTCCCATGTAAGCATATAAGTCGCCGGTACGACCCACACCTGATTGTACTTCATCAAAAATAAGGAGGGCGTTGTGTTTATCACACAAAGCTCGGACACCTTTTACAAAATCAACGCTTGGACTGATTATGCCGCCTTCACCCTGTAGTGGTTCCATCATAACTGCACAGGTTTTGTCAGATATTAATGCTTCAAAACTTGCTAGGTCGTTATAATCAGCATGTTCGATGGCGCCCGGTTTAGGACCAAAACCATCTGAATAGGCAGTTTGTCCGCCTACTGTAACGGTAAAAAAGGTGCGTCCATGAAAACCTTGTTTGAAAGAGATAATTTGATCTTTCTGCTCACCAAAATTATCAAGAGCAAAACGACGGGCTAGTTTTAGAGCCGCTTCATTGGCTTCAGCACCGGAATTCGCAAAATATACTTTCTCGCCAAATGTGGCATCAGTTAGTTTTTTGGCCAAGCGTAGTGCAGGTTCATTAGTGAGAACGTTGCTCAAATGCCAAAGTTTCTGGCCTTGCTCTGTTAGCGTCGACACAAGTTCAGGATGGCAATGACCCAATACGTTAACCGCAATGCCACCGGCAAAATCTATGTATTCGGTACCTGCTTGATCCCACAAGCGAGAGCCTAATCCTTTTACTGGAATAATTGCTGCTGGATTGTAGTTTGGAACCATTACGTCATTAAACAAGTCGCGAGTTACATTCATACTATTGCCTTTCAAGTGTAATATTTGGGCTTAAAAAAGAGCGATAGTATGGCAGAAGGTTTAACACTTGTCTTCAGGGATATTAAATGCAATGCGGCATTTTTAAAGGGGTTCACCTAGTTTTGCATGAATAGTGAATAACTATCTAGTTCAACAAAATCCTGTGAATACTGGTTGTGGCATATAAGACCAATACTGCAAACCAGTATTGGTCTCTTTAGTTTTCATTAAGATGTTGCATGAATATGCTTAAAAAAATTAATCGTTTCTTATTCTTAGATCAAGGGTGCGCATATCCGTAGTTTTAAGTAACTCAAGGGCACCTTTTGGCATTCGCAATGTGCGTAAAAAGTCTTTAGATTGTTGCAAATCAATCAGTCTATGCCCTTTTAACATGCGATATTGAGCATAGCCATTACCTTGTTTTAAGACTAACGCCAAGGGAGATAAATCTGCTATTGGCTCGTTATTGGCGACTTCAAACATAGCATTGCCAATAAATACTCTTTGCATCGCCATTTTATCAATTAAGTTGGCACTAATAGTTGGCGCATATTTATCGATTAATTGATTGAGAAAGGGGCCTGATGGCGTAATCCTAGTCAAAGCCGAGTGTTCCCCATGCTTTTTTGCGTCCTGAGTTTCTATTAACGCTTCCCTGAGCACGTTTTCGAAGAGCCTAAAATACAATTTAGTGACTACAACTTTGCCCATTGATTGCAACATGCCAAGGCAAAAAGCATTATTTTGATTAACACCCACTACTGATGCTATTTGTTTGCAAGAAATTGCTGAGGCCAACGCCTCTTCCCAGATCCTGCGTTTTATTAGCGGATAAGGATCGGTTATCTGGGGTAGCGAACGTTTGAAAGCTAAGGATGTGAGTATAATAATTAAATTTTCTAAACCAAAAAAATTCAATCCAACTCGCATTGTTTCCACTAGTACTGCTTTGCCTTTATTGTCATAACGTCGGTATTTGGGTTGATTAACAAACCTCATCAAATCATTAAAAAACCATGGTAACTCACTGGCAAGGGGTTCGATCTTTGAGATAGTGGCTGCTTTAACACAAACTAGGTCGAGTAATTTAGGAAGCGCTTGGTCAATTCCCATTATTTTTGAGTAAAGGTGGTCTGTATCCTTTAAGCTTTCGTCTAGGCGTTTGGCAACTTCGGCATCTATTTGTTCGGATATATTTTCAAGAAAACTAATGTCAGACTTAGTGTTTAAGTCTTTTTCTCGGATGGCTTGTTTTTCAACGCGAAGTAAAGACCGGGCCGTTTTACTTTGCTCAATTTCTATTATGTTTAATTCTGGTTTACCCTCAACAATAAGGGTTTGTTGGGCCAACTTTACATCTAAAAACAACGCTTCAAAGCGTTGTTTAACTAGTTTTTCCGCTTCTGTAATTGTACTCATTAATTGTTATATTCTTATGAAATTGCTTTGAATCTAGGTGATGAATTTTTTGAAAGAGATATTCTTGAAAGAACACCCATTAAAATTAATCGGTAATGTTACATTAATGCTTTAAGATTTCTATAGTGAGACTATAGTGCTTTAGTCGTAGTTTTGCTGAAAATAAAGTTATTTAGAATGTGATGTCCAAACTCGGTTAATAAAGACTCTGGATGAAATTGCACGCCAAATATTGCTAGGGTTTTGTGTTCTATGGCCATCACTTCCGCTTGTTCTGATATTTGTTTAGACGCACAGTTTTCATTTGCATTATTAAAACACCAAGCTGTAATTGTAAATGCTTCGGGGATACTTGCCGTTTCTAGTACCAGTGAATGATAACGCGTTGCCGCAAAAGGACGGTTGATACCTTTAAACAAAATTGATTGCTGATGCTGTACTTGGGATGTTTTTCCATGCCTAATTTGTTGCGCGTTTACTAGGTTTGCCCCAAAGGCCATTCCTATTGCTTGGTGACCTAAACACACCCCTAAAATTGGGATCCGCCCCGCAAAGGTTTTGATGGCCTCAAGAGTAACCCCAGCTGAGTCTGGTGTACAAGGGCCAGGCGAAAAAACTAAATATTCAGGCCCCATGGCTTCTATCTCAGTACAAGATATTTCATCATTGCGTACAACCAATACCTCTTGTTTTAACTCTTCAAAATAGCGAGCCAAATTATGGGTAAATGAATCATAGTTGTCTATCAACAGCAGCATTGTTGGACGCAGCAATCGAGTAATTTAAGGGCGTTTAACAAAACCTACCGCGTCATATGCTTTTGCTAGTGTGACAGCAGCGCGTTGACTGGCTTTTTCAGAGCCTTGGTGCATTATTCTGTTTAGTTCACTCTGATCGTCCCGTAGAGCTCTATACTTTTGCTGGATAGGTTCAATTAATGCTACTACTGCGTCTGCCACATCAGACTTTAAGTGACCGTACATTTTATCTTCATAGCTAGGAACCAGCGCTTCAATTGAGGTACCAGTGGCACATGACAAAAGACTCAGTAAATTAGAGACACCAGGTTTTTCAGCAATATCAAAGTAAATACGTGCTTGGTCGTCTGAATCAGTTACAGCGCGTTTGATTTTTTTGGCTATCTTTTTAGGATCTTCTAAAAGACCTACAAAGTTATTGACGTTATCGTCTGACTTCGACATTTTTTTAGTCGGGTCTTGCAAGCTCATCACTCGCGCGCCAAATTCGGGAATATAAGGGTCTGGTATGCTAAAGGTTTGGCCATATACATTATTAAAACGAGTGGCAATGTCTCTTGCTAGTTCAAGGTGTTGTTTTTGGTCATCGCCTACTGGCACTTGATTCGCTTGATATAACAATATATCTGCTGCCATCAATACGGGATAAGAATATAAACCGGCATTGATATTCGACACATTTTTTGCCGACTTATCTTTAAACTGCGTCATGCGATTCAGTTCACCCATCTGCGTATAACAATTCATTAACCAAGCCAATTGGGCATGCTCTGGCACGTGGGACTGCATAAAAACAGTGCTTTTAGCAGGATCAATTCCACAGGCTATATAAAGTGCTAATCCGTCTAAACAGGCTTGATGTAAGGCTTTAGGATCTTGTCTTACTGTGATTGCATGTAAATCCACCAACATATACAAACAGTCATGGTCATCCTGCATATTAACCCATTGACGAAGTGCACCCATATAATTGCCAATGGTGAGTTGACCTGAAGGTTGGCAGCCGCTGAGTACTATTGGTTTAGTCATGTTAAATATATCTACTTATAAAATGTTGAAAGAAAAATTAATTAGCCAAAGCAAGTTCAGAGCGCATTTGTTCAATCACTAATTGATAGTCTGTTTGATCAAAAATGGCAGATCCGGCTACAAACATATCGGCACCGGCTTGTGCAATGGCGCGAATATTATCGACTTTTACGCCGCCGTCAATTTCTAATCGGATATCAAACCCTGATTGAGCAATTAATGCGCGGGTTTGTTTTAGCTTATCTAAGCTTTGAGGAATAAATGATTGCCCACCAAATCCTGGGTTAACCGACATTAACAATATATGATGTAATTTATGCATTACATGGTCTAGATGTTGTAATGGCGTCGCTGGGTTAAATACTAATCCTGGCTTACATCCAGAATCAATGATCAGTTGCAAACTTCTATCAACATGCTGTGACGCTTCTGGATGAAAACTAATATAGCTCGCACCTGCATCAGCAAACTGCTTGATCATATCATCAACTGGTTTCACCATTAGGTGAACATCAATATCTGCCGTTACCCCATGTTTGCGTAATGCTTTACACACTAATGGGCCGATAGTTAAATTGGGCACATAATGATTATCCATCACATCAAAATGTACCACATCGGCGCCCGCAGCCAACACCTTGTCCACCTCTTTACCTAAGTTACAAAAGTCGGCGGATAAAATCGAAGGCGCGATTAAATAAGGTTTCATTATTTTCCTTGTTGGCAAAAGCCGATACTTTACAGAAAAATCCAAATAGACAAAAGCACCTACTGTGCACCAATAGTGAAACATTGTTCATTAATGGTGCACCGCTCTTCTCGTAAAATTACATTTTTGTAAAATCACTGTTGCCCTTATTTTAAAAATAGGTAATAAAAACAATATGTTAATTTTAATGTGTGGGGTGTTGTTTGGCTTAAAACATTTAGGCATTAGTTTTGCGTTATACGGTCAATAAATAATAATAATATGACAGAAAGCCACCTTTAATTACTGAAAAATATAAAAATACTATCGGAGTACACACATGAAAACGTTAAAAATAACTTCTATCGCCGCCGCTGTTTTAGCTGCTTCTAGTTTTAGTCAAGTTGCGTTAGCCGACGTGGAATCTAATTTTGGAGCAACAAGTAACTACTTGTGGCGTGGTGTAACCCAAAGTGGTAACGCACCTTCATTGTCTGGTGGTATTGACTACTCTAACGAGAGCGGTTTTTATGCGGGCACATGGGTAGGTACTATCGATTGGACAGATGAAACTTCTGATGATAAAGGTGCCGAGGTTGATTTCTATGCTGGTTTCGGCGGTGAATCAGGTGATTTTGGTTATGATGTTGGTTATATCTATTATTATTATCCTGCGACTGGTTATGAGGACAGCAATTTTGGTGAAATCTACTTCAACGGTAGTTTTGGAGGTTTAGGTTTCGGCGTAGCATACACCATTAATAGTGATGCAGATGATGATGTGCCTTTTGGAACAGGCGATTTGTATTACAACGTGAGTTACGGCTTTGACTTAAGCAACGATTATTCGTTAGGTCTTACCTACGGTTATTATGATTTTGATACACCTAGCATCGATGTTGATTATGGTCACTTCCAAGTTGATTTAGGAAAAGGTGATTTTACCTTCACTATCTCAAAAGCAGATAAAGAATCTGGAAGCGATGATACTAACTTCGCAGTAAGTTGGGGCACTTCTTTTTAGTAGAGTCTCTACGTAAAAGTGAATGTTAACAGGAGCGCTTAGGCGCTCCTTTTGTTTTTAATCGTGGTATTTATCGATGAATGCCCTAACAATTCAGTTAAAGCACGTTGTTGAGTTTTCCTGTGCGGGTATAATGTCACAAAATATTTCAACGCGGATAACACAATGAATAGGAATTCGAAATCGTTATTTACTCTAACTGGAGTGGCCTTAACTGGTTTAGCGGTTGTTGCTATATTCAATGCTTCTCGGGTTTCCCTAGACGATAAAAGTATGTTTTGTGGAAATCTAGAAAATGCGGTTCTTGATCATGGGCTACCTGTTAGTCATCCAATCAACAGATGTGCCGCCGATCAAACAAAAGGTGTGAGTTGGTCTGAATGGTTTACTGGACGTTCAAGTTCATACCAGTTTCATTTCATAGATTTACTTGAGCTACTATCTCGCTCGGGAAATACTGAAGCTTAAGATCCCCAGATAACAATGTAAACTTACTCTACTGTAGATTGATTGAGACCAATTGAACTTATTTAGTCTGATAGAGTGCTAATAGTTCAGCCACCTTTAATCTAGTGCTACCATTTTGACTGATAAAACGGCTCACTTGAAGTTTAGTCATGTCAGCGCCTTGATAAATATCCCTAGTAAATTCTGTGTCGTGGTTACTCACTAATACTGGGATCTTGCGTGTGTGGCCAGTGCGGCGCGCCAAAGAAGCCAGTTTGATTTGGTTATCCAAAGTAAAGCCGCCAACGGCATAACTATTAAACATAGCTGTTTTGCTAATGGGGGCATAGGGAGGATCACAATATATTACAGAGCCTTTTCTCGCTCTTGCGAACACTTTTTCAAAGGAATCACAGGTGAAAGTGGCCAGTTGAGATTTTTCAGCAAAGTACCAAAGTTCTTTTTCCGGGAAGTAGGGCGCTTTGTATCTGCCAAAAGGCACATTAAATTTGCCACTATTGTTATAACGGCATAACCCGTTATAGCCGTGTCTGTTTAAATAAAGAAAATACACAGCGCGTTCGTAGATGTCTTCACTGTCATTAAACTTTTGTCGCATAACGTAATAACGTTTTTCTTCGTTATAGGCTGGCGTGAATAATTTGGCGCTGTCTCTGATGTATTCGGCAGATTGCTGTTTTACGATATTGTATAGATTGATTAAATCAGGATTAATATCGTTGAGAAGGTATTTAGAATAATTGGTATTGAGAAATACTGACCCTGCACCAACAAATGGCTCAATGAGTTTTTTAGCCTCTGGAAGTTTAGCGTTTATATCTTCAATTAGGCTGTATTTGCCTCCGGCCCACTTTAAAAAGGCTCTGTTTTTTTTATCTTTTGTTACTGCCAATTTTTCAACCTAGAGTCCGTAGTTTGACAGGTGATGAGACGCAGGAAAAAACCATTGCAGCAAGGCATGAATTGAAATAAGTGGTTGTTCCACTAATAAAAATCATAACGCAGAGCCAGCGGTTTTTAACCAGTATCAATGCCTGTAGCGTCTTCACCTTTGAGGTGTGACCCAACATAATGTTAATTTCAGATAGAGCATAATGCTAAATATCACTTTTAGCGGTCAACTGCGGTTTCTAGGTTCAACCAAGTCAGAGCCGCTAATTTATCAGGCCGAATTGTAACGGCACTGGGCTAAAACAACAAATAGCTTAGCGTCTAGAGAGCGTAATTTCTTGTTTTACCTGTGCAATACTCTTAACAAAAGGGGTATTCATTAACAGGCTGTCTGCTAAATGGCTTATTTCTGCTCTGGCATCTTGTATTGAAGTAAAATCTTGGTTTTTGAGTAACACATACCAAGCACCGCCATAACGTTGAGTTTTATATAACCAAAGCTGCTGACTGAGTTGATTTTCTGTAACGTAATCTTGCAGAATACTTATATTAGCCATCGCGGCTATTTGGATCACAAAGTTATTTTCAGGTAATGCCAAGATCAATTCAGGTTTTGGGCGTAGCATTTCGTCAGTCTGACTTTGCGCAACTGTTTTCGCAGAAAACTCTTCCATTTCAGCTACTGGTTTTAGGGCAACTGAATCTTCAATTTGATAGTCATTTACTGTCTTGGTTGGAAGGGGCGATTCAGCAATGGTAGTCGGCGGCAGTGATTCACTTGGCGTCGTTGTTTTTATAGCTGCCGATACATCAGCAGTATTACTTTTTAATAGGATTTTATTTGACTGCTTTTGAAGTTTGGCGCTTGCTGAGGTCCAATCGGTCACTAACTCATCTTTAATGTTAATTTTTTTCACGACTGGCAAATTTGTTGCTGCCGATAGCTGCTTAGTGGGTTGAACAATAGGTTCAGCATTTTCAACGGAAACTGGCTCGACTTTTGTAGTAACTTCTGGCGTTTTTTGCTGTTCAGTGGGCGTCGCTTGTTGAATGCTAGAATATGCTAATATGTCTTGCACTTTTTCAGGATATTGCCACCCTAATATCCCAGAAAAAACACTTAAAAAAATCAATCCAAATAAAATTGTCATCCACCACTTTTTATAAGTAGGTTTAGACTCGTAATTGTCAAAATGACGCTCTTCAATGCGTTGCGCGAACTTCTTTCGCTTATCTTGAATGAAGGCTTCTAAATCAGAAAACTCTTCAGTCTCTGTGTGCTGAATATCTATTTGACTATTTAACACTATGGGTTGTTCTTTGGATCTGCTCCCTAACCCAGACTTGGCTGTCTCGGCCCAATCTGAGAGCCCCATTAGCAATACATTGAGGTGTTGTTTGTTATTGGCAAAACGACTTTGTAATACTAAATCCCAGAGTTCTTTAACTAGCCTATCAGGGAGTTTTTCAGCATGAAATACACTGATCAATATTGGACCGCTATGATTATTCAGTGGTGCCAATAGTTGGTTTAGTGGTCGATTAAAGTCAGCCTTTTGATTTTGGCTTATAAGTTGACGAAACAGCTTCTCGCGATAGATAACTAAAGGGGTGAGTTCATTTGCGGTAAGCAACGCAAGATCAGCTTGTTCATTTTGATGGGCTAGAAAACTTTCTACAACTTGTGATTGTTGCGGTATTTTATCACTGCACACAAACACAAGTTGCGAAGAATAACTTATTAGATAGTCTAACCGGTTGTTGAGTTCTGACGCTGCCATTTATATATACCTAGGTTGTGATGGCTGTTACTACAATGCAAAACATCATCGATGTAACAACCAAAAATTAAGTCCTAAGCAAGAATGGCCTGTAACACCTCGTCTGAAATTTCATTTGTGACAACTGCTTTGCCAATTCCCTTGGGAATGACAAAAAACAGTTGACCCGCTTGCACTTTTTTATCGTGGCGCATATGTCGAACAAAGTCATCATATGTCATATCACTAGGTGCAACAGTAGGTAAATCAAATGCTTGCAGCAAAGATTCGATGCGACTGAATTCTGACGCGTCGAGCCAATTCATCTTAGTTGCAACTGCAGAAGCAAGAACAATGCCTGATGATACCGCTTCACCATGTAACCAGTTTCCATAACCTTTTTCAGCTTCAATGGCATGACCAAATGTATGACCTAAATTGAGTATGGCTCTTAAGCCAGACTCTCTTTCATCAATAGCAACTATTTCAGCTTTGATTTCACAACACCGGGCAATCATGTATTGCAACGCTGCAAGCTCATGTTGTTTGATGGCCTGTTGATTTTCTTCTAACCAGATAAAAAAATCTGCATCGTAAATCACACCGTATTTAATTACTTCTGCCATGCCTGCAGAAAATTCACGGCTTGGCAGTGTACTTAAACTATTCGTATCGATTAATACGGCTTTAGGTTGGTAAAAGGCACCAATCATATTTTTACCTAAAGGGTGATTGACTGCTGTTTTCCCACCTACTGAAGAATCAACTTGAGATAATAAGGTGGTAGGGATTTGAATAAAGGGCATACCACGCTGAAAGCTAGCAGCAACAAAACCCGTCAAGTCACCCACAACACCGCCGCCTAATGCAATTAATGTGGTGTCTCGGCCTGCTGACATTTCTAGCAACTTAGAGATCACCATCTCAAAGCTTTGCAGATTTTTGTGTTGCTCACCGTCAGGTACCACAATTTTACTGACTTCATAGCCTGCTAATGCGTGACTGACAATGGGAAAATACAGTGGATCAACCACATCATTTGTGACTACTACTACTTTTTTGGTAGTGAGGTGTGTGGTTAAAACCTGTGGGTCATCAAGCAGATTAGCTTGAATCAATATAGGGTAGCTACGCTCACCCAACTCAACTGTAAGTGTTGCCATAAGCAGCTAGCCCTATTAATTGTTATTTGTAAAAGAAGAGTTATAGACCTATTTTAGCGATGATCTGATTCGCTACGGCACGAGCACTTTGGTCATCAGTATCAACGATATAATCGGCAGCATCTTCATATAGTGGATTACGTTCTTCAGCTAGATTACGCAAAACTGTTTCAGGATCATCTTTTTGTAGCAATGGACGACGTTTGTCACGTTGAGTTCTCGCGACTTGTTTATCAATAGTGGTTTGTAAATAGACCACTATGCCGCGGGCGGATAGCCTGTTTCTGACGTTTTTACTGACTACAGAGCCCCCACCTGTTGCTAAAACAATGCCTTGTTTATCAGTTAGGTCGTTAATGATGTTTTCTTCACGTAGACGGAAACCTTCTTCACCTTCAAGGTCAAATATCCAAGCGATATCTGCGCCCGAGCGTTTCTCGATCTCTTGATCAGAGTCAAAGAATTCTAAATGAAGTTCGTCTGCAAGGTGCCTTCCAATTGTGCTTTTACCAGCACCCATGGGGCCTATAAGGAATATATTACGTTTTTCAGCCATTTTTGCTTATTTCACAACTATGTTTAAGGGGTAGAAAGTTCGTGCGGCTACCCTTTTATGGATTAACCAGACCTCGTCGAAAATTTCGATGCGCGATTATCTCAGTTTTACAGTGAATTTTGCAAGCTTTGTAAAGATTATGCGGCAGGAATTATAAAAAAACCGTCTAATCTATTGATTAGACGGTTTTTTTTCTAAATTAAGATAGCTGATTTGGATGGTATTATTTGCTTCTCAGCTCATCAGTCAAAATTTTGGGCGTTACAAAAATGAGTAACTCACGTTTTTCCAAGATTTCTGAGGTGTTTTTGAATAGGTAACCCACAAAAGGTAAATCACCTAAAAGTGGTACTTTTCTCACATCATCTGAACTACTTTGTTGGAAAATTCCGCCAAGAACTATGGTTTCTCCATTTTCAACTAACACTTGAGTGCTAATTTCTTGGGTATCAATTGCCACGGCATCACCAGTTGAGGTTGTGACTGTATCCCCTCGAGTATCTTGGGTGACAACCAAATCCATGATAATTCGGTTATCTGGAGTAATGTGGGGTGTGACTTTTAAACTTAACACCGCTTTTTTAAATTCAACTGAGGTAGCGCCACTTGAGGTTGCTTCAACATAGGGGATTTCTGTACCTTGTTCAATATAAGCTTCATGTTGGTTTGCCACTGTAATACGTGGACTGGCAATCACTTCACCTTTATTTTCAGACTCAAGGGCCGATAGTTCCAAATCAATTATGGTGCCATCTAGCAGGCGTGCAATCTGGATACCTATGCTGCCCGCTGGATTGCTGACCGGTAAGGCTACATTGAGCCTATCCGATATCGAAGGTACCACGCCGCTGGCGATAGAATCAGCACCGGTCAATGAACCAGATATGGCACCATCATTGACGGTATCGCTTAGACCCCATTGCACCCCAAGTGACTCGCTGGCGTTATCTCTTACGGTTACCATGCGCGACTCAATCAGTACTTGTTTAATGGGGATGTCTAAAGCGTCCACCAGTAATTTCGCTTCATTGATTGATGTTTGGGTGTCTCGAAGTAAAAGTGTATTGGTTCGTTCATCAACGGCAACACTGCCTCTGGGGGTCAAAATGCTGTTCTCTGTACCCTTAAGGATAGCTGCAAGATCTTGGGCTTTAGCATAATTAATTTGCACATTGGTAGAGACTAGCGGGGCCAGTTCAGCCACTTGCTGCTTAGATTGCAATTGCTGAGTTTCGCGAGCTGTTAGTTCTTCAGTTGGTGCAATCAGTAAAATATTACCTTCTAGTCTTTTATCCAATCCTTTGATTTTTAGGATCATATCTAAAGCTTGATCCCATGGAACCCCAGACAAACTAATAGTTACATTGCCCGTTACCGTATCAGTTGTGACAAGGTTAAAGCCATTAACCTGAGCAATTATTTGCAGTACTTGACGTACCGGCACGTCTTGGAAATCAAGAGAGATAGGTTCGCCTGCAAAATTGCTTTTCTGGTCTTCTTCTGGCGCATCCTTCAAACGCTTTTGGATTTCAATGCTTAAACTATTGGCATTTTTCTGATGACTGAAGGTGATTCTGTGCTGGAGTGAAAACTCTACTCTGGTTTGTTCTTCATCTTGGAAAGTTTCAATAGAATTAACGGGAGTTGCAAAATCTACCACGTCTAATTTAAATAATTGTTCATCGGCCAGTTTTGTTCTGGGTAACACCAAGCTTAAGGATTGCCCTTTTTCACTCAACTGTAATTGGAAGTTTTTATTGCTAAAAGTCAGCAACGCTTTTGCGCCACCACTAGGCAAGCGTGAAAACTGTATATCTTGTAATTCAGAACGAAATACATTGTCTACCTTAGATTGAGGGTCAACCAATACCACCGCTTCTTCTTGGCTTAAAGATTCAAATGCAAATAGGCTAAAAACGACTGCTAGTAACCAATACCATAGCGAATTAGTTCGATTAAGTTTTTTGTTAAAAATAAAACGCTCAGACATTATTTTCTCCTGCCTTCGAAAGCATGGTGAGTGTGGCTTGCTTTTTCTGCCAGCAGCCAGCACCATCGGGCAGCATTTCAGTAAAAGAAACTGTGCCATTTTGAATAGAATCGATTTTCCCAAAAAACAATCCTAGGTAATCGCCAATTGTAGCTTTAAATAAACTGCCGGTATTGGACTGAATAAGTGCCCATGTTTTACCATTCGATTGAAACACGCCTGTAATTGATAACGCATCGATACCAAATTTCTCCAAAGGTTGTTTACTTCGGTTAAAGTCGGGCTGAGCACAATTGGGTTGTGCTACGACTTGTTGTTCAACTCCCGCTCCAGTATTTCTTGGACGCTGAAAAGGGCTGCGTAACGTGTCTGCCGAATAGATAAAAGTAGGTTTGCTTTCAAATTCAGGGTAAGGCTCAATATTCACTGAAGTGGTTTGTTTCACTTCAGCGATGAATATTTGTAAATCATCAATCTTGGCTTCACAGCCACTTAATAGTGCTGCGGCTAACACAATCTTAAGATGTTTCATTGTGTTTGCTCCTTAGCCGTTGTTTCTTGCTCATTTGATGTTCTATAGGTTTTAGCCTGAACCTTGAGCTTAAGAGTATTACTTTCTTGAGTAACTTCAAAATCATGCACAGTCACTATACGTGGCAAGCCAGCTATCTCAGAGGCGAATTGGCCAAAGTTGTGATATCCCCCATATACCTCCATTTCTATAGGCAACTCTGAATAAAACTCCTTTGGAATTTCTCTTTGCCAATTTAACAATCTAAAGGTCAGTCCCGCTGACGTGCCCACTAATGTAATGTCATCCAATAATCCTGGGGTTTCATTACTGGTTGGCAGAGATTTCAACATCGATGAAAAATCGCTTTGTAAACGGGTTAATTGTTCTTCGTAGGCTGATAAGTTAACGGCTATTCGATACTTGCCTTGATATGTCTGTTTTAATGTTAATTCTTTATTCTGAGCCACTTCGAGTATGGGTAATTTATCTTTTAACAAAAAGTAATAGCCACCTAGTAGGCCAAATACAACTACAAATAATGCCACCAAAGATTTTACTTCAAAGGGCCAAGTAGCGACTTGTTCAAAGTCTAGATCATTGATCTCTTTTAACTTATTAACATCAAATTTCATTTGCTTGACTCCTCGGTAATAATTGAGAAATCCGGAGCAACGCTAGGGTTAATAGTAAAAGTGAGCTTAAAATCACTGACTGCTTCTAAAGCTGAAGTATCCGCTTTAATTGAAGATAATTCTCCACTACTAAAGACTGTTGAATCTTGTAACTGTCGCATAAAATCAGCCAATCTGTTATTTGATTCACTGACTCCTAATATTTCAATTAAATTTCCCTGGCGAGAAAAACTACGAAAGGACAAGCCATGGGGGACTAATCGTACTAACTCGTCTAAAACAATAGGCACCGCATTTCTGCTGGACTCTAATTGCTCAATCAAGGCCATTCTTTGTTCAATGGCTTCCTTGTCTTTTTTGATATCTTTAATTTTTTCAATTTGTTGATCCAATATAGCCGTTTGTTGCTCGATAAAATTATTTCGAACATTTTGGTTATCGGTCATTTTATCCAACACATTTCCAATAGCAAACATCAGACCAAAGGCACCCAATGCAAGCCCTGCAAGTAATGTTAGGTAATTTTTCTTATGCTCAGCTCTGCGACTTTCGCGCCAAGGCAATAAATTTATATGTGCCATGGTTGAAAACTCCTACTGGCCAAACCCGCAGCAATGATCAGTTGTCCAGAGACTTGTTCGAAATCTCCTTGGTTGATGGTTTCTGCTAGCGTCATATCGGTAAATGGGGTGAAACACATTACTTCAATTCCTAAGTCTGCGGTTAAGTCTTCAGGTAAGGATTTGAGGCGACTGCCACTTCCACATATCAGTAGTGAACTAGGGCGGCTTTCACCACTAGCACTAATGTATAATTGTAAGGCCCGATTTATATGTTGTTGTAGATTTGCTAAAAACATGGGATAGGCATCTTGTTTCCATGTTTCTGGTAATGTGTCATCTGTCAATTGTTGTTCAATCTGAGAGCGCTCTTGGCTGTATAGCATAGTCAAATCTTGAATCAGCGCATCCATACCAAAGTTGTGATCTTTTGTATAAATGACTTTTCCATTTTTGACGGCGCACATTTGTATATGGCTAGCGCCAATATTAATACAACATACGGTTTCATCTTCTTTTTGGGGATAGAAATTTGCAACTGCTGTACCTAAGGCGTAGCTTTCAACATCAACAATTTTGGCTTCATAACCTACTTCACCCAATAAGGTAATTCTGCGGTCGACTAATTCTCTATGAACCGCACTTAATAATACTTCAACTTTATTATTAGTGGTTTGACTGTCACCGATCTCTTCAAAATCTATGTACACCTCATTCAATGGATAAGGAATCAAACTATCAGCTTCCAATTCAATTTGGCTTTCAAGTTCGTGATCCGTTTGTCCTGGGTCCATATATACTATCTTATTCAAAACGGTTGAGCCTGACACGGCTATGGCAACTAATTTACTTTTATTTTTTAAGGCAAGTTTAACTTTTTTTAGCGCATGGCTGACAGCTTCGAAATCCTTAATTTCACGCTCTGCAAAAGCATTACCCTGAATGGGCTCGCAGGCGTAGGCTTGCAAGCTGTATTGTTCACCTGATTTTTCAAGAACCACAGCTTTAATAAAGCGAGTTCCTATATCAAGGCCAATCATTTTTTGTACTTTAGGGCCAAATAATTTTTTCAATTGTTAGACATCCGATTGAATGAGAATAATTCCACGCCAGCATTATTACGTAATTTTTTGTGTTTTATGGTTCTAATAACTGTACATAGGTATAAAATGTAGATCATTTATTAGAAGTTGCCTTGGTATTATCTATCCGTGAAGTTACTTAAACCCGCATTAATAACCATTTCCGTCACATTTGTAGCCGGTATTGCTATCCTATTAGGTACCTATTTTTATATCAAATCTGACTTACCTAGTGTCGACGTCCTAAAAGATGTTCGATTGCAAACGCCTATGCGTATTTTTACCCAAGATGGTAAATTGATTTCCCAGTACGGAGTGAAACGCCGCATCCCGCTTACACTTGAGCAAATTCCGGAACAACTAAAACAAGCCGTTATCGCCACCGAAGACAGTCGATTCTATGATCATCCCGGTATAGATCCTATCGGCATGATGCGCGCTTTAATTAATTTAGTCGTCACTGGCGAAAAAGGTCAGGGCGGAAGTACCCTGACTATGCAGATGGCGCGAGATTTTTTCCTTACCCGCGAGAAGAAATACATCCGTAAAATACGTGAAATTATCCTCGCTTGGCATATGGAGCAGCTATTAAGCAAACAAGAAATTTTAGAGTTGTATTTAAATAAAGTAGAACTGGGCCATAGAGCATTCGGTTTTGGTGCCGCAGCACAAGTCTATTATGGTAAGTCACTGAATGAACTCACATTGGCGCAAATTGCCACTATTGCTGGGTTGCCACAAGCTCCTTCAGCACTTAATCCCATAAGTAACCCAGAACGTTCGCTGGCTAGAAGGCGTATTGTGTTGTTGCGTATGCTGGATGAAGAATACATTAATCGTGCGCAATTTGACGAAGCTGTCAACGCCCCCGTTACCGCTAAAAAATACGGCGCAGAAATTAACTTAGATGCGCCTTACCTAGCCGATATTATTTATAGTGAAATGATTGAGCTGTACGGAAAAGACGAGGCCGAAACTGGCGGTTATCAAATTTATGCGACGGCTTCATCTGATATGCAAGCGGCAGCGCAACAAGCAGTACGTAGAAATTTACATGATTATGATGAACGTCATGGTTATCACGGTCCAGTCACACAACTTTGGTCAGCAGAGGTAACTGATAACAAAAAAGGTCAAGGTGTGGAAATTGAAAAATCTGAGTTAGATAGGTCAACACCATGGTCTGAAGAACAAATGTTAACTTATCTACAAGATGTACAAACCTTCGAATCCATGCATCCTGCTATTGTTGTTAAAGTGAATGAAAAAGACATCATAGTTTTTAATCAACAAGGTCAATACAATATTATTGACTGGGATGGTTTAGATTGGGCCAGACCTTATATAAATGACTCAAAACAAGGACCAGATCCCAAAACAGCCAGTGACATACTGCAAGAAGGCGCGCTGATTTTAATACGCCAAAGAGAAGACGATTTGCATTGGCAACTTGCTCAGTATCCACAAGCGAGTGGCGCTTTTGTTGCACTGGATCCTAAAAACGGCGCGGTTCAAGCGGTAGTAGGTGGATACAGTTTTTATCAAAGCCAATTTAACCGTGCAACCCAAGCCAAGAGACAAGTCGGCTCGAACATTAAACCCTTTATTTATTCAGCGGCACTGGAAAATGGATACACTTTGGCAAGTGTGATCAACGACGCCCCAATTACACAATGGCAAGCTGGTTCTGGTAACGCTTGGCGACCAGAGAACTCTCCTGCTGAATACGATGGGCCAATTCGTATGCGAGTTGCCTTAAGTAAATCGAAAAACGTGGTGTCGGTGCGTTTGCTCCGAGCGGTAGGTCTAGAAAACGTAGCAGAGCATTTGACTCGGTTTGGTTTTAATAAAGATGACATTCCTTTAGATGAAACCTTATCTTTAGGTTCTGGCTCTCACACACCTCTAGAAGTGGCAACTGCAATGGCGGTCATTGCCAATGGCGGGTTTTTAATTCAACCTCACTTTATCCAACGTATTGAAAATGAGATGGGCGACGTATTGTGGCAAGCCAACCCCAAAAATGCCTGCGATCCTTGCGATGCTCCCTCTCAAGCCCTTGAAAGCAACACCGACCCTGAAGATATTGAGGCGCTGTTAGCCGCAGAACTGGGTGTGGCACAACAGGTAGCAGAGCCTGTTTCTAATATTCTTTCTGCTCCTAGAGTTATCAGTGCTGAAAATGCATTTTTAGTCGCAGAGATGATGCGTTCAGCGGTGCAAATAAACGGCACTTGGGATAATCGAGGAACGGGATGGCGTGCCGCTTTGTTACTGAATCGTCGTAGCGATATAGCCGGTAAAACTGGTACCACCAATGATGTACGTGATACCTGGTTTAGCGGTTTTACACCTGACTTAGTGGCCACCGCATGGGTGGGATTTGATGATAATAATCGTCGCTTGGGTTACACCACACGCAATCAAAATTTAGTGAATAAAAATCCTCAAAAATTTAATTATATAGGTAACGCGCTTATTGGCAGTGAATCTGGTGCCCATGCTGCACAACCAGCATGGATAAGATTTATGCAATATGCCTTAGCGGGTGAGCCTGAACATGTGTTACCTATGCCTACAGATTTACTTACGGTGCGTATTGATAAGGGCACAGGCAAACTTACTAATAGAACAGATAAGACATCTATGTTTGAATACTTTACTCTAGGTACTGAGCCGCAAACTTTTGTTGCAGATGCACAAATTATTGAGGCTGCAGATCAAAGTGAACAGAGTCAAAAACAGATTGAAGATATATTTTAAACATAGATAACTCCTACACTGACCTTAGAGGTCAGTGATAACTTAAATAACCATATTAACTCACAGGACAAAACGTTAATGGCTAACCCAGCTACAAAGAATGCGCTTTACATTCCTCACTCTGGTCCCTCCTTATTAGAAACCCCCTTGTTAAATAAAGGCAGTGCATTTAGTTCAGATGAACGTATTACGTTTAACTTAACAGGCTTGATCCCGCCCCGTTACGAGACCATCAAAGAACAGGTAGATCGGGCTTATATGCAGTATTCCAGTTTTGATGAGCCGATTAACAAACATATCTATTTACGTGCCATTCAAGATAACAATGAAACCCTGTATTACCGTTTAATTAAAGAGCATATCGACGAGATGATGCCGATTATTTATACCCCTACAGTAGGTGATGCATGTGAGCAATTCTCAGACATTTACCGTAGCTCTCGTGGTTTGTTTATTTCTTATTCTGAACGTCATCAAATGGATGATATTTTACGTAACGCCACCAAGCGTAAAGTCAAAGTGATAGTGGTAACCGATGGTGAGCGTATTTTAGGTTTGGGTGACCAAGGCATTGGGGGCATGGGTATTCCTATTGGTAAGTTATCTTTATATACGGCTTGTGGTGGAATTAGCCCAGCCTATACCTTACCTGTGATGTTAGATGTGGGTACCAATAACGAAAAACTCTTGGCTGATCCTATGTATATGGGAGCGCGCCACAAACGTATTGGTCAAGCAGAATACAACGAGTTTGTTGATATGTTTATTCAGGCTATTTATCGTCGTTGGCCTGAGGTTATGTTGCAGTTTGAAGATTTTGCACAGCCCAATGCTATGCCTTTACTCGAACGTTACAGGGATAAAATTTGCTGCTTTAATGATGATATACAGGGTACAGCTGCGGTAGCGGTCGGCACTATATTGGCTGCTTGTAAAAGTAAAAATGTTAAATTATCAGAACAAAAAGTCACGTTTGTCGGTGCCGGTTCTGCAGGTTGTGGCATAGCCGAACAAATTATTCAGCAAATGTGCCTAGAGGGAATTTCAGATGCGCAAGCCCGCAGCCAAGTTTTTATGGTTGACCGATTTGGCTTGCTAAGCGAAGGCATGCAGGGGCTGCGAGATTTCCAACAACGTCTTGTGCAGTCAAATGATGTCATCCAAGAGTGGTCTTTTAGCAGCGAATTTCCTTCATTGCTTGATGTGATTAACTGCGCACAACCCGATATTTTAATTGGTGTTTCTGGGCAGGCAGGATTATTTACTGAACAAGTGATTCGTAATATGAAAAAACATTGCGAACTACCGATTATTTTCCCTTTGAGTAACCCATCTCGTCAAGTTGAGGCCACCCCACAGCAGGTGATTGAGTGGACGGATGGTAAAGTTATCATCGCCACAGGTAGCCCCTTCAAACCAGTAGAATACAAAGGCAAAACTTATCCTATTGCGCAGTGCAATAACAGTTACATCTTCCCTGGAATTGGCTTGGGTGTCATTGTATCTAAAGCCAGTGTGATCAGTGATGAAATGTTAATGGCAACAAGTGCAGCATTGGCAGAAGCTTCTCCACTAGCAGCGACGGGGCAAGGCGACTTACTTCCAGCATTGGGTGAAATAGCGCAGCTTAGTAAAAAGATTGCCTTTGATGTGGCAAAAATTGCGATGCAGCAAAACCTAGCCTTAGAAGTATCAGATGAGATACTAGAAGAACGCATAGAGCGAAACTTTTGGATGCCCGAGTATAGACCCTATAAGCGGGTCAGTATTTAACTACACAGTACGAAACTAAAGAAACATCCAATGAGGTGTTTCTTTAGTTTTTTTACCACAAGTCATTTCTGGCATTTATGTTTATAAATGTCACTTGATATTGAACGCACGCAAATAGTGCGCCTTCCCTTCTTTAGTCAGCTATTCTCATCGTAAAATACTGATATTGTCCATAACACTGGCAATGAGTAAGCGATTATATGGGCATTAAAGTTGCTTATCCTAATGCTACTTTATAATTTTGAGCGAATACAGTCATGCAAACCTTTATCGAAAAAATGCCTAAGGCAGAGTTACATGTGCATCTAGAAGGCACGCTAGAACCAGAATTAAGTTTTGCACTTGCCAAAAAGAATGGCATTGAGATGTCATATAAAACCCCACAGGAATTGATTGCGGCCTATGATTTTCATGACTTACCTTCATTTTTAACTATTTATTATGCAGGTATGAATGTGCTGGTGGAGGAAGACGATTTTTATCAATTGACCTATGCCTATTTAACAAAAGCGCGAAGTGAAGAAACCTTGTATGCAGAGTTGTTTTTTGATCCACAAGCACATACCACTAGAGGCATTGCTTTTGAAACAATCATTACTGGTATTCATAAAGCACAGGTTGATGCAGAGCAAAAGTTAGGTATCAAGAGCCAATTGATACTGTGTTTTTTGAGGGATATGAGTGCTGAATCAGCCATGCAGCATTTAGACTTAGCCATGCCTTATCTTGATTGGATAGTGGGTGTGGGACTGGATTCTGACGAGAGAAACAACCCACCTATTAAGTTTGCAGAGGTTTTTGCTAAAGCTAAGAAAATGGGCTTAAAGCTCACTATGCACTGTGATGTTAATCAAAATAATACCCTGACACATATTAATCAGTGTATTAGTGAGATTCAGGTTGATCGCATCGATCATGGGATAAACTCACTTGAAAGTGAAGAATTGTGCACCTTAATTAAAGACAAAAAGCTGGGATTAACTGTATGCCCAGTGTCTAACCAGTTTGTGGTGCAATCTCTTACTTCAGATGAGATCCACAAAATGCTCGATAAAGACATGTTAGTGACGATTAACTCAGATGATCCCGCTTATTTTAGAGCCTACTTAAATGAAAATTTGGTCAAATTACAAAAAGAAGGAGGATTTAATCAAGCACAAATTGTTACCTTAGTTGCTAATGCGTTTAAGGTTGCTTGGTTGGATGAAGTGACAAAAGAAAACTACTTGAATCAACTCGAAGATTACGTTGCTCAATAATAGTATCTAAATCAGTAGTGAGCATGGCATACCATTGGTGATTGAAATCACTCCTCAGTGCTACATTTAAACACTATATTTCTAGTTTGCTTCAGGCGTATCTAATTATATCCTGTAAAATAGTCGATGCTCATAACTCACTGAGTAGACTAAATTAAATTAATATGGGATATAATTAGTCTTTTACGAAAGACGGCTTAAGTATGCCAGAGGGTTGAATGAGTTTATTGCAGAAAATTGGCCGTATGTTAGCTGCGTATTTGGAAAAGCCGAGTGGGACAATTCAACCTTCAACTTGCAAACCTGAATTATTGGCGGCCTCTATCAGAGTCGGTGACGTTTTATTAGTGGATGGCTCCAGTCGGATCAGTACGGCGATTAAGTATCTCACCCAATCAACATGGTCCCATGCCGCTTTGTGCATCGCTGACGACAGCAACAGCGCCGAGCCAAGTTGTAACAATGTCACTTTAATAGAAGCGGATGTACTCGACGGTATAAGAACCATAGCATTAAGCCATTATGAAGACTTACACACTAGAATATGTCGCCCGGTAGGGCTAAATGATGAAGAAATAACGAGTGCTATCGGGTTCGCCACGGCCCAAGTTGGTCATCAATATGATATGAAAAATGTGTTTGACCTTATGCGTTACCTAGTGCAAACACCACCGGTACCCGCACGTTGGCGCAGAAAAATGATAGTGCTTGGTAGTGGTGATCCAACCCGCGCTATTTGTAGTTCATTAATCGCCCAGACATTCCACTCAATCCGCTACCCTATATTGCCAGACATCTTTTTAGAAAAAGCCAAACATCCGAACAATAGTGCTTATTACGACGAAGTGTTACAAATTCGCCACCATTCCTTATTTGTGCCCAGAGATTTTGATATGTCACCTTATTTTAAAATTATCAAACCCACTTTAGATAAAGGGTTTGATCCACACTCCATTGAGTGGAGTGAGTATCAACAGAATTAGTTTTCAAATTCCCCAAATAACCTCTGGGTCGTAAGATCCCTCTCATTTGACTATTGATAAGCAACTATGCCCACTTTCGCCACCTTAGCCGTATTTATTCCCACTATGTTTTTTATCTCGATTACCCCTGGTATGTGTATGACTTTGGCCATGACATTAGGGTTGAAAATTGGCTTGCGCCGAACCTTATGGATGATGCTCGGAGAAGTGTTTGGAGTCGCCTTAGTTGCCATTTCGGCAGTCATGGGGGCTGCTGCCATTATGTTAAATTACCCTAGCTTGTTCACTTGGTTTAAGTGGATAGGCGGGCTGTATCTGATGTATCTAGGATTCAAAATGTATTGGTCTGGTAGGCGAATGTCCTTAAGTACCGAGATGGATTTAACACTCAGTCGTTATGCTTTAATATCACAAGGCTTTGTCACCGCTATTGCCAACCCCAAAGGCTGGGCGTTTATGTTGTCCATATTGCCGCCTTTTATCGATGCTAGCCGACCTATTACTTTTCAGCTTATGGCGCTGGTGATTATCATTATGCTGAGTGAATTTATTTGTATGTTGATTTATGCCACAGGAGGTAAAGGTTTAAAAACGCTGCTTAATAAAGGCAATAATATTCGTTGGATGAACGGTATTTCTGGCACACTTTTGATAGGTGTCGGTGTGTGGCTAGCGCTAAGTTAGTGGGGTTGGGCGCTATTGTTGGCCTTATCTAATATTGCTGCTAGTTGGGGAGAAATAGGTAACACCTTAAATGGGCTAACATTAGTCCCACCTGTATTCCCAGAAGGAACTAACCCAATGGCAGTTTTGGTAGCTGCCCCCACTATACGCATGACTTGACCTAAACCTTCCTTAAAATTTAACTGCCTCATCGCCCAAAACAACATCAATATATGAACTTTAGTATGTAAATAGGTCGATGCTTGACCAAGCACATGGGCGTTTTCTAAGTGTTTAAATTCAATCACAGCATCGCCTTGTGTTCTTGCTTGTTTCGCCAAGGTGATTTCTTGCTCAACATGAGGTTTGATATTTTTGTAAAAGTGTTTAGACATTAATAGGTTCCTCAGTTGTAGTTAGATCAACAGCCCATAATACAAGGCGACTGTATATGATATCAGGATCTATCTTGGTGCAGCGGATGATACCATAGCTACTATTACATGAATAAAAGGCAACCCAAGTGAGTATTTTACGGGTACCGGAAAAGGAAACAACATGACAACCATTGGTATTGGCACCCAAACACCAGAACAAGCTTTATCCACGTTAAGCGATATGACCACAAGCCTAGTTCCCATTCAACCTGAAGAACACCTAAGTCGCATTGCCAAAGCCCAAGCTTATATGCAAGCCAATAATATTGATGCCATTTATCTTAACGCAGGCACCAATCTGACGTATTTTACGGGAATGAAATGGTATGCCAGTGAACGAATGGTGGGCGCGATATTACCTGCGGTGGGCAGTGTGCAATACATAGCGCCCTATTTTGAGATAGGCAGCTTAAACGGCTTTAAAGTGATAGACGGGCCAATCCATGGCTGGCAAGAACACCAGAATCCTTACGTTTTATTTGTTGAGGTATTAAAACAATTAAAAATAGCGGAGTCCGCTACTATAGGCATTGATGAAAGCGCGCAGTTTTTTATTTTCGATGGTATTAACAAAGCACAAACCGGTCTGCAGCTCATCAATGCTCAAGAAGTTACTGCCCATTGCAGAATGCACAAATCAAAAAACGAAATTGCATTAATGCAGGCCGCTATGAACATGACTCTTGCTGTGCATCAAGCAACCGCCAGTATGCTCTATGCTGGAATAAGCACCACAGAAGTCGAAACCTTTATTGCGAAAGCACATCAAAAAGTGGGTGCGACGGGTAACTATTTTTGTATTGTACTTTTTGGTCACGCTACCTCTTTCCCCCATGGTGTGAAAGATCCACAAATCCTCAAAGCAGGAGATGTGGTGTTAATAGATACCGGCTGTAAAGTGCATGACTATATATCTGACATTACCCGAACCTACGTGTTTGGTGAGGCAACAGATAGACAACGGCAGTTTTGGGATCACGAAAAAGCGGCACAACTCGCCGCCTTTAACGCCGCCCAAATTGGAGTGCCTTGCGAAGTTGTTGACGCTGCTGCCCGCGAATATTTAGCGTCACAAGGTCTAGGCCCTGAGTATCAAACTCCCGGCTGCCCACACCGCACTGGTCATGGTATTGGTCTAGACATTCATGAATGGCCTTATTTAGTTGGCGGTAATAAAACCCCACTTGCTACAGGCATGTGTTTTAGTAATGAACCCATGTTAGTGATACCCGATGAGTTTGGAATTCGCTTGGAAGATCATTTTTATATGACAGACACTGGCCCGCGCTGGTTTACAGAGCCAAGCGAAAGTATTGATAATCCCTTTGGTTTGGAGAATTAGCCTGAGTTGTTTTGATTGATGAAGGGAAAGAATAACCTTGATGTGAACTATGCCGCCCCATCAAGCATAAAGATTTGTGGCGTTTTTAGTTTCCTTAAAAATTAAGAAACGAACTCGATTGCATAAGCATCTTGGTTTTGTGTATCCAGTTGAATATGAAAAGACATATTCACAGCTAAGCTAAAAGCCCCCAAAACTGGGGGACGATTATACATCTCGTTTCTTAAAACAGAGAAACGAGATGTAAAAGTGTTAGCTATTGCTGGAAACTTCCTGGTTTTATCAAGCTTTGTCTAAGAGTTTTGCCGGCATATACGCCAGAATGGTCGCTACCACTAGGAAGAAGGTTGCGAGATAAATTACGAGTTCGTAATTATCATTGCTTAGAAACAACCCCGCCACCATAGGGCCTGAAGCTAAACCCATCTTAGAGGCAAAACCACCCAGTGCTGCAAGTTGCCCAGCTTTATCGAGCTCTGAGCAAATACCAAATAGGTAAGGCAATACAAACGCCCATGTGACTCCAATGAGCACATTAGCCAGCAAATAGACCATTTTATATTCACTGTAAATAAGCACCCAACTACAAAGTGCGGTTAACAGAATCGCGAAGATCAATGGTCGTGTTCGGCCAAATCGTGTGCCTATAAGAATGACTAAAAATGATCCTAATAATGCTACCCAACTTGCACTGGCCAAAGCTGGGCTCATAAATTCCATACTTAAGCCCTCAGCTTTTCCAAGACCAATTACATAGGCAAACAATCCCATATTTGCCGCTTGAAATAAGAAAATGGCGAGCAAATTGAATAACAAAGGTTTTCGACGTACAGGAGCTGGAAGTGCTGCTTTGGGATCCACTTTTGCAATGGGATAGTCTGGTAACCATGGCAGCATAACTAAGGACACCGCAGTAAAACTTATGAGTGATACAAACAGAGCGGTTGTGCCAAATTCTGGTACCAATCCGGGCAAATACATCAACCCTAGTCCACCTAAGCCCCATTGAATTAGCAGCAAATATCCAAATGTCTTGTCAGGATTTTCAGTGCGAGAAATCACCGCAAAACCAATCCCAACTAACAGGCCACCGGTCACGCCGTGAAAGGCTCTGACTAACACTAAAGTGGTGGATGAGGTTAGATAAATGCTCAGAAAATCTATGGAGATAATGACCAGCAATAATATATATGCCCATTTTTTCCAATCTATGTGTTTAACGATAAATACCGCCAATAGCGCCCCCGCTGCTGCACCATAAAGATTGGCCGAGCTGACAAAGCCAGCTTGTTGGTTGGTAAAGCCTAAACCTTCCTTTAGTCCACTGACTAAGGCGGGCATAATATTGATATAAAAGATCCCCGCTGTGGTTAAAAATGCCAGATAAATACGGGCTAAGATGCCGTTAGCATCGACTTTCCAAAATGAACTCGACTGAGACTCACTGATTAACATTATTCTCTCCTGCACAAGTGTTTTTAGGTATCTACTGTTGCCCTTGAACAGATAAGATTTAATTTTTCAAGTTCGGGTATTGCATCAGACCAATCAAAATGGAAGCTATCGCTGACATAATAATAGATTGATGACTTAGCCAGTAATGCAACGGTTATGCCGCCATAACCAGACATAAAAGGTATCCACTGGGTATTGGGGCACACATTATTTGCTGAAACTTGTCTCGCCCAAAAACCATGCTGATAACGAATGAAACTGTAGTCGGTAGTAAGTCCTCTGGCTTTTGGATTTTGTTGTAATGCTGCTTGTAGTGGTGCCTTTGCTAAGAGTCTAGATTCCTCGTTAGCAGAAGCTTGTTGACTGACAAAACGACTGAGTCGTACTAAGTCATCGCGAGTGAAAAACAGGCCATAACCGACGTAAGCTTGATTATCTAAATCAGTGGTTCTGCGGCTTTGTGAGGCGACTTGACTCAGGCCTAAAGGTTTGAATATTTTTTCATACAAAACATTGTTAAATAGGTTGGTTTGTTCACCAAGTTTGTCTTTCACGTAAGCGGTTAAACCCGCACCTAACAAGTAGGTATCTGAAGTGTGATACACAAAGGTTTTCCCCGCTTGGCTTTTCCGAGAGTAAAAACCACAGGCAAAAGCGAGTTTTTCATTATTGGTTTTGGCATTAAAAAAGGTCAATTTTTTAGGTGAAGCTTCATCAGCAGAATACTTAGATGATTGATAATGACCTGTGCTCATATCTAATAAATGGGAAAAAGTTACCTCTTGCCAATCATCGCCAGAGCATTGTTTTACCCAAGAACTGATTTTCTGAGAAAAAACGTCGCCATATTGCTGTTCGAGGTACAACATGGCTGTCGCTGCAAACAAGGTTTTAGCTGTTGAATATGAAGGCAATACCAATTGCTCACAAAATGGATAGTTGCCTGCGCGGGTTTGGCATTCAGACACATAATGTACGTCATCTACTAATAATCCATAAAGCGTCATATCAGTTGCTGCAATACTACTGGCTAATGCCAACTTCTCAATTTGAATTGGATTGGCTTGTTCAGTTAGGGCTTTGATGGGTTTGGTTTTAACTCTGTTGCTTTTTTCCTTGGCATAGGCAGTGATAACGGCTTGCTGTTTCAAATTTTTGAGTGGTGTATTGGTCACATTGCCGCGACCCCAGAAGTCAGCTTTAAAATAGGCGCATGTTTCACTACTTATCTGAAAATAGGCATGGCCTTGTGCTGCTTGGTTATCAAAAACCAGAACACCATTGTGGCTACAGTTTTCATTTTTTTCGATTAAAGTAAAGGGCATGCTCACTTTGTTTGATTCTTGCCCCGAGTTGTCTTGCAACATCTTGCCAACGCCTAGAATATAATCCCAGTAAGGATTGTCAGAAATCACTAAGTGCCTGATAGTTGGAATAATTTCACCGGAGTTGTTTTGCACCCAATCAAAGGTGATGTCTGGAAAAATCTGACGTCCGTCTGTTACCTTTTCTCCCGTACTTGTATTCACTAACATCGACATCTTGGCGTTAGCCAAAATGCTGGTGGAGCCTTGTTTGATTGTTACCTCAGTCTTTTGAGGTTGAGGTGTGAACAAAGACAAGGGAAGTGGTGTGTCAGGTAAAAATGTTTCGCTGTTTAGTATCTTAGTTAACTTGGCGGGGAAGGCAGAAAAACTGATGTTCAGTAGCACAACAAGTAAGATTAATCGCATGTTATACCTGCTGCTTCAAATCGCAATTTCACTTCTGATAACTGTTGGCTGAATTTTTTCCATTTACCAATAGAACTGCTATACAGTGGTTGTCTTACTTGGGCCGCACTTGCAGTAGTTGAAGCGGTTTGGTTTTGGTTAAATTCAATACACTTAGGCTCCCAAGGCAATTCACAATAATTCAGTAGTTTCCTTGTTTCACCTTCAATGTCGTTGACCAAGCTTTCGTAGCTAAGGTTATAAAGATGTTGTCCAAGCTCCTGTTGCCAATGGGCCATTAATTTATGATGGGCAATTTGATATTCACACAATTCATTTAGATCGTAAGAAAATGGATAACCCTGAGTGAAACATTGCTTAAAAATGGCAAAAAAAGTATCAAGAGGATGGCGCTGTACGTGAATTATTTTGGCGTTTGGCAAGGCCAAGCGGATCAGTCCTACATACAATGAATTTAGTGGTAATTTGTCAATAAACCGAGCATGGTTATTGGTGTCGGGACGGGTACTTTGAATGTAGTTTTGTCCCAGTTGCGCAAAGTCTATTTTAGTAGTGGCTTCGATTAACGATAACTTGTTGGCTGGTGGTGTTTTTAATTGTTGGCGAACTTGCTGCATCATGGCTATGGCAAAGTTGTTGAGTTCGCCGGCAGCGTACACTTCTGAATGATTAGCGACTATGCGCTCTACTAATGTACTGCCTGTGCGGGGTAAGCCAAGGATAAAAATGGGGGCAGGGTCGTCATATCCCACAATTGCACTACTTAGCATTCTATGGTCATAAACTTGTCTGATTTTGTTTAAAACCGCTAAGTCATTATCTAAGGTATATTGCATGTTGGCGCGGCGCGTTTGGGCACCTTGTTTAAGTGCCTCAAAGGCTTCTGGGTATTTTTGTAAGTCTTCTAATTCTTTGCCTAGCGCAAATAAAAGTTGTGTTTGTTCAATCGGTTTTTTAGGCTGTTTTAATGCCTGCTGTAGACCTAACACATGATTATGTTCAGAGGTTTGTTTCTTAAGGTTAGATCGTAAAAGCCAAGCTTCGCTGTCAGATGGATCTAGCTTAATCAACTGGTCAAAACTGTTTTGTGCCTCTTCTATTTTACCCATATAACGCTGCACTGACGCCAAATTAAATAGTGTTTGCGGGTTATTGGGTTGTATTGTTAATGCTTGTTGAAAACATTCAAGGGAAGATTGAAACTCGCCTAGTTTGTTAAATAACAAACCTAACTCAGTACAAAAACTAAGACTTTTCTGTGAACTATTAAATAGTGGTTGCGCCAATTCATTGGCTTCTTTTCTTTGACCTTTAAGCAAATGAACTTTTGCTTTATGTAAAGTCCATTGGTCAATATTTGGGTGTAGCTGTAAGGCATGATTGATATTTTCAAGAGCGGTATCGACACGCCCTTGTTCGGTTGCCACTATGCTCGCCGCGTACCATCCCGGCGCAAAGTCCGGGAAGGTTTGGCAAAGTTGCTGGCTTCTTTCAAAGGCGTTTGACAGTTTTTTATGACTCAGGTTTTGCCATACCTGTTGTAATTCAATTTCGGGATTTAACACGTTTTCCTTAGTTTCTGAATAAGTGTTAGTTAGCGTTATTGTGCTGTTAGTTAACACAATATACTAGCCCTTCGAAATTCAACATTAACAACCACCTAATTAAAAGCGGTAGTTAAAAGCAACCCCAAATGTTCTGGGCAAACTAATGTAATCTTTAGAAGAATTACCCAAGAAGTTTTCGCTAGGGTCGGTTCCCATGTAGGCCTCGGGTATCAGCCCGGTCACCCCATCTTCATTGAAAATGTTTTTCACGTATAGGGTCACATCCCAAGTGTCAGAGGCGAGTCTAGAGGTAATATTCGATAACGAAAATCCATCTATGTCGGCCTGTAAAGAATCACTGTCACCTAAGTAGTTAAGGGAGCTAGATTGATAGTAAGTGTTTATTTGCGTGACCCAATACATGCCACCATCTAGTTCATGGGTGTAGTCAACTGCGAGACTAATAGTGTTTTTAGGTGAAGCAGGTAGTTTCGCCCCATTTTCTGCTTGTACTCTGTTTGCCGACTCTGAGTCGACTCCAGTAGGCACAATAAAATCAGCAGTCAATTCAGCACTGACATTAGCATAACCCAGCACATAATGAATGCTGTCTGTTAGGTAACCTTGAAGCTCTAATTCGATACCTTGTGTTTGAGCCGATTCACCATTAGCTACAGTAAAAAATCCCCAATACGAGGCCGTATTCAGTTGCGGATTATCCCAATCTAATCTGAAAGCCGACAAACTATAACTATGTTTGTTATTGCCTAGGTAACCTTTCACCCCTAATTCATAATTAACCGCACTATCAGAAGAGTATTGTTGCCACTCTGGACGTTCTGCCAAACTTCCTTCCAAGGGTACCGCATTTGCGCCACCGCGGCGGTATCCTTCTGAAACAGTACCGTACACCATAGTGTCTTTGTCTAGGTGATAAGACATATTAAATTTGAATAGGGTGTCACTTTCAGATGTTTCAAAACTAGGCTCGGCACCTAAAAATGGCCAAATAGGTAACATTAATTCAGTATCATTGACAAAGGTATTGTCAAAACGTCTGACCCCAATAGTGGCGCGAAAATCATCGGAAAAATTGTAGGTTAACTCACCAAAAATAGCCTTATCCTTGAAATTTTCGTTGCGAATATAGTGGAAATCGTTGTCGGTATAAACCATGCCGAAACCACCCATAGTTGGCCACCAAGAAAATGCGGCACCCGCCCATTCTTGATATCCAGGCATAAAGCTATCTTGTGTGGCTTGACTGTCTTGATCCATGTAGTAAACGCCTACAACCCAATCAATATTGTTTTTTGTTTCGTTAGAGACTAAACGTAATTCTTGCACGAAAGCGCTATCGTCGTATCCACGTTCAGCAAGTGCCATAGGTCTAGGCGAGCCGTAATATAAATCAGCAAACCAGTTCTGTTGTGCGTAAAAACCAGTATTGTCGCTAACGGAATCGCCGCTGTGATTATATTTGGAACTACTAGATGTCAAAGTGGCAAAACCAAGATCCCACTCTGCTTCCAAAGCCGTTAAATCGACTTCTCGTTCTGAAGGTTCCAGTATTACCGCGCCATTTTCGTATTCGCCATATTGTTGTTCAGTGCCATCGACCCAATTTGTGCCCCGGGTTACTTGGCGGCGTCCACCAATTGCATCGCTCTGTTTTTGATAGGAAAGATTCAATCTGACGTCGTCCGAAGGCTCCCAATAAAGTGACATACGTCCGTAATCAATATCAACCGTATCGGCATCTTCTACACTGCGGAAACTGACGCCACCGGCGGCCAGATCGCCGCCTTGTGCAGCGGGGGCATAATTATTACTGTCCAGAACATAAACGTTGCTGTAATCAACAATACCATCGTTATCTATGCGGCCTACGTTAGCGCGAAACGCTAAGTTGTCGGTTAGTGGAATATTGACCATTGCATCTAAATTTAGATTGTTGCCTTCTGAACCCTCAGTTTGTCCAAGGGCCATTCCTACGCTACCGTAAAATTCATCACTTTCCGCTTTGTTCATACGATACTTTACGGTTCCGGCTAAAGAACCTGAACCGTACAAAGTGCCTTGAGGGCCGCGCAATACTTCAACCATTTCTACATCTTTCAGAATAAAGTTGGCTAGTAGAGGCGTTTCATCTACGTAACCGGCAACTGTGGCAACTGCCGATAAAGCAACATCACCTTGTGCCCCGCTATCAACGTTGATACCACGAATAACCACACCGCTTATAACACCTGAATTACGGTACCCTCTGTCCACTACTGTGGCTCCGGGCACATTTCTCAGTAGCTCAGTTGAATCAATAATGTTACCCGCCTTGAGTTCGTCACCGGATACCGCAGAAATATTGTAGGGCACATCCTGAATGCTTTGTGTACGACGGTTGGCCGTCACTTCAATGCGTTCAACCATTTTTTCTGAGTCAACAGCGACTTCTTGTGCAGCTACCTGTGCAACTGGAGCGCCTATTATTAGGGCGCTAGCGATGGCTGTGCTAATCGAACGTTTCTTAAAGTTTAAAGCATGCATAGTGTTACTCCAGTTTTCTTTATTTTTTATAATCTTGTTCGAGGTTAGAACAGTAAATACTTTCTTCGTAGTACCAGATTGGTGCCAGTTGTTGGTCCAGTTTGGTTGTCAGTCTTCTTCACGAGCGGGTAAGGTCAGTGGCCCCAATTGATTTAAAAAGTCACTTGGTTTATTCATTGCTTGATTAGTCAGGGTATGCTGATTGTCACGAAAACTTTTTAATGGTTGCCCCAAGTTATGTAGGCCTCGATCTCGGGTACGTCGGATGTGTGCAAAGTCAATTTCTATAGGGATGATTTCTTGTAATTCACCCGCGCAATAGATTTCATCACCTTGAGGCCCCACAATAATCGATTGCCCATTACCTAAAGCGCCAGCTGTGTTCACAGCCACTACATAACATTGATTAATGGCAGCGGTAGCCTTAGCCAAATTTAATTCTACTGAACGGTCAATAGTACCTGTCATGGTAGGATAGATAAGCACTTCTGCCCCCTCGCATACCATGCTGCGAGCCACTTCTGGAAACCAAAGATCGTAACATATGGCAACGCCAATACGACCTTGTGGGACATCAAATACCACTATGTCTTTACCACTTTCCACGCCTTTTTCGTAAGGACAAAAAGGAAACATCTTGCGATAACGACATACCACTTCGCCGTGATTATTGATAACCGAAGTGGTGTTGTAAACGCCCTCTTCAGCTTGTTCATAGTGACTACCAGGGATCAGCCAGATGTTATGCTCTTTGGCTATATCACAGTAAAACTTTTCGGTAGGGCCAGGTAAAGGTTCAGCATATTTTTTTTCTGGTCCAAAACTATTGAGCTCACCTAATACCAACATATCTAGCCATGGAAAACGCTTTTTACAGCTGACTATTTCTTTGGCAATCTGTTGTAGGTTGTTCCCGTATGAAGAGGCCAGTTGTAAACCAGCGATGGTAAAATGACTCATTGAGTTCCTCATATACTGATGACATTGTGATTTTCCATTGTCTTTAAGAAACTGTAATGGGTCCAGAGTAGAACCGATAGAGCCAGTTTGCTTGGTTCTATGGGTCCAGATTTTTGGTGTGTTCTTTTATATCTAATTGACGAACAAAACAGTAGTTTTTGTCAAACCATTTCATCTGTGAGCCATCTACTACTACGTAAAATCCTTTAACCTCGCCATAACTCCATAGTTTCCATTGTCGCCAATACATACCGTCTTCAATCCACCAACGGCCAGTATCGGTTTCGCTGTCGATGCCACTGGTGTGTCCTGACATGGAACCATCGGGTAATAGGTCAATTGTACAAGGTACGCCGTACACCATTTGACATTCTAGGCGCGTACCCGGCAACAATTTTTTAAGCACTTCATTGCTAAGCAGTTTGCCACTTGCGTCAGTGAGTTTTTCTTCATACTCAGCGGTTAATTGGTGGATAAGCTCTGCGAGTTTACTCACCCCAGCCCGGATTCTGTCATTGGGAATACTAGTGACTCCCATACGAAAACAATTCTCAGGGTGTTTGCCTTTGGCAAAGTAACGTTTAACCGGCTCAATCAGGATGCCAAGTTCTGCTGCTTTTTCACGTAAGTTTTCGCCATCTAGTTGTTTGGGACCTGTTATCCAGTAGGCAGTGCCACCTTGAATAGGGCCGGTATCAATACAATTGGGTAGGTAGGTATTTAATGCCTCGCGCAAGGTTAACCAACGTTCAAAAAAGACTTTATGTAAATGCAGCATAAAGGCATCGTAATAACCTAATGACAGAAAATAGGCTACCGCTCTTTGATTATTTAATGGTGGGTTACGCATGGTCATTTTTCGGAGTTTTTTAAGTTCGCTGATTACGCCAGAGTCGGCCACAATAAAGCCTATTTGGATACCCGAGGCCAATACTTTGGATAAACAGGAAATATAAATCACGCGATTTTCAGTATCTAAACTGCGCAGCGCTGGATGTGGTTGTCGTAAAAAATTACTTTCAAATTCGAAGTCGTCTTCAATAATCAAGATATCTTCTTCTTTGGCTTTTTGAAGCAACGCTTGGCGACGCGACATGGACATAGTCACACTTGTGGGAGTTTGATGGCTAGGGGTTGTGTAAATAATGTCACATTGGTCCAGTTGCGAGTCAACTAACATACCGTTGTCGTCTACTGGTTGATAAACCAACTTGGCACCATTGTATTGCAAAAGATCACGTACTTCAGGGTAACCGGGTTCTTCAACTGCCACAGTGACAGACGCATCCACAAACAACTGACTGACAAGGTGTAGCGCTTGTTGAGTACCCACAGTGATCATAATTTCGTTACTACTGGCCTGAATGCCTCGCCGAGGAATGACCTTAGTGCGAATCTGTTCCAATAACATAGGGTCATCACCCAAACCTTGTAAATGTGACCATTGGTTTATTTCACGGGTTACATTGGCTTGTTGATTGGCATCTCGCCATTCTTTTACGGGATATAACGACGAATCGAATTTTCCATCAATAAAAGGGAAGTTGTACTTTTGCCAATCTGCAGGGCAAGCGGTTTGGTTAGTGGTTTGCACGGCATGTTTGAATCTGTGCTGATTATCACTTACTTTTGGCAAGTAGTGGTGGCTGACTTCATTTTGATTGACCCAACCTTGATGGATTTTTTCATTGACGTAGATCCCACTGCGTTCTCTGCTGACAATGTAACCTTCGTCCTGCAAGTTTTGGTAGACCAACACCACAGTATTTCGTGCTACCCCCAGCTGTTCTGCGAGTTTTCGCGAAGAGGGCAAGCGGCTGCCTAAAGCGAATGATCCAATTAGGATCCCTTCAACCAGTTTATTACGGATTTGACTCTGTAAACTCTCGTCAAGGGAATTGTCTATATGGATCAATCGTTTAAGCATATTTGAATGGCAATCCTACTGTGTTTTAATATTTTGCAGCGCAATGACATCCTGAAAGAGTAACTTAAATTTAGCAATACCTTCTTCAAGAGTTTCATCACTAATGGTCAATGGCGGCAGAAAACGGATCACGTTTCCATAAAATCCACAGGCTAATAATATCAATCCATATTCCGCTGCTTTGCCAATAATAGCTTGGGTTAAAGCAGGATTAGGTTTATCCACATCGTTGTCACTTACCAACTCAATGGCGAGCATGGCACCTATTTGGCGCACATCAACAATAAAACCAGGGTAGTGAAGTTTCATTTCTTCTAGGTGCTGCGCAAATATTTGGCCTATTTCATTGCTGCGTTGTACTAGGTTTTCTTGTTCGATTATTTGCAATACAGATAAAGCAGCAGCACAAGCCACTGGTGAACCACCATAGGTGCCTCCAAGACCACCGGGCAGAGGCGCATCCATAATGGCTTGTTTACCCACTACTGCGGATAAAGGTAAACCACCGGCAATGCCTTTTGCCATGGTAATTAGATCGGGTTCGACATTGGCGTGTTCAAAACAAAACATTTTACCGGTACGGGCAAAGCCTGTTTGAATTTCATCCGCTATCAATACAATGCCATGTTGGTCACACAAGTCACGCAGACCTTGCAAAAATTCGGCAGGAGCCTGATAAAATCCCCCTTCGCCTTGTACGGGTTCAACAATGATTGCGGCAACGTCCTCAGCAGCAATATCTACTTTAAATAAAATATTCAGCGCTTGTAATGAATCGGCCACTGATATGCCATGTAACTCATTGGGAAAAGGTACGTGGTAGATCTCCGCTGGAAACGGCCCAAAGTCTTTTTTATAAGGGGCAATTTTACCCGTTAGTGCCATGGTCATATTGGTTCTTCCATGAAACCCTCCATTAAAGGCGATTACGCCACGACGTTTGGTGTGCGCTCTGGCTATCTTGATGCAGTTTTCTACCGCTTCAGCGCCAGTGCTAACAAAAATAGCCTTTTTAGCTGATTCGCCTGGAGCCAATTCCACCAATTTTTCAGCTAGTGTAATCGCCACTTCATAGGGATTGACCATCACACAGCTATGACTAAATTTCTCAACTTGGTTTTTGACGGCTTCGACAATTAATGGATGACTATGACCTGTATTACACACCGCTATACCAGAGGCAAAATCAATGTAGCGATTGCCATCAACATCCCACACCTCTGAGTTTTTCGCATAATCAACAAAAACTGGATAGACATTACCTTGTCCTCTCGCAATGACCGCTGTTTTACGTTTTTGTAAAGCTTGATTAGTTGTAACTTGCTGTATAACTGATTGATTCATACTCATGAGTGACTCTCCATACCACCTAAACAAAGGTATTTAATTTCTAAATAATCGTCTAACCCATAGCGTGAGCCTTCACGACCATTGCCAGACTGTTTCATTCCACCAAAAGGTGCGGCAGCATTTGATATCGCGCCCTCATTCACACCAATCATGCCAAAATCTAATGACTCAGCTACGCGGAAAATACGCCCAATATTACGACTATAAAAATATCCGGCCAGTCCATATTCGGTTGCATTGGCCAACTCAATGGCTTCACTTTCATCGTCAAAACAAATAATGGGTGACACTGGGCCAAAAATTTCATTGTTGGCGATAGGCATGTCATTGGTGACATTGGTAAGTACAGTGGGTAAATAGTAATTGTCACCTTGTTCAGCACGTCTACCACCCAGCACCAATTCCGCACCTAGGGCAATGGATTGCTGTACTAATTCATGTACGTCACTAGCCGCTTTTGTGGTGATCATCGGGCCAATTTGGGTACCACTGCTCAAGCCGTCACCCACTTTTAAATCTTGCACTGCGGCAATGAATTTTTCGCAAAAGGCTTTATGTACCTTACGCTGTACCAATATACGGTTGGTACAAACACAGGTTTGCCCTGCGTTACGGTATTTAGATACCAACGCCCCCTGAACCGCAGCGTCAATGTCAGCATCATCAAATACAATAAAAGGGGCGTTGCCTCCTAATTCCATAGACACTTTTTTCACTGTGCTAGCGCATTGGGCAATCAGTTTTTTACCCACACCCGTTGAGCCAGTAAAAGTAAACTTGGCCACTAAAGGATGTTCAGTGAGCACTTTGCCTAGGCCACTCGCGTCTTCGCCCACCACTACGTTAAACACGCCTGCAGGAATACCTGCTCGTGACGCCAATTCGGCCATTGCCAGAGCCGACAAGGGTGTTTGTGTGGCGGGACGTACCACAAATGTACAACCCGCAGCCAAAGCCGCAGCCGCTTTACGGGCAATCATGGCATTAGGGAAGTTCCATGGAGTGATGGCAGCTACCACGCCAACAGGTTGTTTAATGACTAATATACGTTTATCACCACTTGGTGCTGGGATAACATCGCCGTAAACACGTTTTCCTTCTTCAGCAAACCACTCAATAAATGAAGCACCATAGGCAATTTCTCCTTTGGCCTCAGCTAAAGGCTTACCTTGTTCTAAGGTTAAAATACGCCCTAAGTCGTCTTGATGTTGGATCATAAGCTCAAACCATTTGCGCAGTATGTCAGAGCGTTGTTGCGCACTTTTTGCAGACCAAGAGGCCAATGCTTTACTCGCTGCTACAACAGCTTGTTCGGCTATTTCTGGGTTGGCATCGCTAATGTTGACTAACACTTCACCATTGGCAGGATTACACACTGCAATCTTTGCTGTGCTTGCAACCCAATGGCCGTCAATGTATGACTCGGTTTTGACCAAGGCTTGGTCAGTGATATTTTGCATTTTGTACTCCGCGACTTATTTTTAGTCATTGAAACTCAAATCCAGATATCGTTAAATATAAAACATTAAACCTTTACGCTTATGTAGATAAAACTTATGAAGTCCTCTAGCCTGATCCCAAAACCCGTCACCGATTTTGATTTAAGGCTATTACGTATTTTTAAATCTGTGGTAGAAAACGGTGGATTTGCAGCAGCGGAAAATGAGCTAGGTATTACTCGCTCAACCATCAGTGTGCACATGGGTAACTTAGAAGCGAGACTCAAACTAAAGTTATGCTCGCGAGGCAGAGGCGGGTTTGCACTGACCGAGGCGGGCCGCATTATTTATCATGCTTGCACCGATATGTTTGAATCCATGAATGATTTTTCGTTGTTAGTGTTATCTCTTAACAGCGAACTAAGTGGTGAATTAGTGATTCTGTGTGCGGACCAACTGGATATTTCCAAACAAAAAAGGCTGGCCGAAGTGGTAAAACTTATTCATCAACAAGCACCAAAATTACAACTCGTATTAGATGTTGATTCGATTCAAAATATTGAAAAATCCCTGTTACGAGACAAAGCCCATGTGGGTCTGATCCCCAATTATAAGCCAGTAGACGGGCTTGAATACCAACAGATATTTAGTGAACCGATGTTTTTGTGTTGTGCTAAAACCCATCCGCTTTTTGACATAGATGATGAACTCATAAGTGAAGATTTACTTCGCTCCTACAGTGCAGTACATCCAGGTCTTGAGGTGGATCAAGCGGGTAGGGAGCAGTTACTAAAACTCAAGTTAGAAGCCAAAGCCTATCAATTTGACACCCGCAAAACCCTCATTCTATCAGGGGTTTATATCGGATATTTACCCATTAGTTATATCAACGAAGAAGTACAAAACGGCGAGATCCGTTTGATTTGTGCAAATGACTGTTTTTATGACTTTAGTCTTTGTTTAGCCAATAAAATCGCACCGCGAGAGCAAGCGAAAGTTGATTTGATTAAAAGTGTTATGTTTTCCAACGTTTAGTTAACGATATGCAACTTGATGTGTATGGTTATGTAACTGAATTTCGCTTAGTAATTTTTACATAATCAAAACAATATTCGACTGAAATCGTGAAGTTGAGTACTGAATACATTGTTGAAACTTTTGCAGAAATGAATTATTTGTTAAGAAATCAGCGACACCTATACTGGTAAATCTAGACTACTAATTGGCAGGAATGTTAATCATGAAGACACTGATAATTTTAACCCTAACGTTGTTAATAGCAGGATGCGCCGGAAGTAATACACAAAACAAAATGCCGCTAAGCGAGTCGCAACAAATCGCCAAGGCCCCTCCTACCTTTACCGAGCCTAAAGACTGGTCACGTAGCGATAAGCACAACGTGATTACCTTTACTGCGCCTGAAGACAATTTAACCCTTTCACTGGTAACAGTTGCGAATGCTGTTGATCCAGAATCTGCCGCTAAAAAAGCTTGGGATCTTCTCGATATCGGTTTTGACCGAAAAGTAAAATTGTTAACTGAAAACCCCTCATCAAAAGGATGGGACAAAATTTGGTCAATTGACTATGAAACTTCGCCCAGTGAGGAGCTTGTTGTATACGCAGAACCTCATCAGTTCGAAGGTCAATGGGCAGTAGTTTTACTGCACGGTGATTTAGGTACTATTGGTAAGCGCGGTGCTGCTGCGCGCGCCATGTTTGGCAGTCTAACGCGCGCCGGGTACCAAGGTGAAGATTTGTCAGGTCGCATTGCCAAGCAGATATCCCCAGAAATGCTAGCAGAACTACTGGCTTTTGTTGAGCAGGCCGCAGACCTGCATCAAGTGCCTGGTGTGGGTATTGGTATTATCCAGAACGGCGAAGTGGTATACAGTGGCGGGGTAGGTGTGAAAGACCAAGAAACCCAACAAAAAATTGATGGTGATACACGATTTATCATTGCTTCTAATACCAAAGGCATGAGTACGCTGTTGCTCTCAAAGCTTGTTGAAATGGGCAAAATTAACTGGGACGATCAGGTCATCAAACATTATCCTGATTTTCGTTTAGGTGACGACGCGACCACAAAAAGTGTACTGATACGTCATCTAGTGTGCGCTTGCACAGGTCTGCCACGTAAAGATTATGAGTGGGTGTTTAATAATCAAGCCGATACACCTGCGACCGCTGTTTTTGAGGAATTAGCGGCGACCCAGCCGACCAGTAAGTTTGGTGAAATCTATCAATATAACAATCAAATGGCCGCTGTTGCCGGTTACGTTGCCGGTCATGTGCTTTACCCTGATATGGAAATAGGAGCCGCCTATGATAAAGCAATGCAGGATATTATTTTTGACCCTCTAGGTATGAACAATACGACCTTTAATTTCAATGATGCAATTATCGGCAATGTCGCGAAACCTTATGTCATAGATGTCGACGCTAATATAGATGCTGTTAGGCAAACCTCATTTGCGGGATTTAACCATACTGTAACGGCTTATCGTCCTGCTGGTGGTGCGTGGTCAACCACTACCGATATGCTCAAATATATTCAAAATGAACTGACCGCAGGATTAGCGCCTGATGGCACTCGCTTGTTTGCTGCCGAGCCATTACTTGAGCGCCGCGTACCCACAGTAGAAACGGGCGCAGGATCGTCTTATGGTATGGGGTTGTCAAATAGGGATATGAGTGGCGTTGCCATCATTGAGCATGGTGGTTCTATGGCAGGTTATCAGTCGCAAATGATGATTATACCGAGCGCAAATATCGGTGCTGTCATCCTCACCAATTCAGACGAAGGCTGGAACTTAACTAAACCTTTTGGTAGGAAACTGATTGAGTTGTTATACGACGCTGTAGATAAAGCCCAAGCACAAATAACCGCAAGTGCCGCAGCCAAGCAAAAAGCAATGGTTGAGGCACGAAAAGACATTACTATTCCTGTTAACCCGGATTTGTTAGCTAATCTGGCTAAAAAATATCATAGCCCTAAATTAGGCACAGTGGATATTATTGTGAATGGCTCTGAGGTTATTCTCGACAGTGGAACGTGGCGCGCACCATTGGGAAGTAAAGCGAATGCAGATGGCACTCATTCTTTGATAACTGTAAGTGGTGCAACCCGAGGTTATTTTGATCTTATTGTAGGTGAAGCCGCGGGCAAACGTACCTTGAGTCTAATCACGCCACAGCACAAATATACCTTTACCGAATCAGATTGAAAGTAGACACATGTATTAAAAAGGAAATGCCATGCGAGACTCTTTTTGCGTAACTGAGTATGTGACTCGATGTAATCTTAATATCATTACGGTTTGGTATTTAATAAGTCATGGTGCCAATTTCCACTCCATCCGTTAGGTGTAATGGCGCAGTTTTTTGTGCTTATTCGACAAGGTAAGTGGTAGTGACTATTTTGGTTAAGGTACCATCGATAGAACTAGAATAGTCATCCAAATCAGTGGCTATTTGCTGCGGTATCTGGGTTTCACGTTTGCGTTTTTGTCCTAAATCAAACTTAGGATTAACTCGATACGCTCATGAATTTGTGACAATACAAGGTGGATATTGTCATGCTAACTATCCATTTATTCAGTGAAGGGTAATTAAAACAAAGGATAAGTGCTTGCTGGGCAACATACTGAGTTTTGTTATGAACAAACAGCATCACGCTTTTGCTACATCTAAGATAAATGTTGTTTTTTAAGATGAAATACTGATTATTGATGAGTTTCTTGGGTCTAAGCGAAAATTAATAATCAGTGAGCACTAGACAAAACTAAAGGCATTAAAAAAAGCCCGCAGACCATAGATCTGCGGGCTTTAAAGTGTTCACATTTCAAGCTTATGCAATGTTATGCACGGTATAGTAATCCTATCGGATTACATCATGCCGCCCATGCCACCCATGCCGCCGCCCATGCCGCCCATATCAGGCATGCCAGGTGCATCGTCTTTAGGTGCGTCAGTGATCATACATTCTGTAGTGATCATCAAGCTAGCGATAGATGCAGCAAACTGAAGTGCAGAACGCGTCACTTTAGTTGGGTCTAGGATACCCATTTCTATCATGTCGCCGTAAGTGTCGTTACCAGCGTTATAACCGTAGTTATCAGTACCGTTTTTCACTTCGTTAGTGACAACTGAAGCTTCTGCACCGGCGTTTGATGCGATTTGACGCATAGGCGCTTCCATTGCACGTAACAACAATTTAATGCCGTGTGTTTGGTCTTCGTTGTCGCCCGTTAGCGAAGCAACTTTAGAAGCGGCACGTACTAGTGCTACACCACCACCTGCTACCACACCTTCTTCAACTGCGGCGCGAGTCGCGTGAAGTGCATCTTCAACGCGGGCTTTTTTCTCTTTCATTTCTACTTCAGTGGCTGCGCCAACTTTGATTACCGCAACACCGCCAGCTAATTTAGCTAGACGTTCTTGCAGTTTTTCTTTGTCGTAGTCAGAAGTTGAATCTTCGATTTGGCCGCGAATTTGCGCAACACGACCTTTGATCATGTCTTCTTCGCCAGCACCATCAACAACAGTAGTGTTGTCTTTGTTGATAACAACACGTTTTGCTGTACCTAAGTCTTCTAGGGTCACTTTTTCAAGGTCTAGACCGATTTCTTCAGAAATCACAGTACCACCAGTTAAGGTAGCGATGTCTTGAAGCATAGCTTTACGACGGTCACCAAAACCAGGAGCTTTAACAGCTGCTACTTTAACGATACCGCGCATGTTGTTCACTACTAGTGTTGCTAGCGCTTCACCTTCAACGTCTTCAGCAATAATTAACAAAGGCTTAGAGGCTTTTGCTACTGCTTCAAGAGTAGGTAGTAATTCACGGATGTTAGAGATTTTTTTGTCAACCAAAAGAATATAAGGGCTGTCTAATTCAACAGTACCGTTTTCTTGGTTGTTCATGAAATAAGGAGAAAGGTAACCGCGGTCGAACTGCATACCTTCAACAACGTCTAATTCGTTTTGAAGTGCTTGACCTTCTTCAACAGTGATAACGCCTTCTTTACCTACTTTGTCCATTGCTTCAGCGATTAGGTCGCCTACTTCTGAATCAGAGTTAGCAGAGATAGTACCCACTTGTGCGATGGCTTTGCTGTCTGCACATGGAACTGAAAGGCCTTTTAACGCTTCAACTGCAGCAACAACAGCTTTGTCGATACCACGTTTAAGATCCATTGGGTTCATACCTGCAGCAACTGATTTTAAACCTTCAGTTACGATAGCTTGAGCTAAAACTGTTGCAGTCGTTGTTCCGTCACCGGCTTCGTCATTGGCTTTAGACGCCACTTCTTTGACCATCTGTGCGCCCATGTTTTCGAATTTATCTTCTAATTCGATTTCTTTGGCTACAGATACACCATCTTTAGTGATGGTAGGTGCACCGAAAGACTTGTCCAATACTACGTGACGGCCTTTAGGACCAAGGGTAACTTTTACTGCGTTAGCTAGGACGTTAACGCCTGCTAACATTTTTGCGCGAGCGTCATCAGAAAAACGAACTTCTTTAGCTGCCATGATAATAATTCCTCTAAAATTCTGTTATTGGATTGGGTTTATTCGACTACTGCTAAGATGTCGCTTTCGCTAAGGATAAGCACGTCTTCGCCGTCTAACTTTTCAGTTTTAACCCCATAACCATCGTTAAAAATTACGATGTCGCCGATTTTAACGTCAACTGCTTTCACGTCGCCGTTGTCTAGTACACGGCCATTGCCTACAGCGATAACTTCACCGCGAGTTGATTTTTCTGCTGCAGAGCCTGTTAGTACTATGCCACCTGCAGATTTGCTTTCTTGTTCGTGACGCTTAACGATAACGCGATCGTTTAAAGGACGAATTGCCATTTTCAAATCTCCTGAAAATTCCAATGTTAATGATATTTTGTGCCTTCTATTTAAAGGCGATGATTAAGCAGAAGACGCATCGCCTGCTTAGAATTCTTTGTAATAGAACTTTGTTCTGCGTCCAGAGATGGGGTTAGCAGAAGTGATCTCAAGGCTTTTTTTATAAAAAAGTGAAATAAATGCGATGTTTTCTAGCATAAATTTGACATAGGATACCGAATACATTTTATAAGACTCGACAACTGGGATCTTTTCTCGATGTCCCAGAGTACTTATCCGAACAATGTTGGCAGTGCTTTATATAAGGATTAATTTTGGTAGCAATAAATAATCGGCTTTATTTAGCCAAATATTGGGTAGTAATATTGTTAGTTGCAATGAGCGCCAACATCAAGGCACAAGAGGAAATTTCCCTAGAAGATGATATGCGTCCGGTTTGGGAGGCGGGTATATTTGCGGCAGCTTTTAATTCGCCCGAGTATCCCGCGGCTAATCAAAGCCAGACGAATGTCATTCCCTCTCCCTATTTTGTTTATCGAGGCAAAACCTTGCGTATTGGTGATGGCTCTATCGCTCGGGCAGTTGCGGTTGATAAAAGTTGGTATGAATTAGATTTATCGTTGTCGGCTTCATTTGGTGCAAATTCAGATGACAATTTAGCTCGGGCAGGTATGCCAGATTTAGATTTTATTTTTGAACTGGGACCCCAGATCAAAATGCGTTTATCGAAATTTGAATTTGAGCAGCATGGTCGCGGCGAACTTTTCTTAAACTTGCAAACCCGTGGGGTGTTTTCCACTGACTTTTCTGGAATGGATCATCGGGGATATGTTTTTCAACCCGATTTTAGGTATAGACAAAAAGGGTGGCTGAGCGATAAGACAGCTTTATCCATAAGTGTGTCGCCAACATGGGCAAGTGAAAAGTTACAGGATTATTTTTATCAAGTGGACCAAGACTTTGTCACAGAGCAACGTCAAGCATATGATGCAAAAGGCGGCTATTTAGGTACTCGGTTATTGGTCAGTGTATCCTTCAATGCCACAGAAAATATCAGGATGTTCGTCGGTGGAAGCACCTCGATGCACGAAGGTGCAGCAAATGAAGACAGCCCGTTGTTCTTGGAAACAAACACCTATTCAATTGGTTTAGGCTTGGTATGGACGCTATTGCAGAGTGAAGAAAGAGTGTCTGGTCGATAGAGTCGACGTTTATACATTAATGCAAAAGCGCTGCAATTTTAAGAAAATTACAGCGCCATTTAATTCATTTTTTGTCTAGTCAATCCATATTACAACAATTCAAGATCACTCATTATATAGTTAGCTGCATCACAAGCTTCACCACCAGAATCGATAAAGTATTGTTCAGGTAAACCAGTTGCACCAAAAATTGGTAATTTGTTAAGTGCACTTGGACTTAAGCCAGCCTCTAAGGGAGTCAGTTTTAATAGAAGGTCAAGCTCGCTATACAACTCATCAATGGTTTTGTAATCAGTAATGTCGGTAAGGAACGTTTCGTTTTCGATGTCATATACAGTGCTGATTTCATCATTAATGACGGTAATGGTGACTATGGGAGTCGGCGCAAAGGTGGCGCAGTCACTGTATTTCACATTGTATTGAAATTTATATTCTGCTGTTTTGTTCGTTTGCCAATTGCTGGATTGGTCTTTGAGCTGATTAATTAAAGCGTATTTTTTTGCATCGGATATCACTTTAAATTCACATTTCGTATCAAATTGAGCATCAGGAAGAGTGGATAGCCTTGAAAATCCTAAAGATTCTGCGGTATCTAAATCTTTATGGTGAATGGTGAAAATATTAATTGATCCAGTTTCAGAACCACATGATTGCGTGTAGGACATACCATCATTGCCCTTTTGCGAGCAGTGTAATTCGATGTTTTCATCAATCAGTAATTTGCCATGGGTTTTTACAGAGATTGTCCCAGTATCGGCGCAACTGATTGCTTGGTCGTCTTGATAGACACGAACATGCTGTTCGCCCACTAAATTAAATAAGTTTTCGTCACAAGCGGTTAAACTCAAACATACGAGTCCAAAAGCAAGTCTAGAATTTTTAGTCATTACATTTCCTTCTTGGTTTAAATTAATGACCCGATAATAGTCACCCAAGACGCACATATCTGTTGATAATTGATAACGAATGTAAAGAAATGCAATCCACCTCAATAGTCTATTTTTAAGAGGAAATAGTTACTTTCATTGTAAAGAGAATAAAGCATCGGCTGCGCGGCGATAGCTGTCTGTGAATTGCTTACAATCTATTAAGGCGTATTTAATGGGATTGGCATAAAAGGTATTTGTTCAGAAGCGTTATAACCTGTAGCGCGGCCTTTCTCCGAAACTAGAAAAGGGAGCTTGGCCCAAATAGGCTACCTAGTTAATGGCTGACTGGTTATTGTTGCGTAGTCATATGAAATTCGAGCTTATCTTCGTCATAAACAGCGAAACCCAAACGTTCATACAGTAGTTTGGCTGGATTGGCCTTTAGTACGTGAAGTTCAACATGTTTTGAATCGTCGCGGGCTAATTCAATAAGATATTCAACTACTTTTCGACCCATTCCTTGCCTTTGATACTTTGCCAGAATTTGCAATTGCATCACAAAAATTTTGTCTGGGTGGTTGAGGTATTTCACCATCCCGATTGTTTCTTGGTCGGTTTCGATCAGGTAACAATCTTCAAAATTGATTAATACGCGTTCTAGATGTCCTGTGTCATCCATAAACCAGCCCGCAACATCAAGGTGTTCGCTCATGGTCTGTTTTCGCAAATTAACTAGAAAATCGATATCGCCTTTGGTGGCGGGTTTTAATTTAAAAGTCATCGGAATTGTCGTTAGTTTTGGCATTGGTTCCATTCTAGCGTAACAGGGCTAATAAACAAAAATCCAAGGTCTGTCGATTTAATCAGTTTTAAGTGCCTCCGCCAATAATTAACAAGAGTATTCTGATAATTTCGATAGCTTGTGCTAGCATCCGTCGCCTACTTGCAATGCGCCCATAGCTCAGCTGGATAGAGTAACTGGCTTCGAACCAGTTGGTCGGGAGTTCGAATCTCTCTGGGCGCGCCAAGTTCTCTTTTTATAAAACCAATTTTCATTCTTTTTTACTGTTGGTATCTCTGTATATTGCCTTAGTAAATTCATCTCATAAGCGGCGAGCATTCATTCGAGATCAAATCAAAGTCATCGTCCACGCGGCGGGCGCATTACCGACTAAGAGTTTTGAATGGCTTTGCAAAAATTAACGTGCGTGTCCTTTTAATTTTCTCTATTTTATTCTTGTGTCCAGTCTTCAAGCTGAAGCCCGATGACGCGTTTAAACTCTCTAGTATTGTTAGTCACTAAAATGCAATCGCTTGCTATCGCGTGGCCAGCTATAGCAGTATCATTCGCACCGATAGGCGTGCCTTTGTCACTTAAATCTTTCTTTATGACTGTACTTGCTTCTACTGCATATTGATCCCAAGCCAAAATGCCATCTACGCGAGACATAAATTCATCAACAATAATATTATGTTTGGGTGAGGCTTTCCTACCGATGGCACCAAAGCGCATTTCAGCATAAGTGATAGCTGACACCACAATGCGATCTTTATTCTCCACATGAGCTTGTAACACTTTTAATAAATACAATGGGCGCTCACGCATAATAAAGGAGCAAATATTGGTATCTAACATGTAGGTTTTTTTCAAAGCTTAACCCTGCCGTTTTCAACAATCTCTGAGCGCTGCGTCATAAAATCATCATCGGCTTTGTTTACATCGACAAAACTGCCCCAAGACTTACGTTTTGGGGTTAATACAATAGAATCACCTTGACGGGTGATTTCCACCTCATTAATACCTTCGAACTCTAATTCTTTAGGAATCCGTACCGCTTGGCTTTTGCCATTGATAAATAGTGATGCTGTCGCCATAAATAAAACCTTGCATATGTCGTGTATATGCTAAGTGTAGTGTTCTTTTGGCATATGTCAAACATATGCATGAGACTTGTTGCCTAGCTGTTGTCGGCTTTTTATTTTGAATGGCTACGCCAGAAAGGCATGCGCTTACGCTTACTGGCCTCCCTGCCAGTTTTGACTCGAATCCCTTCGAGTCAAAAACCGCATGGAGGCGGGTAAGCGCAGCGCATGCTTTGAGTTTTTTCAATACACGAATTCCTCTAAGATAAATCCACCAGATTCCGGCTCAAAAGACTACCGGAATGACGTTTCAACAGTCTTGTATATTCTGTTTAAACGTGGGTTTTTACGCTGCTAGCAAGCAAATTACTTTTAAATCCCTGAAAAACTGCACTATTACCGGCTGAAAGCCAAATAAAACTTGTACAAAAAGTCCAGTTTATATACAATCCGCGCCGCTTAAATCAGTCACTAATTTTAGTTCCTTGTCTCTATATAGTTTGACTGTGCTATCGAGGCTACAACCGTGAGGAGCAACATATATGCGTCATTATGAAATCGTATTTATGGTTCACCCTGACCAGAGTGAACAAGTTCCAGGTATGATCGAGCGTTATACTGGAATTCTTACCCAAGAAGGCGGGGTTATTCACCGCTTGGAAGATTGGGGCCGTCGTCAATTGGCTTACCCAATCGATAAACTTCATAAAGCACACTATGTCTTAGTAAACGCTGAAGCAACTGCTGAAGCTGTTGAAGAGCTAGAAACTGCTTTCCGTTTTAATGATGTTGTTTTGCGTAACCTTGTTATGCGTACCAAAGATGCTGTTACTGAACAGTCACCTATGGCTAAAGAAGAACGTCGTGAAAAACGTGATGAAAAACCTTATGAAAAACCTGCTGCTGCAGAGGCTGTTGAAGAAACTGCCGATACAGCTCCTGAAAAAGAAGGGGATGAATAATGGCTCGTTTTTTTAGACGTCGTAAATTCTGTCGTTTTTCTGCTGAAGGTGTTGCTGCGATAGATTATAAAGACATCGCTATGTTAAAAAATTACATCACTGAAAGTGGTAAAATTGTACCTAGTCGTATCACTGGAACTAGCGCGAAATATCAGCGTCAGTTGTCAACTGCAATTAAGCGTGCGCGCTTCTTAGCGTTGCTTCCATATACTGATTCTCACAAGTAATCGATAGGTAGCAAAGATGGAAATCATACTATTAGACAAGATCGCTAACCTAGGCGGCTTGGGTGACAAAGTCACTGTAAAATCAGGTTACGCGCGTAACTTCTTGTTTCCGCAAGGTAAAGCAGTTCCCGCTACTAAAGTAAATGTAGAAAAATTTGAACAGCGTCGTGCTGAGTTGGAAGCAAAAATTGCTGAACAACTTGCTGCAGCACAAGCTCGTGCAGATAAAATCGCTGCGTTGGGTGAAGTGACTATTGCTTCTCCTGCTGGTGATGAAGGTAAGTTGTTTGGTTCTGTTGGTACACGCGACATAGCAAATGCAATTACTGCTGCTGGTGTTGAAGTGACTAAATCTGAAGTTAAATTACCTGTTGGTACTTTACGTGAAACTGGCGAATTCGATATCGATTTGCAAATTCACTCAGAAGTGACTACCACTATCAAGTTGGTTATTATTCAAGAAGCTTAATAGCGACTTGATTTAAAAATCTAAAAACACCGCTAATTTAGCGGTGTTTTTTTATGTGCAGAAAAGTGTTAATTGGCTTGTTCGTAGGCTTCTTTTATCCACTCAAGCAGCTCATCATCAACCTGGTTTATCTCAGTAAGTTGCACCCTATGTGTACACATAGTGCCAAATGGTCCAGATGTTTCAAGACGTTCACCATGAGGTTTATCGTTAAACTTCAGTCCTAAATCGATACGTTTTTTAGTGCTAGGCTGAATTAACGCGAATTGTCTTTTTACCCGCATACTCACTGCCGATTTTTTTGGGGCTACTTCCACATCTGCACCTAAACTAGTAATTGCCTCATGCAACTTATCAAATATAGGTTTTAGATTTTCTTTACCTTTATATTGGTTAATAACTAAGTCATCAGCATCGGTGGAGGCAGCATCCGCTTCTCGAAACTTTAATGTAATAAAATTGGCAAAACCATGGGTGATACCATGCTCTTTTTTGAGAAATGCCATGTATTCGCCATGTTTACTAAAGGGCTGTTGTGCCAACAATTGCTTCCATTGTTCTAATGTTTTGCCGGTCTTTTCAAGTAAATTTTGTTCCATAACCTGCCTCACTGTTTAAGTCATATGGTATTTGTTTTGTAGCCGACTTTGCCATTCTGGGTCAAGTCCTTCGGCGTGGGTTGCCAATTCAATAGTCTGTGCATCAGTCTCTGCATAAATAACCTTTAACATAGTATCAACAGTGACTTGAGCATTTGGTCTTTGTTGTAACTGGAATTCATCATTGAGAGTGATTTCTCCGCCTTGCAAAACGCGGTAATACCAACCATTTAACCGATGTTGGCTGATAAAACGGTTTAAATCTGGTTGTTTAAATTTAGCATCAATTTTCCAACAAGGAATGCGAGGTGAACTAATTTGCACAATGGCACTACCTAGGTTGTAAATATCTCCAATACAGACATTGTGTTCGTGCATACCTTTGGCACTGAGATTTTCGCCTATCATTCCGGGCCTGGCTTGTTTATGTAATAAGGGATATCGTTTGATTATTTTTTCATAACTTCTTAACGCATACTGATGTAATGCTTTTTGTGGGCCGCCGTGAAAACGTTTATCAGCTTGAATATCACCTTGGATGCCTAATTCATCTACTGTTACTGTACTGACAGCTTGTTTATCAATACCAGTTGCACTGCGCTTTTCACCAATATGGGTGAGTTTTCCCTTATATAAGCCAATGATTTTCATAACTATTCTCACTAATTTTATTTATTATTTTTGTGCTTTAAACCTTTGTGATCTACCCTGCGACTAATCTTTTAACACAATAAAGAGTAAGACGTTAGATTGACTACACAAGGAAACGTCGTTGCTGCCCAGCATAAGTTTACCTCACGAAGTGAGTGGGACTTAATAAAAGCGGTGCAGGGCGGAGATAAACAAGCTTATAACCGATTGTATCAGCAATACATAGGGCAGGTGTATGGGCTGTGTTTTCGGCTGACCGGTGAAAAGATGTTAGCTGAGGATGCTGCCCAAGAGGTCTTTATTCAGTTGTGGCGAAAAATTGGCAATTTTAAAGGTGACAGTAAGTTTTCAACTTGGTTACACACAGTGACTTCAAATATCACGATTTCGTATATACGTAAGCAAAAAGGTTGGCTGCAAAAGATGTTTAATATTGAGGACTCTGTTGCCATGAATACTGAAGCTGAGGAGTCGTGCAGTAATGTTGATATTGAAAGTTATGTTGTCAGACTGCCTGAAAGGGCACGTATTGTGTTTGTGCTGCATGCAATTGAGGGGTATAGGCACGAAGAAATTGCCTCTATGACGAATATGGCAGTGGGTTCGAGTAAAGCGCAATTTCACCGCGCCAAGCAGTTGTTGAAGGAGTGGATGGGATATGAGTAAAACAAATTTTGAAAAGGCGTTAGCGGATCAGTTAGCGGACTTAGACAAAAATAAACAACCAGATCGGGATCTTTGGCCTGGCATTGAGTTGGCATTAACCAGTGATACTTCAGAACCTTCTCGGGCAGTGGTTGGCAAAAAAATGTACTTGGTTGCAGCAACTGTGGCTATGTTTGGCTTGATTGGCTGGTTATCACTTAATCAGCAGGCTGTTTCGTTGACAGGTGATGATTTGGTGGCGTCATTAAGCCAACAACATCTAAAGCAAAAAAATGCTTTATTGGTTCGCTTTCAAGATCAACCTGCCCTGACCCAAAATTGGCAGAGTCAACTAACCGAATTAGATGACGCCGCAGTCGCGATAAAAGCAGCGCTAGAAAATGAGCCGAACAATATGGCGCTATTAAAGATGTTGCAAAGTGTGCATCAACAACAAATTAATTTAATTGAGCGCGTGCATTCACCCAAGTGGTCACAAATTTAAGCGCTGAATTTTTAGGAGTATAGGAATGAAAAAGTTATTAATTTTTGCCGGATTTTTATGTCTGAGTTGGACTGTTTTAGCTGAAGAAAAAGTTAATCGTTCATTAGAGGTATCAAAAAACCCTTATGTGCAAATTGAGCATGTAAATGGTTCTGCAAAGGTGATTGCATGGGATAAATCTGAAGTTAAAGTGGCAGGAACTTTAGGTGATAGAACAGAAAAGTTTATCTTTGAAAAAGACAATAATGAAGTACTCATTAAGGTCAAAGTTAAGAATAACTATGGTTGGAATAACTGGGGCTCAGATAATGGCGATGAATTAGAAATATTTGTACCTCGTCAAAGTAAAGTGTTTTACAGCGCAGTCAACGCCGATGTTGAACTAGAGCAAGTGCGCGGTGGCGCAAGAGTCGAAACCGTTAACGGTGCTATTAAAGTAAAAGAACTAGCAGGGCGAATTCGCCTAGAATCAGTAAACGGTCGAATCACTGCCAATAGTTTAGAAGGCGATGTAAAAATAAGTACAGTAAATGGCACGATTGACTCCCGCAGTTCAAAAGGTAAAGAAGACTCCTACGAGTCGGTTAATGGCGATATTGAAGTCACCAGTGAAAGTGGCGATATCAATGTGGAGACAGTGAATGGCGATATTGAATTGAAGCTTGGTAAGGTTAATCAGTTGAATATGGAAACAGTAAACGGTTCGATAGAGGCGAAGCTTGATCTTCAGAGAAATGGCGAGATTGAAGCGTCATCAGTAGGTGGTTCAATTTATCTCTATTTACAAAGTGATGTTTCTGCAAGGTTTGATATTGAAGGCCATGCTGGTGGAAAAATTACCAATTATTTGTCAGATGATAAAATGCAGAAAGCGAAATATGGGCCTAATCGCTGGTTGAAGTTTTCGCTTAATGGCGGCAGTGCAAAAGTGAATGTATCCACTGTGAGTGGCAGAGTGAAGCTAGATAAGAAGTAACTTTGTTGTCAATAAGTTCGATTTTGGTTTAGCCAACTTCGAACTTCATTGTTTTTGTTTTATATAGTTCAACCCACTCAATAGTGCAGTGGCTTTTAAAAGTCTTAGGCTGCACGCTCAACGGCAATTTCAGCTAACCCAATTAATGCTGTTTTATAGTCAGAGTCTGGCACACTATCCAAAGACGCAATGGCTTTCTCAGAAGCATCTAGCGCCAGTTTTTTTGTGTAGTTTAATGCGCCTGTCTGTTCCATTGCTGCCATTATTTCAGTAAAGTGTTGTAAGCCATTTCCTGTTTCGATGGCTTCTTTTATTAGCACTTTTTGCTGTTCTGTTCCATGCCACATTGCATAAAGTAACGGCAGAGTGGGTTTACCTTCGGCTAAGTCATCACCTACATTTTTGCCCATTACTTCGGGATCTGCAGCGTAGTCAAGAATGTCATCGACTAACTGGAATGCGGTACCTAAATATTTTCCATAGGCTTGCATGGCAAGTTCAATTTCTTCATTTTGCTCAGTTAATACTGCCGCAAGTAAAGTCGCTGCTTCAAATAAACGCGCTGTTTTACTATAAATCACCTGCAAATAGCTTTCTTCACTGGTTTCAGGATCGTTACAGTTCATGAGTTGAAGCACTTCACCTTCAGCTATCACGTTGGTGGCATCGGATAAAATTTCCATGACACGCATTCGTTTTAAGCTCACCATCATTTGAAATGAGCGGGTGTACAGGAAGTCACCCACTAATACACTGGCTTGATTACCAAACACCGCGTTAGCGGTTTCTTTACCGCGGCGCATGGTAGATTCGTCGACTACGTCATCGTGAAGAAGAGTAGCAGTGTGAATAAATTCTATGATAGCGGCCAAAGTATGATGTTGATCTGTTCGAATATCTAAGGCTCTTGCGGCGAGCACAGTGAGAAGGGGTCTTAAGCGTTTGCCACCACTATTAACAATATAAAAGCCTAATTGGTTAATCAAGGATACATCTGAATCGACTTGTTCTTGAATCAGTTCGTTTACTGCCAGCATATCCTTATGAGCGAGTTGATTAATCGTTTCTAATTTCATGCTGCTGTATTTACCCATTTCTAAATCTAGTTGAGTTGCGAGGTGCTTTTCTGCAGGTGGATTTTACAGAAATTTAACGGGGTATCCAGTGTCACTTTGGCTTGGTAGCTTGAAAAATATTGGGCTTAAGTAAACCGTTTGATATTTAACCAAATTAATTCAGAAATTGGCTTGCTTGGTGTTACCTGTTCACGTACAATTCGCCGCCTGTTTTTGAATATAAGTGTCAAGAGACACAGTGCGGAGTTTAATTATGTACGCGGTTTTCCAAAGTGGTGGTAAACAACACCGTGTGGCTGAAGGTCAAACCCTTCGCTTAGAAAAAATCGAAGTGGCTCCAGGTGAGTCAATTGAATTTGATGACGTCTTAATGGTTAGTAATGGTGATGATATTAAAATTGGTACCCCTTATGTAAGTGGTAGCAAAGTTACAGCTGAAGTTGTAACGCATGGACGTGGCGATAAAGTAAAAATCGTTAAGTTCCGTCGTCGTAAACATTCACGTACCCAAATGGGTCATCGTCAGTGGTTCACAGAAGTGAAAATCACTGGTATTAGCGCTTAATAGGAGTAATTACAAATGGCACATAAAAAAGCTGGTGGTAGTACTAACAACGGCCGTGATTCAGAAAGTAAACGCCTAGGTGTTAAGCGTTACGGTGGTGAGTCAGTTTTAGCCGGAAACATCATTGTTCGTCAACGTGGTACTAAATTCCACGCTGGTAACAATATGGGTATCGGTAAAGACCATACTTTATTTGCTTTATCTGATGGTAAAGTTCAATTTGAAGTGAAAGGTCCTAAAAATCGTAAATTTGTGAGCATTGTTGCTTAATTAGCAATAGCCCATAGATTTTTTAAAGGCCCCGCTTTATGCGGGGTTTTTTGTTTAAGTCTTAAAAATAGTCTGCGCTGCAATTTCTAGTACGAACAGACTATACTCGATTCTATTGAGTCATATTCAAGGTGTTATTAAGTAATGAAATTTGTAGATGAAGCTGATATCCGTGTTGATGCAGGTAATGGCGGTAATGGTGTTGTCGGTTTTCGCCGTGAAAAATACGTGCCTGACGGTGGTCCAGATGGTGGCGATGGTGGTGATGGCGGGAGTGTCTATTTGGTTGCAGATGAAAACTTAAACACCTTGATTGATTTCCGTTTTGAAAAATTTCATCGCGCTGAACACGGTAAAAAAGGCCAGAGTGCTAATTGTACTGGCAGAGGCGGTGCAGACTTAGAGATAAAAGTGCCAGTTGGAACTCGTGCAACTGATAGTGAAACCGGTGAAGTATTAGGTGATTTAACCAAGCATACGCAGCGCATGAAAGTAGCCCAGGGTGGTTATCATGGTTTAGGCAATGCACGTTTTAAAACCAGTACTAATCGTGCCCCAAGACAAAAGACTGACGGTACGCCAGGCGAAGTCAGACACCTCAGATTAGAACTGATGTTACTTGCCGATGTAGGCTTACTTGGAATGCCTAATGCCGGAAAATCTACCTTCATACGCAGTGTTTCTGCAGCTAAGCCAAAAGTAGCTGATTATCCTTTTACGACATTAGTACCGAATTTAGGTGTAGTGCGTTTGGATTCAATGCGCAGTTTTGTTATTGCCGATATTCCTGGTCTAATCGAAGGGGCAGCTGAAGGCGCGGGTCTCGGTATTCAGTTTTTAAAACATCTAGAGCGTTGTCGTGTGTTATTACATTTAGTGGATTTGATGCCAGCAGATGGCTCTGATCCTGTCGAAAATGCTAAAGCAATTGTTGCGGAGCTTGAAAAGTACAGCCCTAAACTTGCCGCCAAGCCACGATGGTTAGTTTTCAATAAAGTTGATTTGATGCTTGAAGAAGAAGTTAACGAGTTATGTCAGCAGATTGCAGATGCGCTTGAATGGCAAGACGAGTATTTTCAAATTTCTGCGTTCCAAAAAATTGGTACGCAAGCTTTGTGTATGAAAGCGATGGACTTTATTGAAGCAATGCCTGAAGAAGTGGCACCTGAGATAGAAGAAGAAACTGGATTCAAATGGGATACTTATCACAAAGAAGCCATTGAAGATGCCTATGATGATGACGACTTCGATGACGATGATGACGACGATTCTGGTGTAGAAGTGGTTTACACTAAAGGCTAGTTTATTTCTCAATGAAAAATCGGGTCAGAAAGCTATTTCTGGCTCGTTGTTATTCTTATATACTTTGCCAATATCACACTCCTTAGAAAGAACTCTCCTCGATATGATGCAAATTTCTATGATTGCAGCTATGGCGAATAACCGAGTTATCGGTGCCGACAATGCTATGCCTTGGCACTTGCCAGCAGATTTGAAACACTTTAAAAAAGTCACCTTAGGTAAGCCGATTATTATGGGCCGTAAAACTTATGCCTCAATAGGTAAAGCTTTGCCTGGTCGACTTAATATAGTGGTCAGCACTGATGTCAATTTTACGCTGCCAGATGCCACAGTAGTAAATAGTTGTGAACAGGCTATTGATGTTGCAGCAAACTATTGTGCTCAACAACAAATCGAAGATCCTGAAGTGATGATAATAGGTGGAGGCACCATTTATCAGCATTTTCTAGCCTTTTGCCATAGGCTTTATTTGACTCAAATTGATTTAGATGTAGCAGGGGATACTTACTTTCCTGATTATAATGCTAAATATGTTTGGCAAGAAACAGAGAGTGAATCTCATCACGCAGAGCCACTAAACCCTTACAACTACCGTTTTATTAGTCTTGTAAAACAGGCTGTTTAGGTTTTGATAATAAAGTGAAGGTATACACATATCCGTAAATCGCTGTCATTAAAATACTAGGGGCAACGGTCAACCATAAGTTAGGTGTTTGGTTGACCCAGTTAACACCAATAGCAATGCTGGATTGAATTGCAATAGGTAACAAGGGAGCCAACAAACTGCCAGGGATCACGTTATTATTTAAATACTTGGCCGAATTATCTAAAACATTTTTAAAGGTTTTAAAAATAGCAATATTTTGAGACGTTTTGGAATGCACAGTACAGATAATAGGCACTATAAACACAAGGGATAAGTAACTTTCTCCGAATTTTGAAACGGATTTTTCTAAGATAAAGGTAAATAAAATGGTAATGGTGGCGCTTAGTGTGCCCTGCACCAATGCAGATCTTAGAATTAATGCCTGATCATCTGTGGCCATACTGTTAGCCCAATATGACCAAACAAAGTAAAAACCAAATGAGATCACAGCTGAAATGATTAATCTTATTTTAGAGTTCATGAATGGCATCTCGTAAAAACTTAGGTCAATAATACTTAGATAAATACTATCTAGCGAATGTTATCTGATTGTATTTTTAAGCTACAATAAACCTTCTTATCACTCCGATACTTTAGGAATAGAAAAATGGCTACAGTCACATTACAAGGCAACGCGTTTAACACAATAGGTACTTTACCTGAAGTGGGTACTAAGGCGCCAAACTTCACGTTAGTAGAAACTGACTTGTCAGAAACTACATTGGCAGATTACGCAGGCTCAAAACTTATTCTGAATATTTTCCCTTCAGTTGATACGGGTGTGTGTGCCACATCAATTAGGACGTTTAATCAAAAAGCGAGCGATTTGGATGACACCAAAGTGTTGTGTGTGTCTGCGGATTTGCCTTTTGCTGCAGCGAGATTTTGTGGTGCAGAGGGTATTAAAAATGTAGCCACTGGCTCAAGTTTTAGAGGCAGTTTTGGGGTTGATTATGGTGTGAGTTTTAGCGATGGTCCTTTAGCTGGATTATTGTCTCGTAGCATAGTGGTCATTGATGAAACGGGTACAGTGGTTCACACCGAACAGGTTGCTGAGACGACAGAAGAGCCTGATTACGCAGCCGCCATTGCTGCACTGTAACCTTTTTATAAGTTAAATTTGCAACTATTAAAAAAGCCTCATTTGAGGCTTTTTTGTATCTACACTCTCCTAAGTAATCTAGTCACATGAGGGAAAGTTAGGTCAGTTTATTAAATAAGGCTTCTAAGTCTAAACCTTTGTGGCCCAACATATCTCTGAGTCTGCGCAAGGCTTCAACTTGAATTTGGCGCACTCTTTCTCGCGTTAGACCAATCTCTATCCCTACATTTTCTAGCGTTGAAGGTTCATAACCTAATAGTCCAAAGCGTCTTGCTAGTACTTCACGTTGCTTAGGATTAAGATCTTCTAGCCATTTGATAATATTGAGTTTGATGTCTGAATCTTGAAGATCTTCTTCAGGTCCGTGGCCTCTATCATCTGCTATGACATCCAGTAATACCTTGTCGTTTTCACCACCTATAGGTGTGTCAACAGAGGTAATCCTTTCGTTTAATCTCAACATTTTAGTCACGTCGTGAACAGGCCTGTCTAGGGACTCTGCGATTTCTTCGGCGGTAGGTTCATGGTCGAGTTTTTGTGCTAGTTCTCTTGCCGCGCGAAGATAGACATTTAATTCTTTTACGACATGGATAGGCAAGCGAATAGTGCGGGTTTGGTTCATGATTGCCCGCTCTATGGTTTGTCGAATCCACCAAGTTGCATAGGTTGAAAATCTAAATCCTCGTTCTGGATCAAATTTTTCGACTGCTCGAATAAGCCCTAAGTTTCCTTCTTCGATTAAATCAAGTAGCGCTAAACCACGATTATTATAACGTCTGGCTATTTTGACGACTAAACGTAGATTACTGACTATCATACGTTTTCGGGACGCTTCATCACCTTTTAAGGCTCTTCGTGAAAAATAAACTTCTTCTTCTGCGGATAAAAGTGGGGAAAATCCAATTTCGCCTAAATACAATTGGGTTGCATCGAGGTTTTTAGGTTTATCTTCTGTATTGGCTAAAATGTCTTCTAACTGTTCTTCGGCTTTTTTTTCAGCCTTGGCAAGTTCTTTCTCTACAGCATCTTCAATGTCGCTGAAAGCGTCTACTTCTACTATAACTGTTTTTACTTGACCCATAATGATAACTCCTTAACGGTAGTGTTTTATCAATGTCTCCTCAAATTTTTTTATTATTTATTGTTATTATCTCTTAGGTAGAAAGCGCAAAGGATTAATTGATTTTCCTTTGTATCTGACTTCAAAATGAAGCTTAACCTTATCGGTCCCACTTCTACCCATAGTGGCAATTTTTTGGCCTGCCGTAACCCATTGCTGTTCTTTTACTAATATTTTGTCATTATGGGCATAGGCCGTTAAATAGGCGTCAGAATGCTTAATAATGACTAGTTTTCCAAAACCACGTAATGCATCGCCCGTGTATACTACTTTCCCATCGGCGGCGGCCAAAATTGGCCTCCCAAGTTTTCCTGAAAAATCTAAGCCTTTGTTGCCTTGTTCTTTGGCCGAAAAACCACGTGAAACTCGTTCCGATGTAGGCCAATGCCAACTTTTAACTCGATCAGGAAATTGACCGGTAGTAGATCCAATTGGATCCTTGTTTACATTTTGTTCACTTTCACCATACGCTTGCTTTTTAGAAGGGTCAACAGATTGATTTACAATTACTTTTGAGGTCTGACCAGTGCTATTATTAGACTTTCGTAGTATTGACTTTGGCAATTCTACTAGGGTTAAAAGTTGCCCGGGTTGTATTTGGTAAGGTGGCGGGATCTTATTTATTCTTGCTAGGTCTCTATAATCGTTACCTGAATACCAAGCAATTGAATATAACGTCTCGCCAGCTTTGACTTGATATGTTTTAGCCGAGTAGGCTTGTTGTTCAAAATCTCTAAAGGTCTTTCCTTGATAAAGCTCTGAAACGGGGGCTGGTTGACTGCGGTTTGAGCAGCTGATATTGATTAGGCAGCAAAATAACATACCGACATATATCGCTATGTATTTGAAGAACACTGTTTTCTGTTTGCTGACTTCCATCAAAGATCTGCTGGTTTCTGTCCTATTTTTTCTAGCACGATAACCATCGCCATTCCCACTATCATTAACATAATGGCATACCACATATAGGCTGGTTGTGAATAAAGTGATTCAAATGCCTGTGGTAATACATTGTTTTGAACGAGAGGTATCTCTTTTCCGTGGCGATCAATAACTGATTCAATGGTTTGTTTCCAAGGCCAAACCTTGTTTAAAGAACCCAACATAAAGCCACCTAATAAGGCTAAGGTCATCACCTTGTAATGCTTAAACATCCAACTTAGGACATGGGAAAAACTTAATAAGCCGGCCACGCACCCCCCTGCAAATATACATAACGTTACTAGTTGTAGGTCTTTGACTGCAGTTAACATGGGGGCATACATACCCAGTAGCAGCAATATAAAGCTACCAGAGATACCCGGTAATATCATTGCGCAGATAGCTATCATTCCTGATAAGAAGACAATTAAAGGCGATGTTTCGATAGTTGTAGGGCTGATAGTCGTAATGAAATACGCCGCCACTGAACCCATTATAAAAGTAGCGATAACGCCTACTTCCCATTTATCTATATGTCGAATGACAGACCAAACAGCCGCCAATATTAACCCAAAAAAGAATGACCACAATAAAATTGGATGAGTATTTAGAAGATATAAAACCACTCGGGAGAGGGTTAAAATGCTGATGATAATGCCACTAAATAGTGCCAGTAGAAAGCCACCATTAATATGTTGCCAAGTGGATTTTATGCCCTCTTGAAACAATATTTTCACTGCACTGACGCCACATTGTTTAAGGGAAAAAATAAGTTCTTCATAAATGCCAGTCATAAAGGCAATAGTGCCACCAGATACACCTGGCACCGCATCTGCAGCCCCCATTAAAATACCTCTTGCGGCTACACCTACATAACTGGATTTTGTTCTAGATGATGTTTTCAAATAATGTCTCCGGCCACTAAAGGCACAAATCTAACCGCTTCGATAATTTTTGATTCAAATTCATCATTTCGTTTAGTGATGCAATGTAACTGTTGATTTTCTTCACCCACCGGGATGATTAAACGGCCACCCTCGTTGAGTTGCTGTAATAACTGTTCTGGCATAGATTTAGCCGCTGCGGTAACTATAATGGCATCGTATGGGCCTTTACTGTTCCAGCCCAACCAACCGTCTCCATGTTTCATTTTAACGTTATGTAAGTCCAACTGATTCATGCGTCGTTTGGCTTGAAATTGTAAGGTTTTAATTCTTTCTACGGAATAAACACTAGTGAATAATTGCGCCAATACCGCCGTTTGATAGCCTGAACCTGTGCCTATTTCCAATACTGTTTGTGCTTGGTTGTCGGACTCTAATAATAACTCAGTCATGCGGGCGACAATGTAAGGCTGGGAAATAGTTTGTCCTTGACCTATAGGCAAAGCGGTATTTTGATAAGCTTTGTGTTTTAGGGCATCAGGCAAAAAAAGCTCTCTAGGCGTTTTGGCTATAGCGGTCAGCACTTTGGTATTGCTGATACCTTCTTTATGTAAAAGTTGAGCAAGGCTTTCACCTTTGCGTGATGTAATTCTCATTTCATGCCTATTTTTATTATTATTGGGTGTAAATCTTTATGGTCCGTTTCATAAGTCTAGGCAAGGTGGTTATCCTGCACATCGATCAATTCTCGCACTACTGAAGTAGCAAAAGTTCCAGCTGGAAGTGAGAAGCTTAGGTTTAATGTATCATTTGCCAATGACCATTCAAGATCATTTGGAAATAAGTTAATGGCCCTTCTTTCTTGCTTCAAGCCTAAGTCCTCGAGTGTTTTGGCGATAGTTAGGTATTGTTGTGCTAGTTCATTTTCATACTGCAACGCTTCGCCTTGGCTGGCTAATTGACCTTTGCCCCACAACGGCGCTGACAAGTATATATCTCGCTGTGCTATTCGTTGATTAATATTGTTATCTATCTGAGTTGCACAGAAAAAACTATGACTGCCCGCCAATTGCATCACATCGCCATTTAAAGGTTTATCAAAACAATCATTTTGTAATCTGCTATTCAGCATTTCATTAAACAACCATGAACGCAGAGCAGAAATGGCCATTGAACGTTTGTTTCGGTTGCGGATAGTTTCGCCGTTGATCATCTTATCAGCTAAAACTAAATTGCCGCCTCGTGGATCATGTTGGGTGCTTCCAAATCGCTGTGAGCCATAATAATTAGGTACGCCGTTTTGTTTTATTTGTTGCAGTCGTTCATCAATACCCGATGTTGAGCTAAGTTGTCTAAGGGTAATATTAAATCGATTACCTTTTAACACGCCTGTTCTAAGCTTTTTATTATGGCGTATCGATTTTAGTATTTCAGCCCCTGGTTCATTAAACCTAGTCCAATCGAATTCACCTTTACCGGGAAGATGTACACTAAACCATTGTTCTGTCTGGGCGTGTTTGTCTTTGCGTCCTGCATAAGTGACTGCTCTTAATGGTAATTGGGTAAATTTGGCAATTTGTTCTGCTAAATAAGCCGTGTTTAGTCCCGTTTTACGTACCCACAAATAGATATGTTCACCCTCACCAATAGGTTCATAACCTAAAATTTCGATGACTTGAAAGTCTTCAGCAGTAGATTTAAGTTCTCCAGATATGCCGAGTTTGGGGTATTGGTGGCGCCAGTGATCTATTTGCATGGGGTATTATCTGACTGCCGAGTTAATAGCACCACTGCATATGCAGCAATACCTTCTTTGCGTCCCGCAAAACCTAACTTTTCGGTAGTGGTAGCCTTAACGTTTATTTGATTAATGTCGGCATTCAAGTCAGCAGCAATATTGGCGCGCATTAAATCAATATGAGGTGCCATTTTTGGGGCTTGTGCAACTATAGTGAGATCTAAGTTACCGAGCTGATAGTGTTTGTCTGTAATGAGCTTGTATACGTGGCGAAGTAACTCGCGGCTGTCTATTCCGGCTAGTTGTGGATCGGTATCTGGAAAATGTTTACCAATATCTCCTAACGCTAACGCCCCTAACAAAGCATCACATAATGCATGTAATAACACATCGCCATCAGAGTGGGCAATCAAACCCATAACATGGTCAATTGAAACCCCTGCTATGACGATAGGACCGGATCCGCCAAATTTGTGCACATCATAACCATGGCCAATTCTAATACTCATACTTCAGTCAACTTCCTTTCATTACTCTTTTTGCTGTTGAGTCAGGTAAAATTCTGCTAATAACAAATCTTCAGGTTGGGTTATTTTGATATTTGAGGCTCGCCCCTCAACTAATATTACTTTTTCGCCTAGATGTTCCATAGCTGATGCTTCATCAGTGATCTGAACATTTTCTTTAGTCGCGGCATTTAAAGCTCGGCGTAATGTGACACAGTTAAAAAACTGTGGAGTTAATGCATGCCACAAATTTTCTCGTGATTCGGTATAGTTGATAAAATGTTGATCGTTCATTTTCAGGGCAACCGCACGTTTCATGGTATCGCGAACTGGAGTGGCTAAGATCCCACCGCTACTGCCTTGCGTTGCTAATTGTAATAGCGCAGTTAAATCGGATTTTGCTAAACATGGACGAGCGGCGTCATGCACTAGCACCCAGTCTTCATCCTCAGGTAAATAATTCAGCCCAGCCAATACTGAATCACAGCGTTCTTGTCCGCCTTCAACAACCTCAACCTTAGGGTGGCTAGCTATGGGCAATTCGGCAAATGATTTGTCCTTTGCATGCAACACTACAATCACACGTTTTACTTGGCTATGTCCCAGTAAATTAGTGAGAGTATGTTCAATGATTGTTTTGCCAGCAATATGTAGATATTGCTTCGGACAATCTGCTCGCATACGTTTACCAATGCCAGCGGCAGGTACAACAACAGAATACTGAGGAAGTGAAGACATAAGAATTAATCGGAAGAGGGCAAAATACGATAAAATGTTTCGCCTTTTTTAATTAGGCCTAATTCATTTCTAGCGCGTTCTTCAGCCGCTTCCAAGCCAATTTTTAAATCATGGATATCAGCTTTTAATAAACTATTGCGTTGCCTTAAATTCGCGTTTTGAATGACTTGTAAGGCGACTTCTTTTTTTAAAATCATAAAGTCGGGCACGCTATTTTTACCAAACCATAAACGATATTGGAGCAAACAAAATAGTGTGAACAAAACTGCCACCACCCATTTCATCGTTTTTCTCTCCAATTCGTCGCCATTGCCCTATTATGCAGAGGTTTTTAGGGCAGGGCTAGTGGTATCAAACACCTTGTGAGCCCTCTCTGTGAATTAGCAATCCTAAGGCTAGTTTTTACTCAATCTTTAGATATTACATCCAATTATCGTTTCTACGTCTCTTCTTGGGTAAGTAGGTAAGGATTATCCCTAGAAGCAAACTAATAACGGCAACAATTCCACCGCGAGTGAACCATTCCATTTGTGCAGTTTGGTCATAATCCGCGAGAGTTTGCGTGATTTTTGCATTTTCTTTCTCAGCATCACTTAACTTATTCTTTAAATTGGTATTTTGAGAGGTGAGATCGGCAATTTGCTGATTAAGTAAATCGTTACTCTGGCGCTGTTGCTGAATTGTTTGTTGAGTATCTTTTACTTGTTGTTGAAGCCCAGGCACCAATGCTCTCACACTGCTACTGACACTAATAAAGTCAGCATCAACCCAGCCGGTTCTTTGTTTATCATCAATTATTTCAATGAAGTTATTCTCTTTATCTTCTTGAAGCATTGTTACACGGGTGCCCGCTATAACAGAGCCTAAAATTCGGAAATTACGCCCAGGTCCGGCATGCAGATAAGTAAACAAATCGTCAGAGATATAGCGAATCTCACCATCGCTATCATTGGGTTCTTGAGCCAAAGATTGTGTACCTATAAGACTGCAAGTGATGCATAAAAAAAGTAAAATTATTTGTTTGCGTATCATCAAAAAAACGTACTCCTAAAAATATGCAGTAAATGGTATTGCCTGACTAAAAGAAAGGCAAGGGTCTATTTACTTTTAAACCAATAGAGTTGTAGGACTGATGCGCTTTTGCGACAGTTCGTTATTGTATACTAGGATTTGAACAGCTAAGGTAAGGCGAAAATATAGATGCTGACTTTTATTAGTCGAAAAAGGTTTTATGGAATACGAAATTGAACTCAAATTACTCACCAATGAAGAGGCTGGTGAGGTTATTGAAACTAAGTTGCTGCCACTGCTCAATGCCAGCGTTACCCAACAAACTCTGGTATTGACCAATCATTATTTTGATACGCCAGATCGAAGGTTACGACAGCACGATATTGGCTTGAGGATTAGAGGCAATAACCAAAAGTACGAACAAACCTTAAAAACAGCTGGAAAGTCTCTAGGAGGATTACATCAACGCCCCGAATACAATGTGCCGCTCGATGAATCAAAAAAGCAAAGTGTCACTATCCCTGATCTTCATTTGTTTCCTTTGTCAGCATGGCCTAAAACCTTAGATGTCGAGGATTTACAGGCTAGACTAGACACACTTTTTACAACCCATTTTCAACGAAAAGTCTACTTACTTGAATTTTCTCAAGGGGACATTGTGGAGTTAGTGTGGGATCTCGGTGAAGTAACGTCGGACGGTAAGAGTCTTCCAATCTGTGAAGTTGAACTGGAGCTTAAAAAAGGCGATACCAAGGTACTCTTTGATATAGCGGAAACTATTGTTAGATTAATGCCCACCTCTATTGGCACTGACAGCAAGGCGGCTCGAGGTTATCGTTTGCTGGACGGTTCTCCAGATAAGACCTTAAGGCAATTTCCACAACCCATAAAAAACACTCAGACCACTGCAGAAGAATTTTCTCAGTTGTTATCAACACTGCTGCAGGGTTTTCAAACACAGTCTGTTGAGATAAGGCGCCAATACAGTGAAGAATTAGCCGCTCATATCAAACATATACTTGATGAATTAACGACTTGTTTAGTGAAGTTTAAGGAGTATTTTCCTAGCGCAGAGATAGAAACTATTCTCGCGAAAGTAGACAATCTAAGCAGGAATTGGTCGTTAGTATTGAAGCAAAACAACAAAAATGAAGCGCACCGCTTACTGACTCAACCGCAAACAACCCAGTTGCAACTCGATATTGTTCAATGTCTAGTAGAACAATCCTAGTCTTCTAAGGTTTAGTCATACAGTAAATAAAATAAACACAGTAAAAGACTGATTTATGGCTTATTTTTAAGGGTTAATGAATTGTAAAGTTTTTTTCTATATAAAAAATGATTTAGCCAATCGGTTTTTTATGCTTTACCAGCACTAGCAACAAACAGATTATACAAACATAAAAAAAAGGCATGACCTTACTTTTTGTTAACCCTCACTGCTAAATTGTTGTGGGTTATTAACCCTACAAACTTTATAGGAGCGCCCATGAAAGCGTCTGATTTATTTGTAAAAGCCCTTGAAGCTGAAGGTGTGGAATATATTTTTGGTATCCCGGGTGAGGAGAATCTCGACTTATTGGAATCATTGCGGGAATCACCTATCAAACTAATATTGACTCGCCATGAACAAGGAGCGGGCTTTATGGCCGCAACTTATGGTCGATTAACCGGTAAGGTTGGTGTTTGTTTATCGACCCTTGGTCCTGGAGCCACCAATCTTGTGACGCCTGCTGCCTATGCACAATTAGGGGCGATGCCTATGTTAATGATAACCGGACAAAAGCCAGTTAAAACCAGTAAACAAGGGCGATTTCAGGTAATTGACGCTGTTGATATGATGCGTCCTATAACCAAATATACTACCCAATTGGTGAGTGGCGATCGGATCCCTTCCGCAGTGCGTGAAGCATTTAGATTAGCCCATGATGAGCGACCAGGTGCCACGCACATTGAATTACCGGAAGACATAGCTGCTGAAATTACTAAGGCACACCTATTGTCACCTAGCGTGAGTCGACGCCCTATTGCCGAGTATAAGGCCATTAATAAAGCGGTGGAAATGATAGAAGCAGCGAAGTCTCCATTGCTGCTAATTGGCGCTGCAGCTAATCGTAAATTAACCTCCAAAATGCTCAAAGAATTAGTTGTTAAAACTGGCATTCCTTATGTCACCACGCAAATGGGTAAAGGTGTACTTAACGAAAGTGATGAGTTGTTTATGGGCAACACAGCGCTTTCAGCTGGGGATTTTGTTCACCGCGTAATTGATAGTGCCGATTTGATCATTAATGTTGGCCACGATGTGGTAGAAAAACCACCTTTCTTTATGAAAAATGATGGGCGTCAGGTTATCCACATAAACTTTGAGCCAGCAGCGGTTGACCCTGTTTATTTTCCACAACTCGAAGTGATTGGTGACATAGCCAATACAATTTGGCAAATGAAGGAACAAATGACAGCCCAATCTAGCTGGGACTTTAGTTTCTTCCTTAAAGCGCATAATGCTTACCTTGAACATAAAGCTGAAAGTGAAAACGATGACCGTTTCCCCATTTTACCTGAACGTTTTGTTCGGGATATTCGTAAGGCCATGCCAGATGATGGCATAGTGACCCTAGACAACGGTGTGTACAAAATTTGGTTTGCACGTAATTACCCTGCGGCACTGCCCAATACTTTATTGCTAGACAATGCCCTGGCTACTATGGGAGCAGGTTTACCTTCAGCTATGGCTGCTAAGATGGTACATCCTAATAAGCCTGTTATCTCGGTTTGTGGCGACGGTGGCTTTATGATGAACAGTCAAGAATTAGAAACCGCAGTACGTCTCAAGTTACACATAGTCGTGATTATCTTGCGTGACGATGCTTATGGGATGATCAAATGGAAACAAGCCAACATGGAATTTGAAAATTTTGGTTTGGATTATGGCAATCCCGACTTTGTTAAGTATGTGGAAAGTTATGGTGGTAAAGGTTGGCGTATTGCCGCAGCCGATGAGTTACTGCCACAGGTACAAAAATGTTTAGCGGAGCCTGGTGTGCATCTAATAGATGTGCCAGTAGATTATTCGTTAAATGATAAAACCTTAAATCAAACACTACGCCAGCGCAGTGCCGCTATTTAATGCAGATTCAACCAAGGAGTTTTTATGTTAGCTAAAGCTTACCCTTATTATCTGGCTAATGAAGCTGTTTTTGCCAATCAGGATTTGGCGATAACCAATAAATACACCAATGAAGTGGCTACTAGTGCTGCTCTTGCCGATGCGAAGGTAATTGATCAAGCTATTGCAGCAGCCGAAGCCAGTCAACCTCTATTGAATAAGATGGCTCCCTTCGAGCGCCAAAATATTCTCAACCATTGTGTTAAACGTTTTGAAGAGCGCTTTGATGAATTGGCTTATGCTTTATGTATTGAAGCAGGCAAACCAATTAAAGATTCTCGTGGTGAAGTAACACGTTTAATAGATACCTTCAAAATTGCTGCAGAAGAATCTGTACGTATGCATGGTGAAGTGCTTAATCTTGAAATTACGCCTCGTGCCAAAGGATATACAGGCATGTATAAACGAGTGCCAATTGGCCCATGTTCTTTTATTTCACCTTTTAACTTTCCTCTCAATTTAGCGGCTCATAAAGTCGCTCCTGCGATAGCAACAGGTTGTGCTTTTGTGCTTAAACCGGCCAGTAGAACACCATTAGGTGCGCTAATTATTGGTGAGATATTGGCCGAAACTGACTTACCTAAAGGAGCATTTTCCATTTTGCCATGTAGCCGCGATGGCGCTGATTTATTTACTACTGATGAAAGATTTAAGCTACTTAGTTTTACTGGCTCTCCTCAAGTGGGCTGGGAGCTAAAGGCAAAAGCGGGTAAAAAGCCAGTGATTCTAGAACTCGGTGGTAATGCCGCTTGTGTGGTCGATGCAGATTCAGATTTAGACGATGCCATCGAACGTATTGTCTTTGGTGCTTATTATCAGTCTGGTCAAAGTTGTATTAGCGTACAAAGAGTGATTGTGCACGAGTCTATTTATCAAGAATTTAAAACTCGCTATACCAACAAAGTCGCGAATTTAGTACATGGCGATCCTCTTAATGAAGATACTTTTATAGGGCCAATGATTTCTGAATCAGAAGCAACCCGATTAGAAGGTTGGGTGCAAGACGCAGTAGCGGCGGGGGCTACACTATTATGTGGAGGGCAACGAGAAGGTAATATGTTGCAAGCCGCTTTGCTTGAAAACGTGCCTAAAGATGCAGTCATTAATACCGAAGAAGCTTTTGGGCCTGTTTCTATCATCAGCTCGTTCAGTGATTTTGATGCGGCATTGCAAGAAGTCAATAACAGTCAGTTTGGCTTGCAAGCTGGGGTATTTACAAGGGATATCTATAAAGCGCATAAAGCTTGGGACGAGCTCGACGTAGGTGGTGTAGTCATAGGTGATGTGCCCAGTTGGCGAGTCGATAATATGCCCTATGGCGGAGTCAAAGAATCAGGTTTAGGCCGTGAAGGTATAACCTTTGCCATGGAAGATATGACCGAGGTTAGATTAATGGTGTTAAGAACCCCAAGCTAATTAATGATAACAATTCACTCTTTGGCGATAAGTGTGAGCGCAAAGTGCTTGCTTATCGCTAATATTGCTCGTTTTTGAAAAAGGTTTTAAGGATTTTCCCGGTAAACTCTTTTCGCAAATAAAATCCCCTAGGGCGAGTGTGAATGACTTGCCCATTTTGACCAAAAGCCTTAGTTAAGGCACTGCCATTTGCGGCTTTAGGGCGTAATTGCAGGTATTGTCCGTGTCTCGCGGTAATCTTTTCTATTTGGCCAAGGGCGATCATTTCCATTAATTCTTCCCAGTCGGTACGTAATTGATCGTCCTGTTCTTTGTTTGGCGACCATAAAAAGGGGGTCGCTATACATCTATCTTGAGGCGCGACTTCTCTTCTTCCATCAATAGGCACCCATAGCACTTGTTGAATCTTATTTTTAACGCTGCTTGTTTGCCATTCTATGCCCGCTATGTCGGTAAGCGGCGCAAAACAGACATAGGTTGTTTCCAAAGGAGTGCCGTTTGCATCTATGGGTATGGTTTTCAACTCAATCCCCAATTTTGCAAAGTCTTGCTGGGTTTTTGAGCCTGCGCTGGCGCCAAGGCAGAGCTCTATTAGTTGACCCGTCCAACCTTTTTCTCGTTTGAAGTTTTTAGGTACTTTTACATGAGCCAATTCGGCAACTTCACCTAGGGTGAGCCCTGCTAGCGCTTCTGCTCTTTGCATCAGTTCTTGGATAGATTTAGGTTCAGCTTTGGGAATGTGGAATATTTTCATTTGGACACTTTTACTTGTGGAATACTTTTTTTATTCCTTTGAATGCACCGTAGTTTATGGAAGAATGCATGACATTAAAAGAATTGAGTTCTCGGGAGTCTAAGTGATTGATGCCGAAGGATTCCGCGCCAATGTTGGTATAGTGATTTGCAATGCGTTAGGCCAGGTTTTTTGGGCAAGACGTTATGGGCAACATTCTTGGCAGTTTCCGCAAGGCGGAATCGATGAAGGTGAAACTGCCGAACAAACAATGTATCGCGAACTCCATGAAGAAGTAGGTTTAAAACCGGAACATGTAAAAATTCTGGGGGTCACCAAAAATTGGTTGCGTTACAAACTGCCTAAACGATTGGTTAGGCAGGGAAGTAATCCTGTTTGTATCGGACAAAAGCAGAAATGGTTTTTACTGCAACTTGTCTGTAAAGAAGAGGATGTGGATTTATTACAATCAGGCCATCCTGAATTTGACGACTGGCGTTGGGTAAGCTTTTGGTACCCTGTGCGCAATGTTGTGTCATTCAAGCGGGATGTATATCGTCGCGTGATGAAAGAGTTTTCACCAACCGCTATGCCAGAGAGTGTAGCGCAAAATCAAGGTGGCTATCAAAAGTCAAAGCGGCGCAGAAAGGCATAATTTCTTAATTAACCAGATGAATATGAGAGACAAACCAGTCTTATGCTAACTACGCTTAAACGTATCGTTCAAGAAGTGAATCAAATTCCTGTATTTGATGATGCGTTGAGCTGTTTGGCAAATAGATTAATAGAAGCGTTAAAAGTCGACTCATGTAGTATTTATTTAGCTGATTACGAGCAGCAACATTTTATGTTGGTGGCAACTAAAGGGTTAGCTAAAGCTGCTGTAGGCCAAGTTTCTGTTGGTTTTTCTGAAGGTTTGGTTGGTTTAATAGGGCAACGTGAAGAACCGCTTAATATAAGCGATGCGCAAAGACACCCTCGCTTTAAACACTATCCAGAAGTACAAGAAGACAATTACCACGCCTTCTTAGGTGCGCCGATCATTCATCAGCGCAAAGTCTTGGGGGTATTAACCCTGCAACAAAAGCGAAAAAGACGCTTTAGTGAAGACGAAGAGGCTTTCTTAGTCACACTTGCGATGCAATTGGCCGTAGAAATTGCCAACGCTAAAGCGCGCGGGTCGATTAATCTTTTGCAAGACAATATTCCCAAAGACTGGCAAAAGTCTCTAAAAGGTGTGCCTGGCTCTTCAGGGTTAGCCAGTGGTGTGGGTTATTTACAAAACATGATGGTGAGCATTCACAGTCATGTGCCTAAGCGCAGCGAAAATCATGACGTGCAAGTACAAAATTATCGTCATGCGGTAAAACAAACCCAAGCAGATATGGCTGTATTATCAGAGCGTATGCAAGGTGAAGTACCGGACGATGTGCGTGCCATTTTTCAGCTTTATTATCACTTACTCGATGCAAACAGCTTAGGGCGCGACGTTGAGAAAGAAATTAAATCTGGATGGGATGCCGCGACGTCATTAAAAATGGTGGTAGAAAACTATATTCGTCAATTCCAAGCCATGAACGATCCTTACATGCGTGAACGTGCTGTAGATGTCGAAGATATGGGCAATAGGGTGTTGGCTAATATATTAGGGATGACAGCAGTCAAAGATGAAAAACGTGAGATCCCTGAACACGCCATTTTGATTGCTGAAGAAGTGACTGCTGTAATGTTGGCAGAGTTTCCCAAAGAAAAACTCGTGGCCATAGTGTCTATGCGTGGTTCAAATAACTCCCATGCGGCTATTATGGCAAGAGCTATGGGTGTGCCAGCAGTCATGGGGCTGAGCAATGTACCCATTGCTTTATTGCACGATAAAGAAATTTTACTCGACGGCTACACTGGAGATGTAATTGTTTCGCCCAATGTCACCATTAGGCGAGAATTTGACCAGCTATTGCTTGAAGAGCAATTATTATCTGAGCGTATCCACTCTGAAGATTCGTTGCCCGCCATCACTACCGACAATTGCGAAATGCGATTGTTTACGAATGCAGGTTTGTCACTGGAAACAGAAAAAAATGATAATCCGTATTCCGATGGTGTTGGCCTGTTCCGTACCGAAATACCCTTTATGATGCGCGAACGTTTCCCTACAGAACATGAGCAAGTAGAGTTATACCGAGGCTTACTCGAAGCTGAACCCAATAAACCTTTTACCATGCGTACCTTAGATGTAGGGGGCGATAAACCTTTACCTTATTTCCCTATTTCTGAAGAGAATCCTTTTCTTGGTTGGCGTGGAATTCGTTTAACCTTAGATCATCCGGAAATTTTACTCGTTCAAATTCGAGCAATGCTAAGAGCCAGTATTGGTCTGCAGAATTTAAGCATTATGTTACCAATGATCACCTCTGTAAGTGAAGTGAGTGAAGCTAAACGCCTTATTCGGCAAGCGTTTCATGAAGTTGAAGAAGAGGCCAACGAACAGGGCGAAATCCTACATATGCCTAAAATAGGGGTGATGTTGGAAGTGCCGGCTGTGCTATATCAATTACCACAGCTATCTAAAATTGTTGATTTTTTCTCTGTGGGCAGTAACGACTTAACCCAATACTTATTAGCAGTAGACCGCAATAATGCACGTGTAGCTGATTTGTATGACAGTTATCATCCTGCGGTGCTCAGTGCTTTACATACTATTGCCAAACATTCTGACTTACTGCAAGTACCTGTCACCGTATGCGGTGAATTAGCAGGAGAACCAGGTGGTGTAGTGTTATTGCTGGCAATGGGGTATCGAAAACTGAGTATGAACAATCACAATTTACTGAAAGTAAAGTGGGTCATTCGCAATATTCATCGCGGCAGTGCTGAGCAATTGTTGGCTAAAGTTTTAACTTTAAATAATCCTAAAGACGTACGTGAAGAAATAAACCTTTATCTTGAATCAGTTGGTCTAGGCGGTTTAATGCGCGCCGGTATATAAATTTTAAAGTATTAAGAGATTAAGAAGAATGCAGCAATATTTACAGCTAATGCGACATGTATTAGATACAGGTGTTAAGAAAGAAGATCGTACCGGAACAGGCACACTCAGCGTGTTTGGTTATCAGATGCGTTTTGACCTAAACGCAGGTTTTCCTTTGGTTACGACTAAAAAGTGTCACTTGCGATCCATTATTCACGAATTGTTGTGGTTTTTAAAAGGTGAAACAAATATCGCTTACCTGACTGAAAACAATGTGAAAATATGGGACGGCTGGGCCACAGATGCCGGTGAGTTGGGGCCAGTTTATGGTAAACAGTGGCGTAGCTGGGAAGGTGCGGATGGACAAGTTATTGATCAGATCAGCGAATTAGTTGAGCAAATCAAAAATAACCCAGATTCAAGACGACTAATTGTCAGTGCTTGGAACCCAGCTGTATTACCCGATACCTCTTTTTCGCCGAAAGAAAATGCAGAACAAGGCAGGCAAGCTCTACCTCCCTGTCATACTATGTTCCAGTTTTATGTTTTGGAAGGAAAGTTATCTTGTCAGTTATACCAACGCAGCGGTGATATATTTTTGGGGGTGCCATTCAATATTGCTAGTTATGCTTTATTGACTATGATGTTGGCGCAAGTTTGTGAACTTGAACTTGGGGATTTTATTCATACCTTAGGTGATGCTCATTTATATTTAAACCATTTGGAACAAGCTAATTTACAGCTAACTCGGCAACCATATGCCTTGCCGAAAATGAAAATCAATCCTAGTATTACTGATATCTTTGCTTTTGAAATCAATGATTTCGAATTACAAGACTATCAGGCACATGACCACATAAAAGCGCCGGTGGCCATTTAAATTTTGCGTTAGGCAGACCAAAATCAGGTGATAATGCCCTTATGACTACTCCTGTACTTATTTGTGATGATTCGAGTTTTGCACGTAAACAAATGCAAAGATCAATTCCAGATGGATGGGACGTTGAAATAAATTTTGCAGAACATGGACAGCAAGCATTGGAGTTGATCCGAGCTGGTAAAGCGGATGTTATGTTTCTTGATTTAAACATGCCTGTGATGGATGGCTACCAGACCATGCAAGCAATCAAGGATGAAGATTTACCCACTATGGTGATAGTGGTTTCTGGGGACGTACAGCCAGAGGCTCGGCAGCGAATGTTAGCATTGGGTGCGTTAGAGTTTATTCGCAAGCCGACTGACAATGCTAAGCTAGTAGAAATCCTAACTCAATTTGGCCTCTATTCAGGTGAAGCTTCAGCCACGAAACGTGCTGAAGACGTAATACCCACCACAAAAAGTTCTCAAGTAGAAAAACTGGATGCTTACCGCGAAATGGCCAATGTGGCCATGGGGCAAGCTGGTGAAAGCCTTGCTAAGTTGTTAGGTGAGTTTATAGATTTACCTATTCCGAATGTCAATTTGATTACCAATACTGAACTACATATGGCGATAGCTGATATACAACGAAATGAAAGTGTATCTGCTGTTTCTCAAGGTTTTATTAGTGCCGGTATTAATGGTGAAGCCTTGGTGATTTTCAACGACTCTAATTTTAGTAATATGGTTAAATTATTAAAATACTCAGACGATACAAATAGTCAATCCTTAGAGCTGGAGGCATTGATGGATGTCTCAAATATTTTGATTGGTGCTTGCCTAAGAGCACTTTCGGAGCAGCTGCATTCAGTATTTAGCCATAACCATCCCATCATTTTGGGTAGACACTGTGATTTGGATGATATCTTAAAAAATACCACCCATAGAAAAGAGGATATGTTAGCTATCGAAATTGCCTATTCGATTAAGAGCCAGAACATACACTTTGATTTATTGTTGTTATTTCCTAACAAATCTATCGATTTGGTATTCGATAAACTTGTAACCTCACATAATTAAGGTCCAATTTTATGGCAGTAGACAATAGTCTGGCGGAAATGCATTGGAAACATGATCTCCTTGGTTCGATTGAAGTGGGGATTGTGGTGCTGGATAAAGAGTTTAATGTGCAGGTATGGAACCAGTTTATGGAGAACCACAGCAGCATAGTGCCGGGGATGATCCAAGATAAAAATATTTTCGAGTTTTTTCCAGAAATTGATCAACAGTGGTTTACTCGTAAAGCCGCACCTGCGTTTTCTTTAAAAAGTCCGGTTTTTATTATTTGGGAACAACGGCCCTACTTATTTCATTTTGACTGTAATCGGCCTATCACGTCTCAAGCAAACCATATGTACCAAAATATTACGATTTTTCCATTGGCGTCATTGACCGGAGAAGTGGAGCAGGTATGTTTGGTCATATATGACGTGACAGATGAAGCAGTAACTCGATTGGATATGCAAATGCTCAACGCTCAGTTAGAAGAGCTTGGCAGAGTAGACGGTTTGACAGGACTTTATAACAGACGTTTCTGGGAAGAACAGTTTGTTATGGAATTCAAAAGATCTCTTCGCAGTGATAATCCATCGACACTGATTATGTTGGACATAGACCACTTTAAAAAGGTCAATGATACTTATGGTCATCCAGCAGGGGATGAAGTGATTAAAGCTTTGGCTGGCATTATTAAAAAAGCCACTCGTGAAACTGATATAGCGGGTCGTTATGGAGGTGAAGAATTTGCGATTCTTTTACCAGATACCCCTGTTGCTAATGTAGAATTCGTTTCCGAACGGATTCGCCGTTTAGTTGAAAAATGTGTAGTGGAATATGATGAGATAAATATTTCATTTACTGTCAGTATTGGCATTGCTGGTTTTGTGAAAACTCACAAAGACAGTACACAATGGTTGGACTCAGCCGATAAAGCTTTGTACAAAGCAAAAGAGTCCGGTAGAAATCGAGTTGTACTTGCAGTGTAAATCTATAAAGTGTCTACTAATTGCATGCGTCTTAAATAAAAACTAATAACAAAAGCGTGTTTTAATGTCTAACAAAACCTTCAAAGAAGCCATCCTTAATAAACGCATGTTAATATGCATCACAACAGGGTTTTCTTCTGGCTTACCTCTTTATTTACTTATTCAGTTTGTGCCTGCTTGGCTTCGATCTGCTGAGGTTGATCTGTCAACAATAGGATTGATCAATCTGGTTTTGTTTCCTTACACTTGGAAGTTTTTGTGGTCACCTGTAATGGACCGATTTGTGTTGCCATTTTTTGGACGGCGTCGCGGCTGGATGTTTGTCACACAAATTATGTTAATTGCGCTAATGAGTGCTTTATCTTTATTTGATCCTGCTACTGAACTTAGTCACATCATCTTGATTGTTTCGGCTATTTCTTTTTTCAGCGCAAGCCAAGATATTGTAATAGATGCTTACCGACGAGAAATATTGCCCGATGATGAATTAGGCGCTGGTAATGCTTTTTACGCACAAGCCTACCGTTTGTCGTCATTTGTGCCCGGTTCATTGGCGATGATATTAGCGGGCTTTTTTCCTTGGTCAGTGGCGCATTTGAGTATTGCTGTTTTTATGCTAGTAGGCTTAATTACTACTCTTATGATTAAAGAATCATCCAAACCCGGTGACGAGCCGCAAACAATGCGTATTGCCGTTATCGAGCCTTTCAAAGAGTTTTTTCAACGAGATGGTTGGCAACAAGCTGTGTGGATGTTGCTTTTTCTTATCTTATATAAGCTTGGGGACAGTATGGCTACGGCCTTGGAAACGCCATTTTTCATGGATATGGGTTTTTCAACTGTGGAAATTGGTTCTATAGCAAAAATATCCAAGACAATTGGCGCGACTGTCGGAACGGTCTTGGGTGGCCTAGCCATGGTTAAGTTAGGCATTAACCGAAGTTTATGGATTTTTGGTGTCTTTCAATTGGTATCCATATTGGGTTATGTGTTGCTCTCCGTTGTTGGATACAATCATTTTGTATTAGCAATTGCGAGCGGTTTTGAATACTTAGGTGTTGGCCTAGGTTCAGTAGCACTCATTGCCTACATGGCAAAATCTACCAATAAAAATTTCACCGCCACTCAGTTTGCGTTATTTTCTAGTATCGCGGTTATTCCTCGTACTTTTGTGAGTGCAGCTACGGGGTTTATAATAGAGTCTGTTGGATATACGCAGTTTTTTATTATTTGTTTTGTTTGTGCGTTGCCAGGTATGTTGATGTTACTTAAAATTGCACCTTGGAATAGTAAGCAGGAAGTTACAGCAGATGTAGAGCAGACTAACTAGGGTCTGATGCCAATACAGTCAAGAGGCATTGGATAGTTACCTTCACTTTCTAGGCAGTCTAAGCAGGTCTCTAGCTCACCTCTTAAATAGAGATCTTCAGTTAGTGCCCTTTTAGGCCAATAATGTACTTGATGTAATAAGTGCCAAAACACGTGTTCAGTGTTCTCGTAAGGTAGGTGTTTACCTTTTTTAATTTGTGTCCATTCTTCCATGGTATCCCAAAAAAACAAATCCAACTCTGAATAAGGAATTTTGTTTTGCAAAAATCCCCGGACAAAATATGCCAGTTGTTTGGACTTACGATGTACGAAATTACTCACTGTGGACACAAATATAAACCGTCTTATTTGAAGGTGACAATTGTACTCAAGTATAGCTAGAATTTTTATTTTTACAGCGAATAGACGTTTTTTTTAAAATTTGTACATGGTGAATAGGGTAACTTTGAGGCCTAACAACTCGGATCAACTACCAACCCATGCGGCTTATCCAGCCATAAATTTCTTTACTAATGTAATCACTTTGATGCAATGACGTATTAAAACCGAGCAATTCTCTTTGTCGATATTGCAGTTTTAGTGCTTTGATTGCTGCTATTTTTCTTTGTGCAACAGTCATTTGTGCCCATCCGTTATCCCAACCACTAAACAGGTCTAATACCGGCATTGGGGTGTTGGCAATCCAAAATGGAAGGCGTTGATTATGTTTTCTGTCTGGCCAAAAAGGGCTGATAGCCACAAATGCGTCAGGATTTTCTAATGTTTTCTCTGTATAAATTTTACTTAACCACGCGGCACTTGTACCTTTGCTGATGACTAATAAGAAGCCTGGGTATTCTTGGGCTTTTTCAGTGGCAGCCTGTAACAGAGCAACCAATTGTTGTTCGTGTTGTAAAAATGCGAGATTGTCTATTATGGTGACTGCAGATTTACTGATATCTAAAGTCTCTGGTAATTCAGCAGGATTAGGCTCTGGTGTTTCGGGGGGAGAAATGGTTTCTATTTCCGCCGCTATGTCCTCATTTTCTTCTATCGCGATAGACTCTTGTTGAATTGTAGGCATAAAACCAGAGTCTGGAGCAGGGAGCAAAATTGTGACCCAACCAATTTTGTTGAGTTCATTGGCTAATGCTGCGAATCCTTCAGAGCCCACTATGGGAATGCCGGTATCTGCAACCAACAACGCTACACCACGCGTAATGGCTGTTGTGTTTTCTTGCAACACGTAAATGACCGACTGCTCGTCTATTTCGAAACTTTGGTAAGTGTCAGCAAATAACCCACGCTGAATATCCAATCTTCTTAGTAATTGTTTATCAGGGGCCGCAAAACTTTGGGAACACAGTGCAGCGAGAACGAATAATAACAGAAATTTAATAACGATAATGACTCTGAATAAGTAACTCACATAGCTTATCGGAAACTATTAAGTAGTACTTTAATTTTGCACTCAACATTATTTCGTTAATAATGGCATAACTGCCATTTTTTATGTGAGGTTGGGTGACTATTTTAGCATTTCCAACAATTGAAACTCCGCGCTTATTACTCAATAGGCTCACAGCACAGGACCGCGAGTCTTTGTTTGCCATATTTTCCGATCCTAAAGTTGTCGAACATTATGATGTAGAGCGCTTCAAAACTATTGATGAAGCGGACCGACTGATAGAGTATTTTGACGCTAGGTTTGCTAGTAATACAGGGATACGTTGGGCTATACGTGATAAATCCACTGGTGAGTGTTTAGGTACCTGCGGTTTTACCAATTGGAACGAGTTTGATCACAGTGCAGTGCTAGGTTACGAGTTATCCAAGGATAATTGGGGTAAGGGGTACGCAACTGAAGCGGTGGCCAGTATTTTAAATTTTATCTTTGCCGACAGTTTTCATTTCTATGTGCATCGTGTAGAGGCACTTATTTTACCTAGCAATAAGCCGTCAGAAACATTAGTGAAAAGTTTGGGGTTTCGTTTTGAAGGAACTTTGCGTGGAAAATGCTACTGGAATAGTGATTTTCATGACATGAATATGTTTGGGCTATTGCGCAACGAACAACTTAAAAAATAAAACCGCGGATGTAGTTTTTTAAAAAGGCACGGGTGACTCAAAATGTAACTTTTGTTCGGTGACCGGATGTCTAAAGCTCAGAAACATAGCATGCAAGTTTAGCCTATTTGCCATACTTAATGCTTGGTCGTGGGCATACAGTCGGTCTCCTATAATAGGATGTTGCATACTTAACATATGTACTCTGAGTTGGTGTGAACGACCCGTAACAGGTTTGAGTTCCACTCTAGTAGAGTGACTATTTCGTTCAAGTACTCGCCAGTGAGTGAGGGCCTTTTTACCTCGTTCATGGTCTACCATTTGTTTTGGACGGTTTGGCCAATCGCAAATAAGAGGTAGATTTATCTCTCCTGCGTCTTGTTGTACTGTGCCAAACACAATGGCTTGATAGGTTTTAGCCGTTTCACGTAATTCAAACTGTTTGGAAATATGCCTATGGGCAGGCTTGTTTAAGGCCATCACCATTATGCCAGAAGTCGCCATGTCTAATCGATGAACTACTGTTGCCGTGGGAAACACTCTCTGTACACGAGTTTGTAAACTATCAGCATGCTCTTTAGCTTTGCCTGGGACACTTAACAAACCGCTGGGTTTATTAAGTACTACTATATCGTCATCCTGTGAAATGATGTCCATGTAAGGACTCGTTGGGGGGCTGTAATTAATCAGGGCCATCTGTCAGTGCCTATTTGGGATTGTTCACAATTAACCTGACGGCTTCGAGATTTAACTTAGCTTCGCCCATGATTTTTTCTAGACTTTCAATTTGATTCGCTACATGGGTAATTTCTTCATCCCGGATAGCGGGATTCGCTTTTTGTAGGCTTTGCAACCGGCTCAGTTCGGCACCTAACAATTCTTGCATCTGGCTGATGCGCTTAGTTTTTACCAATTGTAATTGCTGCTCGGCTTGCTGCTGTGCATTATCTAAACATTTCTCCAACTGGGTTTTTAATGCACTGACTAGTTGATTACCCATTTTCGGTAATACCGGTTCTAATTGAATGAATTGTTGGTGTACCAATTTTAAATTGGCATCAATACATATCTTAATCGGTGTTGGTGGTAAAAATCGTGACAGTTGTAAACCATGAGCGGCTTTTGCCGAAAGGACAAAAAGGCATTCTAGCCAATACGCACCAGCGGGCTTGCTTTTATCTCGACAAAAAGCAATCGAGCTTTTTCCTATGATGTCTGTGGTCAACATATCCATCGCATGATGAATCATGGGGTGATCCCAACTCAAGAAAGTCACGTGCTCCAATAGTGTTGCAGTGGTGCGCTCATAGGTAACAGTCATACCTTCTTCGTCCAAACCCGGAAGAGGGCTAATCATAGTTTCGGTAGGTCGCAATAGATAACAACTTTCACCATGGTCATCTTGTAACAAGCCAATGGCATCAAATAAACGAGTCATGAAGAGTTCAAGCTTAGGAGATTGTTCCGCTTGCAATATTTGCTCTAAAAGAGCATCTATTCGCCCTTTACCTGATGAATTAAGTTCCAGTAATTTGTCTCTACCTTGTTCAAGTTTTAGTTTGAGGGCTCGGTGCAAACTGGCTGTTTGATTGATTAACAGCTCTGATTGTTGAATATCTTTGGGTGCTTGGATGCAAGCATGCAGCAATTCTTGGGTTTCTTCATAAACAGTCATACCAGTTGGGCAAGTATGTTCAAACGCGCCCAATCCCTGATGATACCAATCGAGTAACACTTGTTGAGCTGTCATATCAAAATAAGGCACATGAATACAGACGTCGTGTTTTTGTCCGATACGATCCAGACGGCCTATACGTTGCTCTAAAAGATCCGGCACTAAAGGTAAATCAAACAAAATCAAGTGATGCGCAAATTGGAAATTACGTCCTTCACTGCCTATTTCACTACAAATTAACACTTGAGCGCCATCTTCAGACTGAGCAAAATAATTGGCCGCTCTGTCGCGCTCAACAATACCCATCCCTTCATGAAATACGGTTGAACGGGTGCCTGCTCTAACACGCAAAGCCTCAGATAATTGCAATGCTGTGCTGGCATTGGCACAAATCGTTAGGACTTTTTCACCCTTTAATGATTTTAATTGGCTAATAAACCAATCGACTCTAGGGTCAATATTTACCCAAGTATTGACTACATCTGAATGTCTTTCTGGGGTTAATTGTAATTGTAGGTTGTTTGGATCTTCCGACAGCAGCGAAGAATATTCAATGGGTTGAATTAATGAGTATGCATATAATTGTCTACTTGGAAAACCACTCACGCCAGCTCGACTGTTTCTAAATAACAACCGCCCTGTACCATGGCGATCTAATAAAGTGTGCAAGAGTTTGGTTTTTGTCTCTTGGCTGGAAACATTGATGTCTTGTAACATATCAGCGTCTGCAAACTGGCTGATCGCTTGTATATTGTCATCGCTAAGTTTTGCACCGCTAAGCAAGGGACCAATGGCGTTCGCCAATTGACTATATTGCCTTTCTTCAGCCACAAAACTTTGATAGTTATGAAAACGTGCCGGATCGAGTAAGCGAAGTCTAGCAAAGTGGCTTTCATGGCCGAGTTGGTCAGGCGTCGCAGTAAGAAGTAATACCCCTTTAGTGACATTCGCTAACCCTTCTATTACTTGGTACTGCTGTGAAGGTTGGCCCTCGGACCAAATTAAATGGTGGGCCTCATCTACCACCATTAAGTCCCACTGAGCCTCTAACGCTTGTTGATAATAACGGCTATTGTGGGTTAAAAAATCTAGACTGCAGATGATCAGTTGCTCTGCTTCAAATGGATTGCCTGAGTCTTCAGACATCGCTTCGCAGCGCTCTTCATCAAATACCGAAAACGCTAAGTTTACTCGGCGTAACATTTCTACTAACCATTGATGTACTAAACTCGATGGCACTACAATTAATACCCGTTGTGCTCTAGCAGTTAACAATTGCTGATGGATAATTAGCGCCGCTTCAATGGTTTTACCAAGGCCTACTTCGTCAGCCAATAAAACTCTCGGGGCGTGGCGTCTACCCACTTCTGAGGCAATATGTAATTGATGGGGTATTAGATCGACTCTTGCTCCTACAAAACCAAGCAACGCAGAGGTGCTGTGATCAAATTGATGAGAAAGGCATTGTTCACGTAAATCAAACCATTTGGGGTCGTCGAACTGGCCATTTAATAATCTCTGTTCTGGCTGATTGAGTTGGAAATGGTGATCAATGAAGGTTTCTTTTAAGGTGACAGCTTGGTGGTTATCAATTCGATGTCCAATATAAATAAGTTGACCATGTTTTTCTTGAACTTGTTCAACCAACAACTCCCAGCCTTCGTGACTTTTTACAGCATCGCCAATCACAAACTCAATTCTAGTCAATGGAGCAGTTTGGACAGCATAGACGCGGCTTTCGCCGGTTGCAGGGAATAATACTGTCACTGTGCGTGATTCAATTTGTACAATGGTACCTAGACCTAAATCAGTCTCTGTATCACTGAGCCAGCGTTGCCCTAAGGCAAAAATTTGTTGCTTAGCCATGGTCTTGTCCTTACTTATTGAATTGCTGCTTTTGATACTCGCCTCACGACGGTCCCGCCGTGAAGGGCGCGCATTGTAGCAAAAAATTTATCTAGTACTGTTTAAAAGTAGATGATTGTCTAGAGAAAGTGTTTTATTGTGGGCTCGTAAACCTGTAGTTAAGTTTGTTTGAGCACAAGTGTTTACTACTAGAGCGACAGCATGATTTAACTGGCAGGTTCTTTATCTAAGTCCTTCAGGAGCGCCGGATGCCAAGAAAAAAAGCACTAAGTTCAAAGATTTACGTTTTAGACACCAATATTCTCCTCCATGAACCACTCGCCTTTTTGTCCTTTAAAGAAAATGACGTTGTTGTTCCTATGACTGTGCTTGAAGAGCTGGACTACATTAAAGACAGCAAAAAAGATGTGGCAAGAGATGCCCGTGTTTCGATTCGAGCAATGGAGGATTTACTTCACGAAGCCACACCTGAAGAACTAATGCAGGGTGTGTCAATGCAAGGAATGGGTGCTGGAGACTCAGCTCCTACTGGTAGCCTTTCTATTTTTGTTGATCATGGCATGCCTGTCTCACAACAAGTTTTTACCAGTAACGAAAACGATAACCGCATTATTAATAGCGCGCTGTATTTACAAAAAGCGCAACATTCGAAACAGGTGGTATTGGTCACTAAAGATATCAACATGCGATTAAAAGCAAAGGGAGCTGGTTTGGCTCATGTTGAAGATTATCGTACCGACCAAATGGTCACAGACATCAAATATTTGTCGAAAGGGTTTCATCAGTTTACGGGAAATTTTTGGGATGAAGTGAAATCTGTAGATAGTCGAACAGAAGGCCGAGACACTATTCATACTATTGATCGTAAAGTATTACCAGAAGCCTATGTAAACGAATATTTATTAGATGAAAGCCAACATTTTGCTGGTTTAGTTGAGTCCGTCAATAGTGAGCATTTGGAGATTTTAGACCTAGGTTTCGAACGACTCATGGGGCGTAAAGCTTGGGGCATTACACCCAAAAATATTGGTCAGGCAATGGGATTGCACTCATTACTTGATCCCCATATTGATTTAGTGATCTTAACTGGGCCTGCTGGTAGCGGTAAGACACTTTTAGCTTTGGCTGCAGCACTTGAAATGGTCGTTGAGAGAAATATGTACGACAAAATTATTGTCACCAGAAGCACCCCTGAAATAGCTGAATCAATTGGCTTTTTGCCCGGTACCGAAGAAGAAAAAATGGCGCCTTGGCTTTCTGCCATTACTGATAGTTTAGAAGTGCTGCATAAAAATGATGAAAACGCGAAAGGCTCAATGAGTTACATCATGGAAAAAGCCAATATTCAGTTTAAATCAGTCAATTTTATGCGTGGTCGCAGTATTCAAAATGCCATTGTGATCCTCGATGAGTCACAAAATCTTACAGCTTCGCAACTAAAAACCATTATCACCCGCTGTGGAGAGGGAACTAAGTTAATTTGTAGTGGTAATTTGGCACAAATAGACAGTAATTACTTAAGCGCAGTCACATCAGGTTTAACCTACATAGTTGAGAAATTTAAGAATTTCTCTGGCAGCGCCACAATCAATTTAGATGGTGTCGTGCGCAGTAGGTTGGCAGAGTTTGCTGAAGAGCAACTTTAGGCATCGTTTTACTATTTTTAGCAGTAAAGTCATGTTCACTATGACAATGATGTTATTAATTTTTAAAGATTAACCTGAACTCGGAATAACTACTGGGTTACTTATTCCGAGTTCAGTCTTCAGCACCTCACTATTCGTACTTGCTTTTCATGTATTTTGAATATTTTTCTACCGTATCTAATCACTACGCAATATTGGTAAGGCCACTTGACGCTATTGTCTTTTTGGTTGTACCATCCCGTATTATTATTGAGCAAGGTTATTTGCTCCTCTATAACATTATTAAATAGCAGGCAGTATATGCAAGATAGCCCCAGGCAATTGAACCAAATATTTTTGCAATCTGAAGATTGTGTAAATAATAGTACAGATGTTATTTATCCCTCCTATAAGCGAGATGAGGTTAACATTGGTATTGTTCATTTAGGTTTGGGCGCTTTTCATCGCTCTCATCAAGCAATGTATACCGAGCAATTATTGAACCTGCAAGGGGGAGGTGATTGGGGAATATGTGCTGTTAGTTTTCGTAACCAAGCATTACAAGCTCAGTTAAACAAACAAGATTGTTTGTACACCACGGCTATTTTAGATGTAGAAGACAGTTTCCAAGTGGTAGGCGCAATTAAAGAAGTGTTAGTGGTCAAGACACAAGCGTCACTCGTTTTAGAGCGTATGGCAGCTGAAACAACTAAAATTGTTTCTTTAACGGTCACTGAGAAAGGTTATTGTTTAAATGCTCAGGGGGTTCTAGATGAGACACTGCCAGAAATCATTAACGATCTAGCGTCAATCGAACAACCGGGCTCTGCAATTGGATTAATAGTTGCTGCACTTAACTTGCGCTTTAAAAAAGGTATTAAGCCCTTTCATGTCATTGCCTGCGACAACTTGCCTGAAAACGGCCGAAAACTAAAATCTGCGGTTATTCAATTCGCTAGTAAAATCTCTGAGAATTTAGCGCAGTGGATTGATAAAGAAATCCACTTTCCGAATACCATGGTCGACAGTATTACTCCTAAAACCGAACAGGATACTGTGGACCTAATTAAAAATAAGCTCGGCTTAATTGATGAGGCACCTGTTCAAAGAGAGATGTTTGCTCAGTGGGTGATCGAAGCCTGTCCTAATATGGAACGCCCAGAATGGGAAAAAGTTGGCGTTATTTTTACACCTGATGTTGAATCTTTTGAAAATGCCAAGCTTAGAATTTTGAATGGCTTACATTCAGCACTTGCTTATATTGGATTATTGAGCGGATACGACACTGTTTACCAAGCTATTTCAGATGAAAAGATTAAAAGCTTTTTAGTGGCACTAGTGGATAACGAAATTATTCCTACCATAGACGCCCCCACAGGACTCAATTTGCAGGATTATTCTCGCGCTATTCTGGCGCGCTTTGAAAACCCTAAAATTAAACATTTGCTCAGCCAGATTGCCTGTGATGGCTCAATCAAAATTCCGGTGCGCACCTTGGCGCCAATTCAAAATAATATTGGGGCGGATAGAAGTATCCAGTCCTTATCTATGGTGGTGGCTGCTTGGATACATTTTATTCGTGTCAGTTATGTGAAAAAACAAGCGGTACATGATCCTAGAGCGACAGAATTATTGACAGCTGTGAGTCAGTTTCAAGGAAATAGTAACGAAGATGTGAGCAATTTTTTAGAGATTGATGGACTTCTACCTGACTCGTTAAAAAATAATGTCAGCTTTATTACCCCTATCCAAAAAGCCTATGCTGAGATAGCTAGCACTTTTAAGGAAAGTCCTTTCAACGCTTAATATTGACGTTAAACGAACGGACAATTTTTAGAATTATTAAATGAGAACGCTATGAGCCGAGCAGATAACCTTTTCACCTTACATCCTGACCGTTTATTTAGCAGTAATTCTGTTGAACGAGACATTAGTCGTGCTTTGTACAATAGTGTTAAAGACTTACCTATTATTAGCCCTCATGGCCATACTGATCCCCGGTGGTTTGCTGAAAATGATTGTTTTAATAATGCCACTGAGCTGCTAATCATTCCCGATCACTATGTGTTTCGGATGTTATATAGCCAAGGAATAACCTTAGAAAGCCTTGGAATTCGCGCCTTTGATGGAAGTAATAGTGAAACTGATTACTTAAAAATATGGAAGGTGTTTGCCCGACATTATCATTTATTTCAAGGCACGCCATCGAGGGGCTGGATGGACTATGTATTTTGTGAAGTATTTGGTTTTGAAATCGAATTAAATGAAGCCAATGCTGAGTATATTTTTGATACTATCAATCAAGCCTTAGCCACTGACGCCTTTCGCCCTAGAGCGCTACTAAAACGTTTTAATATTGAGTTGTTAGCCACTACAGAAGGGGCAACAGATACATTAAGCCATCATGCCAAATTAAAAGGTACTGGGCTGGATAAAACGGTCATCACTACATTTAGGCCCGATGATGTAGTTGATCCACAAATTAGAAATTTCAGCAAAAACATGCAAACACTTGGCACCTTAACGGGCGAAGATGTGTATTCATGGCAGGGCTACTTAAATGCATTACGTAACCGCCGCGAATTTTTTAGAAATCACGGGGCAACTGCGACTGATCACGGCCATGCTACACCCTTAACTGCCGATTTATCTGCAGTTGCTTGCGAAGCGTTATTTCAAAAGATCATCGCTGGTGAAGCCTCGGCTCAAGAGCAAGAGCTATTTCGTGGTCAAATGTTAACTGAAATGGCCGGAATGAGCTTAGAAGATGGCATGGTGATGCAAATTCACCCAGGGGTACACAGAAATCATAATACAGCGGTTTTTCAACGTTTTGGTGCCGATAAAGGCTGCGATATTCCGGTGGGCACTGAATATGTGAACAGTCTCAAACCACTCTTATCTAAATACGGTAATGAAAAAGAGTTACGTATTATCCTCTTTACCCTTGATGAAGATAATTATACCCGTGAACTTGCACCGCTTGCCGGACATTACCCTTGTTTAAAACTGGGTCCCGCATGGTGGTTTAACGACTCGCCTGAAGGGATGTTGCGATATCGTCATCAAGTCACAGAAACAGCGGGTTTTTATAATACTGTTGGTTTTAACGATGATACCCGCGCATTTTTATCGATTCCGGCAAGGCATGATGTCGCAAGAAGAATTGATTGCAGATTTTTGGCTCAGCTAGTGGCCGAGCACCGCATGACAGAAAGTGCCGCATTTGAATTAGCCCATGATTTATCTTATCGATTGGCAAAAGAAGGTTATCAAAACTGTTTGATTTAATCGGTTTGAGAATCATTCGATATACATACTGCTAGTGGACAGAAATAGTGAAGGAAGAGTCTAAGTGTTTATTTTCTTAAGCTTGAAAATTCGCTTTAGTGGCGTAGTGCTAGACGAGCACTAAGACATGTGTTCTTTTTAGGTTTTTCAAAGTGTGGTGGTCAAAACACCCTTGATAAAAATGCTTCGACCATTAATGCCTTTATCTCTAGTCATGTTATTTAAATTAGTGGCAGTCAGCTATATTTTGGCGAACAGTGGGCTTTACTTAAGTTTTTTGGGTTTGTACTAGTTTTATTGCTGAGAACAACAGTAATAACGAATGAGAGAGTGTGTATGATCTATATTGTAATGGGCGTAAGTGGTTGTGGTAAGTCCACAGTAGGGAAAATGCTCAGTGAAAAATTATGTATACCCTTTTATGATGCAGATGATTACCATTTTCCGGAAAATATTAAAAAGATGGCAAATGGTATCCCATTAACGGATGCAGATCGTAAGCCTTGGTTAACATTGTTGGCGGATAAGATTAAAGAGTGGGAAAGAGCCGGTGGTGCTGTATTGGCTTGTTCAGCATTGAAACAAATTTATCGTGACTATTTGTCATCAACCACTACAGATGTAGTCAAGTTTGTCTATTTAGAAGGAGACAAAGCTCTATTGCATTCTCGCTTAACCTCTCGAGAATCGCATTTTATGCCAGACACCTTGTTGGATAGTCAATTACAAACATTAGAGCCTCCTGTGGATGCCATAACCGTTTCAATTGCCCATCCTTTAGACGCAATGCTGACTCAAATTTTAAAGGAAGTGAACTTATGACTTATCCAATACATTGTGTTGACACAGAGAACACTTTATCTGATGACAATTTAAGACATATAATCGATGACTTTATTGCGCAAAAAGCATCCAAAGCAAAGCGCATCTTAATTCTGCCACCTGACATTACCCGATTTTACTCAAAGGCAGGGTTTATTACTGCTTACCTATACCAGCAATTAAAAGACCAAGCAGAAATCTTCTTTTTACCGGCTTTAGGTACCCATGAGCCTATGTCGGACAAAGAAATTGATGGCATGTTTGGTACTGAAATTCCAAAGGAATTGTTTTTACCGCATTTTTGGCGTACCGATGTAGTCAAGCTTGGTGAGATATCCGCAGCTCGCATCGCTGAGTTATCTGACGATAAGCTTAACTGTTCAATGGAAGTTGCAGTTAATAAATTACTGCTAGATAAAAAGTGGGATCTGATTATTTCCGTTGGGCAAATAGTGCCCCATGAAGTGATTGGCATGGCCAATTACACTAAAAATATATTAGTAGGCACAGGTGGAGAAGACACTATTCATAAATCGCATTTTTTAGGCGCGGTTTATGGCATGGAACGTATAATGGGACGCACCTATACGCCGGTTCGCAAAGCGTTAAACGAAGGTTTTGACACTTACCTTCGCCACTTGCCTATAGAATTTATTTTGACTGTACTAGGCAAGAAAAATGGAGAGCTAGCGCTGCAAGGGGTTTTTTGTGGAAATCAAGATGACACCTATGTAGAGGCCTGTAAATTAAGTCAACAGCTGAACTTAAATCTATTAGATAAACCGATTCAAAAAGCCATAGTATTTTTAGAGCCCGCTGAATTTAAAACTACTTGGTTGGGTAACAAAGCGATTTATCGCACACGCATGGCCATGGCGGATGATGGCGAATTGATTATATTGGCGCCAGGCCTACATCGTTTTGGTGAAGATATTGAAATTGATCAATTAATACGAAAATACGGCTATAAAACCACAGATGAAACCTTGGCTGCGGTTAATGAAAACCCTGAACTTGAAAATAATCTGTCAGCGGCAGCACATTTGATTCATGGCACTGCAGACAATCGTTTTAAGGTGACCTATTGTCCTGATGACGGTGTCACTAAAGCAGAAATTGAATCCGTGAATTATCAATATTGCCACTACAAAGACATGCTTAAACGTTACCCCATTGAAAAGATGGAAAATGGCTGGAATACCCTCGAAGATGGAGAAGAGGTGTTTTATGTCAGTAATCCTGCATTAGGTTTATGGGCAACAAAAGACAACTTTAATAATCAATAGTTTGTTGTTCTTACATTCATTCCCAGTGGTAGCAATTTTATGGCTTTTCAGTGTAAAAATTTACATATTCATCTTGATATAGTGGGGGGGATTGCTGGTGATATGTTTATCGCAGCAATCTTGGATACCTTTGAGGAGTTGCAATCTGAAGTGCTTGAAGCCGTTGCAATGGTGTTACCTGAAGAGGCAGGCACAGCAAAATTATTCCAAGGATTAAACTCTGGCATAAGTGGCTTGCGTTTTCAGTTGGAATCACTGGCCGCTGAAAAACATACTCATCACCACGAACACAGTCATCATCATACAACCTATCAGTATCTATGTCAGTTGCTGAGGCAGAGTTCCCTTGAGGCCAAGGTTGTTGAAGTGGCGATTGACATATTCACTATTATTGCCAAGGCAGAAGCTAAAATTCATAGCAAGACCCTAGAGGATGTGCACTTTCATGAGTTAGCCGATTGGGATTCTTTGATGGATGTTGTAGCAAGCGCCACTATCTTAAGTACGCTTTCCCAATGTTCTTGGAGTATTTCAAAGTTACCTTTGGGTGGTGGTTTAGTCCAAACTCAACATGGCCTTATTCCGGTTCCTGCCCCAGCAACAGCTGAAATATTAATGGGATTCGATTTTTTTGATGATGGCATTCAAGGGGAGCGTATTACCCCAACTGGGGCTGCAATTTTACGTTATTTGTCTGATAAAGCATTAATAACTCAGCCACAACAAGGGGTTTTAAGGGCCACAGGTTATGGTCTGGGAACGAAAGTTTTTCCCGGTATGCCGAACATTTTACGTGTTATGACATTTGATAAACAAAAAAAGACTGATGAACAACAAGAGACAGTGGTGCTAATAGAGTTTGACGTGGATGATATGACCGCTGAAGAGTTGGCGTTATCGGTTGATTTGATTAGAGCCTACCAAGGTGTTGTTGATGTGGTGGTGCAGACTGCCAGAGGCAAAAAAAATAGAGCTGTAGAATTAATTCGTATTTTAGCTAACAGTGAATATTATCAAACAATTATTGATTATTGTTTTCTACAAACCACTACTATTGGTTTGCGTTATCGTTTTGAAACTAGACGGTATTTGAATAGAGAGCTTCACGATATTGATGGCGATGCCTACAAAAGTGTGACACGCCCAGATGGCAGTCAAACCATAAAAATAGAGCATGATCAGTTAGCCTCAATCACGACCTTACAAAAGCGCCGAATGAAAAAAAACAAGATAGAGTCGTCTTAGCTAAGTCACTATCATTAGGTATTAATTATGACATCCATAAAAGTCAAAGAGCTGGTTGCTTACTTTAATCAGTTTGAGCGTTTTTCTATCGCAGTGAGTGGTGGCATTGACAGCATGTTATTGGCTTATATTGCTAACCGTTTTTCTAAAGCTAAGGTTAAGACAGTACATGCCTTCTCTCCAGCGGTGCCAGAAGCTGCCTTGGAGCGAGTGAAAGAGCATGCCAAACGTTATCAATGGGATTTACAGATTATCAATGCCCGCGAATTTGATGACCCTAACTATATCAACAACCCGGTTAATCGTTGTTATTTTTGCAAAAGTAACTTGTATACGAGAATTTCTGAGCATAGCCAAGGTGTGGTTTTTTCAGGTACTAATTTAGATGATCTAGCGGATTATCGTCCGGGATTAGAGGCGGCCAAAGAACAAAATGTTAAACACCCTTATGTACAAGTGGGTATAGATAAAACCACAATATACGCCATAGCAAAACACTATGGTTTGAATCAGTTGCATGTATTGCCAGCACAGCCTTGTTTAGCTAGTCGTGTGGAAACTGGGATAAAGATTAATGCAGATGATTTGGGGTTTATTAATCAAATGGAAGAAAAAACACGACAACTACTACCCGAGATGAAAAATATTCGTTGCCGAATTACTCATCAAGGAACCTTTCTAGAAATAGATGTGTTACCAGAGAATACGCTTTTTCGAGGTTTATCAAATACTCTAAGCAGTCTGTGCGAACAGGAAGGGCGCATATTTTCAGGCATTAGAACCTATCAAAAAGGGTCTGCATTTATTAATGGTGTTGCCCATGGATAATTTTGTTTGGGATAAAGACCGAAAGTCTCGTACCGGTGTAGCGGAAGCGATTTTTTGTGTGAATAAAAACTTGGGTGATTTGTGTGACATTATTCACTTTAATTTGAAGCATAACACAGCAGTACTGCTAACCCGATTGGCTCCCACACTATGGAAATCCTTACCTGCAGAGTTAAGCCAACATCTTGATTATGATGAAGTTTCTCAAACTGCCATGCTTAATGTTGACCAGCAGACAGCGAAACAAACTGGAGTGTGCATTGTCTCCGCTGGCACATCAGATTTAGCTGTCGCAAAAGAGGCACAACGCACCTTACACTTTAATGGTTTTGAGGCCCCTATTTATGCAGATCTTGGGGTAGCGGGTTTGTGGCGTTTATTAGATAAAATAGACGACATCAGGCAACATAACATCATTATTGCATTAGCTGGAATGGAAGGGGCGTTATTCAGTGTGCTGGCAGGCCTTGTTAGCGCCCCTGTTATTGCTGTTCCTACCTCTGTTGGTTATGGCGTGTCTGCTGGTGGTAAGGTCGCCCTAGACAGCGCCTTGTCATCCTGTTCACCTGGAATATTAACAGTCAATATCGATAACGGTTTTGGTGCGGCCAATGCGGCCATAAAAATAATGAAACAATTTGCTCCTGTGAAAATCCGATCCTGATAATAGGTGTCGTTCTTTTAGACTTGATTTTGAGTATCTTTCATGGGGATGGATTTTGTGGTCATGGCCACACAACATTTAGGATAAATATTCGTTCCCCTCAAACCCCAAGTTACTGGTAAGGCCAATTATATGCATCAATAATAATTGATGTAAATCAGCGTTAGGTTAACTGCTGTATTAGGGGATAGTTGTATTAGAACCAACGAAAGCTAAGGTGACTGCAGTATTGGTAAACTGGTAAGGTGAATTTACTAGAGTTGTTGTAATATGCGATAAGAAAACGGCTGATACTATCTGCCAATCAGAGTTGGAGAGATCGAAAATGAAAGGACTTGATCAATTTCAAGTAATTACCACAGATAGGCTTTATGTAAAAATTGCTGAGCAATTACGAAGTTTAATTGAAGCAGAAGTGTACAACCCAGGGGACCGATTTCCGGCTGAACGTGCATTAGCTGAAAAGTTAGGTGTCAGTCGTCCAACCATTCGTGAAGCTATGATTGCCCTTGAGATTTCAGGAATAATCGAAATACGCAGCGGATCGGGTATTTATGTGTCAGACAAAAAAAGTGTACCCACGCTTCAGCTGACTGATAAAGGCATAGGCCCGTTTGATATATTAGAAATGCGTTATGCACTAGAGCCTGAAATTTGCGCTTTAGCTGCGCAAAGAATTACTGATGAACAAATTCAGCGTTTAAATCAACTTATTAAAGAAATGGAAGTGGAAGAAAAACAACCTAATTCTTCTGAAAAAGCCGATGGAGAGTTTCATATGCTGATAGCAGAAGCTTCACAAAATAGTGCCATGTATCAATCGGTTAAATGGTTATGGGATTTAAGAAATAAGTCTGTCTTAAGTGATTCTTTTTTGAAAGTCATTCGAGAAGAAGGCGTACATCCTTCGATAGATGATCATAAAAAAATAGCCAGTGCCTTAGCCCAGAGAAACCCAGAAAGAGCTCTGGTGGCAATGAAAAATCATATTGATAACGCGACGGTAAATGCCGCAAGACATTTTGAAAAATAGTAGCGTAAATCCTAGCCAAATATAAAGGTTGTTGTGGGAGTAGCGAAGTTTGAAACTAGAAAAACAGCATTGCTTATACATAAAATGGCCGAGTCTTTAAGAAGGTTAATTTCTATTTGTAAGAGCAGTCTTTTATAAAATTTCTTCAAGACTATACATATTGCCTGCTATATCACGGGCACTGCTGGTGGCTATCTCACCTAGGGGGATTTTGGCAGGGCCGGTTGGCTCCATTAATAAATAGTCCAAACCGTTTATATCTAAGGTTTGTTCGTCAGTTCTAAATGGCAAAACCACACCTAACAATGCATGATTAGGTAGGTAAACCATGGTCATTTTTACGTCTGGCAATAATGAACGAATGAGGCTTGCCATCAATACGGTTTTACTGTCGCAGTCGCCATGGTTATTGGCCACCACAGACAGTGGGGGTAAGTAACCCGCTCCGTTAGACGTCACTCGATTTTTTAACTCATTATAGGGGATACTCTGTACCCAACTGAGCACTAAGTTTACGTAAGCACGGGTCTCACTGTTGCTAGGCAGTTTGTCATACACAGCCTGTGCTATTGGCAGCAAAGCGGCTTGGTTTTCTTTAATATAACGCAAGTGATCAGGTTTGATGCCTTCTTGGCCTAAATGTGAACGAAACTGACTGTAATAATTATCACGTAGATATTGCTCGAGTGCCTTTGTTTTACTTTGCTGCATTGACCGTTGCCACCTTTGTAAAAGTTTGTCTGATCTGCTGCTAACTAGAATACTAATATCGTTGCCTCGACGCTGAATTTGTACTCTGGCTTCTCTAGGGTCGATTTTACGTGCCGCTTTGTGCAATTCAATATAGACATATTGTTGGGCAAGTTCAGGAATGAATTTTTTATGATTTTGTCGATTCAGTTGTCGAGCTGGTAATGTGAAGCTTAAGTCTCTGCTGACTTCTTGATTATCAGACCAGCTGTAATTAAAAATTAACTGGTTATCTTGTTTTGACTTATTAAAGGCTAACTGTTGGGCAATGCCAGAAAGATGAACTGTCAACAACGCCATTGTTAATATTTTAATTGAGTTGCGAACTATTCCGATCATAATTACGAAGTTATCTTATAGGCAATCAAACACCTTTAGGTTATCACCAAGTAAACAAAAACAACAAGTTGCCTTGGTGACTTTGAATTGGTTTATTAATCCACCTTTTGGTTATTCACTGTCAGTAGTTGCAATAATATTGAACTTGTCATGAATACCAGCAGTAACCACTATTTCAATAGGTGAACAACAAATTCGGCAGTCGACAATTTGTTGCTGATTTAAATCGTTGTCCTCATCAATTTCAATGTTGTTGGTGACCATACAATAAGGGCAACTAAATTCTGCATATGCGGTTAGGCTCATTTTTTCTTCCTTAAAAAAGCTATGATTCAATTACTAGCTAATACAATAATAGCTCATTAGTGGCCCCTTGCTGAAACCTTAACTGTGACTGGCGAGATATTTTTGAAATGCGACATTCGCGAGTTTTCTATCGTCAGCAATTTTTATCACATCTTCTCGTTGATTTAATTGACTTAATAGTTGTTTCGCACCTGGTGCCATTTCAAGTAAATCTATAGCAAATAATTTTTTAGCAACCGCTGCTGCTAAGTCAGCACTATAAAGAAACACTATATCTGCCGCCGTTAATTGCTCGCCTGCCAGATAAGGATTGAATTGAGCGCAGCGCGCCAACCCTTCGATACCTTTATATAAAGCGCGTTTCACTTCTTTTTTTGTCAGCTCATCGACTTTTTGTCCAAAAAACGCCTCTGAGTGACAACGTCTGGCGGGTAGCTCTAAATATAACTCTGCCATTTTGACTAATTCTCTAATCTTGGCTTTTTCAAAGGTATTGCCTGGATATAAAGGTTTGTCTGGATAAGCTTCGTCTAGATATTCGAGAATGACATTGGTTTCAGTCAAAATTCCATCTTCGGTCTCTAGGGCTGGGACTTTACCCATTGGACTTTTACTTAAGTATTCTGCTGATTGATTGGGATAGAGAATGACGGTTTTATAGTCAATCCCTTTTATTGCTAGTGCCAGTTTTATCATATTGAAGTAGTTGCTGACATCAAAACCATACAGAGTTAACATTTTTATTCCTTAGTATTCGATATTTAGGGCTGTTGTATGTTGGTACAACTCAGTAATTGACTCAACATCGTTTTATTGATGGTTTGCTATCACTGATTATTTGGATTTAAGTTATAATCCTCACATTCAAATTTAAGGGTAGAGAGTTATGCGTGTAATCGGTGTTGAATTAAGTGGTAATGATGCAAATGTGTGTTTGTTGTCTTTGGCAGATGAAGTGTTTCAAATTCCAGATTGCCGTACCCGTAAATTAACCTTGCCCAAGGATGCAAAGGCCAAAGATTTACGTTATTTTCAAAAAACTTTTGGGCAATTAGTGAAAGACTACAAAATTGACGAGATTGTTATTCGACAGCGTCCCATGAAAGGTAAATTTGCAGGTGGCGCAGTTGGTTTTAAATTAGAAGCGGCATTAGAATTGTTGAGTGATGTAGAAGTGGTTGTATTGTCACCTACTGCGATAAAAGAATCGTTAAAGCGTAACCCAGTACTCGTACCTATGCCTGAAACTGGGTTGAAAATGTTCCAAGAAGTAGCGTTTAATACGGCGTATGCCTATTTGATGAAAGATAAATATGCCCTCTAAGGGCCGCGTTATTTTAGACAACAACAAAGATTAAAAAGCGGCGTTATTTACAGAAATAACGCCGCTTTTTAGTGCAGTAAAAACTAGCCTAAACTAGCTAACATTTAGTTCTCAGTAATTTGCCAAACCGACACTGTACCGCTCACTTCATTACCAATAATGACCAAAGCGTTGCCTGTTGGGCTGTTAGTTGCGTCAACAAACACCATGCCTTCAGGGGCGCTGTCACCTATTATGTCACCACCTTCGGTAAGGTCACGGTTAATCACATAATCAACAAACTTAGCGTCATAAGGGTTAGTAACATCATAAACAAAGATCCCACCCAAACGTTCCATTCCAATAAATGCATAGGTTTTATCACCTACTTGGCCAACGGTTAATGCTTCTGGCTCAGGCCCTTTGTTAGCAGAACGTGAATCACCTTCATTTTCATCGTTATTGTTATTAAACTCATTGCCATGAATCGATGCTGTAATACGCTCAAAGTCATCACCCGAATCAAATACCACTAAGCCGTTACTGTCCCAGATAGTAAATGAACGCGCGCCGTAGGCGTATAGCGCTTCATATTCGCTATCATTGTCACTGTCACCCAATGCTGTGGTCACTGTTAAGCGCCCAAGTGGGTAAGCAGTAAAGTCAAAGTCTTCTGGATCATCACCGGCGATAGTTTCAAGGTTCGAGCCTGGCGCATAGTCAAGACGTCGCCCTTGGGTTTCGTCAGTGTAAGACAAACAGCCGTCATCTTCGTCAAAGTCTTGTCCACCGGCCGCGTCGCATAAATCTTCGTCTTGTTCGCCGTCGACATTTAAGGTGTCAAAGAAGTATTCCCGTGCATCACCTTCGTTTGCGGTCAATAAAAAGTTAGCGTCTTTCCACTGATATGAGGCAATAGTATCAGGCATGTACATACCGTACAGATCGTCATATTGACCAAAACTTACAGTGCCATCTTCCATGGCATCAATCTGAAAATCACTCCAATCTTTAAAACCAAGGCCTATGACTTTTACACTATTGTCGGTTAAATCAACAATGGCTAAACCGTTGTTTTCTTGTAATGTGACATAGGCAAGGTCGTTAGTAGTGGTGATGTATTCTGGCTCTAAGTCTTGGGCCACTGTAGTGCTGATTAACGTGCCATTGATAGTGCGACCTGATGGATTAGGGAAGTGCATGCCCTGTGCTTCAAGTTCAGCTTGTTTGCCATTGTAGTCAGAAAAACTAATAGTGGTTGCTGTGTCGCTGGGTGTGCCATTTGCAATAGTAATAACTGATATCGATCCTTCTGGGTCAATATTGTAATCTCCACTGGGCTCACCTTCATTCGCCGTTAATACTTTGCTGGCGTCCGGTGTAAAAGTGACCATATCGGGTAAATTACCTACTTCCACTGCTTTTACAAAAGTGGGCGAGGAGGTATCAAGGCCGCTATAAAACAATACTAAACCATTGGTGGCTTTATCTGCGGCAGGAACGGCCACAGCCATCCAGTTTCCAGAAACTGCCACGCTGGTGGGGCCAGCTAAAGCTACGCCATTTAGCTCAGTAGGTAAGACTAATGCCGTAGATGTTAGATTTTCGTTCGATAAAGGATTAGACAAAGCGTCAGAGGTCAAAGATGAGGCATCAATCACTTCAATGGTTGGCTCATCTGCGGCACTATTGATTGCATAGATAGTGTTGGAGGCAGGGTGAAACTGCACAATTTCCGCAGCACCTTCTGGATCGCTGGGGTTAAGTTGAATTCGCCCCACTAAACTCAGGCTGATACCTGCATTGGCGTCTTGACCATCACTGCCATTAACGCCATCTACACCAGGAGTACCCACTTCACCTTGAGTACCAATCGCGCCAGGTTCGCCATCATCACCTTCTAAGAAACAACCCGTTAGAGATAAGCTCATTGCCAAGGCAAGGGCAGAAAACTTAGAACACTTCACTACTTGCATCACTTTTTCCTTTATATGCTGTTTTGATTAGATGCAGCATATGAAAGTGCGATGACATTAATGTGAAAGAGAAATGACAGCTTTATGACATTCAAAAGTCGTTTATATGAATGGTTAGTCAAGCCAAGTGCTTCTACATTAACTATTTTGGAACTTGTTGGTTCAGAAAATTACCACTATCCGTTTACTTTTGTCATTTGATAACATATGACCAGTTGTCTCGTACAACCGCGCATATTGCAAACGAAGCTAATAAAAGCCCTATGGCTTTTAACCAATTGTTTTCGGCACGGGGAATGTTTCGTGCTCCAATTAACGAGTATTGGTAGGGAATTTTGGCAAATACTTCATGGTAGCTTTCACCTAGATACTGGTCTGTAACATGAAAACTCACAACATTGGATGTGTTCAAGTTTTCAGCTTTGTAGGTGTAATAGGTTTGATGAAAAAATAATTCTAGAAAGCCACTGCTTAAAATGAAAAAACCTACAATAAAAGTGAAAAAGTAGCTTTTTTTCAACGAGGGTTTAGGTGCTGTTTCATTGAAAAATGACTTAAAACTAGAATCTGGCAAACCATATGCTAATTGGATTTTTTCCAAAACATCCAGCGAGGGAACCAATTGGCTATTCTCTATTTTAGATAAATAAGATTGTTGAATACCAATCTCGCGAGCTGCAAAAGCCTGTGTCCAGTCTTTCGACTTCCTTGCATTCCGAATAAACTCACCTATTTCCATATCGCCTAATTATTGTCATTTTCATTGATTAAATTATTCCCGAAATTCGTCGAAATGAATAGGGGCAATCAAATATTCATTAATATGAATATCTTGAATATTAGTTACTTAGCTTTAAATGCTGACAAAAAACTTTATGCTTTGAGACACTCAAATCAAAGGAGCAAATAATGGAATTTTTGACTAAAACCTTCTTGCCTATTCTGTCGCTAACGATCTTTTCAATATCGCCTGTATTGGCTCAAGAGATGATTAGTTATCAAGTAAAAATATATCAACTTCCCAAAGGTGATATTGCTAGCGTTGAAATGGTTGAATTGATAAAGCGTAGTGATTTGATACATCAACCGACTTTACTAGTTAAACCAAATGAAGAGGCCAAAATTGAAATAGGAGTTCAAGACATACGGACTCTTGAGATAGCCCTTAAATCAGATCTTGAGTCGACTTTTTACGCCGTCTCGATTAGTCAAAAACAAACCAATGTTGACGAGGTTCAGGTTATGAGTTCATCTATTCCAAATATCAGTATGGGCGCTGAGATGCATTGGAGGGTATCAAATACAGACTGGCGCTATTTTATTATGATTAAGGGTGAAGTAGTTGAGCACCCCTGAGAAGTGTAGCGAAGTCTATTTGGCGCCAAAGGCTCCAATACATTCCACTTCAACTCGCGCGTTCAATGCTAAACCGTTTGTAGCAAAAGCACTACGAGCTGGAAAATGTTTTGGGAAAAAGTCTTTGTATACTTGATTAAAGGCGGGCCAATCCTTTATGTCTGCCAACATTACTGTGCATTTTACTAAGTTATTCATGGTTAAATTATGTTTAGCTAAACTCGCCTGAATATTCTCCATGGTTTGTTTAGTTTCATTTTGGATGCCGCCTTCAATCAGTTTACTGGAATTAGGCTGGGTGCCAATTTCACCTGATAAAAATAACAAATCACCCACCCGAACCGCATTTGAAAATGGGTAATGGTTATCAATATTTCGTTGTGACGAAAAATATTCTATGGGCTCCGCAATGGTTTGTTGCGAAAAAAAGATGCTGATCAACACAGCAAATAAGTATGGGGTTGTTCGCACATTTGAGTGTTTCATTATGGCTCCTTATCAGATGTTATTAGTTGTAGTTTTACTTTTCCTTTTCCTGCTAGTTATACCGTAAACCACTATATAAACTATGAACGTAGCGATGAACCCCATAACACTCCACTTTGTAGCTGTGGCATAGCCGGCTAAATTTGCAATTTTTAGGTGCTTATTAGGGTAAGTACTCAGTAAGTACATTAAAAGGGAGTTTTCAGTTAAATCAAAAAGTACCACAGAATAAGGAATAAGAATCATTTTTTAGAAAATGGGATCGCGAGTTTTTTATAGACCAAAGCAAATATCATTGTTAATAAAGTGCCGTAATAAATGGGATAGGCCAGATCAGCAGTAAATAATCCAATGATATATCTGCCACGAGTAGCTTCGCCATAACTCGTTAACATCTGATAGAGGGTGTCATGATTATACCAAAAGAGTAAGACGAGTGGCTCCATGTTGCCGGTATTAATAATATTGGGTAACAAATACAAGGGAAATATTAAATAGGTCACACACATAATCATAATCAATTGAATGTTAGTGACTCTGAAGAACCAAGCAATAATATTTTCCATAATGTGCTACTACCTAAAATGATGAATTCCTTAATGCTTATCATCTATCTAAAGCGAGCAAAAAATCTAGGAGGAATGCCTCTTAATCACAATTTAATACGAGTATTTAAATACACATCCTTATTGAATCAAATATATCTGAGCAGTCATTATTGACTACTAAACGCGGCAATACATTCTAACTCAAGTCGTGCATTTAGGCCTAAACCGTTAGTTGCAAAAGCGCTGCGAGCAGGAAAGTGTTTGGAGAAGTAGCTTTTATAGACTTCATTAAAAATAGGCCAATCTTTTATATCCGCTAACATAGCGGTGCATTTTACTAAATCGTTCATAGTTAAATTATGTTTCGCCAGACTCGCCTTAATATTCTCCATGATTTGTTTAGTTTCATTTTTGATGCCACCTTCAATCAACTGACTTGAATTGGGTAGGGTGCCTAACTCACCAGATAAAAATAATAGATCCCCCACGCGAACGGCATTTGAAAATGGATAATTGTTTTCAATATTTCGTTGCGACGAAAAGTATTCGATTTGCTCCGCTAACGTTGGCAGTGACAAAAAGACGCAAATCAAAACAGTAAATAAGTAAGGTATCAATCGTAATTGAGTGGATTTCATCATTGTTCCATTGAAGATGTTATGGTTTGTGACCTATCGCTTTTCTACTTCGTATACCAAAAATAACGATATAAATTATAAAGGTGGCTATGACCCCAGATGCACCCCATTTTATTGCGGTGATATATCCCGCTAGATTTGCAATTTCTAAATGTTGACTCGGATAAGTACTGAGTAAAAAAATTAAAAGTGAGTTCTCTGTTAAGTCAAAAAGTACCACAGTGTAAGGTATAAGGATAAGTTTTCTAGAAAATGGGATGGAAAGTTTCTTAAAAACTAAGGCAAAAATCATAACCAATAAAGTGCCATAATAAAAAGGATAAGCAAGATCTGCAGTAAATAATCCGATGATATATCTGTTACGAATAGCTTCGCCGTAATTCGTTAACATCTGATAAAGGATGTCGTGGTTATACCAAAAGAGTAAGTCGAGTGCTCCAACGCTGCCGGTATTAATAATCTTGGGTAACAAATACAATGGAAAGATTAAATAAACCATACACATGATGATGATTAATCGGATGTTTGTGACTCTGAAAAACCAAGCAATAATATATTCCATTACGGTCGACTTCCTTAGATGATGAATCCCTTAATACTTATCATCTATCTAAACCTACTGAAAAATCTAGGGGTAGATGGCTTTTAAATACAAATAATTTTTAATGCCTAAGAAATAATATTTATTGAGCGACTTAAGACAGTGGCCCTGTTGACATTACTTGACCACGAATATTGACTAGGCGACGCTTAAATAACTGAGCACACTCACGCTTAAAAACGCTACCCAAGACAGATGTTTACCTTTGGTAAAAAATGCCGCCATTGCTGCGCTGAACAATGAAATAGCTGCAATAGAATATAAAAATAGCGCACTGTGGTAATTATCAAAATACAGTACTGCAGCGATGCCAAGCCAAGTAATTGAAGTAATATGCCAAGCAAACCTAAGTGTGCTTTTGGTAAATTCGTCACCGCCCATTAGTTCAGGGAGTTTGTTTCTACTAAACAAGCGAATGAGAATATACCTTTCCCCTAAATACGAATGGGCAATGGCTGTTATTAACAAAATAATGGCGGCTGCTGCGAGCATCTTTTTAGCCTCTAATTAGGTGAACCTAGTAATACTTTAGATCCTGTACTTTTCCCCAAAACACCCGATACGAAAATACGGTGTAACCCAATATGCAGGGAATAACGATTAATGCGCCATACAAAATAAAACGCAATGACTCAGGGGCACTGGCCGCTTGCCAGATCGTGACTTTACCGGGCACGACATAAGGGTAAAAACTAAAGGCTAAGCCACAAAAACAAAATACATAAATGACTACCGTCATGAAAAAAGGCAACCAGCAGCCACTGTCATCCTTTAGAGGTAATTTTTTGAGTACTAAATGCCCAATATAAAATAAGGTAAAACATACAAAAGGCACTATCACCATAAAATAAGCAAAAGGTGGGGTGGTCCAGCGTTCGAATACAAATTGATTGATCAAGGGATTCACAATGCACACCGCCAAAATACCCAAAAAGCTGATTTTTCCTGTTAACTTGGCCCATTCTAACGCGCGCAATTGTAACTCGTCTGAGGTTTTTAATATTAGCCAAGTACTGCCAATTAAGGCGTAAGCACAGGTGACTCCAAATGCGCTTAATATTGAAAACAAATAGGCTGTGACAGAGTCTTCAAAACCCATCACAAAACTCCCCAACATATATCCTTGTGATGCCGATGCGATACATGACCCGAGTTTAAAAATTTGATTCCAACGGTGTTTATTGACCTGGGCTACTTTAGCTCGAAAATCGAATGCAACGCCTCTTAGTATCAAGCCCACTAACATTATGGCTGATGGGATATACAAGGCTTTTAGGATGACATTATGTGCCGTTGGGAAGGCTATCAATAGTAAACCCACAGCCAAAACTAGCCACGTTTCATTGGCGTCCCAAAACGGCCCGATTGATGCGATCATTTTATCAGCTTGCTGATCGTTGTTAAGGGGTAACAATATGCCCACGCCAAGGTCATAACCGTCTAAAATCGCGTAAACTATGACTGATAAAGCCATAAGCCCAGCAAAAATAACCGGTAAGTTCACGTCTGCAATCATGATAATTCTCCGGCAGTGTTAGGTGTTTGACGAAAGTATTTTTGTTGCAATCGTTCTTCAGGTTGGATTTCTTCTATTTCAACCGCTTTTCGCGCCATTAAAAACAGCGTGTGTAAATACGCAATTAACAGCACAGCGTACACAGACAAATACAAAATAAAGGTAAAAATGACGTTTTCAGGGGCAATGTCGGTGACCGCATCTGAGGTTTTTAGTAGGCCTGAAACCAAATAAGGTTGGCGGCCAATTTCTGTTACATACCAACCCGCTAAGGTGGCAATCCAACCTGAAAAACTCATTGCGATCAGGCTATATAAGATGCCTTTACTTAAGTGCTGCTTACGGATCAATTTGACACTGGTGAACCAAGCAATGACTAGCATTAACATCCCAATACCTACCATAATACGAAACCCATAAAATACCGGTTTTACCGGCGGGTGTTCGCCAATAAAGTCATTTAGACCTTGTACCTCTCCTTCTGGATCGTGTGTCAAAATGATGCTGGTGAGCTTGGGGATGGCTATTTCAAAGTGGTTGCTGCGGGTTGCTTCATCGGGAACGGCAAACATTAACATTGGCACTGCTTTTTGTGTTTCCCATATACCTTCCATAGCGGCGACTTTTTGTGGTTGATGTTCTAAGGTATTTAAACCATGTAAGTCACCCACAAATATTTGCAACGGCACCAGCAGGGCTGCAACAAAAACGGCGGTTTTGAGTGCCAGTCGAGGGGCTTTTTTATTGTCTCCGCGGATAATACGGTAGGCAGAAATTCCCGCTATTAAAAACGATGCGGTTAACGCTGAGGCCAATAACACATGACTCAAGCGGTAAGGAAAAGACGGGTTAAAAATGATGCTCCACCAATCTACCGCGTGGGCAACACCGTCACGCATCTCGAAGCCTGTGGGAGTTTGCATCCAAGAGTTAAGGGCAATAATCCAAAACGCCGAGAGGGTTGTTCCAACCGCCACTAATAAGGTGGCCAAAGTATGTAACCAGTTGGGCACTCGGTGCATGCCAAATAACATCACACCTAAAAACGTGGCTTCTAAAAAGAAAGCGGTGAGTACTTCATAGCCTAGCAATGGCCCAGCAATATTACCTACTGTCTCCATATAACCCGGCCAATTAGTGCCAAATTGAAACGACATAGTAATGCCGCTCACAACTCCCAAGGCAAAGGTAAGTGCAAATACTTTGACCCAAAAACGGTAAATACGCATCCACACTGGATGGCCACTAAGGTTAAAACGTAATTTAAAATAAAATAAAAACCAGCCTAGGGCTATGGTGATGCTAGGGAATAAAATATGAAAACTGATGTTGGCCGCAAATTGCAGGCGAGACAACAGGAAGACGTCAGCCATGGGACACCTCAATTGTATTTAAAAGAATGAGTGGATTGTTTGTGGACTGCAGGGCAGCTTATTCGTTACTACGTTTTAATAATTTGTCTTTCATATCCAATACTTTGCCTACACCCGAACCTAACTTCATCAAGGTTTCTAATTTTTCAGGACTCAAACGTTGTAACTCGCTTGACCACTTAGTGATGCCTTCTAATAAGTCGTGTACTTCTTGCAGTTTTTGCTGAGCATGTTGTTCTTCTGCATTGGCTGGCGTATCGAGCAGTATGTCTCTTAACAAAGAAAGGGTAGGATCCATTTCTCGCTTGCGGCGTTCTTCGAATACCCTATTCGCCATATCCCAAATACTGCCATTGGTTTGAAAATACTCTTTTCGGTCTGCAGGTTTATGATGAAGTTGAATCAATTGCCATGACTGTAATTCTTTTAACCCCATGCTCACATTGCCGCGGGAAATACTCAAGGCTTCAGCAATTTGATTGGCGCTAATAGGATCTTTAGTGATGACCAGCAAGGCATACATTTGCCCAACTGTGCGGTTAAACCCCCAGCGACTGCCCATTTCACCAAAGTGCATCACGAAGGTTTCTATCATTGGTGTCATTTTCATTATTTAAACATTCTAAAGTTTCAGTAATTATTGAAACTTTAGAATGTTTAATGATCTAAGTCAATATATAGTTGCTTAAAAAGAGTAAATGAAGCGTATTTACCAGTGCCTAGGTGTATGGTTTTTAGCCACTTAAACCTTAAGTCTGACTGGCCAAATACCTTCAATATGGGATTTAGTGGCGGTTGAAGATCTTGCTTACTTAATGGTATTTAAAGATGCTGCTGTAAAAGTGAGTGATTCTATGACTTTTGATCTCCAGAGATTTTAGACAGCCGAAAAATTGAATACAGTAAGTGTCTTAGTCAATCGAGAGCACTTATTAAACCTTTTACCTAAATAGTGAAAAAGGTGTATAAGGATAGTAATCTTAACTGGCTGAACTTGTTTTGTCGGCATTTTGGGATGTTTGCAAAGCCTTCATCAGCAGAGTAGAAACTAGGAGAGTAATATGTCGTACATTGATGCCTTTGTGGCCGCAGTTCCAACTAAAAATAAAGAAAAATATATTGAGCATGCAAAGCTTTCTGGCGTGGTATTTAGGGAGCACGGCGCATTAAAGATTACCGAAGCTTGGGGAGAGGATGTCCCAAATGGGGAAGTGACATCTCTTCCAATGGCGGTCAAATGTGGCGATGATGAAACCGTGGTTTTTTCTACAGTGGTATGGCCGTCAAAGGAAGTTCGCGATGCTGGCTGGGCAGCGGTGATGGAAGATCCTAGAATGGATCCTGAGAATAACCCAATGCCCTTTGATGGTAAGCGTTTAATATATGGTGGTTTTGACATACTTTTAGGTGAGTAATCACTCGATGATAAGTACGCAATAAACGGCCAAATAGATGCGTTAATAATAAGCGATAAAGAATCTTGAAGTAGGCATGGTATCTCATCATGCCATTATACTCTGAGGTTTTAGTCTATTTGGCTTAGGTTGTTTTTAAGCTTCTGGCTTACCTCAACAAAGTTTGCAATTTGCTCAGGGGTGAGTTCATGTATCATTTTATTGAACACCTTTTTTTCGGCCTTTTTAAACACCTTAATGATTTTTACGCCTTTTTCTGACAAGACCAAAAACTGACTTCGTTTGTCATTTTCATTATCAATTTTTGTAATTAATTCCTGACTAATCAACTCTTTAATAAGCCGATTAATTTGTGCTTTATCACGCCCCATAAAATCCGCTAGTTTTTGACCTGTGCAATTTTCAATTTTTGAGATCACTTTGAGTGATTTGAAATGCATAGGAGATAAACCCAATGCATTGAGCTTTATTTCCTTTTGCATATTGATGCGTACCGTATGCACTAAGTTAAAAAGGGCTTCACTTAATTCCATTTTTCCTCCAAATAAATAGTTGACAATATCAACCAAATTGAAATATAGTTGACTTTATCAACTATATTTCAATGAGTTTTACTATGCAACCTAAATTAAAAAAACGACTCTTTATGCTTTTAGTCGTGTTGACTTTAGTTGGCACCATGACAGCAATTATGACTTTGGCTAATCTAGCACCATCAGAACCTTTTTTGAGTGTTTGGATCAGCTCTTTTGCCTGGGTAAGTTTTGTTTTATTACCAATTGGCGCATGCCTATTCACAACGCTCACGAAACTGTTTGATCATTTTTTCCCCTCTTGGTCAGATTTACAAAAAAATCTATTACAGGGGATTTTAATGGCGGTAATAATGGAAGCGCTAATGGCTGTCATTACGACCTTAAATAGCCATCCCTATCACTCTTTGGCGCAATTTTCTGATTTCGTTTTCACTAGTTTATTTTATGCATTGCCATTAGGGCTTTGTTTTTCTTGTTTTATGTCGTTAGTTATTAAGCCAAAACTTCAACGTCATCTAACTAAGGTTTCAATTTAACCTTTCAGGAGGGAGTATGGGTCCAACTATGCGTTTGACAGAGGTTTTATCTGTGAGTGATATATCACCCCACATGAGACGTATTATTTTAACAGGTGATTCGCTTAGCGATTTTCCTGAAAATAAGGAAAGTGCCCATGTTAAAGTGATTTTCCCTAATCCAAATTCAGATAATAAAGAACCTAAATTAGGTATGTATCTAGGTTTTAAGAAGTGGATGCGTTCTTATACCATCCGAGCTTTTGATAAACAAAACTTAGCATTAACTATCGATTTTGCGGTAAATGATCATCAAGGCTTAGCAGCTAATTGGGCGCTGGGAGCTAAAGCAGGGGATTATCTTGGTATAGCAGGCCCCGGTGATACCAAACACCCTGATTTATTTGCGGATAACCATCTGTTTTTGGGGGATATAACCGCATTACCGGCTATTGCTGCCACATTGGAAAGGTTACCTAAAAACGCAGTGGGCCATGCTTATATACAAGTACCAGATAAACAAGATATTCAATGCTTTACCGCCCCACAAGGGGTCGAAATTCACTGGTTAGTTACGCCTAATAAGTTAACCGATAACTTTTTGAAAGGGCTTGAAGCATACGGAAGTGAACTAAGCGATACCGCTATTTTTATTGCTGTTGAGGCAAGTGTTGTTAAACAACTTAAGTCTCATCTCAACACCAATTGTCGTTATGATAAATCGAAGTTGTATGCCAGTGCATATTGGAATCAAAAAAGATGATCCCAATATGGGTATATTGGTTGTTGCTAGGGTTAACACAGTAAATGAATAAACGGCTCAAATAATCATAGTCAGATAATTATCTTATTCGCCTAGATTGGTATTCCCCCCTTTTAAAAGCGATGCGTTGCGCAGTAATAGTGGGATCATGCCTAATATTGCGGTTAAGATCCCTAGTGCTGAATCAATTGCTTGGCCACTGCTAAACACTGTTACTACAAGCAACACCAATACTACTGTGAATACTGGGATCCTAAGCATTGACCAAATGCCAGTATTTGCATCAGCCTGCCATTCAGCTATGTCGGTTTCTCTTTCAGCATGCAATACAAAACGTTTAAAGCTATCGTTAACCAAGTGCCAGCCAGCATCACGGTAAATATAACCGCGTCTCATTAGGTGTTCTAATACTTCTGAATTTAATGGGTTAACATGGCAGCCTGATGCCAATTGAAACAATAAATAACGTTCGTCCTTGGTACATAATTCCCATTTCATCCTATACAAAGCGCCCCCATGCATGGCGAAAAAACCAATAATTTGCGAAGGCTTCCAGAATTTTTGCAAATTCTCAGCGGTTATAAGGGCGGTAGTATCTTTCATTTTGACTAGGCGGTGATATTGTTTAAAGTCTTCTTCAATGTCACGCAACTCTGCCCAACCGTTGGACTCGTTCTCTATCAAATTAATGACATCGCCCACTGCTCTGGGCATATATTTCTTGCCTGGCGTCCAGTCATAGTGCTTCGAAAACTGTGCGAATAACATAGCCCAACCTAGCTCTTCTGTTGTACTAGAGACTGTTTCAGTTTCAGCATGAGGGTACTCATCTTGTTTGGTTAGGCGAAAAATAGGGGCTGTGTCTGCCACAATGACAAGGTGCACGCTAGGCACCTTTACCAGAAACTCAGTGAGTGACAAGGCAAGTTGGCGTTTTTCAGGCAGAAATGCCAGTAACTCATAACCTTCCAGTAACAAAACCGCTGGCAGCTTATCTTTGCCTTTTGTGAGTCGCGATAAAATCGCAAAGTTGCCCTGGTCTTTCGTGACTAAGTCGGCAATGTTAAATACAGTGTCTTCAAAAAGCTCGATTTCTCTTTTCTTAACTTCATTAACAATACGCTGGCGAGTGGAATGCAGCAGTAGAATTCTAGCCGGATCATCTTGCTGCAGTTTTGCAGCCAGAATGTCCCATTTTTCGGTAGCAGTAGAGTGTTCTCTTGGATAAGAGATTCTAAAATCGTTAGTTAAGTGATCACCAAACAAACGTCGAACCAAAACCAGTGTAATTAAACGGTGGATCACAACCAACTGTAAAAGAATAGCGAGTACAATAAAGAGCTTACTACGCTCACTCGCGAGCAGCATGAATAAATCTGGATGGTATTGCAAAGTGCTATTGAGTGTCGAGCCCGTAACATTTTCCTTCGGTGATTTATCCTTTCCTAGCTTTATACAATGTCGCTCTTTTTGCGCGGAGGTGACACGCTTTGCTAGATGAGTAATTTCCGCCAGCATTGAATCAGCAAAGGCAATATTTGAAAAAATCTTCTGGATCGCCTTATCTGTATAGCATTGATTGTCTGTGTTGACGCTACTTATCCATTTTCCGAAAGCTGGGAACATTTGTTGTAGTGAGCTTTCCAATAACCAATTATTACCTTTAAAATTGTCATGCTCAGCTTCGCCGATAATCAACTTGTAATCTGCTAATTGAGACAGGTAGTTCTTCTCTGCTATTTGCAAATGATGCGTTTGTAACCTTGCCTGATGTTGCAATAAATAACCATTGGCACTATTAACAATTAGACTGGCAGGCACAGCAGCAACAAGAAATACTATAGCCAGTATAAAACTCAGGTAAGTCTTGGTATAACGCTCTTTTTCAAACACTGTGTCGGTGTAGGATTCAGAATAAGGCACTCGGAAATATAAAAATAAAGCGGTTAAAAATGCCCCTAATCCCACTATAAAAAACACCCAATTGATAAGGTTATCATTGGGGTAAATTGGACCTAGGGACAGACCAATTATTGCCGTCACTACAGCAATAACAACAAAAGGTATTAAATTTGGATATGCGCCGCGCAATACAGTTTTATCAGGATCAAGACTTTTCATAATAAGTTTAAGTATCATCGCGGTGACTAACAGCCAGATACTAATTCTTAACGTTAGATCGAACACAACTCCCATCATTAAAAAACAAAATAGGCTCCCACCGATTAATAAAAACAACCAACTACGATAGCGATTGGCATGTAGAGGATTAAAGTAAAGTAAGCTTGCCCAGAAAGGTTGACTGGTTGTATATCTAATGTAAGCAAATAAAGGAATGATAATAAAAAGGAACAAGATGACAGCCATAAACAGCAATAACATATTGTTTAACTCGGCCCCACTTTGGTCAAAAAATACGACTAGTGTTAATGGTGCATTCGCATAATAATTATCGATAAATAAATCACCTACTGAAAATAGGTGTGACTTGCCACGATATACGGCATCAAAAGTCACTGGATCCATACTTTTACCAGAATCATAATTTTGGTTGGATACAAATGCATACAGTTGTTTATTATTGTCAGTTTCAACGAAGACATTTTCAATGAGACTTCGCTGCTCTTCACTGTGAAACAAGACCATTCCTGATTGGTCAAAGACTAAATATCCAAAGTCCTTGGGCATCACTCGATGGAAGAAAGTGCGCAGTCGTGTACCAAAACTCAATATAAGTTTGTCTTCTTCATGTTCTTGGTTAAAAAGTGGTATGGCGAATTGGGTGTTCTTTCTGCCATCTCTGACATTATTTATCCGTTCAAATACTAGGCCTTTATCGCATTTTTTACGATTTTCAATTTCACCCCATACATTGCACTCTTTTGCTTTTCTAAAATATTGTCGATGGGACAGATCAAGTTCGCGGCTTACCAATAGGTTTTCTTGCTTCCAAGTAGTGGTCGTCCCTTCGACAAAACGTCCATCTTCGTTAAGAATAAATGCACCTTCGATCACATAATCGTAAATCTCTGAATTGGTTGAGTTTTTGATAACCAAATCATCACGTTCGCAACTTAAAAAACCAGTATCTTTAGCAGAGCGTTTGGTCTTAACAAATCGGCATATTGCCTGATTTAGTTCTTCTGATGTTTGTAATTTTTTCTCCATTTCTTCTTTGGATTTAATTTCTTTTAGGTCTTTGCTGTTGAAATCAGCCCAGCCACGAAGCGTATTTATTTCGGTTTTAAACTCTTCGGTGATTTGGTTATGCAGTTTTGTGGCTTGTTCTGACTTGTCTTCTATTAAGTAACCATAAAATAATTGATGGTTGATACCAATACTCGACATGCCAACTGCAACCAATAATCCCAAGCCAATTTGACTAACATCACTGCGCGTAAATGCGTACTTGACCGAAACAAAGCGTAGTTTAAGTAGTGGTAGTAAAGATATGGATATGATTAAAATAAGCACAAACCACAGCGCGGTATTCGGCGATACGTTCAGCTTAGCTAGCCGCAATTCATTAGCTGGAACCAAACCTAAAAGGTATAATTTATTGGTGCTAGTGCTAAATGAAGTCAAACTTGAAGGTTGTAAAAAAACACGATAATCCACTCCACCTATAGTGGTATCTAATATCTCGCTGGTGGTGGGTTTAAAATCTTTAACGTAGTCTTTATTTTCTGCTCTCTGTGTATGTTTTTCAGCAATTTCATTAAAAAAAATCTTGATGTCCTGAAATTGTAAATCAGCGGTTTCCACTCCCTTTTTGTTGATTTGGCTAGCGCCTATCACAGTGCCAAGTGCATCAGCTATAAGTACGAGAGGAAAACGCTCAATATTGGCAGGCACAAAATCCTTGGTTTCTACTTCAAGGATATTTATCTTGTTTTTATTTTCTACTGTTGATGAGGTTTTAGCACTGTCATTCGAGGCCTCTTTAACCGCTTCTTTGGGGAGACTCTTTGTCGGGGTAGAGGTCACATCAACTTTAATATACGTTTTTCCTCCAGTATGAAAGTAAATCCTGTGGTTGCTTAAGTCTGAGTCATTTATTAGATTGGCATTGGATACTTTTAAGCTTTTCAAATTAGCCGAACGGTTAGCCAAAGCAACGCGATTTTTTAGTAAGTCTTCGCATGAGCTGGACAAACTTTCGATGTCTTCACATACTTTCGCAATTTCTGTTAATTGCCCGGCAGATTGAATAAAACTGCGACTGACCTCATTGAGTTCACGAAAGTGTAAACGGTTTTGATAGTCTTCATTTTTTTGGATTTTAAAGAAGTACATTGCACTAGAAATAGTCACTGCAAGTAACACAGTCACCGAGAACATGATTAGGCTAGAGTAGCGTTTTTTAAACGATGGCACTTTTCACCTCCGTGTGTGAAATAAGCTTCTAACTCTGGGGCTTTCCAAAAACTATAGTCACTGGTAGCAAAAAGACACGAATAAAATGCACTAGGCTATTTAATTTATGGCTTTTGAGGCTGCTGATATGGAATGGCTTGTGTGTCTCTGGGATTAATTACTCATAAGTGCAATAAGAAATCGCGTAGAGCAGGGAAAAATATTGACTCTCTAGAGTGGCTTTTTAATAAAGGTAATGACGACTTATATGAATGAGTTAGATAGCAATAAACAGGGTTGTTTTGCACTCAACTGAGTGCAAAACAATAACAATAGAATAGGTCTAAAATAGAGTCCATTGGGATATGGACCTTAATTTAGTAGGCCTTTAAGCTTATCGCTGGCTTTATCTAACAGCTTATCCTTTTGTTTTTCTAGTTCTTTATTGACTTTTTTCTTGGCTTCTTCTGACAAGCGTTTTTTGGCTTCAGACTTAGCTGCAGCGATCACGTTATCCAGCATCGCATTTACCACAGCGGCCCCTACTTTATCTGCGGGCATACCCTTGGGGTTGCCAATAGGACCAGCACTAAATGTAGGTAAAGTTACCTCATAAGCTTTGGTTTCGATTTTGAGATCGCCTGTCTCAAGTTGTTCAAAATTTAATTTGAGGCGCACATTACTGACGCTGACGTTTTCAACGATCAATAAAGGGTTTGCTGTATCTTTTGCCACTGGCTCATCTGTGGTTTTTGGTAAATTGGCTGCCAAATTATTTTTCAGCGCTAGCAGGTTGCCTTTGCCGTTTTTATCTACCTCATAAAGAATTTCTGGCGCATTGATGTTAACCGTCTGAATTACATAAGGTTCTTTGAGAACCTCACCTAAATCTAGAGTCATTGCATCGACCTTGAAGGCATCTTCATCACTAAAACCTTGTGGATTCTGTATCTTCACACCATTTATGGTCATTCGTCCTTCAGTCAGCACTAGATCAACACTTGCAACCGACACCTGTGTATCTAGATATTGACTACCTTGTTGTTCCATTTGTACACGAATAAAATCACCAGCGCCGCTCAACATATAATACGCACCACCAGCTATTAGCAGTAGTAATACGACAAAAATCCCTAAACCTTTTTTCATAAAAATCTCATAAAGCTATTTTGTTAATTGCATTATAGTAACAAAGAAAATTACAAGGAAACGCAAGATATTTATAAAATGGCATGCTTTGTTTGTGTCTGCTAGACCCCTAACATTTTTTCACTCAATTGTTATCGCTATCAAAAATTAGAGCGAGAATGTTTTTAAACGCGATTATTAACTATATTTGGTATTTATATTGCGTTTTTTAGTGTTTGAGTTGTTTCATGTTTCCATTTTTTGCCGTATTTATTTGTGGTTTCAAGTTAACTTATAAATATATTACTCCAGTAATACTAAATTCTACATTTGTATAAATCCTTTAAAAACAGATTGTTATTGATATTTTTTCAGTGCTGAAAACATATTTGTAAAGATGGAATATATTTTTAGTCCCCTGCAAATTTATAGGCTTGATGTTTTGCAAATGAAAATGCTTTGTTAACTACATGTTGTGTTAGCGCTAACATTATGTATTATTTATCCTCTCGGTAAGCCTGCTTTAAAGACACAAAATCAATATTGGCTAGCCGTGTACATGCACTTAGAGGATAACCATGAAAACTAATTTACTTAAAAAAAGCCGCATAGCTACAGCACTTTTGGCAGCGCTTGCTACCAATACTGCATATGCACAATCGGCACAAGACACAGCTACTCAAACTGAAGAAGAAGTCATTGAGGTCAGAGGCATACGTGGCGCATTAGCCAATGCTGCTGAGTTAAAACGTGAATCTAATACCTTTATGGATTCAATAACGGCATCAGATGCCAATGCCCTTCCTGACTTATCTGTTGCTGAAGCACTATCGCGAGTGCCTGGAGTGACAGTGACCAAATTTGACATCGGCGCAGATGGCGGTGATTTCCCGTCGGCGGAAGGTTCAGGTAACCTTATTCGTGGTCTTGGCCTAATACGCTCTGAATTGAATGGTCGCGATGCTTTCACCTCAGATGGCGGTCGAGCTTTAGATTGGTCTAGTATTCCTCCGCAAATGATTGAAGGTGTTGATGTATACAAAAATCAAAGTGCTGATCTCATCGAAGGTGGCATTGGCGGTAGCATTAATTTAAGAACCATTGAGCCTTTCGACCGTGAAGGTTTTTATGGTGTGGTGTCAGTTGATGGTACTTACAGCGATTTAAGAGAAGAAACCACTCCTACAGTGAGTGCAATATTTAGTAATCGTTGGGAAACCGACAGTGGTGAATTTGGTCTTTTAGGATCATTCTCCCGTTCTGAATTAAAGTCACTTTTTAACGGCTATCAATCAGGTGCGATAACACCAGTCCCGGTGGGTTCTGTCGCTAATGACTTTTATCCTGATCTTGATGTTGAGGATTTTACTGGTGATTTAATCCCAACTGCGGGTCAAACAGTGGGTATTGTTAATGGTTTTCAACTGCGCGCGACTGAAGTTGATAGAGAACGCAGCAATGTCTATCTAGCGGGGCAATGGAAAAGCTCTGATGAGTCGTTTAAAGCGACTGTTAAATATGTTCGTGTAGATAATGAGATTTTTGATTTAGAACGAACCTCAGAGTGGCAAGATGGTGGTATAGCCTTTGCTACAACCACTTCTGACAGCAATATTATAGCAAGTGATGTTTCACTTACTCCTTACACATCATCAGGCGTACCTCGTTGCGGTAACGGAGCCGTTGCAGGAGAAGATGCAGATGGGAATGAGTTGTCACAAGGTTTTTGTAGCCAACTTGTTCCTGTTGATGGCGGGTTGTTTGAAGAAGGCATTCTATCCTCTAACGAAAGCAGTTGGTATGGTGCCCCAGGTGCTCAAGTGGGTAACTTAGGCATAGGTCGAAGAACAGAAACGACAACTGATGACTTAAGTATTAATATTGAATGGAACGTTGATGAACAATGGTATGTAGAGTTTGATGCACATCACACAACCTCAGAGTTAACCAGAAGAGATCAATGGATAGGTTCAACGACCCATTTAGACTTTAGAAGTCGTCCGAATCTCGATGATCCTGAAATTGAGTTCTTTTATAACGACGGCTTTGCTTATAACCAAGATTTTATTCTTGATGCAGGTAATAATGTTGTGCCAACCGCTGCACCTACCTCTACCTCCGATCCTGCTGGTTATTTTATGGGATATGCTGCCGATGATTATCAAGATGGTAATGGTGATTCAACGGCAGTTAAAGTAGACGCCACTTATGACTTTAATCCAGATGGAGATGACTGGTTCCAATCAGTTAAGTTTGGCGCACGCCGAGCAGAGCGTGACCAAATCTATCAAAATGCAGGGCTAAATTGGCAGAGTGTAAGTCAAGCATGGGCAGGGGGCATTGCTAGGTATAATGCCTTTGATACTGTGGCTCATGAAGTATACGACTTTTCTAATTTCCAACGTGGTGGTGTAGTTGTTGGTGATAATTCCGGGATCGTTTTTGCACATTCTGATTTTTTGAGTAATCCAGATTCATTTTATGACTTTTTGGCCACAGAGCCAGATTTAAATACGGGTACTGATCCAGAAAACACCAGAACAGGTGATTATAGTCCATTTACCAATGGTCGTAGGGATGCTAATTATATCGAGCAGTATACTGATGGGCAAACAGCAAATGTAAGTGAAGTTATCACCAATTTATATGCCCGCTTTGACATTGCTCAGGACTTTGACAATGGCATGTTTTTAGAAGGTAACTTTGGTGTCCGTTATGTGAAAATGGATATTGCTTCTGTTGGTTCTTTTCAATACAGCGAATTTTCTGACGACCAGCAAGAGGCAGATCGTTCCCCTGAAATTGAAGCTATCGACAATTTAAGAGACTTCTTGCCTGAAACTGCCGCCTATCTTGATCAAGCTGATACAAACAGAAGTGTTGGCCTAGATGAAGACTATTATTTACCTTCATTAAATCTTAAATTGAACTTGGATGATGAGTGGTTAGTAAGGCTTGGATTAAGTAAAGGTTTGACCTTACCTAACATCTCTGATTACAGCGCATCACAGTCTGTAAGAGCAATAACATCAATGAGTTTTCCTGACGTTGGACCTGATGATCCAGAGCCACTAGGCGCCTTAGGCGCAGCTGCATCTCGATTACTCATCAGCGGTGGTAACCCAGATCTCAAGCCAACCTTAGCGGTTAATTTGGATTTAGCGGTTGAGTGGTACGGAGAGGGAGGTAATTACTTCAGTCTTGCGTTTTTTAATAAAGACATTAAAGACATAGTCCAATCAGGAACAATAGTTCAGGTCGATACTATTGTCCTAGATGGCAATGATATACCTGTTTTTTATCAAGGAGCAGTGAATCAGTCTGATGCTACTGTGACTGGTTTTGAGATCGCCGGTCAATACTTCTTTGACGGTTTAGAGGGGATTTGGTCAAACTTTGGAGTGCAAGCTAACTATACCAAACTTGATGTAGACGCTGATTCACCGGAACGCTCACTTGATGCTGACGGAGATGGTAATCCTGATAGTTTTGAAGGTATCGTCCGTATCGATACTCTAAACGGTATTATTGGACAATCAGAAAACTTCGCTAACCTTGTAGGCATGTATCAAGACGATAATTTAGAAGTACGTATTGCCTATCAATATCGTGACAAGTTTTTGAACTCATACGAGACTTATATTACGGGTAACCCGAATGTGCAAGATGCGAACTTCTCTTTAGATGCGTCAGTTAAATATCAACTTACTGACAACTTACAAGTCAGTCTTCAAGGCACTAACCTAACGGATGAATTGCAAAAATCTAAGGATATCTTGAACGAAGGGGGAGAAACTTTCCAACGCTCAAGTTTCATGTTTGACCGCAGGTTTCAATTTGGCGTGCAATATACGTTCTAAGGCAAGGATTATTTGCTAATAATAGACCATCAAAGAATATTCTTTGGTGGTCTTTTTTTTGAAAATTTATGAATTTTATCGATAGAATGTTAACTTAACATTCTATTTCTCACTATTGTGTAAACCTGACTTATGTCCAGAGTAAAGTTAAAAGATATCGCGGAAAAAGCGGGGGTTTCATTGATGACCGTATCCCGTGTTATGAATAACGACCCTAAAGTAGGGGCCAAGACCAGAGACAAAATAACCGCGATTGCTCAGGAATTAAATTACAGTCCAAATGTGGCTGCACGACGATTATCCAGCTCCAAAACCTTTTTTATCGGTATTGTATGTGAATATGCAAATGCTAACTACGTGAGTAAGTTTTTGGTGGGTGCATTAAAAAAGTGTCGCACTAACGGCTTTCATATTGTGATTGACGAAACCGCTGGAGAAACCGAAAAAGCGCTATCAATTGTGAATGATCTTATTCATGTAACTCGAGTGGATGGCTTAATTTTGTTGCCTCCTTTGGCTGATATTCCAGAAGTTTTATCTTTGCTGAAAAAATCAAATACTCCTTTTGTGCGTATTGCACCTGATATCGATTTACTCGCTAGCCCATATATCTGTATGGATGATTATCAGGCCGCATATGACATCACCGAACACTTGATTAAATCTGGGCATAAACGCATCGCACATATTATTGGTAGTGAAAATCAGGGGGTCAGTAGACTGCGTTATCAGGGGTATTTAGATGCATTACGTTCCCATCGTTTGTTGATGCCACCAGAGTATATTGAACAAGGTGACTTCACCTATAAGTCTGGGCTTACTGCAGCTGAAAAGTTACTCTCCCTTAAGGATATTCCCGATGCCATTTTTGCAGGTAACGATGAAATGGCGGCGGCGGTTATATCTGTTGCTCACAAAAAACATTTAGATGTACCTGAACAAATATCAGTTGTGGGATTTGATGATACCGAGTTAGCCAGGGTAGTGTGGCCAAGTATTACCACCATTCAACAGCCAATCAGAGATATGGCGGGGCTTGCCATAAGTTTGCTTACTGAACCTGCAAATCACAGACTAGACATAGCTTCAGCTGTAAAACGACATGTATTGCCCTATCAACTTTGTGTACGAGAATCGAGTAAACAAACTGTAGGCTAATTGTTAATCAATTTGTTGACATGTTACTGATAACGTAATAATGTTAGCGCTAACATTTTATGAGCTAAGACACGTTATGAAACTCTTTAATTTGACACTTATTGTGATAACCCTTTTTACTTTGTCTAGTTGTACGCAACTACCGGCTTCTCATACTGAAGATAAATCAGCAAATTACCATTCGCTAAAAGATGCGTATCAAGGTTTGTTTAAGCTTGGTGTGGCCATTAATCAAAATCAGGCGACAAACAAAGATCAACAAGGTGCGGCCATTGCTGCCCAACATTTTTCGGTATTAACCCCTGAAAATGATATGAAATGGGAGAGCATTGAACCCAATGAGAATCAGTTTACCTGGCAAGGCGCCGATGCCTTAATTTCATTTGCGGCAAGGCATAATCAAAGCGTCATCGGGCATACATTGGTTTGGCACAGCCAAACGCCTGATTGGGTATTTGAAGTGTCTCCAGGCGTACCCGCAAGTAGAGAATTGTTGTTACAACGTATGCAAGCGCATATCAATGCGTTGGCAGGACGCTATAAAGGTAAAATAGTAGGTTGGGATGTGGTGAACGAGGCATTAAATGAAGATGGCAGTTTACGGGATTCTAAATGGCGTCAGATAATTGGTGACGATTTTATAGAAAAGGCTTTTGAATTTGCTAGTAAAGCCGCTCCTAATGCAGAGCTTTATTACAACGACTACAACTTATTTAAACCCGAAAAACGCGCCGGAGCGGTGCGTATTGCTGCTAATCTACTCAAAAAAGGTATCCGCATTGATGGAATTGGTGAGCAAGCTCATTACGACTTAAATCCACCTGTACAACAACTCAATGACAGTATTGAAGCTTTTGCTTCTTTGGGGTTGAAGGTGATGATCACAGAATTAGATATTTCTGTATTGAAGTTTCCTGACGAGTCCAAAATGGGCGCAGATGTAAGCTTGAATTTTGCACTTCAAGAGTCTTTTAATCCCTATTCTATGGGACTTCCAATGGATGTTGAGAAAAAATTATATGACGCCTATGCAAGTGTATTTGAGGTGTTATTAAAACATCATAAGGTGATTGATCGCGTGACCTTCTGGGGCGTAACTGACGCTGATTCGTGGCGTAATGGTTGGCCAATGAAAGGAAGGACTGATTATCCATTGTTAATTGACCGCAATCATCAAGTTAAACCTTTTGTTTCTGAACTGCTTAAAGCAGCGCAAAACTTTAAAAGTGAACTAGCCCAGTGAGTGCCATTTCAACCCGTGAAAAAATCAGTTATGGCTTGGGTGATACAGCCAGCAATATAGTGTTCCAAGTTGTGATTAACTTTATGCTGATTTTCTACACAGACGTATTTGGGATCTCAGCTGCGGCTGTGGGCACACTTTTTCTGGTGGTGCGGTTGTTTGATGCTATTACCGATCCACTTATGGGAGGATTAGCTGATCGCACGCAAACACGTTGGGGTCGTTATCGCCCTTATTTATTGTGGGTTGCGGTTCCTTATGGTGCGCTAGCTGTTATTGCCTTTACTACGCCTGACCTTAGTGAATCTGGCAAGTTGATTTACGCCTACATTACTTATGCTTTGCTTATGACTGCCTATACCGCCATCAATATACCTTATTCTGCATTGGGTGGTGTGATGACAGCAGAACCTACAGAACGAGCCTCTATCCAGTCTTGGCGTTTTGCATTAGCCATGATGGGTGGCGCACTTGTAACGGCGAGTGTTTGGCCCATGGTTGAGTATTTTGGAGGTGGCGACAAAGCCAAAGGATTCCAGATAGCAATGATAGTGTTATCTAGTATTGCGGTAATCTGTTTTTTTGTATGTTTTTGGTTTACTAAAGAACGTGTTGAGCCTGCAGCTGATGCCACTAATAATCAAAAATCTAGCAGTATTTGGCAGGATTTTGGTGTCACCCTTAAAAATGACCAATGGCGAATTATTGCGTTAATCACTTTAGTTTTATTGATCAGTGTTGCCATGCGAGGTGCTGTTACACCTTATTACGTCACTTATTATTTAAAACAAGAGTCCATGATAAGTGTGTTTATGACAAGTGCCATGGTCGCGGGTGTTGCAGGGGCGTTATTTGCTAACTGGGCAAGTGCCAAAATGTGCAAAATTAAACTTATGAAATACGCAACTGTGGGCATTATTGTATTTAATGGGGTGGCGTTTTTTATCCCAGAATCTGGTTTGTGGATTGCTTTAACCGCCTCGGTCTTAGCTAACTTTGTACACATGATATTTATCCCATTACTTTTTTCTACTGTGCCAGATACGGTGGATTATGGTGCCAAACGTTTCGGGCGTGGCGCTATGGCAATGAGCTTCTCTGGTCATCTTCTAGCACTTAAATTTGGCATTGCAATAGGTGGTGCCATGGCTGGTTGGATGCTTTCTGGTTATGGATATCAGCCTAACGAAACTCAAACTGAACACGCAATATTAGGCATCTTATTGATCTTTGCTATTAGCTCAGTAGTAGCCGGTATCATCGTATTGTTATGTCTTAATAAATATAAATTAGTAAAGGGGTTTAAAGACTCACTATGACACACTCTGTAATTACCAATCCAATCTTACCCGGTTTTAACCCAGACCCTAGCATAGTGCGGGTGGGCGAAGATTTTTATATCGCAACGTCGACTTTTGAATGGTATCCGGGAGTACAAATTCATCACTCAAAAGATCTTAAAAACTGGCGGTTATTGACGCGCCCCCTAAATCGTAAGTCTCTGTTAGATATGCGAGGTGAGCCCGACTCTTGTGGTATATGGGCACCTTGTTTAACCCATCATGACGGCTTATTTCATTTGATCTATACAGACGTGAAACGTTTTGATGGTGACTATAAAGACTCTCATAATTACCTGACTACTTGTGCCACTATTGACGGTGAGTGGTCTGATCCTGTGTACCTTAATTCGAGCGGCTTTGATCCGTCATTATTTCACGATGACGATGGCAAAAAATGGTTGGTTAACATGGTGTGGGATCATCGCCATAATCAGCATAGATTTGCTGGCATTGCCCTTCAAGAATATTGTCCAAGTCAAAAAAAGTTAATTGGTGAGATAAAAAACATCTTCCGTGGCAGCCCACTTGGTTTAACCGAAGCGCCGCATTTATATAAACGTAATGGTTATTATTATTTGGTGACAGCTGAAGGCGGCACAGGTTATACCCACGCTATGACCATAGCCCGTTCTAAGCAGTTAGAAGGGCCATACGAATTGGATCCACAAGGTTACCTGTTAACCGCCAAAGATAATCAACATTTACCAGTACAGCGTAGTGGTCATGGTGACTTAGTGGAAACTGCAACTGGTGAACATTATTTAGTGCACTTGTGCGGTAGACCGTTAACGGGTGAACGTCGCTGCCCAATGGGCCGCGAAACTGGATTGCAAAAAACGGCTTGGACAGAAGACGGTTGGTTAAGGGTAGAGGGAGCAACCGCAGACGGACTACCTGCGTTACAGGTGCCGGCACCTAATTTACCAGAACACCCTTGGCCAAAAGTTGACTCTCGTCATGAGTTCGATGACAAGGCGTTACCCATTGATTTTCAGTGGTTGCGAACACCTTTCCCTGAAAACTTTATGAGTTTAACTGAGCGCCCTGGATATTTACGTTTAACAGGTAAAGAATCAATGGGGTCATTGTATGAACATGCGCTAGTGGCGCGTAGGCAGCAAGCTTTTGTCTTTAGTGCCACTACAAAAATTGATTTTTCGCCCACTAACTTTCAACAAACCGCTGGATTAGTTTGTTATTACAACAGCCATAAGTTCCACTATTTGTATATCTCTGTAGATGATAACGGACAAAGATTTATAGATGTGATGAGCTGTTTGGGTAATCCACAACTGAGTTTGACTTTTCCTTTGCGGGAAGGGCATACAGGAAGTGAGTTATTTACCGATCCAAGGTTTATTCTGCCTGCTGAAGGTGAAGTGTATTTGCGAGCTAAAGTTGACCATCATGTTTTACAATTTGAATGGTCTCTGGATGCTGATAATTGGCAAACATTACCCTATCGCTTTGACTACAGTATTGTTTCTGATGAAGCGGGTAAGGGTGAGGGAGCAAGTTTTACAGGTGCCTTTGTAGGCATGGCTTGCCATGATACATCAGGTCAAAACCGTGTTGCTGACTTTGATTTTTTCGAATATATCGAAGGCTAGAGTTGCGCTATTTCCCGTCCATCACCACCGCGCAGGCGGTGGTCTCCTTTGTACATATTGCCAATATTCAATAATGAGTTCTTGAGTAACGGCAAAACTGTGGAAGCAGTCGTTTACACTCTGTGCTTCAAAGTCCCAAACGCCAAGTTCCGCTTTCTGCTAATTAGCTACAGGACAAATTGTTATCATCCAATCGATGCTTTGAGCGACTAACTGACATAGCATGTTCTGCTGGAGATTTTCTCTTTGTGCGTAAAGTTGATGTTAGATGAGCATAAACGTGATTTCTCTTTCTGACCTAAAGCGGACATAAGTCACGAATGGAAATCACCTTAACTGTTGGCAGATAACCTACAAGAATCCGGACGTTGGTATTCGCTTACCTTAAGACAAGTGATCTGACATTGCGGATCTAAGCGATATCAATTTTCAAGCAAGAAATAACAGGTTTGCGTGAAACTATTATTTAAATTGACTACGACCCCAATTATTTCTTATTTAAATTGACTACGACCCCAATTATTTCGACCCCAATTATTTTATAGTCAATATTTGGTATCCCTTTGTAATGCGCATGCGCCTCAATTACAAAAGAATTACCTCTGGGGTTGAATGTGTTAATGAACACGTTGCCATTCTCAACGCCTTACGTGCTGGAGATACCGCCACAGCCGTCAAAGGGTTAAAAGCCAATATCCGCTAAGCTACCCCACTTTAGTTTGGTAGTGGGCGTTGCAGCCTACTAGCCAGCTGAAAATCCTTGTTTAAAATAAAAAGCCAGCGTTTAAGCTGGCTTCTTTTTAACTTAGGTCAAAGACTCCTTTGACCCTGCCTTAATTACTGTTTTTTGCGACGTACTAACATTAAAGCCGACAGCATAAAAATGGCAAAGCTGCTTGGCTCTGGCACATTGATTGCGCTGGCACTTTGGGGTGTACTAGTATCGACGGGCTGTGGATCTACATCAAATGTATTGGGGTTAAATAAACCGGCAGTCTGATTGGTTATACTAAAAGAACTGTTGCCGCTACTTAGTGCCAACAAATCAAAACTTGCAATCAGAAACTTATTATCGCCATCCAGATTCAGATCAGTAAAAGCATCGAAATCCAAAAATGATAATGACAGCCCATAAAACTGTTCTGTCACCTCCAATCCTAAAAATCCATCAAAAGCTGGTAATTCACTTTGCAGTGAGGGCGCTTGATAAGCAAACAAACTATTATCAAACTCAAAATCAAAGTACATAGCATCAAAATCGCTAAAACTATCAGCCCATAAACTAACATTGATGCTATCCCCAGAGGCAACGGTATTGCTGCTAAGTTCAATATCAATAAATCCAGCTTGGACATTAATACTGGTTGCAAGCACAAGTGCAGTTGCAATGGTGGTTATAAATTTTTTCATGTTATTTTCCTCTATTACTTAATTAAATGGCGCAACGGTCGCGAGTACACATGCTCATCAAAACGCGTGCATCAAGAATATTCACCACACCATCGTTGTTTAGATCAAAGCTACTATCTATAACTTGTCTCTTTTGTATCGCTATCGTCAAAGCTCTAATGTCGTTGTTATCCACATCGCCATCTTCATCCCAATCACCCAACACTGGTGCGGCAATAATATTGATGGGGTATGGTGAAATTTCGAATCTATCTATTACACAATAGTAATTAGTAGAATTGCTGTTCTTAGTTCCATCAACAACAAACTCAATGGTATGAGAGCCAGATGATAGGTCTTGCTTACTAAAAACTTCTGCTTTATCTACCCAAGTTGAAGAATATAAATCAACAGTATCTATTAAGTTACCGTCTATTTTAATCTGGCATATACCACCACCAGTATTCTTCCTAGAAATAATTTTGACGCCTGTACCATTAAAAGTATAAGAAGCCTGTGTATTGCTAACCTTTGAATAAGAAACAACGTTTAAATGAGCTTCATCTTTTTCATGAAAGCCCCAGTTGCTATCATAATTGATGTCATGATGTATTGAATCTATGATATAACCTTCAGGCACAGTTTCATTATATTGAATATAATCAACGTGCACCCATGAATTGCTCGCAGCTGGGTTAGCTTCAGAACTACTCTTAGTTCTTACTCTGACATCTTGAAAGCCAGGAACAAGGATTGGACTTGAATAAACAAGTACTTGATGTTGTTTCGTAGGACTGTATGTGTCAACCGTCGCTACAACCTCACCGTTAATCCATACGTCAAACACACCGCCACCTGGGCCAATTTGGCTGAAAATTTGAAAACGATCACCCGTAAATTCAAAGTCGGCACTTCTAGTATCAACATCTGTATAGTGAATAGTATTGTCATACGACTCGTTGCTAGTTTGACTACTCCAGCCAGAGCCATATTCAAAATCAGCCCCATCGGCTTTGTTAGCGAGTTCAGGGGTGTAAAAAACGTGATCTAGAGTACAAGTACCTCCTCCTACATTCTTCATCACAAGGGTATGTTCACCAGATTGCAGTGGGCCACTATCAAAAAACTTGACCTGATTCTCATCGCTACTTGAATTTTGACTGAGAGTTTCAACCGTTGAACCATCTATAGATATACTACAATCTCCTCCAATACTCTGCTTTTTACCCCACAGCTCGATACGAGACCCTGTATATGTGATGGTTGCTGTATCGCCATTTTGTGAGCTTTCAGCTAAATAACGGTCTGAGGCGAAAAGATCTTCTTGTGTTGTGCTGAAGCCTGCGTAAGTTATCATATCGTCGTCTTCCGACACAAAAGCTTTACCATGTTTCATGGCTTGGCCTATCATCACCCACTGATTAACCACTCTTTCGTCAATATCACCATCTAGATAAGGAGCAACATTCCAACTGCTCACCGCACCGACTGATCTAAGACCATACATATATTCTAGCAGCACTGGCATTTTATATCTTGCGTTCTGCCAAGAGCCACCAACTTCAGAATCAGGCTCTTGTACAGCCCACCCTCTTTGCATTTGATCAAGACGATAATTTAACAAGCCATTTGAATCAAACTTAGATGCGGGCTTTAAATAGTTAAGATCTTTATTCTTCAGGTGACCAGCGGTAAAATTAGTAATGTGGCTAACATCACCGTCATTTGCGAAAGGGATTTGTCTATTTCCATTCTGCCCCCCCACGTTGTAGGCAATGAGTGCATCTGCGTTACCAGAGCGCAAATACCCAGCGAATTCACTTGGATCAATCTTACGTGAATGGCTACTTTTAGCCATATTATCAATCCACCATGCAGATACCTTGTCGCCATAATGGTCTGAAGTCATCTCTACAGTTTCATACATATTTTGCAGCCAGTCTCCATCTGGAAATCCAATCTGATCTTGAAAGGCTTGCTCTTCTGTATCTGGTAATGGGTTAAAATAAAACCCGAGTTTGATGCCCCTAGCGTTTAAAGCTTCATATATATCATTCATTAAATCTCTGTCAGCAGATCTGCCAGCATAAAGATTTTTCATATTTGCTGAAGCAGTGCTAGGCACCGGAAATGGAAGATTGTAGTCATGATGGGTGATAGTAAAAAACAAGAGTTTTACGCCACCAGCTTCAAGCATGTCGGCCAACGGCTCTACTGGAAAATTTTGAATGCGTTCATTCCATGGAATAAATACGGGTAAATCTGAGTTTTCATTAAAGTGTAAAAACGTAGTAATACCACCTTTTGACATTTGATCGACTGCGTCTTGCTGACTTGCATTAGCAAAACCAGCTCCTGCAATTGTAGCGGCTAACAAAAACGATGTTAGTCTAGATTTACGCTGTAGTGTTTTTAAATACATTTTCACTTTTTATACCTCTGTTTTATTTTCATTGAGTAATTGAAGTAGCTGAAGTAGCTGTTGGTTATTCGTACAGTTCTGTTTGATTTTCAAACAATATTACATGCCGAAATTCATATGTGCAATTATTTTTTGTATTTGAAATGATGGGGTTGAGGGGGATTCGCTTAACCCCAATTATTCGTCAACTTATACAAATGATATCCAGCTAATCAATTCATACTGATTATGCCGTAGTAAGTTGGCTATGGCCGACGTTCACATTTAGGTGACCAATATTACTTGACCACTACACATAAGCCTGTTTATAAAGAAATGGGGTCACCCATAAGTCAGCCGTTGTCAACAGTGCGATAAAAGTCGGATCGCTTTTTAGCAAACATTTAAGTTTGTGTTTCCTTACAGCGTGCTCCGGTTTTTATTCGCTAATATGTTTTTCTATTGGTTGTGCTGGATAAAAAATCCGCAACAGTCACCCATCTGGCTCTAGTCCTTGGCCTGTAAAGGCCAATTTCCCACGCACCTCGCTGCGCCACAAAAACTTCAGTTCCCCATGTTATCCAATGCCACTTTTAACAAGCTGCCACTTTTAACAAGCCACCCATAACAATTTGACTAAATATCAAGACGAGCTAGGATTTGGTTAGGAAATAATTCAAAGGATTGATGTCATGCCACAGCCTCGTAGTAGTCAAATTTCTTTATCGGATACTCCTTATTACCATTGCGTTTCCCGCTGCGTACGACGTTCTTTCTTGTGTGGTGTAGATAGTTACTCAGGCCAGAGTTACGAACATCGCCGAGGTTGGGTAGAAGAGCGTTTGTTATTTTTGTCTTCTGTATTTGCAATCGATATTTGTGCTTATGCTGTGATGAGTAATCATGTTCATGTGGTTTTATATGTGGACATTAAACAGGCAATGGCTTGGACAGATAATGAAATTGTACGGCGCTGGCACTTGTTACACAAAGGCACGCTCCTCACTCAAATGTTTATTAGAGGAGACACGTTAAGTCAAGGCCAAAGGCTTAGCTTAGATGACACCATTGCCGAGTATCGTAGGCGCTTACATGACATTAGCTGGCTCATGCGAAATTTGAATGAGTACATTGCCAGAGAAGCAAACAAAGAAGATGACTGCACCGGTAGGTTCTGGGAAGGACGCTTCAAATCTCAAGCTCTGTTAGATGAAGCGGCAATCATTACTTGTATGGCCTACGTAGATCTAAACCCTATTCGAGCCAAAATAGCGGATACGCCAGAAACGTCAAAACACACCAGCATTCAACAACGTTTAGGCTCGCTAAAACAAACAATCACACATTCATTGATGCCTTTTGTCGGTAATCCAAGACAAGACATGCCTAAGGGTATCGCCTTTTCACTAAAAGATTACTGTGAGTTAATTGACACAACTGGGAGGATAATCAGAAGCGACAAAGCAGGACATATTGACCATCAACAGCAACCCATATTACAACGGTTAGGCTTATCATACGAACAATGGCTCACTCTCACCACCGAATTTGAGAGACACTTTTGCTACGCCGCTGGGGGAGAAATGATGATGAACCAGTTTAAAGAACACACGGGTCATCAACGGATTCGAGGTATGGGCAAAGCGAAAACCTTGTTACGCTGCGCATAACCTCATAAATTCATCACGCCAAATACCTAAACGGCATAACCGTGCCCTAAATTCAGACACGGCCTCATTATTCAACTAGATTTCACCAAAACAACCGAATTCCTTAAGCCAGTCGAAAATAATTCAACCATGCACTGAAAACTTGCTTTGTTGTACCCTAAAATATTTACTATGGGTGGCTTGTTATTTTACCTATACATTTACTATGGGTGGCTTGTTATTTTACCTATACATACTTATTCTTGCAGGACGCAGATGGCAACTTTAATGAATCATTACTCATACCTTTTATAACTGAGAGAGCTGTATTTGAAGATCTCAATGGTGATGAGTATCCGGATATTATTTCAACCACAAATGACGTCATCATTCTAAGTTACGGAAAACCATTAACATTAAATTAAGATTGTAAATTAGGTTGTTTTTAGAAATTACTGAGCCCCCAAAGGCAACTTAAATAACAAAGAAACTAGTGTCAGCAGCAACTAAAATTGGAAAAAAGTGGTGAAATGAATTGCAACAACGCCTCCCTTAGACATCGTTAGGATGAATGAATTTTGGGAATAACATGCTCTCTTATTTTTATAACGTTATTTAGCCAACAGGCTTGCCGCCAGACAATGCCCATAAGTGCTTATAAAAACTGCGAAACTACGGCGTCAGGTTTGCTGAAATGTATCATTCTTCACCAAGTTTACCGTTCAACCCGTTAAATTATTTAGTCCGCTTTGGTGACAGGCTGTGTGAAAACTATTGATCACCTTTTGGTCTAAGCTCTATGTTTTTATGATCAAACAATCTTATTGTTGCCGCCTATTAAATCACCACTTTTAGTATAATTATATGGTCAGCTAAACCTTAGAGAAAACGTGATGGCACATCATATTTTAGCTCAGTCAAGAACCCAGACAACCTTGTTTCCAGAAGTGCTTGAAGACTTTGTTACTGAATATAATCCTGTTCGAGTCGTAGATGTATTTGTAGAAGGTTTAGACCTTGAAGCACTTGGATTTGAACGTGTTATTGCCAAAGGCAAAGGTCGTCCAGGATACCATCCAGCAGTCCTGTTAAAACTCTATATCTATGGTTACCTCAACCGCGTTCAATCTTCTCGTCGCTTAGAAAAAGAATGCCATCGCAATGTTGAATTGATGTGGTTGTTGGGTCGATTAAAGCCAGACTTTAAAACGATTGCTGACTTCAGGAAGAGTAATGGTAAAGGCATAAAAAGCGTGTGTCGTAGGTTCGTAGAGATGTGTCGTCAGATGAACATGTTCTGCGATTCAGTCTTCGCTATTGATGGCAGTAAGTTTAAAGCCGTGAATAACAAATCAAAAAACTATACACCAAGCAAAGTTCAGTCCCATATCGACCGAGTAGAGAAAAGCATTGAAAAATACCTCAGTCAAATGGACGCCAAAGATAGGGATGAAAAGGATACCGACACCAAATTGTCAGCGTCAAAGCTGGCATGGCTTGAAGCGCGTTTAATTGAACTTAAAGCGCTTGAAAAAGAAGTGAATGAACACCCTGACAAGCAAGTGTCACAAACTGACCCCGATGCCCGTTTAATGAAAACGCATCACATGGACAGACAAGTTTGCTACAACGTCCAATCAGCGGTGGACACCAAGTATCATCTCATTATCAGTCACGAGGTGACTAACACGCCCGATAGAGGCCAATTAAACCGTGTTACCCGTCAAGTACAAGAAGCGCTCAATAAAACAGATATCACTGTCATTGCTGACAAAGGTTATTTTAGTCGTAACGATATCAAAGAAACGCAAGACCTTGGAGCGGTGGCAAATATTCCCCAAACCGATACATCAGGCTCAGAGAAGAAAGGCATATTTAATAAGTCGCTGTTCAAGTATGACAAGGATAAAGATGTGTATATTTGCCCTGCGGGAGAGACCTTACAAAACCGTTTTCGTTCGAACGAAAAAGGAGTTGAGCTAGATGTCTACTTTAACAATGCTGCTTGTAGCTACCGTGAAATACGAGCTAAATGCAGTACTAGCGCAAAGAACGAGCCTCGGCGAATGAGGCGGTGGATACACGAATCAATCATTGATGATATGCAAAAACGGCTGGACAATAATCCTGATATACCTGTTCTGAGAAAGCAAACAGTGGAACACCCGTTTGGCACCATAAAAATGTGGATGGGTGCCACTCACTTTGTAACCAAGCGCCTTGAGAGCGTCGGCACTGAAATGAGTCTCAGTGTGCTCGCATACAACCTGAAACGAATGATGTCGATAATGGGAACGACTGGTTTGATGGAGGCTATGATGGCCTAGGGGTAGTTAACCCTCAAAAAATCACGTGTATCGCCTTATTAACAGCCATTATTGCCATCCAAAAGTCACTCAACGCGCAAGTTTACTATTTCAACTAAATACCCGACACATCAACTCCGATGCTAAGGATGTGGCTGAAGCTGCCGCAGATTACTATTCAAAATAGTTTTTACACAGTCTGGTGACGAAGCGGAACAATTGTTGAGTTGAATTCAACTCGAATAAACGACTATTTTGTGACAATTTAAATCATGTCATATCTATTATCGAATGACTCCAAATGGCACAAACCCAACCAAAATCTTCTGACGTGGCTCTGCGAGTTTCAAACATTAATAAGTTTGTACAATAAAAACAGAAACGCTTTGCTTTATTGAAATGACTAAAAAAAACGCCTGATGTTTTGCATCAGGCGTTTTTGGGTTCAAAGACTAAATGTTGCTAGTGCTTAACCAAATAATACGCGGTTAACTTTGTTTTCTAATAATTCTTGTTGGCCACTTTCGTGTTGTGGATTGAGTTCATTATCAACAGCATAAGCAGCTAATGATTCTAAACTATGCTCACCTTTTGAAATAGCTTTGCCTAAATCGCCGTTCCAGTTTCTGTAACGATTAGCAACAGCATCGCCTAGGAAATCTTTTTCAACTATAGCTGCTGCTTTTTTCAGTGCTAAGGCTAAGTGATCCATACCGCCAATGTGTCCGTGGAACAAATCTGCGGGATCTGAAGACTGACGACGTAACTTGGTATCAAACATGAAACCGCCAGTTTTAAAACCTCCGGCTTTCAAAATGTCGGCCATGATAAGTGTTAATTCAGGTACATCGATGGGGAACTGATCTGTATCCCAACCATTTTGTGCATCACCACGGTTTGCATCAATTGAACCAAATAAACCAAGTGAAATGGCTGTGGCAATTTCATGTTGGAAAGAATGGCCAGCTAGTGTTGCGTGGTTAGCTTCAATGTTAACTTTAATTTCGTCTTCTAAACCAAACTGTTTTAAGAAGCCATACACAGTCGCAGTATCGTAGTCGTACTGGTGTTTAGTTGGTTCTTGAGGTTTAGGTTCAATTAACAAGGTACCTTTAAAACCGATTTTGTGTTTATGCTCTACTACCATTTGCATAAAGCGACCCATTTGCTCGCGCTCTTGGCGTAGGTCGGTATTAAGAAGTGATTCGTAACCTTCACGGCCTCCCCATAATACGTAGTTTGCACCACCTAAACGTTTGGTTGCTTTCATAGCATTAAATACTTGAGTGGCCGCGTAGCTGAACACTTCTGGATTTGGGTTGGTTGATGCACCCGCTGCGTAACGTGGGTTACTAAAGGCGTTGGCCGTTCCCCACAATAACTTCAAGCCAGTCTCTTCTTGTTTTTGTTCAAGAACATCTGTCATTTGCGTAAAGTTATTCACGTATTCTTTTATGCTGTTTCCTTCAGGCGCCACATCGATATCATGAAAGCTGTAATATGGAACGCCTAGTTTGGCAAAGAATTCAAAAGCCACATCTGCTTTTTGTTTTGCACGTTCCATAGCATCACCAGGCTTCAACCATGGGCGACCAAAAGTGCCTTGACCAAATACGTCAGCGCCATCCCAGCAGAAGTTATGCCAGTAACATGCACCAAAACGTAGATGTTCAGCCATGGTTTTACCCAGTATTACTTCATTTGCATTGTAGTGATGAAAGGCTAAAGGGTTGTCTGAATCCGTGCCTTCAAATTTAATCTTGGGTATTGAATCAAAATAAGTGGTCATAATATTTCCTTGTTAAAAAGAGTGCGTAATTGAGAATAGCCTTGTCTATAAACAGCAAGTCGTTGCTCAAAAATTGCTTGAGTTTCAGTATTTGGAGTATGGGTTTGCACGGCTTCTGGCTGCGGGCAAACCTGTTCGGTAGATAAGTTGGGTTCCATTGCTAACTGAGCAAGACGCGCAGCACCAAGGGCAGGGCCAACTTCACCCCCTTTTCTAAAAGTAATTTTTGTCTGTAATACATCTGCCATCAGTTGACGCCAATAGGCACTTTGAGCACCGCCACCTATAACGGTGATCTCTATTGCTTTGGTACCAGATTTATGTAGCGCATCAACACCATCTGCAAAGGCAAAGCAGACCCCTTCAAGCACAGCATGTAACATGTCGAGTTTGCTAGTGTCGTGGGTTAATCCGATAAAAGTACCTTGTGCTAAAGGATCGTTGTGGGGTGTACGTTCGCCACTTAAATAGGGCAAAAAGTAAGGAGCTGTTTTCTGATTAACTGGATTGTTTTCAAGTTGCTCCAGTAACTCTCCGATATCCTCTTCTACTATGTGTTTGGCAAACCAATCTAAACAGCTGGCCGCACTTAACATCACCGACATTAAGTGCCAACGATTTGGTAACGCATGGCAAAAGCTGTGTACTGCCAGTTCAGCTTGTTGGCTGAATCGGTCGGTCACTACAAAGTAAACTCCAGATGTGCCTAAAGAAATCATGCCTTGGCCTGGCTCGACTAATCCAACCCCAATTGCTCCTGCAGCATTGTCCCCAGCTCCTGCTACTACTGGTACTTCGGGTAATCCCCAGCGGCTCGCTAGATCTGATTGCAAGTTACCGGTGATTTGATTGCCTTCAAAAAGCGTGGGCATATGGGTTAGGTTCAGACCACATGCAGCGAGTAACTGCTCGTCCCATTCACGCTTTTGAGTATTCAGCCACAGGGTACCAGCCGCATCTGACATATCAGCAGCGAACTCGCCGGTTAATAAAAATCGCAAGTAATCTTTAGGTAATAATACTTTGTCGATGCGTGCAAAATTGTCAGCTTCGTGATGTTTTAACCACAATAATTTAGGCGCAGTAAACCCCGGCATCATAATATTGCCAGTGATTTCGCGACTATTAGGCACTGCGTGTTCAAGCTCTGCACATTCAGCTGCACTACGACCGTCATTCCACAGAATTGCAGGGCGAATAACTTGAGCATCTTTGTCGAGCAAAGTAGCACCATGCATTTGCCCCGACAAACCTATGGCTTTGACCTGAGACAGGTACTGGCGACTGGATAACTCATCCATCACCTCACAAAATGCTAACCACCAGTCTGTAGGGTTTTGCTCTGACCACAAGGCTTGTGGTCGAGATACAACTAAGTCTGCCGATTGTGAATCCACGATCTGACCTTTGGGATCAGTAATTATGACTTTTATCCCAGACGTGCCTAAATCAACACCTAAATACATCACAATATCCACGTTATTTTTGATGAAAGTATATTGGCTTAGAGATCAAAATTGCACAATTACGAAATTACATAATTAAATTCCGTAATTTGTTATTTTATTGTTAAGCAGTTTGTGGTTATCCTTAGTATGACTTTTTAGAGTCAAGCAGCTGAGGTAAAGAAAAGTGGAATACAGCAGGATGGGTGGCCAAGAGAATAGGCAATATAGTATTAGCTTATTGTTTAATGCCAATAAGGTATACGATCGGCAAGTCATAGAAGGGATTGGTCACTATCTACAGTCAACAAAAGTGGATTGGGATGTGTATCTCGAAGAAGATTGTTTAGCACGTCTGAATAATCTTGATAATTGGGAAGTTGATGGGATTATTGCTGATTTGGACGATCCGGATATGCAAGCAGCACTAATTGATTTAGCTATTCCAGTTATCGGAGTAGGTGGTTCATATCAATCCGCCGACGATTACCCTGATGTACCTTATGTGGCCACTGATAATGAGGCTGTCATCAATTGCGCCTATCAACACCTTAAGCAAAAAGGTTTACAGCACTTTGCTTTTTATGGTTTTCCACCGGATAAAGAACACCGCTGGGCCTTGGAGCGAGAAAGAGCCATTATTGCTTTATGTGAAAAAGATGGTTTCAATTGTTCAGTTTATCGCGGTTACAAAACCCAACCTGATACTTGGCATTACAGCATGAATAGGCTGGCGGAATGGATTGAAAGTTTACCCTTACCCGTTGGTGTTATTGCTGTCACCGATGCGCGAGCCAGACATTTACTGCAAGCCTGTGATAAAACCAATCGGCTGGTACCTGACCAAGTCTCTATTGTGGGTATCGATGACGACGATATTGCCCGTAACTTAAGTAGAGTCAGTTTAAGTTCGGTCAGTCAAGGTTGCTTTGAAATGGGCTTTCAGGCGGCAAAGTTATTACATCGACAATTAAACCGCCAGACTGCAGAAAAGGCATCTGCGCAGCCTTCAACAACAAAGTCAGCGCCAAGGGTGTTAGTGCCGCCTATTGGTATCATCCAACGTCAGTCGACTGATTTCAAAGCACTGCAAGATCCTTATGTTATTCAGGCTATGCACTATGTTCGTCAACATGCCTGTCGAGGCATTAAAGTTGAGCAAGTGATTGATTATGTTGGCATCTCCCGCTCAAATCTTGAGCAACGATTTGTCCAAGATTGTGGTCACAGTATCCATACTCAAATTCACAATGAGAAGTTAAATCGAGCCTGCAAAATGTTAACTGAAACGGAAACAGAATTGGTCGATATCGCTAGTTCTTGTGGTTATCCTTCAATTCAGTATTTGTATGCGGTATTTAAAAAACATTTTGGACAAACCCCTAAACAATATAAACGTAATGCAGTGAAAATGTGATAGGGCAATGCCTCTAATGGTATTGGCTGCTAAGTTTTGTTTCCGCAATAATTGTTTATTGTTAGTGGTGGATGTGCATAATTTCTGAGACAAAGATAATTTTACCTGTGTATGATGAAATATATTCGTAAGTCACATGGTCACTAAGAGCATGTAAAAAAAGCAATAAGAATAAAGGAAAAGCATGCTTAATAATGCCTTAACACTTGACGGTCAATTAGAAACGGTTCAACAGGCCAAAGGGTTTTTGCAAGACTTAACAGCTGAAAATTACCAGTTAGTACTCAAGCCCCATTTTATTAGTAGTGCCGGCACACATATGCGGCATATATTGGATCATTATTTGGCATTAAAGGAGGGATTAAACCAAGGTTTGGTTAATTATAATAAACGTAACCGTTATGCTAGCGTTGAAACTTGTCCTCAAACTGCTCTGTTAGAGTGGCAAAAAGTAGAATCGTGGTTAAAACAAGTCAGTCAGCTCGATGCCGATATGCCCCTTACCGTAGCTTGCGAAACGTCTATTAGTACCAGTCAAAATACTCATACTCAATCCACATTAGCCCGTGAATTAGTCTTTGTTTCTAGTCACGCAATACATCATTTTTCTTTGTTGGCAGTGATTAATTCATTGCTGGGCAATAAAGATGAGGTGAACTTTGGAATCGCACCTGTTACCGCTTCATATATACGTCAGCAAGCTTAGTTTAGCCGCACTCAGTCTTACCACTTTCGAAGTGTAACTGTAATAAAAACAGTGTGTTATAAAATTAACTTGGCATTTAAAATATATGGGTTCTCTGCCATTCCGCTCCGAAATTCTTATTGAAAAAGTGATTTATTTGCAAAGCAATGCAACCCATCACCTTATTTTGTCCCTCTTAGCAAATATTAAATTCCCTGACTATCCTATCTAACCTGCATCAACAGGTGGCTTGAGGCTGGTAATTGGGCCGTAAAACGAGGATAATTATTGCAATTATTCCCGCAAAATATGTGTAGTAAGGATTTTTTAATGAGTGATTTACCCCAATGTCCCAAGTGTAATTCAACATACACCTATGAAGATCGTGATATGTATGTATGCCCAGAATGTGCTTACGAATGGCCCCAGTCAGGTGAAGTAAATGAAGACGAAAAGGTAATCAAAGATTCAAACGGTAATGTTTTAGCCGATGGAGACACTATTACTGTGATCAAAGATCTTAAAATAAAAGGATCTTCATCTGTGGTCAAAGTAGGAACTAAAGTGAAAAATATTCGATTGGTGGATGGTGACCATGATATCGATTGTAAAATCGATGGCATAGGTGCAATGAAATTGAAGTCTGAGTTTGTTAAAAAGGTCTAACAATGCCTAAAAGTAAGTTTCCTGCACATGGCAGTTTACGACTTTCAATTGAAGGCCAGTTGCTTATTATCGAAGGCTCTGGCCCTGCAAATTTAGAGATGGTACAAGAATACCAGCAACAGGTTATGGGGCTGCGTAAGCAAATTATGCATGCACCCTGGGGGAGTTTAGCCTTACTGAGTGGTACACCTTTAGTCTCACCAGAAGCTAAAGCTTTGTTTGTTCAGGTAATCAAGCAGGCTAAAGCGATGAATTTACAGGCGACTGCTGTGGTGCTAATTGAGATGGAATCTGCTGAAATGGTTCGACAGTTTTGGCAAGAAATCTATATAGATTCAGGCGTTAATTACGCCTTTTTTGCAACAATAGTAGAGGCGCGTAACTGGTTGCAAACTGTGTTGAAAAATCCTACAAATAATATTAACTATCAAGCTAGTTAATATTCGTGGTGTACTAAGGCGCCATTATCACTCGATTTCTACCCTCTTTTTTTACTATAAACAGTGCTTTATCAGCTCATGCCAAGGTATTTTCAACGGTTTCACCTTTTAAAACAGTTGCGGCAGTCATGCCATAAATGTTTTGCTGTCTATTCGCCCATCCTTTCCAGTTTGTTCAAGTTATTTGCACACTTAGCCTACTTTGAGTAGGGCTATCACTTTTTTAACCTATTAAAAAATGTTTGACCTTACCATGATGGTAAGCTTTAACATCCTAAAAGCTGAATAGTAAAAGCGATATGGAGGTGTGAATGAGTAACACTATAAAATTAAAAATTACCGGTATGACATGTTCATCTTGTGTTGGTCGAGTTGAAAAAAAACTCATGCAAGTGCCTGGTGTTGAAGTGGTATCTGTAAATTTGGCGGTTGAAATGGCTGTTATAAAAGGCACTGCCGCTATGCAAGACTTGGTATTGGCTATTGAAAAGGCGGGTTACCTAGTGTCAACTACCAGCGCTACCTATGACGTCTCGGGAATGACCTGTAGTTCATGTGCAGGTCGTGTGGAAAAAGCGCTGTTGAAGTTACCACAAGTGCTTAAAGCCAATGTCAATCTTGCGACAGAGCAAGTATCACTAACCTTGATTAACGAACTGCTTGAAGCCGAAGTGGCTAGTATTTTGAGTCACGCTGGATATGAACTCAAAACTGTTAGTCATCATTCGGCGAGTCCCGAGCAGTCAGCTAGGTTTTATCAGGCAGATTGGTTTCCCGCTTTAGGAGCTAGTTTACTCTCGCTACCTTTGGTTTTTCCGATGCTTGGCATGCTTGTGGGTAAAGACTGGATGTTGCCAGCATTAATTCAATGGTTATTGGCAACACCTGTTCAGTTTTATTTTGGCGCGCGTTTTTATCGAGCAGGTTGGGGGGCGTTGATGGCCCGCACCGGCAATATGGATTTATTGGTGGCAATAGGAACAAGTGCTGCTTATGGATTATCAATTTATCTGTGGTGGATGAGTAGCCTAGATCACGGAATGCCGCACTTATATTTCGAAAGCAGTAGCGTCGTCTTGAGTTTAGTACTTGTAGGTAAATACCTAGAACATAGAGCTAAGCGGCGCACAACAAGCGCATTAAGGGCGCTGGAAAACTTGCGGCCCACAACAGCAACAGTATGGCGTAACAATAGTTGGCAACAGCTTGCTGCTAACACAGTGCAAACAGGTGAACGACTGCAAATAAAACCTGGTGAGCGTGTGCCTGTAGATGGTTTAGTCATTTCCGGACAAAGTCATTTAGACGAAGCACTGATAAGTGGTGAAAGCCTGCCTGTCAGTAAATCAACTGGGGATAAAGTCACTGGCGGATCGGTTAACTTAGATGGCGTCTTGGAAATTAACGCTAGTAGTGTAGGTGCTGAGTCGACCTTGGCCAAAATCATTCGATTGGTTGAGGATGCCCAAGGTGAGAAGGCACCTGTACAAGCATTGGTGGACAAAGTCAGTGCGGTATTTGTACCTATTGTTATGCTGATTGCAGCGATAACCTTATTAAGTTGGGGAATGCTGACGGGTAATTGGCAGCACGCTATTCTCAATGCCGTTGCTGTATTAGTGATTGCGTGTCCTTGTGCCCTTGGCTTGGCCACACCTGCGGCAATTATGGCAGGCACTGGCACTGCTGCCCGATTTGGCATATTGGTTAAAGATGCCAGTGCGTTAGAGCAAGCCACCGTCATCAATATGGTGGTGTTTGATAAAACCGGTACTTTAACCCAAGGTAAACCTGAGCTCAGTCAAATGACTGCCTTAGTTGGGACTGAGCAAGCACTTATTCAACTAGCGGTTTCGGTGCAGCAACATAGTGAACACCCGTTAGCGAAGGCAATTTTGAACAAAGCCAGTGAAATGACCATTAATCCGCTAGACGTTGAGGAATTTCAAGTGGTGGCGGGATTGGGAGTAAAAGCCAAGTTACAGGATTCGATGTTATTTCTAGGCAGTCAGCACATGATGACCGGAATGGGAATCGAATTGCCAAAAGATGCAATCGAGGTTAACGGCGCATCAGTGTCTTGGTTAGCAAGACAACAGGGGGGGCGGTTAGAGTTGTTGGGCGTATTTTGTTTTACCGATATGCTCAAGCCCCATGCTAAAACTGCAGTTGATCAGTTGAAACAACAAAATATAAAAGTTGTTATGTTGACCGGAGACAGTCAAGCCAGTGCCGAATATGTCGCCAATAAATTGCAATTAGATGAATTTCACGCAGAGGTTATGCCCGCCGATAAAGCGGCTTTTGTAAAACAGTATCAACAGCAAGGATTTCAAGTGGCAATGGTGGGTGATGGCATTAATGATGCTCCAGCATTAGCCCAGTCAAACTTAGGTATTGCTATGGCTACTGGAACCGAAGTGGCCGTTAGTGCCTCGGCAATCACTTTGATGCGCGGTGAACCAAACTTGGTTTCATCGTCATTGTTGATGGCAAAATTGACCTATCGAAAAATAAAACAGAACCTGTTCTGGGCCTTTATTTTTAATACTGTTGGCATTCCGTTGGCAGCATTGGGCTATCTTAGTCCAGTAATTGCCGGCGCAGCGATGGCATGTAGTAGTCTTTTTGTGGTTAGCAATGCACTATTATTACAACGATGGCGTCCAAAGGAGTAAATGACTATGAGTAAATTAGTCACCATTGGAGAGGCGGCAGATATTACTGGGCTCTCGGCAAAAATGATCAGGCATTATGAAGTAAACGGTCTAGTTCCCAAGGCCGTACGTTCTGAGGCTCAATATCGTCTGTATAATAGCCAGCAATTAAAATTATTGGGTGTCATAAAACAAGCTAAAAGACTTGGGTTTTCATTGAGCCAAATAAGAGCATTATCTAATTTATGGCAAAACCCTAATAGGGCGAGCAGTGAAGTTAAAAGTCTTGCGGAAGAACATCTACAGGAAATTGATGCAAAAATTAGTGAACTTAAACAAATGAAAAAATCACTGCAAGAAATGGCTGATAATTGCAATGATGATGAACATTCCCATTGCTCAATACTTGACGGATTAGATCACGTCTAACAGCTAGAATACTACTCGTGTTTGCGAACGTTTGCACTCATGCTGCAACGCCATGGGACATTATAAGTCATCGCTGACTTTGCAGGAGTGAGTGCTCAACACTTTGATTGTTAGCTAGGATAACGCGATTCACTGTTAGCCTAAGGCGTTGTATTAAAATTACTGTTTGTATAAGATCTAAGCAAATAATTTATCATTGAATCTGACAATTGAGCATTGCACTCGTGAATTAGCTCCCCTTATTACCATGCCTACTAAGGTGTGATTTTATTTTCCCGTTAAATTTTTCGCATTAATTGCGAAATGATTCCCCTCTGGGGAGTTATGAACATAATTAGGTTGATGACATGTTTGAACATTTTCACAGAGATTGGTTCTCGAATATTCGTGGTGATGTGCTTGCCGGCGTTGTAGTGGCATTGGCTCTGATTCCTGAGGCCATCGCCTTTTCTATTATTGCTGGTGTTGATCCAAAAGTTGGTCTGTACGCGTCATTTTGCATTGCAGTTATCATCGCATTTGTTGGGGGGCGTCCTGGGATGATTTCTGCTGCTACTGGTGCCATGGCACTTTTGATGGTGACTTTAGTTAAAGACCATGGACTGGAGTATCTTTTGGCGGCAACACTGTTGACTGGTGTCCTGCAAATTTTCGCTGGTTATCTCAAACTCGGGGAGTTGATGCGGTTTGTGTCGCGCTCTGTAGTCACAGGTTTCGTCAATGCTCTCGCTATTCTTATTTTTATGGCGCAATTGCCAGAGCTGACTGATGTGTCATGGCATGTATATGCCATGACAGCGGCTGGCCTGGGGATTATTTATTTGTTTCCATACTTACCTGTTATTGGTAAAACTGTGCCATCGCCTTTGGTATGTATAGTATCCATGACAATTGTGGCGGTTTTAATGGGGTTAGACATTCGCACTGTGGGGGATATGGGAGAATTACCTGATACTTTACCGATATTTTTATGGCCGGATGTACCGCTAAATTTAGAAACTCTTACTATTATCCTACCTTACTCAATAGGCTTAGCCGTTGTGGGACTGCTTGAATCCATGATGACCGCCACTATTGTTGATGACTTGACGGATACCTCGAGTGATCGTAATAAAGAATGTAAAGGTCAAGGAATTGCCAATATTGGCGCGGGCTTGTTGGGGGGAATGGCTGGGTGCGCCATGATTGGTCAATCTATTATCAACGTAAAATCCGGTGGCCGAGGTCGCCTTTCTACTTTTGTGGCAGGCGCATTTTTACTGGTGATGGTAGTGTTCCTTGATGAGTGGTTACGTCTTATTCCAATGGCGGCACTGGTAGCCGTCATGATAATGGTGTCGATCGGGACGTTTTCTTGGTCTTCAATTAGAGACTTACGTAAAAACCCCATTTCTTCAAGTATAGTGATGATAGCCACTGTCATAGTGGTTGTGGCCACGCACAACCTTGCCATGGGGGTGCTTATAGGGGTTCTGCTAGCAACTTTGTTTTTTGCTAATAAAATTGGGCGTTTTATGGTGGTCAAAGCGGATTTTTCCAAATCAGAAAATACCAGAACCTATGAAGTCATTGGGCAGATATTCTTCGCATCTTCAGAGCAATTTGTTAACGCTTTTGACTTTAAAGAAGCCGCTGAAAATGTGGTTATTGACCTTACTCACGCACACTTTTGGGATATTACTGCGGTGTCATCCTTAGATAAAGTGGTGATCAAATTCAGGCGGGAAGGTGCAACAGTGAATATCATAGGTATGAATGATGCCACAGCAACAGTGGTCGACAAATTTGGGGTGCATAATGATCCTAAAGAAGTCGATAAATTGTTAGGCGGACACTAAGGAAAAATAATGAGAAAAATAATAACCTGTGTGGATGGTTCAGCAATCACGGCCGCCGTTACTGACGCGGCAATCTGGGCTTCGAAAAAACTGGATAAGCCAATATGCCTATTACATACATTGGAAAAACAGCAACAGCACGGCGCTGATGATTATACAGGCACCATTGGACTCGGGGCTCGTTCTGCGCTGCTTGAAGAGATGACTAAGTTAGATGAACAGCGAGGCAAAGTGGCGTTGCAATTAGGCAAAGCATTACTAAGTAACGCCGCTAAAAAAGCAGAAGCCGCGGGCATCAAAAATGTAGATATGTTGCAACGTCATGGTGATATTGTTGATGCCACTGCCGACCTTTATGAGCAGACTCGTCTGATTGTAATTGGCAGGAGTGGCGAAGGCCATGACGGTAATTTCAATGTTCTTGGCTCGCATATTGAAACCTTACTGCGCAAAGCCAGTCAGCCGGTCCTTATAGTCCCAGCAGGATTTAAACAACCTACATCTTTTATGGTGGCTTATGACGGAAGGGCCACTGCTGATAAAGCACTGCAAAAAGTCATTGATGGTGGTTTGTTGCATGGATTAGATTGTCATTTGGTGTCAGTAAAGAACAATGAGAGTAATCTAAAAGATAAGCTTGATGCCGCTAAAACGCGTATGCAAAGCGAAGGGTTTGCAGTTACCGTTTCTTTTATAGAGGGGGATATTCACCAATCTTTAATGGAGTACAAAACAACTAATGATGTGGGCTTGGTGGTAATGGGCGCGTTTGCTCACTCCAAACTACGGCAGTTTTTTGTGGGCAGCAATACCATTAAAATGTTGGAGCGCTGTGACGTGCCCTTAATAGTATTGCGGTAAGGCTCTCTTGTTTTTTTTCGGTGATTTCGGCGCTCTTTGTATGTAGTGATACTTTCATCTATGGGTTATGTTTTTTGCACTCTTAACTCGTTTTTATTTACTGCTTTTAGTTTTTTTATATTCCTGCCAACTTTCGCCTAAATACAACTTCAATAATTTCTCAGGGGCCTCAGGTAAATCCACACTAAGCAAAAGCCCAGGGGTATCGTTAAAGTTTTTATCTATCCCCAAACAATGAAAAACTGCGCCTAGTTTATTGTAATGTTTGAGTAGAATAGGCACGTCTTTACCGTCTGGCTCTATACCCTGAAGCAGGGCGGTGACATGTTCTTTTAGTCCATGTTGTCTAGCAAAATCTTGTACTTCAGGATGTAATTTGTGCTCAAAGGGGGCTCTTGGTTCCACTTTATTTGTGGCAGTCACCATAGCCTGTTGGATAATGGCAGCACTGCGCACATCATATAATTTGCTAATAGATACAGTGCCATACAGTGTACGGTAATGTGGATAGAGGCAAACAAAGGCGCCAATACCACGCCACAACAAAAACAAACCTTGAAAGCTTCGTTGGTATTCTGGGATTAAAAAAGAACGCCCCATTTCTAAGCAAGGTTGATTTCGGTTTACAAAGTCAGGACCAAAATTAAACATGCGGTGTAAATACAGGTTTTCTAAATTACCATCGGCTAATAATTTGTCGGTTTGTCCCATGCGGTAGGCGCCGATTATTTGCCCTGAGTGTGTTTTCATTACAAATAAGTGAGTATAGGTGGCGTCGAAGTGATCTGTGTCTAGCGGTTCTCCGCTGCCCTCGTTATGTTCACGAAATACCAATTCTCGCAGTCGTGCGATTTCTTTTACCGTATTAGGTAATTGAGATTGGTAACCAAAATACACTGACAATCCTTTATGATCGAGTAAGTGCTGTTCATCTGGGAGTTGCTGCACTTCTTGTAAAATGGTGTCACCACTGACTTCCGCTACAAGTGGTTGTAATTCTGTGACAGGATCCGCTGGCCACGGCTTTTGCCAAAGGGGGTCAAGCAAATAACTTTGTGCTCTAAACAATTCAGTTTGTTTGCCTGTATCTATGCCCTTTGCATAGTGTTTAATGGCAATCGCTTCACCTGCAGTTACAGTTATTTTGGCGTTGCGTTTGTTAACCAGTTCACGGGGTAACATCAAGATACGGAATCTAAAATAAATTCGGCCTAAACGATAAAACAAAGGACTATTTAAGCCACTCACAAATATTGGCAAATAGTGGGCGTTTGCGCGATTGGCGATGCTGGCAATCAACCTATTCCAACTATGGTCAGCAATCCGCTGTGTGTCTTTATGAAAATAGCTGACGCGTCCTGCGGGGAAAATAAGTAAGGCTCCACCGGTTTTTACATGTTTTAAGCAGGTACGGATGGAGGGGGCATTTTTCGGATCACCTTCCGACAGTGGGTTGGTAAAAATAAAATAGTCTTCAAGCTCGGGAAATATCTTCAACCCTTGGTTGGCCATTACTTTGATATCGGGGCGCACTTGTTCGATTGCCCAGGCTAAAAATACCCCTTCGATACCGCCAAAAGGATGATTGCTGGCGATAACCACTGGACCCGTTTTAGGGATTTTAGCTTGTAACTCTTTAAGGCCTAACAATTGAATATTAAGCCCTTCTAAAAGGCTTTTCGCGAAACTTGTCTTGTCTAAACCGTGCAGCTTGTTTTCGCGATATAAACCATCTAACTTGTTGATAGCAAGAATTCGGTCTAATAATTTGAAGATGATTTTTGTAAAAATGTTCTTTTTATCATCAGGGATAACATTTAGCAGGCTGATGGCTGCAGGCATAAAACAATTCCACAAAATAGATGAATAATTTAGGTCGCTAATAGTGCGTTAATTTATCAAAAAATTCAGCAACTTCTTGTTCGAGGTGGCGTATTTTATTGGCATCCTAACAAATGTTTCTAGAGTCTTAGTTTTTGAATGGTAATTTGAGGCATAATAGAGACTTAATTTAATTGGTTTTTTATTGAATATTCCAGCGGGACAAAGATGCAACAGATTACTATCACTACACCAGACGATTGGCATTTACATTTTAGAGATGCAGATATGCTCGGCGAAACCGTACCTGCTACTGCTAGGTGTTTTGCTAGGGCAATTGTAATGCCTAATCTAGTGCCTCCAGTGGTTAATGCTAAGTTAGCCAATGAGTATAAAGGGCGCATTTTAGCGGCCCGCCCACAAGGCAGCAATTTTCAGCCTTTGATGACATTGTATCTAACTAATCAAACATCAACCCAAGATATTATTGATGCAAAACAAGCTGGAGTGGTTGCTGCCAAATTGTATCCTGCTGGGGCTACTACCAATTCGGCGCAAGCAGTAAGCGGAATAGAAGCTTTGTACCCTGTGTTTGAAGAAATGCAAAAGCAAGGTTTGTTGTTATTGGTGCACGGTGAAGTCACAGAAAACCATGTGGATATTTTTGATCGTGAAAAAGTATTTATTGATCAATATATGGCTAAAATTGTGCAAGCCTTCCCCGAATTGAAAGTGGTGTTTGAGCATATTACAACTAGTGATGCGGCTGATTTTGTTCTGGGTAGCGCCAGTAATGTTGCTGCCACAATTACCCCGCAACATTTATTGTTAAATCGTAATGATTTGCTGGTAGGTGGTGTTAAACCACACAACTATTGTTTACCCGTATTAAAGCGCGGCACCCACCAACAAGCCCTGCGAAAAGTGGTAGCCAGTGGTTCAAAACAATTTTTCTTAGGCACAGATTCAGCACCTCATGCTAAACATGCCAAAGAAAACGCTTGTGGTTGTGCTGGTTGTTATAGTGCGTGGAGCGCTTTGGAACTCTATACTCAGGTTTTTGACGAACTAGGCGTTTTGGACAAATTAGAAGGATTTTCTAGTTTCCATGGTGCCGATTTTTATGGTTTGCCTCGTAACTCCAGCACTTTGACCTTGGTCAAGCAAAGTTGGACTGTACCAGATTTTGTTACTTTGCCTAACGGTGAAGCCATTGTGCCATTTTTTGCAGGGCAAACAGTCAATTGGAAGATAGCGTAAGCTAACCGCTGCGCCATTTTCAATACACTCTTTATGGTGATATAAATTTGTTTTTATTACATTTGCGAAGCTTGACTAGATTCATTTTTTTCTGCTGGGTGGCAGCAGTTATTAACCCTGTTTGGGCAAATGAAATGGGTACTCTAAATAAAAAGCTGCGCTTGGCCGTTATCCATATTCAAGAACCACCCTATATTTATATCGATGATAATTCTGACTATGTTGGGGTTTTACCTAACCTATCGCAAGCCCTAAGTCGTGAGCTAGCGCTTGATTTAGTTTTTTTGCCTACACCAAGAAAAGATTTAGAAAAGTCAGTAAAAGAGGGGCGGGCTGATATGACTTGGTTATCTCCAGAATGGGTTGGGACACAGGAGGGGCTGTTATTTTCTGATCCAATTATGCATCATCGTGAGTTTTTGTATGGTTTTTCACCTTTTGATGAAAGCGATGCTCCATTAAGCTGGTTGAAAGATAAGGCAGTCTGTATCCGTCAAGACTATCACTATCCTAAATTAAAGCCTTTTTTTGAAAGTGGTGCAGCCCAAGCAGTTAGAGTGTCTACTCAAGTATCACCGGTTAAATTATTCCAAAAAGATCGTTGTGATTTACTTTACATGAGCGAACTAAGAGCCTCATGGATGATAAATAGGTTAGGTATAAAGCGTAAAGTGTGGCGCTCAGAATACCCTATTGAAGAAGTGAAGTTATCTTTTGTATTCAGTCAAAAATGGCAACACAAAATGACTCAAATTAATCAGGTAATAGCCAAAATTAAAAGCTCCGGTGAATTGAGCGCGATCATTCAGTCCAATATTGAGGCAAGTATTCTGTCTAAGGTCATAATCGAGTAAGTTTGATTAATAGTTTGTCATGCATATTTATAACTTGCCCTTACCCCTGTTTATGAAAGATAAATAGTGTCTTCATTATTTTATTAAGAGAATCAATATGAGCGAACTCGTCAGCTGTCAAATTGAAAACCAAGTAGCCACTATTACAATGCAAAATGGCAAAGTGAACGCTATTTCACATCAAGTGATAGACGAACTTAATCAAGCACTTGACCAGGCAGAAGAAGCCCAAGCAGTTGTGGTATTAACCGGCCAATCAGGTATGTTTTCTGGTGGTTATGATTTAAACGTCATGAAAGAGAGCATGGCAGTAGCCATGGCTTTAGTCGAAAAAGGCACAACACTCACAAGGCGTATGTTGTCGTTTCCTTATCCTGTTTTGGTGGCATGTAGCGGTCATGCTATAGCGAAAGGGGCATTTTTATTACTGGCAGCGGATTACCGCATTGGTGTCGATGGCGCATTTAAAATTGGTTTAAATGAAGTCGCAATAGGTATGACTATGCATCATGGTGGTGTAGAATTGGCCCGCGGTCGATTGGCACCTGTATTTTTTAACCGTTCAGTTATTTTGGCTGAAATGGTCTCTCCGAAAGAAGCGGTTACCGCTGGATTTTTAGATAAAGTTGTTAGCGAAGCAGAATTTGCTCCTACGGTTCAAGCAATTGCACAGGCTATGACAACATTAGATATGCAAGCCCATCACCAAACAAAATTAAAAGCACGAGCAGAGTTATTGCAAGCGCTTGACCAATGTATCGAAAAAGACCGTCATAGTAGCCTTTAAAGCTGATTGACCGGCCTAACAAATAGAGAATGTTTTGAATAAAGAATTTGCTTCACTGGGTTTAAAAAACGCCTTGCTAGAAAACTTGGAATCCATGGGTTTCACAGAAATGACTGACATCCAAGCCATGAGCTTGCCAGCTATCATTGCAGGCAAAGATGTAGTTGGCAAAGCCAAAACCGGTAGCGGAAAAACCGCTGCTTTTGGTTTGGGACTATTACATAACTTAAAGGTGAAGCGATTTCGTGTGCAAGCGTTGGTGATGTGCCCTACTCGTGAACTAGCGGAACAAGTGGCACTGGAAATCCGTAAGTTAGGCCGTGGGATCCATAATATTAAAGTATTAACATTGTGCGGTGGCACACCATTGGGTCCTCAAATTGGCTCACTAGAACATGGCGCACATATTATTGTGGGTACGCCTGGGCGCATCATGGATCACTTGTTTCGAGGTCGTCTAGATTTAAGTGAAGTGAATACCTTAGTGCTTGATGAAGCCGATCGTATGTTAGATATGGGTTTTGAAGTAGAAATGGCCAAAGTGATTGATGCTGTGCCATTAGATAGACAAACCTTGCTTTTTTCTGCCACTTATCCCGATTCTATTGCGCAGATAAGTAGAGACGTGCAGCGCGACCCCCTTGAAGTTAGCGTTGAGGCCACTCACGAAACCACCAGTATTGAACAACTGTTTTTTGAAGTAGAAGAGCCTCATCGTATTAAAGCGGTGGCAGCGATGTTAAGTCACTACCAAGCAGAATCAGCCATAGTGTTTTGCAATACTAAAATTGCCTGCCAAGAAGTGGCGGACGAACTCACCAAATTAGGCGTGTCTGTATTAGCCCTACATGGTGATTTAGAGCAGCGTGATAGAACCGAAGTGTTAACCCGCTTTTCAAATCGAAGTGTATCTGTGTTGGTGGCAACTGATGTTGCTTCACGGGGCTTAGATATCAAAGAAGTAAATGCGGTTATCAGTTATCAAATCACCCCAGATCCTGAAGTGCATATTCACCGAATAGGCCGAACGGGTAGAGCTGATTCCAAAGGTTTGGCGTTAACACTTTGTACAGCCAAAGAAATTCCGCGGGCTAATGCGATTGAAGATTATCAAAAGGCGAAAATAAAATGGACTGGCATCCAGGCCTTGCGTTTTCATGCCAACCGTTTAATCCAGCCTGAATATTCGACTATATGTATAGACGGCGGTAAAAAAAGCAAAATTCGTCCTGGTGATATTCTAGGCGCGTTAACGAAAGACGCCGATATTGCAGGTGATGATATAGGTAAAATCAATGTGACAGCGACTCATACCTATGTGGCGGTTAAGACCCGTAGCGTTAAACGTGCACTTAAACAATTTAATGAAGGTAAGTTAAAAGGGCGTAAGTTTAAAGCGAGAAAGCTAAGTTAAGGGCAGCTTCACAGATAAAAACAACAAGAATTTGACCCAAAGAGTCCACACAGGAAAATAAGGTTAAATCTGAATAATATGTTCCTCCGTGTAGCAAAGCGCTCTGTTGTTGATGTTTTGCCTAATGAGGTGAGAGACAAATGCAAATGTTTGATCATGTTCTACAAATGTGGGAATTAGCCTTACAAGGAGATAGACAAGGCATTTGGTTTTGGGCTGCGGTTTATGTTTTTCTAATAGGTGGCTATTCAGTGTTATTCCAGTTGCGAATTCGCCGTTGGCCAAGTACTAAGGGACATTTAAAACATCTTGGTCTAGATAAGTTTGGGGCAGCCATTATTTTATCTGATCAAGATTACCGATCTGACGCTTTGTATTCCTATCAAATAGCGGGGAAAACCTATCAAGGTAAACGTATTTCACCTTGGGTTATTATTGCCAGTCACAACGCTCAGTTTGTTCTTAAGAAGCAGCTTTCCAAAGTGCAGACTTTCCCTGATGGAAGGGTCAAAATTTACTACAACCCTGCTAACCCTGGGAAAAGTTGGCTTATCTTGCCTAGTCAGTTTGGTGTTTTTGCAACTATTTTAATCAGTATATTACCGGCTTTTAGTTACTGGTTGGAGTTTTATGGGTAAGTTTATTATCCATTTGGTCAAGCTAAGCTAAAACCAGAGTTTTGAAGTAGTGTTCTATTCCGTATTGGCTAATTTATAGATCGTCTAATTGGGTATTTTCGATACTAAAGTCTAATGGTTGTTGTTGATCTATCACTGTAACTTAGCTAGCTGTTTCATCAACACACGGCCCCTTAATGCCTTTCTGGAAAAAATATATCAATACAAAGTTCTATTTCATTTTAATTGTTATAGTGTTTTCAGTCGCATTGAGCGCTGTTTTATCGTTGTCAAAATCTGTTGGAAATCAAAGTTTACTTGAACTCAAAAGCTTGACCCCTGCTTTTGATATAGTTACTCAGGAAATTTTGAAGCCACTTTTTACTGCTGAAACAGTAGCTCGCGCATCGTCCTTAAAATCAAGTATGAATGAGGATGTGATTAATGCTAATGAAATGATTGCACTTCTTGAACAATTATCTAACGAATTTGAAATGGACTTTTTTGTGGCGAGCGAAACGAGTCGCGTGCAGTACTATTCAAATGGTACAACGTTACCCCTCAATGCTGACAAAGTAGAATGGTATTTTCGAGCTAAAAATTCAGCACAAAATATAGTCGCTGCACTGGGCAATAGAGAAGACATCCATATTTATTTCGATATTAAAATTCACAATGAACAAGGTGAATTTTTAGGCTTTATTGGCGTTAGTAAGCGACTAAATAGTTTTATTTCTTCTTTTGAAAAGATCAAAAGTAAGTATGACTACGACTTTGTTTTTGTCGATCACAATGATGATATTGTGCTTTCTTCTGATACAAGTCTTTTGGCTGACGGCAAACGCATTAAAACCTTACAACAACTGCCTTGGTTTAAGGCGTTAACACCAGAGCAACAGACCGGTCAGCATCCTAATGACAATGTGCTGGTTAAAGTAGCAGGTGATGACGTACTCATCGCTAAAGCGGAGCTAAAAGCACTTAACTGGAAACTGTTTTTAGTTAACTCATTGCATGTAAGGCAAAGTGAAACAACAAATATCTTTATTATACAAACACTTAATATAATTTTTGTATTATTGCTTACGCTATTACTTTTTAGGATAGCGATACCCTACATCCAAGCTGAGTTTGCTAATAAACATCAAATAGACCCTTTAACGCAATTGCCAAATAGAGCGCACCTTGCGTGGCGTTTTAAACAGTTTAAAAAAACCAAGCAAAGTTTATGCGCCATTATTGTCGATATAGATCATTTTAAAATTGTCAACGATACCCATGGCCATGCAGTAGGTGATTTAATTCTGTGTGAATTTGCTGAAGTGCTTAAATCACAACTTCGAGATGTGGATGTAATCGGACGTTGGGGTGGCGAAGAGTTTGTCATTCTTTTACCTTCAACAGACTTTCAAATGGCCTATGAGGTCGCTGAAAGGTCTAGACACGCTATTTCAAATCATGAATTTATTGTAGATGATAAAGTGTTAAATATGACCGCGAGTTTTGGTGTGGCCTTTAGATCTGCTGCTTACAAGTTAGAAGATATAGTCACTCATGCGGATGAGGCCCTTTATATAGCGAAGCGTGCAGGTAGAAACACCGTTTGTACGACTAATGATATAGAGGTTAAGTCACCAGTAGGCAATTCAAATCTTAGGCTATCCTAAAGGATTTACTTATGGAAAATAGCCTTATCTTTTTACTATTTTGAGCCTAGCGGAATGAGCTCAAAATGAGACTCTATTTAAAAACAAAGTGAGCCCGATGGATTGCGACAATCTTAGCTGGTTTGGAAAAGATTACTGTAGGCTAGGACTAGGGCGCGACTGGGTAGTTGATCTCTTCAGTTACACTGATGTAGTTAGTCAGGGATAGGACAATCAAAAAAGCAAAAAATGAACTAGGACACTCAGCGAGGTAGAAGATCACCTAAGCCAAAGCAAAGTTAAAATGTAAACTACCTTGCTTAGGCCTGAATGGTTCTCTCGATTATTTAAGGTTGTATTACCAAGATATCAGTCTTTAATAATGCTAAAACACTTTCGGCAGTATTACCCATTATTTTCGCTTTTATGCCTTTGCGTCCGGTGCTGCCCATAATGACCAACCCTGCAGAGTATTTAGAAGCAATACTTGGGATCACTTTAGAAGCGGGGCCCGCTTTAAAATGAATATTGGCTAATGGAATATCGTATTCACCTAGCATGGTTTCTATGATTGGCAAGTATCTCGATTTGGCATCATTCACTAAAGCCTTTTTGTCAATTATTCCTAAATCTTTTAATACTGATGAGATAGGTAAGCTATAACAAATATGTAAAGGCATATTCGCATTAGTGGCAAAATTGATCCCCGCATCAAGTAGTTTTTGATTGAGTGCTTGTTTTGACGTTGAGTGGGTACCTAAATCAAGTGATACCATTATGGATTGTTTTTTACGCCATTTTTTTTCAGCAACTAGTAAAGTGGGTACAAGGTTGTTACGGATTAAATGCCAATCTGTAGGTACATAAAAAAGTCCTTCACTGCGATGACCAGTCTTAATAATTAAATCATAAGATTGCGAGGCACAATGCTGCTTAATCCATCCTACAATATCTTTTTCCCATAACACTTCACTTGTCGCTTTATCTTGTAGGTTTACTTGGGTCATTTCACTTTTTAGCCATTTTTGTCCAGAAGTAATGATTTTATTCTGAATATCAAACTGCTGTTCTTCGTTTAATTTGGTTGCTAACTTACTTAAATTTTCATAATGAAAGGCCACAATATGTAGTTTGGCTCCAGTGCGCTTCACCAATGACTTCGCATGTGCCAGAGCGCTTTGTTCCTTGTCTTGCTGATCTGCAATGACCAAAACATTTTCAATTTTCATCTGTGTTTCCTGAACATTTCATATAAGTTATATACTAGCCATTGTAGGCAGGAAGACATTTGATCTACAACAATAAATAACTGTAGATTCAGTTAATTATTCCTATAGATGAGTAAGTACTGGTTGATATGTCATTTCAATTTGCGACTTCTGTAGTGGTTTCTGCGGGTTTGTTTTGGTGGCATGAGTGTCTATAGGCGGAAACTCGGAAAAATGAGGTAGAGTCAACTTCACTAAAGCCTTGGGCGAGAGTAATGGATATTGGTATAACGTCCAGATTAATATAAAGTTATCATCACTGAGCATTAGTGGAGAATTTGATGAACGATACTATTATTGGACTTTTAGGCTATATCACTTGGACTCTGATGTTACTGCTATGGATTGCAATCTATCGTACTTTGTTAGTGACTAATAAACAAAAAGCGCCTAATGCTTTTAAAGCGGATGGGTCCGACTCTCCAGCCTTTGGTCAAAGATTGACTCGCGCTCAAGGAAACTGCGTTGAAAGTTTTGCTTTTATTGGCGGTTTGATGCTTTTGGCATTAGTTACTCATTCAACTGCGATCACTAATGGACTAGCCTTAGTATTGCTGGCAGCTCGTTTAGGGCAATCGATTACGCATTTGTTGTCGACTAGTGTATTGGCTGTGCAAATTCGTTTTGTTTTTTTCTTAGGGCAAATTGCTATTTGTATCTATTGGGTTGTGCTATTTGCATTCAAATTTATAGGAGTTTAGCAAGATGTCAAAACCAACAATCGAACAGTTGTTACAAGTGTCACCTTGCGAATATTCAGAAGGGTTACCAAGAGAGCAGTTTATTGATCCCTGCATTCATCAAATGTGGCCACAAATGCCACGTATTGCGGGCCCCGCTTTTACAGTGAAATGTGGTAAGGGTGATCATCTAAGTTTACATGCTGCTATATACCGAGCAAATGCAGGGGATGTGATAGTGGTTGAAGCAGATCCAGAGTATGCCAATACTGGCGGTAACGTATGTGCAGTTGCTCAGCAGCGTGGCATAGCTGGTATGATAATAGATGGCGCTATTCGCGATATTGGTGAAATTCGAGCGGCTCAGTTTCCTGTTTTTGCTCGTGGTTTGATGCCTAAACCGGGAGCCAAAGAACAAATGTTTCCCCTTAACCAACCTATTCGTTGTGGTGGAGTGACAGTTCATGCTGGTGATTATATTGTGGCGGATGAAGACGGTGTTGCGGTTATTCCAAAAAATAAACTCATTGAGGTTTATGAGCTGGCCAAAGCTCGAACCGATAAGGATGCAGGGATGGATTTAGATGCATGGAAAGCGCAACATTCGAAAAAAATTGAATCGAAACTACAAGAATTAGGGTATTCTGAATAACTTAATTTAGAAAAGGTCTGTTGAATAGAAACTTTCAGCGGATTGTGCAATTCCAAGGTTTATTTTCTCCATGTTTTCATTTTTTGAACGGTTAACTAACCCGTTTCCGGCTGCCCACCCAAAGCAACCGCCCGATACCATTTTTGCGTTTTGTCGTTATTATACTCAAGGCATGTGGCCAGTTATTTTTTGTGTTTCAATTTTGGCTGCCACTATTGCGGCACTTGAAGTGTCACTTTTTGGCTTTCTTGGACAACTGGTTGATTGGTTAGCGGCCAGTGATAGAGATACGTTTCTGCAGCAAGAATTAGGCAGTCTCATATGGATGGGGTTGCTGGTTTTGGTTATTTTACCAGTATTAGTGATCACCCAAGCTTTGTTGTCACATCAAGGTTTGATGGGGAATTTCCCCATGCAAATTCGCTGGCAAGCTCACAGATACATGATTGGTCAAAGCTTAGGTTTTTTCCAAAATGAGTTTGCCGGACGTATAGCGACTAAGGTTATGCAAACAGCCTTGTCGGTGCGCGAAACTGTGATGAAAACACTGGATATTTTAGTCTATGTCAGTGTCTATTTTATTAGCATTCTGTTTTTGGTGATTACTGCCGATTGGCGCTTAAGTGCGCCGCTTATTATTTGGTTTTTAGTCTATTTAGTGATCTTGCGTACTCTTATTCCAAAATTAAAACGGGTGTCGCAACGTCAAGCAGATGCACGTTCGATGATGACGGGCCGCATAGTAGACAGTTATACCAATATCACCACAGTCAAGTTGTTTGCCCATACCAGCCGTGAAGCAGACTATGCCAAAGAGGGCATGTTTGGGTTTCTGAAAAGTGTCTATCCTCAGATGCGTTTGGTTACTGTGTTGTATGGCTGTGTGTGGTTTAGCAACGCTTTGTTGGTGTTTAGCATTACAGCACTGGCGATATATTTGTGGATGCTAGAATTGGTTACGCCCGGTGAAATTGCCATTACTGTGAGCTTGTGTTTACGCCTCAATGGCATGTCACAATGGGTGATGTGGGAAGTGTCTTCGCTTTTTGAAAATATCGGTACAGTGCAAGATGGCATTAACAGTTTGTCTTTGCCTGTTGATGTGCAAGATAAACCCCATGCAAAAGCCTTAGAAATGAAAGGTGGAGCGATTCATTTTAATAAGGTGAACTTTGGCTATGCAGGGGCTGATGATATTCCCATTACAGTATTTAAAGATTTGGATATCAAAATCAAACCTGGTGAAAAAGTGGGACTAGTAGGGCGTTCAGGGGCAGGAAAGTCTACTTTAGTTAATTTGTTGCTACGTTTTTATGATATTCAAAGCGGCACTATTACCATAGACGGGCAAGATATCAGTCAGGTTCAACAAGAAAGCTTGCGGGCCAATATAAGTATGGTGACCCAAGACACGTCATTACTGCATCGCAGTGTGCGAGATAATATATTATATGGTCGTTTGGATGCCACTGAAGAAGAGATGCTCAATGCTGCTAAGCAGGCAGAGTCACATGAATTTGTGCAAACCTTATCTGATATGCAAGGTAGAACAGGTTATGACGCGCATGTTGGTGAACGAGGTGTAAAACTGTCAGGTGGTCAACGACAGCGTATTGCCATTGCACGGGTGATGTTAAAAGATGCTCCTATATTGATTTTAGATGAAGCTACCTCTGCACTGGATTCAGAAGTAGAGGCGGCTATCCAACATTGTTTAAACAAAGTCATGGAAAATAAAACTGTTCTGGCTATAGCGCATAGGTTGTCGACTATTGCACAAATGGACAGGTTATTAGTGCTTGATCAAGGCAAGATAGTTGAATCGGGAACACATGGGGAATTAATCGCAAAACAAGGTATTTATGCCAAGTTATGGGAACATCAAACCGGTGGTTTTATTGGGGTGGAATAAGATGCCGCGCAACAAGTATTTAGATAAGTCTAGGAGCAAAATTTAGTGCTAAGCATCTTTATACAAGGGCTATTGATCTCAGGTGGTTTGATTGTAGCTATAGGTGCGCAGAATGCTTATCTATTGCGCCAAGGATTGTTAGGACAAAAAGTATATTATGCTTGCGCTGTATGTTTTATCTGTGATGCCTTGTTAATTAGTTTAGGTATTTTAGGGGTAGGCACGGTTTTACAACAAGCGCCATTTTTCCTTAACACTTTAGCGCTGATTGGTGCGCTATTTTTATATTGGTATGGCTTAAATTCTTTTATTCGGGCCTATAAAGGCAATAGTCATTTAGATATTGGGCAAAGTGGCGGTAAAGAACAATCCTTGTCAAAATTAGTTTTCACTACCTTGGCGATAACTCTGCTTAATCCTCACGTTTATTTAGATACCTTAGTGATTATTGGTGGCATTGGCGGGACGCTAGACAGCGAAGAAAAACGCTGGTTTTTGCTAGGTTCAGTGTTGGCTTCATTTGTTTGGTTTTTTGGCTTAGGGTATGCCTCTAAAAAACTCATACCGCTTTTTGAAAGCAGTAAAACCTGGGTGGTGTTAGATATAATTATTGGTTTAGTGATGTGTTGGATCGCCACAAATTTGGGCATTTTTGTGTATCAAAATCTCTGTGTATGAATCTCGTTTGAAAACTATGCCTATTGACGACTTTGTAGCGCCTACTTGTCTCGAACAAATTGAAATTTTGTTTGAAGATGAATGGTTACTCGCTATAAACAAACCTAGTGGTTTGCTAAGTTTGTCAGGTAAAAATTCTCTAAATAAAGACTCCGTTCATTACCGACTCGCTCAGCAATTCCCTGAAATTAGGTTGACGCATCGATTAGATCTTGGCACCTCTGGGATAATGTTATTAGCCAAAACCAAAGAAATTAATGCTAACTTGACTAAACAATTTCAAGCACGTAGCGTCATTAAACGTTATGTGAGTATTTTAGCTGGAGAGGTCCCCGACAGTGAAGGACTGATTGATTTACCCATTGCTAAGGACAAATTATTATTCCCTCGCCTTAAAATTTGTCATCTACACGGCAAGTCAGCCCAGAGTCACTATCAAGTGATTGATAGATTATCACCGCAGAGTCGTACTAAGGTGCTTTTTACCCCTTTGACCGGAAGAACTCATCAGTTGCGTATTCATAGCCAGGCAATTGGTCATCCGATTGCAGGTTGTGACCTCTATGGCACTGAAGCAACCCAAAAAATGGCCCCTCGGCTTATGTTGCATGCCAGTGATATCACTTTCGAGCATCCTCAATCGCAACAGCTTATGACCCTAAGCAGTGTCTGTCCTTTTTAGGCACTCAATAACGCGGCCACTAGACCAATCAATCCACCAAATACACCGCCCCAAACGACTAACCAACCCAAATGTTCCCTGATCATTTTTTGGATAATGTCTTTCACCATTTGAGGTGTAAGTTCTTGCAAACGTTGTTCAACAATTTGACTGATTTTAACATGAAGATCTTGTTGTACATCAGGCTGAGTTAACTCTTCTTGCAGTAGCAATGTGAACTTAGGGTCCTGTGTAATATCCCCCAAAGCGGCACTCATTTTATCTACAAAAGGTTGTCGCATAGGTTCTAATGCTTCCACACCACCGAACATGCCTAACATCTGACCAAAAGAAGAGGCTTTGATAACCTCAAGTAATGAATCAAATGTAGGTGCCAAATCCACTTTTTGAATAATAGGTGCAAAGTCGACCTGTATAGGTTGCTTATTGTCAGCCAAAAAACGTTGAATGTTTTGTTCACTAAAAAACTGTTCCATTACTAGTGTACGAATACCGCCCTTAAAATCTTCAAAGCGTTCTGGAATGACACCAGAGCCATATAACCCTGGGACTTTTTCAAACAGCATATGTATCGCTAACCAATTAGTGATGGCGCCAGACACTGCAAACATACCAACGGTTTTTATGATTAAGTTGTCCAAGAAAAAACCAACAATTACTAGGGCAAGCGCTAACGCGTTAGTGATAATACTTTTGTTCAAAGAAAAAACTCCAGACTGTAGAATTAGGAAGGGTTTTATATCAGTAAAAAACACGCTGTCAATATGAAGAGACTATAATGGGGGATTTTGTGATTGTTGTTCTTTGAATAATTTGATCATTGTTCTAGCATTTACCACTAAAAATAATCCTTCAATGATTACCCCGCCAATTGAACCGACTAAGTGATTGTGGCTTAACCAACAAAGGGTTCCCAATGACATAAAAAATCGCATACGTAAGCCTTTTTCTTTAAACAATGCCCATGTACCAAACGATACTCCCACTACTGGTATAATTTGCACCCACTCACTGCTATTTGGGATAGTAATTATCCAAGCCACCACTATAAATATCGACATTACCCAAACATTATTCGTAACGCTGGATACATAATTACGCGCACTTCCGAGTAGCGCCAAAAGAGCCGCGGTCCAAAGACTCAACATAAAAAAATGTATTGCCATTAAGAAGGTGAACGCAGTGAGGTAATATTTGAGCTTTTGATCTTCTCTATGCAAGAACCCACTGATACCTACAAATAATGCAATAAATCCGATAGTTTGTGCTGTGGGATCTTGCCAAAAAAGGACATTAAGTGCTTCAAAGATAGCGATAAATTGATTTAACAAAAGTGACTCTGTGAATTAATTATTAACAGCCTACTATCGGCCTTAAAGGATGATGATATGTTAACACTGATGTATCTTCAAAGTTGAAAACTAAACAGTTAAATATGAGGTTTGTATGGCGCTTACTGATCTTCTGCAATCTTTCTTCTTGAATCCCCCATGCCAATAAGTATAATACGCCTCCCTCCTTGCTAGTGATTCAGAATTTTTCCCGAAAAATCCATGATTCTACAAGGTTGATGTAACTAAAATTTGCATTATTGGATGATGGTTTTGATGTCCGATAATTGCTCTGAGTTTTAGGGGTGTAGTTCCAATTGGTAGAACAGCGGTCTCCAAAACCGATGGTTGGGGGTTCGA